>DASPVZ010000024.1:0-107470 GCA_035622135.1 Candidatus Cybelea sp. | reverse complement strand
CATTGAACTACGCCCGCTCGAACCGATCGAACTGAGACTAGCATCCTGCTTGCCGGCGAAGCAGGAAGGGGTTCCGGCGTTGTAGACGGACTCTTGTCGGAAATGCGGGCATTCGGATCGGCGATTGCCGTGTTAGAGTTGGCGCCGCACGTCGGTCGCTGGGAGGGGGAGTGGCGTATCGCGATCTCCGAGATTTTATTCGCACGCTGCAGAACAACGACGAGCTAAGGCGCATCGCCGCGGAAGTGGACCCGATCCTCGAAATGACCGAGATTACCGACCGCTCTGTCAAGTCGGGAGGTCCGGCCTTGCTGTTTGAGCGACCCAAAGGTTCGCGCGTTTCTGCGGTCACGAATCTTGTCGGCAGCGAACGCCGCATGAATCTCGCGCTCGAAGTAGACTCGCTCGATGAAGTGGCCGAACGCATCTGCTCCTTTCTCGAGATGCAGTCGCCGCAAGGTCTCCTCGATAAGGTAAAAATGCTGCCGAAGCTCGCCGAGCTTGGCTCATATTTTCCGAAGGGTGTGCGAGCCGGCGATTGCCAGGAAGTGGTGAAGACGGACGGATTTTCGCTGTTCAATTTCCCAATTTTGCAGTGCTGGCCGCAGGACGGCGGACGCTACATCACCTGGCCGATGGTGGTCACGAGAAACCCGGAAACGGGCAAGCGCAACGTGGGCTGCTATCGAATGCAGGTTTTTGACGAGCGCACGACCGGCATGCACTGGCAAACGCAGAAGCATGGGGCCGAACACTTTCGCAGCGCACGTTCGAAGAATCCGAAAGGCACTTTGGAAGTGGCCGTGGCCATCGGTTCCGATCCGGCGACATGTCTTGCAGGTATTCTGCCCGTGCCGCCCGATTTGGACGAATTCCTATTCTCCGGATTCCTGCGTGGGGAAGCGGTCGAATTGGTCGCCTGTAAGACGGTTGACCTAGAGGTCCCGGCAAACGCGGAGATCGTTCTTGAAGGCTACGTGGAGCTCGGCGAGCTCCGCACGGAGGGGCCCTTCGGCGATCACACCGGTTTCTATTCGCTCGAGGGCCAATATCCCGTTTTTCACGTCCAGTGCGTCACGCACCGCAAGGAGCCGCTCTATCTGGCGACCGTCGTCGGCCCTCCCCCGCAGGAAGACTATTTCATCGGTCATGCCATCGAGCGCGTGTTCCTGCCGGTAATGAAAATGCAGCACCCGGAAATCGTGGACGTGGCCATGCCGGCCGAGGGCATTTTTCAGAACCTGATGATCGTCTCGATTCGGAAAAGCTATCCGGGGCATGCGCGCAAGACTATGAATGCAATCTGGTCGCTCGGCCAGGCCATGTTCACCAAGGTTATCGTGGTCGTCGATCACGACGTCGACGTGCAGAATCCGCGCGAGGTGGTTTGGAAGGCGCTCTGCGCCATCGATCCCGAGCGCGACGTTCAATTTGTGCTCGGACCTGTCGACACGCTGGACCACGCCGCGCGGCGCCAGGATTACGGCTCGAAGATGGGAATTGACGCAACCCGCAAGTGGCCCGAAGAAGGGTATGCGGGCCGCTGGCCAGACGAAATCAGGATGGACGCTGCGACGAAGAAGCGCGTGGACGCCTTGTGGCGGCAGCTAAGAATCGGCGCGAAATGACGCGCAGACGCCGGGAGGCAGAAATGAGCAAGACGTATCGACTGGTGGCCGCGCTGCTCACCATCGCTTTTCTGGCCGCTCCCCGGACTGAGGGGCAATCGAGACGGGTACTTTCGCCGGAAGTCGAGCAGTTCGTCCGCATCTCCGCGCCAACCGTGGCCCTGACGCACGTGCGCGTGATCGACGGCACGGGGGCGGAACCGAGGGAGAATCAGACCGTGATTCTGTCGGGTGATCGGATCGACTGGGTCGGCGATGCGTCCGGCGCGCCTGTGCCGGCGAGCGCCCAAGTGCTCGATCTCGCCGGATGCACGGTGATTCCGGGACTGGTAGGAATGCATGATCATATGTTTTACCCTTCTGGGCGCGTTCCCATTTACAACGAGATGGCCTACAGCTTCCCGAAGCTCTATCTGGCGGCTGGCGTCACCACGATTCGAACCACGGGGACCCTGGAACCGTATACCGACCTCGAGTTGAAAAAACTGATTGACTCTGGACGCGCGGTGGGGCCCGAGATCTATGTCACCGGACCGTACCTCGAAGGTCCGGGCGCCTTTACGCCGCAGATGCATGTGTTAAAGGATGCCGAAGACGCACGAAGAACGGTCGACTACTGGGCCGACGAGGGCGTGACCTCGTTCAAGGCCTATATGCATATCACGCGCGATGAGCTCGCCGCTGCGGTCCTGGCCGCCCACAAGCGCGGGCTCAAGGTAACGGGTCACCTTTGCTCGATTGGTTTCCGTGAGGCGGCGGCCATCGGGATCGATGATCTCGAGCACGGGCTGTTCGTTGATACCGAATTCGTTCCTGGCAAAGCAGCGGATGTCTGCCCGTCCGAGCTCGAGGCCAGCCAGATCATGGCCGGCCTGGATTTATCGAGCGCCCCCGTCCAGGCGATGATCGGCGACCTGGTCGAGCGCCACGTCGCCATCACCTCGACGCTCCCGGTGTTCGAACCGGACGTTCCCAATCGGCCTCCGCTCGACCGCCGCGTGCTGGACGCCTTGCTGCCGGAGGCGCAGGTCGATTATCTGGCCAACCGAATTCGCAGCAGTTCGAATGCGGCGCTGATCGAGACGGGCGCAACCGTGTTCAAGAAGGAGATGGATTTCGAGCGCATGTTCGTCAAGGCCGGAGGCACGCTGCTTGCCGGCGAGGATCCGACCGGCGGCGGCGGAATTCTGGCCGGATTCGGCGACCAGCGCGAAGTCGAACTCCTCGTGGAGGCTGGTTTCACGCCGCTCGAGGCCCTGCGAATCTCTAGCTATAACGGAGCGCAGTTTCTCGGCCAGGCCGACCGTCTCGGGACGATCGCCGCGGGACGGGTTGCCGATCTCGTCGTAATTCACGGTGATCCGTCGAAGACCATCGCAGATATAGAAAAGGTTGAGATCGTTTTCAAGGACGGCATCGGCTACGATTCTGCCAAGCTGATCACTGCGGCGCAGGGCTCGGTGGGGCTGCACTAGGGCAAGGGATTTCTCCTCATCTTCGTTGCACGCGGAGTAAACTGACTCGCTCGGTATGCCCCGATTTGTGTTCTCCTTTTCATCGCAACAGCGAGAGCTAGGACGAACGATGGCGGTGACACTTTTCGTCCAGCGGGCGTAGATCAGTCTTTCACGCCTGTATCTTGACCTGTACTTTTTGCTCCTCCTGTACTTTCGGCCGGGTTTTCACCAACAGCACACACGCGGACAAGGTTTCTTGACACTCGCTGTTGTGAATGTAATAAACGGTGCCAGGGGCTGTGGTACCGGGACTATCAGTACGTTCAGTGCGCGGCGAGCGGAACCCCGGTGCGTGAAAGAGAAGCGAAGGCCTCGGTGGGTACCTCTTGGGGGAAATCGGTTAGGCAGTGCTTCACGGACGCGTCCTGCGAAGCAGGGCGGGTGAGGAGCGAGATCACGCGATGTTTAGCAAGGCGAAATCCCTGATCGGCCTCGATATCGGCTCAAGCTCTGTCAAGGCCGTTGAGCTCAAGAAATCAAAGGCCGGGTACGAACTGGTGAGTTTTGGACTCGAGCCGTTGGCCCAGGACACGGTGGTGGACGGCGCCATCATGGATGCGCCTTCGGTGGCCGAAAAGATTGTTTCCATCTTCGACGGCCAGAAGATCAAGACGAAGGACGTTGCCACTTCGGTCTCGGGCCATTCGGTAATCGTCAAGCCGGTGAAGATGGCGCTCATGACCGAGGAAGAACTCTACGACCGTGTGCAGGCCGAGGCCAGCCAGCATATTCCTTTCGACATCGCGGATGTGAGTTTGAGCTACCAGATGCTGGAAGCCACCGAGAACCAGATGGACGTGCTGCTGGTTGCCGCTAAGAAGGACAAGATTCTCAACCACACGAATGTGCTGGCCCAAGCGGGCAAGTCGCCCGTCCTGGTCGATATCGATGCGTTCGCCCTGCAGAATTGCTTCGAGGCCAACTACGATCCCGATCCTTCGCAGGTCGTCGCTCTGCTGAATGTCGGGGCCAGCGTCATGAACATCAACATCGTTCGCGGTTTGACGCCCCTGTTTACGCGCGACGTTTCCGTGGGCGGCAATCAGTACACCGACGCTCTACAGAAGGAGCTGGACCTCAGCTTCGAAGACGCCGAGAAGTTGAAGATGGGCGGGACGCTTGCCGGAGTCAGCGACGAGCAACGCGCCGCCATTCTCCGCTCGGTATCCGACATTCTCATCCTGGAAATTCAGAAGACTTTCGACTTCTTCCGCGCGACGGCCAGCGGCGAGAACATCCGGCGAATCTACGTGGCCGGTGGAACAGCGCGTGTGCCGGGACTGATCGATCTCCTCAAGGAAGAGTTCGCCATGCCCGTCGAGGAGCTGTATCCATTCCGCAAAGTTTCCGTGAATCCCAGCCGACACGACGAAGCTCACCTTCGCGAGTTGGCCCCGCGCCTGGCCATCGCCGTAGGGCTGGCGCTGAGGAGTTTTGACACGCCATGATTCGGATCAACTTACTCGGTCAGGCTCGGCCCAAAGCGGCCAAGCAAACTCTGCCCCTGGAAGCCACCATGCAGTTCGTCTTTCTGCTCGTGGCCCTGGGTCTTGCCGTGGCCATTCTCGGCTTCACCTATATACAGGACCAGCGGCAGCTCGATCAAATCAACAGCCGCATCACCGCTCTGCGCGCCGAGAAGTCCAGCCTCGAACAGATCAAGGCGCAGGTTGAGCAGTTCGAACGCGATAAAGCCGTTCTGCAGCAGAGGATCGATGTGATTGAGACGCTGCAGAGGAACCGCACGGGCGGCCAGGAACTCCTGCAAATGGTGGCGAGCACGGTCGTGCGTGTCGATAACCTGTGGCTGACGGCCCTGGAGCGCAGGCAGGATGCACTCGAGATTGACGGCGAAGCGGGATCCATCAACGCGGTCGCCAACTTCATCACGCAGCTCAAGCACTCCGGCTATTTCGACAAGGTCGAGATCACCGAGACGAAGGAAGACGACATCGTCAAGGGCGTTGCGACCTTTGGGTTCAAGATGACCGCGGCGGTCAACTCCCATTTCTCGCCTGTTCCTGGACAACCGAAGACGCAGCCGGCGGGAGAAACGGCGGTTGCCCTGGGTTCGCCAAGAGGGAGGAGCTGATCATGGCAAGCAGCTTCCGAGATTGGCCCTGGCCCTTGCAGGCCATGCTGTATCTGGTCCTTGCCTTTGTCATTGTCGCGGCCGGTTTTTACGTGCCTGGGTCGCCGGTGCGCGGCGTTCGCATCGATGTCGAGAACGCGCAGGCTGACCTGAAACCGCTCGAACAGGACGTTTCCCGGCTGCGCCTTTATAAACAGCGTCGGGCGGAACTCCAGTCCGACATGGACGCGCTTCAAAAACAGCTCGCCACTCTGCAGACGATTGTTCCCGAGGAAAAGGAAGCCGACCAGTTCATCCTCATGGTTCAGCGCGCTGCGGCCAGCTCGGGAGTTTCTCTCCGACAGCTCACGGCCAAGCCCGTGGCGAGCAAGCAATACTATTTCGAAATGCCCTTTGATGTTGCGGCGGATGGGCCGTACTACGGGGTTCTCGACTTCTTCTCTCAATTGGGCAGGCTTTCGCGGATCATGAACGTAGGGGACCTGAAGTTGTCCAGCATCCACGGAACCAGTGGCTCCTCAGGCTCGAAGTTTACGCTGACTCCGGGAACGTCCGTGACGGGGACCTTTACGATCACAACTTTCTTCACCAAGGGAGGGGAGTCACCAGCGACGGGACCTCAGACTCCCTCTACGAGGCGCTAAACGAACATGACGAGAACCGCAAAAACATTTGCGATTTTGGCGGCCCTGGCTGCCGCGCTTTGTGTTCCGTGTGTCGGCGCTCAACAACCGGCGACGCCGAAGCCGTCGCAAAGATCGGCGAGCCCGCCGAACGCTCCAAAGCCGGTGCCCGGCGCGCAGAAGATGCAGAAACCTGTGGCCAGCGGCGTGAAGCCATCGGGAACGGTTCGACCGGCCGGAAGGCCGCAACAGGGGCGCCCTCCGGCCGCACGGAAGCCGCAAGGCTTGAATGTGCCGGGTAGCCGGGGGCCGAGGCGCGAGGGGATGGTGGTGGCCGGGGCGCCTCCGGCGCAGAGCCCTGGTCCGGAAGCCCCCAAAACCGACAACTCGGATGCGGTGGCTAGCCGACGAGATCCTTTCACTCCTCTGATCGACGTGCCGCGCGGCGGGGGTTCCGGCGACCACTTGCCGCCGGGCAAAGCCGGGCTGGTGATCGCCACAGTACGGATTGACGGGGCCGTGAAGTCGGGCAACGGAATGATCGCTGTTCTCTCGAATCCTGAACAGCGTGTGTATTTCGTTCGCGAGGGTGACCATCTCTACGACGGGGATGTGGAGAAGATCAGCCTCGACGGCATTACGTTCAAAGAAGATTCGAGGGATGCTTTCGGAAAACCCGTGGAGCGGTTGGTGACGAAGCGAATCTACCCGAGTGCAGGAGAGCAGCAATGAGGATGATCTGGCGGGCGTGGGGATTGGCCGCGCTTGTTGCGGCATGTTTGGTGGCGGGGAACGGAGCAGCACTGGCCAACGATGCACCGGCCGTGCACGTCAAGGCCGTTCCAGCGGACGGACTCGTGCGGCTCGAAGCCGAGGCCAGCGGCCCGTTCGATTTTACGGGATACCGCGCAAGCGAAAGCCTCTACGTGCTCGACCTGAGCGGGGTCACGGCGGCCGATCCGGCCACCGAGCGCGTCGTATCATCTGAGCTGGTCAAAGGCTATCGCGAGCAGCCGTACACCGTGGGGCAGAAGCCCATGGTTCGGCTCGAGGTTCTGCTGGCAGCAGGTGTCGAGCCCAAGCTCGACCGGCCAGACGCCGAGCATCTGGTTCTAGTGGTGTCCCGCGATCGGAATTCCGTGCCGCCAGCGGCGGCTCTGAAGCCCGTCGTGGCGACCTCTCGAGACCATGCCACGGACGGCAGGGATTGGCCGGTCATTCAGCAAGTGATGTTGTCGCAGCACGGCGACCGGACCGAAGTCAACGTCCTGGCCTCCGGCGCGCTCAAGTATCGTTCGACGCTTCTTGAGAACCCGGCTCGCTTGGTGCTCGATTTCGAGTCGGCACACCTCAGAACGTCCGTCCGTCACATTCCGAGCAATCTCGACCCGATTCGCCAGATCCGGCTTGCGCAATTCACGCCCGAGATCTCTCGGGTGGTCATCGATCTGCGCGAAATCGCGCAGTACAACATCACGGCGAACGGAGACGCGGTGACCGTCAGATTCGCGCCGGGCGCCGAACCAGAGAAATCAGCCCCGGCGGAAGCGCCTTCCGGCAGGGTGACCAATACGGACGAGGCCTCAGCCCCTGTTCCCGCTCCTCAAGCCGCTTTGCCGCTCAATTTGACGCGCAGTTTGTCCGCTCTTGGCGAGCCGGCCGCGGCGAAGCTTCCCCAGCAGCTGGCTGCCCCGGCGACTCAGCTGGCTGGACAAGCGGCAGCCGCAGCGAGCGCACCCGCTGCGCAGGCGCCATCGGCACCCGCCGCTGCTCCGCCGCCGGTTTCCGGCCCTTCCGCGGGAGCTCCGGCCGGGCAGATCAATCCACAGGCTATGTTGACCGCGGCCAGCAAGTACTCGGGTGAGCCGATTTCCGTGAATTTGAAAGATGTGGATTTGCGGGATTTCTTCCGACTCATCCATGAAATCAGCGGGCTAAACGTGGTGGTGGACCCGCAGGTCAAAGGCACGCTGACCATCGTGCTCGACGATGTGCCGTGGGATCAGGCGCTGGACATCGTGCTGCGCAACAACGATCTCGACAAGCAGCTGGACGGCAACGTCCTTCGAATCGCCACGAAGGAAACGGTCAAGAAGGAGGCGGAGGAAACGCGCGATCTCGAGAAGGCGCAGGCGGAAGCAGCCGACGTCGTGACCACGACTCGCGTTCTGAGCTACGCCAAGGCCGCCGATATGGCCGCCACGCTCAAGAAGTTCCTCTCCTCGCGCGGCGATATTCTGGCCGATGACCGTTCGAACACCTTGATCATTCGGGACGTGCCGAGCGTTCTCCCGGTGATCGACAACCTGCTTCGGCAGCTCGACCGCAAGTCCCGGCAGGTCGAGATTGAGGCGCGCGTGGTTGCTGCCAACCGCTCCTTTGATCGCGAGCTCGGCGCCATCCTTGGAGCGGCGGGCAGGGCGGGAAACAGCGCGGCCGGAGGTGCCACCAACGTGGGATCGTCTCCCGCAACATTTGGCGCAGCTCCGCCGATCTCGATCTTCCAAGGCGGCGGCAGCAGCAGCGCGACTTCTTCGGGTGGTGGCACGTTGCCCTTGCTGACCAACCTCGGCGCCAGCGTTCCGACCAGCGGCGTGCAGTATCTGTTCCAATCGACGAACTTCGCCCTGGATATGGTGCTCGATGCCCTGGAATCGAAGGGCGTGGGCAAGCTTCTCTCGAAGCCCAAAATCATCACGCAAAACAACCAGAAAGCGACCGTTAAGCAAGGCACCAAGATCCCCGTGCAGACCATCATCAACAACACGGTATCGGTCCAGTTCGTCGACGCCGTTCTTGAGCTCGACGTAACCCCGCAGATCACCGCCGAGGGTACGATCTATATGGATGTAAACATCGAAAACGATCAGATCGACCAGTCCATTCCGCGCGTCGAAGGCATTCCGGCCATCGACACGCAGGCGGCGCAAACGCGGGTTACCGTTGATGATGGAGCGACGGTGGTCGTCGGCGGGATCATCGTTTCCAACCAGCAAACCAGCGTCAGTGATGTTCCGGTGCTCGGAAGCGTTCCGATCATCGGCAACCTGTTTAAGCATACAACGGTCAGTTCGACCGCGCAGGAGCTGCTCTTTTTCTTGACGCCGCGGATACTGCCCGGATAAGTTTGTCTTCGAAGGGCATGGCGACCGTCAGCATTTGGGAGAGCCAGTTCGTTCGAGCTTGACACCGCAGGAGGAGTTCTCAAACCGGGGCCGGATCGCGCGGCTCCGGTTTGCTTTTTCCGAGCTTCGTGCGGACGCCCTTCTGGTCACGCATCTTCCGAATGTCCTCTACCTGACCGGATTTACGGGCAGTGCGGGCCTGCTCCTCGTCGAGCGGGAAGGCTCGGTTCTTTTCACCGACAGCCGATACACGCTCCAAGCCCGCGAGGAGGTGTCTGGCGCCAGCGTTCGCACGGCCAAGCGTGGCCTGGTGCGGGCAGCGGGCGAGCGAATCGGCGTCTTGCGACGCGATCGACGCGTTCAGCTCGCCTACGCGCCGTCACAACTGACCGTCGCGCAGAAGACGACCCTCGAGAAGCATGCGGCCGGCCGGCTGCGCTGGGTGCCGGCCGACAACCTGGTCGAGCGGCTGCGTGCGGTCAAGGATGCGGATGAACTGTCGCGCATGCGCGAGGCTGCCGAACTGATCAGCCGGGTATTCGAGCAAAGCCTCGAGATCCTGCGTCCCGGCCGGCGAGAAACGGAGGTGGCCGCTGAACTCGAGCTGCGCATGAAGCAGTCTGGTGCCCGAGGACCGTCGTTCGAAACCATCGTGGCTAGCGGGCCGCGAGCGGCCTGGCCCCACGCGCGCCCCTCCTCGAACCGCCTGAAGAAAAGCGAGTTGGTGGTGCTCGACCAGGGTGCTATACTCCGCTGCTATTGCAGTGACATGACGCGGACCGTCTATCTGGGACGGTCGCCCCGAAAAATTCGGGAGATGTATCGCGCCGTACTCGAGGCCCAGGCAGCGGCTAAGGCCGTCGTCGAGCCGGGCGTGACCGCTGAGAAGGTTGACCTCGCCGCGCGCCGCGTCCTGAAGGGCCATGGGCTTGAGAAATTCTTCACCCATAGCACCGGACACGGCCTCGGACTCGAAGTTCATGAGATGCCGCGGATCGGGCGCGGCGAGAAGACCGTGCTCGAAGCCGGCATGGTCATCACGATCGAGCCGGGCATTTATATCGATGGCCTAGGCGGGATTAGAATTGAAGATGATGTGGTGGTCACCGCGCATGGCGCGCAGGATCTGACCACAGCTCCCAGGGAGTTTCTCGAATTGTAAATGGCCAAGAGCCCGAAGCCTTCGTCGGAGATGTCCGCTGTCGACCTTCCCGAAGTCGAGCGCATTCTCGATTTCATGCAGACGCACGGCCTGGAAGAATTCGAATACGAGCGCAACGGATTTCGCATCCGGCTGAGAAGGCCAGCGGCAGTAGGCTCGGCATCCGCGCCGCGCAGTCCCCTCGTGGAGGCACCCGCTCCGGCGGCCTCCGCGCCTTCGGGGCCCGAGGAAGCAGTGGGTCAGGCAGCGACGGCAGAGGACCTGCATGTGATCAAGTCGCCTATCGTGGGCACTTTCTATGCCTCGGCCACTCCGGGGGCCGAGCCGTTCGTCAAGCTCGGCTCGCCCGTCGAAACCGGGCAGGTGCTGTGCATCATTGAAGCCATGAAACTCATGAACGAGATCGAATCGGACGTAGCGGGCGAAGTGGCTCGCGTGTTCGTTGAGAATGGGCATCCGGTAGAATACGGTCAGGCGCTCTTCGGAATTCGCCCGCACCGTAAAACATAGTTCTCTTTCCAGCCAATGTTCCGAAAAATCTTGATTGCCAACCGTGGCGAAATCGCGCTGCGCGTGCTCAGTGCCTGCCGCGAGCTTGGCATTTCGACGGTCGCGGTTTATTCGGAAGCGGATCGGCACGCCCTGCACGTGCGTTTTGCGGACGAGGCGGTGTGCATCGGTCCCTCTCGTTCCTCGGAAAGCTACCTGAACATCCCGCAGGTAATCAGCGCGGCGGAAATCACCAACGTCGAGGCCATCCATCCGGGCTACGGGTTTCTGTCGGAAAACGCGAATTTTGCCGAAGTCTGCGAGGCGTCGCACATCACCTTCATCGGCCCGTCGCCCGAGGCCATTCGCCTGATGGGGGAAAAGGACCGCGCCCGGCGGGAGATGGCCCGGGCGGGAATTCCCATCATCCCCGGCAGCGACGGCATCGTCCCGGACGAGGACGCGGCCAAGAAAATCGCCGCGGAGATCGGCTTACCGGTGATGATCAAGGCCGCAGAAGGCGGCGGCGGCCGCGGGATGCGCGTCGTTCGCAATAAGCGCGAACTGGCCCCCTTGTTTCAGACGGCCCGGGCGGAAGCCCAGCAGGCGTTCGGCAGTGCCGACGTATACATCGAAAAGTTGATCGAGCGGCCGCGGCACATCGAGTTTCAGGTTCTCGGTGACCGTTTCGGAAGCGTCACGCACTTGGGCGAGCGGGAGTGTTCTCTCCAGCGCCGGCACCAGAAGGTGCTCGAGGAGTCGCCCTCCGTCGTGATCGACAGCGCGACCCGCCAGGCGACCGGGCAGCGCTTGACCGAGGCCCTCGAAAAACTGGGTTACTCGAATGCCGGAACCGTTGAGTTCCTTCGCGACCACTCCGGGAAGTTGTATTTCATCGAGATGAATGCGCGCATCCAGGTCGAGCATCCGGTAACGGAAATGATCGCGGACGTTGATCTGGTGAAGGCCCAAATTCGAGTCGCCGCTGGCGAAAAGCTTCGCGAGATCATCGGCCAGGTCGAGTCGCGCGGGCACGCCATCGAGTGCCGCATCAATGCGGAGGATCCCGATACGTTTGTGCCCTCGCCCGGGCGGATCACCGCCTTCCGGGTACCCGGAGGGCCGGGGGTGCGCGTCGACACGGCCGCGTACGCGGACGCCATCATTCCGCCCTACTACGATTCGCTGATCGCGAAGCTGATCACCTACGGGCACAACCGCGCCGAAGCCATCGCGCGCATGCACGGCGCCCTTGACGGTTTCGTCGTCGAGGGAATCAAAACCTCGATTCCGCTGCACAAGCGGATTCTCGCCTCGCCTGAATTTATCCGCGGCAGGTTCGACACGCATTTTCTCGAGCACTTCACCGCCGCGGAAGCGAAATAGGGGAGCATGCCTCTTGTTCCCGCCGCTCTACGCCATTCTCGACCGAGGCCTGGCGGCACGGCCCCTCGAGCAACTTGCCCAACAATTGGCCGGGGCCGGAGTTCAACTGATCCAGATCCGTGACAAGCAAGGTTCCCCGCGGTCGCTCTATCGCGAGGCTCGTCAAGTCCTGAGCGCGGTGGCCTCTTCAGATGTTCGGATCATCGTGAACGATCGGGCCGACATTGCGGCTATGGTGGGTGCCGGGGGGGTGCACGTCGGCCAACGGGATCTGGCCGTAGAAGCCGCTCGGGCCATCCTAGGGCGCCGCTTGTGGGTGGGAGTTTCGACACACAGTCTGCCCGAGCTCGTGGATGCGGACCACACTTCGGCGGATTATATTGCCGTGGGGCCGGTCTTCCCGACGGGAACGAAGGAGAACCCTGATCCCGTCGTGGGAATCGACTTGGTGCGCCAAGCCCGGCAGGTCACGCGAAAACCTCTTGTGGCCATTGGCGGAATCACAGTAGAGTCTGCCGCAGATGCCTTTCGCGCCGGGGCCGATTCGGTTGCTGTGATTAGCGATCTTCTTCGAGCGCCCGACCCCGCGCAGCGGGCGCGCGAATACGCTGCCGTGGCCAAAGCCTGTCGCGGCTGAGGCGGGCGGGGAGTTGGGCAGACAGAAGGGCCTGTCGTGCATCGAAGCTAGGGGTAACTCGAGCCCTTAGGGCTTGAGCGAAGATGGCCACAGCAGGGGCGAGCCGGCCATCGAAATCGAAACGAATCTGCCGGGTCCGCATGCGGACCAACGGGCTAACGGGAGACAACGAATGGCTAGTCCTCTGCTGTTGACCAAGCCTCTGAACGTCATCTTGGATGAGGCGAAAGAAACGGGTGAGCACTCGCTCCGGCGCGCGCTGGGACCGGCCAACCTCGTTGCGCTGGGCATCGGGGCCATCATCGGCGCCGGGATTTTCGTTCTTACCGGACAGGCGGCGGCCACGGCGGCTGGCCCCGGCATCGTCATTTCCTTCATGTTTTGCGGGGTGATCTGCGCCTTCGCCGGGCTTTGCTACGCGGAGTTTGCCTCGCTCATTCCCATCTGCGGTTCCGCTTACACTTATGGCTACGCGACACTCGGCGAGATCTTCGCTTGGATCATCGGTTGGGACCTGATCCTCGAGTATGCCTTCGGCGCAGCGACGGTTGCCTCCGGCTGGAGCGGGTACTTCGTCAGCCTGCTGGAGGATTTTGGCGTCTACATTTCGCCGCGCTGGATCGCCACTCCGGGGACCCAAATGGTTTTTTACAAGCAGCAGTGGGTACAACTGGACACGGTTCGCCACGCCCTGGCTGCAGCTGGGATCGATCCCTCGACGCTGCCACACGCAACGGCTGTCTTCAACCTGGTGGCATTTCTGGCCATCGCGTTTGTCACCTTCATTCTCGTTGTGGGCATCAAGGAATCGGCGAACTTCAACACCGTCATTGTGTTCATCAAGGTGGCCATCGTTTTCGTCTTTATTGCCATCGCCGCACTGTTCGTGGCTCGCCACGGGTCTCTTGCGGCGGCCAACTGGCATCCGTTCATTCCGCCCAACCGAGGCGGCTTCGGCGAATTCGGCTGGTCGGGGGTCGCGCGGGGAGCGGCCGTGATCTTCTTCGCCTATATCGGCTTTGACGCTGTTTCGACCGCGGCGCAGGAGGCCAAGAACCCTCAGAAGGACATGCCCATCGGCATCATCGGTTCGCTGATCATTTGCACGGTTTTGTATATTGCCGTGGCGGGTTTGCTGACCGCGGTCGTTCCCTACACCCGGTTGAATGTGGCCGACCCGGTGGCGGTCGGAATTGACGCCACCGGCGTGCGATGGGGAAGCTTGCTCGTGAAGGCGGGAGCGGTGGCAGGGTTGGGTAGCGTGATGTTGGTCATGTTACTCGGCCAGTCGCGCGTCTTCTATTCGATGTCCCGCGATGGGCTCTTACCCCCGTGGGCCAGCGCCATCCATCGGAAATTTCGTACACCCTGGATTACCTCGATCGTTGTTGGCGTGTGTGTCGCGGGCTTCGCCTCGCTCATACCGATCGGCGATTTGGCCGTTCTTGTCAACATCGGCACTCTGCTTGCCTTCGTTATCGTTTGCGCCGGTGTTTGGATTCTTCGGCGCAAGCGCCCGAACCTGCCGCGACCGTTTAAGACACCACTCGTTCCGCTTGTGCCGATCCTCGGCATGGTCACTTCCGTCGCCGCCATGGCCAGCCTGCCGGCAAAAACCTGGTACCGGCTATTGATTTGGCTTGCCGTGGGCATGGTGATTTACTTCACCTACGGCCGCCATCACAGCCGGGTACAAAGGAACCGCCTCGAGAACCGGGAGCAAGTTCCGACGAGCATCTAAGCACGATTTCGCGCTGCGTGATAGATTGGTTCCCGCGTCGCCGATGATTCCTGGCTGAGTCTTCGAGAGCCGCCGAAGCGCGAGAAATCCCGTGAACCGAATTTCGCCCCGCCGCATGGGAGTGTTCTTCCGGCGGCTTTCGCCGCTCGACCGCACCGCGGGCCTGCTGCTTATCGCCTATCTGCTCGTCCGCGCGATTGCCTATCTTTGGCGCTCGATCTCTGTCCCGACCGTCTTCGGTTTCTTTGCCTTTCTTGCAGCCTTGTACCTCGCCGTGCGCTTGCTGCCTTCCATCCGGACCCGCTTGCTGTGGCGGCTGCGAAATCGCTTGATTGTCGCTTATGTCTTCATCGCCCTGGTGCCGGTCGTCCTTCTGATCGGAATGGCCGGCGCCGCTTCCTACCTGCTCTATCTCCAGCTTGGAGCTCACCTCCTGCGCGATCACCTCGAGGAGCGCACCTCGAGGATCGCTTCCTTCACCGACGCCATCGCTGACGAGGTTGAAG
Source organism: Candidatus Cybelea sp. (assembly GCA_035622135.1). Lineage (GTDB taxonomy): Bacteria > Acidobacteriota > Terriglobia > Acidiferrales > UBA7541 > Palsa-295. The sequence goes on along the minus strand of DASPVZ010000024.1, from coordinate 92,564 downwards.
CCCAAGCAGGGCAGGGGATTCAAGCGGATCGGGATATTTTGTCTCGTCCTCGGATCGCGGCGCTGCTCGAGGCCGATCGGCTCCAATCTCCCGATTTCAACGTTTTTCTCGGTCGGGGAGAGGAGCTCGTGAAACCCGGGCAAAAGACGTTCGCAGGCATGATCGAATTCGGAGGCAAACTGTGGCTGGCTTCTGCCGAGAGCCGCCCGGCCGCCCAGGGCCGGGTTCTGATCCTGGCGGGTGAACCGGTCACCCCTGCGCTGCTCGACGGCCTGGGCGCCGAACTCGGCCCCATGCAATTGATTCTGCTGCAACCCGCGAAGTTCCGACCGGTTTCCGGTCTGGTCTACGAGAGCGGCGGCATCACTTACGTTCCGCAGCAAAATGTCACGAGCCGCCGCCGCCGGCTTGCCCGGCGAGCCAACTGGTTCGATATGCGCGTGACCGGTTTTGCGACGTTCGAAGCGCTCGAAGTCGGGAGCGGCAATCGTTCGGCGTCCGCCCCTGTGCTCGCCTCGTTTTCACTGCGCCCCATGATGGTGAACAGCCAGATCTTCCCCTCGGTCGGAGAGGTGGGGCCGGCACTCATCTTCGCTCTCAAGCTGATCGGTGCTGTCTTTCTGATCCTCGAGATCCTCGCCTTCCTCACCGGGTTCGTGCTGACGCGAACCATTACGCGCGCGATCGGCGACCTCTACGAGGCCACGCGTCATGTGCGCCGCGGCGATTTCAGTTATCGGGTTCGCGTTCACCAGCGGGATCAGCTGGGCTCGCTCGGTGAATCATTCAACGAAATGACCACCTCGATCTCCGACCTGATCGCCGAGCAGCGCCAGCGCCAGCGCCTCGAGCATGAGATCTCCATTGCCCGAGAGGTGCAAGAGCAGCTTTTCCCCCGTTCTCTGCCGTCGATGGCTGGCATCGAGCTCGGCGCCATCTGCAGGCCCGCGCGTTCGGTGAGCGGCGACTACTACGATTTCATCCGCCTGGGCCCGCGCCAGCTCGGCATCGCCCTGGCCGACATCAGTGGCAAAGGAATTTTTGCGGCGCTGCTGATGGCCAGCGTGCAGGCCGCGCTGCGCAGCATGGCTTCGATCGACGGCCACTATGGCCCGGCCAATCTCGTCTCCCGCCTCAATGAGCATCTGTTCCGCAACACCTCGGACGACCGCTACGCCACATTCTTCTATGCCGTCTATGACGCCGCGTCGGGCCTCCTCACCTACACGAATGCCGGCCACCTGGCCCCGTTCTTCGTGAACGACGGCAAGGTTCAGCGACTCGACGAAGGCGGCACCGTCGTTGGGCTTTTCGAGACGGCAACCTACGCGCAGGGCGCCATAAAGGTCTCGCCGGGCGGCGTTCTGGTCGCCTTCAGCGACGGGCTTACCGAACCCGAAAACGTGTACGGCGAGGAGTTCGGGCTCGATCGCTTGCGCGAGGAAATTCTGCGCCAGCGCCATATGCCGCCGCAGCGCGTCGCCGAGAACTTGATTCGGGCCTCCGAACAGTGGGCGGGCACGCCCGAGCAAGCCGATGACATCACGGTTGTCGTCGCGCGTATGGGTTAGCGCGCCCCGGCAATTGGAAGTCAATTCCAAGCCCGCGCAAATCGTGATAACTCTGTAGCCATGAAAATCCTTACGGCAGCCGAGATGAGGGAAGTCGATCGGCTCTCGACCGAGCGCTACGGCATCCCGAGCCTGACCCTCATGGAGAATGCCGGCTGCAGCGTGGCCGAGTTCATTCGAGCCCGCTTTTCGCCTCTCGAGCGGCGGCGCCTCACAATCCTCTGCGGCAAAGGAAATAACGGCGGCGACGGCTTGGTCACCGCGCGGCATGTGCAGGGCATGGGCGGCAAGCCTGCCGTGTATCTGGTTGCGGCGCCCGAGGATCTGCACGGCGACGCGGCCGCCAATCTCGAGCGCTGGCGGCAAATCGGAGGCGAACTGCGCGTCATCGGCAATCTGGTCGAATGGCAGTCGGCGAGGCCGGAGATCGTCTCGGCTGACATTCTCGTTGATGCGCTGCTGGGCACGGGCGTTCGCGGGAGAGTCGAAGGCCTTTTGGCCACCGTCATCCGGGACGTGAATCAGAGGGACCGGCGGACACAGGTTGTCGCCGTCGATATTCCCTCCGGCCTGCCCTCTGACTCGGGGGAGGTCCCCGAAGTCGTCGTTCTCGCCGACTACACGGTCTCATTCACGGCGCCGAAGGTCGGCATGGTGCTGGGCAACGCCAGAGGCAGAGTGGGGGAGCTTGTGATTTGCGAGATCGGTTCTCCTCCGGAGCTCGTCGAGCAGATCGGGCAGGGGCGCCTGCGCTGGTCCGAGCCACGGGAATTCTCCGATTTCGCATTGCCTCGCCGTCCCGAAGGTCACAAAGGCGACTACGGCCACGCGCTGATCGTGGCCGGTTCGGTGGGGAAAACCGGTGCCGCCGTGCTTGCCTCCTGGGCCGCGCTGCGCGTTGGCGCCGGGCTAGTCACCGTGGCCACGCCCGAACCCGCGCTAGGGATCGTCGCCGCGCATACTCCCGAAGTGATGACCGAACCGCTCCTTGCGACGACGGCCGGAACCATTGCCTTGCGCAGCCTGGAAAACGGCAGCTTTGCTTCGATTGCGCGCGGCAAGCGGGCGCTCGGCGTCGGCCCGGGGTTGAGTACGAACGCAGAGACCGGGGAGTTCGTGCGCAAGATTGTCGCGCAGCGCTCTGCGCCCATCGTCCTCGATGCCGACGGACTGAATGCCTTTGATGGCCGCGCCGGCGAGCTCAGAAGCGCAGACGGTCTGCTCGGCCTCACCCCGCATCCCGGGGAAATGGCTCGGCTCCTCGGCCGTTCGACCGAGGATGTCCAAGCCGACCGCGTGTCGATTGCCGAGCGGGCCGCGGCGGACTGGAATGCCTGCGTGGTTCTGAAGGGCCACGGAACGGTGGTGGCCTGGCCCTCTCGAGGAGCGTTCATCAATTCCACAGGAAACCCCGGCATGGGAACCGGCGGCACGGGCGACGTGCTCACCGGGATGTTGGCCGGTTTGGTCGCCCAATATGGCCAGCACCTGGATTATGCGGGGTACGCGCGGCTGCTGGCCTTGGGCGTGTATCTCCACGGCCTTGCCGGTGACATCGCCTATGCCGAGGGGGGCCGGGCGCCACTTATGGCCTCGGACTTGATTCACGCGATTCCGCGCGCATACCTGCAGTTTTACTCGAGCTGTGACCGCGGGCAGCTTTGAGCGCGGCCACTGCGTACTCGGCGGACGGCGCCCCACATGCCCTTGTTCTTGCCCTTTCCCCCTTGAATCGATTTTGCCGCGCAGGCACTCTTGCCCTGTAGAGACCATGCCCGCCGAACGCGCATTCCTCACCCACTCGACGGAGGAAACCATCGAACGTGGCCGCATGATTGCCGCCGATATCAAGCCGCCGTTGCTGATTTTGCTTGAGGGAGAGCTCGGCGCGGGGAAGACCACGCTGAGCAAGGGAATCGTCAGCGGGCTTGAGGCCGCGCGCGAAGATGACGTCACAAGCCCCACCTTCACCTTGGTGCACAAATATGAGGGCCGGACGCGCGTCTATCACGTCGATCTCTATCGGGTCTCGGGTTTCCACGATCTCGAAACGCTTGGCCTGGAAGATCTGTTCTCTGAGGATGCCGTGGTCATTGTCGAATGGCCCGACCGCCTGACCCTGCGCACAGACTGGCCCATTCTTCGCGTCGCGCTCGAACACGTTAGGGAGGACACGCGGCGCATTCGGATCGAGGCGGGAGCCGGCTCATCCTGAGCACCCCGGGAGGCGTGCTCTTCTGCTGGGCAGTCAAGCAGCCAGGGCGAGACGGTAAAAACTCAGCGCCGCGTCGCCCTGTTCGAGCAAGCGTACCAGCTCGAGACGATCCAAGCGGTCCGGCATCTCGGTCTTCACGCTGTGTTCGACGATGACCATGCCGTACGGCGCGACCAGATGCGAGGCGTCCAGGAATTCGAGCACGCGCAATTGTTCCTCGGTTCGCTCGTAGGGAGGATCGAGGAAGATAAAATCCGCAACCAGGCGGCGCTGCGCGATTCGCTCGAGCGCGCCGATGGTGTCTCCTTCGATCACCTCCGCTCCCTGGACGGCCAGCGAGGACAGGTTCTCGCGGATCAAGCGGGCCGTAGACGGGTGCGCTTCGACAAAGATGACCTCTCGCGCGCCGCGGCTGATAGCCTCGATTCCGATGGCTCCTGTGCCTGCGTAGAGGTCGATGAAGAGCGAATCCTGGATTTCCGGCCCCAACACGTTAAACAGCGTCTCGCGCAGGGGATCGCTGGTCGGCCGCAGCCTCAGTTTGCCGGGGCTCTTGAGCCTTCGGCTCCGAAATTTTCCGCCAATCACGCGCATGTCTCTCCGCCCGGCCAATTCACCCGCCTTGATGATCCTTTATCTCGCTACCCGACCGAGGCCAGCTGATAGCGTTTCTGCCAGGCCGGATTCAGCGATTCGAGCTGTTCGACCACTTCATTCGCCGCCGTGGGAGCTTCGGCCACCTCGAAAGCCTCGCGGCGGGCCAGTTCGAGAAGCTCATGATCTCGCAGGGGCTGCGCGAAGGAAAAGGCGGCGTCGCCGTGCTGGCGCGTTCCGAAAAACTCGCCCGGACCGCGCAACTTCAAGTCGCGCTCGGCAATCTCGAATCCATTCGACGTGGCGACCATGGCCTCGACACGCTCTCGCGCCTCTCCCTTGATCGATTTCGGCGCAATCAAAATGCAGTGCGAGCGGTGCGTGCCGCGCCCAATGCGCCCGCGCAGCTGATGGAGCTGCGCGAGGCCAAAACGGTCCGCATGCTCGACGACCATCACCGTGGCGTTCGGAACGTCCACGCCGACTTCAACCACGGTGGTAGAGACCAGGATCTGCACCTGCCCGCGACGAAACTCGTCCATGACCGCGTCCTTGTCTTCGTTTTTCAGGCGTCCGTGCAGCAAACCCACCTTGATGTTCGGAAAGACGCGTGCGGCCAACCGCTCAAACTCGGCGGTCGCCGCCCTCAGTTCCTGCTTTGATTCCTCGACCACCGGATAGACCACGTATCCCTGGCGGCCTTGCCCGATTTCCCGCCGCAGAAACTCCCAGACCCCGCTGCGCTGCTCCTCGGCCGTCCAGCGCGTCTCGATCGGAGTCCGTCCGGGCGGCATTTCATCGATGACCGACAAATCGAGGTCGCCATACAGTGTCAGCGCCAGGCTGCGCGGAATGGGCGTTGCCGTCATGACCAGCAGGTGCGGCGAAGCCCCTTTCTCGATCAATTTTTTTCGTTGCAGCACGCCAAAGCGATGCTGCTCATCGATGATGACGAGTCCGAGCCGTTCGAACGCAACAGGATCCTCAATCAGCGCGTGCGTGCCGATCAGCAACTGCGCCTGGCCCGTTTGGGCGCGGTCGAGCAGGCCCTCCTTCTCCGCTCTGTCTCTTCGGCTGACGGCTAGATCCACCCGATACCCGGTCGCACCGAAGATCCTTCGCGCGGACAAATAGTGTTGCGTGGCCAGAATCTCGGTCGGGGCCATGAGCGCCACTTGATAGCCATTCTCGATCACAATGGCCGCTGCTTCGAGTGCCACAATCGTTTTGCCGCTGCCGACATCCCCTTCGAGCAGCCGGTGCATGGGCCTAGGTCGTTCAAGATCGGCCACAATTTCCGCGAGGACCCGTTTTTGCGCCGCCGTTGGCTTAAACGGAAGAATCCGCTTCACCGCCCCGCGAATGCGGTCTTCGCGGATGCGCATGGCGATCCCTCGCTCGGCACGCTCGGTCCTCCGCCGGAGAGCTAGCGCAAGCTGATAGTAGAAGAACTCCTCGAAGATCAGCCGCACCTGCGCCGGGCTGCGAAAACTGTTCAGCAGTTCGATGCTTTCACCCTTCCGAGGGAAGTGGGCCGAGATCAGCGCATCGCGCCGCGGGGGAAAGCCGTGCCGTTTGCGAATCGCCTCGGGGAGCGGGTCGGGCACGTTTGGTTCGAAACTGAGCAGAGCTTGCTGGACGATGCGGCGAAGCATCCGCGAACTCAGTCCCCCCATCGATTCATAAATCGGAATGATGCGGCCGACTTCGGTTGAATCCGGCGAGGGTCCGTCGGAATTGCCGACGAGCTCAAATGCGGGGTTGACCATCTCGGCGCGCGCGGGGCGGAAGGGGTCGATTTCGACCTTACCGTGCAAGACAATTTTCTGGTTGGGCGTAAGCCGCCCTTCCAGGTAGCCGCCGTGAAAAAATCGTAGATGCAAGCTGCCCGAGCGGTCGCTCACGGTGCAGTGGAAAACGGGCGCGCGAGCGCGAGAGAAGCGAACCGTGCTGCCGGTCTTTTGAACCTCGGCCAGGATCGTATGCACCTGCCCCGGAACGGCTTCCGCGATGGGCGTGAACCGGGTCCGGTCCTCGTAACGGAAGGGGAGATTGCTGAGCAGGTCGGCAACGGTGGTCACTCCGCGCTCGGCGAGCGCTGCGGCGCGCTGCGGACCTACGCCGCGCAGGTATCTGACGGGGGTGCTTAGGCGAAATAGCATGACTCAGGCAGCCACGGCCGTGCCGAGGTTTTTATATCATCCCGGAAGGGCGCGGGCGCGAAAATCGCGGTCACAGGGCGCTTCACGTTGCCTGGATTGGCGGATATCATGGCTCGCGCCGCCCCATCGCCAACACCTTTGAGGGCCGACGGATCAAGAGGGCTCCATGCCGCGCCGCTTTCTAGGGGTCACACTCAAGCGATGGCTCGAATACCTGGTTGCCATATTGATCGGAAACGCGATTTATTATTTTTCACTCCTTCCACATCTGCCCGCCTCGTTCCGTCACCAGGGCATGCACGTTGACCTCGGAATGCTTCTCGATTTCTGCATCTGCGCGGCCGTTTACGGCCTCATGCGTGTCGCGGCAAACCTGTGAGCAGGGCCACGAGTTTGCCCGAGGTCTCGATCCTGACGAGAGTCCTATCAACCCTTCCGTGCGATTAGGCTTGGCCTAGAAGGTCGTCGAGTTCCGGAAGAACGGAGAGATCAGGAACATGAGGCTAAGCGTTATGGGGGGGCGGTAAAGACACAGACTTTGCCGCGGGACCTGGGCTTCCAATCGGCCGACCGAGACCGCAGCCCCTGACAGTTACGAACCGGTTAGCAGAAACCTCGAGCGCCGGAGAGGCAATTCGGCATCGCTTCGACCTCTTGAGCGATCCGAGGAGGAAACAGTCTTCTGGCCCGACCATTTTTCGCCCGGCTACTCGATCGCAGGTGCGTAAGAGCTTCGGAGGGAACAGGTTTGTCCGTCCATCGGTGGCACAGCTCCCTTTTTCGGTACGCTAAGAAATAAAGTGGTATCGGCCGTGCACCAATCGACTTCAGGCCGTCTACGCCCTCGGTACCGGCCGATTCCCGCCGCTTCGATGGGTTGCTAAGTTGCGGCAGCGCAAGCAGGTGGACGCAATAGGCTGTCGATCGAAAAGAAGTGGGCAGGGCAATGTCCGATAGTGGGAAAATAGCGCGTCCAGGTGCTCACCAACGGCCAGAAGAGCCGTCTATCACCAGGAAACCTGCGGAAAGGGGTGCCGGAGAGGGCGGTTGTGGTGGCGGCGAGCGCGGGGGCGAATTCGCTGCGACGGGCGGGCCCGACCGTTTGGAAAATGGGGCGGGTCCGGGAACCAGATCGCGACCGGCGCAAGAGGCCATGGGGATCAGTATTGCGCTCGAAGGAGATGCGCGCGAACGGTCGGCGCTCAGGATCGCCGAGGAACAGAGCCTCATACGCAAGGCCCAGGCAGGAGACCGGTTTGCCTTTGAAGAGCTGGTTCGCCGCTATGACCGTGATGTGTTGCGGCTGGCCCTGAACTTGGTGCATCGGGCTGAAGACGCTCGCGATATCTACCAGGAAAGCTTCCTGCGTGTTTATCGCAATCTGCACCGCTTCCGGTTCGAGTGCGCCTTCTACACCTGGCTCTACCGGATCGTGACCAATGCCGCGCTCGATCACTTGCGCCGGAGAATGAGCCGGCGGGAAGATCAGGCGCCGGCGGCAGAGGAAGCCGACGGCAGCACGAGGGATTTCTTCGACCAGCAGCCCGCGCTCTCGGCGGAGGCGAACCCGGAACGCAATCTTCTCGGGCGCGAACTTGGCCGTCACATCGCTGCGGCCATGAAGCGGCTTTCGGCGCGCGAGCGTGTGGTCTTTGAAATGAAGCATTACCAGGGAATGAAACTGCGGGCGATCGGCGACTTTCTGGGCACCTCGGAGGAGACGGTGAAAAATTCCCTTTTCCGAGCTACCAGAAAATTGCGTGCAAGTCTTGACGGTATGAGGTAAGAAGAAGCGCGCGATGGAGCGGAAGAACTACAATTCGGGTCAGCCATGCAGCGACATGGAAGAGTTGCTGGTTCTGTTTGCCGCGGGCCGGGAGCTCGATCCCTCTGAAGAGGCGGAGGTCCACGAACATATCGCGCACTGCGCGGATTGTGCGGCGGCGCTCGAGCAAGAACGCGATTTGCTTCATAACCTAGCCTCGCATCGCGTGGAACCCGATGCCATGCTGCTTGCGAGCTGTCGCGCGGCCCTGAACGAAGCGCTCGACCGCCAGGAAGAGGCGGGTTGGGTTGGCCGCCGAGTTGGCAGGCTTCTTCCGGCGAGCTGGATTTCGCCGCGCCCCGCCTGGAGCGCGGCGTTGCTTTTGACCATCGGGTTTTCGGTCGGTCTCTTCGGTCCTCGATGGCTCAACCGCTACGATGGGCAGTCCTCCCGAAGCATCCCCGCCGTTCCCGATCAGAATCCCCAACTTCCGAGCGAACCCACGACCTCACTGGGCACGCTCGACCTGCACACCGCGCGCATCGCCGGAATCAACGTCATTCCCACCAGCACAGGCCAGCAGCCGGAAGTTGAATTGCAGCTCAGGGCGCAGCGTCCCGTGACCCTGCAGGGCACGGTCGACAACGACGATGTAAAGCGTGTTCTGCTGTACATTCTGCGCAACAGCGATGACCGATTCGACCCCGACGTTCGAATCGACGCCGTCGATCTTCTTCGCGCGCGCAGCAACGATCCGGATGTGCGCTCGGCGCTCTGCCATGCCGTGCACGCGGACCACAACACGGCCGTGAGGCTGAAGGCACTCGATGCCCTGAATGGGGCCGAGCCGCAGGAACTGGTTCGCAAGACTCTTTTGGACGCCCTGACCGACGATCAGAACCCGGGAGTGCGGATTGAAGCCATCAATGCTTTGCGCTCCATGGCGGAAAAGGGGCAGGTGACCTCGGACGAACATATGCTTTCCGTGCTGCGCGAGCGCATGGAAAAAGATCCGAACACCTACATCCGGCTGCAGAGTGCGGCGGCCGTCCGCGACCTCGGGCCGCGCGCAAAGTTCTGACCATGGATCACGCACGGCCTGAACGTACTGTCCTTCGACGCGCCCGCACCGCCGATTCTTCACTCCTGTTCTCCTCACCCATCTTCGCCCTGACGGCGCTCGTGTTTGCAGCGGGCGGTGCTCAAGCGCGGACACATCGACCTGCGCACGGCACCGGCCCGCGGGTCACCTCCCAGCTGAGCGGCAGCGTGGTAGCCCGCGAAGGCGGGCGGCTGCGGCTGGCGACACAGCTCGGCAACGTGATCGTGCACACGGGCGACACGGCAAAAATCGACTACTCGGTCGAGCTCGAAGCGGACGCCGGCCCCGACGCCAAGGAGCTTCTCAAGGAGTTCCGAATTTTGACCCGTGAGGTTCCCGACGGTGTCGTGATCAAGGGCCTGACCACGGACGAAGAGGAGTGCACCGGGCGCCTGTGGGTGACTATCCGCGTGAACATGCCGAGGGACTACAACGTCGAGGTGTCGACTGGCGGCGGCAACATCGAGACGGACGACGTTAGCGGACGGGTGAACCTGTTCACGGCGGGCGGCAATATCTCGGCCGGCAACATCGACGGACCGGCGCGGATCGAAAGCGCCAGCGGCGGCCACATTTCGCTTAAGAATGTGGCCGGCGATCTAACCGCGATCACCGGGGGCGGCCACATCACCACCGGCTCGGTCGGGGGCAACGCGACGCTGCGCACCACGGGCGGACACATCCGCGTGGGCTCGGTGCAGGGTATTGCGCGTCTGGATACCGGGGGCGGTAACATCACCTTGCAGCAGTCCGGCAGCGACCTCATAGCGGAAACCGCCGGGGGGCAAATCGAGGTCGGCGAGGCGGCCGGGCTGGTCAGGGCGAGGACTGGCGGCGGAGGAATCCGCGTGGTGCGTTTGTCGGGGCCGACCAACCTCGAGACCGCGGGCGGAAGCATTTACTTGACGCAGGTTGATAGCTCGGTGCGGGCATCGGCGGTGGCCGGCGGAATCACGGCTTGGTTCGTTGCGCCGCCCAAGGGACAGAGCCCTTGCGAGTTCAACTCGAATGACGGCGACATTGTGGTCTATCTGCCGCGGCAAATTCCGGTGACCATCGATGCGCGAATCCAGATGGGCGACGACCATCGCCTCATCGTGGATCCCGCATTTCCTCTGAAGGTGAGCTATGACGCGAGCGCGCGGGGCGAGCGCATGGTGCGCGCGGAAGGGGCCTTGAACGGCGGCGGCGAAGTCATTCGCCTGCGGACCGTGGCGGGAAACATCCGCGTCGCCCTCAGCGACACGAATAAGCAGCTTCAGATACAAAAGGAACAAATGGAGCAAATCACTCGGCAGATCCAGGCGCAGATGCGGCTGCTCCTACCCATCGAGCCGTCCGGCAGCCCTACGCCGCAGCCCTGAACCGAGTCGCGGAATGCCCGGAATTCTCGGCCTTAAAAGGGCCGAACGTCGGAGAGCGGCAGGTCGAGCCGAAGGGGGTGGCCGGTGAGACGAAGAGCGCAGGGTCAGGCGGTTGTGGCGGGAACGCGATCGAAGCTCTCAGGGAGGTGGAGCCGAGCTGCCTTCGCGCTCGCCGCCGTGCTCTGCTCGTGCGGCACCGGCTTTGCGGCCAACGAGACGTTTCTGCGCACCTACCCGCTCAGTTCCGGAGGAAGCTTTGTGCTGGAGAACATCAACGGGTCGGTGCGCGTCGAGGGCTGGGAGCGGGATGAGGTCGAAGTACGCGCGGTCAAGACGGCGGTGACCGACGTGCGAGATCTGGATCGAGTGAAAATCGAGGTATGCCGCGAGCCGGGCCAGGTCGAGGTGCACACGCGATATCCCGAGGGCCAGGGTGTCGAGGTCGCCGTCGAATACGTAATTCATGTTCCCTATCGCGTGCTGCTCGGCAGTGTGCAGACGGTCAACGGGAGCGTTGTGGTGCGTGGAGTGGAGGGTGGAGGGGATTTGCGGTCGGTGAACGGGAACGTCGAAGTGCTCAACAGCTCAGGGCGGTTCAGCGCCAAAACCACGAACGGCGACTTGCATTTGGAACTGCGCCGGCTCGCCGACGGCGGACCGATGAACATCGAGACGGTGAACGGATCGGTCGTGCTGGGCCTGCCCTCGGATGCGCAGGCAAATCTGAAGATCCTGAACATGAATGGAGATTTCTCCTCGGAATTGGCCATGACCGCATCGATGGGAACACCGGCTTCCAGGGTTTTTCGCGCGCGTCTCGGCAGCGGAGGCGGGCAGATCTCCGTTCGCACGGTCAACGGCGGCATTCACCTGATTCGGGAACGATCCGGCGCGTGATGGGGGCCGTGCGATCAAGGGGCGGTATTTAGCGAAAGTGAGGACAACAGCGATGAGGGTCAAGCAATCGAATATCGCCGCGCTCGCCGCCCTTTTTCTGGGTGTAGGAACGGCGGCAAGTACGGTCCCAGGGCAGGTGCCCGCGCAACCGGCGCCGCCGGATCGGCAAACGGCGGGGAAGGCGAATGAAAACTGCGCAAATCTCGGTCTCGATGCGGAACAAATCCGGGAGCTCGTGCGTAATATGCCACAAGAGGAGCAACTTGCCGAGCTAGCGCGACAACTGGCGAAGGAGGAGGCCGTCATGAGTTCGCCGGAGCTCAGGAAAATCGAGAATCTCTCGGCTCAGCTAAGCGGCAGACAGGGAGAGCTCGAAGCCAAGGCGGAAGACATGGCTGCGCGTGCACAAGAACTCACCTCGCGGGTCGAAGATCAGCTGCAAGACAATCGAATTCTCGTCTCTCCCGATGAGGGGGGTGGATGGCTAGGAGTCGCCATCGGTGAAGTTACCCCCGAGAAGGCGGCGGAATTGAAGCTAAGCTCCGTACGCGGCGTCATCGTGACGGATGTCGAACCCGACAGCCCGGCGACGAAGGCGGGGCTCAAAGAGAATGACGTTCTCCTTCAATACGACGGCCAGGTCGTCGAGGGAACGGTTCAATTCCGGCGGCTGGTTCGAGAAACCCCGCCCGGGCGGAAGGTCGATGTGCAGATCTCCCGCGACGGCCGCACGCAGACCTTGGGCGTCGAGCTGGCCGACCGCAGCGCGGTGGATGAGAAGAGAATGCGCGGCATGATGAACGATTTCGGCAAACCGTTCTCGCTTTCCGGGCCCCGTGTCGAAATCAATGCGCCGGGTGGGTTGCTGTGGTCGGAGACCCGCGCGCCGCTTCTCGGTATTGAGGCCGAGGATTTAACCGGCCAGCTCGGATCGTATTTCGGAGCGCCGGACAATTCCGGGGTGCTCGTGCGCGAGGTGCGCGCGGGAGGACCCGCGCAAAAAGCGGGAATCAAGGCCGGGGACGTCATCATCAAGATCGATGACAAGCGCGTCGAGTCGCTCTCGGATTTGCGCGAGCAGCTTCGGCAAGACCGCGATCACAAGACGATCAGGCTCGGCCTTCTGCGCAAGGGATCGGCGCTCACCCTCTCGATCGAAATCGAGCAGCCGAAACCGCCCGAGGCGATCGACGCCATTCATCGCGCCGAACTCTAGATTTGCCGGGCTACTCGCGAATGATTTCGGCGTTGGCACTGGGTACGGACAGGCGGACCAGGCGAGGGCCGTCCAGGAAAAGATCGATTTCGTTGTCCTCGGTCTTGACGCGCAGCTCGTCCAGCTTCCTGCCGCTCGACTCCTGCTTGCCCAGCGACTCGACGGTCGCGGTTCCCGGCGTCAATTCCTGAGGAACCAGCACCGAGAAAGTCTGCACACCCTTTTTGTCCCAATCGTAGAGGCGGGCGAGAACCGCATACTGGTAGTTCATATTGTTGTCCAGCACGGCGATCCGCGAAGGGGGGAAGCTGAACTGCTGGGTGTAGGGCCGGGCGTTTCCGAGCCGCAGCTCGATTACGGCGGCCATGTTGTTGAAGGTGACCACGGCGGAGGCCTTCTTCGAGCCTTCGGTCGACCACTCGTAGCGCACCGGGGTGCCGTCAGGGCGAATCTCGAGTGTGCCGGCGACGTGGGTGGTCCCTTGAGCTGACTCGATATCGCTCGAGCCGCGCACGATCCAATCGCCGTTTTGCGCCACCATCTCGTACTGCTCTCGTCCGACTTGTTGCCCGTTCACAAGAATACGAAAGCGTCCCTTGTCCGGCTCGAAGAGCGGGGAAGGCGTGGCGGCGGTCCTAGGAGGGGCGAGGGGCGCGCGGGCCAAAGCGGCCCCCGGGGAGGGTCCACTGGACGCCAGGGCCAGGGCCGCGGCGGAGAGCAAAACCCCGCCCGCCTGCAACAGCTCGAATCCGCGTGCTCTTTTCATGCGATCACCTTGGGAAAGATGTTCAAAGCGAGAATTTGCTCGACGACGCGAACCGGTTCCTGGCTGCTGTCGACGCGATAATCGGAGAGCTGATAGAAGGGAAGGCGCTGTCGGTACAGTTCACGAAAGGTGGCTTCGTCGCGAAACAGCGGGCGATTCCTGATCTGTGCGCACCGGGAGAGCAGCAGCTCGACTGGACATTCCAGCCACACGAGCACGGCCCCCGCGCCGCGCAGTAAAGCCAGGTTGCCGGGCTGCACAGTGGTGCCTCCGCCCAGGGAAACGATGCGCGATTGCTGGGATTCCCGGGCCCCACCGAGGACACGCACGAGCTCGTCCTGCTCGAGGCGCCGAAACTCGGGTTCGCCGCGCTCGGCGAAAATCTGCGCGATCTCGAGGCCGGTGACTTCGACGATTCGGTCATCGAGATCGACAAAGGTCCACCCCAGCTGACGGGCGACCAGGCGACCGGCCGTCGATTTGCCGGCGCCCATAAAGCCGGCCAGACAAACCAGCCTGCCGCTCCGGATTTCACCGGTCATGAAAGGACGATTCCGTTGGGGCGAGCGTGCGCTCGCGAGTGGGTCGGCTGCTCAACGCTTTACGACGTTGATTGTACCATCGAAGGAACTGAGGTCGACGCGAGCGCGCCCGGCGGTGTTGTAGGTGCCAATCAGGGCGTTGCCTTCCTGAACGGGGGAGCGATAGGAATGCGTCGGCGGGACCAGCTTGGCCTCGTTGGTCACCCTGCCTTTAAGAGACGTTGCGCTCAAATCAAAGGAATCACCGGGCGAGAATCGCACCTCGATCACGCCGCTGTAGTTTCTCAGCCGGTACTCTCCATCGGGAAGGAATTCACCCGAGAACAGGATATTGCCGGTCATGGTTTGCGCGCGGACATGCTTGCTGCGCGTATCAACGAATTTAAAATTGCCGCTGGTCGAGTTTGCCTCGATGCGTCCGGCGCAGCGCAGGCAGGAGAACGAGCCGGCCACGGTCTTCACCGTCAAATAGCCGGCGACGTCTTGCAATTCGACTCCGGCCACCAGGCTTTCGATGTCCAAGTTGCCGAGAACATTGGCCACGCTGACCAGTCCGTAATCGTCGTGAATCTGCACTTCGGCGTTCTCGGGCACGTTGACCTGATAATCGGTGCGCAGATCGTCGGGTGAGACATTGTCGCCGACGGTGACGATGTCAATGTGGTCTCCGTTCTGCTCGGCGCCGACCTCGGTTTCGCTGCTGGCCAGATCGGCCATGACCAGCACCTCGGATTTCGTCCAAGCCTTGACGGTGACCGTTCCGTTCGGATTATGGATGGTGACGATGGGGCGATCGCCGACCTGGAATTGCTTCTGGATCTGTCGGGCGGAAGCGGGAGAAGCGCCGAGAGCGAGGGCGGCGAGAATCGGCAGCCAAGCAGGATTCCAGTTCTTCACAGAAGCAAACCACCTAGGCATGGCCTACTCCCCCCCATAGCTGATCTGCGTGAGCAAGTTCGCCTTCTGCTGGTAGGCGTCATACAAATAGTCGCGCGCCATCTCGCTTTCTGGGTTTTCGCGCACGCTTTTTTCACACAATGCGATGTAGTTGTCAACAATGGCGAGATTCTTGTTCAGTACGGCCGGAACGGCCTGCCGCGAGCGGAGCGAAGCGACCGTGGTGTGTTCGACCGAATCCAGATGTGCGCCGAGTGAACTGGTGGACGACTGCGTATGGCGCATCCAGCGGTAGTCGTTCATCCGCTTGTTCAAGGGTTGGCTCAGTGCAAAACCCAGAACCAGGAGGAGCACGGCACCGGCCGCAGCAAAAGCGGGGCGCGGCCAGGCGTGAAGCCATGCCGCCCACCCTTTGCTCGGAGCCTTGGCCGGGGGAGTCGCGGCGCGCCGGCCGTGAATGACCCCCTCGCTGGCCAGCTGCGTGCGGATGGAGGTCCACAGGTAGCCCGGCGGTTCCGACGCGTCGGCACCCAACTCGCGGGCCGTTAGGCTGATGGCGTCGAAGTCTTCGACCAGCGCCCGGCACTCGGGGCATGCGGCCCAGTGAGCGCGGGCCCCTGGACCTCGCTCGCCCTCGAGCCAAGAATCAAGCTGATTCAGGAACTGTTTGCATGCGATGGTAGCCATTTTCTAGTCCTCGCCTGCTGAACCGCCCGCCGCGCGCCGCTCTTCGCGTGCCTTTTCGCGCAAGATTTCATGGAGCAGTTCGCGGAGCCGCATCCTCGCTTTGTGCAGCTGAGACTTAGAGTTTCCGATCGAACAACCCATAATCTTGGCAATCTCGTTGTGTTCGTACCCCTGTATATCGTGCAGGACGAACACGGCCCTATATCCGGGCGGCAATTGATCGACCGCGCGCTGCAAATTCAGCCGGTCAATCGAGCCGGACAACCTCAGGTCCGGCGCGCCAAAGTCACGCCGCGGTCCCCCTGATTCCTCGTCAGGCTCAGTGAATTCTTCGAGCGAAGTTTCCGTGCCCGATTTCCGCCGCAGCTTCATCAGCACGACGTTCACGGCCAGACGGTGAAGCCAGGTGGAAAACGCCGATTCACCGCGAAAGGTGGCGATCTTGCGGAAGAGTTGGAGGAAAGCCTCCTGCGTCAGGTCCTCTGCTTCCGCAGTGTTGCTTACCATCCGCAGGCAAAGCGAATAAACCCGCCGGCTGTGGAGCTGGTAAAGACGCTCAAACGCCGCTGCATCACCTTGCTGAGCGAGCCGGATCGCCTCCCCTTCCGGTAATTCACCAACCTCCGTGTGTCTCGTTCGGGCCACGCTACCCGTCGAAACGCATCCGTAATTCCGATGCGTCACCCTTTCTAGGAGTTGTACTTGCCCCGCTTTGCTTGGACAGATTTCGACCACCTTTGTCAACTTGCGCCGGACGGCTCGGGATCGGGGCGCAACTTGCTCTGGCTATTGTGGCAGAAGTCGAACTCTGCAGTCGACTCGGAGAGTTAAACGAACGCGAGTAAGCTTCTGCGGATTTACGGATGTCTGTTGCTATTTCAAGCCGCGCGGAGGCTTCCCGAAGGCGCCGTAGCCGCCGCACATTTCCCCTGCTGCCACGACTCTCAACTCATCCCGATTGGAATCGGAACTGGCGAGCCTCACCAGGGGTCCAGGCATCATAGCACCAAATGGGTCCGCCGTCAGGCGGAAGCGGGGCTTGTTCGAGCCAGCTGCTGGGCCCGTTTGGGGGTGAGCGGCGCCTCGAGTTCGGCGGAGAAAACCTCCAATTGCTCCGCGGGCAGGGCGCGCAGGAATGATTTCAACATGATTTCGGCTTCGCGCAGGCAGGTGTTGAGGTCGTAATGCAGGCAGTCGAGCTTCCTCCAGCAATCCATGGGGGCAATGCTCGTTCCGCGCGAAAGCTCGTCGGCGGCTGCCGCAAACTGCTCGTCAAGCTCGACGATCGTATCGGCAACGATGCGCAGCTTTTGCTGAAAACGCCTGGCGAAGAAAACGTGGTGCAGGATGCGGTTCCAAGACGCGGCGCTGCGACCTGTCTCGCCGCGAAAGAACTCGGTTCGCATCGGCTCGACCGCCGGAGACATGCCGAGACGCCGGCCGCGCGCGATGGCAATTTCGCAGAAGTTGACGAGCGTTGTGGAAAAGCGGCGGAGCAGATCAACCACCACGGCAAGCTGTTGCTCGGCGCAGACCAGCTCTCCGCGAGCCCGGCGCGAGAGCGCTTCGTCGAGCGCGACGCTCATCATCGCGTAGGAGCATTCCCACTGCCGTACAACCGAGTCAAAAACGCGACTCTTCTCGCCGGGAAGGGCCCGTATCCAATCTTCGAGAACGCGCAAACGGGTCGTGGGAGATGGCGAGTTTCGTCTTATGAACACACCGCCTCCCCGCAGAATCGAGGCGAATTATAGCACCGAACCCCGCGAGGAAACGCTTTTTGTCGCTGCCAGACGGCGTAACTGACACGGCCGTCTACCTGTTGCCGATTCTTTGAGGATCCCGGGGATTCCCGCTATACTCCCCAATTGCCGTGCGCAGGATTCTCCGCCGCGGGCGGCGCGGAAAGGATTGGCTCCCTTGGAGTTTGAGCCTCGAGATCAGTTTGAGCAGCGCCGCAAGAAACTCGGCGAGATCGAAGGCATGGGCTACGAGGCCTACCCGCGCAGGTTTCACTCGACGCACACGGCGCGGGGAATCGTCGAGCGCCACGGCCATTCTTCGGCTGAGGAGCTCTCCGCCCAGCCGGTGAGCGTGCGTCTGGCGGGCCGGATCGTGGCTCTGCGACCGCACGGCAAAGCGGCCTTCGGGCACCTGCTGAGCGACGGCGTCCGGCTGCAGTTCTACGTCAAGCGGGACGTCGTGGGCGAAGGGGCTTACAAGCTCTTTCAGTTGCTCGACCTGGGCGACATGGTCGGGCTCGCCGGGCATCTATTTCGCACGAAGACAAACGAGTTGACCCTGTGGGTCAAGCAGCTCGAGCTGCTCAGCAAGGCGCTGCTCCCGCTGCCCGAGAAATGGCATGGGCTGGCCGAGACCGAGCAGCGCTATCGGCGTCGCTACCTCGATCTGATCGTGAGCGAACGCGCGCGCGAAATCTTTGTTCGGCGCGCACAGATTATTCGCGAGCTGCGCCGCTTTTTCGATGAGCGCAGCTACGTCGAAGTCGAAACGCCCATGATGCACCCCATTCCGGGCGGAGCGACGGCGCGCCCGTTCGTAACCCACCACAACACCTTCGATATGAACCTCTATCTGCGCATTGCGCCCGAGCTCTATCTGAAGCGACTCACCGTCGGCGGCTTCGACCGCGTGTATGAAATCAACAAGAATTTTCGCAATGAAGGCATCGACGCGACTCACCAGCCCGAATTCACCATGCTCGAGTTCTATCAGGCTTACAGCGATTACCTTGAAATCATGGATCTGACCGAGGAGTTGTTTCGGACGGTCGCGGACAGGGTCTGCGGCACAACGAAAATCAGCTACGCTGGGCGGGAGATTGACTTCAGCCACTTCGAGCGCCTATCCATGCGCGAGGCCATCGGTAAATTCTGGCCCGCTCAAGCCGGTCCGCCCCCCACGACCGCTGAACTCGGTGCGCCCGCCGGCCCGCGCCTGGTTGCCGAACGCTACAACTCGCTTGCGCGTTCCATCGGGCTCGAACTTATCCCTGTGGAGGGCTTGTCAGCTGGTGAGCTGACCGGCGAGCTCTTCGAAACCTTGGCCGAAGAACACCTCTTCCAGCCAACCTTTATCTACGACTTCCCGATCGAGCTTTCACCGCTTTCCAAGCAGCGCCCGGGCGATCCGTCCCTGACCGAGCGCTTTGAGCTGTTTGTGGCGGGCATGGAGCTGGCCAACGGGTTCTCCGAGTTGAATGATCCGGCCGAACAGGAGCGGCGTTTTCGCGCACAGGTCGAAAAGGGCGGTCAGGACGTCCCGAAAGAGGTGGACACGGATTACATTCGCGCCCTCAGCCACGGCTTGCCGCCCACGGGCGGAGAGGGTGTGGGTGTCGACCGACTGGTGATGTTGCTGACCGATGCGCAGGCGATCCGCGAGGTCACGCTCTTCCCGCTGCTCCGCGCCGAATCAGCGGAAACCTCATCGGCCGACGGCACGAATGCGGCGCAGAAGGCCGTCCCCTGATACGAAGCGTGATCGTTCGACGTACCCTCCTGAGACTCATCTAGCCGGGAGAACTCTGTCTGGGTTGCGCGGCCAGTCCTGCTTCGGCCTCCTCAACCGTTTGAAACAGCTGGAAGATCCCGAGAACGTGGGTCATTTCGAGCAAGGCGCGCACCTGTTGGTTGATGCCCGTTATGGCTAAAGTTCGTCCGGCCTTCTGTGCCGTCACTTGGGCGCCCACCAGCACGCCGAGTCCGGCCGAGTCCATATAGGGCACGCCCGAGAAATCCAAGATCAGGGCGGGCGGCGGGTCCTTCCGCACGGCATCGTGGAAGGCAAAAAGCGTGTGGATGCTGAGCGGCCCGGTCAGGCGCAGGATGCTCAGGCCGCTCCGGGTTCCCTTGGCGGCGATCATCTGCAGTTTTTCGTCCGTCATGAAAGAAACTTTAAGGCAAATGGCGCGCGAATCAATCGCTAATTTCCGCGCGTCACGGAGCGTCCTGCGGCTGATCGGCGCACGAGGTGAGGATGATATATTGGTAGGTCAAAGGAAATGAGATTTGAGTGGCTCGTCGCTTTCCGGTATCTGCGGTCGCCGAACCGCCCGGCCGTTCTCCGGCTCGTTACGCTACTGGCCGTCATCGGGGTGACCGCGGGCGTCACCACGCTCGTGATTGCCCTCTCGATGAACACGGGATTTCGTCAAGCCATTCGGGATCGGTTGCTCAGCGTGACAGCGAATGTGAACCTGAAGTCGCTGAGCCCCACGGGCATTCGGGATTACCGCCCACTGCTTCAGAAACTGAGCGGCACGCCTGGGGTGCGTTCGATCGAGCCCGTCGTCTACGACCAGGTTCTGCTCTCGGCGGGCGTCGAGGCGCGCGGGATCGTGCTCAAGGGCGTCGACCCGCGGATGGAGATTCCCGCCAGCGAGGCTCTGCGGCACATGGTTTCCGGATCGGCCGATTTTTCGACGGATGCCGAGGGAATTCCGTCCCTTCTGGTGGGCCGCATCCTGGCCTCGGACATGAATCTTTCCGTGGGCGATTACGTCACGCTGATCAGCCCGCAAGGCAACTTGACCCCGTTCGGAATGCTTCCGCATCCCAAACGCTTCCGCGTGACAGGGATTTTTGATTCCGGCTTCTATGATTACGACGCCAACTGGGCTTTCTCGACGCTCGGCGAGGCCCAGTCGATTGAGGGAATCGGCGACGTGGTGAACTTGCTCGAGGTGCGCGTCAAGAACCTGGACGATGCGCGCTCGGTGGCTGATCGTCTGCTCGAGCGCGCGGGCGCGGGATTCACGGCCACCACTTGGATGGAGGAGAACCGTGCGCTCTTTCGCGCCTTGAGCCTCGAGAAACTGGTGACGGCCGTATTCATCGGGTTGATCACCTTCGTCGCCGGGCTGAACATCTTAGTGGTGCTCATGATGACGGTCACCGAGCGCGCGCGCGATATTGCCGTGCTGATGGCCATGGGTGCGCGCCGGCGTCAGATTCGCAGGATCTTCCTGGCCCAAGGACTGGCCGTGAG
Organism: Candidatus Cybelea sp.; assembly: GCA_035622135.1. Taxonomy (GTDB): domain Bacteria; phylum Acidobacteriota; class Terriglobia; order Acidiferrales; family UBA7541; genus Palsa-295. Next base: position 71,776 of record DASPVZ010000024.1, on the reverse strand, counting down.
CATCGCGGGCATCCTGGCGGGCCTTGCGCTCGGGTATACGGTGTCGTTCGTGGCCAACAACTGGAGGCTGATTCCACTCAATCCGCAGGTGTATGCGATTCCCTATGTGCCGTTTCACGGCAGTCCCCTGGACGCCCTGTGGATTGCGGCAACGGCGCTCGGGATCAGCGTGGCTGCCACCATCCTTCCTGCGCGCTCGGCCGCGCGGATTCTGCCGGTCGAGATTCTCCGCTTTGAGTAAGCCGAGCCGCCAGGGTCGAGATCATTGCCCGATCGATTGACTCGCTTCGGTGGTTTCCTGGCGTTCCCGACCAGCCGTGTTAGAATTGATTTTGCGTGAGAGCAAAACTGGGGCCAGGGTGGAAAAATCTGGGTTGTGTAACGGCAAGGAGAAAATGTGCAACATCCTGGACAATTCCGGCGGCCCGGGCCGGTATTGCCATGCAAACCAAGGAGATACAGTTCGATGGAGTTCGGCATCTAATCTGTGAGCGTCAGGTGAGCCACCCGATGCATAGCCAGCTGAACCTAGTGTCGAGTGAGGTATCAGGGCCGCCGCCCGGAGTTCATGGGGAGCTACTGTGCGCCGAGGGGCTCAGAAAAACCTTCCGGTCGGGGTCGCAGGAGATCACGCCGCTCGAGGGCGTGAGTTTTTCCGTCGGACGCGGAGAGATGATTGCCGTCATCGGACCTTCCGGGGCGGGGAAGAGCACGTTGCTTCACCTGCTCGGCGCTCTGGACACTCCAACGAGCGGTGAAGTATACTTCGCCCGAAAATCGCTGTGGGCGCTTTCGGAAGACGATCTGGCCGAGTATCGAAACAGGACGGTCGGTTTTGTTTGGCAGCGGCACCACCTCCTACCGGATTTTACGGCAGCTGAGAATGTAGCCATGCCTTTGCTGGTTCGGGGCCACGGTCTAGAGAGTGCGCTTCGGGCGGCGGAGAGTTGGCTGGGGGAAGTCGGGTTGAGCGGTCGCGGGTGCCAGCGCGCGAGCGGACTTTCCGGCGGCGAGCAGCAGCGCGTGGCGATTGCCCGTGCTCTGGCGAGTGAGCCGTCCCTGCTTCTGGCGGATGAACCGACCGGGGATCTCGATGAACGAAACGCGGAAGGTATTTTCGAGTTGATGCGGCGCCTGCACGAAGCCCACCATCTAACCACTGTTCTTGCGACGCACAATCAATCACTGGCACGACGAGCGGACCGCCTGTTTTCACTTGAGCACGGACGGCTCATGCCGGTTCCCACCCGCGAGGGGAGGAATACGGGGGGAGCGGCGCTCGTAGAGGGCGTTGAACGAGAGACTTCCGGGGAGCGTGGGTGAACTGTGTTTGAACGCTACACTGAAAAGGCTCGACGGGTAATCTTCTTCGCGCGGTACGAGGCGAGCCAATATGGAAGCCCGTATATCGAGACCGAGCATCTGCTGCTCGGCCTGCTGCGCGAAGACAAAATGCTGGCGAACCGTTTTCTGCGCACCCATGGCTCGATCGAAACCATCCGCAAGGAAATCGAGTCGCGCATCACCGTTCGTGAGCGGATTTCCACCTCCGTTGAAGTTCCCCTGAGCCAAGAGTGCAAGCGCATCCTCAACTACGCAGCTGAGGAGGCGGAACGGCTGGGGAGCAAACACGTGGGCACCGAACACCTCCTGCTGGGCGTTTTGCGGGAAGAGAAGTCGTTCGGCGCGGAAATCCTGTTCGAGCGCGGATTGCGACTTTCCGCTGTGCGCGAGGAGTTGGCGCGCAGCGGCGGAGAGAAGGTGCCTGTGAACCGGCCAAAAGAAGCATCGCTACTGGCGGAATTCAGCCGCGATTTGACGCAGGCGGCCATGGAGGGGCAGCTCGATCCGCTCGTCGGGCGTGAGCGCGAACTCGAACGTGCCGTGCAGATTCTGTGCCGCAGGACGAAGAACAATCCCGTGCTGATCGGCGAGCCCGGCGTCGGAAAAACCGCCATCGTCGAGGGTTTGGCGCAGCGCATCGCCGACGGCGACGTACCTCCGTTTCTGGCGGACAAGCGCATCCTGTCGCTCGATCTTTCCTTGATCGTGGCGGGAACGAAGTATCGCGGTCAGTTCGAGGAGCGCTTGAAAACCATCATGAAGGAGCTGATGGAGAGCCAGAATGCCATCGTGTTCATCGACGAACTGCATACGCTGGTCGGGGCCGGATCGGCCGAAGGCTCGCTCGATGCGGCCAACATTTTAAAGCCGGCACTCAGCCGGGGCGAGATCCAGTGCATCGGGGCCACCACGCCCGCCGAATATCGCAAGTCGGTCGAGAAAGACCGTTCACTCGAGCGAAGGTTCCAGGCCGTCAAAGTGTCGGCGCCGAACGAGGACGAAGCGATCCGCGTTCTGGCGGGCGTTCGAGACCGCTACGAGAAGTTCCATGCGGTGAGTTACACAGAAGAGGCCATGCGCTATGCGGTGTACCTCTCGAACCGCTACATCCCTGACCGTTTTCTGCCGGACAAAGCCATCGACCTGCTCGACGAGGCCGGGGCGCGTGTAAAGCTCCGTCAGGCCATGCTGCCCGGCGAAGTGAGTGAAGTACAGAAGCGCGTGAAATTCATTACCCACCGCATGGAAACGGCCATCGCCAATCACGAGTTCGAGAAAGCACGTTTCTATTCCGAGGAAGAGCGCAAAGAGAAAGAGCACCTGCGGATCCTGCGCGAGAAGCTGAAGATTGATGATTCGACGACGGGGGTTGTGACGCGCGAAGACATCGAGGAAGTCGTCGCGCGCTGGACGGGCATCGCGGTCACCTCGATCAAGGAGGACGAGCAGCAGAAACTCTTGCGCATCGAGGAAGAACTGCACCGCCGCATCATCAGCCAGGACAAATCCATTACGGCCCTGGCTCGCGCCATTCGCCGCAGCCGTGCCGGGCTCAAAGCCCCGGGACGCCCGGTGGGCTGTTTCCTGTTCCTGGGCCCGACCGGGGTCGGCAAAACGGAGGTCGCCCGGCGGCTGGCGGAATTCCTGTTTGGCAGCGAGAAATCGTTGATCCGCTTTGACATGTCCGAATACATGGAGAAGCATTCGGTCTCGAAGCTGATCGGCGCGCCGCCCGGATATGTGGGCTATGAGGAGGGCGGACAGCTTACCGAGCGCGTGCGGCGAACCCCGTATTCGGTGATTCTGCTCGATGAGATCGAGAAGGCCCATCCGGACGTCTACAATATTCTTCTACAGGTCTTCGAGGACGGCCAGTTGACCGACGGACTCGGGAATACGGTGGACTTCCGCAACACGATCATCATCCTGACCTCGAACATTGGCGCGCGGCAACTGCAGAAGCAAGCAGGCCTCGGATTCCAGTCCCGGGATGAGCTGGCCGCGGCCAAGAGCCAGGACGACATGGTGATGAGCGAAGTGAAGCGGGTGTTCAACCCCGAGTTCCTCAACCGCTTGGACGAAGTGATTCTCTTCAACTCTCTCACTGACGATGATCTGCTCCGCATCATCGATCTGCTGGTCGGCCAGATCAATGAAACGCTGGTCCACCGGCAGGTGCAGATCACCATGACGCCGGAAGCGCGTCAGTGGGTTCTTGACAAGACTTGCAGCGATCGGAATTACGGCGCGCGGCCGTTGCGGCGCGCGCTGCAGAAGTACGTCGAAGACCCGCTGTCGGAGGCCCTCATCCAGGGCGGACTGCAGCGGCCGGCCACCCTCGAGGTTTTCCTCGGCGCCGACGGACTTGGCTTCCGTCCCGTCGTGGAAGCAACCCCAGTGGCTCACTAAGAATCCCACACACGCACGCCGGACAGAACGCTCCGGCAGGGAGCCTAAATCTTGCGCGGGGGACTGCGGCCTTGAGTCGATCTCCGGCCGCCAGCGGGGAAATTTTTCTGCGCCTATTGGGACTGTTGGCCGTGGGATTTGCGTGTCTGGTCGCGGCGCCAGGTCTTTCGGCTCAGCAGGCCCAGGAGCCGACCGGGACTCAGTACGTCATTCAGCGCATCGATTTCATCGGGAATCGGCGCATCCAGACGGGCACACTCCGGGCGCGCATTTTTTCACGGCCGGGTGACGTGTACACTGCGGAGGCTGTCCGGCGCGATTTTCAGGCGCTGTGGAACACGCAGTTCTTCGACGACATACGCGTCGAAGTGGAAGACAGCCCGAGCGAACCGAACAGCAAGATTGTGATCTTCTACGTGGTCGAGCGGCCGATCATCCGCCGCATCGAGTACAAGGGAAACAAGTCGGTTACCGAGTCGGATATTCTGGACGCTTTTAAAGACAAGAAAGTCGGGCTTTCCGTAGAAAGCCAGTTCGATCCGACTAAAGTGACTCGCGCCGCGGTGGTCATCAAGGAATTGCTGGCAGCGCACGGCCGTCAGTTTGCCACCGTGAAACCGACCTACGAGAAGATTCAAGCGACAAACGCGGTCAAGCTGGTGTTCAACGTCGATGAAGGCCCCAAGGTCAAGGTCGGCAAGATCATCATCACGGGCAATCACGCGTTTTCCGACCGTCGCATCATTCGGACCATGAAAAACGACCGCCCCTATGCGATTCCCTTGTACTGGACGTATATCCCGGTCATGGACAAGACCTACGACCGGCCGAAGCTCGATGAAGACGAGGAAGTTGGGATTCGCAACCTGTATCAGAGCAACGGGTACTTCCGAGTGGATGTGGCGCCGGCCACAACCAAGATCGTCGACATCAACCGCGGGGGCATCCCCGGCCCCTGGCCGGTGGTCGGAGCGAAGCACGAGAAAGCCACCCAGATCACCATCGTGATCAACGAGGGAGCGCAGTATCGCATGGGCAAGTTGACCTTCCGCAGCGCCGATCCCGATCAAGGGCTCGTGTTCAACTCGGAATTCCTCTCGAATATCTTCCCCATGAAGTCAGGCGACCTCTTCTCGACCGACAAGCTGCGAAAATCCTTTGATAACTATAAAAAGCTGTACGGGCAGTACGGCTACATCGACTTCAACCCCACTCCGGATTTCGACATCGACGATACAAAGAAGCCGCCGCTGATCAATCTGGCCTTGGAGTTCGACCAGCAGAAGCAATACTATGTGCGCCGCATCGAGTTCTCCGGAAACACGACCACGCGGGACAAGGTCATCCGCCGCGAGTTGCTGCTCGACGAAGGCCAGGTCTTCAACAACCACCTCTGGGAACTCAGCATCTTGAGACTGAACCAGCTCAACTACTTCGACGCCATCAAGCCCGAGAACGCCGATCTCAAGAAGAACGTAAAGACCGGGTCTGTGGACATCCTGCTCAAACTCAAGGAAAAGCAGAAGCAGTCCATCAGCTTTTCGGGCGGCGTCAGCGGCCTGTACGGAAGCTTCATCGGGCTTTCCTATCAGACCAACAATTTCCTCGGCCTCGGCGAGACGCTCACCCTTTCGGCGCAGGTCGGGGATATTCAGAAGAACGTGACCTTCGGGTTTACCGAGCCGTACTTGTTCGATCGTCCGATTTCGACCGGGTTCACCATATTCGGCAGCTCGTTCAACTACAACACGGCCCGGGAGACCGGCTTGTTGCTGGGTACGCAGGTGGCTATCAATCCGGCTTTGCAGGAGAACTACACGAATTCGTCCAGGGGATTCACTTCTTTCGCCAGTTATCCGCTCAGAAAATTCTCCTTTGCCCGCTTCGGGCTCACCTACGGCTTTACGAGCACCAATATCACCGCCTACAGCCAAGCGGCACAGCTGCTGTTCGAATACACGCAGTTCCGAAGCCTGGCCGGCCCCTCCGCCTTGCAGGGCATCCACGAAAGCTACGTGATGCCGACCCTCACCTACAACAAGACCGACAGCGGGCTCAATCCGACTCGGGGACTGATGTACAGCGCGATGGAGCGGTTCGAGGGCGGGCCGCTCGGGGGCAACGTGAACGAGCTCGAAGAAGTTTTCAACATGAGCTACTTCCACCCGAACTACCACCACCGCAACGTGATCGCCCTGCACATGCAGGGCGCCACGGTTGCCGGATATGGCGGCAAGAACGCCCCTCCCTATAACAAGTTCTATATGGGCGGAGAATATGACATTCGCGGTTTCGACCCCTTCACGATTTCTCCCTTCGTGGCGATTCCCAGCCTCGGGTCGGCGCCCATCACCTATCTGAATCCCACCAAGATTGGGAGCAACGGTCAGCCGCAACCGCAAACGATCAGTGTGCCGACCCTCGAGTACTTCCCGGTACGGCCGGGCGGCGACACCGAGACGTGGGCCAACCTGGAATACCGCATTCCGATTTACCAGAACTATGTCCAGATGTCGTTTTTTAACGACGTCGGCGCGGATGGAATTCTCTGGACAAACCAGTTGCAGCTCAATTCCTCCGCCCTAACTACGCTGCAGCAGGAATATCCGAATCCCGATTTCCCCAACCTGAAAATCGGCAAGGATCTCCAGGTGATCAGCGGAACGAATTTTGCGCCGCACACGTCGGCCGGCGTAGAGCTCGTGATCGAATTGCCCATCATTCAGGCCCCGTTCCGGTTGTATTGGGCCTACAACTACGCACGATTGAGCGGAAACATCGCCGGGCCCCAGGTCACCAGCGCGAACGGCACCGAGTTGCCGGGCGCCTATTACCTGAGCGATGCGCAGAAGTCAGCTTTGCCTTTCGCCGTGCTCCAGACGCAAATCGTGCCGCAGCTCGAACAATACTTGCGGCTGCAGAGCCAGACCTTGCCGGCTTCGTTGATCGAGGAAAAGAGCGTGTTTCGCTTCACGGTGAGCCGAACGTTCTGAGGAGCGCATTTGAGCGGAAACATAGAGGAGGAGCGGTTAGCTTGGGAGGGACGAGCATGAGAGGGGCGGGCTCGATGGCCGTAATTCTGCTGGCCATGGCCGGCGCGGGCTGCGGCCGGAATGCGACGACGGTCGGCGTGATCATAACGCCGGCGGCGACTTCCCCCGGGGCGGCAATTTCCGTGATCGAGGGCCAGACGCAGACGTTCTCGGCCACGGTCACCGGTTCATCGACCACGACCGTCTATTGGCAGATTTGCCTTCCGGTTGGAATCACCAGCCCTCCCACCCAGCCGACCGTGTGCACGCCCATTCCCGGGGTCACGAGTTCGACGGCCACGACCCTGACCGGTTACGGCACGATCACGCAGAACGGTGTCTATACCGCGCCCCTGGCGATTCCGACGCAAAATCCCTTTGTGGTCATGGCCGTCAGCACGGTGGATTGCCCATCGGGAAGATGCCCAACGAATTCAACCGACTTTAATGTCGCGTTCGTCAGGATTGATTCCGGCATCCGCGTCGATGTGCTCCCGACCTCGGCGACGATCGGAACGCAAGAAACCTACGCGGTTACGGCGGCTGTGTCGGGAACGTCGAACACGGGCGTGACTTGGAGCGTCAATAAACTTGTGGGAGGTGATATCACCACGGTCGGCTCCATCGTTCCGGGCGGCTCGATGTGCAATCCGCCGACGGGACCGAATTGCGCGACTTACACGGCGCCGGCCGTGGCCGTGGCGGCCACCGTTACCGCCACCTCGGCGGCCGATCCTTCGCAATCGGGAAGCACGACGATTAATGTGTCGGCGGCCGTCGATCCCAAGGTGACCTCGTTCGATCCGACCACCTCCGAACAAGGCGCGGCGCAGCAGGACATCTATGTCGAGGGTGCGGGATTTTTCTCAACGAGCACGATTGTGGCGAACGGGACCCCGCTCCCGACGACCTGGGTCACCACGAGCTTGATACGCGGCACGATACCGTCGAGTCTGCTGGCGCAGGCCGGGCCGCTGCCCGTCAACGTCCAGCGCCAAAATGGGGATATGGGCGATTGCGTGGTGCCGAGCGGGTGCACGCTCCTGGTCAACCCGACACGACCCTCGATTGTGGCCTCTTCGCCCGACAGCGTGCCAGCCACGAGCGCCGGGTACGGTCTCAGTGTCACCGGAGGATTCTTCGCGCCGACGGCTACGAGCGGGACCTTTAACGGGTTCCCCGGCACTCCCGTGGCCACAGGCACTCCCATCAATTTGACTTTCACGAGCAGCCGGCAGTTGATCGCCAATATTCCGGCGGGAGCCTTAGTTGTCCCGGGCTTGTATCCCCTCGTTCTCGAAAACGCGAACGTAACGAGTCCCTCGTCAACCTCGTTCACAAATATCGCCGTCGAACCGCCGGCCAGTACGCTTCAAGGCATTGCCGCTGGTGCGCCGATCGCGGTCGGCTCGACGCCTTCGGCCATCGCCGTTGATCAGGCCGACGGGCTGGCCGTGGTTGCCAATACGGGAAGCAACTCGGTCTCCATCATTAATATCGCGTCGAACGCGGTGACCCAGGCCCTCGCCGTCGGAAACCAGCCCACCGGCGTGGCCGTCGATGATGGTCTAGCGACTCCCATCGCCGTTGTGGTCAACAGCGCCGACGGTACCGTCTCGACGATCAACCTTCAAACCGATGCCGTCTCAGCGCCTTTTGCACTTCCGGTCGTTCCGCCGCCGCAGACCGGCCAGCCGCAACCGCCACCCTACTCGATCGGCATTAATCCGGCGACACACCGTGCCATCGTGGCTTATCAATCGACGAACGTGGCCGCGATCCTTGACCTTTCGACCGGCGCTCCGCAACTTGTCCAGCAAATCGGTGGAAGCAATACGAACTACGGCACGGGCGCATCTCCCCAGATCTCGATTGATCCGCGGCTGAACTGGGCCGTGGTCAGCGCCGGAGGCAGCATCGGGAATGTGAACTTCGTTGATCTCGGGCGCAATCCCATCCCCGGAGTTGACCCTGGTCGCGCACCTTCCGCCTTTGGGATCCTCTCGCTGAGCGCGACGGGAACTGCGGGGGTGGCTGGCGTTGCGGTCAACGTCGAAACGCACCAGGTATTGCTTACCGTGCCGAATGCGGGGAACTTCACGACCTTTAGCCTGATGGACCAGACGGTGGGCACGATTCCGTTCACCAACAGCATGGGCGCCACGATTGATGAGGTCGGGTACTATGCGGCGGCCGTGAGTGCGCTGTCCAACATCGGCATCGCGGTGAACAAGAGCGGCAACACAACGGTGGTCAACACCGCGGCCATTTTGGACCTTCAGAACCATATTGTGCTGAGCCAAGTGCCGGTGGGGAACGCACCGGTGGCGGTTGCCGTCGACCCGGTGACGAATCAGGCCCTGGTGGTGAATCAGGCAGACGGCACGGTTTCGCCGATTTCGCTCGGCACGGTGCGGTCGAGCGCATCGCTTGGAGCTTCCCAGGCCCCACAGATCACGCTTTCAACGCCGGAAGTGACCTTCACTTCTCAGGTCGCGGTCGGGCTGATCGTCGACGGCGGCGGATTCGCGAGCGGCGCCCAGGTGTATCTGGACGGAACTCCTTTGCCGTCGGTTCTGAACGCGAGCGGGCGGCAGATCGTGGCCACCATTCCGGCCAGCATGCTTGCTTCGGCGCGGCGCTATGCCGTATTCGTCGAGAATCCCGGCCAATCGGTGATCTCGAACATTGAGGATCTGACCGTCATTCAGCCCATCGCGGTGGGCGCGCAGCCGTTTGGAGTGGCCATTGATCAGGATTGCGACCTGGCCGCCGTGACCAATTCGGGGGATAACACGGTCTCCCTTGTGGCTCTCACGGCGAACGCGGCCCCCCCGGGCAAAATATGCCCGAGCTCGGGAGCAGTCGGAACGGTCGGATCGCCGGCGTCGGTTGGAACAACGCCCCAGGGTGTGGCCATCACACCGCTCCTCGAGCTGGCCGTAGTGGCGAATAACGGAAGCAATAATGCGAGCGTGGTTGATTTGACCCAGACAAATCCGCCCGCAACCGTCGAGCTCTGCGGCGGCGGCTGCACGGGATTAAGCGGGGTGACCATCAACCAGGACACCGGGACCGCCTACGTCACGGGGGCCTACAACAGCAGCGGCAGCACGTTTGGCAGCCTTGCCCAGCTCAGTTTGCCGTCGTCCCAGACGGTTCCCTCAACGCCCTCCGATTCGAGCGCCGCGGGAGAAATCTCGAGCTTTTTCCTCCAACCGGTTGCTGATGCCATTGATCAGTACATCGACTACCTGGGCGTGGCCATCGCCGGGCAAGGAACATCGAACCAGCCCAGCACGGCGCAGGTCTACAACGTGCCGGAGTCCGTCACCCAAACCTCGTCGTCTGTCTTTGCGCTGCCCACGGGCATTGTGTTTGATCCGGTCAATCAGGTGTTTGTGCTGGCGGATAGCTTGACGAACAACGTCGGATTCGTCGATCCGACCACGGCGATTGCCAGCTTCGCCCAGGTGGGCATGAATCCAACCGCACTCGACTACAACTACCAGACGAGCACGCTCGTGACGGCCAACAACCAGAGTCACACGATGTCGACGATCGAGTACGTGTGCCCGCCAACGGTCGGATCAAACGGGGCGAATGGGCCGAACTGCACGCCTCCCCAGGTGCGCAGCATTCTGTCCGTGGGCGGCTCGCCGCAGTTCTCCGTCGCGATCGATGTGAAGCTGAATCTGGCCGTGCTGACGGACGAGACGAACAATCGCGTTCTCCTGATTCCGCTGCCGTGAGGGCCAACCCCGACCCGAACTCCGGCATCCGAGGTAGGCGGGGTGTGGCTTGGACGTAGAGGGCTACGTCGACGCGGATGACGATTGACCCCTTTTGGCGCTCGAAGCTATAATGCCCGATTTGATTTCGCGAGAATTTCGATACAAGGAGTGGAGCATCATGAAGATTTACACCGCAGTTGCAATCGTGGCGGCGCTCGCGGTACCCGCTGCTGGGGGACAGACCGCTAGCTCTGGGCATGCCGACCCCGCAGCGCCTATGAGGATTGGCGCGCTCAACATGGAAGTGGCCATCACCAACACGCAGGAAGGCAAGCAAGCGGCGAACGAGCTCAATGCGAAGTTCTCACCGCGGCAAACCGAGTTGCAGAATCTGCAGAAGCAGATCCAGGACATCAACACGCGATTGCAAACCGGGTCGAACACGCTCTCGGACGACGAGAAGTATCGGCTGTCGCGCGAAATCGATTCCCTCAACCGACAGTATCAGCGTAAGCAGCAGGAAGCCCGCGACGATTACCAGGACGCCCAGCAGGACTTGATCAACCAACTGGGGCGCAAGATGATGACCGTGCTCGACAAGTACTCGAAGGACAATGGGCTTGCGGTAGTCCTCGATACATCGTCGCAGCAAACGCCGGTCATCTACGAGGCCTCGACGATCGACATCACGCAGGACATCATCAAGCTGTACGACCAGACCTATCCGGTGAAGACGTCGGCGTCGCTGCCGTCGAAGCCCTCGGGAACTGCGGCGAGACCGCAACAGTAAACGCTCGGGCCCGTAAGGGCCTCCTGTGGCGCCCGGCCACGCGAAAGACTGGCGTCGGCCGGGGTCAGCTTTGCTGTGCGGCTTGCGTTTTGCCGCTAAGGAAACTATACTAGTTCGGCTTTCATCTAGGTCGCACGGCCGAGTGGGCGCAAGCCCACTTTTTTGTTGGTGGTAACTCGCCGGTTGGATTGGGCGGGCGGCGAGGGCGGGGAGCTTACTTGGGCCGGCAGATCGCAAGATGGACTTGGCTAAAATTCGGGAGGCGGCGGAGCGAGTAGCTCACTCTGAAGGGCTCGATATATTCGACGTCGAGTGGAAGATTGGGAAGCAGCGCCTGTTGCGCGTGTACATCGACCGCCCGCCGAGCCCAACCGAGCCCGCGGAGCGCGCCATCAGTCATAACGACTGCGAGCGCGTCAGTCAACAGCTCAGCGCGATTTTGGACGTTGAGGATCTGGTGCCCGGCCCGGGGTATGTGCTGGAAGTGAGCTCTCCGGGGCTCGACCGGAAACTCATGAAACCGGCGGATTATGAGAGATTTGCCGGCCGACTGGCGCGCCTGTGGCTGAGCGTGCCGGTCGAGAACCAAAAATATCTTGAGGGCCGGCTGGCCGGATACGCCGAGGGTGTGGTGAAACTCAAGATCCGGGACAAGGAAATTGCGGTCCCATTTGAGGGCATTCGCAAGGCGAACCTAGTGGTTGAGATTTAGGGAGATAGGGAGATGGCGAGTCTGCTGTACCAGACCATTGAGCAGATCAGCCGGGAAAAGCACATCGAACCGGATGTGATTGTCGCGGCCATCGAGGACGCCATGCTGGTGGCGGCGCGAAAGTTCTATCGCACGGAAGAAGACCTCCGGTCCAAATTCAATCCGGAAACCGGCCAAGTGAATGTGTACTCAGTGCACACGGTTGTCGAGGAGGTGACCGACCCGCTGCGCGAGATCTCGCTCACCGAGGCGCGCAAGCAGAGCCCGGAGATCGAGGTTGGCGGCGAGATCGTGCATACCAAGCCCACCGACGTACTCGGACGGATTGCCGCGCAGACAGCGAAGCAAGTCATTCTGCAGAAAGTCCGCGAGGCTGAACGCGACACGATTTACAACGAATTCCACACGCGAGTAGGGGAGCTCGTCAACAGCATCGTGAAGCGGCTGGAGGGTCCCGACATCATTGTGGATCTCGGACGGACCGAAGCGCGGTTACCCAGACGCGAGCAGTCGCGCCTGGAAACCTATAACGTGGGGGACCGGCTGCGCGTCACGATCCGCGCTGTCGAGCGCGCGGCGAAAGGGCCGCAGGTAGTCGTTTCCCGCGCTGATCCGGCCCTGGTGCAGCGCCTGTTTGAAATGGAAGTGCCCGAGATTTACGACGGGACGGTGCAGATTCGCGCGGTCGCGCGGGAGGCCGGCGAGCGCACCAAGATCGCGGTCGAGAGCCGCGACAAGGATGTTGATCCCGTTGGCGCCTGCGTGGGCATGAAGGGAATGCGCGTGCAGTCGATCATTCGCGAACTGCGCGGGGAGAAGATCGACATCATCCCGTACAGCGAAGAGACGGTGGCGTTTGCGCAGAAGGCGCTTAGCCCGGCCAAAGTTACGCGCGTGCAAATCGCCGAGCCGGAGGAGAAGCGCCTGGAGGTTATCGTCGAAGACACGCAGCTTTCCTTGGCCATTGGCAAGAAGGGCCAGAACGTTCGCCTGGCGAGTAAGCTGATCGGATGGAACATTGACATCAAGAGCGAGGAGGAAAAGCGCCGCGAGGTCGAGGCGCAGATGGCTGCACTCACCGCGCCGGGAACGCCGCTGGCTGAACTGAAGGGTGTCGGGCCGAAGACGATCGAAAAACTCGAAGCGGCAGGGGTGAGTTCGGTCGAAAAGCTGGCGGACATGACCCCCGAGCAGCTCGTTGAGATTCCTGGAATCGGCGAGAAGATGGTCGAAAAGATTCGCCAAGCCGTTGCGGCTCACTTTGAGGCTCTCGAGGGGCAGCCGGCGGCCGTCGAAGGCGTTGAAGGCGAGGTCGGGGAGGCGGAGGCGCACGCCGAAGAGGACCGAACAAGCGTCGGGGCCGGTGAGCAGGGCGCCGAAGCGGAAGGAGTTGCCGAGCCCGAAGCCCTGGAGAACTCCGGACAGGCTTGGGAAGGCAAGGTTGAGCCGGTGGTCGATCAAGGAGAGACGGCGTTGACCGAAGAGAGACCGAGCGAAGGGCCTCGAGCTGAAGATTCAGAAGGCGATGGGCAAGAGAAGCCGGAGGCTTCCGAGTAATTCGATTTAGCGAAGAAATCACAGGGGCTTAATGTCAGATTCGAACCAAATCAGGATAAACGAGCTGGCTAGGGAACTCGAGATCAAGGCGAAGGTTTTGATCGAGTACTTGCCGGAAATTGGCGTCACGGAGAAGAAGACGCACTCGAGCTCGCTTGACCTCGAGCACGCCGAACTGGTGCGAAAGCATTTCCGCGCCGTGGCCAACGAGGAAGCGGCTGCCGAGGCGGCCAAGGAGGCCGCGGCGAAGGCCAAGGCAGTGCGTCCGGCTCCCGGGCCCGTGAAGCCCGCCGCGGTTGCGCCCGCGATGCGGCCCGTTCCACCTGCCGCGGGAACCCCGGTCAAGCCGGCAACGGTGCAATCTGCGCCAGCCGCGCCCAGGCCCGCAGCGGTGCTCGCGCGTCCGCCGCAAGCTCCTCCACCGGTGTCTTCGACCGGCCCGGTCGTCGTGCCACGTCCTCCACAGGTTCCCCATCCGGTGGCGCCGGCCAAGCCGGGCATTCCGCCCGCTGCACCACAGCCCGCCGTTCCCGCCGCAGCGCGTCCCGCGGCGGCGCCGGCGACACAGCGACCAGCCGTTCCAGTGCGCCCAACGCCGGCTGTTCCGGCACCCCCGCCCAACGCGGTTCAGCGCCCGGCGGCGGCGATTCCCGGTTCTGGGGTTGCGCGGCCGGCGTCGGCTCCCGCCAGTCAGCGTCCAGCCGGTGCACCCATCGCTCAGAGGCCATTGCGTCCAGGCGTTCCGGGGCAAGCGCGGCCAGGGGCGCCCGTCGGCATGCGCCCGGCTGCGGCTGGGGCGCCGGCTCGGCCGGAGGGACAGCGCCCAGGCGCTCCGCCGTCGCGGTTTCCGCAGCGTACCGTGCGTCCAGGCGGACCTACGGCAAGGCCAGCGGGCGCGGGATTGGGAGCGATTCCGAAGGCTGAACCGGGCAAGCCGCTCTATGCCCGCAAGCCGCCCGCAGCGGCACGGGCCCGGCCGCTGATCGAAAAAAGGTTTGCCGAAGGCGAGCGGAAGCTCCATCCGGTGCGCACGCGTCCGGGGACAGGTCCGGGCGGCAAGGTGGCCCAAGCCGAACCCCCCGTGCAGGTCGAGCGCGAGCCACGACTGGTCACGGTTACCGAAGGCATCACCGTTCGCGAGCTGGCGGAGAAGCTCGACATTCGCGCCAAGGATCTGCTCAAGACCTTGCTCGACCGGGGGATCTTCGGGAGCATCAATCAGCCTCTCGACACGCAGACGGCCACCAATCTGGCGGAAGCCTTCAACGGAATCGTTCAGGTTGTCTCCTTCGAAGAAGAGCTGGCGCAAGAAGAAAAAATCAAGGAGGAGCGCACCGGGAATCTCCAGCCGCGGGCCCCGGTGGTCACCGTGATGGGGCACGTTGACCACGGTAAGACGAGCCTGCTCGACGCGATTCGCGAGACGCAGGTGGCGGCCGGGGAGGCAGGGGGAATCACGCAGCACATTGGCGCTTATGAAGCGCGCGTCGATAACCGGAGAATTGTTTTCATCGATACGCCGGGCCATGAGGCGTTCACGCGCATGCGGGCTCGCGGGGCGAAGGTCACCGATATCGTTGTGCTCGTCGTCGGCGCCGATGACGGGGTCATGCCGCAGACCGAGGAGGCGATTTCGCACGCCAAAGCGGCGAACGTAAAAATCATAGTCGCCATCAACAAGATCGACAAGGCGGACGCGCAGCCCGAGCGCGTTAAGCGCCAGCTGGCCGATCGCGGTCTGATGCCCGAGGAATGGGGCGGCGACACGGTGATGGTCGAGGTCTCGGCGAGGACCAAACAGAATCTGCCCCGGCTGCTGGAAATGATTTTGCTGGTAGCCGATCTTGCCGAGCTGAAGGCTGATCCGGATGCACCCGCGAGCGGAACGGTGCTCGAGTCGCGGGTGGACAAGGGGCGCGGTCCGGTGGCTACCGTGCTCGTGCAGAACGGCACACTGCATGTGGGGGACGTTTTCATCGTGGGAGCCGTCTACGGCAAGGTTCGCGCGATGTTCGATGATCGCGGACAGCCGATCAAAAAGGCCGAGCCGTCAACCCCGGTCGAGGTTCTCGGGCTGCAAGGCGTGCCGGAGGCCGGCGATCAGTTCCAGGTGGCCGACGAAGCCCGGGCCCGTCATATCGTCGAGTACCGTCAAAGCAAGCAGAGGGAAGCCTCGCTGGCGAAGACGGCCTCTTCCGGCCGGCTCACTCTTGACCAACTGCACGAACAGCTCAAGGCGGGCGAGCTCAAGGAACTCCCCATTGTGGTCAAAGCGGACGTGCAAGGCTCGGTCGAGGTGCTGAACGAAATGCTGCCCAAGCTGTCCAACGAAGAAGTAAGGCTCAAAGTGATTCAGGCCAGCGTCGGAGCTGTCACGGAAACCGACGTCTTGCTGGCTTCCGCGTCGAACGCGATTATCGTCGCCTTCAACGTCCGCCCGGAACGAAAGGCCGCCGAGCTCGCCCAGCGTGAAACGGTAGATATCCGCATGCACACGATCATTTACGAACTGCTGGACGAGCTGAAGAAGGCGGTGGCCGGGTTGTTGGCTCCCATCATCAAGGAAACCTACCTGGGCCGAGCCGAGGTGCGCGACACGTTCCGGATCAAGGGCGCTGGCGTGATTGCCGGCTGCTCGGTTCAGGACGGCATCGTGAAGCGCGATGCGGACGTGCGCGTGCTGCGCGACAACGTGGTGATTTACACTGGCCGGGTCATCTCGCTGCGCAGATTCAAGGAAGACGTCAATGAAGTCCGCGCCGGCTTCGAGTGCGGCCTGGGCATCTCGAATTTCAACGACGTCAAGATCGGCGACGTGCTCGAGTGTTTTAAGATTGAAAAGACGGCCCCGGTCGAAATGGGCGCCGGCGAACGCGGGCGCGCGGCCGAGACAGCGGAAGCTCGCCGCAGCTGATCTGTCCCGCCTACCTGTCCCGGGCGGTGGGAGCGGAAATGCCGATCGGTCTTCTCACCCTGGAAATTCACATTCCGGATGCGCGGTCGCTCAAAGACAAAAGGCAGGTCCTGCGCAGCTTGAAGGACCGGCTGCGGGCGCATTTCAATGTAGCCGTGGCGGAGCTCGAGCATCAGGATCTCTGGCAACGGTCTCGGGTAGGCGTAGTGAGCATTTCGGGCGACGGCAAGCATCTCGAGGAATCCTTCGCCGCCATCATCGCGGAATCCGAGCGTGTGCTTGGCCGCGATCTGGTTTCGCAGGAACTTGAATACTTCGAGGAAGCGACTTCATGACAGTCGGTGGACATCGTTCCGAGCGCGTGGCCGAGGAGATTCGGCACGAGGTCACCCTGATGGTGGCGGGTGAGCTCAAGGACCCGCGCCTGGCCACTCCGGTAACGATCACCGAAGTGCGGCTCAGCCCTGATCTGCGGACCGTACGGGTATTCGTGCGGCTCGAGGGCACGTCGGAGGAACGCTCCGGGGCGCTCGAGGGCCTGAAGGCCGCTTCTGGGTTTATTCGACACGAACTGGTCGAGCGGCTGCAACTGCGGCGCGCCCCCGACGTTCTGTTTCGCGTCGACGAATCGGAAGAATACGGCCGCCACATCGACGACCTTCTGCGCGAGGCGCGCGGGCCCAAGGTGTAAAGGTGCCCGCCGCTCAGACGCCATTTTCCGACTGATGGTCAGAACACCAACTCCCCCCGCCCTGGACGGAATTCTCGTTGTGGACAAGCCGCGTGGAAGAACCTCGCACGATATCGTGGAAGCCGTGCGGCGAGGGGTCGGCTTTCGCCAGATCGGGCATCTCGGCACGCTCGATCCGCTGGCCACGGGCGTCCTCGTGCTCGCTCTCGGGCGCGCGACGCGGCTGGCCCGGTTTTATGCCGGTCGGCGAAAGCGCTATCTCTGCGCCCTGCGTTTCGGTTTTGCCACGGACAGCTACGATGCAGACGGTCGGGCTTTGGGGCCGGATCAGGCCCCGCAACTCGACGCGGATGCGCTCCGGGCGCTAGCCGCCCGATTTGTCGGAAAAATCGAGCAGGTTCCACCCCCCTTCTCGGCAAAGAAAATCCACGGCCAGCCCGCGCACGAGCTCGCGCGCAAGCACAAGCCGGTCCAGCTCGATCCGGTCGAAGTGGAGGTCTACGAATTTCGCTTGACCGGCCTGGAGAGCCCGCTCGCGCGGTTCACCGTGGAATGCGGAGCGGGGACCTACATTCGATCCCTCGCGCACGAAATGGGCAAGCTCGAGGGATCGGGCGCGCATCTGGCCGAGATTGTGCGCACCGCGGTGGGCGAGTTCACTCTCGATCAGGCCGTGCCCCTCGGAGAAATCGAGGAGGCCGCGAGATCTGGCGAGCTCGCGCGCCGCGTCATCGGTCTTGAGAATCTGCTTCCCGACCTGCCGCGCGCGGTCGTGCTGCCCATTATCGAGAAGAGAGTGCGCCACGGCGCCAAATTCAATCTGCCGCTCGCGCAGATCGAGCCCGGCCGTATCACGGCCGCGCAAGGGGCTCCCGCGCAGCTCGATTCAGGTGATTGGAAGCCGGCGCGACTGCGCGTCTTCAATCAACAAGGGCATCTGATCGCCATCGCCGAGCCCGTGGTTCCGCGCACGTACCAGCCGCTTGTGGTGCTCGAAACGGAATGATCGCGGGGCCCGGCGCTCAAGGCTGAGGCTGGTCGGGCGGTCGCGGTGGGGGCTCGCCGTTCGGCTCCCCGGGGACCGCAAATCTTCGTTCAAATCCCGTGGGAAGGCCGGTGGATCCCGGGCCGGGTCCGTGCCCCGCATAGATGCTGACGCCCGTTCGCGCGGGCAGATAAAGCATGCGTGGCGTAATCAACACGAGCAGCTGCGTATCCGCCTCCTGGTTGTTCTTCTGGCCGGCGACGAGACCGAGCTCGGGGATCTCGGAAAGGCCCGGAGCTCCACTGAGGTTGGTCGAGACGGACGGCTGCAGAATGCCCCCCAGCACGGCCGTTTCGTTTTCCTTGAGCCGCACGGTTTGATCAAGCGAATCGTTTGTGATCACGGGAATTCCGTTGAAGTCTTGGCCGGCAAGGCTGGTGAGGTCGAATTTCAGTTTTAGGCTCACCTCGCCACCCGTGTGAATCCGCGGCGTCGCCTGGATTTTCATTCCGATGTCGACATATTGCGCGCCGGGGAAGAACGATCCTTGGGCTCCTGTCGAGCTGGTCGCTACGTTGATCGTATTCAGAATCACCGAAACGGTGTTTGAGCCGTTATTGGCGATGGCGACGTCCGGACGACCGGTCGCGTCGAAATTCGCCGTAACGATCGAGAGAGGGTCGGTTCCCACACTGAGCTCGTAGGGGGCATTGAACGTTCCGCCGGTCAGGCCAAACAGAACAGCAACCGTGTTGCTGCCCGAGTCGGTGACAGCAAGGTCTTCGATGCCATCGAGGCTGTAATCGGCAACCGCAATGGAGGTCGGTCCGGTTCCGGCGAGGTAGTCGGTGTGGGGCGCGAAGGTGCCCGTGCCCAGGCCGCTGGACGTCGACTGGCCGAAGAGAATCGAAACCGTGTTGTCGACAAAATTTGCCACAGCAAGGTCGGGAATTCCATCGCCATTGAAATCGCTGGTGGCCACGTAGACAGGCGAATTTCCCGTTGCGTAGGCGGTCGGAGGCTGGAAGGTGCCGTCTCCGTTTCCGAGGAAAATCTCAACGGTGTTGTCCACTTGGTTGACCACCGCCAGATCAAGGATCGGATTTCCGTTCGAGTAGTTCGCGCCGTTGAAGTCGGCGGCGACGAGCGCAGTCGGCGCGTGGCCGGTCGGCAGGAGAGCCGGCACGGTTGTCGGTTTGCTGAATCCTCCATTGCCGTCACCGAACAGAAGGGTGATCGTATTGTCACTCTGGTTGGCCACCGCTAGGTCGAGATTGCCGTCGCCGTTGAAGTCGCCGGTCACGACCGAAACAGGAACAGCGCCAGTCGGATAATCCACCTTAGGCTCGAACGTTCCGTCCCCGTTGCCGAGAAGGACGGAAACTGTGTTGGCTCCCTTGTTGGCGACGGCGAGATCGATGTTCGTGCTCGTCGAATTGAAAGTCCCCGTGGCGATCCATGCCGGCCCCGTGCCGCTCGGGTAGGTCACTTGGTTGGCGAACGTCCCATCGCCATTGCCGAGGAACACGCCAATCGTGTTGTCCGTGTGGTTTGCGACAACGAGGTCTTGGATGTTGTTGTTGCGCAGGCTCGCTGCCGTTACATAGGAGGGCGCGTTGCCGGTCGAGAGCGTGTTGATCGGGAAGCTCTGCGAACTGATCGACGGCGTTGCGATGTTCGAGGTGAGGCTCGAAGAATACTGCGCCAAAACGACCGGGTATTTCTCACCGATGAAGAAGGTGGCCGGCTGGCCATCTTCGGCGCGCAGAAGCACGCGCCTTCCGGCGCGCACCAGAGAGAGAGTCTGGCCCAGATTCGCCGTGGCGCCCGGAAGCGTAGCGAAAAAGGTCGAAGCGCCGCCTCCAAAGGCGACCACCGGCGGCAGGAGGGAATTGAGGTTCAGCTGGCCGGAACCGACCTCCGTGGCGATCTGTTCGGGCGTCAGGCCGGAGAGGGAGGAAGGCGTCCCGAAGATCTGCTCGAGGCTGCTGATAATCTCTGCTGCGGAATTGTTCGATCCAAGTAAGCCCGTGTTCAGGGCGTACACCTGCGACGACTGTGGCGGGGTGATTCCGATCTGCTGCGCGTAGGCGCGATCCACCTCAAGAATCTCCATTTCGAGTACCAGTTGACCACTCGGTTGTTCGAGGTTGTCGATGAGATCGCTGGCCACGGCCATGGCCCGCCGGTCGGCGCGAAGCGTCAGCGTGCCGTGGTTCTGGTCTTCATCCACGCGCAGGATCCCCGTGATTTCGCGGATGAGCCTGGAAAGCTCGGTCATCTGCTCGGGTGTTTCCGACGCCGGAAGCAGAATCGTGCGCACGATGAGAGGCTCGTACTCGCGACGTTTCTCGGTGGTGTCGTCGGCGACGAAAAACAGATGCTTGGTCAGCGGGGACCAGAACGTGTTTGTGGCATCACCGGCAAGCTCCATGGCCGTCTGGAAATCGACGCGGTTCACCTCAAAGTGCACCCGATGCGAGTGGAGGTCGGCTTCAAATGCCGCCTGGACGCCGAACTGGCGCGCAATTTCTTCGTAGAGCGACTGCGTGTCGCCGCGGAAACTGAAATCTCGCGTTCCGGGCAGGTGCGCGATGTGCATCTCGCCGACAAGCTGGCTGGCCGGAGGAGGCGGTTTGATCCTGCTCGGTTCCAGGTCGACGAGCGCGCTGAGCCGCTGTCGAATGAGTTTGTCGCTAGGATCGAGATAGCTGGCGTCAAGCAGTAGCTCACGGGCTTCCCTGAGCCGGCCCGACACGGCCTCCTTTTCGGCCAGATCGATTTTGGCCTGGACCAAATGCCCCTTGGCCAGCTCGCGGCGGAGGGCGTAGGCGCGATTGGCGGGTGCCCACAAGGAAGCTTCCGAATAGGCATCGTAGGCCGCCGGCCAATCCTGGTTCCGCTCTGACGCCAACGCTCGTTGGTATGCACGCCTGGCTCTCTTGTGGTCCGGTTTGACCTTGAGATCCGCATCCGCTGCGACCTGCTTCTCTTGCGAAGGGGAGAGGGATGGGCCGAGGGGCTCCTGCCTGGCGGCCGCCCCCGTGAGCGGGATGAAAAGGGCGGCAAAAAGGATCAGAACTTCCCGGTATCGACTTGGCTGGCCAGAGGTCACGGCAGTTAGACGCTCATTTTACAGCGAACGTTGGTCCGAGTGAGGCGAAGGCAATTCCCTTGCATTTAGAAAGACATGGGGCTACACTCGAGCGTCAGTTGAAAATCAGTTTCAACTAGAAACGGCGGCCTGCTGACTTGCTTTCGGCTCTCCTTGTGGCGCTTCGCGAAGGTGTGGAAGCCGCTCTCGTTGTGGGCATCGTCCTGGTTTACCTGAGCCGCACCGGGCGGCGGTCTCTCTCCCGATACGTATGGGCGGGGGTCGCGCTGGCGACCGTGGGAAGCGTTGCCGCCGCCATCCTGCTCGACTCCCTGCACGTGAGCGAAGACGGCTTCGAGGGGCTCGTGATGCTGCTCGCCGCGGCGCTGGTGGTCACCATGATCGTGTGGATGAACCGCGTGGCCCGCACCATGCGCCGGGAAATTGAGCAGCGCGTAGAATCCTATGCGCAGAGGTCCCCGCGCTCGGCAGGCTGGGGCATCGGAGGGTTTGTCTTCCTGATGGTCCTGCGCGAAGGCGCGGAGCTCGTTTTGATCCTGCGCGCCGTCGAATTCTCAAGTGCGGGAGTACAAATCTGGATCGGAACCGCGCTCGGCATCTCGATCGCCATCGCCCTCGGGATCTTCTTCTTCGAGGGTACCCTTAAGATTCCCCTTCATCGCTTCTTCACGGTTACCAGCATCATCTTGATGGTCGTCGCCTTCCAGCTGGCTCTCACTGGCATGCATGAACTGAGCGAGGCCGAGTGGATTTGGTCGAGCAAGCTGGAAATGGCCACCCTTGGCCCGATTGTTCGCAACGAGCTGTTCTTCTTCATCGTCATTCTAGGGGTCGCTGCGCTTGCCGTCTTGCGGGAATGGTTTAGCGCTAAGCGGCCAGCCCAAGATCCCGCGCTCAACCCTGCCGAGCGACGCATGCACGAATGGCAGTTCCGCCGGCAGCGCGCCTGGAGCTTCGCGGCGGCTGTCCTGTGCGTGCTCGTCGTCCTGTCGCTCTCCGCCGAATCGGTCTATACGCGGGCCATGGACGCGCCCGCGAGGGCCACCATGCTGGCCGCCCAAAATGGCCAGGTGCGCATTCCCATCTCCGCGCTCGCGGACTCGAGCCTGCATTTCTACACCGCCGATGTCGACGGCACAGTGATCCGTTTCCTTTTGATCCACCGTTTGAACGGGGATTACGCGACGGCCTTGGATGCCTGCCAGATCTGTGGACGTCAAGGTTACCGGCAAGAGGGCCAGAACGTAGTCTGCCGGAACTGTGGAGCCACCATTTATATTCCCACCATTGGGCAATCGGGTGGCTGCAATCCCGTTGCGGTTAAGTCGCGAGTCGAACGAGGAGAAGTGGTCGTGGACCTCACTGCGCTTCAGCAAGCCAACTCCACGATTCACGCCCGGTAAGATGTTCGTCCGCCTGGTCAGGGAATCCTTGGTTCGAAACCCCCGCCGCAAGCTGTTGGCCACGGGCGCACTCATGGTGGGAATGGCCGTGGCCACGGCCACGCTCACCATTGCCCTCGAGGTTGGCGACCGGCTGGCGCACGAGTTCCGCAATCTAGGCGCGAATCTCCTGGTGATCCCGCAGTCGGACACGCTCCCGGTCGAGATCGGCGGCGTCGACTACCGGCCGGTTGATGAGGGCGCTTACCTCAACGAGCGGGATCTCGGGAAGCTCAAGATGATTTTTTGGCGCCATAACATCCTGGGCTTCACCCCGTTCCTCGACGTTCCTGCGCAAGTCGTTCCCTCGGTCGGAGGGAAGCCGCAGCCGGCGACGCTGGTCGGAACATGGTTCGACCACTCCGTTCCGATGCCGGACGGCACGAGCTTTAGGACGGGTCTTAGTTTCACCGACCCTTGGTGGAAGATCGAGGGCCGCTGGTTCAGCGATGAGCGAAATGAATGTGTGGTGGGTTCGGCCTTCGCCGCCAAACACCCCGCGACAGCCGCAACGGGCAAGACACTTTATGTTGCGCAAAGCGACTCATCCGCCCCGCCGATTCCGCTCCTGGTTACCGGTATCGTTTCGACCGGCGACGCTGAGGATGACGCCATCCTGATTCCGCTTGAACTCGCCCAGAAAATTTCGGGTCACGCCGGCGAGGTTCGGCGCCTGTTCGTGAGCGCGCTGACCAAGCCGGCCGACGCGCTCTCTGAGCGGGACCCGGCGACCATGACACCGGAAGAGCACGACCGCTGGTATTGCACGCCGTATATTTCATCGATCAGCGCGCAAATCGAACAGGTACTCGCCGGAACGAGCGTGCATGTGATTCGGCACGTGGCGGAAACCGAAGGACGCGTCCTTCATCGCGTGAGCACGCTGCTGTGGATTGTGACCCTTGCCGCCCTCGTTGCCGCCGGTCTGGCTGTCGCGGCGACTTCGGCCACCACCGTGCTCGACCGGCGCGCCGAAGTCGGAATCATGAAGGCGATTGGCGCAACGAACGGAATCGTGGTGGGGATATTTCTGGCCGAGCAGTTGATGCTCGCCGTTCTGGGCGGAATGCTCGGCTTCCTGCTAGGAACGGGCCTGGCCTGGTCCTTTGGCACGAGCGTCTTTGGCAGCCCGGCCACACCCCGTTTTGTGCTCTTGCCCGCGGCCGTCGGCCTTGCCGCCGTCGTTGCGATTCTGGGCAGCCTGGTTCCCTTGCGTCGTGCGGCAAGCTTCGATCCCGCTCCGATTCTGCGAGGCGAATGATGTTCGGCCGCTTGCTCATGAGGCTTCTGTGCGGCAGCCGCGGGCGGCTGGCCGTCACGCTTGTCGCGCTCGTGAGTGGCGCGACGGTGATATCGGCGCTCGTCAACGTCGAACTCGATTTGGACGCCAGGCTGGCCCAAGAGTTTCGGTCGCTCGGCGCGAACATCGTGATTTCCTCTAAACCCGGCATGGCATCGGCGGATGCGGGGCCGTCGAGCCGTCCACTGCTTGAGCAGTCGCAACTTGAGAGCGGGCTCCGGTCGCTCGACACACACCGGGTGGTTGCCTCCGCCCCTTATCTGCATCTGGTCGGGCGTGTCGATCAGGATGCCGTCGTGATTGCCGGCACGTGGCTTGACCAGACGGCGCGCCTGGAACCCACCTGGAAGGTCGAAGGCGGCAGTCCTCCTTCCTCGCGCGCAGATTTGGGCCAATGCCTGGTCGGGCGCAACGTCGCGCGGCATTTCAACCTGCATCCCGGCAGCGCCGTCCGCGTCAACTACCCCGAACGGGTCCGGCTCTCCGTGGCCGGCGTGATGGAGACGGGCTCAAGCGAGGACAATCAAATTTTCGTCAGTCTTCCCCTGGCCCAAAGGCTCGCCGCCCGGCCCAACCGAATTGAAGTCTGGGAGCTCAGCGTGCCCGGAAACGCCGAGCGCGTGGCGGCCTTCGTTCACGATCTCGCCTCGCGTTTTCCGGATCTCGATGTGCAGCCAATCCGACAAGTGACTCTGGCGGAAGGCGATCTCCTCGGCCGGGTGCGCGGGCTGATTATGGGAATGGCCCTGCTGATCCTTGTCCTCACGGCTCTCTGCGTTCTGGCCACCATGGCGGCTCTGGCCATGGAGCGGCGACAGGATGTCGGGCTGATGAAAGCGCTGGGAGGTTCGATCTCGCGCGTGGTTGGATTATTCCTGGCGGAAGTCGGAACCATGGGTGCAGTGGGTGGAATCGTGGGCTGTCTTTTCGGAGTGGCGCTCTCGGCATGGATGGGCCGGCGCGTCTTCGGGACGTCCATTTCGGCGCGCTGGGAGACCTTTCCTCTCACCATATCGCTCATGATTGGCGTTGCGCTCGCGGGGGCCTTGCCGCTCCGGCTGCTCGGCAGGGTGAAGCCCGCGGTGATCTTGAGGGGAGACTAGTGGCGGCTCTGGTCGAGGTCGAGAACCTTCGCAAGGACTACGGCGAGGTGCGTGCGCTCGACAGCGTCTCCTTCACTGTCGAGGCGGGTGAATGGATCGCCATCATGGGTCCCAGCGGCTCGGGCAAGACCACGCTGATCAACATACTGGGCGGGCTGGACACGCCCAGTTCGGGGACGGCGCTGGTCGACGGCACAAGCATTGCGCGGCTCGACGAAGCGGGGCTCACACGCTTTCGCGCGGAAAAGGTCGGCTTCGTTTTTCAGCAGTTTTACATGGTGCCCTATTTGACCGCGCTCGAGAACGTAATGCTGGCCCAGTATTTCCACAGCACGACGGACGAGGCCGAGGCCCGCGAGGCCCTCGCTCGCGTGGGGCTTGCCGACCGGATGAGCCATCTCCCCGCGCAGCTTTCCGGCGGCGAGCAGCAACGCGTCGCGGTGGCTCGCGCGCTCATCAATCATCCGAAACTCGTTCTTGCCGACGAGCCGACGGGCAACCTGGATGAGTCAAACCAACAGGTGGTGATCCGCTTGTTTCACGAATTGCACGCGCAGGGCCACACCATCCTGATGGTCACCCACGATCCTTCGATCGGGCGGCTCGCCGACCGGCAGATTCAACTGGCCCACGGCCGGCTGGCAAACATCATCACCTTTTCCGCCGAGGAAGAAGCGCGCTTTGACCATCTTCTTGAGGAAATATGGCTGTGCGACGAAAAAGGGGTCGCGCCGGACTTTGCATGTGTGCCTCCTCCGACGGGTCAAGATCCGGCGGGGCTAATCTCGCGGCTGTGCGCGCTCGGGCTGCTTGAGGTCGACAACAGCACCATCGCGCTAACCCCGCACGGGGAAAACCGCGCTCGCGACATCGTGCGCCGCCGCCGCCTTGCCGAACGCCTGCTCACCGACACGTTTGCGATCGAGGAGGCCATCGCGAATTCCGACGCCTGCAAGTTCGAGCACATCATCAGTCCCGAACTCGACCAGCGCATCTGCACCTTTCTTGGCCACCCGAAGACCTGCCCGCACGGCAATCCGATTCCCCCCGGCCCTTGCTGCAAGCGTGGTTGACCGGCGTGCGAACCGATTTCGGCTCACCTGCTACAATGAAACGTCATGCCCATTCCGATCGATGTGCGCAAGAAGCCGATCGAGGTGAAGGTGCATGTCTCGACGGGTGAGGGCGTCGAAATCACCTGGTCGGACGGGCATACGAGCCGCTACGATTTCCCCTACCTTCGGGACCATTGTCCCTGCGCGCTTTGCAACGATGAACGCGCGAAGAAAAAGCAGTTCGGGGGTGCGGCGGTTTCTGCCCTGCCTATGTTTAAGCCGCGGGTGAGGGCGAAATCGGCGGCGGCGGTCGGCAATTATGCTGTGCAAATCGAGTTTACCGACGGCCACTCGACCGGCATCTACAGCTTCGAACACCTGCGCGAAATCTGCCCGTGCGAGGCCTGCGCGCGCGAGTTCCGCCCTTCGGCCCCGGGCCGCGCCGATTAGTGCGCTCTAGGATTTAATCCCCAGCGGGAACCCGCGTTTCGGCCGTGCTTCACTGCCCGAGTTCCGACGTGCAATTCGGACACCGCCTGGCGCCGATGGGAATGTCCGTCGCGCAGAACGGGCACCTTTTCGTGGTCGGCGCGACCTGGGCGGGCCTGGTCCAGCGGTTCACTTGCCGGACCAAGAGGAAGACGGCGAACGCCACAATCAGGAAGTCGATGATGTTATTGAGAAAAATTCCGTAGTTGACGGTGGCGGCGCCCGCCGCCTTGGCCGCCGCCAGCGAAGCGTACGATTTCCCCGAAAGGTTCAGAAAAAGATTGGAGAAATCGACTTTCCCTAGAATCAGGCCGAGCGGCGGCATGACGATGTCGTTCACCAGGGAAGTCACAATTTTTCCGAAGGCGGCCCCCACGATGAAGCCCACGGCCATATCGAGGACGTTTCCGCGCATGGCGAACTGCTTGAACTCCTTCAGCATGATGGTTCGCTCCTTGACGGGCTTCGGTCGGCTAAGCCCGAAAGACTGCCGGAACCCGCCTATCCTTGCGGATGGGAGGATGGGCGGACAGAAATCCCGCCTTTCTGCTCAATCCCCACGTCCCCTAAGTCTCGAGGAGGGACAGCAACCCTCCGATAATGCCGCGCAGCACAAGCACCGCGCCGGCAATCTCGAGAATCAGGCTTGTGCGGCTGAGAAAGAGCATGGGAATCGCAATCAGCAAAAGGCCCACGATCGCGAGCGAAACCGCGCGCACCGCGGCGAGGGCTCGCGGCTCGTTCGGGGCCCGCCGGGACCAGGTTCGCGCAGCCCAGAAAACGAAAATCACTCCGACGATCATCATCAGCAGAGGTCGCGAGGGCAATCCGACCGTGCCCCTGACGGCAATCAGGATCAGCAGCGCGCCAAGCAGAAGGACGATGAACTCGTTGACCAGGCGGAAAAGATTGGGCGGCTTGCGCATGAGCCTTCTCTGGCGCGCATTATCACCCACAAACGGGCAGGCGCAAAGCCGTGAGGGCGCCCCAGGGCATTTCCCCGTTTTCGAGAAAAACTCCTGCGGGTCGGGCATTGTTCGCGCCGGACAATGCTAGAATGGCTGGCCTTTTGAAGTGCCTACCCGCCGATCGGGCGGCATCGAAGCAGGAGAAGGCGTTGCACAAGGTGATCATTATCGGCAGCGGTTGTGCGGGGCTGACCGCCGCGATCTACACGGCGCGTGCCGACCTCCGGCCACTCGTCTTCGACGGATATGAGCCCGGAGGACAACTGGCCCTTACGACCATGGTCGAAAACTTTCCCGGCTTTCCCGACGGGATCCTCGGCCCGGAGCTGATCGAGAATGCGCGCAAGCAGGCGCAGCGGTTTGGCGCCGAGTTTCGCTCTGGTGCGGTCATCTCGGTCGACCTGAAATCTCCCCCGTTCCGCGTTGCTGTCGGGAAAGAGACCTTCGAGTGCGAGTCCTTGATTGTCGCGGCCGGGGCGTCGGCGCGCATGCTGGGCATCGAATCGGAGCGCCACCTGCTGGGTCACGGCGTGTCCACTTGCGCGACTTGCGACGGCTATTTCTTCCGCGATCGCGAAATCCTGGTAGTCGGCGGCGGAGACACGGCCATGGAAGAGGCGATCTTTCTGACCAGGTTCGCGAAGTCGGTGATCGTCGTTCATCGGCGAAATGAATTTCGCGCGACGAAGATCATGCTGGATCGCGCGCGCAGCAATCCCAAGATTCGCTTCCTCACTCCCTATGTGGTCGAAGCGATTCACGACATGGAGAAAAAATCCGTCGAGGTGGTCACGCTGCGCAACATTGAAACGAACACGATCGAGACGATCCCGGTCGAAGGCGTCTTTGTGGCCATCGGGCATGAGCCGAATACGAAGGTTTTCCGCGGGCAGCTCGAGATGGACGAGGCCGGGTACATCCTCACGCGCGGCGGGGCAAAGACCAGCGTTCCCGGAGTGTTTGCGGCGGGCGACGTTCAGGATCATCATTATCGGCAGGCGATTACGGCTGCCGGGTCGGGCTGTATGGCCGCCATGGACGCCGAGAAATATCTCGAAGCTCGTCGCGGCTGACGGATGGGCGGACAGAATGACCTTTTCAAGATATCGCGCGGTCGGCTCTCACGGCGACCCGCCTGACCATCGAACGCTTGGAAGCCTAGAAGCTCGTGTCATGGAAGTTCTCTGGACGCTCGGGGAGAGCAGCGTTCAGGATGTCTGCGGTAAGATCGACAGCCCGCGGGCGTATACCACCGTGATGACGACGCTCGAACGCCTGTTCAAGAAAGGCCTGCTCGAAAGGCGCAAGGCGGGCCGCGCCTTCTTGTATGCGCCGGTGCTGACGCGCGAGGGATGGGAACGGCGTCGCGCCGAAGGGCTGGTGGCCTCCTTCCTTTCTGGAGCGGAGCCCTCGCGGGAATTGCTGGTCTCAACCCTGCTCGATGCGGTCGGACAGCGGGACCAGGCGCTGCTCGATAAGCTCGAGCGAGCGATCCGGCGCCGGCGCAAGGAGCTCACCGAGCGAGGCAAATCATGATCGCGAGCTACTGGTTGCGGCTGCTACTTGTCTGCTTCGCGTCATTCTTCTTGATTCATGGAGCGATGGCCGTGGCGGTGAGCGCATCCCAGAGGCGTGCGCTCCAGCTCGCCGAGCAACTGGCGCCAGGCAGGGCCGCCCGCCTTCTTCTCTGGCTGCGCATGCTGCCGGCCGGAGTGGCCACGGCGTTGGTCGCCGCTGTGTGTGCGCCGAGCTACGTCCGCTTCGAGCCGGACGTAGGGGTCGAACGGGTGGGGCTTGTATGTTTAGGGCTCGCCTTTCTCGGAGTGCTCCTCTGGATCATCGCCCTGGCCAGAGGATTGCGCAGTGCGGTCCGCTCGATCCGCTTCGCTCGCGCATGCCGTCGCAGCGGGCGTGTGGTTCGTCTCTCGCCGGAGGTTTCTGAACTGCTGGTGGTTGGGGCACGCCGGCCCTTCCTCGTGCAATGCGGAATTTTGCGTCCGGACTTCGTGATTTCCGAGCGCCTGTTGACGAACTTCTCGGGCGCGGAGCTGGCCGCCGCGTTGGCGCACGAACGCGCCCACTGGCTAGCGCGCGACAATTTGAAGCGCCTGGCGCTTCGATTCGTGCCGGCCATTGTTCCCCTCTCCCTCCGTCTAGAGGCGATCGAGCGCGGCTGGGCGAAATTTGCCGAGCGGGCCGCCGATGACGTCGTATCGGCCCAGGGACCGGCCGCAGCCCTAGGGCTGGCTTCCGCCCTCGTCCGGCTTGCGCGCATGTGCTCGGCGATCGAAGAATCGGCGCCCGCTCCCGACGTGGCTTCCTCCCTTCGCGGCAGCGATGATTTGTCCGTACGCGTCGAACGGCTCCTGGCGCCGGCTCCGCTTGCGGCCAAGGCGGGGGTTCCCGTTTGGGCGTTGTGCGGCGCGGGCGGACTTCTGATGGCTGGCTGTTTCACTGTTCTCCTGTCGCCCACGCTGCTCATGGGTGTGCACGAGCTAGTCGAACGGCTTCTGCACTGATTCGGGAAGCTTCCGGGGTCAACACCTGGGGCAGGAGTGCGTGCGGCGAGCACAAGGCTGCCGGCCAGGGCAAGCAGTTAGGATTTGGGGCGACCGGCGGCAGGGAACTTGCGGGGGTTGGGCAGTCCACGATTCCCGAAATGTCCACGGACAGGGTTCTTCTTGAGGTCTGCGCGGAATCGCTCGACTACGCGATGGCAGCCGAGCGGGGCGGAGCCGACCGCATTGAGCTGTCGAGCGCGCTGGCTCTGGGCGGAATCACTCCCGGCGTCGAGACGATGGAAGCGGCGCGAGAGGCGCTGGGAGTTCCGGTCCACATCCTCGTGCGCCCGCGCGCCGGCGATTTCGTCTATTCAGGAACCGAATTCGAAACCATGCGCAATGATATTGAAGTCGTGAAGCGGCTGCGCTTCGACGGTGTGGTGACCGGGGTTCTCGATCGAGAAGGCGCAATCGACGTCGAACGAACGGGCGAGTTGGTCGAATTGGCGTGGCCGCTCGAGGTGACCTTTCACCGCGCTTTTGACGAATGCCCTGATTTCGCTCAGGCCCTTGAACAGGCGATCAAGACGGGCGCCCGCCGCATCCTGACCTGCGGGTCGCGAACACAAAGAGCGGCCGACGGGCTGGATGGCCTGCGCAGCCTCGTGAAGGCGGCGGCGGGACGGATTCAGATCATGCCGGGCGGCGGAATCCGCGCGAACAATCTCCTGCGCATCGTGAAAGGGACGGGCGCGCGCGAAGTGCATTCCTCCGCGGGGGCTCTCGAGGTGACCAATTCGGGCTGCGCGACGCGAAGTGACGCCGTCTTCGAGAGCCGCGTGCAAGAACTTGCGAAGCTGCTCGATGAACTTGCCGCCCAGAGCTGAAATGCGCTGGAGGCTAGCTCGACGGATGTAAGCGGTGCGATTTGTGCTAACGTGCGCCTCGTATGAGTGCATCTGGCAAGTTCTCACGCCGCTTGTTTCTCGAATGCCTCGCCGCAGCGCCGTTTTTCCGAGTTGGAAACAGGCGCATCCCGGTTGGGCTCGAACTCTATTCAGTTCGCGACCAGCTGCAGAAAGACTTGATGGGGACGGTGCGGCAGGTTGCCCGGATGGGCTATGAGTGCGTCGAATTCTATGCGCCCTACTACGATTGGACGCTCGAGTTCGCAAAGCGAGTGCGCGGGGAGCTCGACGATCTTGGGGTGCGCTGTTACTCGACGCACAACCCCCGCGAGTCATTCGAGCCGGATGGGATTCCGAAGGCCATCGAGCTGAACCAGGCCCTGGGCGCTCGGTACATCGTGTTGGCACATCCGGGGGATGTCACCGATCTCGAGGGCTGGAGGCGGGCTGTAGACCTGCTGAACGGAGCAAACGATCGGATGGTGCGCCACGGGCTGCATGCGGGGTATCACAACCATGAACTCGAGTGGATCCCAGTCGCGGGGCAGAAGCCGATCGAACTGATCGCGGCCAAAACGGACCCGAGCATCATGCTACAGCTCGATGTGGGAACTTGCCTCGAGACCGGCAACGACCCGGTGGCCTGGGTCCGGGCAAACCCTGGACGCATTCGGTCCATGCACTGCAAGGACTGGTCTCCCGAGCGAGGCTATCGCGTTCTGTTCGGGCAAGGCGTAGCACCGTGGAGAAAGTTGTTCGCCGCCGCCGAAAGCACGGGCGGGATCGAATACTACTTGATCGAACAGGAAGAAAGTGACTTCCCGGAGCTCGAAGCAGCCGCGCGCTGCCTCGGGGCATTTCGAAAACTAAGGCAGTGAGCGTTGAGTCTGGCCGACGGGGATCGAGGTTGTTTCTCAGCTCGTAAGGCCCGTTCCGGGGGTTGTTATCAAGAACGGCCGCCGATGAGTGCAAGGCGTGGGGGGCGACTTCGTGGCCTGAATGTAAGTCCGCGCCACTTCTGGTACCTCCACCTGCAGGACGCCAGAACGGCAAGATTTAAACGAACGGGCTATCGGCCATCAACCTCGATGATGCGCGTGGATCGGCGATTGAAGCAAAGTTTGCTCATCGCGGCAATCGTTGCCGCCGCACTCGTTCCCTTGTTTGCGCGCGAGCTTCCCGACCGGCCAGAGGCACTCTCGATTTCGGGAACGCGTTTTCTCCTTCACGGCCGGTCCTATCAGGTCATTTCGGGAGCGATGCACTATTCAAGGATCCCACGCGAGTACTGGCTCGACCGGCTGCGAAAGGCGCGCGGCATGGGCCTGAACACGATCGAAACGTACGTGTTCTGGAACCTGCACGAGCCCCGGCCAGGCGCATTCGACTTCAGCGGCGGTTTGGATGTCGCGCAGTACGTTCGGCTCGCGCAGCAGCAGGGCCTCAGCGTCATTCTGCGGCCGGGCCCCTACGTCTGCTCGGAATGGGATTTGGGAGGTCTGCCGGCGTGGCTCCTGCGCGATCCACACATCAGGATTCGAACAAAGGACCCGAAATTCCTGGAAGCCGCCGACCGCTACCTGATGCGTGTGGGAGAGGAGCTTTCACCGCTTCAGGCTTCCCGGGGCGGACCCATTATTATGGTGCAGATTGAAAACGAATATGGATCGTTTGGCAGTGACAAGGAATATCTGGCGCACATTCGGGATACTTTGGTTCGCGCCGGGTTCGGGGAGTCCCTGCTCTATACCGCCGATGGGCCCGCAGAGCTCGCGCAGGGAACACTGCCGGGCACGCTCGCTGTCGCCAACTTCGGGCCCGGCGATGCGAAGTCGGCGTTTGCCGCCCTCGGAAAATTTGAGCCAGGAAAGCCGCTGATGAGCGGCGAATATTGGGACGGCTGGTTTGACTCTTGGGGCGGCGCGCATGCGCGCCCGAATACGGCACTGGAGATTGCGGATCTCCAGTGGATGCTGGGGCAGGGCTATTCCGTGAACCTGTATATGTTTCACGGCGGGACAACGTTCGGATTTATGAACGGCGCAAATCTGAATCCAGACACGCACGGCGCCTACGCGCCACAAACGACCAGCTACGATTACGATGCTCCCTTGGATGAAGCGGGGCGTCCGACGAAAAAGTACTTCGCCTTTCGCAGTCTAGTCGCCAGGGCCACTGGCGCCGAGCTGCCCGAGCTACCCAAGCCGCTGGCGATGATCCGTATTCCCGAATTCCACCTAAGGGAGAGCGCATCGCTGTGGAAAAACCTGCCGGATCCGATTGCGGCCGAGCAGCCCGAACCGATGGAGAGCTACGGCCAAGCGTACGGTTACGTACTCTATCGGGCACACTTGCGCGGACCGAGCAGCGGCGAATTGCGCTTCGGCGACTTGCACGACTACGCGAGCGTTTACGTCGACCGCAAGTGCGTGGGCGAACTGGACCGCCGGCTCCATCAGACAGGGTTGCCGATCAGGATTTCCGGTCGAGACGCGGTTCTAGACGTGTTGGTTGAGAATCTCGGTCGCATCAATTTCGGGCCGCACCTGGAAGACGATCGGAAGGGAATCAAGGGGCCGGTAACGTTTGCGGGAAGAGAAGTAAAGAGTTGGAAAATCTATCCGCTTCCCATGTCGAGCCCGACGGGAGTGAAGGCTTGGAGCTCGGCTGCGGCAGGACCAGCGTTTCATCGCGGCCAATTCGCTTTGGCCGCAGTCGGCGACACATTCCTCGACGTGCGCAGCATGGGAATGGGAGTGGTCTGGGTGAACGGACATAATCTCGGGCGCGCGTGGAGTGTTGGACCACAGGAGACCCTTTTCGTTCCGGGTCCGTGGCTAAAAACCGGCGAAAATGAAGTGGTGGCGTTCGACTCGACTTCGGGCAGTTCGCTCGTGCTCCGGGGTGTGACCGATCCGATTTGGAAGCAGTAACGTTCCCGCGGCCGCGGGCGATTCTGTCACTGGCCGCTTGCTCGGACTTCGACCGTCTTCTCCAGGCGAATATCCCGCGACGAGGATCCCACCATGATTTTGTAGGTTCCCGGAGCGACCCGCCAATGATGGCTTCCGACGTCCCAGTAGGAAAAGGCTTGCGCATCGAGATCGAACCGCACGTGCGTCGATTCCTGCGGCTTGAGCGCCACTTTCTGAAATGCCTTCAATTGCTTCGGAGGCTGTGGAGCCGGACTTGAGGGCATGCCGACATAGAGTTCGACGACTTCCGCTCCCTTGACGCGACCGGTGTTCGTAATCTCGACGGATATGGTCACGGGATGCTGATCCGGATCGATTGTGCCCGACGGCACTTCGAGATTCCGATAGGCGAACGATGTGTAGGACAGGCCGTAGCCGAAGGGAAATGTCGGCGTGAGATTCATTTGGTCGTAGTGTCGGTAGCCGACAAAGACGCCTTCCGAATAACGCACAACTCCGCCGACTCCGGGATATTGCTCCGCGGTGTTAGCCGGCAAGTCTTCGAGTCTAGCGGGAAAAGTAATCGGCAGCTTGCCGGAGGGATTCACCTCTCCGAACAGCACATCCGCGACCGCATGCCCATCTTCCTCGCCCGGGTACCAAGCTTCCAGAATCGCCGGAACATGCACAGCCCACGGCATGAGCACGGCCGATCCGGTCTTCAGAACCACAATCGTGCGGGGATTGGCCGCGGCCACGGCATCGACCAGTTCGTTCTGGCCCGCCTCAAGCGCGAGCGGATGATCCCGGCCTTCCGTGTCGATTTCGCCGACCATGACGATGGCCACATCGGAAGCCTGAGCGAGCGCCTTGGCTCGAGCGGGGTCACTCCCGTCGTCAAACCTGACGTCGACTCCTCCGGCCTGATTGCGTATTCCGCTCAGTGGATCGACGGTGTAAAGCGGATCGACGTGAGAGCTCCCGCCGCCTCCGGTCACCGCCTTTGCCGCGAAGGGGCCAATTAAGGCAATCGACTTCAGCCCCTTCGGGCTCAGCGGCAAAATTCCTCGCTCATTCTTGAGCAAGACCATGCCCCGGGTAGCGAGACCCCGTGCATCCGCGCCATCGGCTTCGGCCGGGATTGCCTTCGGCACGGGCGTGTGGTCGAAAACGCCAAATTCCATCATGGTTCGAAAGCGGCGCACGAGCTTGTCGTCGATCACGCTCATGGGCACTTGTCCCGAGAGAACTGCGGCCTTTAGCGCATCTTGCCAATACTTGCCGGTGGGCATCTCGAGATCGAGTCCCGACATGGCGGAGGGAACTGTGCTGTGAACCGCACCGAAATCGGAAATCACGAATCCCGCGAAGCTCCATTCCTTCTTGAGGATGTCATTGAGCAACGGAACGTTTTCGCAGCTGAACGTTCCGTTGATGCGCGGGTAAGCGCACATGATCGAAGCGCTATGCGCCTGGCGCACCGACATTTCAAAGGCGGGCAGGTAGATTTCGCGCAGCGTGCGTTCATCAATCTCTTCGTTGATCGTGAACCTTTCGGTCTCCTGATTATTGGCATCGTAATGTTTCACGTTGGCCATGACGCCCTGGCTTTGAATTCCCAGGATGTTGCTCGATGAGATCTGCCCCGCCAAGTAGGGATCCTCCCCGTAGCCCTCGAAGGTTCGCCCGTTTTGCGGAACGCGTGCGATGTTGATGGTCGGGGCTTCTAGGAGCACGTTGCCGATATCTTTGGCCTCAGCGGCCGCGATCTCGCCGTATCGCCGGGCGACATTGCGGTCCCAGCTTGCGGCGATCGCAATCGGGGAAGGCAATGCCGTCGCTTTCACCTGCGGACTCGTGCCTCCCGGACCGGCTCCGGCTGGGCCGTTCGTGATCTGGAAGGCGGGGATTCCGAGCCGAGGCACGCCTGGGACATAGCGATAATGTGTTTGATCGCGGATCCCGTGCAGCTCCTCGATCTTCTCATCGAGTGTCATCTGGCGGACAATCTCGCGCGCGCGGCGATCAAAATCCTGGCCGAAGGCACACCCTAGACTGAGCAGGCTCGCCACAAGACAAATTCCCAGCCTGCGGCTGAGTGACCTCAACGCGATTCCTCCCGCCCCGCGCGCGGGTCGATTCTCGCCGCAAGATACCCGGCGGCAACCGCAGCAACGAAGAAATTCAGGCAAGTGATTCGCCGCGGATCGCTCGTAGCGAAGGCTGTCCGCTCGACGAATGGTCGACCGCATACACATTCCGACCCATGAACCATGTCTCGAGAACCTTGGCCCGGGCGATTTCGCAGGCCCGGCCTGTTTCGGCTAGTCTGAAAATGTCCTGATCGACCACAATAAAGTCCGCCGGCTTGCCTGTCTCGATGGAGCCGATTTCCCTCTCCCGTCCGAGAGCCCGCGCGCCATGGATGGTGTAGGCATCAATCAAATCCGTAAGGGTCAGTCTCTGCCAGGGACTGAGCGGACGGGGTCGACTCTACCATGGAGACGACGTCGGGCGACTCAGGAGTTTGGCGGAGCTCGACAGATCGGCTACCAGGTGCGGACTGGCAGGTGAACTCCGCGCAACCAAGCCGGCAAGATCCCGTGAATCGAACACGGGCCGCCAAGAATCCGGCCCATCGGGGGCAATTGCAGAAGGGGAAGGGCGCGCGACCCGCCCCTCTCCCCCCTTGACTGAAGCAAGGCTAATGCCTTCGCGACACGGCATTCACAAAGTTGATGCCGTTCGGTGTTCCGACCCCCGTCACATCATCCCAGCCAATACTCGTCGAGAGCGAAGAGTCGGTACCAAACGTGAGTACGTACCACGGCGTGCTCGGGTCGTTGTACAGCGCGCTGAAGAACGGGGCGTGAGTCGGGGCGGCCAGTTGGAACGCACTTTCAAAGGTCACTCCGGTTGCGGTCTGAATCAAACCAAAGACGTTAAACGGAGAAGAGACAGGCACGATGTCCGTGACCGCTCCAGGGGGGAGCGAATAGACCGAGGCCGCGGCCTGTCCAAGTGGGTATCGAGCACCCTGGTTCGAAATCGCCCACATTCCCGAGAACATCGGGCAGGCTAGGCTCGTGCCGCCGACGGCTGCGACAAAGATATCCGAGGAGCTTATCCCGAAACAGCTGCTGCCCGTGCAAAAGACCTCGACTCCCGTGAAGGGGTCCGCTACGTAAGAGACATCGGGCACCAGGCGATAGGCGCCGCGCAGCCCCGCTCGTCTTTGGAAGCGCGGGATCGGATAAACTGAGCTCGCGCCTCCACCCGCACCGAACTGAAAGCCCTCTGAAAGGGGCGGAACAACCGGCGGATTGGAGCCGCTCGAATCGAGGGCTGCGGCGATTTGAGTTGCGTTGTTTCCCCACCCGGTCTGGAAAGCGATGCTCTTATCCGCCTTCAATGCCAGGCTGGTTCCCCCCACGCCAGTGGCATAGGGTGAACTCGCCGGGTAGGAGACATCGGTGTGTTTTTCGACCGCATAAAAATCACCATCATCGCCCGAAGAATAGTCGACTGATATCCCCTCTGAACTGGCCACAATGAGTATGTCGTCGAGGGGAGTGAAGGGCGCCCCGCCAAGCTCGGACTCCGGCACGCCGTAGCTGTTTGAGATGACATTCCCCAAATCGTTGTCCACCGCGTAGAGAACCGCCTCAGCCAGTTCGTCGAAACTGGCTGTAGGGGCTTCAATTAAAGCTATCGATGCGCCCGGCGCGACCGAATGTACCCACTCGACGTCGAGAGATGTTTCCGTGGCCCAGACGGCGTTGGACTTAGTCGGCGGCCCGATTGGCTGATAAATCTGCAGATCGAGGGGCTCGAGCCCATAGAAACTTGAGAATGTTGACGCATCGGTTTCGATGGTGGGTGAGCCGTAGGCGTCCACGATCACCACGGTCTGTCCTGTGCCGTCCAGGTTTGATTGGTAGAGTCGATCCAAGCCGTATGCAGTTTGGACGTCACTGGGCTGATAGCCACAAGGAGGCAGTGTACCCGCTTGGGTGTTGGTGATGTCCGCCCCATAGCGGTTGCCGAAGTAGGTTGCCCTGGGCAGCCTGCCATCATCACTGAAACTCGCGGTCTCCGGCGGCCGGAAGCAGTTTGCGGAAAAGAACGCCCCGTTCGGAGCCGCTGAAAGGGCCACGGGCGGGTTCGGCTCGCCGGTTGCGGGGTTTACGGCACGCACGTTGTGCGGCTTGAAGCTAAGGTCGCTCAATCCGCCCACCCAGGAGACCAGCGAGCCCGCCGACCCTTCAATCGATGGATCGGACAGATTTGCGCGGCGTATTTCTCCGCGCACGCTAAAACGGTGAATCTCGACGGTAAATGCGCGCTGAACGTCGGCGATTGCTCCGACCGCCTTGACGTAAAGGTTGCGGCTACCGACGGATACAGGTTTGAGGTTATAAGCTGCCAGAAAGCGCTGAACGGTTTCGACTTCCTGTCGAGTGGGGGCAAAATCCGCGTCGAATTGGTCGCGGGTCAGCCAGACGCGATAGCTCGCGGAACTCTCATCGTATTCCTGCTGAACCAATTGGCGAAGCGAATCCTCGTTGTGGATTTGGAGCCACACATAAATGGTAATCTGCTTCGACAAATCTTCCGGACCGAGATCCCTCGCCGTCTGAACGAAACTAGGGGTCTCATGCGCAATGGTCCGATTTTCTGCGGTTGAGACCGTTCCGGCAAGACAAAGGGCGAACGCGCACGCAGTTGTATAGCGGAGCACACCGGCTTTCATGGAATCGCACCTCCCTTTTCAGTTATGACATGCCCACCAGTCGAGGCTAGGCGCACCGCGGGAACTGTCGCTGCTTTCCGACCGGAAGACGCGAGAGAACACAAGCCCCCCATTTGCAGAACGGGAAAACACCACCCCTCGAGCTCCCCTGCATGCGGCTGCCCATCAAACAGATAGCCGCGCCTTCGACCTAAGCGCCCTTGAATCCGTGCCCGGGACACGCCGTGATTGGCGTTAAAGGCGGAAAGATACCCACAATCTGCAAATCTTTGCTCTTGGGTGGTTGGGTGGGGCAGGTCCAGCGCAACGCGTCCGTCCTTGAGTTCTCGAGCCGAATCGCAGCAACGCGACCCGCCCGCGATCACCTGTAGCCCTGAGATAGGCGCGGTGACGCTTGCTCGTGACGCGGTAGCGCAGACCCCTACTGGAAACGATGCCGTGCCGGCTTCAATCGTCGTCAGCTTTCTTTCTCCTGGCTTTCGGCCGCGTCGTGAGTGCGCCTAGGCCGGTTGGGGCGTCGCCGCACTGTGGATCACGTTACCCATCGCGGAAGATCTGAGGATCGGTTGACGTTGCGTTGAAATGACGAAGGGAGTAAGGTAAGCCGCGATAACGGCGTCACAGCCCATCCGACGCCGAATCGTCCCCGCAACAGGGAGGAGCTGTGAGAGCTCCCCGCTTGTCTTTTCGTACGCGTCTCAGACTGTTCGTCGTCGCTCGAGCCCTCTTGGGATGTTTGCTGAGCTCCGCGCCGAGTGCGTTTGCAGCGGATGCCTACGTGCGCGTTAACCAGATTGGCTATGAGGCGGATGGTCCGTCGCGGGCGTATCTGATGTCGACTGTGGCCGAGACGGGTGCCCGTTTTGTCGTCATCGACTCACGAGGGAGGGCGACATTCTCAGGGCCCATCGGGGCGCTACTCGGAATTTGGAGCCACAGTAAGACGCTGACGTACAAGGTTTATGCGCTCGATTTTTCGGTTCCAG
Organism: Candidatus Cybelea sp.; assembly: GCA_035622135.1. GTDB lineage: Bacteria > Acidobacteriota > Terriglobia > Acidiferrales > UBA7541 > Palsa-295. Next base: position 32,073 of record DASPVZ010000024.1, on the reverse strand, counting down.
CCGGCGACATCTATACGATCAGAGTTTCCGGGCCGGCCTCGGCGATTTCTCCGCCGTTCGCCGTCGATTATGCGGACACACTATATCCCGGCCTACTTCTGAACACGCTGTTCTTCTACACTACCGAACGCGACGGCAGGGACTATATCCCTAACGCGCTGCGAACAGCCCCCGGGCACCTGAAGGATCGAAATGCTGTCGTGTACAGGGCGCCTCCGCTCGACGCGAACGACTTCATCAACAGCATGCCGCCGGTACCTCCGCTCGAGCCAGCCGGCTTGCCGAACATCGACGCATCCGGCGGGTGGTGGGATGCCGGCGACTACATGAAGTATGTCGAGACGGCGAGCTATGCGGTCGCGCTGATGGAAGTCGGCATCCGGGACTTCCCAGATCAAATGGGCGCGAACGCTCCGCTGAATCCGCCGATTCCCCCCGGCTCAATCTCCGATGCAGGCTCGAGTGGGCCGGGAGCGCCAACCTCGCCCGATTTTACGGCCGAGGCGCAGTTCGGAATCGACTGGCTGATGAAAATGTGGAACGACCAAACAAAGACGCTTTTCTATCAGGTCGACAACAGCCAAGATTGGGACTACTACGGCGAGGGTAACCCTGGTTCCGCGGCGGGATACTGTGGCGGGAAGTTCCCGAGTCCTTACTGCCTGATCACCGAGTACGACATATGGACGCTGCCGCAGGCCGCCGACGATTTCGAGCAGCCCGGTGACCCGGAGCCGTGCGATCCGCTCACTACCTTCTTCATATGCTATCGTCCCGTATTCGTGGCGGGCCCGGCCGGGTCCAAAATCAGCCCCAATCTTGCAGGTCGCCTGGCGGCGGACTTTGCGCTCTGCTATCAGCTCGATCACCTGTCGTATCCGGCTCTGGCGGATAGGTGCCTCAGAAATGCGGAAGACATTTTTGCGCTGGCCGATACCTCCTTCAGCGATCCCGCGCCAACTGTCGATTCCGGATCATGCGGTGTTTGCCTGCTTACCGCGGTGCCCTTCGATGGGTATCCCGAGAACGTTTGGGACGATGACATGGAGCTGGGCGCAACGGAACTCTATTTCGCTCTCAACTCCGCGGGAGGGAGCGAACATCTCCCTTCCGGGCTGTCGTACACAAACCCAGAACACTACCTCAAGCAAGCCGCCACGTTCGCGAACAACTACATCACCAGAATCTACCAGCAAGGATTCTCTGACACGCTCAATCTTTACGACCTAAGCGGCCTGGCCCACTTCGAGCTCTATCGCGCCCTCAAGATGGCCGGAGATCCGGCCGGGCTCGAGGTTTCCGAGTCGTCGATTCGTCAGCAGCTCTTAGAGCAGGTGCGTGATGCCATAACCCAAGCCGCCAGCGATCCGTGGGGCTTCGGTGACCAGTGGAACTCCGGCGACACAACATCGCACGGCGCCGGGCTCTCGGTCATGGCCAGCGAGGCCTACTATCTGACACGAACCAGAAGGTACGACACCTACGCGCAACGCTGGCTGGCCAACATCCTGGGAGCGAATGCCTGGGGCTCATCGTTCATTGTGGGTGACGGCACCACATTCGCTAACTGCATTCAGCACCAGGTGGCGAACTTGGCGGGCGCGCTCGACGGTACCTCCGGCGGCACACCTGTACTTTGGGGAGCGGCCACGGAAGGGCCGGCAGCCTACGCGACGTCCGGATTTGTCGATGGTATGAACCTCTGTCCGGCAAACGGAGGGGATCCATTCGGTAACTTCAACGGAAACGCGGGGGCCTATGACCCATCGCAGGTCACCGTGTACAAGGACAACATGCAGTCCTACAGTACAACCGAGCCGGCCATCGATCTCACCGCCACTTCGTTCTTAATGTGGTCTTGGAGGATCGCGCACGCTCCGAGCTTCTAGCCGGGGAACCCGATCACCTGTCTCATAAATGGCTCGCGTTCCGATCCAGGGCTATCTTCGGGGTTTTCGCAGGTAAGGTCCCAGCACGGCCTCGAGGTCGGAACGCATCCACCGCGCAGCGGTCCCTTCCTGATAGAACGCCCAGGTAAGCATCGAACCGTTTAAGGTTGCCTCGATGGTTCGCACGAGCCTGGCGGGATGCACATTTCGGGCCAGTTCGCCTGCCTCTGCTGCCGCTTCGACCAGCCGTCGCAAACCCGCGCGCGTGGCCCGGGCTTGTTTGACCAGGTGTCTGCGAAAGTCCGGGTCCGTCAGATCGATCTGAAGGTAGGCAAGGTTCCTGACGAGAGCCGCCGGAGAGGCCGCCATGCCAGACATACAGTCAGCATACGCAAGCAAGGCCGCGAGCGGAGACGCATGCTGTTTGGTGAGGGCCGCAAGGAACTCCTTTGCGCCGGTGGCCGCCTCTTCGGACAACGCGAGCAGCAAGGCGCGTTTCGATCCGAACCTTTGCACCAACACCGCCGCCGTTACGCCTGCTTGTTTGGCGATGGCGGCGAGCGTGAGTTCGCGCGGCCCGACCTTGCTCATCACGGCTTGCGCGGCGGCAAAGAGTTGTTGGTCAGTGACCTTCCTGGGGCGCGGGCTCATCGGCGCTTGACCATTTCTAAACGAGCATATAGTATTTGTTTCTAAATGGACATTTAGTTTCAACGAATTGATGGGAGGGAGTGCAACGATGCGCACGGTCACCTACGGAGGAGCGGTTAGCTTGGACGGGTTCCTGGCTGGCCCGGACGGCTCGATCGACTGGCTACATTTCAGCAAAGACGTCCAGGAAGTCATGGCCAGGTACTGGAAGGATGTGGACACGATCCTCATGGGGAGAAAGACCTATGCGTTTGTTGTTTCCTCAGGCCGCGGGGCGAGCACGGGCAAAAAGCGCACGAGGGACAAGGCGCCTAAGGAGCCAGCCGTGCGGACCTACGTCTTCTCACGCACGCTTCCGTCCGTTGACGAGCCCGGGGTCGAACTCGTGAAGGAGGACGCGGTCGAATTCGTCCGTGGCCTCAAGCACCGACCGGGCAAGGAAATCTGTCTCATGGGCGGTGGCGAGCTGGCGCAGTCCCTTTTGACGGCCGGCTTGGTGGACCGGATCGGTTTGAACATTCACCCGATTCTGCTCGGCTCGGGAATCCCGACGTTCCGTGATCCCGGGCAGCGCGTGAAATTGACGCTCGAAGAATGCCGTCCGCTCGAAGGAGGATGCGTCCTCGTGAACTATAGCGTCTTGTCCGCTGAATCGTCGCATTCCGTCTAAGAGGCTTGCCGCTCGAACTTCGAGCGTCGCCCGGCAATCCGGGAAGAGTGGTCGCCAACACTTCCTAACCGCCTTGGGCTACACTGAGAGAGAGCAGAGCACAAAGCAGACTTTGAAACGACACTGTTTGCTCCGGGAGTCTAGAATGATTCGACTGCCGCAAGATGCTGGCCTGATCATCATCGATGTTCAGAAGGGATTTGACGACCCGAAGTGGGGCCCTCGTAACAACCCCGAAGCCGAACAGAAAATTGCAGCGTTGCTTGAGGCGTGGCGTAGAACGGGACGGCCTGTATTTCACGTACAACATTTGTCGAACTCTGAGAGTTCTCCCTTGCATCCTCGAAATACGGGCTGCGAAATTAAGGAAATTGTGCGACCCCGTGAGAGGGAGCAGGTGTTTCAAAAGCGTGTGCACAGCGCTTTCCTAGGCACGCAGCTGGAAAATTCCTTGCACCAGCGCGGCACACGAACGGTTGTCATTGTCGGGCTGACTACACCTCACTGTGTCTCCACCTCTGCCCGCATGGCCGCTGATTTGGGTTTTGAGGTTTATCTGGCCGGGGATGCCATCGCTGCATTCGAAACAGCAGGGCCGGACGGCAAGCGGCATTCAGCCGAAGAGATTCACCAGGTTTCCCTCGCCACACTGCACGAGGAATTTGCGACGGTCGTCGATTCGACACGGCTACTAGACGCTATCCAGCAGACCTGACCCTCCCTGTGTTGTGATCGCTTTTTGAGCTAACGGATAAACCTGCTCGCGCCGAGTACTAATCCGAGTGTGAGGCCTGCGATAGCTAACTCCCCGACTGCACCCACCAGGAACGGACGCACTCCTTGCTTGCGCAGCTCGCCGATGTTGGTGCGCAGCCCGACTCCTGCAAATGTTAGCAGGAACGCCCAGCGCGAGAGATTCGCGAGACTGCTTAGCTGCACCGCGCTGAACAATCGGAGGGTGGCCAGCCCGGAAATCAACAGGAACCCAAGGACAAACTTGGGAAACTTCTGCCACAAGAATGCGCCCTTGTTGGCAATGCCCGTTCTGTGCTGTTTGCGCGCCCAATGAATGGCGTAAGCAAGCACCACGAAGCCTATCATCGCGTTCCGGGCGGTCTTGGTCAGCACGGCGACTTTGCCCGCCGCGTCCGAGAAGAGCGCGCCGGCAGCCGTTGCCTCCGCAGTGTTGTCCACCCCCAGCCCCGCCCACATGCCATAGCTCGTATCGCTCATCCCTAGAGCGTGGCCGAGCAGGGGAAACGTAAACAACGCGACCGCACCCAACGAGAGGATTGCGGCGATCGCATAAGAGGAATCCTCGTCATCCGCGTCGATTGCACCTTGTGCCGCGATGATTGCCGAAACGCCGCAGATCGACGAGCCAATGGCGAGAAGGTGGGTCAGCTTTGCACTCAATCCAAAAGCTTTGCCCAGGGCAGTCATGAACAGGAGTGATACGGTGACCTCAATGGCCACCAAGATCAGGCTCACTCCGCCGAGTTTCAGCACGTCGCCCAAGATGAACTGCGAACCCAACAGTACAATACCGGCCTTCAGCCAGAATTCGTACGTAGCCAGACCCGGTCGAAACGCCGCGGGAATGCCGACCGTGTTGGAAATGACCAGGCCGATCAGGATTGCCCACAGGACGTACTCGATGTTCGGCAGCGTCAAATGGTGGGCCTTGCCGTAGCGGCCGATCGATTGCTCTAGGAACTTACCCGTCCATCCGACGACAAACAGCAAGAACAGACCAGGCAGAAGTTGCAGCGCGCGCTTGAAAACGTTTCCTTCATACTCAGAAGCGGGTATAGCCAGAGAGCTTGCCATGGATTGCTCCTCGAAGCCGTGAATTTAGGTTTGGCATCCAGCCTTACCAGGGAACTCGCTTGATCCAGCCCAGCCAGACCAGCAGAGTCAACGCGAGTGCCAATGCCACCGCCCAGCCGTCGACTGACAGTCCTAGGCTGGCGGCCTTTCCTGCTATCTTTGTGGTTTGGGAATTGTCCGCCACTTGATCTCTCCTTTTAAAACTTGCCAATGCGTCCATATCACGCCACCCCATGGGGATCGACGGAAGGCTCCAAAAAGCAAAAAGCCCGTCGGTCGGCGTTGTGCCGACGACGGGCGTCTTAGTCTTAGTATCCGAACTGACTAAAGCTAAATTCGGATTGCACCCGCACACCGGCCACTCGCCGCGCGACAACACAGCGTGAAGCGACAGATGCAACAGATGCACTTCATCATCAGAGGAATCCTAGCGGCCAGCCGAAACCGTGTCAAGCCCTGCTCGTGTCTGCGCGTGTCTGATGGCAACCATCGTCGCGGACCGATGAGTTCTAGCGTCCGCGAGGTGAGTGCGCCATTGTTTCGATCCCGAGCCGGAAACCAATGCACCTCTGCACCTCGTTTATGGCAGTTTTTCCTGCCGGTATAACTTCGCCGCGTGGCACGTGGTTGCAACGACAACCATCACTCCCATTCCCGCTGTGGCCACCGCTCCGCCGAAGTCAAATAAGCGCCAGGAGACAAGCGGAACGGAAATCCGAGGGTTGAGCCACAGTGCGACATTCCCGAGTCCCAGCAAAATGCGGATTTCGGTCGGCCCGAATTTTCCGAAGGAAAGGCGAAAACAGCCCAAGGTGTGCGATGCAAGATAGCTTTCAATCGAGAGAAGAAGGAACCCGACCAGCATGCTCGAAGCTATGCGCCAATCGACGCACCCGGAAAGACCAAGGCCACCAATGAGGAAGATCGCCCCGATGGAATCGATCATGTGATCGACGTAAAAACCATAGCGGGGGCGCTGCCGTCCTCGCACGCGCGCGACCGTTCCGTCGAGACTGTCGCCGAACCAATTGACCCCCAGAAAAAACGCGGCGAGCAGTAAACCGATCCGGTGCCATCGCGCCAAAGCGTAGCTCGCCCCCGCACAAAGCAGCGCGGCAAAGCCGAGCAGTGTCAGATGGTCGGGCCCAATCTCGGACGGCATGCGCGCGGCAAGCCACAGCAAGATCCGCCGTTCGAATTGCGAGGTAAGACTCTCTTGAATGCGGGTTGCTTCTTTGAACGTCTGCCAGGCTTTGTCGGATGTCCGTGTTTTCGGTTGACCGTGCGCCCCTCGGCCAACGGCAAGGTCCAGAGTTTTCTCAGCGCTCATCGGAGCTGTCTCCTATGTGGGATTCGTTTACGCCAGGTTCGCCCTCGACCTGGTTCATCACCGCGTGGCGGGTCGACTCGAGGGTGAAGCGAAGGGAATCTCTCGGAATGGTTTCGAGAAACCGGCGGACAAGCCAGCCGAGGCCGGCGGGAACATCGCGGGTCAAGGAAATCGCAGTACATTGAACGTAAACGCCGTCTTGGGTCTGATAGAGCCGCCAATAGGAGTTGAGCCGCCACAGGAAACCATCGTCGTCGCCCGGGGGCCTCTCGCGCTCGGCTGCTTCGCCCACGTTCTCGACCTCGCGAATGCGGACGCTATAGGAACGCGCCGCCACATGTGCTGGGTCGAGGAATGTGTAGTGCACCAGGTAATCCGTATCGAGCACGACCGTGATGACATGCACCTGCCTGAGGCGAAGGAACACGCGGAAATCATTTCCAGAGTGTTCGAGAAGTTTCGATTTGACGACTTGGGGCTCGTAGTACTGTTCTGCCCGGTCGTAATTCTGGAGCGTCGAAATCACCTTCGACATCGAGACCCCGGGAATAAAGACCACTCCCGTCCAGTCGTGGATAAGTCCGCCGGGTACGGGGATGATGTCGGCCGAGTTGCTTGCGAGGTCAGCCCCGATGAGGACCTTGCCATTGCTCAAGGCGGCTCGGGCCAGATCCCGGCTGGCTGTGGACAGGGCATCAATGCACAGGAAGTAGGTCCGGCCCGCGATTTCCTGGTCCATAACCGCCTCGCGATCCTGAACATACCGGGCAAAGGCTTGTTCGGTTTCCCTGGTCAGCTGCTCGGCTTCGACAGGGTGCGGTGCGGCCAATAAGAGGGCCGCCAGTATGGCGGTCGCGGCTCGATGTAACCTACCGGGTTTGATGCGTTGCATGAGGCGACTATCCCCAGCCCGATGTGCGATTTCGATCGTCGCAGGATCATTTCTGGTCAAAAAAACATCAACAAATAAGTTCTCCGAAATCAGGAGCTTGGGTAGAATCCTCCTCAAAAATAGTGGAGCCGCGACCGGGGATTTTCGTGAACCAGTCCAAACCCGAGACACGAATCTTTCGCTTCGGAGTGTTTGAGTTCGACGCCCGCAGCGGGGAACTGCGGAAAGACGGTCGAACCGAACCTCGGCTTCGCGAGCAAGCCAGTCAGATACTGACCCTGCTCCTTGAGAGATCGCGCGATGTGGTGACCAGGGAAGAGCTTCGCGAGCGCCTGTGGCCATCGGATACGTTCGTCGATTTCGATCACGGCTTAAATACGGCGATCAATCAACTGCGGGCGGCCCTGGGCGATTCGGCCTCGAGTCCCCGCTTCGTACAGACGCTGCCCAGGCGGGGGTATCGGTTCATTGCTCCGGTTGAGGTCACCGGGCACGGTGCTCGGCTACCCACGCTCGAGGGTGACCAGGGGCCAGGGGATCAAGAAAGTCCTCGCGATCCAGGCAAGCCAGCTCTCGCTGGTCTTTCCGTTTTGAGCCAACCTTCGGAACTGCCGGCGGTCCCCGGCAAGATCGTTCGAATACTGTTTTCGCTGATCCAGCTGCTCTATCTGGTGTTTTATGTCGTCTCCTTAGGGCGCCTGTCAGTCCTGGGCGACATTTTGGCGCTTCCTCAGAATCTGTCTCACCTGGTCCTGGTCACCGTCGTGTTGACTGCAGCAGTCGGAATACCAACGCGGCTATATCTGCTTACCGCGGCAGCGTTCAATTACCGTGGTCTGACTGTTAAGTTTCAAAAGATCTTCCCGTTTGTTCTCATCCTTGACGAACTCTGGGCCCTTGCTCCGTTTTTAATCTCCCCGCTCATCGGGACCGGGCTGGCCCTTGCGGCCACCGCCGCCCTGCTTTACTTGCCCTTTTCCGAGCGAACTCTTTTGCTGATGGGGTCTGTTCGCCCTTGAGATTCGAGAATCGATTCTCTCACTGTGGTGAGGCAGAAAGAGGTCTCCTGTCGAGACAGAGTCGGAAAAGAGTAAGATCTTGACCATGAAGGCGAGCATCAGTCACAACAGCCGAAGTAGGATCGCCGATCGGGTTTTCGAACAGCTTCTAAAGCAGCCTGGGGAACCTCGGCGCGCGACTCTCAAGGGAAAGGTTTGCTAGGAAGAACAGGATGAAGCGTCAAATCGCTGGCCGCCCTCCCCCTGACTCTGTTCTCGCCCTGGAGCCCCTCGCCTGGAACCAAGGCGTCACTGTTTCTGACTCCGCGGGCTGCTCTGAGGTCGCGGACAAAACGGCTAAAGTAGGCGCAAGAGAAGGGGCGGAAGGAATGGAGTTACTTCGACAGATTCGGAGGGAGGAAACATGAAACGAGCAACACTTGCATCACTCGCTCTCACTCTGGGCATATTGGCGATTTCCGCTTTCGCACAGAACCCCTCGCCTTTCTCTTTGACTCAGTTCTCTGCAACGTCTTCGACGACCATGAAGGGGCAGATCATGAAAACGAAAATTGCCCGTTCGGGAAACAAGCTGCGCATGGATATGCCCGGGTCGGACGGGAAACGCTACACGCTCGTCCTGCTCGACGAGCACAAGGCCTACATGGTGATGGGGCCCGAGATGTGCATGCAGATGAACCAGCTTGGTGCCGCGGCTTCGAATCCTTTTGCCAGCTCGGCGCAGGCCAAGATTGACACTAGGATGGTGGGCGCGGGGACCATGAATGGCCATCCCGTAAAAATTGAGCAGCTAACCATGACGCCGGCAAATGGCGGGAAACCCGTCAACATGAAGGTCTGGTCGGCAACCGACCTACAAGGCTTTCCCGTACGAACCGAAGTCGAAACTGCGAACGGTCCGGTCACGACGGACTACACGGATATCAGCCTTTCTGCGCCGTCAGACTCTCTGTTTGCAGCGCCGCAAAACTGCCGGCAAATGCCCATGATGCCTGGGGGTCCTACACCCCAGTAGGTCTTGGGCGTGGGGTCCAACCCCGGATGAAGCAGGCAGTCGACAAGATGAACAGGAGAAAGTATGACTTTTCTCGATAAGGTGAAGCAGAGTGTGGACAAAGCCAGAGGAGAGGTCAGCGATTTGGCGGCGACCACCAAGATTCGGCACGAAATCGGCAATCTGAACGATCGCAAGTCGGCGCTGCTGGTTGAAATCGGCCGAAAAATCTATGCGCTCTACCAGCAGGGCCAAGGTCCCGCAGAGGTTGAGACCCCGTGTCGAGACATTGCCGCGCTTGATGAGCAGATTAAACAGAAAAGCGAGGAAATTGCCCGCATCAACGCGGCAAAGGCGTGACGCAGCCGAGCGATCTCTTGAAGGAAAACTCTGGCTGCCTGGGCAGCCGAGTGAGACGCCTGGCTTGTGCCCTAGAGATGGTCAAGGGGGCGTTCGCTACAGCACCTGGGATCGTTACCAGTTGCAGGAGTCGCTTGCATGCTGGATAATTTTCCGACCGAGGCACGGGAGCTGTAATTACCTGTGTGTCTACGTAAATGAATTGCCCGCACTGCAGCACGGCTAATCCCGACTACGCAGATTCGTGTTCTCGCTGCGGCACGCCGATGCCCCTCAGCGAAGATGAAACTCTGGTTACCTCTGACTCGAGCGTTCTTGTGCCGGGAACCGATTTCGGCCCGCGTTACCGGATTGAATCGCTGCTCGGCGAGGGCGGCATGGGCCGGGTATACAAGGCCTACGACAGGGATCTCGAGCGCATGGTCGCCATCAAGGTGGTGCGCGCGGGCGCGCTCAGCGAAACGGACGCGCTCAAGCGCTTCAAGCAGGAACTGCTTCTCGCGAGCAAGATCTCGCATAAGAACATCCTTCGAATCCACGACATGGGCGAAGTCGCGGGCGTTAGGTTCATCTCCATGGCCTATGTGGATGGCCGGGATCTGCATCAGATCATCGCGCATGACCCAAAGATGCCGACTGAGCAGGCCCTCAACTATGCGCGGCAGCTCGCCGAGGCCCTGGCGGCCGCCCACGCCGAGGGCGTGATTCATCGTGACCTGAAGCCGCAAAACATCTTGGTTGGCAAAGACGGTCACGTCTATGTGTCCGATTTCGGCCTAGCGAAATCGTTTGACGATGGGGCCATCGGAATGACGCGAACGGGAGCGTTTCTCGGCACGCCGCGCTACATGTCCCCCGAGCAGGCCGAAGGCAAACCGGCCGATTGCCGAAGCGACATTTACGCCTATGGTCTGATTCTCTACGAAATGCTGGCTGGCCATGTGCCGTTCAAGGGCGACACCACGCTGAAGGTGATGTACCAGCGAATCCATGAAAAGCCCAAGGCTCTGAAACTGGCGAATCCGGCAATTCCCGCCTGGCTCGACCGCGTGGTGATGCGATGTCTCGAAAGGGATCCGGGTGCGCGATATCAGAGCGCCGATGAAATACTCGCCGACCTTCAAGCATCGAGATCCGCCTCAGCCGGTTCCCGGACTGTTCAGATCGCGATTCCTGACTTCGCGGGGCGCCGATGGGCATGGATTTCGGCCGCGGCATTAACGGTCGCGCTTCTGGCCCTCGCCATTCCGGGTGTTCGGCATCGGATCGTGTCTGCCGGCAGGGCAGAGCCGGCAGCGACGCTTGCCGGAGTGCCGCCGCTCGCACAAGGCAAATTCGTGGCCGTCCTTCCATTCCGCGTGCTCTCGGATGGGGTGGACCTTAGTTATATCGCCGAGGGTCTCAATGAGTCGCTCTCTGCCAAGCTGTTTCAGCTGAGGGACTTGCGGCTCGCGTCGGAGAGCGCGGTAGCCAAAGTGAAGCCGTCGACTCCGCTCGCGAAAGTTGCGCGAAGTCTGGGCGTGAACCTCATCGTCGAGGGGATGGTTGAGGGCAATAAGGACCAAATGCGCATCATCGTCAATTTGGAAGACGTTGCGGAGGGGAAGAGGCTCTGGAGCCAGGAATTCTCTGGTGTCCCCAAAGATCTGCTGAGCCTTGAAGACCAAATCTCGGGTCAACTCGTCGCCGCGCTCGACGTGAAGCCGTCGAACGAGGAAATGGCCCGGGCTTCCGCGCGACCGACCGACAACATCGATGCCTACGATCTCTACCTGCGAGGCCGGCAGGCTTACCGCGATCCAGATCGGCAGAAGGCGTTCAAAACAGCCATCGATTTCTACCAGCAGGCAATTCAAAAGGACCCGGGGTTTGCGCTGGCCTACACGGGGATCGCGGATGCTTCGCTCGGCAGCTATCTGATGACAAAGGACAGTTTTTGGGCGCAGAAGGCACTTGGAGCTGCGCAGAGAGCCGAACAACTCAAGGACAGTCTTGCCGAGGTGCATTTTTCGCTCGGCAGCATCTATCAGGCCACGGGCAAAACGGCTGAGTCGATCGCCGAACTAAGACGAGGCTTGGAGATTGCGCCGAATACGGCGGGCGGCTATGTACGGCTGGGCGACATTTATCTCGCGGATGGGCAGACAGCGGAGGCCGTAGCTTCCTATAAGAAGGCCATCAGTATAAATCCATACAACGCAACGTACCACTGGCAGCTCGGCCGAGCATATTTTTCGATTGGCCAAAACGACAAGGCGCTCACCGAATTTCAACGCGTGGCCGAACTAGAGCCGGACAGCGCCGACGCATGGAACAATCTAGCCACGATCTACGAACGAATGGGAAGATACGAGGACAGCATCCCCGCCTATAGGAAATCGATTGCGCTGGGACCGAATGATTGGTCGAGTTATGCGAATTTGGGATACGTCTATACGACCCTCAAACAATACGACGCGGCAGTTCAGACGCTCGAGCGGGCGGTTGAATTGGGCCCCAATCAGGAAATGGCCTTTGGAAACCTGGCCGATGCCTACCGCTATTCCGGGCAGAGGGAAAAGGCCGCGGAAACCTACGACAAAGCCATTGCCCTGGCCTTCAAGGAGCTCGAGACCAACCCGCAAGACGCCGAAGTATTGGGTGATCTGGCTTCCTATGAGGCCAAGAAGGGCGATGCCGACCGGGCCGCTGAGTTTATTGCGCGGGCGCGCGCGATCGACCGGCAGGATGTCGAGCTCATGCATATCCAGGCGATTGTGGAGAACCTGGCGAACAAGCCCGCTGACGCGGTCCGTTCCCTTCACGAGGCGCTCGAGAAGGGCTATCCGGTGACGGAAGTAAGTGAAGATCCTGAACTTCGAAACCTCAAGGGGCGGCCGGATTTCGAGTCCTTAATCAACCAATACAGCCGATCAGACCACCGATCCTGAGCTGTCACTGCTTCGAGCGAGGCGATTGGAGTTGGGAAGTAGAGAGGCAGAAGGCAGGCGCCGAGTTCCGCCGTCAGTGGGGTCGGCGAATCCGGCGCACGAGAGAGGGGATCATCGCGAGAATCCCAATCGAGAACAGCACGAACGTACTGGGCTCTGGCGTGATGGGAGCGAGCGGCTTGCCGTTCGTGGAGGCGTCAACGATCGCATCCGCGCCGAGCAGGTCGCTTGGATCGGGAGTATTGAAGTCGATCGAGCAGCCAACCGGGATGCCGAAGATGAAACCGCTGGTATTGCATTGACCATTGTTAATAATGCCGGCCTCGGTGAGGAGGGAATCCAGCGAGCTCAAAGCGCCGCTGGTCGGCTGCGAGGGGGCAGTGAGGGTGCATTCGTATACCGCGACGCTGCCGACCGCGCCAGTGCCGCACGACTCGCTCCAATTGTATTGACTCAGAAATGCGTCCACGCCCGGCAAATCCAGAATTCCGCTCGGCACGTCTCCGGTCACGTCCGTAAGCAGCGGTGAGACAACGTCTAACACGCCGTTTGATTGAGACTTCGGTACGGCCACCGTTATCGATGTGATCGCTGAACCCGTGACCGTGCAGCTTGCCGAGAGAGTGCCGGCCGAACTTGCGGTGAATTGGAGCGAACCACAGGCCGGCGGCGGGTCTCCGGGAGGGGCGGGTTGCACGCCTACGCGCCCGTCACCGAGCGAGTCGGCCCTGGCGACAGTGACACCGAGGAGGACCGCAGCTACCAAAACAAATATCGTCCGTCTGTTGAGCACACACATTCTGCTCTCGACCTCAGCAGGTCAGGGGCCAAGGCCCGCGGCAACACGCATAGCTGTAAGTTATTTTCTGTCAGTGAGTTGTCGACCGTCCAATTGGACGCCCTTAAAGTCAGCTACTGCAACAGTTTGCACACATTGGTCATTCTCCTACCGTTTGGATGTAGAACACCAAAGAAGGCTCGTGCGGCCGAGGGCTTGGAAATCGCTCAAAATCAGTCTCATTCCGCACACCTTTTCTCCGATCTTCGCCCTGCGCGGCATTTCGCTTATCGAGGAGGGAAATTGGAAAACGGCCTGCGAGGCTGGAGGCCGAATTGCATGAAGCATACGCCTACACGTGCAAGCGCCAGACTCAAGTGTCGCCGTCCTGAGCCCTGAAGGGCAGGCGAGCGTGAGGGCCGATCAGAAAGCCCGCGCAAGACAATACGGGCCATTCGTGTTTCAAATCGCCGTCACAGCGAGCTTGCTGTTCGTGTTGTACGCGCGAATCCTCGAGCGCTTGGCCGAGCAGTGGGTGGACGATCCGAACTACTCGTACGGCTTCTTCGTCCTCCTCTTTTGCGGCTGGGTCGTGTGGGCAAAGAGAAGGAAGCTCGGAGCCACAGCGCGCAAACCCGCTTTGGGCGGCCTCGTGATCATCGCTGGTGCGCTCGGAATGTTAATTCTGGGCGTCTACGGCGCCGAGCCCTATCTCTCGCGCACGTCCCTCTTGTTTCTTGTGGCAGGTCTGATTGTCTATTTTTTCGGATGGCGAAGGTTTCGCGTCGTCGTCTTCCCCTGGTCGGTCCTGCTGCTGACGATTCCTCTGCCCGCGATCATGTTCAATCAACTGTCTTTGCCTTTGCAGTTCGAAGCATCACGCCTGTCGAGCGGGTTGGCGGAACTGGCTGGAATACCCGTGCTACGCGAGGGGAACATCATCGTGCTGCCGGCGCTAACGCTCGACGTGGCGGATGCTTGTAGCGGCCTCCGTTCGTTGATGTCATTAGTCACCCTCGCCGTGTTCTATGGATACATTCTCGAATCGAAGCTGCTGCGTCGACTACTCCTGGTCTTCGCCGCGATTCCCATCGCGGTGGTGGCGAATGCGGTTCGCATCACGGGTAGTGGCGTCGTGGGCGAGTACTGGGGGCCGGCGAAGGCGGAAGGGTTCTTTCACCTGTTCTCGGGTGGGGTGGTCTTCCTCTGCTCGCTCGTATTGCTTTTTGGCTTTCATGCCGCTGTAAGAGGGCTAAGCACAGTGGTCCGGAGGGCGCGATGAGCACTCGAATCGGGCCGTGGGTTCGATTTGGTTCTGCTGCGATTCTGCTCCTTGCTGCCATCAGTGTGTTGCGCCTCCGGGACAACGCGGAAATCTTACCCGCGCACCGCGCTCTCTCCTCGTTCCCCGAACAAATCGGGGACTGGCAGGGGTTTCCTCTCCCCATTACCACGGGCGAACAGAAGGTATTGGGGCCAGGCGATTTTTTGCTGCGCGAGTATCGATCTCCGACCGCTCCGGCCCCGGTTGAGCTGTACGTTGCTTATTTTTCGTCGCAACGAACGGGCGACACGATCCATTCCCCAAAGAATTGCCTGCCGGGAGCCGGCTGGAGTCCGCTCGAATCCGGCCGGCTCGAGATTTCGAATGCCGATGGATCGACAATGTCCGTCAATCGGTACATTGTGGCGAAAGGTCTCAACCGTGCGCTCGCCCTCTATTGGTACCAGGCGCACGGCCGTGTGACGGCCAGCGACTATGTGGCGAAGTTTCGGTTGGTTGAAGACGCGATTCGGCTAAATCGAACGGATGGCTCGCTCGTACGCGTCGTAGTCCCGTTCGCCGACAACCATGGGGAACGAGCGGCGCAGGCGACCGCGCTCGTGTTTATCGCGCGTATGGAACCAACCTTGCAGCAATACATTCCGCGCTAGACGAAGTGTGACCCGTGATGGCCACTCCCGGTCCGTCATGGCGACGCTCAGCGAGACTCAACCGTTGCTGTTGGTCGGAGCGGCGAAATCAAATAAACTGTGAGCCTCACCGCCGACGCCGCCGGAGCGGAATTCTCTCGAGATGGTCTCCGATCGGGCGGAAGGCGGAATCCATGACCGGAACGTCCACATCGCGATCGGGGCGACGTCGAATGTATGCCTGAACGGAACCGTCTGGCCGCCTTCCTCCTTGTCGGACTCGCGGCTTGCTCCGTGGCGAGCAGCTGGATTCCTTCCCAGTTCGGAGGGTCTGCCGCTCCCGTCTCCTCGACGCAAGTGCTGAAACTAGACGCGTGGAACAGAGAAGCAGCGGCCTCCTATCTAGATGGTCGAGAGCATTGGTGGGCCGGGTGGAAAAGTGCTGCCCGGGGCGAATCGACCTTTTGCATCTCGTGTCACACGAGCGTGCCTTACGTACTTGCACGGCCAGAGCTGCGCGGCGCGCTCGCCGAAACAGGTCCCTCTCCGGATGAAGCGAGGCTGATTGAGAATGTGGTCAAGCGCGTGCGCAACTGGAAGACCATCGAACCGTATTACCGCAATTCAAAAGACCAGCCTCATCAATCAGAACAATCGCGCGGAACGGAATCGGTGCTCAATGCCTTTATCCTTTCAAATCAGGGGGCGCGAACGGGTCGTCTAAGTGACGATACGCGGGTGGCGTTCGAAAACATGTGGTCCGAACAATTACAAACCGGCGACGATCAAGGGTCGTGGCCCTGGCAGCAGTTTGCTCTGGAACCGTGGGAATCGGAGGCTTCCCGATACTACGGGGCGACGCTGGCGATTGCGGCCGTCGGAATGGCGCCGCAGAATTACCGGGCTTGGCCCCAGATTCAAGGGCATCTCGACCTGCTGCGCCGATACCTTGATAGCGAATACGAGCGTCAATCTCTTTACAACCGCATCGCCCTCCTGTGGGCCGGGACGAAATTTCCGGGGCTGCTCGACGGTGATCGGCGAACCCAAATCATCCGCGAAGTCCTCGACAAACAGCATTCCGACGGTGGTTGGAGTCTTTCCTCATTGATTTTGGTGAGCGGATGGAATCGGCCTCGACTGATGGCCCTGCTCAATCGTCGCCGCGACGGCACGCCGCAAGAGACGGCGAGTGACGGCTTCGCGACGGGCATGATTGTCTCGACACTCTTGCAGGCGGGGACCGACCTGCCTGATCCACACTTGCAGAGGGCTCTCGACTGGCTGATTAAGAACCAGAACCTGTCGGATGGTTCCTGGAGTGCGTACTCGGTCAATCAAAAGCGCGATCCGGAATCGAACGTGGGCCGATTCATGAGCGATTCAGCGACCGGCTACGCAGTCCTTGCGCTCAGCGAGGCAGACAGCCGTGTCCAGGCGAGGGTCGCACAATGAGCGGCGGTCGACCGATCCTGCTCGGAACATAATCGTGGAGCAAAGAATCGATCCTGTGGCACGGGCTGTTGTCCCGCCCCCGAGGGTCGTCACGAGGCTCACCATCATCTGGCAAAAGGTCCTCGAGCGCCCGTTCGTCGGACCAGAACAGAATTTCTTCGAATTGGGTGGAGATCCTCGGACCGCGATCAGGATGTTCGACCAAATCCGTCGGGAGTTCGGGCGAACCATTCCGCCGCTGGCTATCTACACTGCCCCGACCATTCACAGTCTGGCCCACCTCATTGCCGGCGATCGACCGGCGCGATTCTCGAACGATCTGCTTCTGCGGTCCGGTTCGGGCAGGTCACCCGTTTTCCTGCTGCACGGGGTCGGCGGAAACGTCATGGAATTCTTCGAGGTGTTGAAATCAATGGATTGCCCCCAGGCCGTCTATGGCCTGCAGGCCAGAGGGAGCGATGGTCTGGAAGCGCCTCTGGATTCGATTGAGGCCATGGCCGAATACCACATGGACGCAATGCGAAGGGTTGGGTCTTCCGGGCCATACCTGGTCTTCGGCCATTCGCTCGGTGGGCTGGTTGCGCTGGAAATTGCGCGACGATTCAAGCAGTCAGGGCAACCGGTCGCGCTGCTTTCGATGATCGACTCCTATCCGCATATAAGCGCGCTTGCGGCGAGGCAGAAATTTCAGCTCTATGCGCAACGCGCCCGCCACAGGCTAGGACGGATGGCGCAAGCGGCGCATGCTGACCGCTCACGACTAGCAAGTGAGAAGATTTGCGGGCCTGCTGTGCTTGAAGTGACAAGAAGCGGTCTCCAAGCGCTCAGGACCTATCGCCCAAGGCCTTTTGAGGAGAAGGTTCGGTTCGTGCGAGCGCAAGCCGTAACGGTTTTCCCTCGGGACGCGGCGGAGATTTGGAAGGCCTTGCTGCCTCAGATGGAGGTCGAGACCGTAGCAGGAGACCATCACGGGATACTCCAGGCGAACTCTCGCGAACTGGCCGTTGCTTTATCCCGGTACATCCGTGATGCCCTCGGCTAGGCGGGAAACGAGATACGGACCGATCAGCTGGGTGGCTTTGCCGCCAGGCTGGCGAGTTGATCTTTCCGAATCTTGCCCGTCGATGTGAGGGGCATTTCCCGAATCAGGATGAGCTGAGACGGTACTTTGTAGGGCGCTAGATGACGTGTAGCATGCGCGGAAAGTTCGGCGAGCGTAGCTTGTTCATGGTCCTTCAGCTGCACAAAAGCTATAACCTCCTCGCCGCCCTGCGTGCCCTGCTCGGCCCGCCCGAGCACCGCTGATCGAGCGACCGCAGGATGCGCATCGAGGACATTTTCCACCTCGGCGGGATACACGTTGAACCCAAAGCGAACAATCATCTCTTTTGTTCGGCCAACAATGAAGAGGTTCCCGCCTCGGAGCTGCGCCAGATCGCGCGTGTTGAACCATCCGTCCGCATTGACGGCGGCAGCGGTCTCTTCCGGAGCGCGGTAGTAGCCCTTCATGAGGTTGGGCCCGCGCGTCCACAATTCACCGACTTCTCCGTCCGGCACGCATTGGCCGGAGGGGTCTACGAGTTTGACCTCGACTCCCGGAAGGGGCGGACCAACCGACGTATCCCGGCGGGGAGCATCGAGCCGAACCTGAGCGACCGTTGGAGAGCATTCGGTAAGGCCGTAGGAGTGGCAGAGAGTCATCCCAAAAAGACCTTCCACTTCCTCCTTTAGGGATCGGTGGAGGGGCGCACCGGAGCAAGAAATGATCCGCAGTGATGGAAAATTGAAGGAAGTAATTCCTTTGAGCCGGGCGTATTCAGCGAGCAGCGCAAACATGGATGGTACGCCTAACATCACCGTCAACTGGTGCTCTTCGATATCTCGTTGCACGGCAACCGGGTCGAATCGCGACGAGATAAAGAGGGTTGCGCCGCGAAGGAGCGTACTCAGCAAATTCGCTGAAAAGCCCACGACGTGGGACATGGGAAGAACGCCATAGATACGATCCTTCGGAGTGAGCGAGCGGATCTGCGATGCGGCTGCAGCAATGAAAAGGACGTTGGCGTGCGTTAGCATCACGCCTTTGGGACGGCCGGATGTACCAGAGGTGTAAAGCAACAGGGCAACTTGGTCGGCGCCTGCCGCTTCAGTTTTTTCAGGAATGGCGTGTTCATTGAGGGGGCTGATCCCCAGCGATCCCAGGGGAGGGATGTCGACGATTTGCGCGCCCCGGCGTTCGACATGTTGCTTCGCGCGCTGCGAGAGGGCCGTAAGGTAGACGATGCGTCGCGGATCACAATGATCGCGGATTTCGTCGATCTCTCGAGCAGAGATGCGCGCATTCACCGGAACGGGCCAGGCGTCGAGGCTGGAGATGGCAAACGCGAGCGCCGCAAATGCGCGGCAGTTCTCAGATACGATCATGACGCGGTCACCGGCTCGAACGCCGCTCGCGGCCAGCCAGGTCCGGGTTTGCCGGACGGCCTGTTCGAGCTCTGTGTAGGTCCAAAGGCCGGAAGCATCGATCAAGGCCGGATGGTCGGGCGGCAACTCGGGATGTGAGCCGAGCAGATCGGCGATTCGGCTTGGAAGAGATGCCGGTTTAGGATATCTGCTGGTTTCTGTGCGTTCGGCCATGCTCACGGTTCGATGGTAAACGGATCCGCCCGGGCTATAGCCCGACCCCATATTTCAAGCAAGCCAACACCCAACCTTAAGCGCCGGCCTCGGCGCGTCATAGTTTTTCCTCTCAACGAAAGAACGTGCCTGATGATTGCTCGCCGCAAATTGGGGGAAAATGGCTTTCCGAAATGGGCATCGCCCTTCTCGTTGACGCGATTTGTCAGGGGCCACGCTCGGGGCGTAAGTTGTTGAGTCCACAACCAGTTGACTATGCGACGGCGTTTTCCTTGCAGGGGCGCATTCGGCCACCGGATTGCGCAGACCCGAGAGCACAGGAAAATCAGGCCTCTTTTTCAGCAGGTTTGATATCTCCTGGTCCTGATCACAGGGAGAGACGAAGATCTGAACCCGACCGTTCTCATCGTCACCACAGCACGCTGGTTCCAAACCGCCAGGTTAGCCATGGCGCTCGCCGATACGGGTTTCACCGTCGAGGCGGTGTGTCCCTGCAGACATCCTCTGCAAAAGACCTCCTCGGTTCGACGCATCCACAACTATGACAGCTCCGTTCCTGCCGCATCCTTCGCGGACGCGATCGCCCTATCGAGTCCGGATCTCCTCATCCCCGGTGACGAATATGCGATTTGTCAAGTTTACAAACTGTACAATCAGGCGCGCCAACGCGGAGAATCTGGAGGGCCGGTTTGTGCCCTGATTGAAAGATCGGTCGGCCCGTCAGAGAGCTTTCCCATCGTCAGCGCGCGGGCACCCCTTATGCGGTTGGCGGAAGAGGAAGGAATCCGCGTTCCAAAGACCGCGGTTGTTCGCGACGTGACCGAGCTTAGAAAATGCTGCGAACGATTCCTGTTTCCGCTTGCGCTGAAGGCCGACGGCACATCGAGTGGTGAGGGTGTGCGAATCGTCCGAACCATCGACGAAGCAGAGGGCGCGTTCGGATCGCTCGAGTCTCCGCCATCCGTTCTCCGGGCCGTAAAGCGAGCACTGATCGATCAGGATATGAGCTTAATCACACCCGTGCTTTTGCGGAAACGCAGCAGGATCAACGCTCAGGAGTTCATCGAAGGCCGGGACGCAACAAGCTTGGTGGCGTGCTGGAAAGGGCAAGTCCTAGCCCATCTGCAATTCGAAGTCCTTAAAAAACAGCATCGGAATGGACCGGCGAGCGTGATGCGCCGTATCGAGAATCGCGATATGAGCGCGGCTACATCCAAGATCGTGAATCGCCTCAGGCTCTCCGGCCTCCACGGATTTGATTTTCTGCTAGAAAAGCAGACCGGCAGCCCATGCCTGATCGAAATGAATGCGCGGCCCACGCAGGTGGGTCATCTCCGGCTGGGCGCCGGACACGACCTTCCGGCAGCGTTGTATGCCCAGGTGACCGGAACTACTCTCCCGGAAGCGCCAAAACTGACCACAAACGATACCATCGCGCTCTTTCCTCAGGAATGGATCAGAAATCCGGCGAGTGATTTCCTCCGGTCTGCCTACCACGACGTGCCCTGGGAAGAGCCGGAACTGATGCGCGAAGGTGCGCGCAAGCATCGCAACTGGAGCGCTTGGCTGGCAGGCCACCGCTGGGTGACCTCTTTCAAGCCGGAACGGATTCCGCCCGCCGATGACTAGCGCCGGCAAGGAACTCAACTCTCCAGTCGTCTTGAAACCGAGCCGCAAAGCCGGTCTCGCGTCCTCCGTTGGCCGGGCGCGCGCTAGCTCAGGCGCGAATCGATTCCGTAGTTTGTCAACGGCGCACGCCCCATCCGAGCGTCGACGGCCAGTGCGCATCTTAAAGTTTGGCGGGACGTCCTTGGACGGAGCCCTTTGCCTTGCGCGGGTTGCCGCAATCATTGGCGAGGCAGCTCGCCCGGCGAATGTTGCTGTCATTGCTTCGGCCACAGCCGGTACGACCGATCAGTTGCTGCAGGCTGGCAAAGCGGCGGAGACGGGCGATGGGCCGCTGGTCGCGGATATTTTGGATCGTGTGCACGCAGCGCATCTTGCCACGGCAGCGAAGTTGCTCCGCTCATCTGAGCTCCGCGCGTCGGTGGTACGGAAGATCGATGACCTGTTAGGGTCTTGCCGTAAGGCATGCCTGGATGTGATGGCCGCGCGCAAGCTGACTTCGCGGGAGCGCGACCTCATATCCGGCTTCGGGGAGAGGCTCTCCATACCGCTGCTTGCCGGCGCCCTTGTAGAACGCGGAATGGCCAGCGAACCGATTGAGGCCACCGAGTTGATCGTAACCGATTCGAACTACGGAGAGGCCGAGCCGCTGGTGAACCGCACAAGGGAGATGTGTGCGGCGCGTCTTCGGCCCCTGGTTTCCGCTGGAGTTGTGCCGGTGATAACCGGATTCATCGGGGCCACATCATCAGGCCTGTTAACCACACTCGGTCGGGGAGGTTCGGATTATTCCGCAACGATCATCGCCGCTGCCCTTAAGGCCGATGAAGTTGTCATCTGGACCGACGTCGACGGGATCATGAGCGCCGATCCCCGGATGGTTCCCGGAGCCCGCTTGGTGTCGGAGATCTCCTACCAACAAGCATCCGAACTCGCCTTCTTCGGCGCCAAGGTCCTTCATCCGAAGACGCTTGATGCCATAGCGCACGCGGGCATTCCATTGTGGGTCCGAAACACTTCCACCCCCGAATCATTGGGTACGCGAATCACTCCGAAGATCCCGCATTCTCGCCCCGTCGCGAAAGCCGTGGCGTCGACCGAGCAGGTCACGCTGCTCACGATCACTGGGGTGGTCGCCAACCAGTGCCAGACGAGGGCTCGCGCCGTGGAAGCGATCAACCGCGTTGCTCAGCACGTACTGCTTCAGGCCGGTTCTCCATCCCCCGACGGGCTTGCCCTGGTTGTCTGTTCGGTATCGACAGGCGCGGTGCTCAACGCCTTGCGAGGCGAGTTTCGATCGGAGTTCCGAACGGGGAGCCTTCAAGAGATGCGCATCGACTCAAGCATAGCCCTGGTGACAGCGGTAGGATCGAAGCTGTCTCACGGCGTGTCGCATGCGCAGCAAACCCTAGAGAACGCTGGCGTAGAGGTTATCGCCACCTCCACGACCGTCTCGGGCTGCAGCATGTCGTTTCTTGTGCCGGTGAAAGACGCGGCGCGCGCGCAGTTGATCTTGCACAGGGAGCTGATCGTCAATCTTGTTCCCTTGGATACGGATCATAGCCGCGTCCGTGCAGCAGAATCGGAGGCGTACGGCGCGGACTAGCTTTTCCCGCGTGCCGCTGCGGAAGGAAAATGATGCTCCTGCCCCGTGGCACCGGCGGTCAAGAGGATCGCGGATAAACCTCTAGGTGAGCGCACCGCCTTCTAGCAAAGCTACCGTCTATGAATAGCGACAAACACCCAGTCATTCAGGACATCACGGACACCGCGCGATGGGTCGCATGCTTTCGCGCACGAGAGGCACAGAGACCCGATCCGTTGTTTGTCGATCCCTACGCGGACCGCTTGGCTGGCGAGCGTGGATACGAGATTGCGGCCAGACTCAGTGCTGCCAACCGGCACCTCTGGGCCTGGGTAACGCGCACCTATCTGTTCGACCAGTTTCTTCTGCGCGGCATTGCCGAGGGAGCTGACCTGGTTCTCAACCTGGCCGCGGGTTTGGACACCCGACCCTATCGGTTGCCGTTGCCGGCCAAGGTCCGCTGGGTCGAAGTCGACCTTCCGCGAATCCTCTCCTACAAATCCGAGGTCCTGCGTGAGGAGACGCCTCATTGCCAATTGGAGCGCATTGCTCTCGATGTTTCAGACCGGCAACAGCGACGCGACCTGTTCCATCGTTTGGATGGCGAAGCAAATCGCGTCTTGATCATGGCCGAGGGGCTCTTGGTGTACTTCACTCCCGAGGATGTCGGCTCTCTTTCCACGGATCTTTGGCACGGCGAGCATTTTCGCAACTGGATCATTGACCTCGCCTCTGCGGGTCAACTGCTCCTGATGCAGCGCAGTTACGGAAAAGAACTCGGAGCCTCCGGAGCCGCGTTTCAGTTTGCGCCCCCAGAGGGCCCAGACTTCTTTGCCCGTTTGGGATGGGGGGTCCGGGAGGTGCGCGGAATCCTGAAGGCGGCAGCGGAGCTCGGTCGCGCCCCGAAAGAACTCCTCGCCCTACTCCCGGAACCCGAGCGACCGTTCCTTGGATACCCATGGACGGGTGTGTGTCTGTTAGAGAGGGAACCCCGACCGACTTGAGCGGTTAACTTCCTGTCCTAGCTACGTGTGTAACAGATTGTCCCAGAGGGACAACGCATTTCTCAGGGCACCGCCTCTTTCAAGCTAACTCTATTATTATCAGTCTGGTACGTACCTGCGAGTTGGCTTCGGGATTGCGATGGCCCAGCTACCAGAACAGGTCAGGGCTCATCCGGCGGATTTTGATTCTGCGACACGCGTCTTTAGCTCGTTTGGCTCTGAATCTCTGCCCGGGAGAGGATCAAACCTCACCTATGATCGACACGGTGATCGTCGGCGCGGGGCCGTATGGGCTTTCTCTGGCCGCTCACCTGCGGGACCGCGGTCTCCCCTTCCGCATTTTTGGGCGACTGATGGATAGCTGGAAATCGCACATGCCGAAGGGCATGCTGCTCAAATCTGACGGTTTCGCCTCCAACATCTATGACCCAACAGGTGAGTTCACGCTCAAGAAGTTTTGCGCCCAGAATCACATCGAGTATCACGACAAGAATCTTCCCGTGGCGCTCGAAACATTTTGCGCCTATGGGATCGCTTTCCAAGAGCGAATGGTTCCCGAGCTCGAGGACCAGTTGGTCAGCCGGATGGAACTGTCCCATGGCGGTTTTGTGTTGCAACTCGATAACGGCGAAGTTTGCGCGGCTCGAAACGTGATCCTGGCCGTCGGAATCACGCATTTTGCTTACACCCCGCCAGTTCTCGCGCAGCTAGGGTCGGAATTCGTCTCCCACAGCTCGGCCCATCACGACCTGGATGCTTTCCGAGGGCTCAGCGTCACGGTGATCGGTGCTGGTTCGTCGGCTCTTGACTTAGCAGGTCTGCTTCACGACGCCGGGGCGGACGTGCGCCTCGTGGCGCGCCAGAAAGCCTTGAAGTTTCACACCAGGGGTGATTCCGCGCCTTCCCTTTGGGAGCGTATTCGATATCCGCAGTCCGGTCTTGGCCCAGGGCTACGGTCGCGGTTCTTCGCCAACTGGCCGAGGTCATTTCACCGCTTACCGGAATGGTATCGAATCCATGCCGTTCGAACGCACCTCGGTCCGTCAGGGGGATGGTTCGCTAGGGATAAAGTGATTGGCCGAGTTCCGCTTTTTTTGGGCTACACACCGGAGCAGACGCAGATGGATGAAGGCCGCGTTCGTCTTCGATTGCGGGCCCAAGATGGCGGTCTGCGTGAAATCGTCACAGACCACGTAATCGCGGCAACCGGTTATCGCGTCGACGTCGACCGGCTGAAGTTTATGGATCTTGCCATGCGCTCGAAGATAAGGACGGCCGGGAACGCTCCGGTGCTTTCCTCCAAATTCGAATCAACGATTCCCGGCCTCTACTTTGCTGGGGTGGCAGCGGCCAACAGCTTCGGCCCCGTCGCGCGTTTCGCCTTTGGCGCGAAGTTCACGGCGAGTTGTATATCGGAGGCACTGACGAGGGAATTCTCCCGCAGAAGGGCCTTTGCGTCGGTTCCGAATGTTGCGACTACTGTCAAGTAGAAGTCGATGGGCGGCCTGGTGCGACCCGTGAAGCTGGAAACGCTCGCCATCCATGCCGGCTACGATGGGGACCCCGCCACGAAAGCCGTGGCCGTCCCCATATACCAGACGGTCGGGTTTGAGTTCGACAGCGCCGAGCATGGCGCCGCCCTGTTCAATCTCGAGGTCCAGGGAAATATCTACACACGCATCGGCAATCCGACCAACACGATCCTTGAAAGGCGCGTTGCTGCTCTCGAGCGAGGCGTCGATGCGCTGAGCGTGAGCTCGGGGATGTCGGCAATCCACTATGCGCTAGCCAACATCACCGAGGCTGGCAAGAACATCGTCTCCCTTCCCCAGCTTTACGGCGCAACCTACACGCTCCTCGCGCACGTTTTCCCCAAGAACGGAATTGAGTCGCGGTTTGCCGAATCCGACCGCCCGGATGCGGTCGAGAAGTTGATTGACTCGAATACGCGCGCCGTTTTCTGCGAGAGCGTCGGCAACCCGGCGGGAAATGTTGCGGATATTGAAGGGCTGGCACGCGTAGCGCACCGACACGGCGTGCCGCTGGTGGTTGACAATACCGTCGCCACGCCGATTCTGCTTCGGCCCATCGAATTTGGTGCCGACATTGTTGTTCATTCGATGACGAAATTCATGGGCGGCCACGGCACAACGCTCGGCGGAATGATCGTCGACTCCGGCAATTTTCCCTGGCCACAGTATGCTGACCGCTTCTACATGCTGACGCGTCCCGAGCCGGCCTACCACGGCGTGGTCTATACCGAGCATTACGGCCGAGCCGCGTTCGTCGCGCGCTGCCGCACGGTTTGCCAGCGCAATACGGGCGCCACCCTTTCGCCGTTCAACGCGTTCCTTCTGCTTCAGGGCATCGAGACCATGGCCCTGCGCGTTGAACGCCATGTTGAAAACGCGCGCAAAGTCGCCGAGTTCCTGCGCAGCCACCCAAGAGTTGCCTGGGTCAACTATGCCGGCTTTCCCGACAGCCCGCTGTATCCGATGGCCCAAAGATATCTTGGATCCCGGCGCTGTTCGTTGCTGACCTTTGGAGTCCAAGGCGGCTACGAAGGCGGCCGCCAGTGCTTTAACGCACTGCGCCTATTCAAACGCATGGTCAACATGGGCGACGCCAAGTCGCTCTCCTGCCATCCAGCGTCGACAACCCATCGGCAGCTAGCGCCCGATGAGCAGGCCAGAGTCGGCGTTAGCCCAGAGATGATTCGTCTGAGTGTGGGGATTGAGCACATCGATGACATCGTGGACGACCTCGGGCAGGCGTTGAGCGCAGTGCAGGCGTGAATTCCCTGAACTGTCGGTCGGCCGGTTGGAGATGTTTTCCGATGCCACTAATCATTGACGGAGAGCAAGGAAACCCAACGCGCTGGGCGCGGCGCGGCACGGCCCCGCTCGGGACCGGGCGGGCGAGCCGGGCGTCCTGCATCTCCGTGGCTCTGATCAACAATATGCCGGACTCCGCGTTCGAACAGACGGAGTCGCAGTTCTTCGACCTGCTCGCCGCGGCGGCAGGCGATGCGCCTGTGCTTGTGAGGTTGTATTCCCTACCGGGGATCCCAAGAGGAGAAAAAACCCGCAAGCATTTCGACGGATTGTATTCGAGGATTGGCGACCTTTGGCACAATCGGTTTGACGGCGCAATCATAACGGGAACTGAGCCGCACGAAGCCGACTTGCGAAATGAGCCCTATTGGCCTGTCTTGACCGAGGTTCTCGATTGGGCGTCGGAAAATACGACTTCGACAATACTCTCGTGCCTGGCCGCGCATGCCAGTGTGCTGCACATCGACGGCATTCACCGCCATTTCATGCGCGAGAAGCGCGTTGGCCTGTTCGAGGCCAGGCGGGTAAGCGAACACGCACTAATGAATGGAGTTCCTCGTATCGTCCGGTTTCCTCACTCGCGATGGAATGAAGTGCGGGAAGAAGAGTTAACGTCCAGCGGATATATGGTCGTGACGAAATCGACCCAAGCGGGCGTCGACTCCTTTGTAAAGCAGAGGGGAAGGAGCCTGTTTGTCCATTTCCAAGGCCATCCCGAGTACGGCGCCGATACTCTGCTGAAGGAGTACCGAAGGGACGTGAGGAGATTTTTACGGCGTGAGCGCGAGCACTACCCTACGATGCCCTGCGCTTACTTCAACACGGCGGCCGCAAAACTGCTAACCGAGTTCCGCGACAAAGCAATCCGCGACCGCCGAGAAGATCTGCTTGAGATTTTCCCCGAAGCACCGGTGGCGGCGACGCTCGGGCGAACCTGGGACGTTGCGGCATCCGGCGTCTATCGCAATTGGTTGAGCTGCCTGTCAGGGCGAAAAGCCGCAAAGAAGAGGATCGTGCCGGTCGCCAAGGTCGGACGAGCTGCCGCGTGCCGCGGTGCCCAGCAGCAATCTTCCCCAACGAGGTGAAATTTGTGCCCTTCAGCCCTCGACGTACGTTCCGAGGGTGGTTCGGTTTAGCTTGGGGAATTCCCGCTATAATTTGGCCTCGATCAGGCTCGGTCCCTGACTCTCGAATCCCGCGTGTAACGCCTTCGCAAAGTCGTCGAGAGAACCGACTGAACTTGCCGGAACTCCCATTCCCTTCGCCAAGCTTGTCCAGTCGAGATCTGGCCGGTTGATTTCAAACAGGTCGAGGGCACGCGGACCCGGCTCGCCGACGCCGAGGCCCGCAAATTCGCGCTTCAGAACGCCGTAAACGCGGTTCGCAAACACGACCGTGGTTACCTTTAAGCCTTCGCGGGCCATGGTCCAGAGGGCCTGAAGCGTGTACATCCCACTGCCGTCGGCGGATAGGCACAGCACCGGACGATCGGGGCAGGCGACAGCCGCGCCCACCGCCAGCGGCAGCGCGATTCCGATCGCTCCCCCTGTATTCACCAGCCAATCGTGAGGCGCCGCGTTCGCCGTCGCCGGCATCATGGCGCGCCCCGAAGTCATCGATTCATCCACCACGATCGTCTTCTCCGGCAACGCCGCGCCGACAGCTTGGGCCAGCCCGGCAAGTGTAATCTGGCCGCGTGGAGCAGTCGTCTCGGATTTCCCCCTGGCGCAAATTGCGGTTTCCAAGGGCGCGCCGAGCGCATGCAACGATTCCGCCAGCGCTTCGAGTGCGCCAACACCATCCTCATCGACACGCGCTAGCGTGTAAACCTCACACTCGGTGGGTGCGGGAAAGGGGTCTTTGCCGGAGTAAGCGAAGTAGGAGATCGGTGGCGGTGTTCCGACCAGGACCAACTGCCGCAATCCCTTCAACTGATCGATCGCTTGCTCGAGAATGTAGGCGATGCGTTCGACCCGCGGCCTCCCAGCGCCGCGTTCCAGACGCGCAAACGGGTAGGGAGCCAGGAGCTTCGCGCCGGTCGCGCTGGCAATTCTCCCCGCAAGCGATAGGCCCTTGCCGTACAACGCTCGACCGGAGAGCAGCAGCGCGGCTTGCTGCCCCGAGCGCAGCATTTTCGCTGCGCGATCAACGCTCGCGCTCGACGGCAGGGGAGCTGCCGGTACCATGGGTAGATTCCCTGTTCTACCGCCCTCGCTCCAAGCCGCATCGCTCGGCACAATCAGCGTCGCAATCCTCCCGGGCGGAGTTCGCGCGGCGGCAATCGCGTCGGCCGTATCGCGGCCAACATCTGTCGCGGCACAGCTCGTCTCGAGCCATCTCGAGTACGGCCGCGCAATTGCCGCGATGTCGGAGGCGAGCGGAGGGTCATGGCGCAAATGATATGTCGCGTGTTCGCCGATGATGTTCACAACTGGAATGTGAGCTCGGCTGGCATTGTGCAGATTGGCAAGACCGTTGGCCAATCCCGGCCCCAGATGCAGAACGGTGCAGGCCGGCTTCTCAGTCATTCGTGCGTATCCGTCTGCAGCCCCGGTGACCACCCCTTCAAAAAGGCCCAATACGGGACGGATCCCTTTTGCGTTGTCGAGTGCTGCAACGATGTGCATTTCCGATGTGCCAGGATTCGCGAAGCAGACCTCCACGCCTCCTGCGAAAAGCGTGGAGACGAGAGCCTCGGCTCCAGTCATTCGCGGAAGCCCTCGTTGTCTTGGACGATGAGATTCCTACGCCTACCCGCTGTCACGGCCGCAGCGTCGCACCGGCGGGGCAAGAGTGTGCGAATTCCCAATAGAGCTGCCGCGCTTTTGTGTAGAAGGGCCCGGGCTGGACCGCCCGGTCATCAATACGGCCGACGGGAACGACCTTCGAATAGTTTCCCGTCGAGAAGATCTCGTCAGCGGCGAGGAAGTCTTGATACTTCAGTGTCTTTTCGACCACTGTCACGCCGACATCACGCAGCAAGGCAATCACGCGCCAACGCGTGATCCCCGCAAGGAAGGTGCCGTTCGGTGCCGGCGTGTACACGACGCCATCCTTGGCCATGAAAATGTTCGAGGTCGCAAGCTCAGCAACATTGCCCAGCATGTCGCATACGACGGCATTATCGAATCCTCGGCTGTGCACTTCAAACAACG
This sequence comes from Candidatus Cybelea sp., assembly GCA_035622135.1. Lineage (GTDB taxonomy): Bacteria > Acidobacteriota > Terriglobia > Acidiferrales > UBA7541 > Palsa-295. The sequence continues at coordinate 2,520 of DASPVZ010000024.1, read as the reverse complement.
CCCGGGCATTATTGGGGTAGAGACAACCCGCCTTGACATCGACAGGCATGGTCTCAAACGTCGGCCGTCTGAATGGCGAGAGCGCTATGGAGAATCCGCTGGTGGGTTTTCGCATGGGCGCCTCATAGATGACGAGGCACCATTGGGTCGATTCGGGATCATGCGCTTGGACCCAGGGTCCTTCTTTTTCCGCCCAGTACATGGGCCGGATGTAAAGCGCGGCGTCCTTCTCAAACCGGCGCATGCCTTCCTGGACAAGCTCAACCCATCTGTCTGTTGGAACGACGGGCTTCAAAAAAAACCTCTTCGCGGACTCGTTCACGCGCGCGCAGTGCAGAGCGAGATCTGGTGAGACTCCTTCGAACGCGCGCGCCCCATCGAACACGACCGAGCACAGCCACGCAGCATGCGTGCGCGAGCCCATGATCGGCACACTTCCTTCATGCCAATCGCCTTTGAAATAGGTCCACGTCTTTGACCAATTGAACTCGATTCCCACCCTAGCAAAGTCCTCCATTCAACTCTTTGGCACGCTATTGTAACCGAAGTCGGGGTGTCAACCGCCGAATTGGCCCGTAGCTGTCCGTAGCCGTCGGCGCGAATTCTCGATGCATCGGCAACGCTACCCCGCCGGGAACTGTCGTCTTGCATCTTTCAGGCACCGCGGATCCGGTCAAGAAGAGCATAGTCTCTGACGGGAACCCGCTCGGGGAATTGCCGGGGAAGCAGGCTGGCCTTAAGGAGGGTCCCGGCTCGCGTCGGCGGAACGGCGAGAATCGATCGAATCGGTCAAGACAATCTCAGCATCGTGCGGCAAAGCGAGCCGGCCAGACTGGGCGGGGATATCACGTATGCCATTGCATTATAAGGACTTATCCTTCAGTCTCGTGCTCGGCCCCGATTGGCTCGATCGGCACCTCCTCGGCCGGGAAGTGTCTCCGCGCTGCTGAGGAGATAAACCGAGGCCTCTCAAACCGTCTCCCGTTCCCACTGCGACCTCCTTCCGGCTTCAAACGCATGGATAACGAATTCTCTGTGCAAAGCACGGGAAGCCCGTCAACCCCTTCTCACGGATTCCGCTTCTTCGAAGTCCCGGCCGCTTCAAACAAGGAGCTTCCCGCGGGATCTGGAAAGTCGCAATTCTCCCCAGAGGGTGGGCGGCACCTCATCCGACCACTGACCGTTGGAATTCCATTTGGTCATTCAGTACTGCTTGTAAACGAGCACTGTACCTCATCTGGTCCCTGGTCCAGTAGCGGCAGAGGGGGAGTTACTCATAGACTGACTGCGCGTGTCATAAAGCGAACTTGGGCTCGAGCGCTGGTTCAATCTCGGTGTAAAGCGAAAAGGAATCACGCCCATGCTAGCTCGCACACGGTTTCCTAGGGGCACGACCAATTGCTTCATCGCCGTTCTGACGGTCGTATGCACCTATGGTGTGTCGGGTTGCACGGGGCTTGCTGGAGCGGCAAATCAGGGAGCGAATAACTCTCTGATCATTGCCACTGCGGCGCTGAAGAACGACGTGGTAGGGAGTGCTTATTCTGCGACATTGCAGGCCAACGGTGGAACCACGCCCTATTCCTGGAGTGTCACTGCCGGTTCGCTGCCTACAGGTCTGTCCTTGACGGCCTCGACCGGAGCGATCAGCGGCATGCCGAGCGCTTCGGGCAGTTTCCCATTCACGGTGCAGGTAAAAGACTCAAGCTCTCCGGCTCAGACTGCCACGGCGAACCTGAGCATCTCAATAGGGACGTCGGCCGCACCGCTGGCAATTACGACCTCCTCGCTGCCGAGCGGCACGCAAGGTGCAGCTTATAGCGCGACTCTTGCGGCATCGGGCGGTACTTCACCGTATACGTGGAGTGAGACGGGGGCGCTGCCGGCCGGTGTATCACTGTCCGCCTCGGGTGTGTTCTCCGGCACGCCGACGGCTTCGGGTACCTTTTCGTTCACCGTGCAGGTGAAAGACTCAAGCTCTCCAGCCCAGACCGCCACGGCGAACCTGAGCATCTCGATAGGGACCACCGCCGCACCACTGGCCATTTCAACCTCCTCACTGCCGAGTGGCACGCAAGGTGCAGCTTATAGCGCGACTCTTGCGGCATCGGGCGGCACTTCGCCGTATACGTGGAGTGAGACGGGGGCGCTGCCGGCCGGTGTATCACTGTCCGCCTCGGGTGTGTTCTCCGGCACGCCGACGGCTTCAGGTACCTTTTCGTTCACGGTGCAGGTGAAAGACTCAAGCTCTCAGACTGCTACGACGAAGCTGAGCATCTCGATAGGGACCACCACCGCACCACTGGCAATTTCGACCTCGTCACTGCCGAGCGGCACGCAAGGTGCGGCTTATAGCGCGACTCTTGCGGCATCGGGCGGCACTTCGCCGTATACGTGGAGTGAGACGGGGGCGCTGCCGGCCGGTGTATCACTGTCTGCCTCGGGTGTGTTCTCCGGCACGCCGACGGCTTCGGGGACGTTTTCGATCACCGTGCAGGTGAAAGACTCAAGCACTCCGGC
>DASPVZ010000023.1:0-66032 GCA_035622135.1 Candidatus Cybelea sp. | reverse complement strand
CGCACGCGCGAAACCGGGGCAGCGTGGATTACTAAAGTAGGATTCGACCGGCTTGTTGTGAAGCGCCTCAAGAAAATCGGCTCCGGCTTCCTCCGCCCCGTGCACAACTTCCAGTCCATCGGGCTGGAGAATTGCGGCCATGGGCATCTGCGATTCTCCGAATGACTGGAGCCATCGCCGAACGCTATCAGCATTCGTGCCCACCTCATCTTTGAGCCGCTCCACCTCGCCGAGACTGTCCCTGAAGTCATCAAGAATCGCTCGGCATTCGTCGCAATCAGCCAAATTTTTCATTTCAGATCCCGCCGCTCTTGCAGCTTCCCTGTCGAGCCATCCCATTGCAGGCAAGTCTACCCTCTCACTAGCTTCGGCAACCGACTTCCAAAGTCGTCTGCGAGTGGGCGAGTAGTCGCCTACCCGAACATTGGCCAGTCTTGTTTGATGCTCAATAAATCCACGGAACAAGGCGCTTTGTTCTGGCTGAATATTTGGCATATTCGTCGCCGAACACCCCGCTCAAGACTGCCTCCTCCACTTGGATTCGGTACAGGGCCGCCAGCAGAATGGGCGAGAAGAGCAGGACAATGCTGATCCAGTTGGCAAACGCCAAGCCCATACCAAGGTAAGCCAGCAACGCCCCCGCGTAGGCAGGATGCCGAACGTGGCGATACAAGCCCGCTTCAACGAGGCGCTGGTGTGAACAAATGGCCACTCTGCCCGTGAAGTGCTCGCCGAGCGTAAGGATCGCTAACCAGCGAACGAAAATGCCCGTAAGCATGCAGGCAAATCCGCTGACGGCAATAGATTCTGACCAGTGTTGGATGTGCCCCCTACTCGTGAAGCCTATAATGACGCCGATCACCCCGATCAGATGGCCAACGTCCCACAGCCTGGATGATCCCTTGTCCAACTCGCCGGTGTTTCGTTTGTCTCGAACGGACGAACGGAGCCATTCAGCTATCCACCAACAACCGCATACAACGGTGGCGGCCACTCGAATGTTCACAGCAGGAGTATATCCCGCTATCCAGACACCATGCTTCTGTCGTTCGCTGCATCCCTGGTGAATCCAGCACCAATCGAGCGATTAGTTGTGCTACTCGGACATTTGGTCCGGCCCGAAAAGGAAGTTTCCGGTTTCGTCCGATTGGTCCTTCTGGAACCAAAAGCACAACAAAAGCGTAGAAGACAACCAGGAGGCTATCGAGCATGGAGACTCTCTGGCAGGACTTGAGATTCGGCATACGAATGCTGGCCAACGCGCCGGGATTTACGGCCATTGCCATCCTGACGCTCGCACTGGGCATCGGGGCATCCACGGCAATTTTCTCAGTCGTGGACGCCGTTCTCTTGCGCGCGCTTCCCTATCCTCATCCCGAAAACATCGTTCGCGTGTGGGAACAGGCTCCCGACGGCCGTCGAATGGCTTTCGGCGAGCCGAACTTCGATGATTTTCGGAACCAGAACAATACGTTCACGAGTCTTGCAGAGTACACCTACTCGCTATCGTCTGTTGCCGGCGGCAGCGAGCCGGTGCGTGTCAACATGGCCCAAGTTTCCAAGGACTTCTTTAGGGCTCTCGGCGTCGAACCGTTCCGTGGCCGCCTGTTTGCTCCCGAAGAACAGCGCGTTCACGGCGCACCCGCAGTGATCGTCAGCTACGCCTACTGGCAGCGTTATCTCGGCGGGGCGGCTGACTTCTCCCAATCTCAATTGAGCATGGAAGGTGAAGTGTACCGCGTGATCGGCGTAATGCCCGCGCGGTTTGATTTCCCCCCTGGAGTGGCCGCATGGATTCCGCGCGAACTTACCGAGGAAATTCCCAGCCGCAACGCGCATAATTTTCAGGGTCTTGGGCGCCTCCGAGGCGGAATTGTGGTTTCCGAAGCCCGGGCAAATCTCAGCGCGATTGCTCTCCGCATCAAAAACCAGTACGGGAAAGACGTCGACCTCAACGCGGCGGCCGTCGAGCCGCTGGCTGACGCCATGGTCGGAGACGTGCGCAGCGCTCTCCTCACTCTCTTGGCCGCCGTCGGTCTCCTGCTGCTGGTTGCCTGCGCCAATGTCGCCGGACTGCTCGTGGCGCGCACTTCTGCACGCCGCAAGGAGCTCGCCATACGCGCAGCTCTCGGTGCGGGGCGGGGCCGTCTCATTCAACAGTTTCTTGCAGAGGCTTCGGTCCTTTCGTTGATGGGAGGAGTACTCGGAGTTCTGCTCGCGAGTTGGGCCGTCAAAGTGCTTCCCGCCATTCTTCCCACCAACCTCCCTCGTCAGGAAGGCATCGCTATCAGCGCCCCCGTTCTGTTGTTCGCTCTGGGTGCAACGCTGGCTCTCGCGCTTTCACTCGGACTGGTTGCCGCCTGGCGCGCCGGCGGAGGCGACCTCCAGGAAACTCTGAGCGCCGGTTCTAGGACCTACACAGGTGCGGGTTCTGTGCAGCGGTTGCGCGCCATTTTGGTCGTCGGGGAAATTGCCACCACGCTCGTCATTTTGGTTGGCGCGGGCCTTCTCGGCCGTAGCTTCTTGCGGCTCGTTTCCACGAGCCCCGGGTTTCGCCAGGAAAATCTGATTACCCTGCAGTTTTCCCTTCCCGCCGCCAACTGGTCGAGTGACATGGATCAGGCAGGCATCGCGCGCCAAATCCATCTGATGGACGATGTCCTGACTCGTGTGCGAAGCATTCCTGGCACGGAATCTGCGGGTTTGAGCGGCGCCCTTCCTGTCGCGGGCGGCGACGATCTTGCCGATGGAGGATTTCTGCTCCTCCACGGCCGAAAACCGCCTGCAAACTACGATGAGTTCGGACAAATGGCTCACGATCCTTCCATTCTCGGCCACGCCGATTACTGCGTGGCAGGCGAAGGGTACTTTCGCGCCATGGGCATTCCTCTCATCCGCGGACGCATGTTCACCGGCCAGGATGCGATGGATACCACGCACGTTGCGCTGATCAGCCAATCGCTCGCTCGCCGGCAGTGGCCCAATCAGGATCCCATTGGGGAAACCGTAGAATTCGGCAATATGGACGGCAACTTGAAGCCGCTCACGATCGTGGGCATCGTCGGCGACGTTCGCGCGGAGGGGCTGGATGCGCCTCCGCCTTCCATCATTTATGTCAATTACCGCCAGCGCGGGTTGATGAACGCCGGATCGCCTACCATCGTCATGCGCACCGCCGCCCCAGTCGGCGAAGTTGCTTCTGCCGCGCGAGTCATCTTCCACGATCTCGCGCCCGATGTTCCGGTCAAGGTATCGACTTTCGCCCAGGAGATGGGTGGTTGGCTCGCGGATCGCGGTTTTCTGCTTCTTCTGGTGGGACTGTTCGCAGCCGCTGCCCTGGCTCTTGCCGCCATCGGCATCTATGGCGTCGTGGCCTTTTGGGTCACGCGCCGCACCCAGGAAATTGGCGTTCGCATGGCGCTTGGCGCAGAGCGGGGCGATGTTCTGCGTTTGGTTTTAGGTGCAGGCGCGCGCCTGGCCGGAATTGGCGTGTTGATCGGGCTTGCTGCATCCCTCGCCGCGACGCGCTTGATGTCGAGCTTGCTTTTCGGAGTAAAGGCCAGTGACGGCCTGACGTTTTCGACCGTGGCAGTGCTCCTGTCCATCGTGGCGCTGCTGGCCTCCTACATTCCCGCGCGGCGCGCCATGCGCGTCGATCCCATGGTCGCACTAAGACACGAGTAAGTGCGCCGGGATAAACCGGCGTGGGGGAGCAGATGAAAGAGCTGTACGGTGAAGGCCTAGCGAGCCACACCGACCCCGAGTCATGCTTGGTCAGTCGTAAGGCTGGACGCGAAGCGTTGACAGGGGCACATGTAGACGGGGTATCGAGCCGCGAAATGTCTGGGAATCAGGCTGCCGACCTTGTTTACTCATGGGGAAGGCAACACTGGTGGGTGCGCTATCGCGAGCACCCGCTGGACCTGCGAGGTCAAAGACCACCGATATGTGTGGAACCTCCACGCGCGAGAACCGGGAGACCCTACCAGCGCCCGACACGAAGCTGTGAGCGGGCCGGTCGAGGAAGGTGATGAGCCGTAATGAGCCGTAATCTCGACATGAACGCTGGTAGGGAGTCGGATACATGCGAGGCCCCATCCTAATATAGAAAACTGCATGAGCAGCACGCCGTTTTGAAACGAATTGGGCTGAAATTCAGGGCGGACTTGCCCTCCGGTGTTATGGAGGGCCGGCGGGCGAGGAGGCTCAGGTGAGTGGTATAATCCGGCTCCTCCATTATGATGGAATCTCTGGCCAAGTGGACAGAAAATGCGGGTTCGCACGCCGCGCGAATTCTCGTAATTTTCCTGATCGCCTTCATCCTGACGCGCATCCTGAAGGCGATTACGACGCGGCTCGTTCACCTGGCCAAGTCGCCCACCCGGATTGCGCAGCTGCACGAGCAGCAGACCCGCACCGTTGCCGGGCTGCTCTACAGCATGGGGACGGCTTTGATTCTTGGGGGCGCAATCCTTACGGCGTTACCCGAATTTGGCTTCAACATCACGCCTTTCGCCGCCGTAGCCGCCGTGGCCAGCCTTGCGCTGGGCTTCGGCGCGCAGAACCTGGTGAAGGATTTGATCAACGGCTTATTCATTGTTTTTGAAGACCAATTCGGTGTTGGAGATTTGATCCAGGCCAATGGCGAAACCGGACGGGTCGAATACCTAACGCTGAGAAGGACGGTCATTCGCAGCGCGTCCGGCGCCGTCGTAACCATTCCGAACGGCTTGGTGGGGCAAGTGGCAAACCTCAGTCGCGATTGGTCGCAAACGTTCGTGGACGTGACCGTGCCCGGAGACGAGATGGTGGGGCCCGCGCTGGCTACTCTTGAAAAAGTCGCCGGAGAGCTGCGCTCCGACAGCAACTGGTCGGGCGTGCTGGTGGATGGTCCGCGCGTGCTTGGCGTCGAATCCCTTTCCCTCGATGGAACGGTGCTGCGCCTGCAGGTGCGGACAGCCCTGAATCGCAAAGATGATGTAGCCCGCGAGTTGCGGCGACGTATCAAATTAGCGTTTGAGCAATCGCGCATCCCTCTCACGCAATCCCACAGCGTTCAACTGCATGGCCAGGGCCTCTCGGCTCCTCGTCAGGTTTTGCAACCGCTATCGAACTCCGAGCGCTAACGCCCGGCGAATCCTCGCTCCCGACTCGAAAGGCGGGCAGGATGTAGTGGCAGGGTTCTCTGCCTGTTTCAAGCTATCTGAGGTGAAAGAGAAGAGGGAGGAGCACGCTGGGGTTCCAGGCGGCGCCGCCAGGCGTCCACCCGCGAGTGAGCTCGTCAGCGAGCGTCAGGGTGACCAAGATGGCCAGCCAGAAAACGCCCGCGAAAAGGACGATCCGGGTCATCCCGGAACTGTACTTCACGTGCATGAAGAACAGGACGACAAGCATCATCTTGGTGACAGCGATGGCCAGAGCTACGACGCTATTGAATGCGCCGCCTAGATCGACATAGGCGATCGATGCCGTGGCGACCGTTAATAGGATCAGCGCGGCGAAAACGGCAAAATAAACCTTGAGCGGAATCAGGTGTTCGTGTTCCTGGCCGGCCACTTAGTGTCCTCGCAGGGAGTATCTCCCGCCGAGCAGATAGAGCAACGGAAACAGATAAATCCAAATGATATCGACGAAGTGCCAGTAGAGCCCGCTGATGTCGAGTGGAGCAAAATAGCGCGGCCCGAACCTCCCGCGCGCCGCCATAACCGAGAGAACAGACAGGATGCCGATGCCCACTACCATGTGCAGGGCGTGCAAGCCGGTTAAAAAGAAATAGAAGACCATGAACATCTCGACTTCGGGGGATAGCGATCCCCATTCCGGGCGGTTTAGGAACCCGAAACCGGGAACGATGTGTTCGAGGTAGTCGTGGTACCACTCGAAATAGAGCTTGACGCCAAGAAAGGTCAGGCCGAGAAGCATCGTCAAAGCGAGAAAGGTGATGATCCTGCCTTTGCTCTTGCCGGTCTGTGCCGAGTAGATGGCGAGGACCATGGTCAAGCTGCTACAGATGAGCACGGCCGTGTTGATTGCGCCAAACCGCACTTCGAGCAAACGGCTGCCCAGTTCGAAGGCTCGTCCGTGGAGTGAGCGGTAAACGATGAAGCCGCAGAACAGGCCGCCGAAGAACAATATCTCGGTTGCCAGAAAGAGCCACATGCCGAGCGTGCCAGCCTCGCGTTGCTGTTCCTTGGTCTCGAACTGGTGCGAGACGTCCGCCGGACGGGTGTGAGTGCCCGGAGAGGGAGCGGCCATTTCAGCCACGGGTGGGCACCTCGATTCCCGGATAGTTATACGGCTCCTCGGTCACCACAGGGATCTCCTCGAAATTCTCGGTGGGGGGCGGCGAAGTCGTTTGCCACTCGAGGCCCGTTGCGCCCCAAGGATTAGGCCCGGAGACCGGACCGTAGCGCATGGACCAAATCAGATAGATCAGCGGAATGACGTAGCCGACGGCAAGGATCGAAGCGCCCGCCGAGGACATCACGTTGAGCACTTGGAACTCGGAGGGGTAGACGGCATAGCGTCGCGGCATTCCGAGATAGCCCATCACAAATTGTGGAAAGAATGTGAGATTGAAACCGATGAAGATCACCGCCGCGGCCAATCGCGCCCAGCCATCGGGATAGAGACGGCCCGTAATTTTCGGCCACCAGTAATGAATGCCGCCCAGATAGGCCATGACCGCGCCGCCGACCATGATGTAGTGAAAGTGGGCGACCACGAAATAGGTGTTGTTGACGTGCACGTCTTCGGCCAGTGAGGCGAGAAAGAGGCCCGTTAACCCTCCCATGGTGAACAAGCCGATGAAGCCAAGGGCGTACAACATGGGCGCGGCGTAGGAAATCGAGCCCCGGTAGAGGGTCGCGGTCCAGTTGAACACCTTCACCGCCGATGGTATGGCGACGGCAAAACTCAAAACCGAGAAGATCAAGCCGGCGTAAACCGATTGGCCGCTCACAAACATGTGGTGGCCCCAGACGAGGAAGCTGATCACGGCGATGGCCATGCTCGAGAAGGCCACGAACTCGTATCCGAATATCTTCTTCTTTGAAAAGCAGGTGATGAGCTCGCTGATGACTCCCATTCCCGGCAGAATCATGATGTACACGGCCGGGTGTGAATAGAACCAGAACAGGTGCTGGAACAGAATCGGGTCGCCTCCCAGCGCCGGGTCGAAGATTCCCACTCGGAAGATGCGCTCAAGAGCCACGAGAAACAGAGTAATGGCCACGACCGGCGTGCCCAGAATGAAGATCACGCTCGTCGCGTAGAGGGACCACAGGAACAGGGGCATGCGGAACCAGGTCATGCCGGGAGCCCGCATTTTGTGGATGGTGACGATGAAGTTCACGCCGGTGAGAATTGAGGAGAAGCCATTGATAAAAATTCCGAATATGGCGGCGACCACGTGCGTGTGGGAATACGCGCTGCTGTACGGCTCATAAAACGTCCAGCCCGTGTCCAGGCCTCCGGCCATGATCGTGTACAGGATGAGCAGAGAGCCGGTAATGTACAGGTACCAACTGAGCAGGTTGAGCCGGGGAAAAGCGACATCGCGCGCGCCGATCATCATGGGCACGAGGAAATTTCCGAGCACCGCCGGAATCGACGGAATCAAGAAAAAGAAAACCATCACGACTCCGTGGATGGTGAACATCTTGTTGTATGTTTCCGGCTCGAAAAGCGCACCCTGCGGCTCGATCAGGTGAATGCGAATGAGCGTGGCGGCCACTCCGCCAACGAGGAACATAAAGGTTATGGAGGTGAGGTAGAGGAGCGCGATCCGTTTGTGGTCGGTGGTCAGCAGCCAGGACTTGATGCCGTATGTGGCATTGAGGTAGTTGACGCTCGATCCCGATGACGGCGCAGGAAGATCTGCCACGGCTGTGCTGCTACTCATGGATTGGGCGTCCTTTCTTGCGCTCCCAACGACTTGATATAGGCCACGAGCTCGATGACCTGCTCTTCGTCCACCTGTCCCTTGAACGTCGGCATCACCGGCGGGTAATTGGGCAGCGGAACGGAATCGGGGTTGACGATGGCTTGGCGGATCAAAGCTTCGTCGGCCATGCGCGTCGAGCCGTCGCGCAGCTTTTCCGGCCTCCCGTACATCCCGACCAGCGACGGACCGAGTCCCGTATTGTTCGGCGTGTGGCAGCCTGCACAGCCGAGATCGTCGAACAGACGCTCGCCCTCCTGGGCCATCGATGGGTTCTTCTCATTGCCTGCCAGCCATGCGGCATAGGCGGTCGGCTCCATGACGTGGATCCAGCCAATCATTTTCGAGTGGCCCGCGCCGCAGTACTGCGTGCAAAACAGATGGTAATCGCCGACCTCGGTTGCCTTAAACCAGATCTGCGTATACCGGCCGGGGACCACGTCCTTCTTGATGCGGAACGCGGGGATAAAGAAGCCGTGAATGACGTCCTGTGAAGTCATGGTCAATTTAACGGGCACGTTGACGGGTACGTGAAGCTCGTCGATTTCGCGCGGCCCCTCGGGATGTTGCAGGTGCCACATCCATTGCTTGCCGATGACGAAGATCTCCGTGGAAGCCGCCGGTGGCCGCGAGTTGCGTACGTACAATGCGGACGCCCAGACGAACAGCCCAGCGCAAATTAACATGGGAAACACGGTCCAAATGATTTCCAGCGGGATGTTCACGATGATCTGTTCGGCCCTTTCGTCCTCGGATCGGCGCCGGTATTTGACCATGAAGACGAAAATGATCGAGAAGATCAGGATGGTGAAGAACAGGGTGATGGCCGTCAGCGTGTAATGCAGTCGGTCAAAGTCATGCGCGATGCTCGAAGCCGCCGGCGGGTGGAGCGGAATCAGCGCCCGAATCGAGCAGCCGGAATCGAACATGAGATGGGAGAACGCGATCATGATTCGGCCCTTTGCAATCTGCGCCGTGGACAGAGAGGGGTCTCGACCGTCATGCCCGGCTCCCCGGCAAGCCGTAATGTTCGCGGCGGCTCAGAACGAGGATCAGGCCTCCGAGCACCAGGATCGTGATTCCGGCGGCGATTTGAAGGACGCGGGAGATGATGACGCCATATTTGCCGGTTTCCGGATCGTAGTGGTAGCAGAAGAGCAGAACCGCATCGACCGGCGTTCCGATCCTGCCTTCCGAGGCGTCTACGAGCCCTAGCCGCAGCTCGCGGGACGAGTAGCTGATGCCGTAGAAATACTTCGAGATTCTGCCTTCCGGAGTCAGGATCATGATCACGCTCGCGTGCGCAAACTGCTTCGATTCCGCATCGTAGGCGTATCGGAACCCGACGGCCTTCGCCAGGGCCTCGATCTCGGGTTCATCTCCGGTGAGAAAATGCCAGCCTTGTGCCCCGCCCGCACGCCCATACATCCCGGTGTAGAGTTCGTGCTTGGCTGCAGCGAGTACAGGACGTTCGCTGGGGTCAATGCTCACGGTCACCGCCTCGTAGTCCTTGCCCAAATCGAGCGAAAGCCCTCGCAGGCTGCGCTCGATGCCGTTCAGCACCTGGGTGCACAGCATGGGACAACCGTAGTAGACAAGCGACAAAACAACCGGCTTACCGGCGAAATATTGCCCGAGCTCGACGGGCCGTCCAGTTTCATCCCGGAAGGTGAGACTGAGCGGAACCGATCCGTTCAACTTTTGATCGACGCCGACCTCTTTTAGCAATTGCGGACGAACTCCGATGTCCTGGATCGGGCCAGGAATTTGAGCGACTGTCACTGGCGCGAGCGCGCATCGAACACAGACGAGAAAGGCAAGAACGGTCAATGTAGGTGGGAAACGCCGGGAGGTCCGTCCGTACATCGGTAGATTCGAATTCGGCCTATTTGTATCCATGTTCCTGCTACGCCTATGCACAATCCGCGATCAACGACTCGAACCAGCATCAGACGGTTGAGCGACGAACGCGCACTGGCCTCCCACGCCGGTCGGTTGCGGAGTCCGAACGGTGAATTCGGGGGCTTTGGCCGCCTCGACCACCTCGTTGGCTGAGATTTCGCCAGCCGGTCGGGCGGGTAAACCCTGTTCGAGGAGCTTGTCCATCGCGCGCTCGATCGGTATATGTACGACGCTCTTCTGCTGGTCGACCCATCCATAGCTATTCAGCATCTTCAACTGCTCGTCGCAAAATGACTTGAGGTCCCGGTGCGGGTGGACCTGGAGGCGCGGCTCGGGCGGCTGCGTGCGAGGCCGCTCGAACCCTGTAGGCGACGGACCGGGCGGCGAGAGGGCGTAGAGATGATTAAAGGTCCATTTCATGCCGAACATCACCAGTACCAGAAAGGCGGCCATCCACAGGGCGAACTGAAGCAGCCCGCGAACATTCGCATCGCGGCGCTCGTAGCCCTCCTCGCGCCTCGGTCGGTGCTCAGTCTCCGGGCTCATGTTCGAGCGCTCCTTCGAATCGCGGGTCGTGCTGAGGCAAAAGCGGCCATCTCCTGAGCTGCCACAGGAAAGCGGCGACCCAGAGACCTCCAATCGCCACCAGGGCCAAGAAATTTAGCACGTGCAAATGGGGCCCGTTCTGCTGGTCTCGGAAGCCGGGAATCACCAGCCAGTAAACATCCAGCATGCTCAAGAGGAATACGCCTGCAGCGATGAGCGACAGCCGATCGAGCCGTCGCTTCAACGGCCGTTGAAGCAGCAGCACAAAGGGAACGGCAAAGTGCAGAACGATCAGGACGAGGGCGACTACGGCCCAACCGCCGTACGCGCGAGTCCGATACCAGGGAATCTCGTCGGTCAAATTGCCTTCCCAAATGACCAGGAACTGAGAAAAAGCCAGATACGTCCAGAGCATGACGAAGGTGAGCATCAGATTCCCGAGATCATTGTATTGTGCCGGGGCCACGCACTCCTTGAGCGGCGGTTCACCAGAAAGCATCCGCAGAACAAAAATGATGAAGCAGATGGCGGCGAGCGCAGCAACCACCATAAAAATCATCCCGTAGATGGTCGAAAACCAGTGCGATTCGATGGACATGACCCAGTCGACTGATGCGTAGGTCACCGCAAGGCCCCAGAGGATCAACCCAGGGCCGCTCATGAATTCCATATGTCCGGCCAGAGCCGGATCAGCCGTGCGGTCCTGCCGCTCCGACCACCGGTTGAGGAGAAATGCCAGCACAAACCAGATCAGAAAATAAACGATCGCTCGCACTAGGAAGAAGTCCGGATTCATGTACGGCCGTTTGTATTGGAGAACGGGATCGGCGCTGACTTCTTCCGGACGAGCCCATGGATAGAGCCGGGAGAGTCCAAAAAGAAGCGGGATGAACAGCACGGCCATCAGCGCGAAGGTGCGGGACCCGGCCTCAAGCAGCCGGCGAACCGGGTAGCCCCACCATCCACCCGTCAGGTGGTGCATCATCAAAACTCCCAGGCAGCCGACGGGAACCATGAGCCAGAATACGAACGCAAACAAATAGGACCGGAAGAATTCTCCCGGCGCCAGGATTCCGAAGATGATGCACAGCACAATCCCGGCCGCGCCTGCAGCGAGTGCCGTTTTCCAGATGCGCTCGTAGGACGCCGCGAGTCTGTCCGGCACGCTCACGGCTTCTCCTGCCTTTCGGCCCCCAATTTGCCGGACGGCGGATGATTCGCCGGACCGTTCGGCAGGGGGCCCGCGGTGAGCTTTGCGCGCTGGTTCGCCGGAACATCCCCGATTGTGCCGTTCCGGCTGAGCTCGAGCGCGCGAATGTAAGCGGCAATACGCCAGCGATCTTCGGGCGAAATGCGCGATCCGTAGCTATACATGGCGCCGAACCCGTTGGTCATGACCTGGAAGAAATGGCCAACGGGAGCGTCGCGCAGGCGCTGGATGTGATAGGAGGGCGGGCGGGGGAAACCACGCTGGACGATCATCCCCTTGCCGCTCCCGGTGTAGTCGTGGCACGGGGTGCAAAAGATGTTGTACTGTTCGCGGCCGCGCTCGAGATCTCCTCGAGTGATCGGAAAAGGGAAACGGTTCGAGACGACGCCGTTTTCTTTGCCGGCGAACATCAGTTCGTCCATGCGCAGTTCGCCGCGGGCGACGGTTCCCTCGACCACCGGGCGCTCGGAACGTCCATCGTGGAAGAACGCAGTCGGCTGATCCGGGAGGTATTTGGGCTGAATGTGCATGTCCAGCCGGCAGCCGCTCAGCGAGCCCAGCGCAGCAATCGCTGCGAGCCAGCCGATTCGACCCGCGCGGCGCGCCCACAGGGCCTGGCCCACCCGCAATTTGAACTCAGACCTCAATTTCAAATACCCCCTGCGAATCGAGACTTTCAAGAAAGGCCCTCGTCTTCGCCAAATCGAACTTCTTGTCGCGGGCCTTGATGCACAGGAAAAACCGGTCGGTTGAGGCGAGGGCGAACCTGGGGACATTGAAAACCGGGTGATATGGCGTGGGCATGCCGTTCAGTGCCAGCATGCCGAAGGTGGCCGTGAGGGCGGCGCCCAAAATCGTGAGTTCAAACGTAATCGGAATCCACGCCGGCCAGCTGTTGTAAGGACGCCCGCCGATATTCCACGGCCAGCTGATCACGTTCGCGTAGTAGCACATGAAAAAGCCCAATAGTCCTCCGGAAATTCCCCCGCAGAGCACCAAAAGCGGAAGGATGCTGGTTCGGAATCCGACCGCTTCCGCGATTCCTTCGACCGGAAAAGGTGTGAACGCATCGATGGCCCGAAACCCCGCATCATGGGTCTTTTGCGCGGCCCGGACGACCTGTTCCGGCGTCTCAAACTCAGCCAGTAGTCCGTAAATGGCTTTGCGTTTCATGGCCGGCTAACTCTCGAGCTCCGGATTCGGATTGCGGATGCGTGCCAGATAGGTCGTGCGCGGGCGCGTGTTCAAATCGGCGAGCAGTGCGTAGTTTCGCGGCTGGGCCTTGCGCTGCGCCACGCGACTCGACTTGTCGTTTATGTTTCCGAAAATGATGGCCTCGGCCGGACAGGCCTGCTGGCAAGCGGTCTGGATCTCGCCGTCGCGCACCAGCCGGTTCTCCTCTTCGGCCTCGATCTTGGCGGCATTGATGCGCTGCACGCAGTAGGTGCACTTCTCCATCACGCCGCGGCTGCGCACGGTGACGTTCGGGTTGCGCACCCCGTAGAGGCTTGGCGTTTGGTAATCGGAGTAGAGATAAAAATTGAACCGGCGAACCTTGTAGGGGCAGTTATTCGAGCAGTAGCGTGTGCCGACGCAGCGATTGTAGGTCATGTCGTTCAGACCTTCCGAACTGTGCGTTGTAGCGCCGACAGGGCAGACATACTCGCAGGGCGCGTTCTCACACTGCATGCAAGGGAGCGGCTGGAAGTAAATCTCCGGCGTTTCGAGGCCACCGTGAAAATATGTGTCGATGCGAATCCAGTGCATGGAGCGTTCGCGAGCCACTTGGTCTTTGCCGACCACGGCGATGTTGTTTTCCGAAACGCAGGCTGTGACGCAAGCGTTACAACCGACACAGCGGTTTAGGTCGATGGACATTCCCCACGCATAGCCCTCGTAGGGGAAATTCGGATACAGCGTAAGATTCCTCCTCTCGACATCCTCGGGAACCTGCGCGAATTTCGGATCGCGACGGAACTCCTCTAGCGTGGCGACTTGTACCAGGTCGCGGCGAACAGCATTGACGCTCTCATCGTCGGACTCAACGCCGTGATTGTTGATCAGCCACTGGTGCTGAACGGCGGCGAAGCCGTAGGTCTTGCCGGTCTTTGCGAGTTCGGCCCCCTCGCTCGCGATCCACGGGGCTCGGGAGGTGCGGAGAAGGTAGGCATTGAATCCCATCACCTGGCTCACGTCGCCGCCGGGTCCTACGACGACACGGGGAAGGGCCACGCGCGAGCGTCCGTATCCGAGGTGCAACGTAATCGCATTGTCGACGTGCCCAAAAGCGAAGTACACGCCCCCCTTGACTTCGCGCGCGCCCGATCGAACCGTCACATAATCGCCGTGGTTTAGGCCGTAGTGAACCGCGGTCAGCGGACTCATGAGGACGGCATTGTCCCAGGTGAGCCGCGTGATGGTCTTCGGTGTTTCCTGCAACCAGCCGTTATTCGCGAAACGCCCATCGAAAATCGTGGGGTCGGGACGAAACACAATTTCAAGCTGATTCGGCCGACCGGCGGCCGGCGGGGCCTGCCGCAGAAAATCGGTACGCAGAGGAACGGAGATGGCCGGCAGCGCCGTCTTGGCCATCACCCCGTCGAGCAACGTGCGATCCCAAAAGGCTTCGAATTCGGTCCCTTTTTCGGGGCGCTGGCTCTGCCAATACCCTTTGACCAGCTCGTGTGCGCTCTGCGGCTGGTCTTCGGTCAGCGCGGCGACGAGCTCCTGGAAGGTGCGCCCGTCGTAGAGGGGCGCGATGAGCGGCTGGATGATCCCGATTGTGCCGTCGTAGGCCCGCGCGTCGCCCCAGGATTCCAGATAATGGGTCGCCGGCACGTGCCAGTTGCAGTAGTAGGAGGTCTCGTCCTCATAAAGGCTGGCATGAACGCGCGTTTTGGCCTTGAGCAATGCAGAGCGGAAATCGAGGTCCACCGGCGCGTCGTAGACGGGATTTCCGCCTAGAATCACGAGCACATCGACGCGTCCCTTGTTGAGGTCGCCTACGAGCTCGCCGAGGGATTCGGTCTGGTTAACCGGATACTGCTCGAGTGAATCCGTGTAGTAGACCGTCCGTCCGACATTTCCGAGGGCATCATTGACAGCGTGTGTCAGCGCGTGCACGAGCGGCGGCTGGGTCTCGCCGGCAATGACGAGTGAGGCTCCTCGCGCTCGAAGGAGGTCGCTGGCAATCGCCTGAACCCACTTGTCCAATCCGTTGCTTGTGGCGGGGGCAGCGAGGGAGATTCCGACGGCCCGAGCGAGCTGGCGCGTGAAATCGTCGATTTCGCCCGAGCGCATAGGCAGGCGATGGTCGGCCATTGCCCCCGTGCTGGTGGGCATACTCTCGATCGCGTACAGCCGGTTCAGATTCGCCGACGTATCACCGATCGCGCGGCGCGAGGAGAATTCGCGCGCGTAGCGCACGTGTCCGGGGCCTGCGACAAGAAAATCGGAATCGAGAGATACGATCACATTCGCCCGGTCCACCCGATACACGGTATTGAGCGGCTTGCCGAACGCGAGCCGGGCCCCTTCGCGGGCCGAATCTCCGCCGCAGGGTTCGTACTGGTGCCATTTCGCTTCCGGATACTGGTCGAGCAATTTGCGGATTTGCGCCCCAAGACTCGGCGACGTGATCGTCTCGGTCAAAATGCGCAGGCCGTTGCCTTTGGGCGCGAGCGCAAGCCGCAAATTCCCCATGGCCGCTAGGAATGTGCTCCAATCGCTCACGCCTCCGTCGAAAACGACGATCTGTGAGCGATCCGGGTCATACAGGTCAAGCACAGAGGCCTGCAGGAAAACGTCCGTTCCGCCGAGACTCCCCGGGTGCCCGGGGTTGCCCTCAATCTTTGTCGGCCGGCCCATGTGGCTCTCGACTAGAAGTCCGGTGGCAACACCCTGAAGCGGCATGGAAGTCGCGTAAAACAGGGGTTTGCCGGGCAGGATTTCCTCGGGCGCTCGGACGTAAGGAACAATTCTCTCCGTGGGCAGTTTCGTGCAGGCGCTCAGTCCAGCCAAAGCGGCCGACGCGGCCATGGCCTTCAGAACCTCGCGCCGATTCAGGCCCTCCGCTGCCGGAATTTCCGACGTCGCGCCCTGCGCAAATTCACCGTGCAGAAGTTCTTCAAATTCTCTCCCGCCGCGCAGTTCTTCAAGGCTTCGCCACTCGCGCTTCCCGAGCTCGCCGCTCGGCTGCGGGCGGGCCGCGTCGGGTTCGGCCGGGTGCCTGATCTCAGGTTTCGAACTCATTTCTCGGTTCACCGGTGACATGTATCGCAGTCCTCGAGGCTGCGGATCTTGTATTCCTTGACGAGCCGCCGTCCGAGGGCGAGTTGATCGCTCGGGGGTTGATAGTAGGGATTAAACACCTCGGATTTTGGCCGCACATACGCAGCAGGATTGCGGTGGCAGTCGAGGCACCAGGACATATACAGCGTTCCGGCACGGTAGGTCAGCGGCATATCCGCTATGGGGCCGTGACAGGTCGTACAGCCAATTCCCTTGTTCACATGAATGCTGTGATCGAAATACACGAACTCGGGCAGCGCGTTCACGCGTACCCAGGAAATCGAGACATCGTCGCGGTAGCTGGCGCGCACCGGCTCGAGCATCGAGGCATTGGTCCAGATCTGCGAATGGCAGGTCATGCAGGTTTCTGTGGAGGGTAGGCCCGCGAAGGAGGACTTTTCGACCGAGGTGTGGCAATAGCGGCAATCGATTCCGAGTTCGCCGGCATGGTGGCGATGGCTGAAGGGTACGGGTTGCTCGCGGGAGACACCCTGATCGGTGTACCAGGGCGACATGGCGATCGCGTAAAACGCATAGGTCAAGCCGCCGACGATGAGAATCGCGCCATAGATCGACATGCGCGAAATGAAATTCGTGCTGCGATGAAAAATCTGCGGCATGACGCTCCTCAGAATCCCTTGCCTAAGCGGCTCTCTCCTTTTTCTCGGTTTCATGAACCAGGCCCCGCACCTCGACAATCGAAATCATGGGCAGGAACCGCAGGAACAGGTAGAACAGGGTCAAAAACAGGCCGATTGTTCCCAGAAAGGTCGCGTAATCCCAAATTGTCGGATTAAAGATGGCCCACTTCGAGGGCGTGAAGTCCCGCGAGAGGCTGACCACAATGATGACGAAACGCTCAAGCCACATCCCCAAATTGATGACCAGCGACACAAGGAACAGTTTGAGTGGGCTGTGGCGAACCTTGGCTGACCACAGCGCCTGCGGTATGGCGATGTTGCAGCCAATCAGCGTCCAATAGACGTACTCATATGGGCCGACCATGCGGTTCATGATCATGTAGCGGTCAAAAGGATTGCCGCTATAGAAAGCCATGAACGTCTCCATCATGTAGCCATAGGCCACGATGATTCCCGTGGCTAGCATCACCTTGCCCATGATGTCGAGGTGGCGAAGCGTCACCAGGTCCTCGAGCCCGTAGAACTTGCGGATCGGAATGGCCAGCGTCAGCACCATGGCGAATCCGGAATAGATGGCCCCGGCCACAAAGTACGGCGGGAAAATCGTGCTGTGCCAGCCGGGGACGATGGCGATCGAGAAATCGAAGCTCACCACGGTGTGCACGGAGACGACGAGAGGGGTGGCCAGCCCGGCGAGAAGCAGGGAGGCCGTTTCGTATCGCGACCAGTGCACGGCCGAACCGCGCCAGCCCATGGCGAAGAAGCCATAAAAAATCTGCGCGGCCCGAGTTTTGGCCCGGTCACGCAAGGTGGCAAGGTCCGGAATCATGCCCACAAACCAGAACAGGAGCGAGACGGTGAAATAGGTGGACACGGCAAAGACGTCCCACACCAGCGGGCTGCGGAACTGAGGCCACAGCCACATGGGATTGGGATACGGTAGGAGCCAGAAAAACAGCCACGGCCGGCCCAGGTGCAGCAGGGGAAACATGCCCGCGCAGACCACCGCGAAGATGGTCATGGCCTCGGCGAAACGGTTGATTGAAGTGCGCCACTTCTGATGCAGGAGCAGCAGAATGGCGGAGATGAGCGTGCCGGCGTGACCAATTCCGATCCACCAGACGAAATTGGTGATCGCAAAGCCCCAGGCCACCGGGATCATAATTCCCCAGATCCCGACGCCTTTGACCACAAGGTAGGCGACCGCCGCGATGAACAGCATCAGCAGCAGGAACGATCCGGCAAACCCAAGCATCCAGCCCTTGGTGGTGCCGCGGGTCAGCACGATCGAGCTGATCTTGTCGGTGACGCTGGCGAAGGTCTGCCCAGGCTCTAGCAGCAGGTCCTGTCGTCGGCCTTCGTGCGTCGGTGCATTTTGCGAACCTTCCGAATCCACTCAGTGTCCTTTAGACAGCTGTTGGGGTGGTTGCCTGCGAAACAATGAAGGGCGCAAAAGATCGCTGAGCCGCCGATTCTGGCCGATGACTGGCGACTCACGGTGGGGAACGTTCGAACCTCCGAGCGGGTGGGGTTCCCGCGCCGCCGGGTTCGAACGACTTCGCCCGGGAAACCGGTGTACAGCGGGAACAAGCATAGAGCCGGAACGCACGCGGACGCAAGAGAAACGGGAAAAATTCCGCCGCTCCCAGCGCGAGGCCACCATTTTCCGGAAACCGTCTCAGTCGGTGCGACGGAGCAGAGTCAAATCAGGATCAATCAAGAGATGCGCTGGACGAATTCGCGACGAGAAACGAAAGCTGGTGTCCGGGCCGGTTGTGACCACCGTGCCGAGGCGCTCGGGCTTTTGGCCCTGGCGCGAGGCGTAGATCGGCACGGCGGCCGTAAACAGATCATCGACCTCCGTCTGGTGAATTTTTCCCGTGACCAGGTAACCGTGCTTCCCGACTCGGGTTTCAAACTGAACGGCATACCGCGGAACGCCCGTATTCTTCACCCACTGGTCAAAGAACCAGCCGAGCGAGTGGCCGCCCTCGAGATCCATGGCCGGAGTCATATGCTGCTCGAGGACGCGCTCGAAGTCGGCGGTGGTAAACGACTGAAACCGGTACCGGGAGAGAAAGTCGCGCAGAAATTCGCGAAAGCGAGCATCGGGATCCTCGGCTGAGGGATCACGCAGCATCTCGCGAATCATGTGTACGACCCAAGTGCCCTTGTCGTAGACCACCACGTTGTAGGCGCTTGGGTCCTTCGAGGATTCCAAGCGATAGCCCAGGATCAGCGGACCGGCCTGTTCAATGCTTTCTCCGCTCTCGGGCGCCTTGGCCAGTAAGTCGGAACGGTACCGTTCGAGCCACATTTTCAGCGCGTGTGCGCTGGGCTTTCGGCTGTCCGCATACATGAGCGCTAGGTAATTGGCCATTCCCTCGTTCACCCACACATCCCGGTATGTTGCGGCAGTCGCTATGTTTCCCCACCACTGGTGAGCCACTTCGTGGAACGGCATTACCTCCCGGGCCATCTGTTGGGTGAGCTGCCCAATTCCAGCGCGGTCTTCTGCGGCGGGCGGAAGGTAGGCCAGCGTCGACAGGTAGACCAAACCGGGCCAGCCCTGGCCCACCAGCCCGGGAATCTGAGAGACGGCCAAATCGGAGAAAGGAAACGGGCCGTCCAGATCCTCATAGAACCGGATGGAGCCCAGGATTTGGGCGCCGAGACTTCTCAGGACCGAGGCGGGACGCGGCGGGGGCAGAGCGTCGGTGTGGAGGTCGTTTGGCCGAAATGGGGCCGACCCAGGTGGGAGCGGAAGCGGCAGCGGCACCTCGGAAAGTCGCGCCAGGATTGCGTTCTCGAGCTCCTGGTTGGCATAGAGATCGATGCGCGGCTGACTGGCATTGGCCGTCTCGGCTCGATATTGCCCGAGGTTAAACCCCGCCAGCGCGAACGGCACATCGGAGATCCAGGCGCCCGTTTCAAAGTCGCCGTCCGCATGAAGATCCACGTTTCGACCCGTGGCGACCAGGGTAAGCCGCTTCGGCCATCGAAAGGAAAGATTGAAGGAGGCGAAATGGTGCGTGCCCACCGGATGCGCATACCAGGTTTCGTGCTCGGTGACGTAATCGACCCCGTTTCCGGCATCGCTGATGACCCTGCCGTGGTAAGCAACTTGAAGATGAATTTCTTGCCCTTCGCCAACGGGAGAGGGGAGGACGACGAGCATGGTATCGTTTCCACGGCTCAGAATCTGCCGCTTGGTGAGATCCTCATTTTGAAAATACGGGAGCGGGGATCCGCTCGCATCTTCGACGCTGTCGGCGACGAGCCTTCGCGAAATCTCAAGCGGCAGCACTCGCTGTCCGCCTCGCGTGGCCTTCAGATGCATCGTTGTTGTTCCGCTCAGTGAGAGGTCGTCCGCGATCTTGGTATCGATGCGGTAGTCGAGCGGCACAAACGTATCACTGGAGGCTGGACCCGCATCCAGCGCGCGAAACGAGCACCAGGTGTCATATGAGGGTGCGCCGGCCGAAATCCTCGGCTGCCCGAACAGGACCTGCTCGCTCCTACGGGCATCGACCTGCAAATCGATCTGCCCGTTCGCATCGCTCAGAATTCCGGCGTAGAAATAAGGCATGGGAGCCGTTGACAACCAATCCTCCATGATCCGCAGCGACTGCCAGGAATTGCCGCTGGCGAACATCGGTTCCCACCTGGCCGTGAACTCCGCGTCGTTTGTCGGTTGGCTGCCGGCTTTCGCCAGGTCGCTGGTCATCTCCTGGGCGGTTTCGTCGTCGAAGCGCAAAACCGCGCTGGAGAAGGTCTGATCGAGAATGGGCAGGCCAACAAACTGAGCCAGGGACCGTCTTTCCCCCGCATCGTGCGGCATGGCAATCACATGGCCGCGCCCGGCAAACACAATCCCTGTAACGCGGCCGTCGAGCGGCTCGACAAAAGCAAGCTTCCCCTCGTCGAAGGTGAGGTCAATGACGTCGCGCCGGAGGCTGAGCGATCGGATGGCGTACACGCGGGCCGGATCTGGCCGCAGGGCATTCAGTGCCTGGTAGAGCGCCCGGGGATTGCTCGGAGCGGGCGGTGACGCCGCTTGGCCTGCGTCCGGATAGGGCCCGGCGAAACCGTGCCCGGAGGCGCCTGCCGAGAGCCCCAAGCCCAACAACACGATCAGGGGCGAATATCGTGCGAAAGACGGCACGCACCGACTGTACCGCTTAGGGCAAAGCGCAGCAAGCGACCGCGGAACGGACGGCACGGCCGTTGCTAGACTTTCCCAATGCGACGCCTCGCCCGGGTTGTGTTGCCCCTTTTGCTTATGGCTGCTTCCGCCTCCGCGGACACGATCGTCCTTAAGAATGGACAACGAATCGTCGCATCCCATGTCACCGAGGAAGGCGAGCATGTCAGTTATGAGACCCCGGCGGGACGCATGTCCGTGCCGCGCTCGATCGTCGCGCGGATCGAGCGCGATGATTCCTCGTATTCCTCGGCCGCCCGATCCGTTTCACAAACGGTTCTTTCCGCTCCGGAAATCGCTCCTGTGCGCGGCTATGAAGACGTTTCAAAGTTGACGATTCACGATGACGCGATCGATTTTGTCTATCTGGCGAAGCTGGAAACCGAGGCCCGCTCCGGAACCGCGCAAGCCCTGGCCAAAGTCGTGGCCGCACACTACGTCGCCGCCCAGTTCCTGGCGGGCAAAGGAAGCATTGACGCGGCCGTCGACCACTATCGCCAGGCCCTCGTGTATGCTCCCGACAACGTCGGATTGCTCTTGAATTTGGCCGTCCTTTACCTGCACGAAAGCCAATTCAGCGCCGCTCTTGACCCGCTCGAACATGCCCGCGAGGTGACCCCGGATTCTGGCGCGGAGGCGGCAGCCGTCGCCAAGCTGATGGGATGGGCGTATTACGGTGCCAACAAGATGGATCGCGCGATCGAAGAATGGAAACGCTCCGAGCAGCTTCGCGCCGATCCGGAAGTCGAGCAAGCTCTCACCAAGGCGGAGCGGGACGCGGCCGAGGAAGAGGCTTACCGTGAGGGCGATACCGCTCATTTCATGCTGAAATATTACGGGGGTGCCGCGCCGGAACTTGCCCACGACATCCTTCGCGCCCTCGAGGACGACTTTCGCGATATCGAGTCCGAGCTCGACTATACCCCACCCGAACAAATCAGCGTGATTCTGTACACCGAGCAGGCCTTCGCCGATATCACCCACGCTCCAGGCTGGGTCGGCGCGCTTAACGACGGGCGGTTGCGTATTCCCGTTCAGGGGCTCTCGAGCGTCACACCGGAGCTGGCTCGCGTGCTCAAGCACGAGCTCACCCACAGCTTTATCACACAGAAGACGCATGGGCGTGCGCCGACCTGGCTGCAGGAAGGCGTGGCGCAATGGATGGAAGGGAAGCGATCGAACGCCGTAGCTGGAGCGCTGCTTGACGCCGTATCGCGGCGATCGGTGCCGAGTCTTGGCTCGCTCGAAGGGCCGTGGATGGGGCTGCCGGCGAGCGTGGTCTCGTTTGCCTATCCCTGGTCGCTCGCCGTCACCGAATCGATCGTGGAGCAGGGCGGGATCGGAGACATCAGCCGGCTGCTTGACAAATTGGCCGAGTCATCTTCGGCTGAAGAGGCCGTGCGCGATGCGCTCCACTGCGATTACGCCGACCTCGAACAGCAAACTGTCGTCTACCTAAAGCGCGAATACCTCGAGTGAAGCGCCCCGCGAGGGCGCCCTTCGGAGCCTAACCCAAGCAGGCGGGGAGTCTCGTGAAACTCTTCCGTCGATCAGAGGTTCAGCCGGGCCACGTGGCGAGGAGGCTGGCCAGGAGGGCGGCCCGTTCGGGCAATCTGGGGATGATGACGTGTTCGCGCGGGCTGTGCGCGCCATCGCCGACCGCCCCAAGACCGTCAAGCGTCGGCACGCCAAGGGCCGCGGTAAGATTCCCGTCCGATCCACCGCCGGTTGCCGCTTCGCCGAGTTCGATCCCCATCTGGCGCATGATCGATTTTGCTCGGGCGAAAAGTCCGCGCACCGCTTTTGTGCGCTCGAGTGGAGGGCGATTCAGTCCGCCGCGAACCTCGACCCGCGCCCCCGGCAAGATCGGACGGAGTTGGCGGATTCTGCGGTCAAGGGCCCCGGAATCGCACAGCCGAGAGTATCGAATGTCGACCTCTGCGCGCGCCTTCTCGGCCACGACGTTCGATACCGTGCCCCCCTGGATCACCGTCGCCTGCACCGTAATTCCTCGCCTTGGATCGTTCATTCTGATGAGCTTGCTGACCTGCAGGGCCAACTCATGAACTGCGTTCACTCCCTTCTCAGGATCGATTCCCGCGTGCGCGGAACGTCCGGTCACAATGATTTCCGCCGTGCCGACTCCTTTGCGTGCCGTCTTCAGGCGCCCGTCTCGCCCGAACGCAGGCTCGAGGACGAGCACGGCGTCGCTGCGCCGGGCCTCGTCCTCTATCGCGCGGCGGGAGGAATCGCTTCCGATCTCTTCATCGGAGTTCCACAGGAAAACAACTCGTCTCGGCACGCGCAGGCACCCATCGCGCAAGGCGTCGACCGCAAAAAGTGCCTGGACGAGGCCCGCCTTCATGTCAAAGGTTCCCGGTCCAAACGCGCGCGCCCCGGAAACGCGAAAAGGCCTTTGGGTAATCGAGCCCAACGGATAAACGGTGTCCAGGTGTCCCAGCACCATGATTTGGCGCGCGACCCTTCCCTGGCCGTCCCCCCATTCCGCGCGCAGGTGGTTTCCCTGCTTGGCGCGCCGCAGGATTTCGACCCGCGCACCTCGCCTTCGCCACTCGGCAGCGACGATCAGGCCGAACCTGTCCACCGCGGCCTTATCGAGGCTCGGCGACTCGCAGCGCACGAATTTCGCCAGGAGCTGCACCATAGCCGCTTGCTCGCGACGCAAGTACGCCAGGATTTCGCGAACTCTCGCTTCTTCCATTTCGCCGCGTATGCTAACAGCGGTCTCGACCGGGCGGCAACGCCGATTCCCCGCCGCAAGGCTTTCGTATAGAATCGTTCGGATCCGCGAGCGAAATCTAGCGCCGCATGCACGGTCCCACCACTCGGAGCGTGCAGAAACCAGAGGCAATCGATGATTCTCGACGTGACCGCCATCCAGAAGATTCTTCCGCACCGCTACCCGTTTCTTTTGGTTGATGCCATCGAAGAAATGGAGCGCTGGAAGCGCATCGTCGGAATCAAGAACGTCACCATCAACGAGGGCTTTTTTCAGGGCCATTTCCCGGGGAAACCGATCATGCCGGGCGTGCTGATTATCGAGTCCATGGCCCAAACCGGCGGGCTGCTGCTGCTTCAGGAAGTTGCCGACCGCGAGAAAAAGCTTCTTTATTTCGTCGCGATCGACAACGCACGCTTCCGCCGGCCGGTCGTCCCCGGCGAGCAGTTGAAGGTCGAAGTCACCGTCATCGCCTGGCGCGGCGACTTCTGCAAGCTCGAGGGTCGTGCCTCGGTGAACGGCGAACTCGCCGCCGAAGCCACACTCATGTGCAAGATGGTTGATCTCGATCCACCCGCCCCAGAGCCCGTCGGGAAGGCGCAGTGATCGCGCATCCGCAACCCCGCAGCAATATCCGAGCTGTCCGGCCATGAGCGAGATTGATCCGCGGGCCAACGTTTCCCCTTCGGCGCGGATTGGCCGCGGCACACGAATCGGGGCCTACGCGGTTGTCGGAGAGGAAGTCGAACTCGGGGACGGCTGCGTCCTCGAGCATCACGCCGTGGTCCATGGCCCCGCCCGGCTCGGCCCCCACAATCGCATTTATTCGTTCGCGATCGTGGGCGGCGATCCGCAAGACCTCACCTACCAGGGCGAACGCGTGTGGCTCGAGGTGGGCGAGGCCAACGATTTTCGCGAATTCTCGACGGTGAACCGCGGCACCCTAAAAGGCGGGGGCACCACGCGCCTCGGCAGCCACAACCTGATCATGGCCTACGCGCACATCGGCCACGATTGCCAGGTGGGCAGCCAAACCATCTTTGTGAATGGCGCGACCCTCGCCGGCCACGTCAGCGTCGAGGACTATGCCACGATCGGCAATTTCAGTCCCGTGCACCAGTTTTGCCGCGTGGGACGCTACGCCTATGTGGGAGCCCACACGGTGATCACCCAGGATGTCCTGCCGTTTTCCCGAGTCGTCTCGGTGCGCGAAACACGCTGCTTTGGAGCGAACGCCATCGGACTGGCCCGCCATGGATTCTCGACTGAGCGAATGCAGTCGATCGAACAGGCCTACCGGCTCCTGCTGCGCTCGAAACTCAATACCTCGCAAGCGGTCGAAAAGATGCGCGGAACCCTGTCACAATCCGAGGACGTCCTAACTATGATCCGGTTCATTGAATCGGCGGAGCGGGGTATAACTAAGTAGGCGAGCCGGAGCTCGGCGCGTGAACCTCGCCCAGAACGCTGGGGACGACGTGTCCACCAAAGAAGGAAACAATAATTCTTCCGCCTGGGGCTTGATCGCAGGAAACGGGGATTTCCCGTTTCTCGTGCTCGAAGGAGCGCGCCGCCGCGGCATCGAAATGGCGGTGGTCGCCATTCGCGAGGAGGCCTCCCCGGCCATCGAACGCGCCGCGAAACGTGTGCACTGGGTCAGTCTGGGAGAGCTCGGCCGCACGATCTCTTTGCTGCACGAGGAAGGCGTGAAGCACGCCGTGATGGCCGGCCAGGTAAAGCACAACAAGATCTTCAGTGCCATTCGGCCCGACTGGCGCCTGGCAAAACTGCTCCTCTCCCTGCCCTCGAAGAACACCGATTCCCTGATCGGAGCCGTCGCGCGGGTTCTCGAAGAGGAAGGCATCGAGCTGGTCGATTCAACCTCGTTTCTCGGCCCCTTGCTTCCCTCTCCCGGTGTGCTGACCCGCCGCGCGCCCACGGAAGGGGAAGCGGCCGACATCGAATATGGCCGGCAGATCGCCCGGCAGATTGCCGGACTCGACCTTGGCCAAACGGTCGTCGTTCGCGACCGTGCCTGCGTGGCCATCGAAGCCATGGAAGGTACCGATGAAACGATCGAGCGTGCCGCACGAATTACCGGCGGTCAGCGTCTGGTCGTCGTGAAAGTGAGTAAGCCCAAACAGGATATGCGCTTTGATGTCCCGGTCGTTGGCGTGAGAACAATCGAGGTCATGCGCCATTCAAACGCAACCGCCCTCGCCATCGACGCGCGTCGCACGCTGCTCTTCGACCGCACGCCGCTCCTTCACGCTGCCGACGAAGCCGGCATCGCCATCGTAGCCTTTGAGCCGGATGCGCCGGGGAGCGCGGAGACCAGAGGGGAGCGGTGAGCCCGCGTTTAATTCGCGCGGCCGTGGTGGGCGTCGGCGAATTCGGCCGCAATCACGTGCGCGTCTGGCGCGAGACGGAGGGCGCCGAACTGGTCGGCATTGTCGACACAAATCCGGAACGCAGCGAAAGAATCGCGCGAGAGTTCGATACACGCGTCTTGCCCAACACCGCCGCTCTGACCGCCGAGCGCGTTGACGCCGTCAGCCTCGCCGTGCCGACCAAGCAGCACGCATCGATAGGGTGCCGGCTTCTCGAGGCTGGGCATGACGTGCTGGTCGAAAAGCCGATCGCCGCGTCAGTTGACGAAGCCGATGCCCTCGCGGACGCCGCCAAACGCGGCGGGCGCATTCTGCAGGTCGGCCATGTCGAGCGCTTCAATCCCGCCGTCGCTGCCGCACAAAAAATTGTGACCCGGCCCATGTTCTTCGAGGTCCATCGCCTGGGCCTCTTCACGCCGCGCAGTCTCGACATCGACGTTGTGTACGACGTGATGATCCATGATCTCGATATCCTGCTGGCGCTCGTGAGCGGGGAAATCGTGGATCTCAAGGCCGTGGGCATTCCGGTCGTCACCGATAAGGTCGACATCGCCCACGCGCGAATCGAGTTCGCGACCGGAGCCGTGGCCAACCTAACCGCCAGCCGCGTTTCGACCGAGCGCGTCCGCAAAATGCGCTTCTTCCAGGAGCACGAATACATCTCGATCGACTTTACTCGTCAGGACGTGCTGCGCATTCAAGTGAAGCCAGGAGCCAGGGAAGCCGCTATACTGGACGGGCAGCCCGAAATCGGATTCGAGAAATTGCCGACCGTCCCCGAGGAGCCGCTCAAGGCGGAGATTCGTTCGTTTTCCGAATGCGTGCGCGCCAGGCAAGGGCCGCTCGTGGACGCCGCGGCCGGACGCCGGGCCCTTCGACTGGCCGATCGCGTAATGGAAGGCATCCTCGAACACGCCCGGCGCGTCCAAATAGGGGTTTTCACTCCACAGGAAACTGGATGATTTCTCGGACATTAGTACCGGTTGACGTGCGCCCGCCCTCCGCGGACCAGCTGAAGAAGCCTCCGCGCCGCACAACCACGTACATGGACGAGCGGACGGTTGTCCCCCCCGAACTTTCCGACGCGCCGCCCCTCGATGGCAAGTCTTCGATTCCCGACCACCTGCCCCTCGGGGTTTTGGTTGACCGCACGCTCGTTCCCCGCGGCTTGCCCGCCAAGCCCATCGAGAGATCGGCGGAAGCCGACGACTACGTCTCCGTGGCGGTGCTCGATTCTCGCGTGGTTGTTCCTGCCTATGTGGAACCGGTCGCCGAGGAAGAGCTGAAGGAATTTGAAAGACCCCCGGAGATGACCCCGGAGCTGCGCGAGGTCGTCGAACCCGACATCTTCATCACCGGTGATCCGAACCTGCTTGTCGCCGGTGAAGCGAAGCGCAATCCAAAGAATGACGCGATGGTTCGCGCCATGTCTGTCGTGCTGCACATCGCCCTGATCGTGTTCCTTGTTTTCTCACCGAAGATCTTTCCGACTCACCCGCCGAGTGATGCTGAGCTTGCGAACATCAAAAGACAAATGACTTGGATCTCCCCCTCTTTGATTCCCGAGGTTTCCAGGCCCTCGCCCCCTCCCGGACCCAGAATTCGCATCAGCCCGAAGGTTCTGAACAAGGTCGCTCCCCCGGCTGAGAAACCGGCCATCGTCGCTCCGCCGACTCCGTCGCCCGAGCAGCCAGCACGCGAACTTCCCTCTGCTCCCGTGCCGCGTGTTTCCGTGAACCCCACTCCTGCGCCGACGCAGACTGCTCCTCCGCCTCAGCCGTCTGAAGTCGAGCCCATCAGGCCCCAGCCGGCCTCCCCGGGCCATTACAACTTCAATCTGCCCTCGCAGTCTCCCAGCCGCGAGCTTCAGGACCAGCTTCAGGCGGCCATCAAGAACCAAGGGCGCGGCCAAGTCTATACGGCACCCGGAGACGGAGGCCTCGGGCGGGCCGGAGGGGGAGGTGGTGGACGTGGGCCTGGCATGCAGGGCGGCGTCTCGATCCTTTCGCCCACCGACGGTGTGGATTTCAACGGCTATTTGACCCGCTTGGTGGCGACGGTCAGACGCAACTGGTACGCTGTCATGCCGGAGTCAGCCTACATGGGGGAGAAGGGGATTGTGTCGATCACGTTTTGCATAAACCCGGACGGGAGCGTACCGACTCCTGATCCGATTTTGGAAAGAACCTCTGGCCGCGAGCCGCTCGATAATGCGGCCATGTCCTCGATTCGCATGTCCAACCCTTTCGAGCCGCTGCCACGCGAATACAAGGAGCCGTGCCTCAGACTTCGCTTCATCTACTTCTATAACATCCTCCCCGCCGGTTACGCTCAGTAGCCGCCGCTCGAATGCCCAAGCAGTTTGCTTCTGGCCGGCAGAATGAAGCCTTGAAGCGCAAGCCCCGGAAACTCGTCGGTGCGCTCGGGCGCGCCGGCATCATCCGGCTTGTCTTCTCGGCAGTCTGCGTATGAAAGCCCTCGAGCGTCTTGTGGTCATTCTCGGTCCTACCGCGTCGGGGAAGTCTGCGCTCGGCATTTCGCTCGCGCGGAGGCTTGGAGCTGAGATTCTGGTTTGCGATTCAACACAGGTCTACCGCCATTTCGATATCGGCACGGCCAAGATTCCACTCGGCGAGCGAGACGGTATTGCGCATCATTTGCTCGACCTGGTCGACCCGCAAGAAGTCTTTACGGCAGGTGATTACAGGCGTGCGGCGCTGGCCGTGCTCGAAGACCTCCAGCGTCGAGCGAAGCTCCCCATCATCACGGCCGGAACCGGCCTTTATTTGCGTGCGCTCCTCGAAGGTTTTGCCGACGCCCCCGCCCGTTCCGAACAGTTGCGCGAGCGCCTGCGCAAAACCGCGCACAGAAGCGGCCCCGTGCGTCTTCACCAGATGCTCGCCCGCCTCGATCCGGAAGCTTCACGCCGCATCGCACAGCGCGACACACAAAAGGTCATTCGCGCGCTCGAACTGCGTCTGCTGACGCGCAAGACGGTTGGAGAAATTCATCGCAGCGGACGCACGGCCCTCGAGGGCTACCGCATTATCAAGATTGGTCTGCTGCCCCCGCGCGCGGCTCTCTACGCCCGGATCGACTCCCGTGTCCAAAACATGATGGCCGCCGGTTGGCTCAACGAAGTTCGACGCCTCATCGCACTCGGAATTCCCCAAGATGCGAAGCCGTTCGAATTCATCGGCTACGCGCAATTGCGCCAGCACTGGGCGGGACAGATGCCGCTTCCCGAGGCCATCCGGCGCATTCAGCAGGCCACGCGGAATTTGGCCAAGCGGCAAATCACCTGGTTTCGAGGGGAGTCCGCCGTAACCTGGTTTTCCGCATTCGGGGACGATCCCTGCGTCGTCTCCCAGGCCTTCCGTCTCTTTTCGAGGGCCGAGTGAAAAACCGAGGACGGGGCTCGGAAGAACCTCCGCCCGTCCCGGGCAATGCTCCTCAGAACAGCGTTGCGGCCAGCACGACCACGTCCCGGTTGTTTGCTATCGAGAAGCTCTTCACGATTTTCCACGGATTGAGACGGAATCGGTATGCGTAGAGGTTAAATGTCCGGTCATCCTGTGACCCGTCGAAGATGTCTCGATACGGCATCGCTACGGCGATGATTTCGCCGGGGAAACTCTGCGGCACAAACCAGTCGCTGAAGCTTTGTGTGATCACCTCGGATGTTCCGTCGGTGTAGGTGATCGTGACGTTTTCCGTCTGGCTGCCCTGGACACCCGTGGCAAGCAACGCCAGTCGTCCGAAATGCCCGTGCGGCAAGGGCACGGGGGACCCGGTGGCACTGACGGCGTCGGGTCGATTGGCCGGTCCGAAGACAAACCGTATCAGGTCGAGCACGCGCGAGTGCGTCAGCGCATTGGCGGAATACGCGGCGCCGCCGCCGTCCAGCCCGCCCGAGGAGGAGAAGGTGCTTCCATCGGTGTAAATACCGGAGACGTTGTAGGAGGAGGAGAGGTTGACCGGCAGTCCCAGACCGCCTGGTCCAGTTGCGGCGCTCACTTCGAGGGTGATCGTTGCCATCTGCTTGATCTTTCCCGATTTTCCCGTGACGGTGACGGAGAAGGGCCCTGTTTGGCTAGCCACAAAGGCGCTGAAGTAGAGAGTCGTTCCCGTCGAGGATCGATCGGGATCGAAGAAGGCGAACACGCCGTCGGGGAGGCCAGACAAGCGGAACGAAACCTGTCCGCTGAAGCCGTTGATAGGCGTGATTGTGATTGCGGCATTTGTGCTCGATCTCTGGTTGAGGAACACGCTGCCCGGGGCGTTGATCGAAAAGCCCGGAAGCTCGAGCGTCACATAGGTCGTGTGAGTTAAACCGTCGCTCGTGCCCGTGACAGCAATCAGGAAATCGCCGCCCGGCGTCAGATCCGTCGTTGAAACTCTGAGTGTGGCGGACGGAG
Organism: Candidatus Cybelea sp.; assembly: GCA_035622135.1. Classification (GTDB taxonomy): domain Bacteria; phylum Acidobacteriota; class Terriglobia; order Acidiferrales; family UBA7541; genus Palsa-295. Next base: position 35,749 of record DASPVZ010000023.1, on the reverse strand, counting down.
CTGAAGCGGTGAGAGTTGTCGCACTCAAACTGGCGGTTACGCCGGCCGGTGAACCGAGGGCGACGGCTGTCAGGCTCACCGTTCCGCTGAAGCCATTCACGGCGCTCAAGCTCACGGTTGAAGTGCCTATACTGCCTTGCGTGACTTTCAACGCGCTGGGCGATGCAGTGAGTTCGAAATTCGCCCCCTTTGGCACCGGAGCGAGAGAATCAAGCAGCCCTGAACCATTCGGCGATCCCCATCCGGTCACCAAGTCGTAGCCGAGCACGGCCGAGAACATGTCGGGGCTGCCGCTGTTGAAATTGTTGCCGGCAGTGATGTCGTGGAAGGCGTTGTCGTAGTTTGCGGTTTGGCCGATTGAATAGATCGTTGGATTCAAGAATCCGATCAAGTTTCCGTCCGCCTGCTGGTTGGCCAGCGCTAGAAAGCCCGCCCAGCGCGGGGCGGAAAGGCTCGTCCCGCCGACACCTGCGAAACATCCGCCGTTCGAGCACCAGATGTTGTCTGTGTTTGCTTCCGCGGCAACATCGGGAATATTTCTCAGCGTGGCTGATCCCTGGTTCGTCGCGTTGATGACTGGGATTTGGTAGCTCGGAATCGCGAATCCGTTGGTGCTGAATCCCCCTCCGCTTCCGATCCACCCCATCTCAGACACCCAGGCCTGTGTCGGCGCACCACTGGTCGTAAGATCCGTTCCGCCCGCTGCCGTAATCAGCGGGTCATCGGCGGGGTAAAAGATGCAGCCATTCAGGTTGCTGAAGTTCGCGCAATCGGCGGGAACGCCGTAGTAGGCCCCACCGTCGCCGGACGCCACAAACAGATTCTGGCCCTGTGCCGCAAATTCCATGAAGATCGGTTCGTCCGAGGAAGGATCGGCGGGGAGAAATCCAAACGAACAGCTCAAGCTCTTGGCCACATCGTCGTTAGCCATCTGGTTGAACATGTCCGTGTCGTCGGTGCCTTCATAGACGATCACGGCAGAGAGGCCGGGTGCCATGGAGATGGCCTGCTCGATGTCAATCGCTTCCTCGCCGTCATCGCATCCGGCTCCGCAGATTCCGCTCACGCCATCGAGCAATTCCGTAACAATCGGAACGTTCAGCGGCTGATTGACCAAGCTGAAGTAGGCTTGCACATCACTCAGGTTAAACGGACCGAACTCGAATAGTCCGACGGCTTGGCCTGCACCGGTCAGCGCCGTGCCCGGGGCATACGCGGCCCTCATATCACTGCCGATGAAGTAACACACTCCGCCGAAGCAGAACGAGCCGGTCTGGTTCGCGCGCACCGCCTGGCTGCTCGGGGAAATGTCATCGGCCCGCGTAATCTGTTTGACCGTCTGCCGGTTCAACCCCATGGGACGCGGTGGCTCCATATTGTTGAGGCCGCTCACGCCCTGAATCGGAACCCCCTCCTCGACCGATGGTTCGGAATCGGGGGCATGAAAGGTTCGATTCTCGCTGGGGTGCTGGAATATCTCGAGGGTCACGCGAAAGGCCTGATTGATCTGCTGGACCGTTCCGCTGACGTCCAATACCAGGCGGTTGGGGGTCGTGTTGGTGACCGTCAGCCCGTACTTTTCCGCGAATTGGATGGCCTTCTGGTAGTCCTCCGGGGTGGGTCCAAACTCGTTGGTAAACTGCTGAACGGTAAGGAAGTGGCGATAGCTGGGACTGTTCGGGTCGTAGAGCTCTTGGATGAGTGTGCTGAGTTGCGGCTGATTTCGCAGGGAGAGCGTCAGCGCCAAATTGAGTTGCTCGGAACCCGACATTGTGCCGATGGGCCGAGCTGACGGTGGAGCAGAGACGTGCGTTGGCAGCCGCCGTCGCTGCTGGGAGAGAGACGGGGTGGAGAAGGCTAGGACAGCCAGAGCCACCAAACCACTTCGTGCCCCGAACGATGCGGAACGATGGACAGAAAGTCGAGTCATGCGCATTCTCCCTGTTTTCGCCTGTATTTGGCTTCTGCGGGCGTGCGTCTGAGGCCCCGAGGTCGGAGCCTGCGATCGATGTCGACCGTGCACCTGGTCCCGTACTGACAAGAGGGGGCGGGGACGCCCGAGCGAAACTAGGACAAGGCCAGCCGCGAGTCGAGCACACCACTCGCCGTCTGAGCTGTCAATGCCCCCTGCATGACCTTTATGAGGCTAGAAAACTCATTGAAACAACGCGGCTTCGGACAATTTCTTCCCTCGCGCGATGAGTGGCCTGAGATGTGCCCGGGCGGTCAGCGCGCCGCGAACCGATGGTTTGAACGCGGAGGAAAGCGTCGTATAATCTCAAAAGATGCGATTTAAAGGTTGGAACGTACCGACCCCATGCTCTTGCGTACCTGAATGAAATCCGCGCGCCCCCTGGATAACCGAGAACGAGTGTTGCTGGTCGGGGTTGGCCTCAAGAAACCGCACCGCGGTGCGGGTGCTTCGACGGCCGCCGGACGCGATTCCCTCGCCGAACTCGAGGAACTCGCTACGAGCGCGGGTGCGGACATCTCCGGAACGCTTTTCCAGGTTCGCGACGCGCTCGATCCGGCCACATTGGTCGGCCGCGGCAAGCTCGAAGAAATCCGTGCCCAGGCCGATTCCCGCGACGTGCCGCTCGTGATCGTCGACCACAACCTCACGCCCGTTCAGTTGCGCAACATGGAACGAGCCATCGGACGCCGGGTGATCGATCGCACCCAGCTCATTCTCGATATCTTCGCTTGCCACGCGCGGACTCGCGAGGGCCAGCTTCAAGTTGAGCTCGCGCAATTGAATTATCTTCTGCCGCGCTTGACTGGTCGCGGCGAAGAGCTTTCGCGTCTGGGCGGAGGAATCGGCACGCGCGGGCCCGGCGAACAAAAGCTCGAAACCGACCGTCGCCGCATTCGTGCGCGCGTCGCAAAGATCCAGGAGGCCATCGAGACCGTTCGCCGCCAGCGCTCAACTCGCCGGCGTGCGCGTCAGGCTGTACCCCTGGGCATGGTCGCTCTGGTTGGCTACACGAATGTGGGGAAATCGACACTGTTCAATGCGCTTTCCCACGCCGACGTTCTGACTTCCTCGAAGATGTTCGCGACGCTCGATCCCACCATTCGCGCGATCCGCCTGCCTTCGCATCGTCGAGTCCTTCTGTCCGACACGGTCGGATTCGTTCGCGATTTGCCGCCCGACCTGGTCGCTGCGTTTCGCGCAACGCTCGAGGAGGTCGAGGAAGCCGCCTTGATCTTGCACGTCACCGATATCTCGAACCCTCATCACGCCGAGCACCATGCGGAAGTCCTGAAGGTGCTTTCCGAACTCGGCGTGAAGGACCGGGCGCGCCTCGAGGTGCTCAATAAAATCGATCGATTGAGCGAACAAGAAGCCGATTCACTTCAGACCACCAACGGCCACCCTAATAAATGCTTCGTTTCGGCTTCGACCGGAGAAGGACTCCACGATCTCCTTCAACGCATCGACGAGGCCATGCCTGTTGATCGCCTCGTGCGTTTGCGGCTGTATATACCGACTTCCGACGGCAGAACTCTCTCGCTCGTGCACGCGGGCGGCCGCGTTCTGCACCACGAGGTCTCCGGCGATTGTTTCATTCTCGATGCCGACCTGCCCGAATCCCTGGCCCAGCGCCTCGATGAGTTCACCCGGGAGGCGGTCCGAGAGGACAGCACCCGCTCCGCCCGCCCCTGAGGGCGCCAAGGGGCCACGAACTACACCAAACAGTCACGACTCACCCCAGATACCCAGTGGCGGACCCGGTGGAAAACTCTGTGGAAAAAGAACGGCCGGTCGCCGTCACGGATTCGAGATGCTTGCGCCTGACGCGCTCGGCGGGGAAGGCCCTCCGACCAGCGGTAACTGACTAGACGGAAAGGAGTTACTTCAAAATCTCGACACCCCCGACGAACCCGTGCGAGGAGCTGCTCACGGGCACCTTAACCCTTTCTGGAATTTTGCACAGGTTTGCAGCAACTGCTGTATCTAAGCCCCAGCTTTTCCTGTATTTAGTTGCAGCGACATTGTTGCGTCGGCCGTTTCGTCCCGGCCCTAAAAGCATGCCCTTCGATGCCTTCAAAACCGTCGGTACCGTTGACTCAAGCAACTTTCGAGGGCTATAGTCGCTAGGCCGGCGATATTCTCCGAGAGCAGCGATGAATTTGCCTAACAGCTTGACTGTCTTGCGGATATTTTTCGTGCCGGTGCTCGTCGTAGTACTGCTGACTCGTCAGCCAAACTTTAACTTCTTCGGCCTGCCCATTGATTTCGAGGTTCTCGGTGTACTGATTCTCCTGATTGCTGCCGCAACCGACGTGATGGACGGTTATCTGGCGCGCTCTCGCAAGGAAATCACGACGCTGGGAACCCTGCTCGATCCGATCGCGGACAAGCTGCTGATCTCGGCGGCCTTCGTTTCACTGGTGGCCATGAACCTTGTGCCCGCCTGGATGGTCGTGATCATCATCGGCCGCGAATTTGTGGTCACCGGACTGCGCGACATCGCCGTTTCCGAAGGCCTGGTCATTCCCGCCTCGGCGCTGGGCAAAACGAAAATGATCCTGCAAGTGATTGCGGGCTGCGCGGTGATTCTGACCGCGAAGTATCCGGTGCTCAGAGGAATCGGACTGGGCCTGATGTGGCTGGTGGTTTTGAGCGCGATCGCCTCGGCCGTTCATTATTTCCACATGTTCTGGACGCAGATCAACGTGCGCGTTCAGCAGCGTCACAGCCACGTCGTGCTCGTTGAGCCAGAAGAGAAGCCGCAAGATGTCCCGACTCGCTGAAAGCGAGAGGAGGTCGCTCCTTGAAATCGCGCGCCGATCACTGGTCGCCGCGGTTCATGGATTGACCTTCGATGAACAGCCCCCCTTGAGTGAGAATCTGCGCACGCCGGCCGGGGCATTCGTCACTCTGTGGCATGGCCCGCGGTTGCGCGGATGCATTGGCCAGTTTGCCGGCGCCGAGCCGCTCGCCCAAATCGTCGCGCACTGTGCCCGGTTGGCCGCGCTGGAGGATCCGCGCTTCCGCTCGGTCGCCAGGGAGGAGCTCGACGACCTCACCATCGAGATCTCGGTTCTTTCAGATCTTGAGGAGATCGCGCCGGAGGACATCCGTGTCGGGCAGCATGGTCTGGTGGTGACCAGCAGCGCGGGCCGAGGCGTCCTTTTGCCGAAAGTCGCTGCGGAATTTGGCTGGACGGCGGAGAGGTTCCTTGAAGAAACGTGCGTCAAGGCGGGTCTGGAACGCGACGCTTGGCGAAGCCGAGGAACAGTGATTCAAGCGTTCACGGCCGAGGTCTTCAGCGAATCGGCCGCGAACGCCGGTGAGTGCCCCGCAGAGCGCTATTCGATTTCGACGTAATCCCCCGTGTAGATTTCGTGCAGGGTGAAGGTCAGTAGGACGACGGAGGCGTTCGGGGAGGTGCGCACCACCACGCCTTCCCCCAGAACTTCGCGGGGCGTGTCCTTCCAGTCCCACTTGCTGGGGACCGATCCTAGCCCGAACGTGGGTCCCCATTGGCCCTCTATATCAAACGCAAACCGGTAGGTCTGGTACACCCACTCATGCTCGGTTCCCGTGTAGCGGAACACCCGAAAATAATCTCCGACGCGAACGCCCTGATTCACTCCAAGGTTCACATAGACAACGTCAAAGGTGCCGAGCTCTTGTTGGAAGTTCTTGCCTTCGATCACCATGGCCTTGGCTTTGCCGCTTTCCGGGGCGAACTGGTCGAAGTTGGCCTCCGACTTGAGAGGCGGCGCCTTGCGTTCTTCGAACGGCAGAATGATGTCGCCGCGCTGCAGGTAGTTGCAGGCGTGGGTCACCTGGGCAATGGATGTGTTCCTCTCGACGACGACCACCTTCACGCGTCCCTCGTCCTGCCACACCGTTCCCATTTTTCGCAGGATCGAGTACTGCCATTTCGTCCATTGGACGTCCCGGGCCGGGTCCTCGGCTGGCCGGACCACCGAAAACTCGTCCCCCACCTTCGTGCCCTGGTTGCTGCCCCGGTTTAGGTATACGTAGTCGCCGTAGTCAAAGGTGATCGCGTAGGTCGAACCTTCTCCGCTGATCACGTAGCTGCTGTGCGGAACATGCTCCGTGGTCACCGTGCCTGAACAGTAGAGATCATTCTCGATGGCAACCGGCGCTCCGCTTTCTGCCTCGTTTTGGGCCAGTGCCACCCCGGCGGAGGAGGCCAGAAGAAGTCCGATGAACGCGATTTTTCCGCGCATGATTCATGCTCCTTTAAAGGACATTCGGGTTGTTCGACCGAGCCGCGGTCAAAACGTCGTACGCCGTCCCGCCATGTTCAGCGCTGCCCTGTGTGGCGGCCCAACTTGGCGTACAAACTCGCTTACGAATCGACCGTAACATCCACCTCGAGGAGGGTCAAGACAACCCTCCGGCAGCCTTTACACGTTGTGCAACGCATGGTACAAGCCTGAACTTCCCTGTACGAAAGGCCAGGGACGCGCATTTTTTGCCGGCGGAGATTGGCGGTTGCCTTTAGCCCTGGCGTTTCACCCCATGATTGGCGAGCACAACATCTGCGCCGTTGTGGCCGGAAGGGACGCGCGCGCCATGCGCAGGCAGCTGGAAGGTGCTCTGGTCGCGCGCAGCCGGGTCATCGAGCTGCGGCTCGATTGGCTCGGAAACGAACGCGAAATGGGCCGCTTCCTTCGCGCATTGGCCCCGCACTTGGGACCGAGCCGACCTGCGCGTCGGGCCACCCTCATCGCGACGTGCCGTCGCGTGGTGGCCGGAGGAAATTTCCGCGGCTCGATCGCCAGCCAGCTGGCCTATCTGGCCGAAGCTGTTCGCGCCGGTTGCGAATGGTACGATCTTGAGATTGAATCGATCCGCCCCTGTCCGCGCGAATTACTCGATGCACTGCTCGGCGAGGGCCGCCGCCTTGCCTCCGCCCATTTCTTTCACGGCATGCCACGCGATCTGCGCGCGGTCTACCGCGAACTCCGGCGCACTCGCTCGGCCGCGGTCAAGCTCGCCGCCCGTTGCGACTCTCTCGCCGACGGGCGCAGGCTTCTGAGCCTCGCTCGCCGGAAACCGAACGTCGTGGCGATCCCCATGGGAGACGTAGTGCTCCCTCTGCGCGTCCTCGCCTTGCGGGAAGGCAGTGCTTTGTCCTATGCGCCGGTGGAAACCCCGACCGCTCCGGGGCAGGTATCGCTTGAAGAAATGAAGAATCTCTATCGCGCCGAGCGCCTCAATCGCCGCACGGGCGTGTACGGCATTGTGGGCCACCCCGTCGCTCATTCGCTTTCCCCGGCCATGCAGAACGCCGCATTCGAGACGAGCCGCATCAATTCGGTGTACGTTCGGTTTCCGGTGCGCGATCTCGACGATTTTGTTCGCGCGATCGTGCCCATGGGGATTCGGGGCTTCAGCGTCACCCTGCCGCACAAACAGGCGATTTTGCGCCACCTCGACGGGTGCGATCGGCTCGCCGCTTCGATCGGCGCGGTCAACACGGTCGTCGTGCGAGGCGGCGGAAGACTCTACGGCTACAACACCGATTATGTTGGCGTGCTCCGCGCCCTCGGGCCGCGCCTGCCGCTTCGCGGCGCGCGCGTGCTGATCCTCGGAGCCGGCGGCGCCGCGCGGGCGGTCGCCTTTGCTCTGACCTGGGCGGGCGCCTTCGTTTCAATTTGCGCACGACGAGCCAACCGTGGTCGGCAACTCGCCCAAGCGGTCCGCGGGGAAGCCATCGAGCGGGCTGGGATTCGCCGGCGATTCTTCGATGTGATCGTCAACTCGACTCCCGTCGGCATGTACCCGCAGGTGAGCGATTCCCCGCTCGAAGCGCGCGATTTGAATTGCCGGCTTGTTTTTGACACGATTTATCGCCCGCGGGCGACCAAGCTGCTCGAGATCGCGGCGCGCCGCGGGATCGGAACTGTGTCCGGCTTGGAGATGTTTGTTGCGCAGGGCGCCGCGCAGTTCGAGATATGGACCGGCCGGCGCGCTCCCGTCCAGGTGATGCGCCGCGCCGCCCTGCGCGGCCTCGCTGGCCCTTTTAGGTCTTCATGATTCGGCCCGACTTTAAGACATTCGTTGGCCTGGCCCGCGAGGGCAATCTCGTCCCCGTCTACGAGACCTTCACCGCCGACCTGTTGACTCCCGTCGGCGCTTATCTTCGCATCGCCCGTCCTGCGCGATACTCGTTTCTCCTGGAAAGCGTCGAAGGCGGCGAGAACATCGCCCGCTATACGTTTGCCGGAGCCGATCCCGTCGAAGTCTTTCGCGCTCGGGGTCGAAACTGCACGCTGGAATCCGTGGCGACGGAAGAGCGCAAGCGATTTGAGGGCAATCCCATCGAGGAGTTGCGCCGGCTCACGCGCCGTTTTCATCCCGTGCGCGTTGCCGGCCTGCCTCCGCTGATCGCCGGCGCGATCGGCTACTGCGCTTACGACATGGTGCGGCTGGTCGAGAGAATTCCCGCGACCGGCCGCGACGACCTTGGCCTCGACGACTGCGTGATGATGTTCTATCTCGGTCTCCTGGTTTTCGACCACGTCCAGCACCGCGTTTGGATCATTCGCAACGTGTTTACCGAAGCCGGCGCCAGCCTGCGACAAAGCTATGATTCCGCCGTTCGCGAAATTCAGCGCACGCGGCGCATGCTCGAATCGCCGCTTGGGCCCGAGCGCCGGAGGGCGGGCCCGGCGCGCATCGAGATACGTTCGAACATGAGCAAGGCGCAGTTTCTCGCTGGCGTGCGCAAGGCCAAAGCCTACATTCGTGCCGGCGACATTTTTCAGGTCGTGCCCAGCCAGCGCTTCTCGACCAAGATCGCCGCCGACCCGTTCGAAATCTACCGCGCTCTGCGCGTCGTGAATCCCTCGCCTTATCTTTGCTTCTTGCGCCTGGACGACGTTTCCGTGGTCTGCAGTTCGCCGGAAATGCTGCTCAAGGTGCAGGGCCGAGATGCGTTTTATCGTCCGATCGCCGGCACCGAGCCTCGCGGCCGCAACGAGAAGGAAGACCGCGAGCTTGAAGCGAAGCTCCTCGCCGACCCGAAGGAGCGCGCCGAGCACATCATGCTGGTCGATCTCGGCCGCAACGACCTCGGCCGCGTGTGCGAATACGGCAGTGTCCGAGTGGACCGGCTGATGTTCGTCGAACGCTATTCGCATGTCATGCACCTGGTCTCCAGCCTGCGCGGCAAATTGCGCGAAGGGATCGACTGCTTCGACGCGCTCATGGCCTGCTTTCCCGCCGGAACGCTCTCGGGAGCGCCCAAGATTCGCGCCATGGAGATCATCGACGAACTCGAGCCTACCCGCCGCGGCATCTATGCCGGTGCGATTCTGTATCTCGATTTTTCCGGCAATCTCGACTCGTGCATTGCGCTGCGCACGCTGGTTGCCAAGGACGGCCGCGCCTACATCCAGGCGGGCGGCGGGATCGTCGCTGACTCGGTGCCTGCGCGCGAATACCAGGAAACCGTCAACAAGGCGCGCGCACTGCTCAAGGCTCTCGCCATCGCCCACGGGAAAGAGGTTTCTTGAGGCGGTGTAAGTCTCGACGTTGCTGCCGCACCTGGCGCCGCACTTCGTCCTTTCTTGACACCCCCCAAGCGCACCTTCAGGGTCACGCGAGCTCTGCGAGTTTTCCATCGTGTCTTCTCAACCGAACCGCACAGTTTCGCTGCGCGTTTCGCCTGGGCTAGGCGACCAGACCAGAGTCATTTCGAAGCTCGCCGGCGGTCTGGCGTACCGGGCGACATGATTTGGGCAAGCTGCCGAGGATAGTCAGCTACGCGCGATGGGCTTACCGAGCTTGGTTTCAGCTTCCGAGGGGCGGGAGGAGGGCGGAGGAGCCGAAAAGGAAAATCATCCCCACGATGAGACTGTACGCCGCCGTGAATCCGACGACGAAGCGTAGCACTCGAGGCTTGGCGGCGCTCATCCCAAATACTCCGACTGCGGATGCGGTCATGAGCGTGTTCATCACGAGCAGGCCGGCCAGGAACATGGAAAGTCCCAGAAAACCGCGGGCAACGCCGCCCAGGTTTGCGGCGAGCAGAAACAGCAGAAGCTGACTTGGCGTTTCCGCCCCCAGGCCGTGAATCACTCCGATACCGAAAACAGCACTTTTGCTATAGGGTTCGTTAGGACCGGGCGTTCTAGGGTCCGCCTCGGTACCGGAAAGCGTCTTCCCTTTGCGCCAAGCCCAGCGGAACGCGCCGATCAGCAAGGCGGCCCGCGAGCGCGGGCGGTAGGATTCCTTCTCTCGCAGCATCGAGCCGAGCACGTACACGCCGAGAACGACCAGCGTCAACCCGACCGCTCGTTCGGCCCAGGAATCGAGTCGGGCAGGCAGCGAGCGCTGGAACCCGATGACCACAGCGCCCAGCACGGCAACCGTGGCGGCGTGCCCGAGCACGTAGAGGAGTCCCATGCGCATGCCGCCAGCAGGCGAGGTCTCCAGGCTCGTGATGTCCGTGATGGCGGCGATATGGTCGTAGTCAAAGCCGTGGCGAAAGCCGAGAACGGCAGCGGAAAGAAGCGCGAGGTCTAAGGTATTCGTCGGCACCGACATGATTTGAACCCTAGCAGAAGGCCAGCGTGATGCGCAATCTGCTTGGCCATCGGTTCGCCGTCAGTCCCCGGGTCTTTCCGGCGGAACGGCTGGGCCCTCGGAGATAATGTAATGGTTGAACCAGGCGAGGTTGCGCTCCCAGCGGTCCTTGATGAATGACGGACGGCGAAATTCATGAAATTCGCCGGGGTAAACCACCAGCAGCGTGGGCACGCCAAGCCGTTTCAGGCTTTCGTACATTTGTTCGCCGTTGATGACGGGCACGTTTGAGTCGCTGTCGCCGCCCACGACCAGAGTAGGAGTTTGGATTTTTTGGACGCGATTGAAGGGCGAGAGCTCTTCCCACAGCGTGCGGTTCTCCCAGGGCAGACCCAGCTCCATTTCCCATTCGCGGACGTATTCGTCATGGCCCCAGTTTGTCACGTAGAGGAATTCGCCGGCGTCGGAAATGGCGGCTTTGAACCGTGTCGTCTGGGTGATGATGAAATTGGTCGAAATCGCGCCGTAGGAATGGCCGCCTACGCCGAGCTTTTGGGGGTCGCTGACGCCTTCTGCCACGGCGTAATCGACCATGGCCATGTCGTCTTCGAAGTCCTTGTGGCCCCAGTCCGCGAAGATGGCCCGGCAGAAATTCTGTCCATAGCCTGACGAGCCGCGGGGGTTCGGCAGCAGCACGACGTAGCCGTTCGACGCATAGAGTTGGGGCTGAAAGTTGAACTCGGCATAGTAGGCCCACACGGGACCGCCGTGCGGCTGAAGAATGGTGGGGTAGCGCACGCCGGGCTTGTAGTCGGGGGGTTTATAGAGATACCCCGCAACGTCGGTGCCGTCTGCGCTTCTAAAATGCACATATTCGACGCTGGCGAGCTGTACCTCGGACAAAAGAGCATCATTCGTCGAGGTCAGTCGCTTGAGTGTGCCGTTCGTTGACAGCAGATAGATTTCGTCGGGGCGGTCCGTCGTGCCGATTTCTGCTGCGACGGCTCCATCTGTTGACATCGAATAGGCATCGAGCATCAGGCGGCCACCCAAAGGGCGTGTGATCTCACCCCCCGCAGCCGGAATGCGCAAAAGATTCTGGGTGCCGTCGTCGTCGGCAATGAAGTCGATGAACCTGCCGTCAGGCGAAAAGTGCGGAGAGGATACGTTGCGGTCGAGCGCGAGGGTGAGCACTTTGTCCTCGCCTCCCGTGGAAGGGGCGATAGCGAGATGGAAGGTGGCGTACTCGAAAAGCCTCGCATCGCGCTGGCTGGTGAAAGCGATCCACTTGCCGTCGGGCGACCACGACGGCGAGCCGTCTGTGCCGGGATTTGTGGTGATGCGGAGAAGACGTCCGCCCCGGTCGGTGTTGTCCGCGGCGACCACCCAAATGTCGTCATTGAAATTGCGATCGGGATCCTCGGAGCGATTACTCACGAAGGCGATGGAGCGACCGTCGGGTGACCATGCTGGGCTGCTGTCGTCGTAGTCGCCCGAGGTGATCTGTGCGGTTTTACGATCGGACAAGGAAAAGATGTACAGGTGCGTTCGACGGCGATCGAGGTAGCCGATTTCGTCCTGCTCGAAAAGCAGGCGGTCGATGACCCACGGATGCGGTTTTGCTTTGGGCTTGTCCGCATCGTTTTCGTGCTGGGCGGCCTCGATTTCGTCCCGGCTCGGATCTCTGAGAGCGAGCACCAGGCGATCGCCCGAGGGCGACCAGGCGAAATCGTCGACGTCCTGAATCGCCTTGGTGAGCTGCTGCGCTTCGCCACCGGCGCGATTGAGCAGCCACACCTGCTTTTTGCCGTCGTCGCGCGCCGATAGAAAGGCCAGATATTTTCCGTCGGGACTCCAACGCGGATGCGAAGACGACACGTTGTCTGCCGTGAGGGGAATCGCGTCGGTGCCTGCGGTCGAGATCATCCAGACGCGGTCACTGCTTTTGTCTTCAGCTAGGTTGGTGGCGGTAATCACATAGGCGACCCATTTACCTTCCGGGCTGATTTGCGGGTCGGTGACCACCCGCATCCGGAAGAAATCGTCAATGGTAAGTTTGCGCTTCGCAGATACCGAAGGCGACGGGTTGGGCAAGCCCCGTGGGGGAACTTGTGCTCGCGCGACAGCGGGCTCGAACGGAAAGAGCAGAAGAACCAAAACGAATGAGAACGACTTCATGACGGAAAATAGCCTCCGGGGTATCGAAGGTACGGGAAACAAAAACGGGCAGAAAGGAATCTCTGCCCGTTTCACATCGGTTCCAAAGTCGAAACAATCCGCTCGTCGGCAGGACGCGCTCAGCTTCCCTTTGCCATGGCGAGCGACTCGACGTGAATCGTGTCGCCGTCGAGTGTGCCCTTCACGGTCACGTTGTGGCCTTCGTGCCCTTCCGCCGTGCTCTGCGGATCGAGAACGTAGACCTTTTTGTCGACCGGATTGTAGAGCGCGTACTTGGCGCCGTGCTCCTTGACGCACGTCTTCGTGCATTCGGCCTTCGCAGCACTCGCGTCCTTCGCGCCGCACATGTCGTTGGTAATCACGCCCGACCAGGTGTGAGTCTTGGCCTGCTGCCCAGCAAGGGCCAAACCGCTGGCCACGAGCAATGCCCCCGCACAAAGCATCAGTCGATTGCGCATGATCTCGCCTCCTCCTGAGTGAAGGTCGTACCGCCGCCCCGCGATACTTTGTCACTATTCAGGGCCTTTGTCTAGCGCGAGGTTGTCTGTTGTTTGTCCGTTGTCCGACCATCGCGCATTCGGCAGACCCACCCGAATTACCGCCCCTATAGGAATTGACTTGATTTGACACCGAAGCCGGGGGCCGTCTACGCTCGATACTCTATGACCGCATCTGCGAATCCCTCGTCTCCGCGAGGCAAATCGTCCAGCCGTACATCGTCCCTCGCGCACGCATCCTCGTCGACGAAACGTTCGCCGAAGTCGCCCGAACCTCTCTTGCTGCGCTCACATCCGCACCTGTATGAGATCGATACGTGGGCCTGGCTCGAGGAACTTTCAGCCAGGCTTGGGCGCAAAGTGACGCTCGCCGATGTTCCCAATGAGGAATGGGACGCGCTGGCCGATCGTGGCTTTGACATCGTATGGCTGATGGGTGTTTGGCAGCGCAGCGCGGAATCGCGACGCATCTCGCTCGAACCGGCCAACACCCAGTCGTACGCGACCGCGCTCCCGGGGTGGACGCCTGCGGACGTCATCGGTTCGCCCTACGCGGTCGCCGCCTACAAGCCCGATCCGCGCATGGGTAGCTTCCGCGATATCGACGGCGTGCGCAAGAAATTGCACGCCCGCAAGATGGCCCTGCTGCTCGATTTCGTGGGGAACCATACGGCGGTTGATCATCCCTGGACGCGCGAGCATCCCGACTTTTACGTTCAAGGCACGCAAGAGGATTATGGTCAAGATCCGGCGAGCTTCTACCGCCTGGAAACCAAGAAGGGCCCGGTGTTTCTCGCCCTTGCCCGTGATCCGTATTTTCCCCCGTGGCAAGATGTCGCACAGCTCAACCATTTCCATCTCGCCATGCGGCAGGCGCAGCTCGACGATCTGCGCACGATTGCCCAGCATTGTGACGGAGTCCGCTGCGACATGGCCATGCTGCAGTTGAACGACATTTTCGCCAGGGTATGGGCGCGACTGGTCCCGTTCAGCCAAGCGCCCCCGACCGAGTTCTGGACCGAGGCAAAAGCCGCGGTCCCGAAGCTCACCCTCTTGGCCGAATCGTATTGGGGCACAGAGGAACGACTGCTGAGCCTGGGATTTTCTTTCGCCTATGACAAGGAGCTTTACGACGCCGTGCGCGACGCGGCAGTCGGAAGAATACGCGAACGCTTGGCCTTGCCCGTCGGGATGCAAAGTTGCTTGGCGCGTTTTCTTGAGAATCACGATGAGGCGCGCTGTGCGGTCACCTTCGGTGGCCCACGCCTCCAGGCCCTGGCCACACTCATGTCCACCCTGCCGGGGATGCGCTTTTACCATCACGGAGAGCTGGAGGGCCGGAAAATCCGCCAGCCGATCGCGCTTTCTCGCATGGTTCCCGAGCCGCCGGATCCCGCGACAGCGAGCCTGTTCCAGACCATTTTGCGCGTCACGAACGAGGCCGTCTTTCACGGCGGAAGGTGGAATCTGCTGCCCGTCATTTCGGTTGAAGGTGGGACGTCTGAAAGCCTGTTGGCCTACGAATGGCGGCTCGACGAGGCGTGGAAAATGATCGTCGCGAACCTCTCCGCCGGCACGGCGCAAGGGCACATCTTGCTCGGCGACCGAGTATCAAGCTCGAGCGAATACGTTCTCAACGATGAATTGAACGATGCCAGGTACCCTCGTCCGGGTCAGGAATTGCAGAATCCTGGGCTGTTCGTGCGCCTCGACGGGTTTCGTGCGCACCTGTTCGACATTCGTCCCGGTTCAGCCGCGTAAGGGTCTCGGGAGCTCCAGACGCCTCCGATTCGGGTTGAATTGCAGTCGGCGCTTTCCTATCATTTCTCGCTCGGTCCCTCATGGAAAGCACGCGTGCCGATATCGAACCGACCCGCCAAGTCACGGCGCGCCTTCGTCAGATCGGTTTTCTTCCCCTTCTCGCCATCTTCTACGGATACACGGCGGGTGGCCCCTTCGGATACGAGGAGATCTTCCGAAGCTCGGGGCCCGGAATGGCCCTTGTCTTTCTTGCGTTCGTGCCTCTCTTTTGGAGCATCCCCATTTCCCTGGCATCAGCAGAACTGAACAGCATCCTTCCCGTCGAAGGCGGGTTTTACCGCTGGAGCCGCGCCGCCTTCGGCGATTTTTGGGGATTTCAGTGCGGCTGGTGGAACTGGACGGGCACATTTCTGCTCAACAGCCTGTATGGAGTGATGCTCATGGATTACCTCGCCGATTATTTTCCCTGGATCGCGGGCTACACGAAATGGGCCGGCGCGTGTCTGGTGCTGTTCCTGCTTGCCTATCTGAACGCGCGCGGAATCGAGGTCGCCGGATGGGTTTCCGTGGCGCTGTTGATCGCGGTGCTGATCCCCGTGGGATGGTTGTGTCTGGTCTCACTTTTCAACTGGCACCACAACCCGGTCCTTCCTTTTGTTCCGCCGGGGAAGCCCTTCGGGAGCGTTTTCGGGCAGGGTCTCGCGCTTGCGATGTGGAACTATGCCGGATATGAGCAGCTGTCGAGCGTGACAGGGGAGATGAGGGATCCGCAGAAAACGTTCGTGCGTGTGTTGGCCTGGAATACCCCCATGAACGTGCTGACCTACGTCATTCCCACGACCTTCGCTCTCGCCGTCTTGGGGAACTGGCAGAAATGGCAGACCGGTTACATCGTGACCGCGTCGCGCTTGATCGGAGGCAACACACTCGGAGCGGCCATGCTGGTGGCCTCGCTGATCGGAACCCTCTCGCTGTCGAACAGCACGATTTTATACACGACGCGCATCCCCGCAACGATGGCCGAAGACGGCTACTTGCCCGGTTGGCTCGGACGGATTCACCCGAAATTTCGCACGCCCGCAAGAGCCATTTTCGTATCGACGGTCATCTATTGCATCCTGGCAAAGTACCCGATGGAGGATCTCGTGAATATCTACATCTGGACGCGCATCGCGACCTCGCTGCTGACGCTGTTCGCGGCCTGGAGGATGCGCTCAAAAGCTCCCGGCGCGCAGCGCAGTTTCCGCATCCCGTGGGGCGCCAGCGGGATCGTCTACGTACTGGTTTTTCCTGTTCTCCTCTGTGCGGTCAAGGTGTACTACAGCGAACCGCTCGTTTTCGATTGGGCGCCGCTCCTGCTGGCCTCCGGACCCGTCGCTTACGTTGTTTTGCGCTGGGGCTTAGGGCTGAAGCCGAAACCAGACGTGAATCTGAGAGCGCCGACGATGTCACGCTAAAGTCCAAATCTCAACCTGCCTTCACTCGGCAAGGACCAGCCGCCACACATGGTGTCCACCCGAAATCTGATGACGGACAAAACCGCGCAGCTAGAGAAGATCGAGGCGGGCAAGCAACTCGGGCAGGTTCGAATCATCCACGGCTAAGTCGGGCCTGGACGTGGCGAAATTCTCGATATCGTCAAAGGCCTGAAACAAACGCATCTTGGCAATCGCATATTCTTCGGTGCCGGTCAGGGCGCGGCCGGTCCGGCGCGTCCAGTCATCCAGGGTGCGCCGGGGGACACGAATGCGAATCGGGAACATCGTTTTGCGATCAGCCGATACGTAGTAAACATACTCGTTAGCCGGCTCGGCGGGTCGGGCGATGGGACGCACTTCCTGGAATTGATACTGGTAGACGTAACCCGTCGTAGCCGTGTACGACTTGATGCGTCGCACCGTTTCCGGCTTGGCCATATCTGATGGGCATTATTCGGCCGTCCGCACAGTCGTGTCAATCGCCGGATCGCCGTTTTCGAGGAGAAGCTTTGATGGACCGCTTGCGAAGTTGGGCAACCGCGCGGTCGGATGGGGTGACGAATTACTGTTGCGGGTTCTCGGTTGCTCCGCTGGGCGGCACGCCGGAAGGGCTGGCTGCAGAACCGGCAGCTGGCGGTGAACCGTCAGCCGCGGAGGGCGCTGCGGGAGGGCCCGAGCCATTCGCCGCAGGCGCGTTGGCTAGCGCGGCGAGGCGCGCCTGTAGCAGGGCGAGATCGTCCTGACGATCCTTCAAATCGTGCTGGATAAGATCGATGTCGAGTTTGAGTTTCGCCTGAAGATCGTCGCTCGTCGCCACCGCGTAGTTCTGATTCAAAACGTCGAGGTCCTTCGAGAGCTGGCTCACTTCCTGCTCGGCGGCCTTGATCCTGACTTGCAGGTCGTCGACCGTGGTGGGAATGGGCGTATTGTCTGAAAGCGTGGCGGCCTTCGCAGGCGTCTTTCGATTCGCACGGGCTGCGGCTGCCTTGGCCGCCTCTTCAGCCTCTTCCTGAGCCTTCTGCCAGGCGTCAATCTCTTGATCGAGGTAAATGTCCCAGGGTTTCCGCAGGGCGACCAGATCTTCGTTTATCCAGATCTTGTTCGCAGCGCTTCCCGTGGTCGTGGCCGCGGCCGTAGTTTGGGGGCCCGCTGCGGGTGATTGCTCCTGGCGCAGCGTTCCGTTCGAGGCGCGAGCATCGCCGCTCGCGCCGACGAGCAGCAGTCCGACGGTTCCCACGAGGTGAAGCGCGATACGGTTCAAATTCATGCCTCTCGAGGCCTGGCCGCATTCGGCCCCGGACCTGACCGCGCTGATCTGGTTCTTCCCGCTCGCCGCGGCGCTTTCGAGCGGGCTAAGAGCCTCCTCCGCAAAATTGCCCGAATAGCTCAAAACGTCAACTCGCGTTGCGAAAGCACGCGGTAGTTAGTTACCGCCGCGCTCTCGACTTGATTGATGATGCACTGATCGAATTGTATCGACGGGTCCGTCGAGGAAGCGCCGCCGTGGTGAAAATTGAAGACGGGTGTGGTCCCAAGGGCGGGCCCGGCCAGCAATGCACCCGTGCCGGGATCGCGGTCCTGCGCCATGAACAAAGCGCCGGTCAAGGTTGTATCCGTTGAAGAGCTGGAAATGAACTGCGCCTTGCCCAGCATCAGGATGATTCCTTGATAGGAATTCACGTTCACATAGTTGAGCGTCCCGGTGACCACGAGAATTCCGTAGCCGGTCGTCCCGCTGTTCAGCTGGAAGGAAGTCCCGCTGGTTGCGTTGTCCACAACGGCAATCGTGGGGGAAGTCGCCGTCCCGAGATTGAGCGAGCTACAATTGCTCGTGCAGGTATTGCCCCCGGCCAGGCCCTCTATCTGCGATACCAGCGCCTCGACCTCGGCAACGGTGGTCAGGTTGGCGAGGGCCGGGGAGGAATTGACGACGGACGGAGTGCCGCCAGAGCCCACAATATTGGCCTCATTGGGCGTGACACCGGTCGAGAGATTGCTCGCGGAAGTGGAATCCGAGGTCGCAATCGCGGGCACGGTTCCGCCACTCGGGCAAGTCGAAGGCTCGCCGCCGGTGAGGTAATCGCCGCCGCTGTTGCAGGTGGCCCCGCTTGCGCAAACGGTGCTGGCCGTCAGGTTCGGCCCGTCGATCGTCAGCCCGCCCGGCAAAACGAGGTTCAACACTTCCGAGGTCACTTCCTGCTGTAGCATGCGCCGCGTCCCGCTGGGAGTCACCGCAAAGGAGGTGATTTCGTAGACAGGTTGATAATTGGCGCTCGCTGCCCAGCAATTCGCCTGTGAGATTGCCATCTCGTGCAGGTTCACCGTGTCGTAGCAAACCTGCTTAGCTTTGTTCGCAGAGTTCCCGTCGACCAGATAGGGGGCCGCTGTGCCATCGAGCTTTTGATTGATGCGCACCCATTGGTAAGGGACCGGGTTCGTCGAAGGACCGGAATAATTCGTGTTCGTCGCGTAATCCGTATACCAGCCCGATCCTGGCGTCAGTCCCGCGGCTCCGAGCTCGGTATTCACATACTCGGAATCGTAGACCGACGTGTTGTATACCGTGCTCGAAGTGCTCCAGGGAGACACGCCAGAAGCCGTGACGTAGACGACCGAACCCGCCGTCCCCGGCAAGGTGGTCGGTGGTACGACCGGGCTTGGGTTGCTGGTCAGCATTCGATCGCGGGCCTCCTCTAACCCGGCCTGCGCCGCGAACAGGGCCACCTGCTCATCCCTATAGTTCGCATCAACGCTCGTTTCGCTGTTCGACAAGATGATCATCCCAGCGGCTACGGCGGTCACCAGGAGAAGAGCAATGATGACTACCGTCAGAGCTATACCCGTCTCCCGGCTGCCTCGCCTAGCCCGCTTGTGCGAGGCACGCGAACTCTGCTGCTCGCTGGGCGTGTTCATCGGCTTGCTCCTGGCAAACGACACAACGAAAGCTACTGGCACGTCAGGCTAATTCCCGTTGTCGACGTAAGTCCGGTCGATCCCATCGAACAGTCCACCACCTGCACCCTGCCTCCAATATCAGCCTCGAGCGGCCGCCCCGTTTTCGGATCCGTTATGGTCGGGCTCTCGATCGTTAGATTGATCTGGATGACTCGAACGGTTGGGATGACGGTTGGGTTCGCGTCGATGTCAATCGGGAGAGCGATGGGATTACCCGATGAGTCATAGGCCGTGAATACGGACGTCGTGTTCTGCACGTTCTGCACGGCGAGACTGTAGGAGTCGGCGACATCGGGCTGGCCGGTAACCGGATCGCCGGTCACTTTTGCTACCTGCGCCCGCTCGATGCAATTGGCGCACGTGCCGTCCCCGTTCACCGCGTAACTCACAACCGACACGGTTCCCGTCCCGCTGACGTCTCCCTGAAATTCCAATTGGGTCGCGCTGAGCTTCACGAGCCCCACGGCAAGCCGGTAATCGTTCACTTGGGGTGACGCGAAAGCGATGGCCGTGGGGTCGAAATTTCGAATGTTGGGGTAGCCCATCTGGTGCGTATCGCGAAGGACCTGATCAAGAAGGTCGCGCGCCTGCTGGAAGTCGTCCACTTTTCCCTGTTCGGCGGTCGCCCTCTGCTCGACCTGCTCAACCTGGGTGAGAACGGCCCCCACAACGATCGAAACGATGGCAACAACGAGCAGGATCTCAAGCAGTGAAAACCCCCTCCCTGCCGCCCGAGGTTGTCGATGGGGAGCTCTCATGTCAGTTCCCATCATTGCCCACCACCGTCCGCACGTTGACCGGCAGGGCGTAGAGGTCAGGCTCGTTCGTGCTTGCGTTGATCGTTCGCGCTCCCACGATCAAGAATTCCCCGTTTCCAGACGGAAGCGTTTTGATATTCCAGCGCACGTCGTACACCGTTTCCGTCGAAGTCGTTGCCCCGCATACGGTGTACCTCATGGCGTAGCCGGTAGGTACGGAAGCGTAGCTTTGCGTGAAATCGATCGTATGGCTGGAAGTGAGATTTCCGCCTGATCCAGCTGTCGTTCCTGACGCATTCACCGTTGCCGAGTTTCCGGCACAATCGGTCACCGTGACGGTTGTCACGCCCCCGCCCACGGGGATCGAGGAAATCTGCCCGACCACCATTTCGACTACCGCTGCGCTTGTGCTGTCTGTCCGGCTTCTGCTATTGCTTCCGATCGCGACGGAAACCACGGCCACCGAGCCAAGCAGACCCACACTCAGCACGAGGATCGCTATCATCATTTCGATGAGCGATGTCCCGCGGTCACTGTCGGCGAATCTACAGGCTTGACGCACGTTTCGACCTTTTGTCGACCTGCCTCGTTAGGGCCTCAATTCCAGCTGTTCCCACTCCAAACCCAGACCTTACTTCGCCCCGCCTGCGAAACAGACAGAGCAGCCCAGTTGTGGTAACTGTCGGTAAAATAAAAAATGACTCCTGTGCAGGGTGTCCCATTGTTCAGCACAGGCAGTCCACGCGCGTTGAAGAAAAGAATGGTGCCGTCCGGTTCCGTGACAAAGCCTTGGCCGGGATTCAGGGCGGAGGGAGCGCTGGCTGCAGGGGCGTTCGTGACGCCGCTCGCGAGGACCACGGTCGGATCGCCGTCTTGCCATGCAGTTCCGTTACCTCCCGACGGGCAGGCCGTCGGCGAGCAATTGATGAAGGCTCCCGTACCGGTTCCCGCAAGCGTTCCCGTGTACAGGGCCAGAGTCGTGTTCTGCTTTTCCGCCATCATGCGTGCCTGCTGCACCAGTCCAGACAGGTCAACCGCGGCACCGCGTACTCGCGACATAGAGATGGAACTCATCAGTTGAGGCAAAGCAATCGCGGCGAGAATGAGCACGATGCCCAGAACAATAGCCATTTCGAGCAGGGAAAAGCCCTGCGCACTGGCTAGCGAACGCCGCCTGCGATTTGCGGACACCTGATCCACGGTCTATGCGACACCCCTCCGCTGTCCTGGTTCCTCGCATACGGGGGGCCACTCGAGCGGGGCACTAACAGCTTTCTCGTTTATGACTTACACAACTGTACGATCGAACAGCGAAGGCGCGTGATGCTCTCCTCGGGTGGAAAAGTGACCGATGCACACCTCGCTTCCCTACGCTCGACATCGATGTATCTGGGGTCTAGCTTGAATCGTTTCTTTGAGTTACCAATCATCGGGACCAACAACTCGGCCCTTCCTCAGGGTCATGATAGAGCGGGCCAGTCGTTGTCGGGTGGTCGGCGATGTTCAAAGTCAGCGCGGGTGACAACAACCCCTGTTATTCATGGAAGAAACCGTTCTCTACGGGTTGGGTCGGGCGGGCCCCAGACTTTCTTCGGGAAGCCTAGAGAGTTTGCTGGGTTTTCCCCGAATGGGCCCGGGTCGACGCGGTCTTGGACTCCCAGGCCTTGCGAAGCTCCTTACGACGAGCGAGCACGTAGGATTTGGCCTCGTCGAAGCTGCGATATACGCGCTTGCCTTTGATCGTGTTACACGGCCGGCAGCAGGCCACCAGGTTCGCCGGATCCCTCCTGCCCTTGCGGGCTCGCGGGACGACGAAATCGACGGACATTACCAGAGCGTTCTCAAAGCTGGCTCTACCGTCCAGACCGCAGTACCGGCAACGGTAGTCGTCCCGTTCGAGAATACTCATCCCTTCTTGCAGCGTGACTGGCCTGTCAACCAAGCTGAACGTCATGATGTCTAACGGCATGGCAGGCACCCTCCCCAATCGGAAATCTTTCCTGAGAGGTGGCAAGCGTCGATTTCCGATGGTCTGTTGACAAAACCATAGAGCAGCGCTTCTGCGGGTGTCAAGGCTTATTGAGAGTGTCGATTGGGGAGGGGAGTCTAGTTATTCCGTTCTTGGTCGGTTTTTTTTTGAGGCTGGTAGCGCTAACGGGAATCGAACCCGTATTTCGGCCTTGAAAGGGCCGCGTGCTAACCGTTGCACCATAGCGCCACGGATTGGGAGTGGCTCTAGTGTAGCAGACCAGGTGCCCAGCAGCCGATGTTCGACGTCGGATGACGGCGACGCTGGTCGACACAACGAAAGGCCCAGCAGAGCGCGTTCATTGCGCGAGCGAGAAGGTGCCGGTCAGCTCGATCCTCGCCGAGGAACTTCCCACCAGGATCGAGAAATCTCCGGGGTCGGCCGTCCAAGTTTTCTTCTGCACATCGTAGTAGGAAAATGAGCGGCGGTTGAGAGTGAGCTGAACTCGCTTGTGCTCGCCCGGTTCGAGAAAGACCTTCGCAAAGCCCTTCAATTCCTTGACTGGCCGGGGAACCCTCGCATGGGAATCGCCCACGTAGACTTCCGCGATCTCCGCTCCGGCTCGATTGCCGACGTTTTTCACATCAAAGGAGACGGAGACGGAATCGGGGCTCGGGCCTCGGCGCGGGGACACCTCGAGATTGCTGTATTGAAAGCGGGTATAGGAAAGGCCGTAGCCGAATGGGAAGAGGGGCTTCGTCGCGGATTTGTCGTAATAGCGATAGCCAAGAAAAATTCCCTCCGTGTAGGCGATGCGCTTATCCGTCTGCGGATAATAGCTGTGGTAGGTCGGATTGTCTTCCCAACGACGTTCAAATGACGCAGGCAATTTGCCCGAGGGGCTGTAGTCGCCGAAAAGGATTTGCGCCAGGGCTGTGCCGCCCTCTTCCCCCGGGTACCAGGCGTGCAGAACGGCCGGAACCCTAGCGATCCAGCCCGTCATGTCCGCATTTCCGCCCGCTGTCAGCACAACCACAACGTTCTTGTTGACGCTGGCGATCTGCCGGATGAGTTCGTCCTGGCCGCCGGGCAGCTGAAAGGACCGATCGGCGCCCTCGCCCTCGGTCGAGGGGTCAAAGCCGACACACAAAATCACGGCGTCCACGCGAGCCGCCAACGGCTTGGTCTGCCGGCCGAAAACATCCTCGGCGGCAATGGCGCCGAATCGCGCGATTGCCGAGCCAGTTTCCTCGAAGTACTCAAGCCTGATCTTGTACGCATGCCCGCCCTCCAAATGCCGGGCCACGGTGTGTAGGGTTTCCGGGTGGGAGGTCCAGTCGTTGATGATCTGCTCGTCATCCAAGAAAAGCCTGACACCATCGTCCGTCGAGGCATAAAAGGTGTAGTCGCGAGTTTTAGCAGGGACATAGTAGCCGGTCCATCGGGCGGAGAAGTGGTCGACAGGATGGCCCTCGGCAAAGCTGCCTTCGCCCCAGTCAAAATCGACGTGCGCGTCGACCCGTTGGAGAGCCGGCGCGCCGTTCAGATCCTGATTGTCGAAATACTCGGCCTGGAGGCCGGGCGGTCCCTGGGGGCTCACGCGAAACTCGCTACCGTCGGCCACCTCCGCGGGGGAAACGGAATCGGCGGCATAGAGTACGTTTACTCGCGGCCCCAAGTAATTGCTGATGCCCTCGAGCAAGCTGACTTGATTGAACGGCTGTGTCTGGGAACTTCCGCCGCCTCCCGGGACGGCGGGATAGGCGTCGGGGCCGATGACCGCGACGGTCTTCAGCTTGGAGGGATCAAACGGCAGCAGGTCGAATTGGTTCTTCAGCAGGACCATGCTGTCGCGGGCTTCCTCGCGGGCCAGATCCCGCCCTTTTTGATCGTACAGCGGAATCGTGAGATCGCTCTGCTCGTGATCAAAGAAACCGAAGCGCATGGCCACGCGCAGAATCCTGCGCACTTTGTCATCGATCGTCGAGAGCTGAACCGCTCCCTTTTGGAGTGCAGGAATCAGGGTTTCAGGCGTCATGTACACGGCAGAAGGCATTTCGAGATCGAGCCCGCGGTTGGCGGCCGCGACGCCGTCGTGCGTTGCGCCCCAATCCGACATGAGAATTCCGTCGAATCCCCACTCCTGTTTGAGGATTTCTTTGTTCAAATGCGCGTTCTCCGTCATGTGCTCGCCGTTTACGAGGTTATAGGCGTCCATAACGGCTGCGGCATGCGCCTCCCGGACAGCGGCTTCAAACGCGGGTAGGTAAATCTCCCGTAACGTGCGTTCATCGACGTCAGAGCTGTGATCCTGTCGACCATACTCCATATTGTTTGCCACGAAGTGCTTCACCGTGGCGACCACACCCTCGGACTGGATTCCTTCGACGATCCCGACGGCCATTCGCGAGGCGAGATAGGGGTCCTCGCCGAAATACTCGAAGTTCCGCCCATTCATCGGCGCACGATAAATATTCAGGCCCGGCGCGAGGACGATGTTTACGCCGCGGGCGCGCGCGTCGCGGCCCATCGAGACACCGACGCGGCGGGCCAGCTCCGTATCCCAGGAAGCGGCGAGCGCGATTCCCGCGGGATAGGCCGTCGTAGGACCGTAGTCGTGTACTCCCATGGGCCCGTCGGACATTCTCAGCGACTTGATGCCGAGCCGCTGAATCGGCCGCGTGTAAAAATCGTTCACCCCGCCGATGAGGGCGAGCTTTTCTTCGAGCGTCATCTGGGCGAGAAGGGCGTTAACGCGCTCGTCGATGTTTGCGGGCGATGGCCGTTCGGTTTCGGTCCTGGCCATCGGAATGGCCATGGCGAGTGCGGCGATGGCTGCGATGAATTTTCGATTGAACATTCCGGTTTCTCGCTGGAGTGGAATCAAATTCCCCTCCGATGCGCTCGTGGGCTCACCTTTCTTCGACGATGATCAAGTCCTAAGGCTTTACGCTCACGCTCAGCCCGGGCGTGATGGCCATCTTCGTCAGCAGATCGACGCCCGCTCGATATGGATAGCGAACACAGGGATATACTCGCGAGCTCCCGCACTGTCAACCGCTCTTATCTCGTGCCGAACTCGAAGTACGAGCGGAAGGGGTTCCCTGAATCAGGATGGGCTCGGCCTGGGGTGAGCGATGCGGATCGGGTGTTCGGTGAAGTGGGAAGTAGACCCTGCGTCCGCGCTGGCTCGCGGACAGTCGAGACACATCGTCCCGGCACGTGCGGCCTTGCAGCCGATACGGCCGGGACGCGACCCTCAGAATCCCTTCAGCGCCGAAAACGCATGCTCGAGGCATGGCGTCCGATCGGCGGGCTGATACCAGGGTCCAGCCATCTTCTCTGCGCTACTGGTTGTGAGCAGCCTGTACAACGGCTTGCTTCCCGAACTGAGCGGAGAGATTGTCGGCCAAGAGTGCGTTTCCCCGGGCACCCGCGGCAGCGCGCTCGAGGTGCCGCTGAAAATCCTGGTGGGTTTCCCATTCCGTGATCAGCGCGGCGCCGAACTCCATTTCGGCGTCTTGCCCCCGCATACGGATTGCGTTTTCGACGAAGTCGTAGCCATCCAAGTTGGCGGGATTGGATGATGGATTGTGCCGCCACGCAGCCAGCCCCTCGGCCTGAGCTAATTGCGCCGCCTGCTTATAGCATTCAAGGAGATAACCGAAGTCGAAGGCGGCCAGTGCATTGCGGTCCTCTGAGCTCGTACGCGCGTGCAGTTTCATCAAGAGTTCCTTGGCCACGACTGGATTTCGCTGGGCGTAGATCGTCGCCCGGCGCAGCGTCTCCATGCGGACCAGCACCTCCGTGCCTGGCTCCAAAATCGAAAGCGTATCGGCCACCAGATGGTTGACGTCGTAGTCTGCGCGTCCGACCATGCTGCCGTCGCTCGGCCACGGCAAGGACGAAGCTTGACCGATATTGATCCGATGACAGATGAGCGGCGGCCCTGCCAGCGCGGGCATCACAAATCCCAAGGACAATGCGACAATCAATAATGCGGATCGAAACCAAACTTCAAAGTGGCATTTCATGACTGAGAGTCTCCTTTCGCATGCAGTTGATTCTTGAATGGAGACGGCCCAAACCAGTTGACCGTTAACAAGGTTCGTACACGCCCCGAATCAGTGGACCTTGGCGCCGTCACGATCTTCCGGCCACGCGCGCTCCCAGGTTCGCCACAGAGACATGTCGCCCAAATCGAGTTCGTTCCACCAGAGGTCGAGCATCTTAGGATCAAGGCGCAGGACGCCGGCGCGAGCAACGTGCGGAGGGGGCGGCACGAGCAGCGCGAGTCGATCGTAGACACGGCCGCGTTCTGACTGGCTCACGCGGGCAAGCAAATGCCAGAGAGTCAAGGCGTCGCGTTTTCTGGATTCGGACAGTACGATGGTCAGTTCCGCCTGGCGCTGCTCGGCTGTAGGGGGGCCAGAGTCGAGCCTGGCCAAGGCTAGCCTAAAGCGCTCCGAGGCATCTTTGAAATAGGGAGTACCCGGCCCGACGCGCGGGCGGATGGGGCAAACGGCCCCGGCCGGAACCAGAGATTCGCGCCCGGCCAATTTGAAACCGACCCAGCCGAACGTGGTCTCGAGCAGGCCCGCTCCCGATTCGTCCACATGCAGCGTGTACGCGCAGCCGAGGTCCACCGCTACGGCGTTCGGCGTATCCACGACGAACTCTCCCGCAGGGGCCCAAATCATGGCGTGAATCGTGCCGTGATCGAGCGCCAGCCGCTTACGCGCCGCAGTCGATGCCACGAGTCGCACCCTTGAATCCGGATCGATCTGGATTTCGCCGGTCGCGGAAATCGAGATGCTTGCACGAGAGCGGCCGTCTGTCTCAAGCGTCTGGCCCACATTGAGCGTAGCTTCGCCAGCCCCAGCCATTACTTTGCCGGCTAGCCGGGGCGCGCCAGTAAGTGGCTCGATGGTCCATCCCGGTTCAGAAATCCCAACCGGTGCCGGCCGGTGATGCGGAGCCCAGAAGACGGCAACAATCGAAATGATTGCCGTCGCGGCAACCGAGGCCGGCACCCAGAGCCCCCAGCGCATTCTCCTTTGCTGTGGTGCGAATGCCAGCGGCGGCCATTCGAGCGGTTGGCCGCGATGCCTGAAGCGCTTCAGCGACACCTCCAGACGTTGGACGTGCTCATCCGGGGCGCCAGTTCCATCCCACAAATAATCGTCACTCACGGCTTGCACCCTTTCCGAGTGCCTCGCGCAGCATTTTCATTCCGCGATGCAGGTTGACGCGCACGGATTCAGGCGTTAAGCCCGTGCGCGAGGCAATTTCTGGTCCCGTCATGCCTTCGACGAGCCGCAGCACGAGGGTCTCGCGGTAAGCCTCCGGCAGATTGCGAATCGCGGTGAGCGCTTCGAGGGCTTCGGCGTGCGCCGAATCGTCCAGGTGCGCGGCCTCGATCGGCGAGTCTTCCTCTGGGGGCAGCGTCTCTTTGCTCCTGCGATAGAAATCATTTGCTCGGTTCCGCGCAATGGCAGCCACCCAAGCACCGAACGCAGCCGCGTTGTGCAACCCCTGAAGCTGCCGCAGGGCAGCCAAGAAAACCTCCTGGACAAGATCATCGACTTCCAGTCGTGGAACGCGCGCCAGTAGGATGCCGTGGACTAAGCCTGCGTGCAGCTGATAGAGCCGCCCGAATGCAGCGCGGTCTCCATTGCGTGCCTCGCCTACGAGCGCTGCGATGTCTGCTCGGAATTCAGCGGAATGCCTGTCCGACAATGGCGTCTCTCCGGCGCTTGTTGTGATGACGCTCGTTGCGGCCACACCAGTCCTCAGCATAATAAGGACGTTGCCAGCCGCTGATTTGTTAACAGAGACTCATCGAAAAAGATACGCGGCGTGTAACCCCCGCGCCGCCAAGAACTTTCTCGCTTGTACGCGGACCTCCACCCCCGCCTGCGACTGATGGCAAGCTCATCTGTAAGACTGCGGCCAGGCACTCGCAGGCCTTCCCATGCGCGGCTGTCAAAGCTAACAGTTCTGCCTGGCGCTGCGCAGGCTTCTAATGCGAACTGTAGCGGTTTCCAGTGAGTGCGCAGAGCCGGGGCATTCCATGACAACGAAGAAACAGTTTCTCGCAGTTCTTATGAGCTTTATGTTGATCGTTGGGGTCGGGCCTTTGGGAGGTTGCCGGAGCGGACAACCCGTGCGAGCCGATGCGCGGCAGACGACACAATCGCAACAGCAGGTGCCGCCCACCACCTACGCTACGCCCACAGCGGATCAGCTCTATCAGCTTGTAGCTCCGATCGCTCTTTTCCCCGATAACCTGGTTGCCCAGGTTCTGGCTGCCTCCACGTATCCGGACCAGGTCGTCGCCGCAAACAAGTGGCTTCAGCAGAACTCCGGGCTGAAGGGCGACCAACTCATGCACGCAGCCAACCAGCAATCCTGGGACGACAGCGTCAAGGGGCTAACGCAGTTCGCTGACGTTTTGAACCAGATGGCGACGAATCTATCATGGACATCGGCCCTCGGCGACGCCTACGTCAACGTTCCGCAAGATGTGATGAATGCCGTGCAGGTGATGCGTCAGCGTGCCCACCAGGCAGGGAACCTGAAGACCAACCAGAATCAAGACGTCACCGTTCAGAACCAAGCTCCAGCGTCCGGGCCGTCGGAGGCGTCGCAGCCGACCGTTGTCACCGCTCCCCCACAGACAATCATCATCGAGCCGGCCCAGCCCGATGTCGTTTACGTTCCAACCTACGATCCTACTTTGGTGTACGGCGCTCCTGTGGCGCTGTATCCGGGTTACTCGACCGGGGCCCTGGTTGCCACCAGCATGATTTCCTTCGGGGTCGGCGTGGCCGTGGGCGCGGCCTTAAGCGGGGGATGTTGCGGTTGGGGATGGAATTCCTGGGGATGCGGCTGGCACAATTCGACGGTCATCTACAACCACAACACCTGGGTCTCCAACTCGAACACATTCGTAAATCGCAATAACTACTACAACCGGAACTTCAACAATGCGAACAACTTCAACCGCAACAACTTGAACGCAAACAACATCAATCGCAACAACGTAAACCGAAACAATCTAAACGGCGGCAACTACCGTGCGAACAACTTTGCGGGCAACAACGCGCGGGGCGGCAATTTCACGACTCCCACCTTCAACCAGAAGTATAACCAGCCTCAATTCAATCGCTCGAACGTGGGACAGGGCGGACAGAAATTCGGCGGCGCAAATCAGAATCGGTCGAATCTCAGTCAAGCGCAGCACCAGTCTGCTCTCGGCTACGGGCAAGCTGATCGGGGCACAAGGAGCGGCGCGTTTAGCAACTATGGCCCAGGCGGCAACGCGCGGATGAACAGTGCCCGCGGCCAGCAAAGCTTAGGGAGATCCCGGGGCGGCGCTTCCCGCCAACCCCACGCCGCCGGAGGGCGTCGCCGCTGAGGCTGGCCGGCCGAACGTTTCGATCCGACGAATTTGAAAATCGGGAGAGTTGCCATGAGATTCGCGAACGAATTCCAACTAGCGAACAGGAAAGGAATCAAAGGGAAGCTCGAGCGGGGCGTGATCGCTTGCGCATTCCTCCTGCTATGTGCTCTCCTGACGCCTGCCCAGCAAGGAAATGAGAAGACGTTCTCCTCGCCGGGACAGGCCGCTCTGGCTCTCTACAGCGCCGCAAAAGCGAACGATACGCAGGCTCTTACCGCCATCCTCGGTTCAAACGCGAGCAAAATTCTTCACACGGGAGACGACGTCGCGGACCGGGAAATGAGGGACAACTTTATCAGTCGCTATACACAGATGCATCGCGTCGTCGTCGAGCCCGATCGTAGGGCCACTCTTTATATCGGAGCAGAAAACTGGCCCCTTCCCATTCCCATCGTGAGCAATCAGAGCGGTTCGTGGTACTTCGACACCGAAGCCGGAGAGAAAGAGGTGCTCGAGCGGCGCATCGGCAGGAATGAGAATGACGCCATTGAAACCTTGCACGCTTTGGTCGACGCCCAAGTTGATTACGCATCCCGAGCCGCCGATGGTGGCACGACCCGGCATTACGCAATGAAGTTTCTGAGCGATGAGGGGCAGCACGACGGATTGTACTGGAAGACGGCTGACAACAAGCCCCCAAGCCCCATCGGGCCCCTTCTTGTTTCAGCCGCAGCGGAAGGTTACAAGCTCCACGCCGGGCATCCAACACCGTTTCACGGCTACTTCTACCGCATTCTCACTAAGCAGGGAGCAAAGGCACAAGGTGGCGCACTCAACTACGTTGTCGACGGCAAGCTGACTCGTGGTTTTGCGTTCGTGGCCTACCCTGCCGAGTACCGCAATTCTGGCGTCATGACTTTCATTGTGAATCAGAATGGCGTGGTCTATCAGAAGAATCTTGGCCTTAAGACGCCCGAGATCGCATCGGCCATGCAAGCGTATAACCCGGGCAGGACTTGGCGGCGAATCGACTGAAGCCTTCACTCGCCTCCGGTTCGACGGGTGTGAGAATCATGGCGGGCAGACCGGGAGCACAAACGTACGGCTGTCGGCATCGGGCTCGCACAAGGGCCTCAGGTATATAATGGCTGGGGCTGACAGCAAACAGCCAAGAGCGATTCTGACGAACGCAACGTGCAACCGGGTGCATCATGCGCCTCGCGAACGTTCCACCCCTAGCTTTCCTGTTGTTGACCTTGACCGCTCTTAGTTTTAGCTCCCCTCAAGTTCGAGCCCAAGCCGCGGATGACACTTCTGGAGGGCAAGAAGGAACTGCGCCCCGGAGCTCGAAGAACAAGGGAGGGCGAGCGACCGAGTTGCGTTGGGACCCGCCCACGGTGGACACGCCTATTCTTTCCCTCGCCGCGACGCGGCCGTGCTCGCTCCCCGACGTGCTTGACCAAGTCGGGCAACGTGCACGGCAGCTTGTCGACCATCTTCAGAACTTTGATGCTCGCGAGGAGGTCCACTTCGAACAGACCGATCAGCACGGAAACTCTGAGGCGGATGTCCTTGGGCAGTTCGACTATATGGTTGATTTTGGACAGCGGTCTGACGTCTTCCACGTGCGCGAAACCCGCACGTCACTCGCCGGCAGCAACAAAAAGCTGTCCGTCGACATGGTGGACACGGGTCTGCCTGCTTTGGCTCTAATCTTCCATCCAAGCCTGCGAACAGACTATGAATTTCGTTGCGAGGGTTTCTCGCCGTGGAGGAACCAAGGTGCCTGGGTCGTTTACTTCCGTCAGATTGAGGGAAGGCGTCCACGCACTGCAGCGATTGCGACCCCAACGGAGGTGTACCCGATCAGGCTGAAGGGTCGCGCCTGGATCGCAGCAGACTCAGGGGAGGTCATGCATCTCGAAACGAATCTGGCGAAGCAGGTCGCTATGATTTGCAATTGTGCAAAGCGAGTGGTTGTGCTGGAGGCAAATGCAGTCTCGGTTGACTACGCGCCAGTGAAATTTCGGTCGGAAAATACAGACGTTTGGCTACCGCAGTCCGCGGTCGCCTATTCAGATTACGGGTACCGCCGCCTCGTCATCGAGCACAGTTTTTCGGACTTCCAGCTCTTCTCTGTCCAAACGCAACAAATCATCGGAGCGCCAAAGGAACCGTGAGCGTCGCGCCAGAATCGTTCGGCCTTTACTCACATAGCGGAGCTTCAACAGTACCTCCATCTCTCCTATATTTCCGCCGTTTGTTGCGTCTCAAAAACGATGACCTATTCGTATCTGAGGGGGCGACGATTGGATCAGCGCCCAAGGAAGAGGCCGCGAAGTTCCAAAATTCAGATGTAAGTTGATAGAAGACTTGCTCGTGGTGTAAGGCACAACCGCACGTGGCCCGGCGTCCAACGCGAAGCGCAGGCCTGCGTGACAATTCAGCCACACGGGAGGTATACTCACGCTCTCGTTCCCCATTGATTCGCTCGCTCGAAACAATGTCGATAAAGTTAAAAGATCGAGTTGTTCCCACGGTATTTCTGAGCCTTTCTGCTACGTGGATGGCGATTGTTGTATTTCCGCTCTTCTATTCGATGTTCTTTCCAAACCAAGATATTCAACAGATACAGCGAGCGCTTGAGGGCCGCGCTACCCTTCCCGAACCGTTGGCTCCTCTTGCGCAACATGTGACGACTGCGGTCGGACCATTGCACCGTGCGATTCAAGTCGGGGCTTACTGGCACACATCTGCCGATTACAACATCAAACAAACGCACACTATCAAAGAGACGCAGCTTTCGTATCTTGCCTGGTTTCAAAAGCGCTCGAGGCCCACGATTCTCGTATTCACGCGAACTGAAACGGACGGCTCTCAGCTAAGTTTCGACATCGACGAAGGAAGTGTGTCTGCCACGGTTCGCGCTTACCTTCTGCCCGCCATCGTGCTGGCTGTCTCGGTGTATTGGTTTCGGAAAAGACGCCTCCTCCTTCGCGAGGATTCAACCCTTCGTGCGACCGGGCCATAAAGAAGACTGTCAACAATTTGGCGCTGCGCAGAAACCGTTCCCCGCTGCTCTGCTGCGAAGCTCCCTTCAGGCACTTAGTCGGTTTTCCGCATAACTTCCTGGTGGTGCCGGCAGGTTCAGAAAAACCCCACTCCGTCAGCTCCCGCAACGGATGGAATCCACGAGACGAAATCTGCCTACTAGGGCTTCCGTCATTGTCCCGTAGAGCGATCAGCACAAGCCTGAAAAGAGACGTTTCGCCTGGTACTGTTAGGTCGTAAAATCCGCGCAGCGCTCGAACCGGCGCGCCGGAGGGTACCCGGCCATGAGTGAACCTATTTCCGCTGATGTCGTGAGACGCTGCTCGCTTGCCTCAGCAGTTTTGCTCACCTCAAAATTACTATGAAGCAGACCTTCTCGATAGCGGGCATACCGCAAGGCTCATTGCACAAATACTGGAAGAGTATCCACGCGGGCGGACAGAAGGCGGTGCGGGAGCTACTAGAACGAGGAATTGCGGTCGAGCTGGCGTGGAATGCCCCGCTTCGGGAAGACGATCGCGACGAGCAAGAGAGAATTGTGGAGGGCTTCGTCAAGAAAGGGGTTGACGGCATGATGCTCGCGCCGTTTGACAGCCGAAGCCTGGTCCGCTCGGTGGAAGAAGCGGCGGCAGCGGGAATTCCGACCGTGGTGATCGATTCGGCGCTGGATAGCGCCACGGTCGTCAGCTACATTGCGACGGACAACCGGAGGGGCGGGGCGCTCGGGGCGGAGCGCATGGGCGAGCTACTTTGTGGCAAGGGAAAAGTGCTGGTGCTGCGGTACCAACGGGGATCGGCCAGCACGGAAGAGCGCGAGGAAGGGTTTATCGAGCGCCTTCGTCAATTGCACCCAGCGATTTCGATTATTTCTTCAGATGAGTATGCGGGAGCGACCCGGGACACGGCGAAGCAGGCGTCCGAGGTGCTGCTGGCAAAGCACGCAACGGATGTGCAGGGAATCTTCACGCCGAACGAGTCGTCCACGGCTGGAATGTTGATGGCACTGCAAGCGATGCAGCTATCGCGAAAATTCGCACTGGTGGGGTTCGACGCGAGTGACATGTACGTCGATTCGATGCGGTACAAGCAGATTCAAGGCCTGGTCGTGCAAGATCCACTGCGCATAGGCGAACTTGGCGTGAAGACGCTAGTGGATCATCTGCAGGGCCGTGCGGTGCCGAAACGCGTGGTGACAAACACGATCTTGGTGACGCCTGAAAACATGGACAAACCCGAGATTCAGCAACTCTTGCATCCACCCGTAGCAAGATAGATCGACTTTTGGTGTCCGCCCGCAATACGGCCAATATGAACGGCACGGTCACCTCGCCGCGGCATAAACGGTTCCCGCGCAGGCGGCGCAATTTCGACACTCTTTTCGGGGCAACGAGCTCACCGAAGGTTTGCGGGCATGTCCGCTTGGCCGACCATCCAGGAACCGTCGGCTCGACTAGCAGTTGCGAGGTCCAAGCCTCGTGCCGGTCGCGCAGTACAGGGGCATGGAGCCTTGAACGATTTTACTCTGCGGACGCTTCAACCATTAGGATAAGCTGCGGTTTCAGCCCTTAGCTCCAGCAAAGCGCTCGATCCGCTCAGCGGCCTCCCGGGCGCCGCCGAACTTGCGCATGGATTCGGCAACCCGTTGTGCTGACTTGCGATAGCTAGGCTCGTTCAACACGCAACGTACTTTAGAGCTGAATTCGGCTACGTCAAGCCGCTTCTCACCATCTGCGCCCTCCCCGGGCAACACCATCTCGCCAGCGCCCAATGCCACAAGACGGCGAGCGTTGCTCTCGCGCTCCGTTATGGTTGGGATGACCACCGCCGGCGTACCCACGGACAATCCCGTCATCACCGAGCTGTGGCCGCCATGGTGGACCATCAGGTCGCAACGCTCAGCCATGGCGAGGCCTGGCAGGTAGGCGGCATGATGAAAGTTCGAAGGCAGAGCGCCAACTTGCTTAGGCATCTCCTGGTGGCCGGTGGTCAGAACGACGTGCACCGGTCTATCGCCCAAGGTTGCGATGGCCGTGCGAATCACAACGATGGAGTCAATGGGAGTCGGACCGCTGCCGTATCTGGGATTGCCGGAGTAGACCCATATCACAGGTTTGTCACGGTCGAGCGTCGCAATCCAGTCGGGCAGCGTAGCGTTACCGCCTTGCCAGACGATGGGTCCGATGTAAGCAACGCTCGCGTTGGCGGGGAGCGGGTCCGTTTCCGGCGAGCCGACGATCAAGGAAAGGTCACCTGCCAGCAGATCGACGCAGCGCGCCACCGGCGCGACGCCCTGCTCCGCTGCGACCTTGTTGATTGCCGCCGCCGCGCTGGGCAATCCCGCCGGCCGCTCTCCTTTCCACCACAGGAACCCATCGCTCGCCGGATGAAAATTCCCCTGCAGTACGCTCACCAGCGGTACGCGGAGAATGCGTGCGGCGAGGCACGTGAACAAGCCAAACGAATCCACCACAACGTCGGGTTCGAAGTCACGCACCACATCGATGTGGAGAGCCGTAGACGCTCGCACAAAATCCTCGCTTCCGAATGCCGCGCCAAACATTTGCTCCACATCCCAGGCCGAGCTTACTTGCGCGAAGTCGGTTAAAGGATCTGGCATAGGCCGCACTGGCATCGGCAGGTTTTTCAACCCGGCATCGTCGATCAGCTTTGCGGGAGCGGGCGCTGGGTTGAACATGGCGACATCGTGGCCGCGATCGGCAAGCGCGCGCGCGATAGGCACAAGGCGAGTAGGCAAGCCAAGATCATTTGCCGGCAGCATGGTAAATAAGAACTTGGACATGGGGCCGCTTATATCATGTCTTGGCTCGTAGGTGTTGGTGTTAGGGAATGTATTACCGCTTACTCAATAATTCGTGATGTTGAATTTTGAGCCATAGCAGCGCCCCTAAACCGATGAATTCCACACCCAGTACTCGGGCTTCAAGGTGTTGAGCTGCGCGGCCAAATACAAAAACATTCAAGTCGAGGACGGCTTGACATGCGAATGGTTCAGACGGGAAGATGAGTACAAATTGTCTGTGATTTTTCAGGAACTATCGACCACTTGAGCCGGTAGTTTTGCACGAACTTTCACCCACCTGTTTTCACGAACTTTCACCCACCATTTTCACGATCATTCACCCACCCCCGGTTTGCATTTGAACGGACAGGTATGCCA
>DASPVZ010000022.1:0-36328 GCA_035622135.1 Candidatus Cybelea sp. | reverse complement strand
AGCGGATCTATCGACTGGCTAATCGCCGGCTGAGTCCCAAGGAGGTACAGGAAACGCTTTCGGGAATGCGGCGGGAAAAAGGCTGTGGAAAAGACGCTCGCTCCGCGAGCTTGGAAATCAAAAAACGATTTCCACTTTCCCACAGCCACGGCGACGGCGGCCAATCTTCGGTTACATTTCAAATGTCTCGATGAGGAGGGCTACGGTTACATTCAGAAATGTCTTGACAGGGAGTTGTCGAGCGACGGGATCGAGCGATTGCGTTCCTTCGCGCCGGTGGACGGCCCGGCGAGACGCGCGTTTTCGCGATCGGGGCGGCGGCCGAAGGCTGATCGGTGCGATCAGCCCCCTGACCGGCGCATCGTGGTGTTCCGAGGCAGACCCCGCGGCAGGCTAACTTGGCCGGAACTCTGCGTATTTCGCGCGGGCTTGCTTCAAAAGCGGCAGGCCGGGATCCGCTGCTTTCCACAACCCGAGAAGCTGATCCAGCACTTGCTTGGCCTTGACGCGGTCGTTCGGGGTGCCGCGAGACAGGTAGTCGGCCGCAAGTATGTCGTGCGCTGTGAGCCAGCGCTGTTGTGGTTCCCACAAGAGGATTCGCCGGTCCTTGAGCACACGCTCGTACGCGGCGATGGCTTCGTCTCTCCTCCCAGCCTGCTCGTAGGCGTGCGCCAGAGCCTCGGAACTGAGCGGCGTCACGTTCTCTTTGTTGGACAGAATCAGCAGTTCAATGCCTTGATCATAGTCTCTCCGAGCAACGGCGATTTCACCCTGAAGCAGATGGAGATACCCAGACTGTTCGGCGCTCTTTGAATCCGTTGCCGACGCGACCATGCTTTCAATCCTCTCCGCTTTGTCCACTAGGCCGGCTCGAGCGTAAGCCTCCCCCACGAACGCGCCGAAGACGACCTTCGGTCCGATGGCCCTCAATTTCTGCGCGGCGATATCAAGCTGCTGGGCTTCGCTGCGCTGGTCGCCTTCACCTTCCGCCACGAATGCCAGCCACAGATGCACTCGAGCCACGCTAAGGTACGCCTGGCTGTCTAAAATCAGCAGGCACTCTTTGAAGCGCCTTGCGGCGTCCTTGTACCTCCCGTGGTACATGTCCAGCAGGGCCAGAGACCGCAGACCGGCTTCCCGCGTTTCGATGGCCTGCGCCTTCTCGGTCATATCCGTGAAAACCTGCTGCGCTTTCTGCTCGTCACCGTTTTCGATCAGAACCATTCCATACTGACGGCCAATGTTGCCGGCCACGAGCCAATGAGGATCCAAGCGAAATGCTTCTGAATAGGCCGACACGGCATCCGGGAAGTTGTTCAAGTCGATGTTGGCCGAGCCCATTTCGACGTAGGTCTTCGCGTCGTCGGGGGCAATTCGAAGGATCTCCTTGTAGCGCGCGACAGCTTCGGCGGCACGGCCGTGCGTGCGCAGCAGGTGCGCATAATCCAGAAGAATCTGCCAATCGTCGGGATAGCGGGCGAGATAGGCTCGATAGAGCATGTCGGCCTCCTCGATATGCCCCTGGTCGTTGGCGTACTCGGCTCGGATGATCATGCGCTCGCGATCTGTCGTGCGCGAGGAGAGTGAGAGCGCCTTGCTGTATTCTTGCCTGCCCTGGTCCGGATCGTTGTCGATGTAGCTGAAGTACGCTGCGCCGAGCGCCGCATGTGCCATGGCGAAATTGGGATCCGTTTCGACGGCGGCTCGAAGCATGGTTGCGCCCTCGGTAAACTTGCCCTGATGCCAGAGCGTGGTGCCCTCGGAATATTGTTTGAGCGCGACCAGGGAACTGGTGGTCACCTCCGGCAACGGACGATCGGCCTGATGAATCTGGTAAAGCGACTCGCCCAAATCGCGACGGATATCCGCGGCAATCAGGTCCAGCGCATCGAGGATGTGGTCCTGGCCATACGACCGCTCTGCATACGAGCGCACCGTTTCCCCGCTCTTGGGATCGATCAGTTCGGCGGTCAATTCATAGTCGTTGCCCACGCGAGTGATTCCGGCGCTGATAAGCCCCCGAATTCCTTCCCGTTGACAGATTTCGCGGCCGAGACCCGGAGTAATCCGCCCGC
Source organism: Candidatus Cybelea sp. (assembly GCA_035622135.1). Taxonomy (GTDB): domain Bacteria; phylum Acidobacteriota; class Terriglobia; order Acidiferrales; family UBA7541; genus Palsa-295. The sequence goes on along the minus strand of DASPVZ010000022.1, from coordinate 34,253 downwards.
TTCCGGACTTGCCCATCATTTCGAGGACGGATTCAAGTCGCGCACGGGGGAAAACATTCGCGCGCCGGGACTGCTCGAGTGAAACCACAAACGCATTTTCGAGAGCCTGATCGAAGCGAGAATCACCGGTTTGATTATCAAAGTCGGCCACCAGAACGGAATCGCGGGAATTGAACGACAGTGCCGAGCGTCCGTAGAAAAACCACACCGCGCCGCCGGCCAGCATCATCACCGTCACGATGGCTAGGATCAGGCCAGCTGCGCCGATGCTCTTGCGCGCAGCCTGCGATTTCGGGGTAAATCCCTCCGGCTCACGACGCGCTTCCGGTTCTGAATTCCAAAAGTCCGCGCCGGGCGCCCAGACAGCGGGCATGTCTTTCGCGCCGTCGCCGTTCTGATCAAGGACCGCAGCCACAAACCGGTAGCCGCGCCGGGGAAGCGTCTCAATGAACCGCGGATTCTCCGCATTGTCGTCGAGAGCGGCGCGCAATCTGTTGATCGCCGTGTTCAACCCATCGTTGAAATCGCCGAAGCTGCTGTCAACCCACAAGTGTTGCTGCAATTCCTGACGGGTGACCACTTGGCCCGGCCGCTCGAGCAGCATGGCCAGGAGCCGGAACGGTTGGTCAGGCAATCTCACTTTTGTCCCGTTTTTGTACAGCTCGCGGGCACCCAAATCGCATTGGAAAGTGCCGAAGCACACCATTCGCTTCGCCGCTTCGGGCTCGCTCATCAGGTCACCTGAAGAACTTGGAGTACCCCGATTCTATCACGGTCGGTCAAGGATTTACCGCTACTGGCCGAATACGTAACCAAACCTATATACACGCTAGCCATCGGCGTTTAGAAGAAAATTAGGTAGAAATTAGCTCCCGTTCATTGACCTCGTGTTGAGCGCAGCCGCACAATACGCCAACTGGGGCACAGCCCGGACCGACCATCTCGATCGGCGCCACACGGCATGTCCTTCACGATCACCGGCGTCTCGAAGCGAGCGCCGAGTTGACGGCAAATCGAGTGCCTGCCGTGCGTGCATTCGGCCAGAGTAGGACCTGTCAGACGGAGGAACTCGCACTATGCACGGCGAAGAGCCGATCACCCAAACTCCAGACAAGATGGCCTCCGCGGTCGGGGAGTTTGGCGCGAGCTCCGGACCTGATCGTTCAGAGGATAGCAGGTTGACGGCGGACCTCTACCCCGCGATCGGCTCGGAGGCAGAATTCGAGCTGTGGCTCCTTACCACCCTCGAACGCGAGCGCGCCCGGATCATGTGTGCGCGGAACGGCTAGAGGCGACGCGGCCCGATATTGCGGCTTTCCTCGTGCAATATTTGCTGTCCACCACCCCCCTCTCCTGGAACCGTGCACGGCAACTGACGCGGCCTGGAGCCTCCTTGCCTTACTTTCCTGCAAAGCGTACCATCGCGCTTCATTTCTCCCGAGGAGCCCGCAAAAAATGAAGCGCTTTCTTTCCGCCGCGTCTTTGCTCGCCTGGTTCACAGTTTCCATCGCTTCAACCAACCCTGCATTCGCAAACGCGCACAGGGTCACGCCGGCAACGGATCAACCGGGGGGCGCTTCCGTCGAACCAGAAAAATCACAAGCCGCCCCGCCCGGCAAATTCACCATCGAGCAGGTTCTGAGCGCCCCTTTCCCGACGGATTTGCTTGCCGCCCCTGCCGAGGGTCGCCTTGCCTGGGTGTTCAACGCGGAGGGAAAACGCAACGTCTGGGTCGCCCAGCTCGACGCGAACGGCAGCTACTCGTCCCGTAGGGTCACGAACTATGCCGAGGATGACGGCCAAGACGTGGGCGAAATGTCCTGGACGCCGGACGGAAACTCGATCGTTTACGTCCATGGCGGCGATTTCGAGTTCCCGCGCCGAGAGTATCCGAATCCCTCGCGCAACGCGGCCGGGGTCGAGCAGGACGTGTTCATCCTTTCGCTCTCGGGCGGCGAGCCGAGGAAGATCGGTGAGGGCCATTCTCCGGCCGTGTCCCCGAAGGGCGACCTTGTCGCCTACGTCCTCAAAGGCGAAATCTGGCTAGCGAAGCTCGACGGAAGCGACAAGCCCGAGCAGCTCATTCATGAACTTGGCGAGAACAGCTCGATTCGCTGGTCGCCCGACGCACAGTCGATCGCCTTCCTCAGCGCCCGGGGCGATCACAGCTTCATCGGCGTATATTCGCTGTCGACGAAAACGGTCAACTATCTCGATCCGAGCACCGATCACGATCGAGATCCCGTCTGGTCACCCGACGGGTCAAAAATCGCCTTCATCCGAATTCCCACTCGAGAAGAGCCCGGGTTCGTTGCCCGGCGAGCCGGCCCGCCCTGGTCGATTCGCGTTGCGGATGCCGCAACGGGCAGGGGACAGCAGATCTGGAAGGCCTCTCCCGGCCCCGGCAGCGTCTTCCGCGACATTGTTGCTGAGAATCAATTGTTCTGGGGCGCGGGGAGCCACCTCGTGTTTCCCTGGGAACGGGACGGCTGGACGCATCTCTATTCCGTTCCGACCTCGGGCGGCGAAGCCGCTCTGTTGACCCCGGGTGAGTTCGAAGTCGAATACGTCTCGCTCAGTCCGGATCATACGACAATCGTTTTCTCTTCGAATCAAAATGACATTGACCGACGGCACGTCTGGAAAGTCGCGGTCGACGGGACGCACCCCGAGCCGCTCAGCAGCGGAACGGGAATCGAAACTGCCCCCGTGGTCTCGAGCGACAATCGCACGGTTGCTATTCTTCGCTCCGATGCGCGCTTGCCGATGCGGCCGGCGGTCATCGAGCACGGCGAAATCCACGATCTCGCGGCCGACCAAATTCCACGTGAGTTTCCCGCCGGGCAGCTCGCCATTCCGCAGCAGGTCATTTTCTCCGCCGCCGACGGCCTGATGATTCACGGGCAGCTGTTTCTTCCCTCGAACACAAACGACGGCTCCCGCCATCCGGCGGTGGTTTTCTTTCATGGCGGCTCGGAGCGCGAGATGCTGCTGGGCTGGCATTATATGCAGTACTACAGTAATGCTTACGGCCTCAACGAATACTTGGCCAGCCGCGGTTATCTCGTACTTTCGGTCAACTATCGCAGCGGAATCGGCTACGGCCTGAATTTTCGCGAGGCGCTCAACTACGGCGCAGCGGGCGCCAGCGAATTCAACGACGTTCAGGGCGCTGGCCTCTACCTGCGCGGCCGCTCGGATGTCGATCCCCGGCGCATCGGCCTGTGGGGTGGAAGCTACGGCGGGTATCTCACAGCCTTGGGGCTTGCGCGCGCCTCGGACCTGTTCGCCGCTGGAGTCGACATGCACGGCGTTCACGACTGGAACATCGAACTTCGCAATTGGGATCCGGCCTACGATCCCGCCGCTCGCGCCGAGGCGGCGCGAGTCGCCTACGAATCCTCCCCGATCGCTTCGGTGCGCACGTGGCGCTCGCCGGTTCTGCTGATTCAGGGCGACGACGACCGCAACGTCCCGTTCTCCCAAATGGGAGAATTGGCCAACGCGTTACGCGAACAAGGCGTTTCCTATCAGGAGCTCGTTTTCCCCGACGAAATACATGATTTCCTCATGCACAAAACCTGGCTCGCCGCCTATGCGGCGGCGGCTGAATTCTTCGACGAGCACCTCGAGTTCTAAGCGAAAAGGGGATGGCGACCGAACCCCGCCAATCTCGAGCCGCCGGTCAGAGTCGATCGATGGTCGCCCGGTCGGGTATGCCCCGGAAGTACTTCTCTAGCGCTTGATTGAAGATTTCGTTCTCGACTGTGGCGCGCGCAAAAAGCGTCATAGAGGAGCGGAACTTCAGGTCGTCTGGGTAAGGGAAAATCTGTTCGATCGAGCGTCCTTCGACAAGCAAGACCAGGTTTGTGCAGTGCCGAAGCCGAGGCCCCAGAATGGCATGCTTCAAATAGGCTTCCGCCTCGGCAAGCGAGGACATTGCGTACCGAATGGCCATAGGGCTTGCCCCCAGCCCTCTGATTTGAGGAAAGATGAACCACATCCAATGACTTTGCTTGCTCCCCTCCCGAAGTTCGCGGCAAGCCCGTTCGAAAACTCCGCTCTGTGCGTCGACGAAGCGTTCGAGGTTGAAAGGATCGCTTGAGGCCATTGTTGTGCGTCACCCTGCGCAAACCCCGGCCTCCGCCGGAGAGTTCTATGAAGAAGACACTACTGCGAATCGCGCGACCACTTCCGCCAAATCTGTTCGTTCGAAAGAAGAGGCATGAAAACGCCGCCCACAACCGATCGTGCCTGAAAGCCGACTTGCTTCGCGTCGGTCGTCCAGTACCAGTCGGTGAGCGGTACGCGGCTCGGCGATTGGTTGATGAACCGTTCGATTCGCCCGAGAATCGCGTCAAAGGCCTGCCGGTCGTTGGCCAGCGTCGCGGTCCAAACTTCCCAGTCCAACTTTGTGTATGCGCTGCGATCATCGAGCGGCAGACCAAATTCATTCAGATGAGACTGGTAGTAGTGAGACTCAATCTGAGCGATGCTCGTGGGGAAAAGGTTGAAACCGAGGAGACGGTCCCACACGAGATTGTATTTCTGACTCCATGTTCCGGGCTTGTCGAAGGCCAGTCGAAAATGATCTGCGTCCCGCGCCAGTTCCACCCAGTGCCTCGCCATACCCTCGGCCAAGGCGTGATACGTTCGGGCCTCCTCGGCGCGGCCGGTCGTTTGGGCGAGCGTTGCATACCCATCGAGAGCGAGGATGGCCTTGATGGAAAGATTCGCGTTGTGGGCGAGGTGACCCGCAAAATCATCGGTCGAGAGTTGATTCGCCGGATCCATTCCTTTGCTCTCCAGATATTCGGCCCACGCGTGCAATTGCGGCCAGTAACGATTGGCGAAATCTGCCTTTCCTTCTGCCTTTGCGAGCGCGGCAAACATGAGCAGCATGTTCCCGCTTTCCTCAACCGGCATCTGATCCTCTTCCGTCGTCTCGCCTCCCCCATAAACCTGACCGTCCGCCTTCGGGTACGTCCCTAAATCGTGCGGTGCGAAGGGAAAATGCCAGCGCCCGGTTTGAACGTAGTCGAGCAAGGGCAACAGCTGTGCCTTCAGGAGATCTGGATTGAAGAGCAGGAAGAAGGGCGAAGAAGGGTAGATTACATCTACGGTCGAAATGCATCCGTTGCTGAAATTCTCCTTGGGAAACAGCATCGGCTGCCCATCGATATCGACCACCAGTTTGTGAGCTGCCATGGTCTGCCGAAACGCAAGCGTCGCCAGTTCCGTGTACGCAGACCCCCCAACCTGCTCCAGGTCCGCCGTGAGCTGCGCATCAAAATCTCGCGCGCGGCGATCGATTTCCGGGTACTCGCGCTCGGCGGTCTCGATTAGTTCGCCAACATCCATTCCCTTCCGCCGCCAGTAGGGCCGCATCCACCGGTGCATATACTCGATCGAATATAAATCGTCATAACCCAGCAGGACGTGGCGAGCCACGGGCGTCGCAGTTACACGGGAAAGGTCAAAGGTCGCTGAAAGCATGGCGGCGTTATCGGCGCGTTGCGGCATGTCGAGGTCATCGGTCGGAATGGATTTGCCAGACTGGAAAGCTTGTTCGAGCGGCAGGGAGAACTGCGTCGCGGCGGTTGCGCCCGGTTCGTCCGGAACGGCCAAAAACACGTATCCCCAATCGATGCGGATGTTGTCGCCAGACTTCCCGAGCACGGGCTGGTCGAAATCTGCCGCGCGCAGCATGGTGATCGCACCGAGACGCGCCCGCGACCAGACAACCTGTTGCGTGTAAGTGTCAACAGCCAGGAGGCTTGAGACCTCCACGAGGAGCTGAACACTGTGTGGCACGCCGTCGATCGCACTACTTGAAAGGCTTAGGTAGCTGATCGGACGCGATACGAGATTCAGATCCGACGGAATCAACGGGGAGAGAAAGCTCGCCTCGAGCTTGACGCCCTGTTCCTCGAACGAATATACCGTGCGCGTCGGTGTTACTTCGAGTCGCGTTTGCTCCATTGGCGGAACCGAGTCCGGGGAGTCGCCCATCCAGCGAAACGTCCGGCCGTCGATCCTGATCAGCCCCACCAGCGGTTGAGCACGGCCTGTCCAGTGGCGGGTTGGGCCGTCAGTAAGATGATCATTCATCGACCAGATGCTGAAGTAGGGATCGTGCGTAATGAGGGGAACGGCGGGCGGGCGCCAGGGCTGTGCCCGGGCTGGCCCGGCGAGAAGCACAATGAGAGCCGCGGCGAATGAAATCTTGCCCGTGTCCTTCCCTCCTAGCCTGCAAGGTCAGCCATCATACCGAGTTCCGAGGCCAACTTGCGAGCAAATCGCGCCCTCGCCACGGGGGAAAAGGGCACTACAGCAATCGCTGTATTCCCCATAAATTCAATGCTAGTGCATACTTCCGCGTCGGAGTAGAGATCGGACCAGGCCTCTTAACCGCCGCGCGCTGCCCCGGTGGACCGCGCGGCTGGTCCATGAGTAAGCCCTGAGGGCACTTGTGTCCTGTTGCGGGTGTCTGGCGATCCCGACTGACGGCGGCGGCAAAACGACGACTGGACCGTTGAAGTGCACGTGCGCTTGCTGATTGTCGACGACCACGCAGCAGTAAGGCGCGGCATTCGTTCCTTGCTCGCACTGCGCGCGGATTGGTCCGTCTGTGGAGAGGCTGCAGATGGAATCGAAGCCGTGGAGATGGCCCAGCGGCTCCGGCCCGATGTCGTCCTCATGGATTTGTCCATGCCGCGCATGAATGGCGTGGAGGCGACTCGCTTGATCCGGAGCGAGCTGCCCAGTGCTCAAATCATCCTCGTCAGCCAAAACGAGCCTTCCCTGGCAGGCCGTCATGCCGCTGAGCTCGGTGCGCGAGGGTACGTCTCCAAGGCGACTCTGGAACGCGACCTTCTGCCGACGATCGCCAGTGTGATTGAAGAGGGAACTGGAACGGACCCGGCCAGGAATCAGACCGTATCGCCATCAGAGACTGAACCAGGGCGTCATACTCTCGAGGAGCTCCTGGGTGAGGCCCCTGCGGCAGTCGCTCTGATGGGCGGACCCGAACATCGCTGGGAATACGTGAATGAACACGCGGTTCGCCTTGTCGGGCGCCGGAGCGCGAGCGAGCTGATCGGCAAGACTGTGCGGGAAAGCTTACCCGAGCTTGCCGGGCAAGGTTATTTCGAACTCTTCGACCGCACCTACAAAACCGGCCAGTCGGCGGTTGGTCACGAGATGAAAGCCGTACTCGCCGGACAAGAGCAATACTTCGATTTCTTGTGCCGACCTGCGCGCGCCTCATCGGGCGAAGTCAATGGCGTGCTCTTGCATGCCGTCGACGTAACCGAGAAAGTGAAAACTCGGCGAGCGATCGAGAGCAGCGAGGAACGGCTTCGCCTGGCGCAGACTGCTGCGCACGTGGGCACCTGGGAATGGGATCCCGTGGCCGAGGCACGAGAACTTTCTCCCGAGCTTCACCGCATTTTCGGAACCGAGCCGAGCGATCCCGATTATGCCGAGAAGTGGTCCGCGCGAGTCTATCCCGACGATAGGCCAACCGTGCTGCGCCTTCTGGAGGAGGGCCACCGATCAGGAGAAGTGGACTTTGAGTATCGGTATAACCATCCGGAGCTTGGGCTGCGATGGTTTCATTGCAAGGGCCGCCGGCTCGGGGAGGAATCGCGCATGTTCGGCGTGGTTCTCGATATCACCGAACGCAAGGAAAACGAGGAAAAGCGGTGCCAAGGCGAACGAGTCAACGGGCTACTCGCAGAGATCGCCGAGGCCGCGCGCCAGCAAAACGCGCTCGTCCGGTTGGCGGATCAGCTGCACCGGGCCGGATCAACACACGAGATGCTCACCGCGGCGTTCGAGGCCATGTTCGCGGCGCTCGCGTGCGACCGGGCCTCGATCCTACTTGCCGACGAACAGCGAGCCATGCGCTTCGCGAGCTGGCGAGGATTATCGGAAGCCTACTGGAAGGCCGTCGAGAGCCATTCCGTGTGGCGTGCCGACGAACCGAACCCCCAGCCGGTTTGTATCGCTGACATCGAGAGGGTCGACCTCAACGACTCGCTCAAGACAGCGATACTGCGCGAGGGCATCCGCGCGCTCGGGTTCATTCCCCTCATGGTCAATGGAGGGCTCATCGGCAAATCCGTGATCTACTTCGACGCGCCGCATGAATTCTCCGCGAAGGAGATCGACCTGGGCCTGACGATTGCTCGCCAGCTTGCGTTTGCGATCGACCGTCGGCGTGGCGAAGAGGCCCTGAGTGCGGCGACCGCGAAATTCAAGGCGGTATTCGAGCAGACCACCGTGTTTGCCGGAATCATGAACAAGGAGGGAGTGCTGGTCGAAGCGAACCGGTTGTGCATGGAGGCGTGCGGCTATCGTCCCGAAGAAGTTCTTAATCGGCCGTTTTGGCAGGCCGCCTGGTGGCGGAACTTCCCGGAATCCCAAGAGAAGATTCGCGCGGCGACACCTCTGGCCGTCGAGGGTATTCCCTATCGCGAAATGCTTCGTTACTCGTGGGCCGACGGAACCGAACGGCTGGTCGACTTCGCCCTGTATCCGATTGTCAACGACAAACGAAATGTGCTTTTCCTTCACACGACCGGCGTCGATATCACCGACCTCAAGCGCACGGAAGAGAACTACCGCAAACTCGCCGAGACGCTCGACGCAGAAGTCCGCGCTCGCACCATAGAGATCGAACAGCGTAACGCGGAAGTGGTGCGCCAATCCGAGCAGTTGCGGGACCTTTCGAGCCATCTCCTGCAGCTGCAGGACGAAGAGCGGCGTCACATTGCGCGCGAGCTGCATGACAGCGCGGGTCAAACCCTGGCCGTGCTGGGGATGAAACTGGGGCTGATTGCCAGGGCCGCGAGCCAGGCCTCTCCCGAGCTGAAGAAGGATGCGGAGGAGGCCGAGCAAATTGTGCGGCAGCTGACGCGAGACATTCGGACCACCTCCTACCTGCTGCATCCACCCCTGCTCGACGAGAACGGGTTGCCCGCAGCGCTCGGTTGGTACGTGCAGGGGCTGGCAGAGCGCAGCGGGCTCGATATAACGCTGGAAATTTCCGAGAGGTTCGAACGGCTGCCGAACGATATGGAGCTGGTCGTATTCCGCGTGGTGCAGGAAGGATTGACGAATATTCATAGGCACTCGGGCAGCGAGACCGCGCAGATCCGAATCTATCGCGAAGCAGACGGTGTGTGTGTCGCGATCCGAGACCAAGGCAAGGGGATGTCACCCGAAAAATTGGCTCAAATTCAAGCGCAGGGCTCCGGAGTCGGGATTCGCGGAATCCGCGAACGCGTCCGACGATTGAATGGCGAGATGAAAATCGAGTCCGGCAGCACTGGCACGACCATACTGGTCACCATTCCTGTCGCGCGGGATGCCGCTCCAACCGTGGGGCTCTTGCCCAGGCTTGGAGCCGCCGTGAGCCGACTCGGGCCCTCAAGCGAGCAGTCCGCCAGGGCAGACAGCTCGGCACTAAGCCCATGAGAATCCTTATCGCTGACGACAATCAGCTCGTGCGCAACGCCGTCGCTAAGCTCCTGTCCCAGCAGCCCGGGTGGAGCGTGTGCGGAGAAGCGGTGGATGCCCCAGAATCCGTCGAGAAGGCGCGCGAGCTGCGGCCGGATGTGATTCTGCTCGACGTCAGCATGCCCGGCGCCAGCGGATTCGATGCGGCTCGCTCAATCCGCCAAGCCCTCCCTCAAACTAAGATTCTGATCATGAGTCAAAATGACGCGGTTCGCTTCCTTCCCGTCGCCCTCGAGGTCGGCGCGGATGGATGCCTCGATAAGGCTCAAATTTTTGGCGACTTGGTGAACGCGATCAAAAACCTCCCGCCCCGCCAATCCTCAGGCCCTATTCCGTCGTAATCCATTAATTCTAAACCACTTGGTTGCCGATATTGACGATTCGGCACACGAGCCCGGTTTCTCCGTGGACACGCCTTGACCGGGTCGGTTCAAATTAGAAGACACACCAAGCCACAGCATGGGGCGGGGTCACTTGGAGAAAAACTGATGATAAGGCGCATGGGATTGGTTTGCGTCGGATTCGTCTTGCTGGCCTGGGGAGCAGGGGCACAGACTAATCCAGGATACGGACTGCAACTGGCTGGCCCGACGGGTGCGGCCTCTGCCGGGAGCACCGAACCGAGCGAAGGGTTGGCGCCAGCGCCTGCTCGTCTTGCGTTGAGCGAAGGTCCGAGCGCTTCACCGGACGCGTTGCCCGCCCCTGACCCAGCACCGCCCCAGCCGCCCCAAGGGGTGTATGGCGTCTTCCCGAAATATGACTGGGAGGCGTCTGTGGGCTACCAATACGTGCGCTTCTATGAGGTGCCCGGGACGACGGAGAACACGAACGGCTACCAAGGATCGGTCGTTTATTATCCCGAGGATTTGGTCGGGGCGGAGGGTGAGCTTTCCGGGGGGGTCGCATCTGGATCGACGAGCAGGCTGTTTTTCGGCGGTGCAGGGGCCCGTGTGCGCTGGTCCGGCTCGCGCAAGTATCAGCTGTGGGCGCACGGACTGGTTGGACTGGCTGGGATGTCGCCGAAGACACTCTATGGCTCGAGTCACGCCTTCGGATACGAACTCGGGGCGGGCGTCGACATCAAGGCGCACGCCACGCATTGGTCCTTTCGCGCGGAAGGAGACGCGGACGGCACCTTCTATTTCGGCACCTACCAAGTGAGCCCGAAAGTCGCGGTTAGCGCAGTGTACAAATTCTGACCTCGGTGCTCGCAAGGCTCTTGGGCTCGCGGCCTTTCGCTGCTTTTACTTCCTACGCGTTTCCGAAAAACTTGCGTCGGCGCACGCGCGGTGCTAAACGAATGGAGGGAGCGTGTCATGCATCGCCGAGCGCGGGCGAAAAATCGCAAGCCGAAGATTCCGCAAGAGAGGCCAGAAACCCCCGCAGCAGACAGTAATGAGGCTGTCCCATCAGAAGTGGATGTCGTCGAGGAAGCGTCGCGCGAATCATTTCCTGCCAGCGATGCACCGGCGTGGACGAACGAACCTCCGCCGAAGGCCAAACGCACCGCAAAATAACCCTTCGTCGCCATGGGTTTGTTTTCGGCCAGGTCGGCTGGCGCCTAGCAAAACGACGTCTCGCCAGGGATAAACGTGGCGCGAGCTCGTCGGGTAGCCTAACCGGCAGGTCTTGCACGACGCCGAAGCGGAGGAACACAGGAAAACCCAAGATCGCCGAGTATGTTATACGTGTATAGCGAAAGGCTTATGTTGGATCCGTCCCGAGGGGTTTCTGCGGCGCACGGTTCGAACCTTCATCCGCATAAGCCCCGCGCGACCCGGCATAGCAATCGTCTATTCGCGACAGGCGGCGAAGTAGGGTCATCCTTATTCAAGTGACTCCTGACGTGACCTAAGCCAACAGAAGCAAGCGGCGAACACCGTACTGATGTATCGTTTGGGTCCGCAAACGAAGGAGCTGTGGGGATGGGCGGCGAGATGCGGGCGGCAGCGCGAAGCATAGCTTCCCCGGGGATGCCTGATTCTCGCCATACACCCAAACACGTTGAGAGAGAGGCTTCTCATGCTCTTTGACGAACTTCCGATCCGGTCGGTCACCCTGCGCAACCGCATTATCGTCGCACCCATGTGTCAGTATTCGAGCACGGACGGATTCGCAAACGATTGGCACCTCGTGCATCTGGGCAGCCGCGCGGTGGGCGGAGCGGCCGTGGTCTTTACCGAGGCGTCGGCGGTTACACCCGAAGGAAGGATCAGTGCGCATGATATGGGGATCTGGAAGGACGAGCACATCGAATTCCTGTCGCGAATCGTTCATTTCATCAAAGAGCAGGGCGCTCTGGCCGGAATCCAGATTGCGCATGCCGGACGCAAGGCCAGCACGCCGCGCCCCTGGGAAGGCTCGGGGACAATCCCGCCCCCGGAGGGGGGCTGGCCGACGGTGGGGCCGAGCTCGATTCCCTTCGACGAGAGGCACGCCGCGCCGCACGCTCTCGATGGGGAGGGAATTCGCGGCGTGATTGAGGCATTTCGCGCGGCGGCGGGCCGCGCGGCGGATGCCGGTTTTCAGGTACTTGAAATTCACGCGGCGCACGGCTATCTCATTCACGAGTTCCTTTCGCCTCTGTCGAATGTTCGCGATGACGCCTACGGCGGCACCTTCGACAACCGCACACGATTGCTGCGGGAAATCGTGTCGGCCGTGCGGGGGAGGTGGCCGGAGGGCAATCCGCTCTTCGTGCGCATCTCGGCCACCGACTGGGCCGAACACGGATGGGATGCGGATCAATCGGTAGAACTCGCGCGGCAACTGGGCCCGCTGGGCGTCGACGCCATCGATTGTTCGTCCGGGGGGCTTGTTCCCGGGGTCCTGATTCCGGCGCGGCCCGGATACCAGACGCCCTTCTCCAGGCAGATTCGCGAGGAGACCGGCACCCTGACCGCCGCGGTCGGCCTGATCGATGATCCGAACCTCGCCGACGAGATACTCAACCGAGGTGATGCTGATGTGGTTGAGCTGGCCCGGGAAATGCTCCGGCATCCGTATTGGCCGCTGCGGGTTGCACGCGACTTAGGTTTTCGCGTGCCTTGGCCGGTGCAGTACCTGCGAGCGGCCCCGCCCGACACACCGGCTCGGTAAACGGTCTCCGCCGTACACCATCCTCTCTCAGCCGTCGAAAACTTGAAGCCTTGACGGCGAGCGGCCTTCCGCCGATGCGAGGGCGAGTACTCGTTCGGCAAGCAAGCGGGGGCGGCACTGGTCCCGAGCGCGCAAACCATCTAGTATGGCAGTCGTGACGACGGAAACCATGCATCGCCGCATCGCGATCGCAACGGTCATCGTGACCACAAGCGTGCTCTTGAGTCGGGTCCTCGGTTTTTTTCGCGACTGGGCGGTCGCGCACCAGATCGGGCCCGGAATGGCAACCGATGCCTACTATGCCGCGTTCACCCTTCCTGACTTCCTGAATTACCTGGTGGCCGGCGGCTCGCTCAGCGTCACGTTCATTCCCGTTTTTGCGAAATACGTGGCCCAGAATCGCGAAGACGAGGGCTGGAAGGTGTTTTCGACCGTGGTGACGGTGATGGGTTTCGTGCTGGTCGCGCTGGTTCTGGTCGCGGAGATTTTCGCCAACGGCCTCTCGAGAATGATTGCGCCGGGTTTTGGTGCTGCCGAACGCGCGCGCGTTGTTTTCCTGACGCGTTTGATGCTGCCCGCGCAGATTTGCTTTTACGAGGGCAGCATCCTCGCCGCCGTGCAGTACGCGAAGGGGCAGTTTGTCGTTCCCTCGCTCGCCCCGCTGGTCTACAACGCCGGGATCATCGCCGGTGGGATGCTGCTGTCTTCGCGCATCGGGATTGCGGGATTCTCCGTCGGGGTGCTGGGCGGCGCAATCCTCGGGAATTTTCTTCTGCAGATTTATGGCGCGAGCAGGGCGGGAGCGCGTTTTACCCCGAACCTCCAGGTGCGACATCCTGGGTTCTGGCTGTTTCTAAAGCTATCGATACCGATCATGCTGGCCGTGTCCCTTTCCTTCGCCGACGACTGGATCATTCGAATCTTCGGGTCCTACTTGCAGGCGGCGTCCATTACCTGGCTCAGTCTCGGCAAGACCCTCATGCGCGTCCCGCTCGGGCTGGTCGGACAGGCCATCGGAGTTGCATCGTTTCCGATTCTCGCCCAGCTCTACGCCGAGAAGAAATTCGAGGACTTGAATCAGGTGCTGAACTCGACCTTCAAGGGCACACTGTTTCTGCTGATCCCGATCTCCGCCCTGACCATTGCGGAAAATCAGCCGCTCGTGCGGCTGGCATTCGCGCACACCCGCTTGCGCGGAGCGGATTTGACGGCTACCGGAATTGCGCTCGCCCTGTTCTCGATTGGCATGTTCGCCTGGGGAGCACAGTACATTCTCGCGCGCGGATTTTACGCCACGCACGACACGATTACGCCGGCCGTGGTCGGCACGGTCATGACCGGGCTCAACATTCCGCTCTACTGGTGGCTCGTGCGACGCGCACAATATCGCGGACTCGCGCTAGCCAGTTCGATTGGGATTATCATCTACACCATCGCGTTGTTCGTGCTGCTCAACCGCCGCACGCGGAATCGCGAATCGGGCAGGCTGCTCTTGTTCTTTGCCAAGGTGAGCGCGGCGTCGGCCGGAGCGGCGGTCGCCGCGTATGTCGTGCTCGGGCGAGTGGAAGGATTTCTGCCGTGGCATCGCGCCTACGGTGCCCTCGTCGCGCTCGTGATGGCGACTGCCGGAGGGGTGATCGTGTTAGGCCTGCTGATGAAATTGTTCCGGCTGAGCGAATTCGAGCACTACATGAGACGGTTACTGGGCGTGGCGGCACGCAGGATGGGTCGCCTGCCATATAATGCCACGGGATTGTGAAACCCCGCGGTACAGACCCCGACGTTGAGCCATAGAGCGCAAAGGCGATGTTCTCAGATGTGAATCGGCGGTTCGTGGCCGGTTCGCGTGAAATCGTCAGGAGAGGCGAGCCGAGTCCAGTGCGCCGTGCGGTTATGGCGGCCGTGCTGGTGTTCGCCCTAACGGTGCCTTTGACTGACTGTCGCGAGCGCCAATCGGAAAATCAGGCCGAGCCGCGGAATCGACCGAAGATCGAGGCCATCACTCCGCCGGAAGACGGCTTTTTCGCCAAAGAGCTTACCTACAAAGGCATTCTGATCAAGGCGCCGAGCGTGGTCGCCGACGAGGCCCTCTACGTGCTGTACGGTCGGATGGCCCGGCAGACCGCGCAGCTTCCCACGGTCGTGACCAACCTCGCCGCGGCAGGAGCCGAAGTACACATCATCGGCCGCAACCAAGTCACCACCGATCTTCCGGAATGGCGGCAGGACAAGCACGTCCCTCTCGATGAATACAACGGCCTGACGCGCGACCAGCGCACGCGCGGCATGGGCGGCCTCAAGACGTCTTGCGCGGAGGAGAACCTGTTACAGCTCTTTGCCGACCGCTATCGCGGCCGCGACATTTGCACCCACGAGTTTGCGCACAACATCGAGAATTACGGGATTCCACCCGCCGTGCGCGCAATGTTCGACAAACAATACGAGATTTCAAAATCCAAGGGACTGTGGATCAACTCCTACGCCGGTTCGAATCCCGACGAGTACTTCGCTGAGCTAACCATGTGGTATTTCGGCACGCACGGCGATCTTTCGATGACGGACCCGATACCCGCGAACGGCCCTGAGGGACTCCGACAGTACGATCCGGATGCGTACAAGCTTTTCGACGATTTCTACAGTGGGCGGATTGAAATTGCCACACTCGAGCCCGTCCCGCACAACACCGAGGACGCTCGATCATCCCCGCCCAGCGACAGCCTCGTTGCGCGCGGAATGGTCGCCAAGCTCATTTCATATGAAGTCGGGCAAACGCGCATCACCGACTTCTTCAAGGACGCCGGAATATCCGCCCCAGCCGACGGCGGAACCGGGGGATGGCATGTGAACGAAGGATTCCTAAGCAGAGCGCGCGCAGAAATCCGTCTGAGCGGAGCCGGTAGCCACCAGTTTCAGGTTTCCTTTCGCAATCCTGCGAACAGGAACGCGGCCGACCGTCCGCTTGCCCGGCTTACCTTTCGCAACGGCGTCCTCGCCCGGTTTCAGTGGGATAACTGACCCGCCCCCAGCGGGCCGTGCGTCAGAACGAGAAGCGCAAGGCAAACTGCATGAAGCGCGGTGCCGTGATGGTCGATGTATATAGGCCGAACGTGGCCGGCCCGTCGGCGAGCGACGGTTGAGCGGCTCGGACATCGTAGCGTACGGAGTTCGTGACATTAAACGATTGCCAACTGAATTCGAGCTGCTTCTTCTCCCACAAGTTGAAATCCTTGACCACGCCCGTATCGATATTGAACATGCCGTCCCCGATGACGTTGTTGCGAACTCCCGATTCGCCCGGCCAGTCCGGACGGAACGAGTCGAGTGCCGCCGCCGGATTGGCAAAGATGTCTGGACCGATGTCCTGGCCATTGACGAAGGCGTGTTTCGGGTTGGTCATCGCCGGGAGCGGTCCGTTCGGCTCGGCATCCCCTTCGATGTTCCAGTCAGTTGGCCAGTCGGGACCGTTATCAACCGTGATCGGGAAACCCGTGGTCCAACGGAAGACCCCAGAGACCTGCCAGCCTCCTACAAGCGCATTGAGTACTGCGCCAGCATTTCCTCCGAATCTCTGACCTTTGCCGATGGGCAGGTGATAGACCCAGTTAGAGTTGACCTGGTGCTTGGCGTTGAAATCGGAGAGTCCGCGCAGGGCGAGGGGATCCCAGGCGTTGATGACAATGCCACCGCCGTTTAGGTCGCTGCCCGTACCCCCCGTTCCCTCATAGGGGCCGATGCGCTCGGCGGCCGATTCCTCATCGAGCGACTTGCCAAACGTGTAGTTGAACTGACCCTGCAGATTCGATCCCATGTGGACGTTATAGGTAACTTGGAGCGCGTCGTAATTCGAGGTCCCGATGGTGCGCCAAGCATACAGGGAGCTGAATTGATCGTGGTAGAAGGTGTAAGGCCCAAGCCGGCTATTGGGGGTAGTCAAGCCGCTTTCCGAGCTTGGCAAATCCAGAAGGAACAGAGCGAACGTCTCATTGTGCACGTAACAAGTCCACAAGTCATATATGGCCTGGGTGGCCGTGGGCGCGGCCGGATAGGGATTGGTGGCGCTCGAAGCGCAATCCAGATTGGACCCAGCCAGTTGACTCTCGGTCACCGTGTTCCAGGCCGGAAACATGTTTTGGAAAAACGGTATTGACTGCACCTGGCTGAACGTGTCGCCTGCCACCACGTCTTGTGAGAGCATCTTGGCGGCCTGGAAATAGGTCATACCACTCGTCGGGTCCGTTAGGTCGGTTGGCTGGGCCAGATCGACCTGCATGGGAAGCCGACGGCCAACACTGCCCACATAAGAAACCTGGAGCGCCGAATTGGGGGTGACCTGACGCGTAAGCGAGACATTGAAGACATGTGCATATGGAGTCTTCACGGACTGATCGAGGCCCCAATTGATGGCGAAGGCCGTATCACTCGGAGTGAACGGAAAACCCGTCTGGGTAACCGGCGGATACAAGCAGTAGCTCGTGCCGGTACACGGATAAGGGATGCACGACTGGCCCGGCGACGACGGTGTTAGACATGTGAATCGGGGGGCATTCGCCGGAGACACACCGATACCGGCGGGATTGCCGAGGTCGGTCGAGAGCCCGAGAGAGCCGTGCTCGTCGAAGCTGTTGACGATGGGAATGCCGAAATGATCGTACATGATGCTGTAGCCGCCACGAATCGAGAACTGGTCTCTGCGGCCGAGAATCTTGGAGAAAAATCCGTCTCCCGTATCCGGCGCCCAAGCCACCGCCACGCGAGGAGAAAAATCTTTGTGGTCCCAGTTCCACAGACCCGGGCCGTGATTGACCGGCCCTCCCAGCACGAAGGCAATTTCTCCCGAGTCAATGGCTGGCATCCCCTCTGCCGCCAATTTCGCGGATTGATTGAACCACTCGGCAAGGTTCTCGTTTGTGCAGCCGCCGCTTGAGGCTTCGACGCACGGCGCTACCTGCAATCCATTGGTTTCGTACGGCGGTGCCTCAAGCACCCAGCGCAGACCGTAGGTTAGAGTCAGCCGAGAACTCATACGCCACGCGTCCTGGCCATAGAATTCGTAGTCGTTGACCGAATAGCGGCGGTTGACGAACGTGCCCTGGGGCAGCTCGACTCCGCTGCGATTAAAATTGTAAATACCGTCACCTTCGGCAAAGATTCCCAGCAGCATTTCGGTGGCGCTGTCGTAGTTCGCGGCGAAGCTCGGGTCTACAGTCGGATACCCATTGTTGGTGGGATTGAGAGGACTAGGATTGCCAGACTCTGACAATCCGGCTGTGTCGAGATAAACGACATTGGACTGGACGTCCGAGAAGGAATCAGCATCGCTGCTGCGGTTATTGCGAATGATGAACAGGTCCGTGCCGAACTGCAGTGTGTGATTGCCCTTCGTCCAGTTCAGCTTGTCACTGAGCTGGTTTAGCGGGACGAAGAAAATCGTCGTGCGAGTGAAGGGCACAAAGTCCGTTACGTCATTGAGGAAGACCCCCGGATATAGCGATGCTCCGGCGGTCTGTCCGCCCTGGCGAATGAAACCCCAATGGAAATCGTTGATCAGGGACGGAGAGAGGATCGAAGTTAGGCCGACGACCGAGCCCTTGCTGTCGTCGAGAGTCGTAGAAGTCGGTATCTGACCGGGAAGCGGAAACTCGAACGTCCCCGGCTGCTTGGTATTCTGCGTCTGGCCGCGCCAGAACAGCGTCTCGGACCCACTGATGTGCCAGTCGAGCCGGGTAATATATGTATTGAAGGATGAATCCGCATTGGACGAAAACCGATATCCCAGGGTATTAAAACCGTCACCTCCAATCGCGTTCGGCATTGGATATTGATTGAGGAGAGCTTCGACCGCCGGGTCCGGCCCTTTTGCGTTAATCGCCGGATTACCGGGATCCATTGCTGTGAGGTTCGCTGAGTTGAGGGCATAGTAGCCAGCTGGGACGCCGGTGACGCCGTTGACGGTGCCGCCCGGGCAGGTCGTGGTGTCGAGGTTCCCGTTCACCTCCTGGCACAAGTACTCGACGGCACCCTGACGGATTGTGGCGCTTGGGACGGTGCGCAGGACGCTGGTGCCCTGTGCATCGCGGCGTCCTTCATAGTTTAGGAAGAAGAAGACACGGTCTTTCTTGAGCGGGCCACCAAAGGTCGCGCCGAACACATTGCGCAGCAGCTTCGGGGCCTGATTTGGCTGGCCAGTCTCTCCCTGGGATTCCTTCAAGAACGGGTCGTTGGCGCTGAAAATGGTGTTACGGTTGTATTCGTAGGCAGAGCCGTGAAAACTGTTGGTGCCGCTCTTGGTCACGAGGGCAACCTGAGCGCCGCTGGAATAGCCGGAATCCGCGTTGGCATCCGCGGTGGTGACGCGGAATTCTTCCACCGAGTCTGGAGGCACATTCAAAATGCTGGTGAAAGCGAAGCCGTTATTCTGGTCATTCACTCCGACGTCGTCGAGGGTAACGTTGGATTGGTCGCTGCGGAGGCCATTCACGGCACCGCTGCGCGTGTCCGTGACCGGATTGATCTCCGTTCCGAGATATGCGACACCGGGCTGAAGACTCAGCAGCTGCACCACGTTGCGATCCGCGATGGGCAACTCCGAAATCTGATCTTCTTCGAGAACGTTGCCGAGTGTCGCGTCGGTCTTGTTAATCAGCGGCGCGCCTTCACCCTCAACCTTCACTTCGGTGATCACACCCGTCACTTGCAATTGAACGTCAACCGTCGACGGCGTATTGACGAACAGAACCACGTTCGATCGCGAATAGGGCGCAAATCCGGAAGCCGACGCTCCGAGCCGGTAGCTGCCAGGAGGAACGTCAAGGAACTGGTAGAGTCCTGTCGAGTTGCTGGTTGTCGTCCGCTCAAAGCCCGTGTCCGTCGCAACCAGCGTGACCTTCGCGTTCGGAACGGCTGCTCCGGACTGGTCGGAAACCCTGCCGTTTAGCATGCTGGCCGACTGCGCCGACGCTGCTAGCGCCACCAGCGCCAATAGGCAAAGAACGAAAACCATGCGTTCTGCTCCGCGCAGGCACCGTGCAACCGCTCGGCGCGGCGACGCGAGCAACCGGCCACCCCACGATGGATGAATTCGAATGATCGACATACCCCCCCCGGAGGAAACGATCAAAAGCGACCAAACAAATGAGCCATGGCGGGCAAGCTTACCCACCGCCCACCCTCGATTTGCTGTTCAATTTTTCAGTTCTTCGCTGCGGTCGAGATACACGGCCCACCCCATCTGGCGCGCATTATGCCAGAAGATCGGACGAAGGAGCATAGAAAAAACTGATTTGTTATATGCGTGACGAACTGGCGCCAGCTAACGCCGAGGAACTGCCGAGTTGAG
This sequence comes from Candidatus Cybelea sp., assembly GCA_035622135.1. Lineage (GTDB taxonomy): Bacteria > Acidobacteriota > Terriglobia > Acidiferrales > UBA7541 > Palsa-295. The sequence goes on along the minus strand of DASPVZ010000022.1, from coordinate 14,293 downwards.
GCGCGCCAGCAAGCTCTCCCCAGTTTGCAACTTGCTCGCGATCAGCGGTACAAACCTCGGGGCCGTGTCGTTTCAGGCGAACAGCCCCTCGAACGGCGGCAGCTGGACTGAGTATTCCTACGGTTCGCCGGTACTTCGACTGCGCATGATCGCCGAGTTCGACCGCTTCTGTTTTGTTGCGAAGATTCGATGGAGCAGGTGAAGGCGAGAGCGGTTATTCGGGTCACCCTCAGAGGCAATGGGCACCGTTAGTTCAGCCAGCGAAGCAGCGGCGACGGGCCAAGTTGTGGATCTGGCGATGTGACTGGCCCCGCCAGCTCAACCCAGTCGGGCGCGTCGCACAACACCTCGAGAGCGGTCCGAATCTGTGAGATAAACAGCTCGCGAAAAAGGGCCGAACACCCCTGCGGGATCAGATCCCGGAAAGGCTCGACCTCAAGCCAGAAGAATGCTGTCTGACGTTCTGGCTGGCCCAGCGCTTGGAAGTGATAGCGCAGCTGTTTGCTCAATTCCAGAAGTGGCAGTCGAAGAACAGATAGGAACATGGCGCGGTGGAAATCCCGGAGCACCGAGTGTATTTCATCGGCTGAAGCCACTCGGCCCCATCCTTCGCGCAGGTACTGGCCGGTGTAGGAGTCCCGTAGAGATCCCAGGAATACGAGCTGTTCGAATAGCGACGTCGCCGAATCGACCGCCTGCGCAATATAACACTTGATTTGTCCAGCCGTCGGCATGGCCCGTTCCTTATAACCAATTTCTGTGTCTGGTACAACGGTAGTTATCCGCTCCTTTCCCACCCGTGCAACGGTTCAGCGGGGAGCAGGCATTCCGCGGCTTCGTTTGCTGGCGGCTGATAGCAACGTCCCCCACGGGCTGGAAATGGTTCGGTCGAACAGGCAGGCGTTGGGCGAGGGATTCGCGCGCCCGTCGGACATAGGATGAGATGTGGCCAGGGCGTGCTTTACGTGCCCTTGCGCGGTTGAGATTCCTCGTTCGTGGCACGCGCTGCCGCGGCTTGTTCGGCTATCAGGAGGTATCCGGCAGCGGCGGCATCCTTCTCGAGCCCTTCCAGATCGGCCATGCCAGCGCGGTGATCACCCGCCATCAGCTCAACTTGACCGAGCGCGAGACGCGCCTCGAGGGCGGCATTGAAAAAACCTGCCGATGCCGCATCGGATGTCAGCTGACCCAGCCGCTTGGCAGCATCGGCAGCATCCTGCGGCCTTCCGGAAGCCGCAAAAACCCGCGCTGCCGCAACGGATGTCAGCAGTTCGAGTTCATGATGGTGGGCCGCGGCGGCGGCGACGGAGGCCTTGGCCACAGCGGCGCGAGCCGGCCCCAATTTGCCCTGCGCAAGCAAAACACGAGACAGCAACAGATAGGCGGCGGCCATGTCTTGCTTGGCCCGCGTCTGCTGAACACTCTCGGTGGCATTCCGAGCGGAAAGGTCCGCGGCGGCGGTTTGACCTTGCTCGAGCAGGATTTGGGCGATCTCCAGGCGCACCTCGGTGGCTTGAGTCGTATCTCCGATTTGATCGAAGACGTCGGTGGCTTGTCTTGCGTTCCGAAGCGCAGCCGGGAGGTCGCCCTCGGCGTCAAGCACGCGGGCCAGGCCGAACAGAGCAACGCCGGCTTTGCTGCGATCGCCGATCCGCTCGCACTCCTCCAAGGATTCCTCATAGAGGTGCTTGGCTTCCTGATGTCTCCCGAGGGTTAACAGGACATCGCCCAAGCCGTTGTTGGCCAGGCCGAGGCCGTCGGGATGACCGATGCGCCTGTAAATCTCGAGCGCGGTTTCATAACTCGCGCGGGCACCGCTCAGATCTCCGAGATCCAGGAGAATGTCCGCCAGATTATCGGACCCGTTGGCGATATCGAGTTCACACCCCAACTCTCGATAGAGAGCCAGGGATTCGGCGTAAGCAGCCTTCGCCGCAAGGTAATCGCCTTTCTTTTCCATGGCGATAGCGCCGTCGGTAACCGCATCCGCGGCGCCTTTTCGGTCGTGGGCGGATTCATAAAGCTGCTTCGCTTGGCGAACTAAGCTGTCGACGGCATCAAACTCCCCGAGGTTCTCCAAAGCCCACACCTGGTCGAGCAGAGCCCTGGCTAGAAGCAGGGATGCGCCCGCCGCTCGCGCCTTTTGAGCCGCGCGAGTCGCGCATAAATTGACCGTCTTGAAATCACCGAGAGATTCCGCCGCCTTCCCATTTGCCAAATCGATGCGAGGATCATCGCCAAGGGGCGGCGGCAAAGTCCGCAGCGCTCGGACAGTGGCCAGCGCATCTTTGCCCTGGCCGGCGTTAACTTGGTCGTACGTCAGGGCCAAACCATACTCCAAATTGTCCGGGAAGAATTCAAACAGGGCGCGATAGATTTCAATGGCCTTCGGCCAATCCTTGGAGGCTTCCCGGTACCGCGCTTCAACAAGCAGCCGTTCGGCACGCGATAAATTGGCCGACAGGTCAAACGCCTGTTTGGCTTGCGTCCTGGCATTTTCGTCATAGCCGAGCTGAGACCAGGCAGTGGCTAAGGCGGAATGCGACAAAGCGTAGCTCGGTTCTGCAGCAACGGCCTTCAGTAACAGATCGCGCGCCGTCAGCGCGTCAAAGACGCGCAGCCGACCGAGGCCCTCCCAATATAGCTGCGCGGCCTCCGGCTTCAAGGGCAATGCCGTGGCCACTTCCGCGGCTTGTTCATTGGTGATCGCACCAACTCCGAGTTGAGCCCGAAGCTCCTCGCCCGCCTTCGCCACCAGGCCGAACAGATTCGCTTCTGTGCCGCTCTCGGAAACGGCCACGACCGTTTCGCCCGTACGCGCGTTCTGTAGACGAAGATCGAGCCTCATCTGACCACCCGCATCGCTGGCCACAGTCGCGTAGGACCCGGCCACCACGTAGTCGGTGCCGATATTGCTCCGGATGCGGACCAGCGTGTCACGGCTGAGGGTATCGACGTCGGGCAGCGAGAGCTCGACCTTCATACGGGCGACCGTTTCCGCGGGAATGGTCCTCAGCTGATCTCCCGCGGAAAGTTCGGTCGTGAGCCAGTCGGCCAGAGCGGTCGAAAGCCAACCGTCCTGTGCGTTGGCCGAGAGATTGCGGAAACCAAGGACGGCGAGCGAACGGCGCGGGCCGAGGGTTGCCGCCGAACCGCCGAAAACAACCGGGTGGTATACCCGAAGGTAGCCCAGGCCGACGAAGCACATGAGCAGCACGACACCAGCGATGGCGATGTTTCGATGACGCAGACTCCCCACCCGTCTGTACCAGGCACCTGCGGGATCGGCTGGCGAGCGCGGTCCAGCCCGCTGGTTGTCGCCCTTGCCGGAATCGTGCTGGTCAACTTCATCGTGCGCACCCAGGCCCGCCGGCGAATTCTCGTGCTGTTCGGCGACGGCAACCAGGAAGCGGTATCCGCGCCTGTGTAAGGTCTCGATATACCGCGGAGCCTCGGCAGAATCGCCAAGGGCCGAGCGCAGCTTTGTCATGGCCTTATTCAAGCCGCGGTCGAAATCGACGAACGTGTAGGCGGGCCAAAGCTCCTGGCGGAGTTCTTCGCGGGTGACCAGCTCGCCGGGACGCTTCAACAACAGTGCGAGGATCTGGAAGGGTTGCTCTTGCAGTCTGATTCTGATTCCGTGCTTGCGAAGCTCACCGGCGCGAAGATCGGCTTCGAAAACGCCAAACCGCAGAGTTCCTGGCGAACTCCCAGTGGCATCCATCGCGATCATCCTGAAAGCGTCAACCGGACAACTACCCCCGTTGTTGCGCATGAGGGTAACACATTGCTCGGAGCTGTTTCAACACGAGTATGCGGCTCCCCAGGTCGCGCGCCATCCCCGCCCTACGAACGGCTGGCGCTCGGCATCGCTCGACAGGGAGTTCGCTAGCGGAATAGGATGTGCCAGGAAAGGTCCACAAGGGCGTGCACGAGCACGCCTGGAAAGATCGAGCCCGTCTTCATCCACACCCGCCCGTAGAAGACGCCGGCGATCGTGGCCAGCAGGACGTACTTCCCGTTCGGTGCCGGTGAATGAAGGATGTGCGAGAAGCCGAAGATTATGGCCGCGAGGGCGAGGCCCGCCCATTGATTCTTGAACGTACGAGCCAGACAGTTCTGCACAATTCCGCGAAAGAAGAATTCCTCGGGCCAGGCGGTGAAAAACAGAATGCCGAGTCCGGCAACCGGAATCGAGCGGACCCGCGCAATGGTCGGATCAAAGGTCAGAAAACCGATCTTCAGGCCCAGCGGAATCGCGATGATGGCGAATAGGACGAAGTTTGACGCAAACTGGAATCCAAAGCCGCGGCGCCATTCAACTCGGTAGCCGACGCCGTCGAGCCCGCGGAGCAGAATGTAGCCGGCCACGGCGGTTGAGACCGCCATCAGAATGGAGAGCGTGTGCTCAAGAGGTGGGGGATAAGGAAAGATGTGATATAGCAGGCGGTAGGGCGGCGTCAGCCAGATGGCCAGCCAGATGAACACGGCTGTGGCGTAATCGGCCCACGCCCCGGCTGGCTTGCCGGCGGCGGTTGAAAGCAGCAGTGCGGGGATGGTTGCGTAGAGCGCGCCGGCGACCAGCCACCGGCCGCTTGCCGTGACTCCCAGCGAATAAGCGATGACGGCAACCAGCGGGACGGCCGGGGCCAACGCGCGCCCGTGACCGCTCAGCCAACTCCGCGCGCGATCGAGCACGCGCGGCGCGGCGAGCCAGAATTCAAAGGCGAACAGTACGGCGGCCACGGCGAGCGCGATGGCGAATCGGCGACCGCCGAAGCCCAGCCGAGCGCCCGCGATTGCGGCTGAGGCGATAATGATGGCCCAAATCGTGACGGCGAGCGGAAGATTTAGTGCCGACGAGCGAGAATGGGGAGTTGTTGAAGCAAGTCCCATCGAAGACGATTCTAGCAATTCACCAAGGGATTCTCGAACTCGGCCGGATCCGGGAGGCGGGGAGAGTAACGACAAGGTGGCCAATGGCACAGCGTAACCCAGGAAGAATTGCCTACATCGACTGGATGCGGGGGCTGGCCTGCCTGCTGATGTTTCAGACGCACTGCTACGATTCCTGGCTGGGCGGGGCGGCCCGCAATACGCCGTTCTTCCGGTGGTCGCAGCTCGGGGGAACGCTTCCGGCACCCCTATTCCTGTTTCTCGCGGGCGTGTCGTTTGCGCTGGTGACCGACCGGCTGCGCCGGAAGGGGGGCTCGGCAGGCGGAATCGCCTCTACGACAATCCGGCGCGGGGCCGAAATCTTTGGCCTGGCTTTACTGTTTCGCGTGCAGGAATTCCTGCTCGGGCAACCCTGGTCGCCGTGGACCGATCTGCTGCGCGTCGATATCCTGAATATCATTGGTGTCGCGCTAATGCTGATGGGCCTGGCCTGCTGGCTGGTGCGAACTCGGGTGGCGAATGCGATTTTTGCAGCGCTCGTGGCGGCGGCCATAGCCATGGCCACGCCAGCCCTGTGGACCACCTGGCGTCCGCGCTGGCTGCCCTGGTATCTCGAGTCCTACCTCAACGGCGTGCACATCTACTCGAAGCCGCAGCCCTGGCTGTTTCCGATTTTCCCCTGGGCGGCTTTCGCCTTTGCCGGGCTTGCCGCGGGATTTTTTCTAATCAGTGAATGGGCGACCCAGAACCTGGCGACAGCCACAGCCATCGCGGGCCTCACCGGAGTAGCGCTATTTCGATTGTCAATCTGGTTCGATGCACGCCCGCAACAGCTGTCGGCCGTCTATGACTACTGGCACACGAGCCCGAACTTCTTCCTCGCCCGGGTCGGCGTGCTGCTGATCATCGTGGCTCTCGGCTATGCCTGGTGCCGCTGGGGAGGAGGACAGCGGGGACCGAGTCCCCTGATTCAGATGGGACAAACCTCGCTGCTGGTCTACTGGGTGCACATAGAATTCGTATACGGAAGGTTCTCGATTTTGACCAAGCGCTCGCAGTCTATCCCCAGGGCGACCTTCGGGCTGCTGATCATTTTTTCAGCCATGGTGCTGCTGTCGGTAGGGCGAACGCGCACGAAGGGACGCGGCGCGGAGATCTTGGCGCGGGTGCGCGCCGCGCTCGGAGGGCGGGAGAAGGCTGGAGAGGGAGCGACGTCCGCTGTTTTGCGTTCCTGCTGTGCGCTGGCGGGCCGCGTTGAAGGCGTGGACGATGGTCGAGACGGGTCGGGCCGTGGCAACGATGCCCGCAAACGGCCGGGGACCGTCAGGGCTTCTTGGGGGCTGGGGTGGGCTGGGCGAGGGGCTTGGACGGTTCGCCGGCCTTGGGCTCGATCTTGAAGATGTATTCACCGGGACGCGCAAGGCCCATCTCTTCGCGCGCGATGCGCTCGATGGCGGCAGGATCGGTCTTAAGCGAACGCACGCGATCCTGCAGTTTCTGATTCTCATCATTCAGTTGTTTAATTTCCTTCTGTATCTCGACGGCTTGCTGCTCGGAACGACGCATAGCGACGACACCGTGCGCGCCGAAAACATCCTGCAGGATGAGCAGGACCAGCCCCGCGGCGAGAAGCCGGGTCGAATTGCGGCGCAGGAAGTCACGCATCTGCTGCGCGAAACTCATGGACACCGGCTCTCCTTCGCCTCCGCCCGATCGGGCCAGAGCCCTCTCGCCTCGGCGCGGGGGGCCTCCCGAGCTCATGCGCTGATCCATGCGCGGGCGTCCTCGGCGATCTTTTCCGATTGGGCAGGAGTTGAGGCTTCCGTGTAGATGCGAACCAGAGGCTCGGTACCCGAGGGGCGCACGAGAAGCCATGCGCCATCCTCGAAGGTAAGCCGCAACCCGTCGGTACGATTGACCTCGCCGATCCGGCGGCCGGCGAATTCTCTGGGGTCCTCGCCCAGTTTCCTGGGCACGCGCGCCTGAGCTTCCGGCGGCAGATGCACATTGACGCGAATCGGCCAGTATTCGCGGCCGACGCGCCGGAACAAATCGCGCAACTGCTCGCCGAGTGGGGCCTGTCGGGCGGCAATCATTTCGGCGACCAGCAGGCAGGCGAGTATGCCGTCTTTCTCCGGGACATGCCCGTGAATGGTCAGCCCGGCGCTTTCTTCGCCGCCCAGGGCGATTTTGCCCTCCCGCAGCAGGGGCCCGACGTACTTGAATCCGACAGGAGTTTCGTGCACCTGCACGTCGTGAAGGCGGGCGACGGCATCCAGCAGATGCGTGGTCGCCACGCTGCGGGATGCGCCGAGCTTCTCTCTCCGGGTTTCGAGCAGATAATCGAAAACAAGGCCCAAAATGTGATTCGGCGAAAGAAAAGCACCATCGCGATCAAGAATGCCAAAACGGTCGGCGTCGCCGTCGGTGGCGAGCCCGGCGAGTGCGCGACGGTCGGCAACTTCCTTCTTGAGCGGGGCGAGATTCTCCTCGGAGGGATCGGGACCGCTGCCTTCAAAAAGGACGTCGCGGCTCGTGCGAATCATCGTAGCGGCTACGCCCTGCTCGACAAGAATGCGGTCCAGCCAGCGGTAGCCCGAGCCATGAAGCGCGTCGCAGGCGAAGCTTCCCTTCCCTGTTTTGATCTCTCCCAGAACGTCGAAGCGAACCATGCGGCGAAGCTGCGCGAAGTAGGGTTCGCGGGGATCGATGTGATCGAAGGCTTCTTCGAACCCATGCGCCGGATCCGAATCATCCTTGATCGCCGCAGCACGAGCTTCAATATCGCTCGTCACTTCGGGCGGAGCCGGGCCGCCTTGGGGCCCGGAGAATTTGAGCCCGTTGTATTCGGCCGGATTGTGGCTGGCCGTGATATTGACGCCGCCGTCGAGCCCTCCGTGAAGGATGGCGTGCGCGATGGCGGGGGTTGGCGTCGGCTCGTCGCAGAATAAAACGCCACAGCCTTCCGATTTCAGCACCGTGGCGGCAGCGCGCGCAAAGTGCTCGGAGAAGAAGCGAGTATCGTAACCGACAATCAGGACTGGAGTTTTCCCTGGCTTGAGGACGTGCCCGGCAATGGCGCGAGCCGCGCGACGCACGCCCGCAAAGGTGAAGTCATCCGCCATGACGCCGCGCCAGCCGGAGGTGCCGAACTTGATTCGAGTTGCGGCCATGTGGTCCAGCCGCGCGAGCGCCGCGCGGCGAGAGCATTGTATCTTGGCGCACAAGCCAGCCGAAATAGAGACAATTGCCTAGACGCGGGTCCGAAGAGTAAAGTCTTCTGGGCAGAGGCCCTCAGCGAAGTAGGGAAAGCTCGGGCCTCTCCTATGGCAAGCAAGGTGATGACCGACAAGATCGTCCTGATTGTGACCTGCGCGTCGCCCAGCCAGGCGCGACGGATTGCGCGCGCGCTGGTCGAACGGCGCCTGGCCGCGTGCGGAAGCGTCTTCCGGACGCCCGTAACCTCCATATATCGCTGGAAACGAAAGGTCGAAACCGCCCGGGAGTATTTGCTGCTGATCAAGACCACGCGCAGGCGATTTGCCGCCGTGCGCGACACCGTCAAGCGCCTGCACAGCTACGAAGTGCCTGAGATTATCGCCTTGCCGGTTGCCGCCGGGTCGCGCGATTATCTCTACTGGGTCTCCCAAGCGGTTCAGGGATGATGGCGCTTCGCCTACGAAGCTAGTTTCCCGCCGGCCAGCGGAAGAGTAGAATCACACTCGAGGGGATCGACCATGGTTCGAGCGGGGGAGATATGATCGTCATAACCGGTGCTACGGGGAACACGGGGAAGTCGGCAGTTGAGGCATTGCTCGAGAGCGGCGAACAACTGCGCGTGATCGGACGCGGCGCGAGCAAACTTGAACCTTTTGCGCGGCGCGGCGCGGAAGCCGTGGTTGCCGACGTGCAAGATGCGGCGGCGCTAACGACCGCGTTTCACGGGGCCACAGCCGCCTATCTGGTGATTCCGCAGGCACTCCATCTTGAGAATTTCCGTGAATATCAAGAGTGTGTCTCGAATGCCTATGCGGCGGCCGTGGCTGCGGCGCGCGTAACCTACGCGGTCACGCTGAGCAGCATCGGCGCGCAGCACGCATCCGACACAGGACCAATCGTCGGACTGCACAATATGGAGGAGAAGCTCGATAAGGTTCCCGGGCTTAATGTGCTCCACTTGCGCGCAGGCTATTTTATGGAAAATCTGCTGATGAATATCGGCACGATCCGCTCGATGGGAATGTTGGCGGGCGGGTCGCCGGGCGATTCGAGAATGCCCATGATTGCGGCAAAGGACGTCGGCCGATACGCGGCCGGGCGCTTGCGGACGCGCGATTTCTCGGGCAATTCGACCCAAGAGTTGCTCGGGCCGCGAGATGTGTCGATGAAGGAGGTGGCCGGGATCATCGGACCGGCCATCGGCAGGCCCAACCTGCACTACGCGCACGTGCCCTTCTTGGTGCTCGAACCGGCGCTCGTGTCAATGGGCATGCCCAAAAAGTCGGCGGACTTGCTCGTCGAGATGTGGAAGGCGGGCAACAATGGACTGGTCGCCCCGCAAGAACCGCGCAGCGCATCGAATACCACGCCCACTAGCATCGAACAGTTCATCGCCGAAGTGTTTGCCCCAGCTTACAACGCCAAGACGACTGCGGCCTGACGGTTCCCCGCAGTTCAAGACCCAGCGCAGTTTTCCGCGCCCGCCAATTCAAGAATAGACGACGTCTGTGATAGAGTTCGGCGGCTTTCGAAATCACGAATTGGCAACGGAGGGGAGATGGCCAAGAAAGCAACCGCGAGCGATGCCCGGCTGATACTCAAGCTTTACGATTTGCGACGTGAAGCGGAAATGCGCAAGGCGCGCAGCTGGTGGATGGGAGAATTTTGGCCGCGGACGGCCGACGATTTTATGAAGGTGGCTTCCGCCCCGGGCACCCAGGAAAACAATTGGTTGCGGCAGGTGGGCGGGTATTGGGGCATGGCCGCTTCGTTCGTGCTGCAAGGGGCACTCAACGAGGGGTTGTTCCTGCGACCCGCCTTCAGCGGGGAAATGTTCTTTATCTACGCAAAGGTGCAGCCGTTCGTCAAGGAATTGCGCGAGAAGCTGGGGGATCGGGAAGCCTTTCTTGACATCGAGAAGGTCATCACGCGCACCAGGTGGGGCCGCGAGCGATTGAAATTCGTTTCCAAGCGCATTGAGGCATGGCGCGAAAAAATGGAGAGGAAGGGGTAGCGTCGGGCGGGGCCCGGAACTCAATGCTTGCTGAACCAGACTAGCGTGACGCCGATGGCTACCACGGCAATGCCCAACAAGCGAAGCGCCGTGATTCGTTCTTTGAGGAAAACTCTGGAGCCGAGCGCGCCCACCACATAGCCGAGAGCGCTGAACGGCACGACGAAACTAACTGGCTCAAACGAGAGGATGCCCACCAGCGAGAAGAAGCCGAGAGCCATCAGGGTAATGCCCGCCCAAGTCCAGGGGAGGCGCAAGGCCCGCGATACGAAATGAAGCAGGGGTTTGGGCCGAAAGTCGTGGATCTCGCCAATACCCTTCATTGCATAACTGATGCACATTTCGCCACCCGTTCCGACCACGATGATGAAAAAAAACAGAACGGCGGCCAACATCTAAACAACCCCTGTCGTTTTGGGATGAGTGCGGCCGACAATGAGCACGCCGAGACAAATTACCCCGATTCCAGCCCAGCGTAGGGGCGAGACCGCCTCCCCCAAAAGAAGGTAACTTAAGACAGCGACAGACAAGTAGGATAACGCCGTGGCGGGCTGCACATAGCTGTAATCAGCCCAGGTCAACAAAAGCATCTGCACCACGAAGAATCCAAGCAGACAGGCGATGCCAACCCAGAGCCAGGGCGAAGAGAACATTCGTCCGATCAAGGGCACGAGATCGTTCGCGTTCGTGGCCTTTAGCGATCCGACCTGCTGCATACCCTTGCCGATCAGCACGTTCCCCAGGGGCGCCAGAATAACGGCCAGGAGCAGAAAGGGAATGGTTTTCAACTGAAGTCGGCGCGCATGGCGCGCCTGGCGAAGGTCATCGGTCATAGCGTCCAGGGCTTCGATTGGTACCATTCCGGCCGAGCCGTAACCCTTCTGTTTTTTCAGCGTGAGTGACAAACAGCCATTGTAAACGTGAAATCTCTCAGAGGGCAACGCAACAGCACTCTGCCCAGGGGCGGTCGGCTACTTTCGCGCGGCGCGAGATGGCGTGCGTCGTTCTGAGACACCCAGGCAGACGAGGCACCCTCGCGCGAACAAACCCTCCGATCCTTGAGCCGAAGCCGAGTCGAGGAACTAGCGCACCAAAGCAACTTGCCGGAAGAGTCGTTTTCATTTGGAAAACAGCCTACATTCCGCGTTGCTGAATGAAAAGGCGGCGTGTTAGCATCCCTACGGGTGAGAGCCTGTAGCATCGGTTGGAGCGGCAGCCGGGCCGGAATTGAGCGATTGCCGTGTGACAGGCCCTCCCTAAACGGGTGATCTTGCGGTCGGCAATACGGGTAGCAAGCCCGCAGCCCGGCACTGGGAAACTGGCTCTTTGACTGCAATCCAATACATGCTGTTGGTCGTCGCGGCGATTCCGTTTGTCTACTATCTGCTCGCCATCTATAGTTCGCTCGACTTCTTCAGCGCCTCGCGCGGTCAGGCAAAGGAAACGGAAGAGTTTACTCCGCCGGTAAGCAATCTGAAGCCCGTGCGCGGACTCGATGCCGAAGCATTTGAGAACTTCGCGAGTTTCTGCCGGCAGAACTATCCCGAATATGAGTTGCTCTTCTGCACGACGGATGAGACCGACCCGGCTGTGCCGGTAATCCAAAAACTGATGCGGGATTTCCCGGATCATCAGATTCGCCTGCTGTACAGCGGCAGGACCCAGGCGATCAACGACAAAATTGCGAAACTCGCTTTGATGACCAGCGAGGCGCGCTACGAACACCTCGTCATCAACGATTCCGATGTGCGTGTGCCTCCGGATTACTTCCGCCGGGTGGTATCCGCGTTCCAGGATCCGAAAGTCGGCGGAGTCACCTGCTTTTATGTCTCGACGGAAGACAAGACGCTTGCCGAGAATTTTCAGACCATCGGAATGATTTCCGATTTCTATGCCGGGGTGCTGGTCGCCTGGAAACTGCAAGGATTACAGTTTGCGCTCGGGCCCACCATGGCTACGACCAAGGGGCGCGTGCGACATTTTGGCGGCTTTGGCGTGCTCGAGAATCGCCCGGCCGACGATTTGCTCCTTGGCCGACTGATCGCCCAGCAAGGGTTCGAGATGAAATTGCTGCCCTACGCTGTCGAAACGGTTGCGGATTACAAGGGGCTTGGCGCGCTCATAGCCAAGAGAACGCGATGGATGACGGTGATGCGGGCCATGAGGCCTTGGGGCCACCTGGGGCTTCTGTTGACCTGGGGTTTGCCCTGGTCGATTCTCGCGATAGCGGTTCGGCCTACGCCGGCGGTCGCGGCCGGTTATTTGGGTGGCTACCTTTTCTGTCGGCTGGCCCTCAGCTGGATGATCGGCATTTACGGGTTACGACAGAGGGGGCTCTGGAGACGGTTTGCATTAATACCCGTGTGGGACGCCATCGCGTTTTGGATTTGGCTGGTGAGTTTTACGCGGAAGTCGATCCTGTGGCGGGGTGTCGAGCACGGCTTGCAGAGCGGCCTGCTGGTTCCCCCGGGGCAAGAGGCGCAGCCCATGGGCGCACGCGAACAGCGCGCTCCGGAAGGCGGATCGGACTGAAAAGCGGTTCGCGCTCTCTACTTCCTATGCCCGCCCGAAACTACGGCCGTAGCGGCGGCCCCGCCCGAGGGAACCCGCTTGTTCTGCGTCTTTCGCCAGTTCACCTGCGGCAGGAAAAGGGACGGGTCGACACGGTCGCGGTACTGCAACGCGATGTTCATGAGCGAATCGAGGAGAGAGTCAGAGAGGAAATGCGGCTGAAGTCCGAGATCGATCAGCCTAGAGTGTTTCGCGTTGTAGTAATGGGATTCCGCCTCGACGCGCGGATCGGGCAGATGATCGATTTCGACCTTTAGCCCCAAGTGCCGCCCCGCCGTCTGAACCCTCAGGGCAAGATCGAGAACGGAGAATTGCTCAGTGAACTGGTTGTAGACGCGGCATTCGCCCTCTTCGGCAGGGTTGAGACAAGCCAGTTCGATGCAGCGCACCGTATCGCGAATATCGAGGAAGCCGCGCGTTTGCCCGCCTTTTCCGTATACGGTCAGCGGCTCGCCGATGGCCGCCTGCGTGCAGAAGCGATTGAGAACCGTGCCGAAGACGTCGTCGTAATCGAAGCGGTTGATGAGCGACTCGCTCATGGCCGTCTCCTCGGTGACCGTGCCGTAGACGACGCCCTGATTGAGCTCGGTCGCCCGCAATCCCCAGATCTTGCAGGCAAACATGATATTGCCGCTGTCGTGAACTTTCGACAGGTGGTAGAACGAGCCGGGTTGCTTCGGGTAGGGGACGACGTCGGAGCGCCCGTTGTGTTCGATCCGGATGTAGCCCTCTTCGATATCAATGTTGGGCGTCCCGTATTCCCCCATGGTGCCGAGCTTCACGAGATGACACTCAGGTTCGGCTTCGCGCATGGCGAAGAGAACGTTGAGCGTGCCGACGACGTTGTTCACTTGGGTGAAGACGGCATGCTTACGATCAATCATCGAGTAAGGCGCCGAGCGCTGCTCGGCGAAATGGATGATGGCGTCGGGCTCAGCGGACTTGACCGCCGACAGGAGAAAGTCATAATCGGTCACGTCGCCGACAAAAACTTCAATCGTTCTGCCCGTCAGCTGGGACCAAGCCCGAAGCCGGTCACTCAGAGGGAGAATGGGCGTCAGGGTCTGCGCACCGAGCTCGAAATCCCACTGCCGGCGGATGAAATTATCGACGATGGATACGGAATGTTCCCGAGAGGAAAGGTGGAGCGCGGTTGCCCAACCGCAATATCCATCGCCACCGAGAACCATGATCTTCATGTTTCTCCCCCCCAATGTCTTGGCAAGTTTCTTAGATAAGGCAACCGCTTGCAAGCGAACAGTCGAGCGAGGCTGTCGTCAAAATGGAGCGAGCAGCGCCGAGCACATTTTAACGCGATTTCGAGTCGTTCCGTAAAACCGAATCGCAGCAAGCCGTTCCGAACAACCGAAGGAATCATCCCTTGTCGAATTGAGGCTCCGCGACGGCCTCCACCACGGCAGCCACTTCGCCGCTCGGCGCGAGCACGCCGATGTGAAATCGCCCGATGCCCCACAGGTAGACTGCGCCGCCAATCAAGGCCACGGCCGCATTCCAGAGGCGTAGGCAAATCAAAGCTCCGGCTCCGCCCCGCATCCCCGCGGTCGTGAACAGAGCGCTGAAGGCTGCTTCGCC
>DASPVZ010000021.1:0-249827 GCA_035622135.1 Candidatus Cybelea sp. | reverse complement strand
AGCGGATCTATCGACTGGCTAATCGCCGGCTGAGTCCCAAGGAGGTACAGGAAACGCTTTCGGGAATGCGGCGGGAAAAAGGCTGTGGAAAAGACGCTCGCTCCGCGAGCTTGGAAATCAAAAAACGATTTCCACTTTCCCCCAGCCACGGCGACGGCGGCCAATCTTCGGTTACATTTCAAATGTCTCGATGAGGAGGGCTACGGTTACATTCAGAAATGTCTTGACAGGCTGGGAGGGAGCCTCTACGTCCCGGCGGAACGGCGCTGAAAGCAAAGCAGGATCAGGTCCGCTCGGCGGCGAACGCCAAATTTCGCGAGCAGATTCGACACGTGGAATTTCACGGTGCGCTCGGAAATGTGCAGGCGGTCAGCCACTTCTTTGTTGGCCAGATTCTCAAGAAGCCCGCTGAGTACTTCCTGTTCGCGGCGGCTCAGCTCGGCGGGCGAATCTCCGCGCAAGCGCCGACCCTGCGTGCTGCTGAGGATCGAATCAACAAAGCGCGAGAGGACCGTTCGGGGCACCCAAAAGCCGCCATTCGCCACCAGGGGCAGCGCGCGGGGAAGTTGATCCCGGGCCTCTTCATAATCCAAGATGCCCTTCACGCCCTGCCGGAGCAGAGTGTAGTGATCCTCCTCCTTGAGCTTGTCCCCGACCACGATGAGGCGGGCAGAGGGGCAACGATCGAGGAGGTTGCCGAGTAGCGCCCCGGTGGCTTGTCGAGCGGCGTGCGCATCGATCACATATACGGAGGCGCGAGGCACATCGAGGTTGCGCAAATCCGGCGCCAGCAGCGAATCGAGCTGCTTCGAGACGATATGAAATCCCGGGCTTCCGAGCAGGCGCCGAAGGTCCTCAAGCACCATGGGATGGGGAGACAGCAAACAGACCTTTAGGGGCGCCTTCTCGGCAGTTTTGGGCATTGGAATTTCAGGCTAGCGAAAATGAAGGAAAGCGGCAAGGAGAGGGCATGAGAGGATTTCCTACCAGATAACGGGGTGGCTCCGGCCGCGCATCCGCCGCGCGAGGTGTCGCGGAAGGCGTCCCATGTGAAATCCTGGCCGGGGGAGTTCTCTCAGTCGGCAGGTGAGGGACCGGGCTCTGGTTCCACTTTGTGTCGCGGACGCTTGGCCGGCAGACCCGCTTGCCTCACTTTATAGAGCAAGGCGCGATAGCTAATCTTCAGTGCCTCCGCGGTTTTCCTGCGGTTCCAGTGATTGGCCTGCAGAACCTTGAGGATCAGCTCGCGCTCCATGCGGCGGGTGACCTGCTGCGAAATCCGCTTGAGCGGAATCTTCCCGTCGGCAGGCGCCGTGTAGCTCATTGCTTCTTCGTGTTTTTCATCCCGATCGCTGAAGAACGCTTCCTCCGAACCCAGGATTACGTATCTGGCCATGCAATTCTCGAGTTCGCGCACGTTTCCCGGCCAATCGCGCTGCTGCAGGACGTGCAGGGTCTCGCGCGACAGCGGCGCGGATTCGCGCTGGAAGCGCTGATTGAAGTTTTCGCGCAGGTGCTCGATGATTTGCGGGATGTCCTCGCGGCGCTCGCGAAGCGGTGGAAGACTGATGCTGATCACGTTGATGCGGTAAAACAAGTCGGAACGGAAACTGCCCACCTCGATTTCCTTCTGCAGTCGGCGATTCGTGGCGCAGATGATTCGAGCATTCATTCGCCGCTCTTCCTGGTCGCCGATGCGCGTGAAATGCCCGTCCTGCAGGACGTGAAGCAGCTTGGCTTGCAGGCCGGCGTCGAGTTCGGCAATCTCGTCGAGAAACAGCGTGCCGCCTTGGGCCAGCTCGATGCGGCCCGGCTTCGCGTTGGTCGCTCCTGTGAACGCGCCCTTTTGGAAACCGAACAACTCGCTTTCAAGCAGGGTATGCGGTATGGCCGGACAGTTCACCTTGATGAAGGGTCCGTGTACCCAGGGCGAGTGCCGATGGATAAAGCGGGCCAGAACCTCCTTGCCCGTGCCGCTCTCACCGAGAATCAGGATCGGTACGTTCAGCCCGGCAGCCCGCACGACACGCTGACGCACCGATTGCATGATCGAAGAGGGGCCGAAATAGATGTGGTCGGGAGGCAGTTCGCTCACGCGCGAGGCGGACAGTTTCCCTTCGGCAGCCGAGGCCATGGATATTCGGTGCCGACGGCGCACCGTGGTGGGCTATTTTTGCACCCCAACAACCAAACGGCCGGGAGGCGGGCCTGGAGACGATTGGGTCGTTCGGGCCGTGCCGGGGCACGGTTAAGTTCCCTGTTTACAGGCTTCCCAGTACCACTGGCAGGCGGCAATGAGCGGGAAAGGGGCTCGGTGCTTCAGAAAATCGTTGGCACTTTCGGGAAGCGGATTTCCCGACAAACCGCCGAAGGGGCCCTCGAGAGCGCCCGAGGCGTCGTCGACCGAAATCCGTTTTTCGAAGCCCGAGAATCAGCGCGGCGGAAACAGGAACGCTTCGAGCAGATCCGCGCGGCTTTTTTGGTCGGAGGCAAACAGCCGAAGCAAATCGGTGACCGAGATCATCCCGCGAAAGCCGTTCTCACCATCCACGACGAGCAAATGAAAAATCCCGTGCTGCTCCATGAGCCGGAGGCAGTCTTCGATCGAAGTATCCGGGGTGACGGTCACCAGCCGACGGCTCATGATTTCCGTTACACGCATCCAGGCCGGACACTTGTTTTCGGCAGCCACCCTGTCCGAGATATCACTCTGCGAGACGACTCCCAGCAAGACGCCATCCGCATCGCACACGCCCACGGCGCGAACCTCTTTTTCGCGCAGATAGCGGGCCGCATCGTGCACGGTTGCGTCCTCACGCACGCAGAAGACTTCTCGGCGGGATGAAATCAGGTCCGCGATTTTCATCGGACCCTCCTCGGAGGCGACTGGTCAGGGCCGAATGCCCCCGTTTCTGACGAGCATACCCCGCCCTCATGCCGAGAGCAACATGGAGCGGAGCAGTTGGCGAAATTTCCGGCCCCGATGGAGTGACTAAGCGCGTGTTCCTTCGCCGCGAATGATGTCGTAGCGCTCGATCACGGCGGCGACACCAATCGTCTCGAGCTCTTCGTCGCGGCGCTTATCGATGCGCACCACGCGGCCATGCGCGCGAACGAAGACCTCCGTTCCGTGGGTAATTTCCGGCGGCAGCGTCAAGGTGAAGTCGACTTCCGCGCCGGGAGCGAGTTCCTTGTGTGTCGTGAAATAAACTCCCCGGGTCGAAATGTCTCGAGTCTGGCCACTCTGCGCCGATTCTCGATTAACCGGTATTCGAACATTCACAGGCAACGAGAGGTCATACCGGCGGGCCGTGCGACGCTCGGTCATCCTCGCTCCTCGGCTTCTTTATTGAATTCCACGCGACGGCCCCTTCGGTCTGAAAGGGTTCATATCAGCAATCCCGATTCCAAAGCGTGCCGTCCGCCTATATGGCCCGATCCAAATTCGCGCTAAGCCTGCGGCCCAACGCGCCCCCTGAACGTCGCGCGAGCAACCCCTTTCAAACCATGGGCAAACCCGGTTGTCCCTCGAGATGGCCGGCGCGATCGATTCGGAAAGGGTCCCCGCGTACCGCGCCCGTTTTCGGGCCAGCATACTAGAACAACCGGAAGCCGATGGGTAGGGGTATTTCTTTGGATGTGCTCTAGATCTGCAACTCTTTTCCGGAAGAACGAAGGCGCACAGCAGGGACCGGGGCGAGTACCAGATCCTAGGAACTAGATCCAGACGAATTGACCGGCGCCTCTTCCTTCACGGGTTGTTTCAACGCAGCCTCTCTGGCTTGCGCCGCTGCTTTGGCCGCCGCCGAGCGTGAACCGCGCCCCGAATCCAGATTGAACTGGCGCATTTTGTACAGCAGGGCCTTATAGCTGATGCCCAACATGCGCGCCGCATCCTTTCGGCACCAGTTTGTTTTTTCCAGCGCGTCGGCGATCGCTTCCATTTCCGCTTCGTCCTTGAGTCCGCGGACCAGAGCCTTCAAGCCTTGCTCTTTCGGCACAGCCACTTCCTCGCGCGGTGCAACGCGCTGCTGTTGGCCGGTCATCTCGAGCAATTCGCGGAAGCTGCCCTCATCATCTTCCAGGATGACGTAGCGCTTGACGAAGTTCTCGAGCTCGCGAAGGTTTCCCGGCCACGGATAGCGCAGCGCCGCTTCCAGCAAATGCTTGGAGGGTTCCGGCGTGGGCTTCTGATACTTCTCGCTGTACTTGAGCAAGAAATGTCGAAACAGCAGCGGGATTTCCGCGGTGCGCTCGCGCAGCGGAGGGATGTGTAGCGAGAGCACATTCAGCCGATAATACAGGTCTTCGCGGAAACGCCCGGAGCGCATGGCTTCCTTTACATTCATGTTCGTCGCGGCCAGCACGCGGACATCGACATTGATCACCGAGCGCGCGCCAAGGCGCGAATACTGCCCGTCCTGCAAGACGTGCAGCAGCTTGGCCTGTAGATGCGGGCTCATTTCCGCGATTTCGTCGAGAAACATGGTTCCCTTGTTGGCCAGTTCAAACTTGCCCGGCTTGGCCCGCACGGCGCCCGTGAATGCCCCTTGCTCGTACCCGAAGAGCTCGGATTCGAGCAATTCCCCGGGAAGCGCCGCGCAATTCACCTTGACGAAGGGCTGATGGCGACGCGTCGAGCGCAGGTGAATCATGCGCGCGACCACCTCTTTTCCCACACCGCTTTCCCCGCTGATGAATACGGGAACATCTACGGGCGCAATTTGCAGGATCTGTTGACGAATCTTGAGCATCTGCGGACTGGCTGCCAAGAAAGAGAGGTCTTCGGTCAACTGCTCGCAATACTCACGCAGGGCCTGGTTTTCTGAACGCAGTTGCTGCTTCTGCCGAACCTTCAAGAATGCCGCGTCCAGCTCCGGCTTCTCGAACGGCTTGGTCAGGTAATCGACGGCGCCCAGCCGAATGGCTTCGACGACCGTGTTGACCTCGTTCGAGCACGACAGCATGATCACGTTCAGCGAGCGGTCAATCTGCATCAGGCGCCGCAGCGTCTCGATGCCGTCCAGTTCGGGCATGAGCACGTCGAGGATCACGAAATCCGGATGCTCGCCGCCCCCCACGCATTCGAGCGCTTCCTTCCCGCTCGCAATGCTGCGGACATCGAACCCGTCCACTTCCAGCAGCGTCTCGAGGTACTTCCGTATGCTCGGCTCATCATCGACGATCAGAATTTTCTCTTTTTGCGCCATTCGGGTGTCCTAACCTGAGTTATCGTTATTCTGCATTGATCGGCAGCAGAAACGAGAAGGTGCTGCCGCGACCGACTTCACTATCCACCCAGACCTTCCCGCGATGCGCTTGAATCAAGCGCTTGGTAATGGCCAGGCCCAGCCCCATGCCGGAGGATAACGGGTCAACGCGCACGAATTCCTCGAAAATCTCCTGATGAAACTCTGCCGCAATTCCCGTGCCACTGTCCGCGACGGAAACCAGCACGCTGTTCGGCCGCAGCCCGCTCTGATGCCGGCGTTCGGCGGGCGGCGGACTCTCCGACACGCGGCGCTCCCAAAAATGCGGTTCGGCACCGAGCGCGACGTTTCCGCCGGCGGGAGTATGCTTCAAGGCATTGTCTAACAGATTGGCGACGCATTGCTGCACCTTTTGATAGTCAAACTTGAAGGCCGGAACGCCGGGATCTAGTTTGATATCGAGGCGCACGTTGGCGCGTTGAAAGCCGTCCTGCCATCGGCAGACCAAATCCTTGATGCAGTCGCGCAGATCATTCTCCCGCAACTGCAGGACAAGCTTGCCACTTTCAAGCGCCGAGTAGTTCAGGAACATGGACACCAGACGGACCAGGCGATCGCAGCTTTCCTTCGATTCCTGCAGGATCTCGCGTTGCCGATCGCCGAGCTTCCCGAGCGAGCCCGAGAGAAGGAGGTCGTAATAGCCTTTCATCACCGCGAGCGGAGTCTTCAGTTCGTGGGCGGCCGAACCGAGAAACACCGTCTTCTGCCGGTTGACCTCCTGCAATCGCAGGTAGGCCGCGAGCAGGTTGCGGTAGGTGATCTCGCGCTCCTGCATGAGGTCCTGGACCTTCTGGCGCATCTCGGCTTCATCCAAGGACGATTCGGCGGGAGCCGGTTCGATGTAAACGGCGAGCCAGTCGGGCTCGGGCAGCCAACGAACGCGGGCACGGCTCTTCTGGAATGAATCGAGCTCGAACTCGATGTCCTGCTCACCGCGCTCGAAAAGGCCCAAAACGGCGCTGCAGTCACATTTCAATATGTCTCGAAACAGATTCCGTTCGCCGAGCCCGATGCCATCAAGCACCCTGAGCGCGTCTTGTGCATGCAAGTTCGAGAACAGGATTTTTCCCTCGCGCCCGGTCACGAGCAACGGACGGTCCACCGCATCGAGGATCGAGGCAACCACTTCAGTCAGGGACTGGCCCACCGATTGCGAGCTGACTGCCCCACCCTTCGGCAAAACACCCTCCCCGGTAAAGCTTGCCGCTACATGACGATCACACGTCAATTCGCTTTGGAAATCGGCGAGAGTATGTGAAGGGGTTCATGCTCGCAGAGGCGGTCAGGAGTGTCAATGGTAAAAGCGTCCTACATTTGCACAATGGTGGAAATGGAGTGGAGCAAATTGGCACATCGCCCGCATGGAACCCGAATACGACCCGGCCGACCGAGCGTCTAAGGCCCGACTGGTCAGTGGTTTAGTAAAGTATGAGCAATGCCAGCCAACTTGCACTCAAATTGCCGGTACTGATTCAGTACTAAAACTGAGGTACGGCGCGTGAGAGAAAGCACACTCCCCCAAAGAGTCGGGATGTCGCCGATGTATGACGAGCGCAGGCGTTTCCCGCGGATCCATCTCCAGGTGCCCTTGTTCGTGCGCGGCAAGGACGCCTATGGCGAGCAGTTCCTCGAGCTGGCCAAAACCCTTGACATAAGTGCTTTGGGTGCATTCGTTACTTGTCCGCGCGCCCTAATGCTGAACGATGTTGTGACGCTGACCATTCCGGCCCCTTCCATTACCTCGTCGGCCCTGGTGCCGGCCGGGATGCCGCCCATTCAGGCGCGCGTCAAACGTCAGCAAGAAGCCGGAGACGTTCACCTGGTGGGGGTCGAGTTCATAAAGCCCATTGGCTGATCCCGCCCGGCCCTGGAAGTTGTACTTGAATGGGGCATAAAGGGAAGCGTTTTTCACCATCTCGCCGCAGACTAGAGACTTTTCCCGATTGACGCCCGCCCGTTTCAGGGTAATTCTATGTCGGCCGGTGATTTGCGTTCCCACCACGCCGAAAATTTAGGTGTGGGTTGGACTGTCCCTTGCTCTGAGTTCTAGGCCCCCGCAAAATAGAACTCAACCGGATCAGTCGATGCCCCAGCCTGGAGACACTGCCTCCCAGCTGCAGCCGTTCAGTGAAGAGTCCCTTCTCGATCTGCTCGTAGAGGCAGTCGACGGCCTAGAAGACCCTCTGCGCGGCGCGTTTCTGCGCCAATTCCTTCGCACCGTCTCGCAGGTTGACCTATCGGAGGCCCAAAGCAACGACTGCTGGCGAGCCATGCTTCAGCGCCGGCGCGAATTTGCCGCCGCCGGTAAGAGCCTTTCCTTCCGTGCCACCCTCGTCGACGTCATGACCTCGCTCAACCTCCTGCGCGTCCCCGTGCTGATGGAATATGAGGAACTCCGCAAGCTTCGCATCAATGCGGCAACCGACGCGCTCACGGGCTTGTACAACCGACGGCTTTTCGACGAGTACTGCGAAAAGGAGCTCAATCGCGCCAAGCGGTACGGGCACCAATTGGCTGTGGTGATTCTCGACGTTCGAAAACTGAAGGAGGTGAATGACCGGCATGGTCACCTGCGCGGCGACCAGATCCTGCAGTTGGCCACTACAACCCTTCGCACCAGGCTGCGGGCCTCGGATTCGGCCTTCCGGATTGGCGGCGACGAGCTTGCCCTTCTCCTGCCGCAGACCGATCCCGAGCAGGCGAACATACTGTGCCGCCGGGTCCGCTCGCAGTACGAGTCGGAAAGCGAATCTCTAAAGCTCGAGATCGGCGTCACCCTTGATTTCGGCGTGGCCGTGTACCCGCAGGATGGTGACGACAAAGATAAACTCATCGCCGTCGCCGACCGTCGACTTTATGAACTAAAGGACGAACGCCGCGAAAGTGAGAAGGCGGCTGCCGAGCCGGTACGCCCGGAACCGGCCGTGCAGCCGACGAGGGGCACCGCTCCCGTTCAACCCCCGCCGCAGCGACGGGTGGAGCCCGAGCGGCCGGCACCTGCGGCATACTCGGAGCAAAGAAAATGGGAAAGGGTGCCCCTGGCCGGAACCAAGGCCTACGCCGTACTCTCCGACGGCGGACCGAAAACGGCCAGAGTTCTCGATTTGAGCTACGGCGGCGTCGCCCTGCTGTTGGATATCACGAATGACGTACCTGCGCAGTTCAGCGCCGTTTTGCACGTGCCCATCCTTCCTCCCGTGCGCGTTGTGCTTCGCCGAGCCTACACGACTCCCGTCGAAGGCGGCCGGCTGCGTGTTGGCTGTTCCTTCGTATCCTGATCGTCAGCGGCGCCCGTCCACCTCCGCGCTTCTTGATTCCGCCGCCCGCGGGGCCGCCTTCCTTACGGGCGAGGAAAATTGTTATAGTCAAGTCCCTTGCGCGGGGCTCCTTTTAAACTCACGACAGAGAGAGGAAAATGAATGGGCGCGGAGCGCAATGCTGAGTTTTTCGGTCGCAAAGGAATCAGGATTGGCATCATCGGGTGCGGCTACGTGGGATTGCCTCTGGCCCTGCGCTTTGCAGATGTGGGTCAGCGCGTCACGGGGTTTGATCTGGACAACGGCAAAGTCGACAAATTGAACGCGGGGCAGACCTACATCCAGCACATCGGGGCGCAGCGCATTCGACAGCACGTTGACAACAAACATTTCGAGGCTACCACCGACTTCACGCGCCTGCGCGAGATGGACGCTGTTCTGATCTGCGTTCCGACCCCGCTCGATGAGCGCCGCGAGCCGGACATGAGCTACGTCGAGAGCACGGCTCGTTCGATCGCGCCAAACTTGCAGCGAGAGCAGCTGATCATCCTCGAGAGCACCACCTACCCGGGAACCACCGAGGAGCTGGTGCTTCCGATCCTCGAACAAGGCGGGCTTCGCTGCCCGGTGGAGCAAGGTGAGCAGGCCAAGGACGTGGCCACGGACTTTTACCTGGCCTTTTCCCCGGAACGCGAGGATCCGGGAAACAAGCAATTCGCGCTCGCCCAAATCCCAAAAGTTGTTGGCGGGGTGAATCCGGCCAGCCGCAAGGCAGCCGAGAACCTGTACGCTCAGATTGTCGCTCGCGTTGTCCCGGTCAGTTCGACTCGTGCGGCCGAGATGGTGAAATTGCTCGAGAACATCTTTCGCTGCGTGAACATCGCGCTGGTCAACGAACTGAAGCAGCTCAGCCTGCGCATGGGCCTCGATATCTGGGAAGTCATCGAAAGCGCGGCCACCAAGCCCTTTGGATTTATGCCCTTCTATCCTGGTCCGGGCTTGGGCGGACACTGCATTCCCGTCGATCCGTATTACCTGTCCTGGAAGGCGCGCGAGTATGACTTCGCCACCCGCTTCATCGAGCTGGCGGGCGAAATCAACACCGCGATGCCCTACAACGTGGTCGAGGCGGTCAGCGCGGCGCTCAACGAGCGGGAAAGGAGCCTCAAGGGATCCCGGATCCTCCTGCTCGGCGTCGCCTACAAGAAAGACGTCGATGATTTGCGCGAATCGCCTTCCCTCAAGCTGCTCGAACTGCTCACCCAGCGCGGCGCCCAAGTCGACTACAACGATCCCTACTTTCCCTCCCTGCACAAGATGCGCCATTACGACTTTTCGAAAATGCGGTCCGTCGAACTGACCCCGGACCGGCTCGCCGGCTATGATTGCGTGCTGATCGCTACCGATCATTCCAGCTACGACTACAGCGCAATCGTCAGGCACGCGAAGCTGGTGGTGGACACGCGCAATGCCACGCGGAACGTGTGCGACTCGCCCGGCAAGGTGGTTCACTGTTAGCCGACGCGTTCGACTTAGGGGGCGCGGGTGGTAGAGAGAGCCCCGAGGTTTGCCGCCTAAATGCTATGGACGGATGGAGGGTGTCCAAAAGCTTGCGAGTCAAGTAAGGTGCGCGTGCACTATAACTTACCTGAGATCGCCCAAATTCGACTGGAACGGAAGTTCTATTGCTGTGAACGGGCCGTACCAATTATCGTCGTTCGTATGGTCCTCCAACGATCCGCGGAAACCGAAAGGAAGAATTGGATTGCAGATCCGGGCCGCCGGCGCAGCATGCGCGTTCTGCTGACTGTACCGATTCTGGTCGACGGAAAGACGGCGGCCGGTGAGGATTTCAAGGAAGAAACCCGGACGCTGGTTGTGAACGCGCACGGAGCGCTGATCTCGCTGGCCGCGGCCGTAGCGGCCGGCCAAAAGATCCGAATATCGAACCACGCAACAAACCAGTCCCTGCTGTGTCGCGTGGTATACGTAGGATCACCCCAGGCCGGGAAAATGCAGATGGGCGTTGAATTCGAAGCGCCCTGTCCTGCGTTCTGGCAGATTGATTTCCCGCCCGAAGATTGGGTCCTGCCGGAGAGCTAGCCGCGAAAAATCCGAGGGCGCCCCTCGAAGAACCCCCGCCGGAGCCGCTCGATTGCAAGGGCCATCGTCTATTGCGGCGCCGAGGTCAACTCGAGGCGCAAGGTCCCGAAAGGAAGGTCGGCCCGCATGACGACCGGCGTGCGCGCCCGATCGCCCGCGATCCACACCGCGAAGCTGATTCCAGAGACCTCCGTGTTGTGCTGGTAAACGTGAACGCCGATGCGGGTCGTCGAAAACTTGCCGGCGGGAACTTCGACGGACTCGCCCGCTGCCTCCCGTATCGCGCGCATCTGGTAGAGCTGGTTTCCGTCATCCACCGGGGCGCTGATTTGCGTTGTCCGCTGCCAGTCGACCGAGCGCAAGGAATAGAGCGTTCCCAGCGGATCGCGAGTTCCGGGCATGACGATCACCGCCGGACCCGGCGCCCGGGGGGATTGTCCTTCTGGTACGAACCTCCACACCTGATCGACTTTCCGTCCCATCTCGTTCAAGTACATCTCGTATTGGCGGGTATCGAGCGTCGTGGCATCGGTGTAGGAATCGAACTCGTCGTCGATCGAAAACAATCTCCGCACCGGATTGACTGTGTGCGCCGAGGCGCGAAAATGCCAGGTCGACCAAGCGTACAGGTTGCGGCGCTCGGGCACGGTCAGTTCCACCGTTGCGGCGGTGGCAAACGACGCCCAGGAAATCTGGTATTCGAGCCTTTCCCCCACGCGAAAGGGCATGGCCACCTCCTTCCGGGCAGCCGTGGTCTTGGCCCTCGCTCGATGAGCCGATGCTTGAGGAAACCGCGCGAGCGCATTCGCTCCGAGCACCCCGCACGCAGAGAGGACTAGCGCGGCTGCGGCGGCCGCAAGGCGTTTTGGCGGTTGAAGCGGGCGATTCTGAGGCATCTCTTTCCCCAGGTCCCCGAGGGTCCCTGCTCGAATCCATCCCTATGTTAGACGACTCTCCCCGTGCTGGGCACCGGCGGAATCAGGAGTCCCGGTAATTCAAAGCGGCCTCGAGCGTTCAGCCGTTCGAGTTGCGACACCTGGCCTAAACTCATGGTGAGGAGAACGAGTCCCGGCAGATCGACATTTACGGCCCCGCCCAATCTCAAGAAAGACGACCCGTTCGTGTTCCCCTCTCCGATTTCCGTCGCGACCTTCAGCGCGGATGGGAAGCGGCTCTTGTTTCGACACCATTCAGACCGCCTACGTTCTGGACACGGTCGCACGGCTCGGCCCGGCGGCACAGCAGGCGGTTAGTTCCTCTGACCGTTCAATCGGACTGACAGCTGGGTCAATGAGTCGACGAGGAGGTCCGGCGGATTGGCGCGCAGCCCGTCGGTGCCCAGGCCGTAGGTGACGCCGCAGGCCCAAATGCCGGCGTTGCGCGCTGTGCGCACGTCGACCTCCGAATCCCCGACCATCATGGCCTCAAGCGGTAGGGCGTTCAGCTCGCGCAAGAGAACGTGAACTCCCATGGGATCGGGTTTCTTTCTCTCGAAGCTGTTGCCGCCGTAGACACGCCGGAAATATCCGGCGAGGTCGAGCCCCTCGAGAATCGCGCGGCTGAAATTGACCGGCTTGTTCGTCAGCACGGCCATCGGGTGCCCCTTCAGCATTTCGAGGCCCTCGCGCACGCCCGGATAAGGGAGGGTATGGTCGAGCATGTGCGCGCGATAATTGGAAAGAAAATGGGCGAGGGCGCGGTCGACCTCTCCATCTGTTACTTCGCTTTGGGCGCCTTCCTCTAGGGAACGGCGCACGAGAATCGGCGCGCCATTGCCAACGAAACTGAAGATTCGATCGTGCGGCAAACCTGCGCGCCCCATATGCTTGAGCATGCGATTGACGGAAAGGGCCAGATCGACCTTGGAATCGATCAACGTCCCATCCAGATCAAAGATCAGGACGCGCACATTCGAAAACTGTTGGCCATGGCTTGACATCCGCGCGAGTTTCCGTTCCCCACACATTTTATTCAGCGCGCGCGTACATGTCACGTTGCGGGCGATCGGTAGAGCGGCGGTAGCGGGGTGAACCAGAGAGCTTCGAGGAACTCAATTCGCCGATTGCACGGCTGCCTGGTTTTGGTTAGCTTCACGGGTGCTGGATCTGGCTTCGAACGACGGAGGGACGGTCATGGCCCCGACAAGCGCAAGCCGCACGGTTCTGGTCACCGGAGGGACCGATGGCCTCGGCCGCGCCGCAGCGGTCCTCCTGGCCGAGCGCGGATATCGGGTTTTTGCCGGCAGTCGCAACCAAGACCGCCGCGCGGCCCTCGACCGCCTGGCGCGGGAACACCAATTCCGTTTGGAAACAGTCGAACTGGACGTTTGCGACGATACGTCGGTCGATCGCTGCGTTTGTGAAATCGAGCGCCGCGCCGGCCCGGTCGAGGTCCTCGTCAACAACGCCGGCATTGCCATCGCGGCCGTGATCGAGGAAGTCTCGGTGGCCGACTTGCACAAGCAGTACGACACGAATCTTTTCGGCGTGCTGCGCGTTGCACAGCGCGTTCTTCCCGAGATGCGCCGGCGCCGCAGCGGGCGCATCATCAACATGAGCTCGATCGCCGGCAAGATCGCCAGCCCGATCATGGGGCCCTACAGCTCGAGCAAGCACGCCCTGGAAGCCCTGAGCGATTCCCTGCGCCTCGAGCTCTATCCGTTCGGCATCGCGGTTGTGCTTATCGAGCCCGGTTACATTCCGACCAGCATGAACCGCACGGCCTCGGAGCTTTCCTCCGCGTATGCGAAGGGAGCAGAGCGTAGCCCCTATCGCGGCGTGTATCAAGCTTTCCTGGGCCATTGGCAGAAAACAACGAAAGCTTCCGGGTACCGTCCCGAAGATTGCGCGCGGGTGGTCGTGCGGGCCATTGAGGAAGAACCCCCGCGTGCCCGTTACCTGGTCACGAGGAGCGCGAAAATCGGGGCTGTGTTGCGGCGTGTGCTCACGGACCGTGCCTTCGACCGAATGATGCGGAAGAATCTTGGCCTTGAAAAACTTCGCGCCTCGCTCGAACGAACTAGGGATTCGTGACCTGCACGGAGAGGCTGGCAAAGCGCAGGGGCACGTACTGCCTCTCCCATTCGTCGTGTAACGGGCTCTCGGCATACGCATCGGCGGCATCGCGGTCGCGAAATTCGATGGCATAAGCCCAACTCATGTCGCGCGGCTCGAGCCGGTCGGCCTTGACCCAAATGTTCTTGATTCCCGGAAGGTGAGCGGCCATCTGTTTGAGGCCGCTGATCACCTGCTGCTGCTGCGCCTGGCTCACACCCGGATTCCATTTCACTTCTACCAAGTGAATGATCGTCTTGGGCTGGCCGAATCGGTTCTGCCCCGCCACATACCCGCCCGCGAACAAAGCCGCTGCCAGTAGCAGGCCCGCCAAGATTCGCGCCGCCCGGGTGATGCGTTTTGTGCCTGTCATGATTTCTCCTTTTTCTGGACGCATCAGTCTACGCGCCCGAGCGAGGTGGTCACAACCCGCCGGCCCGCGATTTGCAATTGACCCGACCGCGCGCCTCAAGTAGGATGCGCTGCAAAACCAACTTCTCGGTTCTTGGGCACACGATCTCCGGCCATTTCCCGGGGCGGCGAAGGGGAGGCCCAATGTACTGCTCGAAATGCGGCGCGAGCGTAGCGGACAGCGTAGCTTTTTGTCCCTCTTGCGGTCAGCCCGCCGGCGGAGCGCCGGTCACCGTCCCGGCCATGGCGCCGGGCTCAGCGGTTCGCCCCGGAGTCAGCTACGCCGGGTTTTGGCTGCGCTTTGTTGCCTTTATTATCGACGCCATCGTTCTCCAGTTTGTCCGATTCGCGCTCACCCTTCCGTTTGCCGCGTCGCTCTCGATGCGCATGTTTATGCGGGGCCGCATGCCTATGAGTCCGGAGGAATGGGCCCCGTTCGCCGGAGCGTTCGGTCGGCTGATTCTCATCTCCATCGTGATCAACTGGCTTTACTTCGCGCTACTTGAGAGTTCGGCCTGGCAAGCGACCCTCGGCAAGAAGGCCCTCGGATTGGAAGTCACCGATCTCGCCGGTAGCCGCATCAGTTTCGCCCGGGCCACGGGCCGATTCTTCGCGAAATTCTTGTCGACAATGATCCTGCTCATCGGCTTCATCATGATCGGTTTTACGCAGAAGAAGCAGGGCCTGCACGATATGGTTGCCGGCACCTTGGTCATTCGAAAGATCTAGGTATCCTGCGAAGCAGCTCGCTCGGGCGATCGAGACCCGCCTCGTGCAGCCCGGCCGGAGAAACGATCATGTATTGTTCGAGATGCGGAACGGCGGTACCCGATAACAGCGCGTTTTGCGGCCACTGCGGTCAGCGCTTCGGCGAACTCCCGCCTCAACCGGTGGGGGCTTCCCAGATTCCGGCTCCCGTCTTCGCGGCCCCGGGGATGGCCGCCGGCGCACCGCCCATGACCACGCCCGTCATCGCGGTGGCATCCTCCTACCCGCCGGCAGCTTTTCCCCACCCCGGACCCTATGCCGGGTTTTGGCTCCGCCTGGTCGCCTACATTATCGATACCGCCCTGCTCGGTGTGGGCATGCTGGTGGTGGTTTTTGCCGCCGTGGCGGTTGTGGGCGCCGGGTTCCTGCGCAATCTGGGGAGTGATATGGATGGCGCCGACAATCTCTTTGCGGGAATCGGGATCCTGATCGTGCTGGGGATCGCGTTCCTTCTGCTTGGGGCAGGCTGGATTTATTACGCCTGGTTTGAGAGCTCGAGGCATCAAGCAACACCCGGGAAGCTGTCTCTCGGATTGATGGTCACCGATATGCAAGGCCGCCGGGTCACCTTTGCGCGCGCGAGCGGGCGATTCTTCGCCAAGATAATCACAGACCTGATCCCCTTTTTCATCGGTTACATCTTGGCGGGATGCACGGAAAAGAAGCAGGCCCTCCACGACATGATCGCTTCGTGCCTCGTGTTGCGCAGACTCTGAGCCCTATACTCCCCAGCCGTAACGCTCGTGGTGGACGAGAAGGTCGTTTATCTCCGCGCGAATGTGCTCGGTAAACTCAGCGCACCCTACCATGCGTCCGCCGGGCTCGCCGATATCAGCCGTGCGGTAGCCGCGTTCGAGCACGCGGTCGACGGCCGATTCGATCGTCTGCGCCTCCAGCTCGAGGCCAAACGATTCGCGCAGCATGAGGCTGGCCGAGAAAATGGCACCCAGCGGGCAGGCTGCGTCTTTGCCCGCCAGGGCCGGTGCCGAGCCGTGGATCGGCTCGTACAGGGCGGGCCCACTCTGCCCGCAGCTCATGGAGGGAATCAGTCCGATCGAGCCGGTCAGTGCTGCGGCCTCGTCGCTCAAGATGTCGCCGAACATGTTCGAGGTGAGAATGACGTCGAACTGTTTCGGCCGCAGGAGGATCTGCATCGCGGCGTTGTCGACGTACAGATGGTCAAGTGTGATGCCCCCGTAGCTGCGCGCGACCGTCGTCACGGTCTTGCGCCACAAGGCGGAGGTCGCCAGCACGTTCGCCTTATCAACGCTGGTCACCTTGCGGCTGCGCTTCGCCGCGCGCTCGAACGCATAGCGCGCCACGCGCTCGATTTCCATACTGCTGTAGGAGGCCACGTCGCGGGCGGTCAGCTCGTCATTCTGGCCACGAATCTCGTGCTCGCCAAAATAGATGTCGCCGGCCAGTTCTCGCACGATCTCGAGATCGCAATCGGAAACCAGCTCCGGCCTGAGCGGAGAGGTCGACCGGAGCGCCTGACGCACGCGGATCGGCCGCAGGTTGATATAAAGCCCCAGCGATTTCCGCAGCGCTAGCAGGCCGCTTTCCGGCCGCTTTTCAAGAGGCAGGGAATCCCATTGCGGGCCGCCCACGGCCCCGAGCAGAATGGCGTCGGCCGATTTCGAGCCGGCCAGCGTTTCGGCGGGAAGGGGCTGGCCGGTGCGATCGATGGCCGTGCCGCCGAAGGGAAGCTCTCGAAACTGGAATCGATGATTGAACAGAGACGCCGAGTCGCGCAGCAATTGCACGGCGGCTTGCGTGACCTCGGGACCAATTCCGTCCCCGGCGAGTACGGCGATCGTCCTGGTAATTTCCGCCATGAGCGTAGCCCTGTCGTCGGCTAAGAAAAGCCGACAAGGTTCCTTCGCGAACCTCCCGTCCCGGGGTGTCGAGCAAGACTCGCTCGGGCACCGCCGCCGTCCTGGCCTGTCCCTACCGGCCGGCAGTGTTGCCCCGTGGCCGAATCAATTCGCCGTGGCTGTCGATTCGCGGCTGCCTGCCGGGCGCGGTTGCGCGCGCTTTACCTTATGGACGATGGACAGAAGATCGCGATCGCTGACCTGCTTTCTGGCGTCGGCTCGCGCGATGGCCAGGCCGTAGCATTCGGCGAGCTCGGCATCGGTGGTCTCATAGCCGAGCTCTTCGAGCCGCGACCTGAGCGCATTTCGTCCCGAATGTTTACCGAGCACCAGCCGCCGGGCCGGGACACCCACTTTTTCCGGAACGATAATCTCGTAGGTGAGCGGATTCTTTAGGATTCCGTCCTGATGGATGCCCGCCTCGTGCGCAAATGCATTGGCTCCTACGACCGCCTTGTTCGGCGGCACGCTGACTCCGGTGATCGAGGTCAGCAGCCGGCTCGTTGCATAAATCTTATCGAGGGCCACGTTCGTCGTCGCGCCGTATCGCGCTTGCCGGACATGCAAGGCCACCGCAACCTCTTCAAGCGAGGCGTTTCCCGCGCGCTCGCCAATGCCGTTGATCGTGCACTCGATTTGCCGAGCGCCGGCGCCGATGGCGGCCAGGGAATTGGCCACCGCAAGCCCCAAATCGTTATGACAGTGCGCGCTGAACACCAGATCCGGCCCGGCGCCGAGGTGCTCGATGACCCGGCGGAACATCTCGCCGTACTCTTCCGGGGTCGCGTAGCCGACCGTGTCCGGCAGATTGATGATTTGAGCCCCCGCCTCGGCGGCCACCTGAGCAGCGCAACACAAGAACTCCAAATCACTCCGGCTAGCATCCTCGGCGGAGAACTCGACCTCTTCGCACCGCTCGACACCAAAACGCACCATCCGTCCGATCTGCTCAAGCGCCTCGGTGCGCGACATGCGCAGCTTGTGCTGAAGGTGCAGGTCCGAGGTCGCCAGGAAAACGTGCAGCCGAGGCTTGGGGCTGGCTTCCAGGGCCCGCAGTGCCGCGTCCACATCCTCTTGTCGCGCCCGGGCCAGCGCCGCAACGCGGCAAGACTTGACCTCGGCGGCCACCGCGCGCACGCCTTCCAGATCGCCCGGCGAGGAAATGGGGAATCCCGCCTCGATCACGTCCACGCCCAGCTGTTCGAGCTGCCGCGCGAGCAGCAGCTTTTCGTCGCGATTCATCGAGAAGCCCGGCGACTGCTCGCCGTCGCGCAGGGTCGTATCGAAAATGTGGACTCGCGAGGTCACGGTTCACTTCGCGTTTCTGGCCCCGGCCGGCCCGCGCCCGCTCGGTCGAGCGCGCGAGAGCCCAGGCAGCAGGCCCGGACAAGACACCCCTTCCCCCCTAAGCAGTGAATCGCGGGCGTGGGCGGAAGTCCAATTTATAATTGTTGCACGTCCAATAAATCTTTCTTATATAATCGCCCCGCCAAGCGACTCGCTTTGGCGTGGAGCCTGCGCCGTTGGATCTTGCCGCCCTACAGGTCTTCCAGACCGTGGCCCGAGAACAGAGCTTCTCCCGCGCCGCCCAAAGGCTCTATCGAACCCAGCCAGCGGTGAGCATTTCGATCCGCAAGCTCGAGGGCTGGGTCGGCCAGCCCCTATTTGTTCGCGGCTCGGGCGCGCGCACATTGACCGATGCCGGCGTCCTGCTGCTTGAATATGCCGACCGCATGCTCAACATGCGCGAGGAGATCCGCAAAAGCATCCAGGAATTGAACGAGCTCGAGCGCGGCCAGGTCGAGATCGGAGTGAACGAAAGCTCGATTCACGCCCTGCTTCCCGTGCTCGACCGCTACCGCAAGCTGCATCCCGGCGTGCGCCTACGTGTCCATCGCGTGTTTTCGCGCGACGTGCCCCGCGAGGTTCTGAACCACCACCTCGATTTGGGGGTGATTTCCTACCTTCCCGAAGAACGCCAGCTGTCCGCGACGGAGTTTTTTCGCGATTCACTCGTGCTCATCGTGTGGCCGGGCCACCCCCTGGCTCGCCAGGCCGGAGCGGGGGGAAAACAAACGGGCAGCCGCCGAGCGACGGTCGAGGAGGTCGACATCGCGGAATTGGCCAGCGAAACCTTCGTCGCCCACATCGTCGAGTCGCCTTATCGCCAGCGCGTCATTCAAATGTTTGCCAAACACCATGTCCCCCTGAACATGCACATCGAGCTGCCCACGATCGAGAGCATCAAGCGCGTGGTCCAGATGGAGAAGGGCATTGCGATTATTCCGCGCATGTGTGCCGAACGGGAAATTGCACGCGGCGATCTGATCGAGCTGCGCCTCAAGCAGATGCGCGTTGCCCGCCGTCTGTATCTCGTCTACCGGCACGATCGCCCGCTTTCGACGGCAGCCCGCGAGCTCGTATCCGTCTTGCGCGGCAGAGCGGCCAAGGCCAGCGGCAGATCCTAGATCGAGGGCGCCGCCCAGAAACATCGGGGAGACGAGCCGCGGCGGGATGGCGTTGCGGACGCCGCCTGCTGCGTATATCATGCGCGCCTTATGGGAAATACCTGCGCGTTGAGGACGGCCCCATCGGTTTTCTTGTTCGCCGCGGTTTCCCTCCTGGCTCCCCAGGCAGGGGCGCAGACGCCGAGCGGCGCCTCTTTGGCCGAAGTTGAAGGCGTCTTTCCATCGGCGTACGCGCTGTACCTCGACATTCACGAACACCCGGAACTCTCGACTGAGGAGACGCAAACAGCCGCCAAAATGGCGAGCCGGCTGCGCGAACTTGGCTACGAGGTGACCGAACACGTCGGCGGCAATGGCGTCGTCGCCGTGATGCACAACGGCGCGGGACCAACGATCATGCTGCGCACCGAACTCGATGCGCTTCCGGTCGAAGAAAAAACCAGCCTTCCCTACGCCAGCAAAGTGTATGCGAAGGACCCCTCCGGACACGACGTGCCGGTGATGCACGCCTGCGGACACGATCTGCACATGGCCGCGCTCTATGGCACCGCCGCCATCCTGGCGCATTCGAAGCTCACCTGGCACGGAACCCTCGTGCTGATCGGGCAACCCGCCGAGGAAACGATTACGGGCGCGAA
Source organism: Candidatus Cybelea sp. (assembly GCA_035622135.1). Taxonomy (GTDB): domain Bacteria; phylum Acidobacteriota; class Terriglobia; order Acidiferrales; family UBA7541; genus Palsa-295. The sequence continues at coordinate 229,982 of DASPVZ010000021.1, read as the reverse complement.
AGCGATGCTGGCCGACGGCTTTCTGACGCGCTTTCCCCGGCCGGATGCTGGCGTCGCGTTGCATGTAAGCAACGGCCTGCCGGCGGGGGAAGTTGGCGTCGGCGCCGGTTATCGGGCGGCCAGCGCGGATTCGATTCGCGTGACGATTTACGGCAAAGGCGCGCACGGCGCGGCCCCGGAGATGTCGATTGATCCGGTGGTCATCGCCGCGCGCACCGTCCTTGCGCTGCAGACGATCGTTTCCCGGGAGGTGACCCCCGGGGACGCGGCGGTAGTTACGGTCGGCTACCTTCGCGCGGGCACCAAGAACAACATCATTCCCGACGAGGCGGAACTTGGGCTAACCGTGCGCACCTACGACCCGGAAACGCGCAGCCGAGTGCTCGCCTCGATTTCGCGAATCGTGAATGCTGAGGCCCAGGCGGCAGGCGTCGAACGTCCCCCGTCGATCGAACGTTACGAGTCGACCGACGCGCTGTACGATGACCCGACTCTAGCCGGGCGGCTCACGCCCGTACTGGCTGCCGCCGTGGGTCAGGGGAACGTTAAGGGCACCGAACCGATTATGGCTTCTGAGGATTACTCCTATTTCGTCGAGGCCGGTATTCCCTCCTTCTTCTATTCGTTGGGTGGCGCCGATCCCGGGAAGTATGCCGAGGCCAAGGCGAGTGGGGTTCCGCTGCCGTCGAATCATTCGCCGCTGTTTGCTCCGGACGCTCGACCCGCCTTATGCACCGCGATTCTGTCGGAAGTTGCCGTGCTGCGCAATCTGTTGAGCGGCTCCGGCGAGGAGCTGCGAAAGTCCCTGGCCGCGAAATCCGCTCCCGCGCAGTAAGCGTGATTCCCGGCGCTGTCCGTCGCCCACTGCTTAGGGCCCCAGCACGAAGTTCACGGTGATGTAGGTTTCAACTTCGACCGGCACGCCGCTGAGCAGCGTCGGGCGGTAGCGCCATTGAAGCACGGCTTGCTCGGCGGCTCGCGCAAGTATTGGGTTGCCGCTCAGCAGTTCGAGGTGCTCGATCGTGCCATCGGTCGAGATGATCGCGCGCAAGCGCACGATGCCGGAAAGATGCATGGCGCGCGCGGCCTCCGGGTACGCAGGGTCTAGGCGACGAACGAGCGCACCCGCCATCACGCCTTCGCTGACCATCCTGCGCGGCGTCATGCGGACCGCAGGCTGGCGGGGAGGCTCGATTCGCGGGGGATGCTCGAATCCGCCGGGGATGAGGGGACCCGCCGGACCCGGCCCTGATCCGGAGCCCGGATCAATTCCGATTTCCGGGGCGGCCTTCTCCTCGTTCGAGGGTACGGAATTTGAGCTGCGAGGCCGCTCGAAAACGATGCCCGTGAATAGCGGAAAACGATGATTTATGTTCGACCGATGTCGCGGCTGGTTCGCGATTCGTCCTCCTCCACCACGATAAGGCTGCAGGGGCATCACGCTATACCCGGGGAGAACGCCGATGGTGGCGAGCGGCCACATCAACATCGCGGCCAAGCAAATGGCCTCCAGACCAATCGAGATCAGAATCGCTCTTTGGCGCAGTCGCCGTGCTCGCCTCCGCGCATCCGAATCGCTGTCCATCATGCATTGGCCGAGGTTTCCGAGATCGTTCATCGACACCCCTCCCGCTTGAGTTTCCGAGCAAGATTTCGGAATTCCCTACCTTGCCGAACACCCCGTCAGAAGGCCGGAGCGATGCTCGAGCCCTAGGAAGGGGCCGCCTGAGTTCGGAATTGCCAACTGCTAGAGGCCGCGATCTCTACTGGGATAGACACCGCACTCGGCACCCGGTTCCCCGCCGAGGCCCTCACCCGCAAGTGCCTGATCCCCCCGTACATAGGACCAAGCGAGGTTTAGCGTGACCGTTGTCAGCGATTTGGGGGGATCGATGCATCGGGAAGGCGCGCTCGCGCGTCTAAGCAGTTGGTAGCGCTTGATTGTACGTAGAATGAGGTACTTATATGAGCCGTAGCTCTGCTGAAACCTTAGGGGTCCGCTATACCGGCTGGGCCGCTCTTCACCGCGACCCGATGGAGGACCCGGTCGAATACACTTGTCCGCATTGTGGAACGAAGGGCGTCAAGAATGCCCGCCGACCGCTTTCTGAGTATCACTTCACGGATGGGTTCGTGCAGGACCTGCACGGGGAAATGACGATCTGCCGCGGCTGCAGGCGGTCGCTGCGCCTTTCCCCGGTCGTGCTCGTGCACGATCAGGATGAGAAGCGCCGGTTTCATGCCGTCTTCGCCCTCGACCCCGAAGTCTCGAAAAACTGACTCCGCCGCGCCTTCGCCTCTGACTCCCCGTCTCTGTTGGCCTTGACTGTGCTGTCGCTTTCTTTCTACGGAAAAACGGTGATGGCGACCAGAGGTATGGGGCGGAGTCCGTGATGGGAACGCGGAAGAGGAATCAGCAGTGGGCGGCGGCTTCCTCTTGCTCGAAGGCGTGGTAGGAGGAGCGCACCAGCGGGCCGGCTTCGACGTGCCGGAATCCCATCTGTTCACCGAGACGCTTCAGTTCCGCGAACTCATCGGGATGGACGAAGCGGTCTACGGGCAGGTGCTCGGGCGTCGGCTGCAGGTATTGTCCGAGCGTCAAAATGTGCGTTCCTTGCCCGACGATTTCCTCCATTGCCTGCAAAACTTCAGCGCGCCTCTCGCCGAGACCCAGCATCATGCCCGTCTTGGTGGGCACCTCGGGCGCCATCGAGCGCGAGCGGCGCAGCAGCTCGAGTGAACGCTCATACAGGGCGCCCTTGCGCACCCGCCGGTAGAGGCGCGGCACGGTCTCCACGTTGTGATTCAGCACATCCGGTCGCGCGGTCATCACGGTCTCGAGCGCAGCCCAGTCGCCGCGAAAATCCGGTATCAGCACCTCAACCTTGCATCCCGGCAGCCTGCGACGAATTGCTTCGATGGTGCGCGCGAAAAGGCGAGCTCCGCCGTCCGGCTGGTCGTCGCGATTCACCGAGGTGACCACGGCATAACGCAAGCCCATGCTCTCGGCCGCTTCCGCAACCCGTTCCGGCTCGTCCTGTTCGGGCGGGCCGAGCGGCTTGCCGCTTGGCACGGCGCAGAATCCGCACGCGCGGGTGCAGATGTTGCCCAAGATCATGAATGTCGCCGTGCGGTGCTCCCAGCACTCGCCCATGTTTGGACATCGCGCGCTTTCGCACACCGTATGCAGGTCGAGCGTGCGCATGATGCGCTTCAGCTGCTGGTAGTTCTGGCCGCCCAAAAAGCGCACCTTGAGCCACGGCGGGCGCCTGTGCCCGGGGATGAAGGGAATCGGTCGAGGATCGTGCGGAAGAATTGTGAAGGGCGAACCCATCTCTATGGCTTCCATTCTACTCGAGACAGGCCAGCTTGGCACAACCCGAGTTAATTTCGCGAACCCTCGCCTCCGGCCCTGATGGCCGAGGGCGGTGGAATTTGCGGGCGAGTGCTGATAGATTTGCTCTTCGATGACTGCAAACGAGAAAAATCTCCAGCGCATACTGATCGTCGAAGACGAGGAGAACGCGCGCAAAGGCTACGAGGCGCTCCTGCAGAAGTGGAACTGCCAGGTCCTGGGTGTCGGGACTGGCGAAGAGGCGCTCGCCAAGTTCGCGGAATTCCATCCGAATGTCATTCTTGCCGACGTTGAGCTGCCCGGCATGAACGGCCTCGACCTGCTCCGCCACCTGGGCGAGGAGATTCAGAGGATTCCGGTGATCATTATTACGGGCCGCGGCAGCGACGAGCGCGTGGTCCAAGCGATTGAGGCGGGCGCCTTCTGGTATATCGAAAAACCTCTCAAGCCGCCGGTGCTTCGGGCCTTGCTCGACCGCGCGCTCGGGCGTGCCCGCGATCAGCGCGCGGTGGCGGCGCTGACGCGGCAATTACGGGAAGCCGGAAAACTGGGCGTGCTGGTGGGCGCCTCGCCAGGCATGCAGGACGTGATGCGCCAGGTCGAGATGGCGGCGCCCTCGACGGCGTCCGTTTTGATTACGGGCGAGACGGGATCGGGAAAAGAAATGGTGGCGCGCTCAATCCACCTGCTTTCCCCCCGCGCCGATCGCCCGTTCGTGGCGATCAATTGCTCGGCCATTCCTGAATCGCTCATGGAAAGCGAGATTTTCGGACACGAACGTGGCGCGTTCACCGGAGCGGCAGAACGGAGGATCGGCTGCTTCGAACTGGCCGACGGCGGCACACTCCTGCTTGACGAAATCGGCGAAATGCCCGCTCCAACGCAAGCCAAGCTGTTGCGCGTCCTCGAAGACCACAAGATACGCCGGCTCGGCAGCAAGGTCGAGACCCCGGTGGACGTCCGCGTGCTGGCGGCCACCAACAAGAATCCCGAGCAGGCCGTCTCCGACGGGCACCTGCGACAGGACTTGTATTTCCGGCTGAATGTGTTTCACATTCACCTTCCGCCGCTGCGCGAACACAAGGAGGATTTGCCGCTGCTGATCGATCACCTGCTAACGGAAATCTCCGAAAAGCACGGAAAACAGGTGAACAGCGTGGGCGCTGACGCCATGGAGCTTTTCCGTTCCTATCCCTGGCCGGGGAACGTGCGCGAGCTGCGCAACGTGCTGGAGCGCGCGGCGATCGCCTCGGACCGCGGCCTGATCACGCGAACGCACCTGCCCGGCGATTTCGGGCACGCACCGGCCCTGGCCGGCGGACTGAGCAGGATACGCTTCCCCCTCGGCACGACGGTGGAAGATGCCGAACGCGAGCTGATCCTGCAGACCTTGTCGGCAACCAGCCAGAACAAGACGCGGGCCGCGGAGTTGCTCGGAATCAGTCTAAAGACGCTGCACAACAAGCTGAAAGAGTACGAGGCAGAGCGTCAGCATGCGTCTCAGCCTGAAAACTAGGTTCACGCTCGCGACATCCCTGCTGGTGTTCGCGGTGGTTGCCGTGGTGTCGGGGTTGTATCTGGCGCGCCTGACCAAGCAGACGCTCCGGCAAGCCTCGCGCGAAGCGGATTTCGTCGCCCGCCAGGTCCTCGGCGCCTGTATCAGCGCAGTCAGCGAAGCGAACGAGCGCGGCGAGCCGACTCCCAAGAATCCCGGCGATTTGCGCGCGTACCTTCAACAGGCCTTCGACAACAGCAGCACGCTCAATTCACTGATCGAATCGGATATCGGATTCAATCCCAGCATCGTCGAGATCACCATCAGCGACGACGATGGAGTGGTGATTTCTTCGAGCCACGCCTCCATGCGCGGCCAGAAGATCGCCCCGCGCCCGAGCATCAACTCCCTTTCGAGCGCAGGTTTCTTTCAGGAGCTGCGCGAATTGTTTGGCCCGGAGCAGACCTACGAGGATTCCGTGCCCTTCGACCTGGGGCAGAATCCATATGGCTCGGTGCGCATCGGGCTGTCCTCCGCGCTGATTCGCGACGAGATTTCGCCCAGCTTGATTTCCGCGGCCTACTGGGCGCTCGGCTTCATCCTGCTTTCGACACTGCTGGCCTTCGTGGTCAGCCGCTTCTCCCTGGCTCCCATCGAGCGCATATCCCGTCAGCTGGATCGCATTTCCGCCGGGCAGTTCGATACCGAGCCCGCCCTCAGCAATCAAGCCGACGAACTGGGCGCGGTGAGCACGAAGATCGCGGGAATCGGCAAGCAACTGCGCGATGTCCGCGAAATCTTCAGTACGCTCAGGGAAAACCTCGATCAGGTTATGAGCGGCCTGGAAGACGGGTTGCTGCTTTTTAACGCCCAAGGGAGGGCGGTGCTGGTTAGCCCGTCGGTTCAGAACTTTTTGGGGGAATCTCCCGACCGAGTTCGCGGGAAGAGCGTCAGCGAGATCTTTCTCCCGCAGCATTCCCTTCGAGAAGCGCTGAGCATTGCCGGCGAAGAAATCGAGCCCGTGGACGGCAGAGAAGCGCTGTTGCACACCCCCAATGGGACCTTGCGGATCGGAGTCAGCGCGCAGGCGATTGTGGAACACGGCACGCGCATGGGAACGCTGGTCACGCTGCGAGATCTCGAATCGCTTGAGCGCATTGGAAATCAGTTGCAGGTGTCCGAGCGGCTTGCCGCGCTCGGCCGGGTCACCGCGGGCGTGGCGCACGAAGTCAAAAACCCGCTCAATTCGATGCGTCTGTGGCTCGAAGTGTTGAAGGAAAATATGCCCACCGATCCCGAACCGCAGCAAGCGGTCCGGATGCTCGACAGTGAGATTGACCGGCTCGATTGCGCGGTCAAAACGTTCCTGAGCTTCACGAAACCGGTTGAACTTCGCCTGGAAGAGACCGATCTGCGCATGCTGCTCGACGAAGTCCTGGACGCCGCGCGGCCGGCGATTTCAAAAGCGGGGCTCGCCCTGCGCACCAATTTCCCATCCGAAGCGTCCCCCGTGCTCGTCGACCGGCAACTGATTCACCAAGCCGTTCTGAATCTGGTTTTGAACGCCTGCGATTTCACGCCGGCGGGCGGCTATATCGCCGTCGGCCTGCGCCGGGATGGAGAGTTCGCGGCTATCTCCGTGGCGGACTCCGGCAAGGGTATTCCGCCCGAAGTGCAAAGCAAGATCTTTCAGCTGTTTTTTACCACCCGCCCGGGAGGGACGGGAATCGGCCTGGCCAACACATTTCGCTTTGTACAGTTGCACAACGGTCGGATAGAATTTGATTCGCAGGTCGGCCGCGGAACGAGCTTCCGCATCGAATTACCCCTGGCCCGGCTGGTCGAGGTATCCGCGGCGAAGGCGGCCGATTACCCGCGCCCGCTGGCCAAAGAACCAACGTAGGCAAGACCATGCCCAGCCGAACGACCGAGCTACGCGCGCTTCTCCTAACATCAGTCGCGCTCCTTTCGCTCCTTTGTGGCGGGTGCCTTTCGCACCACCCGATCGAGGCCACTGTACCCGTAACTGCGCCCGTTCAGCCGGACGCGGAACGGCCCATGACCATCGCGCCCGATACCGATGCGTTGCCGCCACAACCTGCCGCCGTCGCGCCTCCCTCGCTCCCCCCCGGCGGCCAACAACCGCCCGCCGCCTCGTTGCCGGAAGCCACGATGACGCCGGCGCCGCCCAAGCCGACGACCGGCCAGCCCGCGCCGGAACATCCGGTCGAGGCAGCCGCCCCCGCCCCGGCCCCGCAGATCGTGCCGCAACTCTCGCAGGCCGAACAGCAGAATTACGAGCGGGAAATGAATGATGACGTGAAGGTCGCCGAGCAGAATCTTGAGCACGCCAGCGGAAGGAGATTGAACCCGACGCAAAAGGACCTGTTGGAGAACGTTCGGAGCTTCCTCGCCCAATCGCGAGAGGCGAGTAAAAACGGCGATTGGGAGCGGGCGCAGAAGTTGTCGGATAAAGCGCGCAAGCTCTCGATCGAACTCGTCAACACCTTCTGACCCCACCTTCGCGGTGCGCCCCATGAAAACCTACGATGTGACCCTGGTCGGCGGCGGAATCATCGGGATATCGGCTGCCTTCGAACTCGCGGAGCGAAGACTCCATGTCCTCGTGCTCGACCGGCAAGAGTGTGGGCGTGAGGCGTCCTGGGCCGCGGCCGGAATGCTTGCACCCGGCACGGATGATCCCGATTCGGCGGCGCTCGTGCCCTTGATGAAACGAAGCCTCGAGCTGTATCCCGAGTTTGTGGGTGCGATTGAGCAGGCCTCGCGGAAGACGACCGGCTTCGCGCGCGAAGGCACGCTCGAAGTTTTCTTCGGCGCGGCCGGGGAATCGGAGCGAGACCGATTCGTTCGAGAACACATCCAACTCGGTCTTTCCGCGAAGACGATTCCCCTCCCGTCGGCGCGCGAAATGGAGCCTTGGCTTGGTCCCCATGCGAGCGCGGCGGCCTGGCTCCCTGACGAGGCGACCGTCGATCCTCGGCTGCTGGTGGACGCCGCGGTGACGGCCGCTCAGGCGCGCGGGGTCGAGATTCGCTCGCATTGCCCGGTGAACAGGCTCCGCCTGAAAGGCCGGCGCTGCGTCGGAGTGGCCGCTGGCGGCGAAGAGGTTTCCTCGCACGGCGTGGTCATCACGGCCGGGTGCTTTTCCGCCTGCCACGATGACGAGATCGCGCACCGCGCGCCGACCCATCCTGTGCGCGGTCAGATGATCGCGCTTCGGCCCGCGAGCCCCGGCCTGAAGCTCCGGCGCGTCCTGCGGTCCGCGAACGGCTACCTGGTTCCGCGATCCGACGGCCGCATGCTGGCCGGAAGCACCCTCGAAAAGGCCGGGTTCGAGAAGGTCGTCACCCCGGAGGGGTTGGCGAAGATTATCCGCGCGGCCCTCGAGTTGGCTCCCGCGCTGGCTGGCGCAGAGATTGTCGAAACTTGGGCGGGCTTGCGCCCGGGCACGCCCGACAACCTGCCGATACTCGGCCAAACGGACATCGAAGGGCTGTTTGTCGCGACCGGGCATTATCGGAACGGAATTCTGCTCGCACCGATTACCGGGAAGCTGGTCGCTCGTTGGATCAGCGGCGAGAAAACCGGCATCGATCAGAGCGCATTCTCACCACTGCGTTTCATCGATCGGACCGCGCCGCACATGCTCTGAACCGGCCAGTCTGATCTGGCTTCCTCGCGCGGCGTTAGAACGGAACGGCCATCCTCTGCGGCGCGCGATTGGGAGGGCCGGGAAGCGCCGAAGGCTGTCCCGGACTTGTGAACTGCACCTTGTCGGCGTCGAGCAGGATGGTGTGGTCCAGCACAGCGTCGAGTGTCGTGCCCCGAGGAAGCTCGGCATCGGGACCGCGCGTCATTAGCACGGCAGCAAGTCCCGTGGCGGCGCCGATGCCGGCCCCAATGCCCGCTCCTGCCGCACTGCGCGAAGCCAGAGCGCCAATGCCTGCCCCGGCCGTCGTCGTTTTCATCACCGTGCCTGCATCCGAGGCTTTGTCGCTATCGCCAATGACCCGCCCTTCGCGGTCGGTAGTTTCATGCCCGCCCGTGCCTGCATTGCTCGGGGAAGCGGTCAGACTGACCACATAGGCATTTGGGAGAATCATGGTCGTCAGTCGAACCATCAATTCGGCGCGCCCTTTCACGCGTCCGGCGCGCTTGAGCTCAGTGACCTGGCCACTCACCCAGGATCCGGCAGGCACAATGATCCGTCCGTCCAGCAAGACGGGAAAGGAGGTCTCGAAGTACACCGGATCGCCCACTTGGGAGCTGCGCGTCGAGACCGCGTTATGCAGCACCAGGGGAATGTGCGTCCCTGCGGGTAGGGCGACCGTCGCCTCGGGCTTTGCATTGGTCGGCGAAGACGCCACCGCGCTCGCTGCGGGCGGTTGGGAGGAATTGGAGGGCGACTTGTCGGACGCTTGCGGCTGACTTTGAACGGCTGGAGGCCGGGTCGGCGTCGAAGGGCCAGCCGGTTCCTGAGCGAGGAGTGCGGGCGCCAAAGCCAAGGAAAGAATCGAGCTGGCCGCTGAGATAACCTTGCGAGTTTTCATGGTGGTCCCCCCGTTACGCATTAAAGATGCGCACCTCGCTGCCTCAGGATGTCCATGGAGGGTTAAGCATAAACCCACCTACCGTGGTTGACAACCCTTCGCCGTTGCCCTCGCTGAACGCTCCGGAGGCAATTCACAAAACAGTTCCGCCGGTTCGTTAAATCAGAAACACACTTTGGCCGGTCAACTCGAACCGCTTTCTGCACTTCAGATTGCGGCAGGCCAGCAGGTTGTCGACACGCACCATGTACGAACGCGCTTTCTTGAAGTTCTCGCGGTCCTTATCGTTTGCCCCGCCGGGAATCTGCGCCTTCTTCGTGCGCACCATCCAGCGCACCGGATAGGAATTCTCCTGGCGGCAGTGCGGGCAGGCGAGCTGCATCTGTTTTGTCTCTTCTTTTTCGTCGTAGAAGCGGTTTTCGTCCATGCGCATAGCCTAAGCCCGTTCGTCCAAGCCGTCCAGCGCGTCGAAAGGGGGCCAATGCCGGCTCCGCTTGCGGCTTGCCTCCCGCGTTGGGGATTCCTCACCCGCTCTGGTAGGATGGCCGCGTTTTGTCTGATTCCATGCTGGCTTCGACCGCAGGGAAAACCTCCGCGCCGGCACAATTTCCCCGCGCGCTTAGGTGGGGCGGACTCGCTTGGATCGCGGTGTGGGTTCCCGTGTATTGGCACGCTTGGGGTCCCGGAAATTTTCTGCACCTGTGCGACCTGGCCGTCTTACTAACCTGCGTCGGGTTGTGGACGCGCAATCGGCTGCTGCTATCGAGCCAAGCGGTCTCGGCACTGATCGTCGATCTGGTCTGGACCGTCGATGCGGCCTGGACGGTCAGCGTGAAGCGATCGCTGATCGGCGGTACGGAATACCTTCTCGATGCGCAGGTCGCCTGGTGGATTCGGGCTCTCTCTCTATTTCACGTGCTGTTGCCGGTGCTGTTGCTGTGGGTCGTCTGGCGGATCGGCTACGACCGTCGCGCTTGGGTCCTGCAATGCGGGATTGCGCTCTGTGCATTCAGCGCGGCACGCTTCACCAATCCGGCCATGAATATCAATTACGCATTTCGCGACCCTTTTTGGCATCGCTCGTTGGGCCCCGCGCCAGTGCATGTCATCTTGAGCGTCATCTTTATGGCAGTCGTCGTCTATCTCCCCACTCACGGCCTGTTGCTGCGCTTCGCAGCGCATCGTCCAGGGGAGCGAACCGGCCCGCCATCCGGGCCAGCGTAACAAGCGCACGCTTTCGCTTCGCTGCCGCGCGCCCGTCGGTGGCAACGGAAACAGCCGGCAAGCCGGTTATTCCGAATCACTTTTCCCTCGGCGATGGTCCTCCTCTCTGCGTTGCCTAATGGGGATCAGGAGGGAGTGTCCGTGACCCGGAGCGGGGCGGTTGTGTCACACTGTAATTGCGGTTAGCTTAGAACCCGACGGCGCCGAACAAAGAGCCAAATGGCAAGCAGAGTCGGGATTTCGCCCCCGCAAATCCGCGACTTCATTCCTATCGAGTGAGGCAGCGGTCATCAAGACCGGGCGGTTGTGAAATCCGCGCCTAGACGCGTAGAGGAAGCTCGGCCGGGCGGATGAGCACAGCACTTGAAGTCGAGATCGAGCGCGGAAGGTCCCGCCAGCAATGGGTCGTGCGCATCTTCTGGTTTTTCATCGCCCTGCTCGTTCTCCTCTGCGTCGCAGGTGCCGTCTACGAGGCCGCGTCGGAGCGCCGCGATCGGCAGCGGTTCCCGCAGGTCGGTCGCTCGATCGATGTAGGCGGTTTCACACTGAATCTCGACTGCAGGGGCAGCGGCAAGCCAACCGTCATTCTCGAGAGCGGGCTGGGCATTCCGGCGATTGGCTGGCAATTCGTGCAACCGGAGATCGCCAAGTTCGCCCGCGTATGCTCCTACGACCGCGCCGGTTATGGATGGAGCGAGGCCGGTCCCCTGCCCCGCACCAGCCGCGAAATCGCTCTCGAACTGCATACTCTCCTAAGGCATGCGCAGATCACTCCACCGTACATTCTGGTCGGGCACTCGTTCGGCGGCTTCAATATCCGGCTGTTCAATCAGCTCTATCCCGGCGAAGCGGCTGGGTTTGTGTTCGTCGATTCCTCCCAAGAGGATCAGGAAACGATGATGAGCCGCGCCATGCTCGAGGCCAACGCGAAGGATTTGCGCGAGCTCCGGCGTATGAGCTCGGTCATGGGCCTGCTGATTGACCTCGGCATTGCGCGCATGGGCCTCTCGCGAACACTCGGCGGGCAGCCCGTACCCCCGGATTTGCGCGAGGAATTGATTTACCTTGAGCTCGACCGCAAGTACTCGGAGGCGATCCTTTCCGAAGAGGCGTCGTTCGACGACAGCGCGGAAGAGGCTCGCGGTGCGGGCACCCTGGGCGATAAGCCGGTCATCGTGCTGACCGCCGGCGCGGGCGGGGAAGTTCCGGGCGTCCCCAAGCAGGATGCCGACGACTTCTTCGCCGCCTGGGTCGGCGAACTGCAACCGCGCATCGCTCATCTCTCGACGCGCAGCCGGCAAATCGTCCTGCTCAAGAGCCATCATCTGATCCCCTTCGAGCAGCCCGGGGCGATCGTCGATGCCGTGCGGAACGTAGCCAACGAAACTCGGCGCCAGGCGCTCCCTTCCCGTCGACGGTCGCCGTAATTTTCTTCTCCCGAGATCGGAAACAACTCGCGCTAACATGGGAACCCCGCTCTTCGGGAGGGGAGCGCGCGTTGAAAGCCAGGGCATTCGAATTCCGTCATCGCTCGCTTCTGAATCTGATTCATTTCTGGATTGCCTTTCAGCTTTACTCGGTCGATCACCGCAACGTCGTCTGGGCGGTGGTTGGCCGAAGCGAGCACGGCGTTCTGCTCCTCCGTGTCGTGCTGGCTCTCGGAGCGTTGCTGGTTGCGTTGGCTGCGGCGATCAGAACCTGGGCGGCCGCCTACCTCCGCTCCTCCGTGGTCCACGATCCCACACTGCACGCCGAAGCGCTGGTCGCCGACGGGCCTTATCGGCACGTGCGCAATCCTCTCTATCTCGGCACGTTCTTGATGTCGATTGGCCTCGGCCTGCTGGCCAGCCGCTCGGGATTCGTGGTTCTTGCTCTGGGCGCGGCTATTCGCATTCTGCGGTTGATCGGACGCGAGGAAGCCGAGCTCGCCGCGCAACAGGGGGAGGTTTTCCGCGAGTTTTGCCGTCGCGTGCCGAGGTTATGGCCTTCCCTGCGTGCGCGGATTCCGGCCAGCGGAGCGAAGGCTCTGTGGGGCCAGGCCTTCCGGGGCGAAGCTCACCTGTGGGGATTTTTCATCACCATGCTCGCCTTCGCCGTTACGCTGGACAGGCGCGTGTTGTGGATCCTGGGTGGAGCGAGTCTCGGCCTGTGGTTGCTCGCCCGGGCGGCCGAGCGGCTCAAACCCGCCACTGCCTAGGGAATGCCCTCCGGCCGAAATCCCGCCATCGGGAAATTCACCCTGTCTGCCGCATGGCCTGGAGATCGATGCCCAGTTCCTTGCATTTCTTGTACAGGTGGCTGCGCTCCATGCCGAGAACCTTCGCGGTGTTCGTCACGTGATGGTGATTGCGCTTGAGCTCTCGGACTAGCGTCTCGCGCTCGAATGCCTCGATGCGACTGGTCATCGTTCCGCTCTCGACGAGCGCCCATGACCGGTTCGCTCCGGCCGAGGCGAGCCCCAGCGATGGGGGTAGGGCGCGCTGAACGTCCGCTGTGTCGACAAGGTCTCCCGAGCTAAGCAGCAAGATCCGTTCGATCACATTGCGCAGCTCGCGCACGTTTCCCGGCCAGGCATATGCTTCGAGAGCTTGGCGCGCTTCGGAGGAGAAGGCCTTCGGTTTCCATCCGTTTTGCTCGGCGAGTTGCTGGGAGAAATATTCGGCCAGCACGGGAATATCCTCGCGGCGCTCGCGCAACGGCGGCAGCAGGATCGGAAAAACAAAAATACGGTGGTAGAGGTCCTCGCGAAATACTCCCTGCTGCACTTGTTCTTCGAGATTGCGGTGCGTGGCCACGATCACGCGGGCGTCAACCGGGATGGGCCTGTCGCCGCCGACTCGTTCGATTTCGCCTTCCTCCAGCACGCGCAGGAGCTTCGCTTGCATGGCGAGCGGCATGTCCCCAATTTCATCCAGGAAGAGGGTGCCCCGGTGCGCCTGCTCGAATTTCCCGGCGTGCCGCGCGGCCGCCCCGGTGAAGGATCCCTTTTCGTGCCCGAACAGTTCCGATTCGATCAGCTCGGCGGGAACAGCCGCGCAATTCAGCGAAACGAAGGGCCCGCTCCGGCGCGCGCTTTTTTCGTGCAGCGCACGCGCAACCACCTCCTTGCCCGTGCCGGTTTCCCCGCGAATGCAGATGCGCGTTTCGCTCGATGCCACGCGCTCGACTTGCGACATCACTTCGAGCATGGCCGCACTCGTCCACACCATCTGGTGGCGTCCGAGCCGACGTTTCAAATCGCGATTTTCTTCCTCTAGCCGGGCGAGACGCAGCGCGTTTTCGACGGTCAGCAGCAATTTGTCGACGGAGATCGGCTTTTCGAGAAAATCGATGGCACCGAGCCGCGTCGCGCGCACGGCCACTTCAATCGTCGCCTGACCCGAGATCATGACGATGGGCGAGCCGATGCCGGCCTTCTTGAAATCCTCGAGCAGGGCGATGCCGTCCCGCCCCGGCATCACCACGTCGGACAGGATCAGATCGAAGCGCTGGGACTTGGCCAGATCCAAGGCGCGGGCGGCATTGTCGCAAACGGTGGCCTCGTGTCCCGCCAGCCGAAACGCGCGCGAAAGCGAGGCGAGCGTGTTCAGGTCGTCGTCCACGACCAGAATGTCGGCCTTGGCGGGCACGCGCGGCTACTCCCCGTCTCGTCCCGCGGGCGGCTGGTGCGGCGGTCGAGCGGGCAGCTCCACTTGAACCGAAGTGCCGACGCCCGTTTCGCTCTCGACCGACACCCGCCCGCCATGGTCGCTGACCACCGACTGCACGATGGCCAACCCCAGCCCGGTTCCGTGCTGCTTGGTCGTATGGTAGGGCGTGAACAGGCGGCCGGACTCCTCCGGCGTGAGCCCCGTGCCGGTGTCCGAGACTTCGAGCTTGACGCTTCCGTTGTGGTGCGACGTGCGCAGCATGAGGACGCCTCCGGCCGGCATGGCGTCCATGGCGTTGAGCACCAGGTTCTCGATGGCGCGGTGCAGCAAAGTCTGATCGGCTTGAATGACCGGCAGATTTTCGTCCAGATGCAGTTCCGGCGTGATCGGGGGCCGCCCCACGGCGCCAAACTGCGCCTCGAACAGCTTCACCACGGTGCGCACGATTTCGTTTAGGTTCACACTGCCGAGTTCCGGCTGCGGCATCTTTGCGAAATCGCTGAACCGCGCAACAATCACCTTCAGATTTTCGATTTCCGACAGCAAAATCCCCGTCGATTCGCGGAATACCTCGTCGAACTGCTCGGGATTCTGCTGCCTGGCCCGCCGCAGGTTCTCAACCGTCGTCTGTAACGGGAACAGCGGGTTCTTGAGCTCGTGCGCGAGCCGGCGCGCCACCTCGCGCCACGCCGCGACACGTTCGGCTTGCACCAGGCGCTCGCGTTGATCGACCAGCTGCTCGGTCATCTGATTGAATGCGCGAGCCAGCTGACCCACCTCGCCTCCCCCGCGCACATCGACCCGCGTGTTCCAGTTGCCTTCGCTGACCGCGCGCGCGCCCTCCGCCAATTTTTGAATCGGGCGGGTGACGCGGGCCGCGCCCCACCAGCTCAGCAAGAGCGCGATGCCGATGCCCACCATGACCGCCGCGAGCGCGAGCACTTCGATGCGCCGCTCGAGAATCACGATTTCGCGTTGCGAGCTTCCCACCAGCAAGATGCCGAGCAACTCGCTCTGCCGTCCGAACAGGGGCAGAGTGTGGAAAACCTCCGCGGTTTTCGGATCGGACGTCCAATCGATTTTGAATGTCTGCTCGACCGCGTGGCTGCGCTCCTGGCGGACGAAGGATGCGAAACGCTCGGCTCGATCGATGGGTCCTGATTCGTCGACCAGGTCGGCCGGTTGAAAGTTTTGGTCCAGATTCAGATAGAGAAGGGCGCGCATCCCCTCCGGAGGCACCAGAGAGGCCAGAAATTCTCGTCCCAGCCGCTCGCCGCCGACGATATAGAGATTCTTATCTCCCACGCGCACGGTCGAAACGGCCAGCAGGGAGACCACCGGCCCAGCCTGTGTGTCGATCCTGGTCAGAAAGGGGCCCTGGGCCACCCAGTCGATTTCTTTCGCCTGGCCGAGCTTCCTGATCCACTCCATTTTGTAACCGAAGCGCGCGCGGTATTCGGCAGAGGAAATGATCGTGCCGTCGTTGCCGACGAAATCCAAGATGTCCAGGTGATAGGAGAGGGCCACGCCGCGCGCATCATCGACGTACACGGAGGGGTCCGCCGAAGGGCGCGCCAAATCGATGGCCATGCGCACGGTTCCCTCCGCGTTCGCAATTCCCTGCACACGCCGTGCGATGTCCTGCCCGCGGCGCGCGAATTCACGCTCGAATTGAGCGACCAGCGCGTCGGTATAATGCGCGTTGCTGTCGTCGAGCGCCTTCCCCGCGACAATCGTCACCCCCGTCGCAATCAGCGCCACCGAAAGCACCAGCGCGATGGTGAAGATCCAGAAAACCTTGCTGCGAAAGGTCACGAACTTCCCTTTGGCGGCTCCGGGCCCGTGTCATCGAGCCACACGTCCGCCAGCGGCCAGCCCTGGCCGGGGCCAGGCGCGGTCCAGTCGCGCACGCGAGGGCCCAACCCAAAGGTATGCGGCACCCAAGCAATCGGAACAACAGCAAGCCCATGAACGACGGCGGATTCTTGCTCGTAGATCTGCTGGGGCACGGCGGAATCGGGAAGAGCGCCGCCTGGGTCAAGACCCGCAATGCGGTGAAGCAGGGCAAGAAAACTCGCCAGGGCCGGCTGCGGCGCAGAGGAGGTCATCGGCAGACGCACGATCCGCCCGTCGACCCTTCCCTCCGTCTGTGCGTTACGCGTCGATTGCGCGGTCATCGAGATTCCCGCGTCCCGGGCGTTTACCGCAATTCGTTCTGCAATGGCTTCCGCCAGCGGATCGTCCGAATCATATCCCAACGCCAGGGAGGGCGAATGCGGGATTTGTGACCATAGTTCTTTGGCGCGGGCCGGATCGGGCGCGGTCGGAAACAGGAATGCGGTTCCGCTCGACCATCCGGGCAGAAGGCCGCCAGCCGGTTCGCCTTCCTTTTGCAAGATGAAATTGACGATGGTGTCGCGATCGATCGAATCCGCCACCGCTTCGCGCATCCGGCGGTTCGCAGCCGGGGGCCGCCCGTCGACGAAAACCAGCGCGATCAGCTCGTCCGGCTGCGATTGGCTGACACGCACTCCTTGTTCGGCAGCCCGGCGCGCCTCAGCGACGGGAATTTCGGCTACGTCCGCGCGGCCGAGCTCCAGATCGATCAGCCGATCCTTGGCCGTACGCGCCATCTGGATTTCGATGGCGTCGACGAATGGCCGCCCGCCCGGGTACTGCTCGTTTGCCGCGAGCACGGCGCGTTTTCCCGGTTCCCACTCCGCCATGCGAAACGGGCCGGGACTGGCAACCCTGCCTTCCGCGCTCGGGTGATCGAAAATCAACCGATCGATCTGCTCTCTCGCGCTTGCCTCTTGTGCGTCTCCGGACGGCACAGTCGCGTCGGTCGAGTTCACCGCTGCACCGATTTCGACCACCAGGGTTCCGCCATATCGCGGCCTTCGTGCCCCGGGCGCCGCCGCTCCGGCTATGAGCAGGATGGTCGCGCCGCTAATGGCCGCAGTTCGCCGTGACCAAGTGCGCTTCATAGTTACCTGTCTTAAGATTGCGGACAACGGCGCGAGCGCTGCCTTGCTCGGCGTCGGCGATCAGCGAAATCACCGGGCCCTCGGTCTCGATCGGCGCTCCGCTCGGGTGCGCGTCCGCGAGCCCGGCGCGCAAATATCCTTGGATCGAGTCGGGTTGCGTCCAGTCGCCGTTGCTGGTCGAAAGAGCGACGGGATCGTCTCCGCACCGCTCCCCGAGCAGCGTCGTCTCGTCCTCCTCGTGCCCCGACACCCGGATGCCTCCCCCGGGTAAGACCACCTTCTCGTCCTCGAAGTCGCAGCGCGCTCTGTCCGCATCGAGAATTTGGCTGCACGCGATGCCCGGCAGAAACGCGGCGCCCTTCGAAAGATCGAGGAAACCGCGCGGATCGCGGGCCTCGCGCAGCCAGGCGTTCGACTGTGGTAGCGGCAGGCTGCGGGAAAACTGCCAGGAAACCAAATCGGCGGAATCGTAGTAGGCCAGACGGTCCGGTTCGAGGACGATGAGCATCGCATCGGGTCCGCCCGTCCGAGCGACGGCGAAATCGATGAATCTCGCGGCCTGCTGCCAGATCCATTGGTCTCCCAAAGTCAATGAAGCACCGCCCCGATGGTCAAAGACCGCCTCGATTCTTGGTGCGGAAATCAATTCGACCTGCGGCGTATCTCCTGACGGCCATTCCGCGACCCAAAGATAAGCTTGCGCGCTCTCGGAAAGCGTCAGGGTGACCCGGGTTTCCGCCGATCCGTCTTTCCCCAGATGAAATCCTCGCTCGATCAAATCGGTCTCGAACCTTTGCCGGATCGCCGCCGCCTCGCTCGACTTGAGCGACGAGAGGTTCTTTACAACCAGCGAGACCGCCCTCGAGCGATCGGCCACATTGGCGACCTTACCGGCGAGCATCTGGAGGGCTTCATCCCACTGCGCGGGAAGCCCCGGAGCCGACTGGGCCGCCCGCGCGCTAGAAGATCCGGCAGCGGCGCCAAGAGCAGTCAGAGCGAAGACGATGAGAAACGAACGCATCGACCCGGGCAGGGGCCGCAGAAGGTGCCACAAGATGTAAATCCCGTTCGTGGGTGGCCATCATAACACACCGAAATCAGGCGCTAAAAAATAGCCGCGTGGCATGATTTCTTGGCACGTTTCGCTTCCTTCCGCCGGCAGGGTGGCCTCGAACGGCGCCGCGAGGCTCCGCTCGCCGTTGTCAAGTCAACTGCGCGGAGCCCTGAAAAAGGGCAGGCTTCCACCCCTCGGCCGGGCGAAGCCACCCGCAAGGGTTTTTGCCGGCGTTGCTCCGGAGGTTCAGCATTCGCCTGCTCCGATCGCTTTGCTGCCCCGGAATTTCTCGTTTAGGATCCTGGTCGAGCGCCCGCTCCCGGTTTTTTCCCGGCCCGCCATGCGTTCTGATCCTTACTTCTTGCCGGGCATGAGCCGCATCAATCCACACAAGCCCAGCCATTCGAGTCCGAGCGCGAGGGCCATGGAAAACGCGATGGCGCCCGCCACCCCCGCAACATCCAGAATTCGGTTCATCGTGCCTCCTTGGGCGAGCTGGGCCGCCGAGCCTCTGCGCGTTTTGATACCCCGCTTCGGGCGATCTTGCGTACTGCACGTCGTCAGCCCCGATTGTCGATTGAAGGGCAAGGATTTGGCGGCGTTCGAGAGCCGGCGGGCGTGGCCGGGGGCACACAATCGTGGAAAACAAGACGCGGGTCTTTGATAGAATCTCGGCGGAAGGAGCTCGGATGGCAGAACCGGTTGGTCCCGCCCGCGAATCCGGCATTCCGCTCGGACGCATTTTCGGAATCCCCATTTACCTGCACACGAGCTGGTTCATCATCTTCTTGCTGATTACGCTGACCCTGGCCATTCAGTTCACCTCGCAGCATCCCGGCTGGACGCGTGCGCAGCACTGGACTCTGGGCATCGTCACGAGCTTCCTGTTCTTTGCCTCGGTGATCTTTCACGAGCTGAGCCACAGCATCGTCGCGCGACACTACAAGATTCCCGTTCAGTCCATCACGCTATTCGTTTTTGGCGGCCTTTCGCGCATCGCCCGCGACCCCTCGAACGCCAAGCAGGAGTTCAATGTCGCGATTGCAGGGCCCCTGTCGAGCCTGTTTCTTGCGGGGTGCTTCGGCCTGATTTGGCGTTACGCGTCGGCGGGAGAAATGGTTCATGCGGCCGCGGGTTGGCTGGCGGAGATCAATCTGATTCTGGCCCTCTTCAATCTGGTTCCGGGGTTCCCGCTGGACGGCGGCCGGATCCTTCGCGGGCTGGCCTGGGGCGTGACCGGCAATTTCACCCGGGCCACGCGCATTGCCTCCAACGCGGGCAAGTTTTTTGCCTACCTGATGATCGCTGTCGGTATTTGGCAGGCCCTGAACGGCAACTGGATCGGGGGAATCTGGCTCGCGTTCATCGGGTGGTTCCTGCTCTCGGCCGCGCAGGAGAGCTACGCACAGGTGGCCGTGCGAAACATGCTTGCGGGAGTCCGCGCGCAAGACGTGATGAGCACCGAAGTGCCCACGGTCCCGCGCGACATTTCGATCGAGGAATACATGCAGGAGGTGTTTCGCACCGGGCGCCGCTGCCATGTGGTGACGGGAGCCGGGGCGCCCGTCGGGCTCATCACCCTAGCTGCGGCCCGCAGCGTTCCGCGCGACGAATGGGCCAGCACGGCCGTGCAGGCGGTGATGCTGCCGGCCGAGCGGATCCATTGGGCCCAACCGGAAGAACCGGCTCTCGGCGTCCTGCAGCGCATGCAAACTCAGGACATCAACCAGATGCCGGTCGTGTCCGATCAGCACATTGTCGGCATGATCTCGCGGGACACCATCCTGCGCGTCCTGCAAACCCGCCTTCAGCTTGGCCACCTCGCCTGATTGAGGTCCGGACAGCCCTTCGCGATCACTGTCCCTTGGGGCCAGGCGGCGCTGCGATCGAGGCTTTGAGCGCCTTCGTCACTTCGGTCGAGATGTCATCCTGGATCATCAACAGGTTTTCTACCGGTCGATCATAGGTTTCCGACCACACCACGTATCCGCTGTCGGCGCGAACCAGTCGCGCGTCGACACGCACCCACCCGCTCGACCTTCGCACGCTGCCGTCCAGCAGATAGGCCACGCCGAGCGTCTTGGCCATCTCGGCAACCGGCACGCGCTTGCCCTTAAAGTAGAAGGAGGACGTCGGGGGTGGTACGCGCAGCTCGGGGATCTTACTCAATTTGTCAATCAATTCTTCGGTTATACCATCGGCGAACGGTCCCTGGTTCATCTTTTCGGTTAGGTCAAGGAAAGGCAGCACGGCAATCGAATTCTGTGCCGGCGCGGCTCCGCTGGCCAAAGCCGAGTGGCCGTTCGTTTCCACTCGGCGATGCGCCAGGACGGCCAGCAGCGCGAAGCAAAGCGCGGCACTGCCAGCCAGGATCCAGCCGGGCTTGAATCGCCCGAAGAAAGGACGCTGGTTTGGCCAGGAGCCTGCGTGCGCGCTCGGCTCACCCTCCCAGGCGCTGACCGTGGCCACCATTTGATACCCGAGTCGCGGCAGCGTGGCGATATAGGCGGGTTGTTTCGGATTGTCCCCGAGCAGGCGCCGCAACGACGCCACCGCCTGGTAGACCGAATCCTCGGTTACGACTACCCCCGGCCAGACATGGCTGAGCAGATCGTCGATGCTCACGACCTCGCCCGCGTGGTCGGCGAGATAGAGCAGCAGGCGCATGGTGCGCGCCTCCAGCCGGGCGGTTTCCCTGTTCCGCGAAATCTGTCCGGACTTTCCGTCGACGCACCAGGTGCCAATCCGAAGCATAGTCGTGGCTTGGCGTTCCATGTATCGAGCCTTCTGTTTGCCCGTCGTTCCTGATCCGGCGCGATTTCAGAAACAATTCAGAATGTTTCAGGCCCGCTTCAGGACTTCCTCTCCCCGGTCGCCTATCATGCCAGTCCACTCGGCGGCGACGGAAGGTGGAAAAGAGGACTCTATGATCGGGACCTCCGCACGAACGATCGAAAACTCTCGGGTGGCACGAACCGGCAAAAAGGGCGCGCTCCTAGCCATCTCGGTGGGCGGCCTGGTTTGCGGGACCTTAGACCTCACCCAGGCTTTGATCCTGTTTGGACACCGCGTTCCCTTGGGGATTGCGGCTGGCCTGGTCGGTCGGCAGACGGCCCATCAGGGAGGTCCCGGCATGTACCTGCTGGGCGTTCTTCTGCACTTCTTCATCGCATTCTCGGCAACGGCCGTTTACTACGCGGCTAGCCGGAGGCTTATCTTTATGGCCGAGCACCCCCTGGTGTGCGGCCTGTTCTACGGGATGGCAGTTGAATCGGTAATGAGCTACATCGTACTGCCACTCTCGGCGCTTCACGCCCGGGGCCCTTACGAGCTCCACGACGTGCTCTTGGGCCTGGCCGTGCACATGGTTGTCGTGGGCTTGCCGATCTCCTTCAGCGTCTGGCGCTTCGCGAAACCCTCCTAAGGGTCTTGGTATCGCTCGAGCGCTCCGGCGGTAAAAGCGGACCCTGAGGCAAGCAACCTCGGGCGGCTTACCACTTGTATTCGGGCGGCGTGATGCCCTTCAGCCGCAGGTAGACCTCGGATTGGCCGCGGTGGTGCGACATATGCACGAGTACGCCCAGCATCAGTTCGCGTCCGTCCACGGCGTGGTCGCCTGTTCCGCGAACCTGATCGAGTTGCGCGTCCGTAACGCCGTCGAAAATCGTCGAGCAATAATCGAATGACTCGGCCAGGCCTTTGACGATTTCCTCCTTCGTCGTGGTCTGGGGCTTTTGATACGGAGACTTCGAGCCACCCAGGAAGGCGCAATAGCCGTAGTTTGCCGACGTAATATGCATCATCTGCTCGCCAAAGCTCATTTCCGCCGGCACGGGCTTGAACGAATAGTTTTCCGCCGGCATCGCTTGGGCGACCGCGACAGCCAATGCCTTTGCGGTGGCCCAGTGCTTTTCGAAATCCTGGACGAACTTGTTGCTGCTCGAGCCCCCGGTCTGCGCGAACAGGGGCGATCCCGGCGTCAGGCACACTATCGCCAGCACGCTTGCCGAGAGCCCCGCCACGAGCAAGGTGTTCCGCATCGATTCCCCCTCCGGGTCTGGTTGTGAAACGGCCCTATTTCCGGCAGCTTAGACGCGGCAGATCGAAAATGGTTAAGTTGCGCCGCCGGGCCCAGGGGTGGCCCTTGAGAGTCAGTCCAGCTTGTCGACGGCCGCGCCGAGGACTCGGCCCGGCCCGGACTGCTGGACAAAGCTGATCAGGCGGAGGTTGTGAGGATCGATTCCGGGCTTCAGGGCCAGCTCGACGTTCTGGCTGAAATCTCTTCCCTTCTGGAGCTTGCCAATCCTCCTGAGTTCTTCGACCACTGAGACGTAGGACAGACGCTTGCCGCTGTTTTCTCCGGCGGTGATCTGAGACTCGGCGTGATCGAGCGCGATGGCGACGAAGACCTCCGCATTGTGCTTCACTCCCGCGCCGTCGACGCTGATGTGCGCGCGCAGTGCGGGGGGCGATTGGGAATCGACGCTGGCCGAATCGATGCGCACGGGGATCATGGCTTCCTGTTCCGCGCTTGCGTAGATGGCTTTGAACTGCTGCGCGTCGCCTTTCAAAACGGCCGCGCCATCGACAATGATCTGCGGCGTGTAAGCGGTGGGGAGGCCAAGGGCGCGCTCATAATCGCTCTGGCGGTCCGTCAGCGAATGCGAGGAATATGGGTCTTTCCAGCCGTCGTGATCCCAGTAGTCGACATGCTCGCTCAGCACAATCACGCTTGCGCCCGGCAGCGGCTGAGATTTGTCGAGCATCTCGACATAGGCGTCTGCCGGAGGACAGCTCGAACACCCCTCGGAGGTAAACAGCTCGATGAGCACGGGAACCGGCGAGGCTACGGAGGCTTGCTGCCCGCGCCGTCGGGCGGGTCGGGCGTCAACTCGGATGGCCAATGGGGCGATGGCGGCCAGTGCGATGATGACGATGGTCTCGCGGCTCGCCGTCTTGAGCCTTACCACGCGACGTCTGGAAGGCAGGTTTCGCATGTGAAGCACCTCCAATATACCTCCGGACTCAGATACGCTGTGAAGACTGGCGTCGGATGGCTTTTGAGCGCGGCGCGTTTTCGGCAATCAGCCAGCCGGCGGGAAGGCACTTCCCGCCAAAGCGAGATGGAACGGCGAAGCCGAGAAAGATCGGGCCACAGGACGGACGTCGGAATTCGGAAAGCCGCCATCCCCAGAGGGCCAATCCGTTCGCCCATACGATTGGTGCCTCGCTCGCTTGCGCCGAGGATCGCCCGTAAGGAGCCCCTCGGGCAGCGGACAGCGACCCCCCGCGCCTGACGGGGCGAGTGTAGGCGCTCGAGCGATCCGAGCCTCTGCCCGTGGCGCTCCGTGTTAAATTTGAGCGTCGAAAGTGGTCTTGGGCAATAACCACTTCCGGGGAAATAGTTATGACCACTATGGGCCGAGGTGAGTCTCGGGCGAGCGTGTTGCCTCTGATTGCGGTGGACCGAAGCGCCCCACGGCCCCTCCACAAACAGATCTATGAGGCCTATCGCGCGAGGATTTTGGGAGGGAACCTGCGGGCCGGCCAAAGGGTGCCCTCGACGCGCACACTGGCATCCGAGCTGGGCATTTCCCGCATTCCGGTGCTGAACGCGTACGCGCAGCTGGTTGCCGAAGGGTACTTCGAAAGCCGAGTCGGCTCGGGCACGTTCATCTCAAGGGCCATGCCCGAGCGGTCGCTCAGCTTCGAGAACCATCCGGCTACGCCGCGCCGTCCCCGGCGTTCCGGGCCGCGCCCGATCGCTGCCAGCGCATCGGCGCTTGCGCGCTACGAGGCTCCGCCGTGGGTGCTCGGCCGCGGCGCGTTCAACGTCGGGCAGCCCGCCTTGGATGCTTTTCCCTTTCCGATCTGGTCGAACCTGGTCAGCCGCTACGCGCGCAACCTGCAGCTTCGGGCCCTGGCCTACGGCAGGCCGCTCGGGCTCGATGAACTCCGGGCTGCCATTGCCGAGTACCTGCAAACGGCGCGAGCCGTGCGATGCGAGCCGCAGCAGATCATGATCGTCAACGGATCGCAGCAGGCGCTCGACATTTCGTCGCGCGTACTGCTGAACCCGGGGAGCCCGGCATGGGTTGAAGAGCCGGGATACTGGCTGGTACGCAACAGCCTGATCACCCTGGGGGCACGCATCGTGCCCGTGCCGGTGGATGGGGAAGGGCTCGACGTTACAGCTGGAATCAAGCTCTGCAGTCGAGCGCGCGTCGCCTATGTGGCCCCCTCCCATCAATTTCCGCTTGGGGTCACCATGAGTGCGTCCCGCCGCTTGCAATTGCTCGATTGGGCGCAGAGCACGGGCGCGTGGGTCGTCGAGGACGATTACGACAGCGAGTACCGCTATGAAAGCATGCCCGTCGCTTCCCTGCAGGGATTGGACCGCCATTCGCGTGTGATCTACATCGGAACGTTCAGCAAGGTTCTCTTCCCCTCCCTGCGGCTTGGGTACGTCGTGATGCCCCCGGATCTGGTCGACCGATTTATGGCCGTGCGCAACGCGATGGACATCTGCCCCTCGCACCTGCAGCAGGCGGTCCTGGCCGATTTCATCACCGAGGGACACTTCCTGCGCCACATTCGGAGAATGCGTCTGCTGTACGGGGAGCGGCGCGCCGTTCTTGTCGATTCGATTCGGGCCGAATTCGGCTCCTCCTGGCAGGTGACGGGCGCCGAAGCAGGCCTGCACGTTGTGCTGCTCTTGCCGCGTGGATTGCGCGACCGGGAAATCTGCGTACGTGCGGCGGAACGGAAGGTGTGGCTGTGGCCATTGTCGCCTTCTTACCTGCGCAGTCCTCGTCGCCAGGGATTTATCTTGGGGTTCGCCAGCGCAACTCCGCCGGCCATACCCGCGGCTGTGCGCGTGATGAGCAGTGCTGCCGGGGCCGGCTAGCCTGTCGGTTCTCGCCGGCCGGGTTCGGGCGCAGGAGGTGTGGATTGCTCCGGGCGGTGCTTCTGGTAAGATGGGCTTTGATTGGGCGAGTTCTTCCGAAGCAAATGGCGGCTACGGCCTGGTATTTTGCGTACGCGAGCAACATGAATCGGGCGCAGATGCGCTCGCGCGCCGGCGGAATCCTCGAAGAGCGATCCGGCCGGCTCGAGAATTACGAGCTGGCCTTCAACAAGAAGGTTCGCGGCGGGACGGCGGGGGCGAACATCCGGCCCGCGGCGGGCAAGTTCGTCGAGGGCATTCTGTACAAGATCAACGAGTCGGCCTTCCGCAATCTGGATCGCGCCGAGGGAGCGCCCGTCCACTACCGGCGCATCGAGGTAGCCGTGAAGGATCGCAACGGCAAAACGATTTCGGCGCAGGCGTTCATCGCCACCAAGGTTGAAAAGGGGCTCCGTCCCGCGCCGCACTATCTGAAAACGATTCTCGACGGAGCCGCCGAGCACAACTTACCCCCCGAATACATCGCATCGATTCAGGCCTCGGCAAGTTCAGGCTGAGGGGGCCGGTTGCGCTCGCACGAGATCGGCGAGAGAATCCGACACAAAGCGTAACCGACGGCGAGGAACCCATGGCCAGCACACCAGCGGCACAGAATTTGAATCGCGGCGGCGCGTTTCTGATCACAACCTCGAGTCCGGAGGACGTTTTCACTCCCGCCGACCTCAGCGACGACCAGCGGCTGATCGGACAGACGGCCGAGGAATTCGTGACCAAGGAGGTTGCCCCGCACATTGCCGAGCTCGAGCGGCACAAAGAGGGGCTCATGGCCGAGATGCTCAAGAAGGCGGGCCAGCTGGGCCTGCTCGGCGGGGCCATTCCCGAGGAGTACGGGGGGACGGCCCTCGACAAGGTTTCCGCTACGATCCTTGCCGAGAAGCTTGCCGGCTATGCCTCCTTTGCCGTCTCCCATGGCGGCCATGCCGGCATCGGCACGATCCCCATCGTTTACTTCGGCACCAGCGAGCAGAAAAGGAAATTCCTGCCGAACATCGCCACGGGAGAGAAACTCTCCTGCTACTGTTTGTCGGAACCGCAGGCCGGTTCCGACGCGCTCGCCGCGCGCACGCGCGCCGTTCTTTCGCCGGACGGGGAGAACTGGATCCTGAACGGGCAAAAGATGTGGATCACGAACGGCGGTTTTGCGGACATCTACATCGTATTCGCCAAAGTGGACGGAGAGAAATTTTCATGCTTCATCGTCGAGCGCGGCACGGCTGGATTTTCCGTCGGCACGGAAGAAAAGAAGATGGGTATCAAGGGCAGCTCGACCGTGCCCATCTTTTTCGAGAATGCGACGATCCCCAAGGAGAACTTGCTGCACGAGATCGGACGCGGCCACATCGTGGCCTTCAACACCTTGAATGTCGGTCGATTTTCGCTCGGCGCCTATTGCCTCGGCGGAGCCAAGCAGGTGCTCGCGGCGTCGTCGAGGTACGCCAAGGAACGTACCGCCTTCGGCAAGACGCTTTCCGAGTTCGGTCTCATCAAGGCGAAACTCGGCGAGATGGCCACGCGCATCTACGCCGTCGAATCGATGATCTACCGCTCGGCCGGCATGATCTCCCTGGCCGTCGCCGAACCAAGACCCGCGGACAAAACACAGCAGGCCATGCAAGTGCTCGAGGAATATGCCATCGAGAGCTCGATCAGCAAGGTGGTGGGCAGCGAGACGGTCGACTACTGTGTCGATGAGGCCGTGCAGATCTTCGGCGGGTACGGTTTCCATGAGGACTATCCTGCCGCGCGGGCCTATCGCGACAGCCGCATCAACCGGATCTTTGAAGGCACAAACGAAATCAATCGCCTGCTGATCATCCAGATGCTGATGAAACGCGCCATGGCCGGCGTCCTGCCGCTCTTGCCGGCGGCAATGAAACTGGCGGAGGAAGTTCTCACCGGCCCGGGTTTCGAAGAAGCACCTTCCGGCGTCTTTGCGCAAGAAGAGCGCTCGCTCGCCCAGGCCAAGAAAATATTCCTGCTGGCCGCCGGCTCGGCCGTCCAGAAATACCGCGAGCAACTCGCCGAACACCAGGAAATCGTGGCCGCCCTGGCGGACATCGTCATGGACGTCTACGCCATGGAATCCTGCCTGCGTCGCGCGCAGAAGGCCGACAAAGGGCGCGCGGGAGGCAGCGCGCAATCCGATGCCGCGCGCCTGTTCATTCATGAGGCCATGGACCGCATCGAAAAGGAAGCGCGAACGGCGCTTTCGGCCACCGTGGAAGGCGACACCCTCTTAACACAACTCGCCGTTTTGCGAAGGTTTTCGAAGCACTCTCCACTCGACACAATCGCGATTCGTCGAAGGGTTGCCGAAGCGGTCCTGGCGCAGGATCGCTACCCGTTTGAAGCCCGATAGCCCGCTCGAAATCGGAGCGAAGCGAAACCGAATACCGCCTTTCGTGTAGACGCATTAAGTCCTGCAAAATCCGTGGTCGATTCGCTCGTCCGTTTTCCCACCGGCGGAAACTCTTTTCTCTTTTCTCACTCTGCGAATCGAGTGATCTATTCACGTTTCAGTGACTTGCAGAATTGCGTCCTTTGGACGAGGGCTTGCATCTAAGCGGGTGAGGGTCGTGAGGAGTGCATGAAATCAGCTCTACAAAATTTGGCCACGTGGATTCGCAGCCTGGCGGCTAACGCCCGGGTTCGCAACACAACACTTTCTCTTCTTGCCGTCGGCATTGTGCTGCAGCTTTATTTCGTGCGTGAACTGCTTGCGGCGGAACTTCTTTTCGGTGCGGTTTTTGCTCTGCTCTTTGTTTTGGGTGGATTGCTTTACGCTCTCGGGGCCATTACTGAACACGGCTTTGACTGGACCGAGATAGGTGCCCGCGTGCTGGCCCATTCGGCGCGGCGCGGGTACGCCGCTCTGGAAGAGATCAGTAGAAAGCCATTCCGCCATCCACGTTCAGAATCTGCCCAGTAACCGCACTCGCCTCCTCAGAGACGAGAAACAAGGCCGCAGCGGCGATCTCCTCCGCCGTCTGCGGCCTTCCCTGCAGAATGCCCTTGAGCATCTGCGCAAACAGCTCCTGGTCGTCCGCGCGGAAATACTCCGCCAGGCCGCGTCCTAACTCCTGGGACATCCTTGTCTCCGGAACAGGACCAGGGCTAATAGCGTTCACGCGGACCCCTTTTTGTGCGGCCTCGGCCGCCAAGGTGCGCGTCAATCCAGCTAGCCCGGCCTTGGATGCCGCATAGGAAGCGTTCAGCCCGAAGGCCCCCTTTGCCGCTACGCTCGAAATGTTCAGGATCGACCCGCGTCCGTTTGCGTACAGGACGGGCAGGGCCAGGCGGGAGAGCAGGAATGGCGCGCGCAGATTGACGGCCATCACGCGGTCCCACTCGGCGGCCGATACGTTTTCGACCGGCTGCACGGGGCCGTAGATTCCCGCGTTGTTGACGAGGATGCTGATGGTTCCCAGCGCCTTCTCGGCCGCTCGGACGATTCGCTCGCAATCCGCCTCGCGCGAGACATCGGCAACGGCCACCTCGGCCCGGCCTCCGCGCGCCTGGATCTCCGCGGCCACTTGGCGAATTTCCGCCTCCGTGCGCGAGGCGAGCAGAACGGCCGCGCCCTCGGCGGCAAACTGTTTCGCAATGGCGCGTCCGATTCCTCGTCCGCCACCGGTGACAATCGCGACTTCCTTCTCTAAACGCACGCCCTCTCCGGGCCGACCTCGACCTTCGATGGCCGATCATAACATTGCCGCGCAGCTCTCGCGCCGCACCCTGAAGCTTCTCTGCTCCCTCATGACCCACCGCCGAGAATCCGAGGCTTCCCTCAGGGATCTACTGGGATGATGCCGTTCTGCTAGGGGAGCCGCAGCAAGCGAGTGGCCAAGACTGCGTGGTTTCGGTTAAACTGTTTCGC
Organism: Candidatus Cybelea sp.; assembly: GCA_035622135.1. GTDB lineage: Bacteria > Acidobacteriota > Terriglobia > Acidiferrales > UBA7541 > Palsa-295. Next base: position 200,802 of record DASPVZ010000021.1, on the reverse strand, counting down.
GTTGCGGGGTGGCCGTGGCTCTCACTCACATCAAAGACACGAATCACGGGGCGAAAACACTGGTCCGCGTGCGGCCCAGGGGATTTTGCGCCGGCGTGGTTCGCGCCGTGGACATCGTCGAGCTCGCGCTCGAAACCTTTGGGCGGCCCGTTTACGTTCACCATGAGATTGTGCACAACCGCTACGTGGTGGACCAGCTCCGCCGGCGAGGTGCGATTTTTGTTGAATCGATCGAAGAAGTTCCTCTGGGCGCAGTGCTCGTCTTCAGCGCGCATGGCGTTCCGCCGCGCGTGCGCGCCGAGGCGCAGGAGAGAAAATTGCGCATCATCGATGCAACCTGCCCGCTGGTAACCAAAGTGCACTTGGAGGCCCTCAAGTTTGCTCGCGAGGGACGCACCTTGATCCTGATCGGCCATCGCGATCACCAGGAGATCGTCGGCACGTCCGGCGAAGCCCCCGACCAGACGGTGGTGGTGGGCAGCGTCGAGGAAGTCGACCAGCTCGAGGTGCCCGATCCGAATCGGCTTGCCTTCCTCACGCAAACGACGCTCTCCCTCTATGACACGCAGGAAATTGTCGCCCGCCTGCGACAACGGTTTCCCTCCGTCGTGGGACCTGCCTCCGACGATATCTGCTATGCCACCCAGAATCGGCAGGAGGCCGTCGAAGCGCTGGCACGCGAGGTGCAGCTCATTTTGGTGGTGGGGTCGGCAAACAGTTCGAATTCGAATCGGCTCGTCGAAGTCGCCCAGCGCGCGGGCGTGCCGGCGCGATTGATCGAAGACGCAAACGATGTGGATGCCTGCTGGCTCGACGGTGTCGAGACGGTCGGTTTGGCGGCCGGCGCGTCCGCTCCGGAAGTGCTGGTCGAGCAAGTCAGTCAGCAGCTCTCAAAACTTGGATTTATGAATCAACGCGATCTGGACTTGATTCGTGAGGACGTCCGGTTCACCTTGCCGCCGGAACTTGCCGTGCACCAACGGCCGGTGGCCCCCTGAGTTCTCTGGCGCCCCGGCGGCAAACGGGAGCCCAAGGAGTTCATGAGTGGCGGTCAAGATTGCCCGCCAAGCGAACAGAATTGCGATCTTGGGCGCGCCGACCAGCGCAGCGGCGCTATCGGCAGGACACGAGAACGCGCCCTCGGCACTGCGGAAGGCCGCCCTCGTCGAACGGCTGACCTCCGCCGGCTACGGGGTGAATGACCTTGGAGACGATCCCCCGCAGCTCTCCAAGCCAGATGAGGAAAGTCCCCGCGCACGAAATCTTCCGGGCGTGATTGCTGCGCTCGAAGCGCTCAAGCCGCGCGTGGAACAGGCCATTAAATCGGGTGCGTTGCCGTTGATTGTGGGCGGCGATTGTTCGATTGCCCTGGCCACGGTGGCGGGCGCGCGGCGATACTTCCGGCGCGTGGGCGTCGTGTATGTCGATCGCGACGCCGACTTGAATACACCGTCGAGCACGCCCTCAGGATGCCTGGACGGCATGGTGGTCTCCCATCTCACCGGACGCGGCGCCGCCGAACTGGTGCGTTTTTGGAGTGAGCCGCCTCTGGTTCGCGAGCCCGACCTGGCGCTGTTTGGCATCGATCGCCTGGATCCGGGTGAAGAAGAATTTCTGCGGCACTCGACCCTGCGCCGCTTTACGGCCGATGAGGTCAGGACCATGGGGGCAGCGGCCGCTGCTCGAGCCGCGCTCGAGCGAATTCATGCCAATGGTTACGAATTCGTTCTTCACTTCGACGTGGATGTGATCGGAGATTTTCCAGCGACGAATTATCCGGCCAGCGGCGGCTTGACACTGGAAGAAGTCAGCGAAGCTCTCGAACGGTTTCTCGAGCAGAAAAATCTTGCGGCCGTCGAGATCACCGCCTACAACCCGACAAAGGATCCAGATGGAAGCTGGGCCAAGTGCCTCGTCGATGTGCTGACCCGCGGGCTCGAAAAGCGGCTCAGCGTGCTCCAAACCGCCGCCCAGCCCCTTCCGCCTGAACCGGCCGGGCAAGAAGCCCCTCTGCCGCCTGGGCAACCGCCCATGCCGGAGAGCGAACCGGAATCCCCACCCCCAACCGCCGAGGCCTGCTCGCCTGACTCGCTCGAGCCAGAGGCTCCTGGGCAGGCGAGGGAGGCGCCGGCCAGCGCATTGGCCCCAGATTCTCGGCCGGAAGCGCCCGCGGATTCTGGTTCCTCCGCGAGCGACTCGGAACGGCCTGCTGGGCTCGGGGCCGGTGGCAACGAGCTGCGGTCTAGGAGGGAGGCCGAATCCCCTCGTGAGCAGACGCCCGGGTCTCAAGAGGATTCCGGAGAGCCGTCCGCTTAACCCGTGCCCGTCGTGAACTTCCCCGCCATCCTCATCTTTGACGTCGACGGCGTCCTGGTTGACGTGCGCGGCTCGTTTCAGAAAACCACCTTGGAAACGGTGGAATTCTTCACGGGCCGGCCAGTCACCCGCGCCGAGCTCCATCGCTGGAAAAACCAGCCCGGTTACAACGACGACTGGAAATTGTCGACGGCCTGGGTGCGCGCGCTGGGCGTCGATGCGTCCTATGAAGAAGTGAAGCGAAAATTCGTCGAATTATATTGGGGCCAGAACGGCGACGGCAACGTGCGGAACGAAAAATGGTCGTTGCCCGAGGCCCAAATCCGCGACCTCGCTCGTCGCGCCGAGCTGGGAATCTTCACGGGAAGAACTCGGGAAGAGCTGGCGTATACGCTCAGCCGCTCGAGGTGTGCAGGATACTTTCGGCGCGTCGTTACCGTCGAGGACGTCAAGCTGCCCAAACCAGACCCCGAGGGCCTGCTCGAAATCCTGAACGGCCGCGACCCCGGCGACGCCCTATACGTCGGCGACAACATCGATGACGCGCTGGCGGCCAGAGCGGCCGCCATCCGCTTCGTCGGCGTGCTGCCGCCGGGCGGGGAGGAGTGGACGGAGCGCTCCGCACGTCTGCGGGAACTTAAAGCCGAGACGATTCTCCCTCGGGTCAGCGCCCTAGAGCCTTGGTTGCGTCGCCGGACCACTCGGGCCGGCCGGCAAGGGGTCCCTGAATGGGACTAGGGGGTAGTAGCCAGCAGGACACCAGTACCATTGCCGCCTAACATCCCATCCGTCATATTGTTCTGAGGCGCACGTATTTCCGCCCTACTCAAATGCAAGTCACGGACAAGCGAGCTACCGCAGCGCGCGCTTTCGTGCGCAGCCTCAATATTCTGCTGAAGTTCGCCCGCATGTATGACTTCGGTCATCCGCGCACGGCGAAACAGTACGAGACCGCATGGGCGGAACTGCGAACGGCGATCGGCCAGGATGACGCCGGCCTGCTACTGGCCGTATCCGGGGACCAGCTTCTTCTCGACGGGACACCGCTTGAGTCTGCGGCAGCCGAAAAGAGCTTCGCGCGTATGCTGTCGAGCGCGGGAATTGCCAGCATCTATTTTGGCCCCAAAGTCACGCAGGCCAGCTTGGCAAAGCTCGTGCGAGGATTCCCCACCGGCAGCGGGGCCAAACCCGCTCAGGTCGCCGAGCAGATCAAAGCAGCTCTTCAGAACGATCCTCATATCCATGTAAACGACATCTGTTTCGTGCCCGCCGATTCTGCCGTGGCTAAGACGACTGTCGCCGCCCAGATCGCCGCACGGACGCTTGGTCTCACGGCCGAACAGCAGGACGAGATGCTGCAAGATCCGGAGAAGCTCTTGCAGCTCATCATGGCGGCTGAAGGCATGAAATCCTCTGGGGCCGGTCCGGGCGGTCCGGGCGGCGAAGGCGGGGACGGTGGACCTGGTCCGGGAGGGAAATGGGCCAGAGGAGGCGGATGGGGCTGGGGTGGCGGGAATGGTCCCGGTGGTGGGCCGGGCGGAGATGGGGGTGACGGTCCGGCATACGCAGGTTCGTCGGGAGAGCTCGTCTACGGCGGAGGAGACGGCGATGGCACGGCTGCCGATACAGGCTCTGTCGGAACCTTGGGTGGAAATCAGGCAACCGGGGAAGTTGTCGGCCCTCAACAGAGGGTAGTCGGTAGAGGCGCAAGGCGGGGTCGCCGGTCCGCTGGCGAAGGAGGAAGAGGAGCCGCTAGTTCCGGTGGTGGCGCCGCCGGAACGGATTCAACTCAGGGCCCGTCGTCGACTGGGCGTGCAGGCACCGGCACGTTTGAAGGTCCCTCGACAACCGTTCACGGGGGCGCACCAGGACTCGAAGCTGCTGGATCGTCTATGGGCTCGGGACGCGGCCCTCATCAAAGCAGCGGTCCCCATCAAGGCTCTGGTTCGGGAGGCGGTGTTCCGAACCCGTGGAACATCATCGGCGGGACTCGCCGCGGAACACAGGTTGACCCAAACGCAGGCGGTTTTTGGTTCCGTCCTGGTGACCAGCGAGAGTCGTTCGGCGGTCGGGGAGCTGGCGTAACCGGAGCGGAAAACGACTCTGTCGAGGGTGCGGTCTCCGGCATCAGCGGCCCGGGCGGATTTGAAGGTGGGGCGGCGGGTGACACCTCACCAGAATCTTCGGGCGGTCGGGTTCCCGGCGGGTCTTTGTCCGGCCAGTTTGGCCCAGCCGGAACCGCCGGATCGGCTGCAAGCGGCGGCAACTTCAGCCAGCCAGACGGGCCTGGACCAGGACCTTGGGGAATCGAGGTCGAACCGACCGGCCGGTGGGCTGGAGCCAGTGCGGCGATTCGGAGCGGCAGGTCGACGCGCGGCGGGCCAGGAAGCACGACCGTTGATACTGGTCTCATGACGCTGCAGCAGGACGAGCTGCAAGGGATTCTGCAGGTTCTCGCGCAGATCGCGCGGACCAGCGGACGGGAGAAGCTGGACCTCAATGCCTTCCAGACGCGGTTGTCGACCTTGCCGCGCCGCGCGCGGTTCACGGTGAGCCAGGCACTAGCCGCGCTGGTTGCACAGACGCCATCGCAGTCGACAGATAAGGCCATGCTGCTTAAGCTCGCCGAACACATCGCGGTGCGCTACGCGATTGAGAACTTCGAGCGCGGCGATCTCAAGGTCAACGCTGTGCGCCAGCTCCTGGACGAAATGGACCGGGAAATCGGCGCCCTGCGAAAGGTTCTCGGAGTTTACGAAGAAAAGATGGCCGAGGTCGGGATGGACGTTCCATCGCATGTGGAGTTGCTGGCCGACGAATTCTGGTCCCAGGTTCCTGAAGAAAAGAAGAAAACGGTTCTTGAGTCCGACGAAGCCTGGTGCGTCACGCCGAGCAGAGTCCGCGCGTACGTCGAGCAGTTGCGCGGCAAGGGCGACAACGAAGGCGTTGACTCCGTGCTCCGCAAATACGCGAGCTGCATTGTCAGCAAGGAACCCGAGGCGCGCCGCCGCACAGCATCCGGGCTCGCCGAACTCGCGCCCATCTACGCCGACGCCGGCGAGAAGTTGTTCACCGATACGATCCGGCAGGTGGGCGTGCAGTTGGCCGAGGAGACCAGTTCGGAATTGCAGAGCGCGATGGGCGCTGCATTCGTCCGCCTATCCCAGGAGGCTGGCAAGCGGCGTTTCTATCCGGGCATTCAGAAATCCATCGAGCTCATCGAGTACATCGATGCGGAGAAGCCGGGAATTGCCAGCACTCTGCGGCCCAGGATCGCCATCGAGAACCGCCTGCCCGAGTTCATCGACGAGGCCTTGCGCACGGGCGAGATGGCCGGCGGGCTCAAGGACCTGCTGCGAAGGATGCCGACATCGGCTTCCGAACAGATCGCGACACGTTTCTCCCGATCCGGATTCCGTGAAGACTGCGACCTGTTGGTCTCCATGCTCGACATGCTCGGGCCCGAGGCGCTCGAGCATTTGAAGCAGATCCTCGAGCATGGCGGGCCGGCCGAGGCCATCAACGCGATCGGCATATTGACGCGCATGGATGTCGGGGCGGTCGAGCAGGTTTTGCCGAGACGCATGCGAGAATGGCGGCGCGCGACTCACGACCGCATCGTCCGTCAAATTGCCGCCAGCGGTGCACGGGAACGCGGCAGGCTGCTGCTTGAGATGTTCGATGATTTCGATCCCCTGATCCGACCGCTCGCCGCCGACGAAATCGGCATGAGCGGCGAACAGTCGGCAGACATGCGCTTCCTACGGATCGCGGAAGGGGATCTGTCGAAGGACGCGTCGGAGTATCTGCGGCTCAAGGCCATCGAGGCCCTTGGCCGATTGCGCAAAGTGGCGGCCGAAGCGGCGCTAAGAAAGATCGCCGAAGCGCGGAAGGCATTCCGCTGGGCATTTCCCTCCGAACTGCGCCTGGTCGCCGCTCAAGCCATGGAGAAGATTGATCCGGAATGGGTGCGCAGCTTCGTGCCCCGGAGCGGGCTGAGCACGGCTGAGTTTTCAATTGAACCCCTCGATCCGGATCCGAACTCTTCGGCGATTCGGCAGCGGCGGTACCCACGCTTACGACTCGAGAGGCCCTTGCCCGCCATCACCACGAATTTGAAGGAGAACTGCAATCTGGAAATTGCGGAGATGACGCTCGGCGGCGGCGTCGCCCTCTGCGAGCAAAGTCTGCATCCGGGAAGCGTGGTGGCCCTGCGCATGAATGTGAGCCCGAAGAGCATTAAGGCTCAAACGATCGTTCGCGATGCGAACACCCAAGCGCGCGCGTTCGAGGTCGTTGATATTGATCTGGAAGAGCGGGCCAAGCTGCGGCGAATCCTGGTACAGCTCGGAAGCACCCTCAAACAGGCCAGCCCGAATGAGCGGAACCGCCGCTCGACGCGGGCCATTCTGCCAAACTCTGGTTAGCCGCTCCTAGTCCTTCACCGCACTTCCCACAAAGTGATCAAGGAGCAACCGGCTGAGACGCGCCGAGTCGTGCCGCGCTACGCCGCCTTGTTGCACGAAATCGCCGCTCACACATTCTAGCCCCATACCCTCGAGGTCTCCATAGGATGGAGCGACCGGCTCAGCTCCCTGAGCCTTGTAACGGCGCAGGAGGGGCGCGGCCACCGGCGCGCGATTGACGACTACAGAATCGAAGAGCTTCTTGCGCGTGTGGTCGTAGATCGCCCGCACGTGGTCGGCAACCGAATACTGTTGCGTTTCTCCGGGCTGGGTCATGAGATTTGCGATGTAAACGCAGGTCGCCCGGGAGCTCAGAATCGCGCCCACCACGCCCTCGACCAGCAGATTCGGGATAATGCTCGTGTACAGCGAACCGGGCCCAACCAGAATGAGGTCGGCCTGCCGGATCGCCTCGAGGGCTTGCGGATGCGGATGAACCCGCCGAGGAACCAGACGAATCCGGCGGATCCGCTTCTTGGACCGCGAAATCCGCGTTTCGCCCTCCACCACCGTGCCGTCCTCAAGCTCGGCTGCCAAGACAACGTTCTGCTCGGTCGAAGGAAATATGCGGCCACGAATGGCCAGTACCTCCGAGGACACCCGGATCGCCTCGGAAAAATCTCCGGTCACGTTCGTGAGTGCCGTCAGAAACAGATTGCCGAAACTGTGACCGCCCAGTCCGCCGTTGCCGGGGAACCGGTACTGGAACAGGTGCGTAAGAAGGTGCTCGTCCTTCGAGAGCGCCACCATGCAGTTTCGAATGTCACCGGGAGGCAGAACGCTGTACTCTCGCCGCAACCGCCCCGAACTCCCCCCATCATCGGTCACCGTCACGACGGCCGCAAGATCGGCAATCGGCCGCGGCTTTCCTCCCACCCGGCGCGGCGAGACGTATTCCTTCAACCCTCGAAGCAAGGTGGAAAGACCGGTGCCGCCGCCAAGCGCGACGATTCGCGCTGCCGCACTTCGTTGTGGTGAATTCTGTTCCACGGAGCGCCGACTAAGCGCTGGAGCCGTCGCGCTCGGGATAGAGCAGTTCGGTGAAACGCGGGTCTTCCTGGAGGAAGGAAAAGTCTTCGTCGTTGCGCGCATGGTAGCGGTTTTCTGGACGCAACTGAATGGCCAACTTCAGCTTCTCCATGGCCGCGTCAGCTTCGCCGGTCAGGCAGTCCAAAGCCGCCATAGCATAGATGATGTGGTCGGCCTTGGGTGCTGCCTTGATGGCTCGATCGAAATGCTCGCGGGCCTCGTCCCAGCGCCCCAAGTTCATGAGCGCCACGCCTTGCGTGTAGTGATCCTCTGCCGATCGAACGGGGGGAAAGGAGGGACGCGAAATGCGCTGCTCACAGATGCGTAGATGCATCTGGGCGCGGTCATTCAGTTCGTTGCCCGGCCCCTCTAAGACATGCTCGAACAGCTGCTTAGCGCGGTGGAACTTCTGCTCTTGGAAGTGCTTCAAGGCGTCTTCGTACACCTTGAGCTGCTGCTGCCGCGCCGGGGCCAGCGGATCAGGCGGAGCCGGAGCCGCCCTGACCTTCTTGTCTAAAGTTTGTCTTTTCAGCAACTTGTGACTGTTACCGGCTGCGCTTGTCGTTCGGATCGCGCGACGCTTCACGAATCGACTCCCCCATGCACTCGAGAAAACATAGCAAAACAATGCAATTGCGTCAATCCAGGTAAATACGAGCGAGCGGCGTATGTTGAAACGTTTCGACTGGGTGGGTGACCTAAAGATGTCTAATTTCCCCTCGCGTGGCCGGCATGTTACCTGTTGTAACAGCCCCGGGCTTCCATTTGTGCCCCGACTTCGAGAAATGAGGCGGCCCAATCGTCGGTTTGGAGTGGAATCGGAGGGCGCGCCGGCCGGCGATCGAGAACTGCGAGAATAAGGCATTGACAGTTCTCGGGCCATGTGTTAATCGAGAGCCACGTGGCACCGGCAATTAAGCCGGGTTGTCGGGAAATACCCGGCCGGGTAGAGCTATCCGGCGGAATCTTTCCGGCAATCACCCCACCCACCCCGGGAGGTGGAACAGCCGCCTGGCTTTTCGCCTCCCGTTTTTATTTTCCTGCCCATCGATTGACCTGAGCGTTGTCCGCCCTGGAGCATGCGCTTGACTTCACCCACAAAATGGTCGGCGTCTCGCGTGGGACGAGGGACGCGAAATCCATCGATCACGGCTCGGGTAAGCTCAATCGCGGTGGAGAGGGAGATGCGGTGGCCTTGGGATATGTAGACAGGGTTCGTCCGCTCTCGCGTGCGAAGCACCGCCGCAATGGTCTCGTCCCGGTCGACCAAAGGGGCCCACGACCCGGCGCTGAGGGCGGGCTCGCGAGGCTCGCCGACCAAAATCGATTTTGCGCACCCGATCGTCGGGCAATCGAGAAGCACCCCCAGGTGTGAAGCGATTCCGAAGCGTCGCGGGTGCGCATATCCGTGCCCATCACAGAAGATCACATCCACGCCGCACGCGAGTTTTCTGAATGCGCGCAGCAACACGGGGATCTCGCGGAAACTCAAAAGACCGGGGACATAGGGAAACGTCAGCCGGTGCTGCGCCCAGACCCGTTCGATCTCTTCCATCTCCGGAAACTTGTAGGCAATCACTCCCGCCACGGCCACCTGGCGGGCCTCGTCCAGGGCAACATCCGCCCCCGCGATCCGCTCGACAGGACCTAGCCGGTCGGCGGGCTCGAACCGCGTGCGTAATCGAAGCTGAATGCGCGAAGCCTCGCGCGGCGTGACATTCCAGCGATGTAGGCGGAGGGCCTTCACTCTTGCGCACGCTAATTCGAAGACGAAAGGAGTGTCAAGACGGGGAAGGCGTACCTGTCCCTGTCGGGTGCTCTGGGGCTTGGCGCCTCGCACACGGCAAGCAAACACATTTCCGGTACCGGCAGATATTGGTGTACAGTTTGAGTGTACCGAGAGCGATGCACGTAGAGCGCCCTGGAGAAGAGGGACGTCGATGAACCCGACGAAGACCGGCTCGGTGGCGAGCAGCGAAGGACGAGAGGCCGGCATTCGGCGCGACACTCTGACCGTAATCGATAACCGCACCGGCCGCCACTACGAACTCCCAATCACGCACGACACGATCCGTGCCCTCGATTTGCGCCAGATCAAAGTGGAAGACACCGATTTTGGGATGATGAGCTATGATCCGGCTTTCACGAACACGGCTTCGTGCATCAGCCGAATCACGTTCATCGACGGCGACAAGGGAATCCTTCGCTACCGCGGATATTCGATTGAGGAACTTGCCGAAAAAAGTAGCTACCTCGAAACGGCCTACCTGATTCTGTACGGGGAACTGCCCAGCAAGTCGGAGCTTTCCGACTGGATCTACAACATCACCCACCATACGTTCATTCATGAAAGCATCAAGAAGTTTCTTGACGGCTTCCATTACGACGCCCACCCCATGGGCATGTTGATCTCTACGGTCGCCGCACTCTCCACCTTTTATCCCGATGCCAAGGACATCTTCAGCACGGACTCGCGCCGCAAGCAGACCTATCGCCTCATCGGCAAAATGCCTACGCTTGCCGCGTTCGCCTATCGCCACAGTTTGGGCATGCCGTTCGCGTATCCGGATAACGAGCTCAGCTACTGCGGGAATTTCCTGAACATGCTCTTCCGCACAACCGAGCTGAAGTACCGGCCGAATCCGACGCTCGAGCGAGCCCTCGACATTCTTTTCATTCTGCATGCCGACCACGAGCAGAACTGCTCCTCGACCGGGATGCGGGCGGTAGGAAGTTCACATGTCGATCCCTACTCGGCCACTGCCGCGGCGACAGCCGCCCTCTACGGTCCCCTTCACGGCGGAGCGAATGAGGCGGTGCTGCGGATGTTGCTCGAAATCGGCTCGGTGAACAATGTTCCCGCTTACATCAAGCAGGTAAAGGCCGGCGAAAAGAAACTGATGGGCTTCGGCCACCGCGTTTACAAAAATTACGACCCGCGCGCCAAGATTGTGAAGCACATCGCCTATCAGGTCTTCGACATCATGGGGCGCAATCCGCTAATCGATATCGCCCTCGAGTGCGAACGCATCGCGCTCGAGGACGAATATTTCATCTCTCGCCGCCTGTACCCGAACGTGGATTTCTATACCGGCTTGATCTACCAGTCGATGGGTTTTCCCATGACCATGTTCCCGGTGCTCTTCGCCATCCCGCGCACCTCGGGCTGGATCGCGCAATGGGAGGAAATGCTGCTCGATCCCGAGCAGAAGATTTCGCGCCCCCGCCAGGTTTATCTGGGGCACGATCTGCGCAGCTACATCCCGCTCGATCACCGCGGCTAAGACGTCTTCACGCCTTCGCTCGTCTCCCTCGCCCAACTGTGCCGCGAAACACGATGTACGCGGCCAGAATGGAAAGCCCGATGATGGCCGCCATCCAGTAGTTATAGGCAACCAGATACTGGCTCGAAAGCCGAGCGACGCCTTCCGGCCATTCATACGGTGTGTAAAGAGCGTGCACCAGCCCTCGAAAATCATAGATCGGGAGGCTCCAATCGAAGTACCGGTCGTACATGATCGATACCGGGCGATAGGCGATGAGGAGTCCCAGGGCATCGAGCAGGAGCAGCAAGGGACCATAGTCAACCGCGGCGCTGGCCAAGGCGAATCCGAGGCCAGGGTGTTCGGCTCCCTGACGATCCCGGACGAGCAGGACTGCCGACCCGGCCAAGAAGGCGGCGCTCAGCAACAAGACGCCAAAGGCGAGAGTGCGAATCGCAAACCCCTCCCACCCGTTTTCGCTCCACGCCCAATCCCTTATCGGGCTCGAGGGGTAGAAATCGGTTTGCAAAGCCGAGAGCCTGTAGCGCAGGAAGCCGGCTTCGCGGGCTTGCCCCGTTTTCGCAAGTAGCGGCTCTAGCCTGGCCAGCGAACTGCGTTCGATCTGTGCCCAGGCCAATTTCTCAAAATCGGTGTGGCACTGCTCGCCCATGCGCTGGCTCGCTTCGGCTGGGCGTCGACACAGTTCGATGGCCTCTAGGTACCTGCCGCTTTCCGCGGCGGCTTCGGCTTGATCGAGGAGCGCCTGGCTGTAAATCTCTGCGCATTCCGTGTGGGAGGAGGAAAACGGGAGGCGGGTGACCAGGATGAGAGCCAGGCGAGGATCGCGAATCTGGTAGCGTCGGGCCACACGGCGATAGAGATCAAACTTCCTCGGAAAGTAGCTGTCATACTTCGGCGCCTCGAAAGCGCTTTCCATCGTCGCCGACCAAGCCGGATCCTCCCGGAGCTCCTTCTTGGCTTCCTCTATGTAGTCGCCGCGGTATCCGTTCTTTTGCCAACTGTCTTCGAGACGGAGGAGCTTCTGCTGCGCTCGAAGCATGCGCACAAAGGCGTTGTCCGGATCCCAGTTCTCGAGCCGCGCGACCCACTCGGGGGGCATCGGCTGGGCTGGGAGCACTCGAGGCTCCTCGGCCGTCGGCACGTCCGTATAGATCCAGGTCAGGGACGGATCGAGCCGCACGGCCTCATCCGCCATAGAAATCCGTTCTGCGCGGTCGGGAGAAAGCATGGCCACGACGGCCGTTGCTTCGGGGTCGTGATTGCGCTCCGCCACTTGCCGAAAACGCTGCAAATCTCCTGAATTTACGGCCATGTTCCAGAACCTGGCCCCGGGCTGGAAGGTGGCCCTCATCGCCTCCCGGGAGTCGGGGATGAGCAGAATGCCCAAAGATGCAGCGAGCAGCAGGGCGGTAAGAAATCTGGGCGTTCTCGGCATGGAGCTCGCTGGGCTTGCCAGCGGCGCAAGAGGACTCCCCTCGGACAGGCCGACCGGCCGCCTCCACGGACCGAGCGACTGTCGGAGCCATTCGCGTATGAGTATCATGAGTCCTCCCATCGCCCAGCTCAATGCCTGGCGCGAGTTGTCGATGACAGCGAGTTCGGCGGCGAGCGCCCGGCCCCAGATGCTGGTCTGTTCGGGCCAAATCCGTAGCGCGCAACCGAGCAGGCGAGCGGCGATGCGTTGGCCCAGCGTTCCCGGTTCCGCCGGCATTTTCATCATTCCGTGTACACCGGTTTCCAGATTTGTCTGGCCCGCGCAGCGCGGAGCTCTTGGGCCGCCCAGGTGCGGCCCGGCCCGCTCAGCCGGTACAAATGGCGCGGAGGGCGGCCGAGATCGCCGGTCTCCTCCCAGCGCGTTTCAAGCCAGCCGCGCCGTTCGAGCCGCATCAAGATCGGATACAGCGTCCCGGAAGGAAGCTCGGTCTGTTGACTGAGCGAATAGCCGTGGCGCCACTGCGCGGGACGCTCGAGAAGCGCGTCCAGGACATGCAAGGTCTGTCGGGAGAAACGCAGCCGAAGGCCCATGGGCATAACTCTACATAGGTAGGAATAACCAGGTCAACCCTCCCGCGCTTCAGCTGTTGCCTAGCCGTTAACTTGCAAACCCTCAGGTGCCTGCTTATACTGGCCCTTCAGTCCGCGCGAAACCCATTCGAGCGCGAGTGAATGTCCTTCGGAGAGTGCATGGAGTCCGCGGCGGCCGAGGCTCGAGCGGCCGAATCGAAAACGAGCTATTACCTCGACAAACTGCAGTCCCTCAGCGGCATTATTCCGATTGGCGCTTTCCTGGCGGAACATTTCTGGTCGAACAGCTACGCGCTGGTCAGCCGGAAAAGCTACGACGACGTTTCGGTCGATCTGCAAATCATTCCCTGGCGCCTGGCCGTTGAGATCTGCGTGCTCTGGGCGCCGATCGCCTTCCACGGGCTCTACGGCCTGTGGATCTGGTGGAAAGGGAAGCAGAACACGTTTCGGCATCCCTGGATGGCAAACTGGATGTATCTGCTGCAGCGCTGGAGCGGGATCGTGGCGTTCGTGTTCATCGGCTGGCACGTCTACACAGCGCGTTTTCTGGCCCACGGGCAAACGAATTACGAGGATATGGCGCAGGCGATGTCCCATCTCGGGTATTTTGCGTTTTACATCGTGGGCGTCACGGCCGCGTCGTTCCATCTGGGCAACGGCCTGTGGAATTTTGCCTGCAAATGGGGCATCGCGGTCAGCGTGCGCGCGCAACGCGCGGCGGGATGGTTCGGAGCGGCCGTGGCGGTTGTGTTCACCTTTGTCGGAATCATGATTGCGGTCGGGTTTCATAATTCCTGGTTCCCGCTGGGCGGCTACGCGCATTGAGCGAGAGAAATGGCCAAGCAACCGAAAATCATCATTGTGGGAGGGGGGCTGGCCGGCCTGATGGCTACGATCCGGGTGGCGGAATCAGGTGTGCCCGCCGAATTGTTTTCGATTGTGCCGGTGAAACGGTCCCACTCCGTTTGTGCGCAGGGCGGGATCAACGCCGCGAAGAACCTCAAGGGCGAGGGCGATTCGGTCTGGCAGCATTTCGACGACACGGTTTACGGCGGCGATTTTCTGGCCAATCAGCCGCTCGTCAAGGGCATGTGCGAGGCGGCGCCGGCCATTATCGATTTGCTCGATCGCATGGGCGTGATGTTCAACCGCACGCCCGAAGGCCTGCTCGATTTCCGCCGTTTCGGAGGGACGCTCTATCACCGCACGGCCTTTGCTGGTGCAACGACCGGGCAACAGCTGCTGTACGCGCTGGACGAGCAGGTGCGGCGCTTTGAATCCGAGGACAAGGTCAGGAAATTCGAAGGCTGGACCTTCCTTTCCTCGGTCATCGACGATCAAGGCGTCGCGCGCGGCATCTGCGCCATGAACCTCAAGACCATGGAGATCCAGACGTTTCCCGCCGACGCCACGATCTTTTGTACGGGCGGAATCGGCGCGATCTTCTACTATTCGACCAACTCGGTCGCCTGCACGGGCTCTGCGCAATCGGCCCTGTTCCAGCAGGGCGTTTACTACGCAAACGGGGAGTTCATTCAGGTCCATCCCACGGCCATTCCCGGGGAGGACAAATGCCGGTTGATGAGCGAGTCGGCGCGGGGCGAGGGCGGGAGGGTGTGGGTGCCCAAGCAGCCCGGCGACAAGCGCAATGGAGGAGACATTCCCGAAGGCGAACGATTCTATTTCCTCGAAGAATGGTATCCGAAGTATGGGAACCTGGTTCCCCGCGATGTGGCTACGCGCGCGATTCACAAAATCGTTTTCGAGATGAAAATGGGACTTGCCGGGGATCAGCCGGCCGTGTATCTGGACGTTTCGCATATTCCCGCCGACGTGCTCGACCGCAAGCTCGAAGGCATTCTCGAGATTTACGAGAAGTTTCTGGGCGTCGATCCCCGCAAAAACCCGATGAAGGTGTTTCCGGCCATGCATTACACGATGGGGGGGCTCTGGGTCGATAATGAGAATCAAGCCACCAACGTCCCGGGAATCTATGCGGCCGGGGAGTGCGATTATCAGTATCACGGCGCGAACCGGCTGGGTGCGAACTCCCTGGTTTCCTGTATTTACGGCGGAATGGTGGCCGGGCCCGCCGCGGTGAAGTACGCGCGGAATCTCGAAAAGGGTTGGGAGAGCACGCCCGGAAGTGTCTACGAGCGCGAGCGCGTCCGGCAGCAAGACAAGAACGACGCCTTGCTCAATCAGCACACGGGGACGGAAAATCCTATGACCATTTGGCGCGAGCTCGGACAGCTGATGACCGCGAACGTCACCGTCACGCGCGACAATCGGACGCTCGAGAAGACCCTGAGCGAACTGGATGTCCTCGCCGAGCGCTACAACCGCATCAATCTGTCGGACCGCACGCAATGGGCCAATCAGACTCTAAATTTCGTTCGCGAATTGGGCAACATGATCGTCCTGGCCAAGGTGATCACGCTCGGCGCGCGCGAGCGGAACGAGAGTCGTGGCGCTCATTGGAAGCCCGAGTTCCCGAACCGCGACGACAAGAATTGGCTCAAGACGACTAAGGCACGCTACCACTGCGGAACGATTCAGCTCGAATACGAGCCGGTGGATGTTTCCCTGATCCCGCCCAGAGAGCGAAGATATACGGCCAAGGCTTGAGGAGGAGACCGTCGTTTTTAAGCGACGATAAACAGGCTTCAACCCGAGGGGGCATGGCTGAGCGAACCTTCATCGTACGAATCAAGCGGCAGCAGCGGCCGGATGAGTCGGTCCGCTGGGAAGAATACGAGCTGCGCCATCGTCCGCACCTGAACGTGATCCAGTGTCTGCGCGATATTGCCGAGCGGCCGGTTACCCGCGAGGGTCGTGAATCGACGCCGGTCAGCTATGAGGCCAACTGCCTCGAGGAAGTGTGCGGCGCGTGCGCCATGCTCATCAACGGCCGGCCGCGGCAGGCCTGCTCGGCGCTGGTCGACAATCTGGAAAAGCCCATTCGTCTGGAACCACTCACGAAATTCCCTCTCGTGCGCGACCTCGAGGTCGATCGCGGCAAGATGTTCAACGATTTGAAGCGAACCCGCTGCTGGATACCCATCGACGGGACCTACGATCTCGGTCCCGGGCCGCGCATGGCCCCCGAGGAACAGGAAAAGGGCTACCCGCTTTCGCGCTGCATCACCTGCGGGAATTGCCTGGAAGTATGCCCGAAGGTCAACCAGCACACCGAATTCGTCGGCGCCGCGATCCTCAGTCAGGTGCGGCTCTTCAATCTGCATCCGACCGGCAAAATGCACGCGGGCGAGCGGCTGGAGGCCCTGATGGGTCCCGGAGGGATCGAGGATTGCGATAATGCGCAGAATTGCGTGAAAATTTGCCCGAAGGGCATTCCGCTCACCGAATCGATCGCGGCCGTCAACGGCCAGGTTCTCTGGCACGCGGTCAAGAGTTGGTTTGCCGGCGATTAATTCCCGAAGCGTTTGGCCGCGCCCGAGCGCTTCCGATCAAGGAAGCCCCTGGGGGGCGGGAGGTGCGGGAATGCCCTTTGGAATTTCCGCGGAACTGTAGCAAAATCTTGCGTTCGTGTTGAGGCTTGAATGAGGGGCATGCGGATGATCTCGGTCAGTTGTCGATTCGCCCTCCTGCTGCCGCTTGCCGCGCTCACGCTTTCTGATCCCTCGCCGATCTCGGGGCAAGCGCATGATCTGCACTTCCGCTTGATCGTGATGGATACGCACGATGACACGACCCAGCGGCTGCTCGATCCCGGTTTTGATCTGGGTGTCCTGCATACGGACGGAAACGTTGATATCCCACGCATGCGCGAGGGGGGCCTGGGCGGTATCTTCTTCTCCATCTACATGCCTGGAACGATTACCGGCCCAGAGGCCGTAAAGCGGGCGCTCGATCAGATCGATGCCGTGCGCGAGGCCGTGGCCAGGCATTCCGGCGACCTGATGCTCGCGCGCACGGCCGAAGACGTTCGCCGCGCGCACAGGGAAGGGAAGATCGCGGCATTGCTGGGCGTCGAAGGCGGCCACATGATCGCCGACGATCTGGCCGTGCTGCGAATTTACGCCGCACTCGGCGTCCGCTACATGACCCTGACGCACATGGTCAACACGGATTGGGGCGACTCGTCGACCGACAAGCCGGCGCACAATGGGCTGACCGAATTCGGCAAGCAAGTCGTAAGGGAAATGAACCGGCAGGGCATTCTGGTCGACATTTCGCACGTTTCCGACAAGACGTTCTACGACGCGCTGGCGGTAAGCGAAGCGCCGCTCATCGCCTCGCACTCCTCCTGCCGCGCCCTGTGCGATGCGCCGCGGAACATGACCGACGACATGATCCGGGCTTTGGCCGCCAAAGGGGGCGTGATTCAGATCAACTATCACGTCGGGTTCCTCAGCCAGCCATTTCGCGATGCGGAACAGGCCCACCCGGAGATCCAAAAGGAGATCGATGCCGAAACCAAGCGGCGCTGCGGCGAAAACGAATCGTGCCAGCTGGTCGAGGGCGACAAGGTTCTGCGTGAATATGTGGCGGCCGGGAAGCTGCCCCGCGTCGAGTGGACGGAAATCATCGATCACATCGACCACGCCGTGAAGCTCGTGGGCTCGGATCACGTCGGGCTCGGCTCGGATTTCGACGGCGCGAACATGCCCTTTGGCATGGATGATGTCTCACACCTTCCGCAGATCACCGACGCGCTGCTCAAGCGGGGCTACTCGGAAACGGACATCGAAAAAATTCTGGGCGGCAATACGCTCCGCGTGATGGAGGCGGCCGAATCGACCGCCAAGAGGCTACAAGGAGAGAAGGAATGAATCGAATCGCTTGCGGGTTGTGCGGCCTTCTGGCCGCGACGTTTGCGCCTGCACTCCGCGGACAGACGGCGACCCACTCAGCCACAACTCATACAAGGACGGCAACGATGACTGATCCCTCTCTGCTGCACCCGGCGACATTGAAGGTTAAGGCTCCCGATACCTACGAGGTGACGTTCACGACCACGCGCGGCGATTTCGTCGTGCGCGTCACACGCGCCTGGGCTCCGTTCGGAGCCGACCGTTTCTACAACCTCGTGAAACACCACTTCTACAACGGGGCCGCATTCTTTCGTGTCGTGCCGAATTTCATGGTTCAGTTCGGGCTAAGCCCGGACCCGGCTGTAAACCGCGCCTGGCTAAACGCGAACATCAAGGACGACCCGGTGTCGCAAAGCAACCGGCCGGGCTACATCTCCTTCGCCACGGCGGGACCGAATACGCGCACGACGCAGGTCTTCATCAGTTACGGAAATAATTCGTTTCTCGACAGCCAGGGTTTTGCGCCTTTCGGACAGGTGATTTCCGGCATGGATGTGGTGAACCAGATCTACAGCGGTTACGACGAAAAGCCCGATCAGGGCGAGATCACCAATCATGGGAGAACGTATCTTGAAAGGAATTTTCCGAAACTCGATACGATCAAAACCGCGGTGGTGACTTCACCGGCGTCGACCACAGGAACCGCACATCACACCGCATCGGGCGCGCCGAAATCCTAGCAGCCCCGCCGGCGATGCGGAATCCCGCAGCCAAGGGTCCAACAATTTCGAGAAGCCGGCGGTAGAGGTTCCGAGCCCGAGCCTCGAGCAGCGAGCAACGCGTTCCTTTGGCGGTGAAAACGGCCGCCTTTACAATTCACGGCTCGAGTTTCCATTTAAGGAGTGCAGGCGATCCCGTCGATCACGGCTCAGCCAACCGTCGCTCAGGTTAGCCGGCCCGTCCGGCTTCCCCCCTCCGGCCGGCCAGCGCTGGCAGCCGGGGGACTTGCTTGCCTGGCCGCCCTGAAAATCCTGATTCAGTTTGCCGGGATCACCCGCTACGGCTTCTTCCGCGATGAGCTCTATTACATGGCTTGCGGCCAGCATCTCGCCTGGGGGTACGTCGATCAGCCTCCTCTCATCGCTGCGATCGCCTGGCTCGAGCGGCATCTGTTTGGCGATTCGATCGTTTCGATTCGGTTGCTGGCCGTTCTCGCGGGCGCTGCAGTCGTCTTTCTCACCGGTGTCGTGGCCCGTGAACTCGGAGGCGGCCGTTTCGCGCAGCTCTTTGCTGCCGGTGCCATTTTGCTTGCTCCCGCGTATCTCGCCTTTGACAGCTTCCTTTCGATGAACGCCTTCGAGCCGCTGTTCTGGCTCCTGTGCGCGTGGATCGCCGTGCGTATGGTGAAAGGCGGCTCGCCCAAGCTTTGGCCGGCCTTCGGCGCGATCTCCGGACTTGGGCTCGAGAATAAGCACACCACGGCGCTGCTGGTCTTCGCCATCGTCGCCGGTCTCCTGCTGACCCGCGAGCGTTCCATCCTCGCCTGGAAATGGCTTTCAATCGGCGGCCTGGTCGCACTCGCTCTGTTCATGCCCAACCTGGTTTGGGAGGCGCGGCATGGCTGGCCGCAGATCGAGGTGGTGCGCAACGCCCAAAACCTCAAGAACCAGCCGATCGGGATCTGGCGGTTTCTCGGCGAACAGATCCTGCTCCTGAACCCGTTCGCGCTGCCGGTTTGGGGGGCCGGCCTGCTCTGGTGCTTCCTCGCGCGCGAGGGGAGGAGATTCCGATTTCTGGGATGGAGTTTCCTAATCGTGCTGGGCGTCTTCATCCTCGGCAACGGAAAAACCTATTATCCCCTTCCCGACTATCCGGTCCTATTCGCGGCCGGGGCCGTCGCCTGGGAGTCGGGCACCTCGGTTCTCTCCATCCGGGCACGCCGGGCGGTGGTTCCTCTGGTCGTGATCAGCGGGCTCCTGATCGTGCCCTGGGCCGTTCCGGTGATGCCCGTAGAGGCATTTCTCGGCTACGAGAATTTCTTTCCGACGTTCTTCCGCATTCGTACCGAACGCGACGCCACGGCCGAGCTCCATCAGCTTTATGCCGATATGTTTGGCTGGGACGAACTCGCCCGTACGGTCGACCGAGTCTATGGCGCGCTGCCCCCCGAGGACCGGGGCGATTGCGCAATCTTTGCGGGGAATTACGGAGAAGCAGGGGCCATCGATTACTACGGTCCCGGGCTCGGGCTGCCGCGGGCGATCAGCGGCCACAACAGCTATTTCGATTGGGGGCCGCGAAGTTATTCCGGGCGGTGCATGATCATCGTGGGGGAGCGGTCCGCCCAGTATAAGGAATACTTCGCGAGCGCCTCGCTCGTCGCCACGGTCCCGAATCCGCACGGCATGCCCATCGAGCAAAACATCCCGATCTACGTCTGCCGCAAGTCGCTCGAGCCGCTGCCGAAGCTCTGGCCCCATTTCCGAATGATTATTTGACGCGTCGGTTCTAGGGCAGGCAGCGGGCCGCTACGGATGGGGTGCGCGGCGCGGATCTCGTGCGACGCGCTCGAGCCCCCGCACGTCAAGCCCCGTTTCCTCGAGCTTTCGGCCAATTTCCGACTCCGCATTGCGCGCCATACACAGCAAGACGCATTCGGTCGTTAGAACCGGGACGGCGCGTCCTGCTAGCTCATCGCGAGCGGGCGCAATTTCTCCAGCCGCCTGGAAAAGCCTCTCGAGTTCGATGGAGTAGGGAAGAGACAAACCTGGGTCTTCGTGCGCTTCCGCGGGTCGGCCTCGCAGGCGTGCGAGCAGGCGCTGGAGGACCGAGCCCGGGCCGGCTTGCTCCCCGCGACGGCGATCATATACCTCGATCCAGTGCTGCCATCGCTCGGGGCTGATGCTGCAGATCCGGCGCAGAAACTCCTCGACCTCTGCGCCGTCCTCCCAGAATCGCGACAGCCGACTCCACTCGTAGATATACAGTCCCGCGAGCATGTCCGCCACCTCTACCTGCTGGGCCGCCCGGCTCCGCGCAACCATGGTGGCCAGTTGCGTTGCACGCAGGAGATCGAGCGTCAAGCGATGCTCCCGGGGCATTCTCGTCCCGTTCGAATCTCCCGGCGCCGCGTGCGCGCCCCCCTCCCTCTGACTCTTACCCCAAAAGGATTTCACTAAAGGAGAACTCCGTCAGCAAGGATAGCAGACTCGAGGAAATGCCGAAGGGCGGGAAAAGGGGCGCATGGCGAGTCAGCTAAGCATTCACCTGTCGGGCTCGAGATTCGGCCCGGGCCGGGCAACCATGATTTACAGGCCGAGCACGTTCACCAGCTCGCGTACAGAGGCGGCGGACTTATCGAGGGCCGCCTTTTCCTCCGGGGCGAGCCTGATTTCAATGATCTGCTCGATCCCTCGTGCGCCGAGTTTCACCGGCACGCCCACAAACAGCCCCCTGATGCCATATTCGCCTTCCAGGTACGCCGCGCAGGGCAGGATCTTTTTCTTGTCCTTCAAAATCGCTTCCACCATCTCGACGACCGCCGCCGACGGGGCGTAGTAGGCCGAGCCAGTTTTGAGCAGATTGACGATTTCAGCGCCGCCCTTGCGCGTGCGGGTGATGATCGCGTCGAGCTTGTCCTGCGGCAGCAATTCGGGAAGAGGAATTCCGGCCACGGTCGAATACCGCTCGAGGGGAACCATGTCGTCCCCGTGCCCGCCGAGGACGAAAGAATGCACGTTCTCGACCGAGACATCCAGCTCCAGGGCGACGAACGTGCTCATGCGCGCCGAATCCAGCACGCCAGCCATCCCGATCACGCGATTGCGTGAAAACCCGCTGATCTTGAAGGCCGCCTGTGCCATCACGTCGAGCGGGTTGGTCACCATGATCAAGATCGCGCTCGGCGAAAATTTGACGACCGCTTCAATCACCCCTTTGACCACGTCGTAGTTGGCTCTGAGCAGGTCATCGCGGCTCATGCCGGGCTTGCGCGGGAACCCGGCCGTGACCACGACGATGTCGCTGTTCGATGTTTCGCGGTAATCGCCGGACGCCGTGGAGATGCCCAGGGCCCCGGCGTCGCTGCCGAGGATGGGGCCTGATTCGGCCATGTCCAGCCCTTTGCCGATCGGGACGCCTTCGAGAATGTCGGTCAACACAACGTCCGCCAGCCCCGCATCATGAATCCGCTGCGCCGTCGTCGAGCCGACGAAACCGCCGCCTACTACGGTGACTTTCTTGCGCATCCGTCCTCCGAGATGATTTTTTTATGCGAGGTGACGAAAGCCATGAGTGCCGGGAGGTTCCTCATCCAGAATTTTTATCCGCGTGAAGCGGAACGCCGGGCAAACAAATCAGCGGCCCACCTCCGCGGCGGCTGCTACCATGCTGTCGATAATGGCGGAGGCGAATTCCGACGTTCTGAGCTTGGTCGCGCCGGGCAGCAGGCGCTCGAGATCGTAGGTCACCCGCTTCAGCCGAATCGTGCGGGCGATGCTGTCCTCGATGAGATTGGCCGCCTCCTTCCACCCGAGGAAATCAAACATCATGGCCCCCGACAGCATCACCGAACTCGGATTGATGACATCCTTGTCGGCGTATTTGGGCGCCGTGCCGTGCGTGGCTTCAAATACGCCGTATCCATCTCCGATATTGGCACCAGGGGCCATACCCAATCCGCCGACCTGGGCGGCGCAGGCGTCGGACAGGTAGTCACCGTTCAAATTCGGCGTGGCGAACACCTGATATTCATCCGCCCGCAGAAGAATCTGCTGGAAGACGGAATCAGCGATTCGGTCATTGATCAGAATCTTCTTCTTCCACTGACCGTTGCCGTGACTACCGCCGAGCGAATCGAGGGTCTGCTTCACCTCGCCCGAGATTCGTTGTCTGAAGTCGGCCGTGGCTTGGGTGATGCCCGGTTCGATCATCTCCGTGTTTTGCTCGACGCTGAGCGAGGGGTTCCGATCCTGGTTGTCAAGGATCCAGCTCTCGCGCTCGGTTACCACCTCGGAACGGAACTCCTCGGTGGCTAGCTGGTAGCCCCAGTCGCGAAATGCGCCCTCGGTAAACTTCTGGATATTGCCCTTGTGCACGAGCGTAACGACGCGCTTGTGGTTTTCGATGGCGTGCTGAATCGCGCGGCGGACCAGTCGCTTCGTACCGGTCGGAGAAATCGGCTTGATGCCCACGCCGGAATCCTCCCGAACGCGCTTGCTTCCGCCTTTCAGCATATGGTTGTTCAGAAAATCGATCAGCTTCTTGGCCTCCGCGGAACCGGACTTCCATTCGATTCCCGCATAAACGTCTTCGGTGTTCTCGCGGAAGATAACCACATTCATGCGCTCGGGATTCCGCACCGGTGATGGCACGCCTTCGAAGTAGCGCACGGGCCGCACGCAAGCGTAGAGGTCCAGGACTTGCCGAAGCGTCACGTTTAGGGATCGGATCCCGCCGCCCACCGGAGTCGTGAGCGGGCCCTTGATGGCCACGCGAAAATCCCGAATGGCCTCGACCGTGTCCTCCGGCAGCCACTCCTTCAGTCGGTTGTAAGATTTCTCGCCGGCCAGCACTTCGAGCCAGGCCACGCGGCGTTTGCCGCCGTAGGCCTTCTCGACGGCGGCATCGAAGACACGCCGTGACGCCCTCCAAATATCGCGACCTGTGCCGTCCCCTTCAATGAAAGGGATGATCGGCTGGTCGGGCACGCGGAAGGATCCGCTCCGATATTCGATGATTTCTCCGTTTGCTGGAACTTCCATGCCGGAATAGGAAGATTTCATGCTTGGCCGCCCCATTTCCTCCGCTCTAAGCCCCTCGGGAAACTCGATTTGACAGCCACTCCCATCGCGACTCTGTGCCTCGCCCGAAGCGGCCAAGATAACACAAACAGCGACAGAGCAGCACCTTCGGCGGGAATGCAGGAGGGAGGTTTCCTGAGAAACTGATATAAAATTGCGCATCGCGCGTAAGAGAATGAGAGACTAGGTACCGGTCAGGGGCCGGAATCCGAGGAGGGCTTATGCGAGGGAGCGGTTTGTTAGCACTGGTTGCGGTGACGGCCTTGGCCGGCGCCTCGTTTGCGCAGCAAAAGACCGACTACACTGGCACTTGGAAGCTCAATGTCGACAAGAGCGATTTTGGCCCGGTGCCCGGTCCGAGCTCTGAGACGCAGGTCATCGAGCAGAGCGGAGAGACAGTCAAGGTGAACGTCCGTGCGGAGACCGAGCAAGGGAAGACGGAATTTCTCATGACCCTGGTCACCGATGGCAAGCAGGTGTCGGTCCCCGCGGACGATCCCCTGGCCCACCCGGCGCCGGAGGCGACGCTCGAGGCGATGGCTGCATCCTGGGACGGCAACGTGCTCGTGGTGAACGAGAAGCTTACCTACGGCGGCGACCCGGTAAGCGGAGTCGCGCGCTACACGCTTTCCCCTGACGGGAAGGTGCTCACCATTCACTCGGACTACACCAGCCAGATGGGCGATGCGAGCCGGACCTTTGTTTTCGACAAAGTGGTTTCGTCGGCCGAGCCAGACAGGGCCACGCCGACTTCGTCGACAGCCAGCGCCCCGGAGGCTCGGTCGAAGCAGAGCGCGGATTCGGCAAGCGGCTCAGAAGCCTCCTCGTCGCGTCCGAACCTGAGTGGTATATGGGTCCTCGACAGCTCGAAAAGCGATTTCGGCCCGATGCCGCCGCCGGAGAGCCGCACCGATACGATCGAAGACGAGGAGCCCTCGTTCAAGCTGACCGTCAAGGAGATCGGCGGGCCCATGGGCGACGTGAATTTCACGATGAGTGCTGTGACCGACGGAAAGACCGTGTCGAATTGGAAGATTTTCGGCAGCGACGCCAAGAGCACGGCGCATTGGGACGGCCAGACGCTCGTGGTCCAGACGGACACCAGCATGCAGGACCAGCCCGTGAAGTTGGTCAGCAAATATACGTTGGCGCCCGACGGGACCCTGTCTGTGGACGGACATTTCTCGAGCGCCATGGGCGAGGGAGCAACGAAACTTGTCTTCACCAAGAAGTGAAGACTGAGCAAGGGCGACGAACAAGGCGTGCGTCTGGCGACGGGCAACCGTTTCGGTTGACATCCCGCGAGACCGGCCGCACAATTCTTCTCTCCGCTGGATGTCGGCCCACAACGGTAGGAACGCCAACCTCGAACGATTCTGGAGGTCCCATGAGCGCAGGAGTTAAGCCGATTCCTGAGGGTTACCATTCGATTACGCCAAACCTGGTCAGCAATAACGCAAGCGGCGCCATCGACTTTTACAAGAAGGTCTTTGGGGCGACCGAAAAGGGCCCGCGCGCACTCGGTCCGGACGGGAAAGTCATTCATGCCGAGCTTCAAATCGGTGATTCGGTGATTTTCGTCAACGACACGATGGGTCTGGCCGGTTCGCTTGGGCCCGAACCCAAGGTCCGTCCTTTGCAGCTGCACCTGTACGTTCAAGATGCCGACTCGGTCTTCAACCGCGCGGTAGCGGCGGGCGCGCGGGTTGACACTCCCCTGCAGAATATGTTTTGGGGCGACCGATACGGCAAGATCATTGACCCGTTTGGTCACGCCTGGGCGATCGCCACGCATGTCGAGGACGTGGCTCCGCAAGAGATGGAGCGGCGCATGCGCGATTTCTTCGCCAAGGCCGCGTCTCAGAGATAGGAGAGCAACCCGTCCTAGGATGAACGCCCGCGAGGAAGCCTGCCCTAGGGGCTTTGTCGCGGGCGAACTCTTGGGGGCGGCCCCTTCGTCTGGCGCCCAGCGCGGCGTCTCGGTTGAAAAACCAGCAAAGTCTGTGCTTAAGTTGTCCTCGTGACGTCGAGAAGAACGCCGCGGAGGAGAGCTCGGTGAAACGTCCTGCCAGGACCAGGGCAAAATCCGGAGGGCGCTCCGCAGCCAAAGTTCGAAAGAGCAAGTCGGCGGAAAAATCCGCTTCGGCTGCTCGAGCGCTCACCCGCGTCGAATCCGACAGCATGGGAAAAATCGAAGTGCCCAGCGACCGGTACTATGGAGCGCAGACCGCCCGCTCGCTGGTCCACTTTGACATCGGGCGAGAGACCATGCCGCCCGAGCTCGTGCGCGCCTTCGGCATCCTGAAGAAGGCTGCTGCGCTGGTCAATCAGGATCTCGGCAAGCTACCCCCGGCCAAAGCGCGAGCCATCGTCGAAGCGGCCGATGAGGTGATCGCGGGCAAACTCGACGGCCATTTTCCGCTGCGCATTTGGCAAACCGGCAGCGGCACGCAGACGAACATGAACGTCAACGAGGTGATTTCGAACCGCGCGATCGAGATGCTCGGCGGCGTCCTGGGCAGCAAGAAACCGATTCATCCGAACGACGATGTCAACATGTCGCAGTCCTCGAACGACACGTTTCCGACCGCCATGCATATTGCCGCCGCCTCGCGCGTCGCCGAAGCGCTGATTCCCGCGGTCGAGCGGCTGCGCGGTGCGATCGATGCCAAGGCGCGCGAATTCTCAGGTGTGGTCAAGATCGGCCGCACTCATTTGATGGACGCCACGCCTCTCACCGTGGGCCAGGAGATGTCGGGCTGGGCCAACATGCTCGATCGCGACGTCGAGCGGCTGAAAGTGGTTCTGCCCGGGCTGTACGATCTGGCCATCGGGGGAACCGCCGTAGGCACGGGCCTGAACGCGCCAGCCGATTTCGGCGAGCGCGCGGCGCAGAAAATTTCCGAGTTGACCGGCCTGCCGTTCGCCTCACATCCGAACAAGTTTGCGGCCCTTTCCGCACACGATGAAATCGTTTTTGCGAGCGGGGCACTGAAGACATTGGCTGCTTCGCTCATGAAGATTGCCAATGATGTCCGCCTCCTGGCTTCCGGGCCGCGCGCGGGTTTCGGCGAGCTGATTCTGCCGGAAAACGAGCCCGGTTCATCGATCATGCCCGGCAAAGTGAACCCCACGCAATCCGAGGCGGTCACCATGGTTGCCGTCGAGGTGTTCGGCAACGATGCGGCGATCGGTTTCGCCGGCTCACAGGGAAACTTCGAGCTGAACGTGTTTAAACCGGTGATCATTTTCAATTTCTTGAACTCGGTTCGGCTGCTGACCGACGCCTGCCGCTCGTTCACCGAGCATTGCGTAACGGGCATGCGCCTGAACCTGGCGCGCATCGAAGAGAACGTCAACAACTCCCTGATGCTGGTGACCGCCCTCAGCCCGAGAATCGGCTACGATAAAGCCGCCGAAATCGCTCACAAAGCGCATCACGAGAATCTGACTCTCCGCGAAGCGGCCCTCAAGCTCGGCCATCTTACCGCGGAGGAATTCGACGAGGTCGTCCGTCCCGAACGAATGACCCATCCTTGAGGCGCGCCTTTCAGCAGACGGAGACCGCCTGGGTGATCGGGGATCCCTGATCCGCACGCGTAAGGCTAGAGTCCCGTCGGCAAAACGGTTGTTCCGGTTCTGGTGTAATTGAAGCGAAGTAGCCACACGCTCGGGACGGCTTGGCCGTTCTTCCTTGCCGGATCGAACTCCCATTTGCGTGCGGCATCTACCGACAGCCGTGCGAAGTACCGACTCGGTCCCGCCGATGTGAGTTCCGCGCCAGTGACGCTGCCGGAGGGATCGACTGTGGCTCGGACGATCACCCGGACCGTCCCCCAAATCGTGTCGCTGGCCTTTTTCGGTACGTCCGGCAGTACTTGATGGATAACGTGCGCCGGCATCTGTTCGCTGGCGGCGGTTGAAACCGGCGCAGGCGGAACCGGCACAACAGGCACCTCAACCTTAGCCTTGTCCGGAGCGGGCTGTCGGACGGGCAATGCCGCGAGCGGGGCCGTGCGCGGGGTCCGCTCAGGTCGGGCTGGCCGGGAGGGTGGGGATTTGACCTCGGCCTCAACGGGTCGGCTGGCCGGTTGCAAAACCGGCCCTGCGGTATGGTGTCCTGTGGTTTTTGCCGTGACCCAGATCGCCGCCAGAAGCGCTAGGGCGGCAAAGGTGCTCGTGACGTACCGCTTCAGCTGAGCCCCTGGTATCGAGCGGTGGTCGGGAACCGCTCGAGGAGGCATTGTCGGCTCGGCTGCAGGAATAGGAAGGGGAGCACTGCTCGGAGCGGTTGTCCGCTCCGCGGTAGGCATGGTGCGCGGCAGATGGGCCCGGATATCCGTCGCGGACCAGCGATTCTTTGGCTCGCGCCGCAGACAGTGCCGCGCGAATTCGGCAAAGGGCGGCGGTATGATTTCATCCGGCACGCTCGGATCCCGGCGTTCCGAAGGATTCCAGGTCGGGCGCTCCTGCGTCATCACTTCAACCAGCGTCATCCCGAGCGACCAAATATCGTCGGCCGGTGCCGCTCCGTTTCTCGTTCCTTCGGGCGGATCGTAAGGGGTCGGTCCTCCCGTGTCGTCCATCGAATCATTCAGCCGATACAGCCCGTCGCTTGAAACCTTCAGCGTCTCACCGACAGCCATGATGTTCGATGGCTTGAGGTGTCTGTGGACAAAGCCTCGGCTGTGCAGAAAGGCCAGAACATCGAGCACGCCT
This sequence comes from Candidatus Cybelea sp., assembly GCA_035622135.1. Lineage (GTDB taxonomy): Bacteria > Acidobacteriota > Terriglobia > Acidiferrales > UBA7541 > Palsa-295. The sequence goes on along the minus strand of DASPVZ010000021.1, from coordinate 172,384 downwards.
GCCAGCATCTCGCGCGCCTCTTCAGGCGACAGCGCTCGGTCCGGAATGATTTCCGCCAGGTTTTCGCTAGCCAGCTCGCTGACCACGTAGAGCATGGGTACGTTTCCGAGTTCGCAGCGGCCAAAGTCGAAAATGCGCAGCAGATTCGGGTGGGACAGATTTGCGGCAAACCTCCATCGCGAGAGTTGCGCCTCGGCACATCCGGGAGGTGCGGGAAGGAGCTTGATTGCTGCGTCGCGGGGACGCACCTCCCCGTAGAGTGTCAGAAAGACGGTCGTGCGCGGGGAACCGCCCAAGTGCTGGCGGAGCGGAAACTTCCCGTCAATCGTTTGGCCTTCGAAAATGCTCTGTGCTTGAGCCGCCATAGTCCCCCCCAACCTGGCCCACGCTCGATGGACATCTCCGCCGAGACAAACCGTTCGCCGGCGTTTTGCGCGGCGCTCCTCGGCGCTGAGGGCTGGGGCCCCGATCGAAACCACAGGATCGCGGATGCTCAGGTCAGAATTGAACACTATCATCATGCCCCGCAGGGCAAAAGCAAAGCTGGCCGTGCTCAAAGAGGTACCGACCCGGCGTACAACGGACGGTGGCGAGTGCAACCGGTTGACAACAATGGAATTATTCGCAGCCCGCGCCTTTTCGCGGCTGCCCAAGATGAAGCCTTTGGCCATGGGATCACTTGGCGGGACGGAGGAGTCCGGATGCCTTGCTTTGGTGGACACTGCTTGCCGTTTTGGAAACAAACACTCGCACGGGTGCGCGCTTTCTCGGAAAGGGCTATATGATCTATCACCAATCGGCCCGCCAACCAGGTCGGCGTGCTGGGGGTTCACCTAGCTCAAAAAAATCCGGCCGTCCGAGCCGTCTCTCGGACCAGGAGGAACTCTCGATGAAGCATTGGTTTTTGGGTTTGGCTGTCATGACCATTCTTATCCTCACTTTGACCTTGCCCATGGGCACGCCCGCCGCGCCACCCGCTCACAATGCGGTCCCGGCCGCCGCTGCCGCAGCGCATCCGAGTGCCACCCCTGTTCCGGAACCACATCCAGAGATCCACGCAGCGATCGACTCTCTTCATCACGCCAAGGACCACCTCGAACATGCCGCGCATGATTTCGGTGGACACCGCGTTGACGCCATCCGCGCTATCGACGAAGCAGAGCGGCAGCTGCAAATCTGCCTGAAGTACGATCGGTAACCTGAACCTGGTCGGCGGAGTGCCAAGCAGCGCCTCGGGTCAAGGGAACCTGAGGCGCTGTTTTTTGGGGGGGACGCAGCTAGAACAACAAGTGGTTCGATCACTTGCTGGTGGATTGTTCGGGCGGGGTCCTTCGGCCGGCGAGCGTGTCCTTGACGATTTGTGCGCCGATTTGCTGGCTGATCGGACAAGATGAATCGAGGATTCGGCACTGTGCAATGGTCATTCCGCATCCGCATGTGCAATTCTCGGAGTTCATGCGCTTTAGGGCTTCCCTCCTCCCGCTCTCGGTCAAGCCCCGGAAGTCGACGCCCGGCAATTCGGTTGCGAGAGAGGCGTTCTTTAGGAAAATTTGTCCTTTGTCCTCGAAGTGTTCAACTTTTGCCTCAATCGACAGCCCAAGCAGCGCGCGAATTTCCGTCTCGTAAACCTCCAGCGGATAGAGGCCCACATGCTTCTGTACGACACGACCGTCGGGGCCGATGACGAACGAGGTGGGCAGTGCGGGCACCCCGCCGTATTCACTGACAATCTCGCGGCTGGCCATGATGACTGGATAGCGGATGCCGAAGCGCCTCACAAACTCCCGAACCTCGGCGGGAGAGGAATCGTCCATGGCAACCCCGACGATTTCAAGATGGTCTTTATACCGATCGGCAAGCTCGGTTAGTTCGGGGATTTCCTCCCGGCACGGGGGACACCAGGTCGCCCAGAAATTCAGCAGCACAACCTTGCCGTGCCAGTCCGCGGTTGAAATCAGCTGACCGTCCAGATCGGAAACAAGAAATGGCGGTGCCAGCACGGCATTGCTGGCAAAGCGCACCACGTCGACCTGCCCTTCCGGGGAGCCCGGTTCCCCCTTCTTATCGGTGCTCGCGACGCGCCCACGGCTCAGGCTGCGGTGGGACGCAACTGAGCTCGGCGCCGCAATCACGTGCAGCCAGTATGTCGCCCCGATACCCGCGGCGAGCAGGGCCAGAAGGATCGTCACCACGATTCCGCTGAAATGGTTCCTCATCGTGTTTTGACGCATTCCATTATGAGCTGAAATTCGCCCGCTTCACAACGCGCGGGCTATCTGGTGACCACGAGGACACCCTCGACTAGCAAGGTCCGAAAGCAGAACGGCCGGACCACTCTTCGCTCGGTGCCCGTGCGGCCGGCGGGCTTTTGCGCTAGCGAGTCTTAACGGCGATTCCTTGGATCTCGAACCGCGCCCCGAACAGCAACGGCCCCGATCCAATGAATGCTCGTGCCGGAAATGGCGCCGTGAAATGCGCGCGATAGGCCGCGTTGAATTGCGGGAAAAGCGACAGGTCGGAGCAGAATACCTGCACGAAGACGAGGTCATTCACTCGGAAGCCGGCTTTCCCCAGCGTCTTTCCTAGCGCGTCCATCATCAGTTCAATTTCGCGCTCGACGCTTTCTGGAACCTTCTTTGTGGCCGGATCGATCCCGATGTGCCCCGCGAGGTAGAAGGTGTCTCCGGCCAGCACTCCATTGCTGAACGGAAGCGGGCCGAACCCCTGCGGTGCAGGAAAATGAACGCGCTTCTGTCGACGCGCTGCCATGTCCTGGCCAGGTATTCTACGCCAGAAACAATCGTACCGAGCAACCCCCGAGGGGGCCAGGGCTGCGGCCCGACGGGGGTTTCTGCAACGTCAGCTAACACGGGACCGGCGAACAGCCCGGTTCGAACGTCCGGGGGGTCTCGAGAGGAAGGGTGAGGGGAGCGGGTTCTCTTGAACTCTGCCTAGGCTGTAATGCGGCGTAGAACGGGGATCTTCGCCTCGCGCAGAACATGCTCGACTACTGACTCGCGCAGCCGAGACGCGTCATAGTCAAAATGCAGATGATTTGTCTTCTCGTCGAACCGAAAGCTTTGCAGGCCGTAGGTGTTGGCAAATTGCCCGAGAGCGCGAAACTCCTCGGCCCGGAGCGGCTTCTGCAGCTCGTAGGTGACAGTCATGAATGTCATGCCGGGATTATACCAGCCAAGCCCCGCCGCGGTTTTGAGCCGAACCTGCCGCGGCGGGCAAAACCGTCTCTAAACAGCCGGCGCGAGGCGAACCCTAGGCAGGAGAATCGAGCTTGATGTGGCGGAGCCGCAGGGCGTTGGCGATAACGGAAACTGAACTGAACGTCATCGCCGCGCTCGCGAAGATTGGGCTCAGCATCAAACCGAAAAAAGGATACAGCACACCCGCGGCGATCGGCACGCCGAGCGAGTTGTAGGCGAAGGCGAAGAACAGATTCTGGCGGATGTTGCGCATGGTCGCCCGGCTCAACGAACGCGCGCGCACGATTCCCCGCAAATCGCCCCCCAACAGAGTGATCCCCGCACTCTCGATGGCGATATCCGTGCCCGTGCCCATGGCGATCCCCACGTTGGCCTGCGCAAGTGCCGGCGCGTCGTTCACGCCATCTCCCGCCACGGCCACGACATGCGCTTGTGCTTGCAAGCGCTTCACGACTTCAGCCTTTTGGCCGGGAAGGATTTCCGCTTCGATCCGCTCGATGCCCAGCTGTTCGGCAACCGCTTGGGCCGACCGGCGATTGTCGCCCGTCAGCATTACGATCTCGAGGCCCTGGTGTCGCAGGCGTTTGATCGATTCAGCTGCCTTGGCTTTGAGCGGATCGGAAACGGCCAGCAGTCCGATCGGCCGGCCATCGACGGCCACGAACACGACGCTTTGGCCGAGCGATTCGAGCGGCCGCGCGCGCGCATCCTCCTCCCCCAGCGGAATGCGGAGCTCCTCGAATAGCGCGCGATTGCCAAGGGCAGCGGGGTGCCCGTCGACCTTCGCGGTGATTCCTTTGCCCGGCCGGTAGTGGAAATCGGCAACATCCTGAAATGGAATCTGTTGTTGCTCGGCGGCCCGGAGTATTGCCGCGCCCAGCGGGTGCTCGCTCGGCCGTTCCAGGCTCCCGGCGATAGCGAGGACCTGAGCTTCGCCCGAACCGTCCGCGGCCCAAACCGAACTGAGGTGCGGGTGTCCTTCCGTCAGTGTTCCGGTCTTGTCCACCACCAGCGTGTCGACCTTTTCAAGCGTCTCGAGCGCCTCGGCATTCCTCACCAGCACACCCGCTAGCGCCCCGCGTCCCGTGCCGACCATGATGGCCATGGGCGTCGCCAGTCCGAGCGCGCAGGGGCAGGCAATGATCAGCACCGCCACAGCGTTCAGCAATGCATACGCCATCCTCGGCACAGGTCCCAGCAGGCCCCAGACCGTGAAGGTCAGCGTGGCCACCAGGATCACTGCCGGCACGAAGTAGCGAGCCACGCGGTCGGCAAGCCTTTCGACCGGCGCGCGGCTGTGTTGTGCTTCGCCGACCATGCGGACGATTTGCGCGAGCAGGGTTTGCGGGCCCACTCGCTCGGCTCGCATCAGAAAGGCGCCATGGCCGTTGACCGTACCGCCCAGCACCTTGCTTCCCGTGTTCTTTTCGATCGGCAGCGGTTCCCCCGTCACCCAGGACTCGTCGACCGAGCTGCTGCCGTCCGTCACAACCCCATCGACGGGAATCTTTTCTCCGGGTCGCAGGCGAAGTAGATCGCCGGCCGCCACCTCTCCGAGCGGAATATCCACCTCCGTGCCATCGCCGCGGACCAGCCGCGCCGTGCGCGGTGAAAGGTTCAGCAGGGCGCGAACCGCGCCCGAAGTGCGCTCGCGCGCCCGTAATTCGAGCACCTGGCCGAGCAGAACCAGCGTCGTGATGGCCGCAGCCGCTTCGAAGTAAATCGGGACAGCACCGCGGGCATCGCGAAACGAACCAGGGAACGCGGTAGGAAACAGCACCGCCGCGACGCTATAGAAATATGCGCTTCCTGTGCCGAGGGCGATGAGCGTGAACATATTCGCGCTGCGGCTTTTCAGGGAAGTCCAGCCGCGCTTGAAGAACGGTGCGCCGCCCCAGAGGACCACCGGCGTGGCCAGAGCCAGTTCGATCCAGCCGATCGCATGCCCAGAAAACGAGCGCTCGAACCCCGAAATCGGGTGCTCCATCCCGAGAAACAGGATCGGCAGGGTCAGCACGAAGCAGGTCCAAAGCCGGATGGCCATCCACTCGAGTTCCGGATTTTCGATCTCCGGCGCGGTCGATCGCGGTTCGAGCGTCATGCCGCATTTCGGGCACGGGCCCGCATGATCCTGGCGCACCTCGGGGTCCATCGGGCAGATGTAAGTCGTTGTCGGAGTTCCGAGTTGCACGAAGGGAATCTGCGCTGTTTTCGCCTGGGGAGTCTTGCTGCTCAGATACGGTTCCGGCTGGGCCAAGAATTTCTTCGCGCATCCTTCGCCGCAAAAATAGTACTTCGTGCCGTTGTGCTCGACGCTCGCCGTTGCATGCACCGGCTCGACGGTCATTCCGCAGACCGGATCACGTTCCATGGTTACCCTCAGCGCGCGTGTAAACGAGTTCGAGAAATCGTCGTAGCGGGCTTTCGGCTTCTCTACGCGTGCCTTCGCGAATTGCCCTCCATGCCTCAGGGGCAAAGGGCAAAGATGATGGCGCAATAAAGCTCCGCGGGCAGGACCGATCGGCCACCTAAGGTTTGATTCCGCCCGCTTGACCCTCGATGCGGCGAAGGCGTTTCACGTTCGCCGACTTGACCTCGGCATCGATGGCCAGCCCTGCCTGGAATACCCCCGGGGGCATACTAGGGCCGCTGCTCGAGCACCGTCAAATGGGCCCGCGGCCGCCGGGGAAGCGGTCACCCAGGGGTGATTGAGCCGAAGCGAGCCGCCCAAATTTTCTGAATGCATTCGATCAGAGTTTCCTTTGCGCGGCGGGCGTTTTCGATTTGACGATTCGAATCGCTGCACGATACCCTTACGCCTCGATCCCGTCTCGGGATTGAAATCCGTCATTGAGCTGGGGCGCGACCCACGCGAGGAGATGCATGTCGAATAACGAGCTGCGTAATTTCTTGGCACTTTCCTATGAAGAGCTGGAAGAGCAAAACCTCAAGGCAAAGAAGCAGCGCCACGACCGCGTCGCCGCGCACAAGATTCAGGAAGAGCGCCTGAAATATCTCACCGACGAAAAGCGCATCAAGGCCGTGACCGTGCTGTTCAGCGACCTCGAGGGCCGCCTGCACATGCTCGATTACGACAAGAAATTCCTGCTCAAGGCCTATGAAAACCTGACCTTTGACGGCTCGTCGATTCGCGGCTTCACCGCCCAGCGGGAAAGCGACCTGCGCCTGACCATCGATTGGGCGGCTTTCTATTGGGCGCCCGCGGATGTTTTTGGACCCGGCAAGGTGCTGGTTTTCGGCAATGTGATTGACAAGGACGGGACCTCCTACCGCGCCGATACGCGCGGACTCCTGAAGCTCTTTGCCGAGAAGCTGAACAAGGATGACGGCTACACGCTGAACGCCGCCAACGAAATCGAAGGCTTCCTGTTCAAAGGCGTGGACGCCGAACGGCATTATCACGAAACCATGGGATTCGACTATGTCAATACGGGCGGCTATTTCCATTCCTTGCCCGGCGATCCGCTGCGTACCTTCATCGATACCACGGCCGAGGTGCAGCGCTCGATGGGATTCCAGAACGAGAAGGACCATCCGGAGGTCGCGCCGTCGCAGTTTGAAATCAACTATTCCTATGGCGAGGTAGTTGCCGCAGCCGACCAGATTCAGCTCTACAAGCTGATCTGCCGCCAGGTGGCCACGAACATGGGACTCAGTGCATCCTTCCTGCCCAAGCCCGTCGTGGGGGTGAACGGCAGTGGCATGCACACGAATCTGTCGATCAGCAAGGACGGCAAGAATCTCTTTTGGGATCCCAAGGGCGAAGAGAAGCTCAGCAAGCTCGGCTGGGCCTTCGTCGACCGCGTTCTCACACACGGCAACGACTTATGTCTGGTGATGAATTCGAGCGTCAACGCCTACCGCCGCCTCGATCCGCACTTCGAAGCGCCGAACCAGCTCAAGGCTTCGCCTGTCGATCGCGGCGCGATGATTCGCATTCCCATTGGCAACGAGCGCAGCATGCGCATCGAATTCCGCGCCGTGGCGCCCGACGCGAACCCCTATCTGGTCATGTACACGATTTTCAAGACGGGCATCGAGGGGGAAACCGCCAAGATCAAGAATCTGCGCCAAGCCGAGCGCTATCTGCCCGACAACATTTACACGGCGCTCGAGAACTTCCGCAACTCATCCTGGATGACGAAGGTTCTCGGCGACGAGGTGAGGGCCCGCTTTGCGGATTTGAAGCAAGCCTCGGCCGACCGCTGCCCGCGCTTGCTCGGCTCATTCGTCAAGCCGCCCGAGGTGCAGTACCACCACGAAGTCTACAACCAGTTCCTCTGGAACCTGTTTTAGACGGCCGCTTCGAGGAGGTTCCTGGTTTCTGAGGGGACGTGCTTTTGCCGCGCATGGCTTCTGTGCAAAATTAGCCGTTCATGTCCGAGGCCCGAATCACAGCCAGCGGTGGCCGCGTCGTTTTCACCTATGCCCCGTTTCGCAACTACGAGTTCGCCCGCTCGCTGATGGTGATCTCGCTCGAAATGCAGTCGGTGGCCGTCGGTTGGCAGGTATACGAAATCACGCGCAAGCCGCTGGCGCTGGGCATCACCGGCCTCGTGCAGTTCCTTCCAGGCGTCCTGCTCTTTCTTGTGGCCGGCCATGCCGCCGACAGCCTTCCCCGCCGCCGACTGCTGACCGCCTGCTACGTGGCCTTCGCGGCCTGTTCGGCGCTTCTGCTGACTATCGCCCTGCGCGGCAGCGAGCGCGTGTACCCGATCTATGGCGTCCTCGTCCTCGTCGGGGTAGTGCGCTCGTTCAGCGGGCCTGCGACTCGCGCCATCCTGCCCCAGCTCGTTCCCATCGAGCTCCTGCCGAGCGCTTTTGCCTGGCACGCCAGCATCTTTCAGACCGCGAGCATCCTCGGCCCAGCGCTCGGCGGCTTGATCTATGCGGCTTTTCGCGGGCCGGCCGCCGTTTACGCCACGGCAGCCGCAGCGGGCCTTGTGGCCGGCTTGGCCACGGTCGGAATCAGAATGACCGGGGCGGCGTCCGCGCGCGAGCCGGTGAGCTCACGCACCATTCTCGCCGGCCTTCGTTACATTTGGCACGAGAAGGTGATCCTCGGCTCAATCTCTCTCGACCTCGTTGCGGTGCTGCTGGGGGGAGCGGTCGCTCTGCTGCCCGTTTTCGCACGCGAAATCTTGCGCACCGGGCCCTGGGGGCTCGGAGTCTTGCGCAGCGCGCCTGGGGTAGGCGCGGCGATCATGGCCCTCGTGCTGGCCTACCGGCCGCTGCGCCGGCGGGCCGGAATGGCCATGCTCTGGTGTGTCGCAGGCTTTGGAGCGGCTACCGTGATCTTTGGTCTATCGCGCAGCCTGCTCGTTTCCGTGCTGTCCCTCGCACTCGTCGGGGCGACGGACATGGTCAGCGTCGTCGTGCGGGGCACGCTGATTCAGATCAAGACCCCGGACGAAATGCGCGGACGCGTCAACGCCGTGGATATGGTATTTATCGGCGCGTCGAACGAGCTCGGCGAGTTTGAATCGGGACTTACCGCCGAGTGGTTCGGCGCCGTTCCCGCCGTAATTCTCGGCGGTATTGGTGCAATTCTGGCGACCGCGCTCTGGGCCTGGTGGTTTCCTGCCCTGCGCCAGGCCGACCAACTCGTCGATCCGCGCGATAACCCGCGCCTCGGGACGCCAGTTGCCAAGCCGGACCAGGGCGTTCCGGGAGGTTGATTCCGAGCGGCAGGCCAGGAGGGGCGCCGTCTGGTTTCAGGCGTTCGATTCCAGGCTAGAGCGAATCTCCTGCCAGCGCTTCGGCCGTTTCTTCGCGTCGAGCACTTTCTTGCGCAGCCGAATCGACTTGGGGGTGACCTCTACGTACTCGTCATCCGCGATGAACTCGATGGCCTTTTCCAGTGTCATTTCCCGGGGCGGAATCAGCCGGATGGCCTCATCCGCGGTCGACGAACGCATATTGGTCAATTTCTTTTCTCTCGTGATGTTGACGTCCATGTCCGATTCGCGCGAATTCTCCCCGACGATCATTCCCTCGTACACTTCGACGCCCGGACCCAAGAACAGTTCGCCGCGCTCCTGGAGTCCCCAGATCGCGTAGGCGGTTGAGACCCCCGCGCGATCGGCCACCAGAGCACCGGTCGGTCGCATGGCCATCTCGCCCGTGTATTCGGTCCAGCCTTCCAGCAGGGAATGCAACAAGGCGGTTCCGCGCGTGTCGGTCAGCAGCTGACCGCGCAGCCCGATCAGCCCGCGGGACGGAATCTGAAACTCCATGCGCACGCGGCCGGAATTGTGGTTCACCATCTTGGCCATCTCGCCGCGGCGGCTGCCGATGGTCTCCAGGACAATGCCGATGAAGTTCTCCGGGCAGTCGACGACCAGCAGTTCGCGCGGTTCGAGCCTGCGCCCCTTTTCCTCGCGCACGACGATTTCCGGCTTGCCCACGGCGAGTTCGTACCCCTCGCGCCGCATCGTCTCGATCAGAATGGCGAGCTGCAGTTCGCCTCGTGCGAGCACCCGAAAGGCATCGGTCGAGCCGGTCGGCTCGACGCGCAGGGAGACGTTCGTCAGCAGTTCCCTGTCGAGCCGTGTGCGCAGATCGCGCGAGGTGACAAGCGGCCCCTCGCGTCCGGCGAAGGGAGAGGTGTTCACCGTAAAGATCATGGCCAGCGTGGGGTCGTCAATCGTGAGGGGCTCAAGCGGCGCTGGCTGGCCTATATCCGTGATGCTTTCGCCGATCTGGATTCCCTCGACGCCCGCCACGGCCACGATATCTCCGGGGGGCACTTCTTCCGCCTCGTCGCGTTCGAGTCCGCGGAAGGTGAAGAGCTTGGTGATGCGTGTCGGCTGGATCGTGCCGTCCAGCTTGGCGATGGCGACGTCCGCGCCGCGGCGCAGGGTGCCCTCGAAGACGCGCGCGATGGCGAGCCGTCCGAGGTAATCGCTGTAATCGAGGTTCGTCACCTGCACTTGCAGCGTGGCTGCCGGATTCCCGGAAGGCGCGGGAATCGCGGAGAGGATCGTCTCGAAGAGCGGTTCAAGATTGCGCGACCCGTCGCCCAGCTTGCCGTGTGCGATCCCCGCTCGCGCATTCGCGTACAGCACGGGAAAATCGAGTTGGTCTTCGAGCGCATCGAGATCGATGAACAAGTCGTAAATCTCGTTGAGCACCGCAGCCGGGCGCGCATCGGCCCGATCGATTTTGTTCAGCACGACCACCGGCGGCAAATGCGCCTGCAGCGCCTTTTGCAGCACGTAACGCGTCTGCGGCAGCGGCCCTTCGCTGGCATCGACCAGCAGCAGCACGCCATCCACCATGCGTAGCGCGCGTTCCACCTCGCCGCCAAAATCGCTGTGCCCCGGGGTATCGACAATATTGATCTTCGTACCGCGATAGGTGAGCGCGGTATTCTTGGACAGGATGGTGATGCCGCGCTCGCGCTCGAGTTCATTTGAGTCCAGCACGCGGCGCGGAACGTCCTGATTGTCGCGGAAGATCCCGCTCTGGTGCAGCATCGCGTCGACCAGCGTCGTCTTGCCGTGGTCCACGTGCGCAATGATGGCGATGTTCCGTATGCTCATTTCTTCGGCGATGCCGGGGTTTTTGTTCGGGCCGGCTGTTCCGCGCCCCGGCCTGCCCCTAGTTTAGACCGGATGGAATCACCCGCCGACCTCGCCCCAGCCTCCCGCGGCGGTCGGATCGAGCGTGGAAACCGCGCGGCCGGCGAGGCGGGATCTCTCGCCTGCTGCAAGAAAAAAGGGCTGCGACCGAGTCGCGCAGCCCCGCGGTTCCGAGTCCGGGATTTTTAGGAGCGACGAAGGCGTCTGTATCTTAGCACGCTGCTTCTCGGCCGGGCCGGTCGGAGCGGCTCCCGGCCTCGGCGGTGGGCCTGCCGAGCTCCTTCGAAAGGTAAATGAGCTGGCCGACATGATGATAGGCGTGCGCGGCGCAGCGAAACACAGCCGTGAAACGGTCCCGCGATTCCGGCTCGCGTTCAGCGGCATACGGCTTGGTCCAGTCCTCCGGCGTCTGTCGGCGAATCGTGTCGACCACCATCAGAATCGTGCGGTCAAAGTCGGCGAGCACCTGCTCCTTTGCTTTCTTCGCCGCATCGGTAAATTCGAGCGGCCGATTGCGAACGTAGCCCGTCCCCGCAATCCGCGCGCCGATGTAGTACTGGAGGTTCCCGGTGAGGTGCAGCAGGATGTGTCCGACGCTGTTCCCATAGGGATACGGTCGGGCCCAGATCTGCTCCGTCGTGAGGGGATCGACCCACTCGTGCACCCGCCCCCTGACCTCGTCGTAATATCCCGCCAGGGTTTCGGTGACTACGGCGGCCAGCTCGGCCATGTTTTGCCTCTCCAGAGGGCGTCCCGCGGAGGGGGAGCGACTAACGGGTGATTTCGTCGCGCTCGATTTTGCCGTCGCGAAGGCGAATGATGCGATGGGCGTGCGCGGCGATGTCGGATTCGTGCGTGACGAGAATGATCGTGTTGCCGCTTTGGTGTAACCGCGCGAAGAGAGCCATGATCTCCTCGCCCGTTTGCGAGTCGAGGTTGCCCGTGGGTTCATCGGCAAGCAGGATCGACGGGTTGTTGACGAGCGCGCGAGCGATGGCCACGCGCTGGCGCTGGCCGCCGGAAAGCTCGTTCGGCTTGTGCATCATGCGCGGAGCCAGGTCGACTTGCGCGAGCGCCTTCCTGGCGCGTTCGTCGCGCTCCTCCGCCGGCGTGCCGTTATAGATCATGGGCAGCTCGACGTTATGCAGCGCCGTGGCTCGCGGCAGCAGATTGAAGGTCTGAAAAACGAAGCCGATTTCCTTATTGCGGATGTAGGCGAGCTCATCGTCATCGAGCTGGCTGACCAACCGGCCGGCCAGCCAGTAATTCCCTCTGGTCGGCGTGTCCAGGCAGCCGATCAGGTTCATGAGCGTCGATTTTCCTGAGCCGGACGGGCCCATAATGGCCACATACTCGCCCTTGCGAATCTCGATGTTCACGCCGCGCAAGGCATGCACCTGCTCGGCGCCCATCTCGTAGTCCTTCCAGAGCTCGTCGGTCTTGATGACCACCCCGGAGGAGACCAGATCCTCACGGTAGTTCTGGTTCGCGGTGATTTCTTCGACGGATGTCGGCATTCAGTCCTCAGACAGGCCGGGTGCCCCTCCCCACCCCATTGTACCAGCCCGAACCACGGCACCGGCGAGCCGTCCGGGCGTCCAAAGCGCACTCCGAAATTAACTTGCCGACTGATCGTTCTTGGGCAGCGAGTTGTCGACTTTGATCGTGCCGCCGGGGTGGAGCGTGCGAAGCACCTTGTAGCTGCCGGTGACGATCTGATCGCCGTCCTTGAGGCCGCCGGTCACTTCGATGTCGGTCACGCCCGTGATGCCGGTTTCGACCGGCACAAACTCGGCCTTATTCCGGCGAATCACAAAAACACCCTGAATCTCCTTCTTCTCCGCGTTGCCGTCGGGCCTGCCCGCCGCCAAAGTCACATCGCCCTTTGGCCGCTTGGCTTCATCGAGATCTTCCTGCGTGCGGATGGCCAATGCCTGCAGCGGAATGGTGAGCACCGCGTTCCTGTGCGCGGTCTCAATTTTCGCCGTGCAGGACAACCCGGGGCGAAGCGAGGTCGGCGGGTTGTCCAAGGTAACCACGACTTTAAAGTCCCGAGCCTCCTGCGTATTCGCGGTGGTCTGTTCGGTGGCGGCCTGCCCGGAGGAGCGCAGAATGGCAAGCTCGCCGACCTCCGTGACGCGGCCTTTGAACGTCCGTCCGGGCAGCGCGTCGATCACTACGTCGGCCGGTTCGCCGTCGCGAACGTTCGAGATGTCTGTCTCGTCGACCTTCACCTCGGAGGTAACGATGCTCATGTCCGAGATGGTCATCAGGAAGCTGCCCTCGGCGTTCTGGATGCCGGGCACGACATTCTCACCGACCCGAACGGCGATAAAGCTGACAATGCCGTCGATGGGCGCGTGATAAACCGTCTTGCGCAGAACGTCCTCCTGGTGGGTGAGTACGGCGCGGGCCTGCTGTGCCATCAGGCTCGATTGGTCCCGAGCCGCGCGCGTTTGGTCGACCTGCGCTTTGGCCGCGTTCAGTGCGGCGATGGCGCTGTTGTAGGTCGCGTGCGCGGCATCGTAATCGGATTTCGCAATCAACTCCTCCCGATAGAGGGACTGGGAGCGCTGCCAATCGAGTTTGGCTTTGTCGAGATCGGACTGGCGTTGCGAGAGGGTGGCTAGCGCCGCGTCATAATTTGCGGCCGCCGCTTTCATGGCGGCCTCCGAGCCTTCGACCGTATCAATTTGAGCCTGCACGTCCGCACCGGGCTGCACGCTCTCCAGGCGAAGCAAGACGTCGCCCCTGCGAACGTGGTCGCCTTCCTTGACTACAATCTCCGTGATCTTGCCGAAGCCCTCGCCCAGCACATTCGTGTAATTCTTCGGTCGAATCTCACCCGAAGCCGTCACGATCGAGGTCAAGTCCTGGCGCACAACCTGACCCGTCTGGACGGTGACCACGCCCTTGTTGACCTCGTAGACGCTGGTCAACACCATGGTGCCCAGCACCACGACCGCGCCAACGCCAATCGCGACCCTTCGCCCCGTTTTCATTTATCCGCAGTCCTTGCCGGCTCGCGTTTGCGCGCCGCCCCTCGCTCCCTCTCGATAGTGGATACGTTCAGCCGGGTCAGAATGTTTCGGGTTCGACCCTGACCCCTAGGGATCGACGCAGAGCGACCGAAAAAGAGAGGGGGAAAATGCCTGCTGACTCCAGACCCTCGCCATCCCGGCGACGGAAGACTCCGCCACCGCGTTTTAAAAAGACCCCACCCTGCGTTTCCGGCGATCCTGATTGTAAATCGGATTCCGCAACTTGGAAACCGAATCGTTTGGGGAAGCCCCCGCGAGCCACATACGACAGACGTGGTAGGAGGCCCGCAGAAGGGTTCGCCTCCCCCTCGGCGGGTGCAGAACGGCCGGCCCGAGGCAACCTCTTTTCACTTTCTGAGGTTCTTAGCCTTCATAATGGCGCGGGGGGCATGGTGCGTCGAGGCGACGAAAGCTCGTTGACCTGTTCCCGAGGACGGGCTAAGATTTGGTACCATCCGGGCAGGTGACACATGAACCGGTCGGTCAAGATCGTGGTATGCGTTGTCGCGGCGGCGGCTTTCCTGTTTGTCCCGCTTCTGGGCGCCAGAATTCCTCAGCAGGATCAGGATCAGAACAAGCAGCAATCCAAGCCGGAAGACAAGAAGACAGAAAAGGAGCGCAAGAGGAAGGAGAAAGACCTCTTCAACGAACTCGATACGCAGTATAAGAAGTGGCTCAACGAGGACGTTATCTATATCATCACTCCGGAGGAGCGCAGCGCCTTTCTTCACCTGTCGACAAACGAGGAACGAGAATCGTTTATCGAGAATTTCTGGGCGCGCCGCAATCCCGATCCCGATTCCCCCGAAAACACCTTCAAGGAAGAGCACTATCGCCGCATCGCCTACGCGAACGAGCACTACGCCTCCGGTATTCCGGGATGGAAGACCGATCGCGGCCGCATCTACATCATGTGGGGCCCGCCCGATGAGACGGATTCGCATCCGAGCGGCGGCACCTACGAACGCCCGCCCGAAGAAGGTGGCGGAGAGACCACGACCTATCCATTCGAGGATTGGCGCTATCGCTACCTGGAAGGTATCGGCGAGAACGTGATCATCGAGTTCGTCGATCCCACCATGACCGGCGAGTATCACCTCACCATGGATCCCAGCGAAAAGGACGCTTTGACCTATGTCCCGGGCGCGGGATTGACCATGGCCGAAGAGATGGGTCTGGCCAACAAGACGCAGCGGTTCCAGAATACCGACGGAACGCATATGGCCGAATCTTTGGGCGGTCAGCCGGAGTCCTACAACGAGTTTGAACGCCTGAACCTGTACGCGAAAATTCAGCAGGCCCCGCCCGTGAAATTCAAGGACCTCGAGGCTGTGGTTACCTCTCGCCTGGTCAAGGATCAGGTCTCGTTCCGGTATCGGTTCGATTTTCTGCGCATTACTTCCGACACGGTTTTGGTTCCCATCACCGTACAGATTCCCACTCGTCAGTTAAGCTTTGTCGAGAAGGACGGCGTCGATACCGCGACTCTCAACCTGTTCGCGCGAATCACCAGCCTCAGCGGACGAATCGTGCAGACTTTCGAAGATACGCTCACCGATCGCGTTCCAGCATCGATTCTGCAGCAATCGCTTGCCACCTCGCAGATTTATCAGAAGGCCATACCACTCAGCCCTGGTCTCTACCGGCTGGATATCGTGGTGAAGGACACGACCAGCCAAAACGTCGGCGTTAAGAATGAAAGACTTGCTGTGCCGCAGTTCCACGATGACGAACTCAGTTCGAGCTCCCTGATTCTCGCCGACGAGATCAACCCCGTCTCGGCCAAAGACATCGGGCTCGGCCAATTCGTGCTCGGCGACGTGAAAGTGCGTCCGAAGCTCGACGAGGTGTTCACTTCGGATCAACCCATGGGTGTTTTCCTCCAGGTGTACAACTTGAAAGTCGATGACAAGACGCACAAGCCGGACGCCTCAGTCCAATTCCGCGTGCTCAAGGACAAAGATCCGAATCCGATCAAGGTCTACAATCTGCCTGCGAGCGAGATACCCCAACACGGCGAAGAACTGACGCTCGAAGACCGGGTTCCCCTCAATTCGCTCGCGCCGGGCAAGTACAAACTGGAAATTGCCATTACCGATAACCTGGCCAAACAGACGATAACGCCCTATCAGGAATTCACGGTGAAGGCCGCGCCCGCTGCTAGTCAGGCTCCGCAAGGGAGGTAACGCAGCTTGAATCGGAGATCTCTTCGCGCGCTGCTCTTATGGAGCGTCGGAGTTCTCTGTGTCCCCGCCGCATTTGCGCAGGCCGAAGGGAAGATCACGGGCGTCGTTGTCGACGGAAAAGGCACGCCACAAATGGGCGCGACGGTCCTGATCGCTTCCGAGCTTCCGCTCGGTCCAGCGTCGTTTAGTCTGCTGACCAACGGTCGCGGCCGATTTGCGAGCGAGGTATTGTCGTCCGGCAGCTACACCGTGAAGGTTACCTTGGCCGGCTTCTTACCCGCTATGGAGCAGCACGTGCGCGTCAGCGGCGATCATGTGACCCTGCTTCAGGTCGTGCTCGGTTCCGTGTTCTCCTCCTTTGGGCAGCTGCGCCGCCAAACCGACCTGCCGTCGTCTTCCGATGACTGGAGCTGGGTCCTGAAATCGTCGCCCGACACGCGCTCGGTCCTGCGTTGGACGGAAGGTCCCTCGCTCGACGAACTCGAAACGAGCGCAAGCGACGCCCCGGCGCAGAAGCACGAGGACCATCTCGCTATGGCGCTCACCTCGGGCGGCAGTCACCCGGGCTCGATTGGGACTGCAGCCGATTCGCCGGCAACCACCTTCGTCTATGACATGGGCGTCGGTCAAACCGCGCGATTGCTCATGGCTGGACAGTTAAGCTATGGTTCAGCGAGTCCGGCGGGCGGGTTCTTTGCCGAATGGCTGCCATCGGGCGCGGCCGAGGGCGGTCGCTCTATGCAGTTCGAGGCCCGGGAAGCCCAGATCGGGCCGCTGGGGCCGATTTTTCGCGGCATGCGCGTGTCGGACTCCGAGAAGTTCGCGCTCACCGACCGCGCCGACGTCGAATACGGCGCGGAATTCGTTGCCGCGGGGTTTGCGGGCACGACGCAAGCCCTGCGTCCACACGTGAAGACAACCGTGCACGTGACCCCGACCTGGATTCTGTCGCTCATCGCTGCCGCTGAATCACCTGAGCAAACACCTGGCGAAAGCCCGCTCCAGTCCGCGCTGAACAATGTCGACGATTTCCCCATGTTGCTGATGCGTGCCGGACGGCCCGTGCTTGAGAACGGCTGGCATGAGGAGCTCGCCTTCACGCGCGCGCTCACGAAGGATGCCGAGCTTTCTGCTGCGGTATTCCACGACGAGTCGACCCATACCGGCTTGGTCGGGCATGGGATGATCAGTCGGCCCGGCTTTCTCGAGGACTATTTGTCCGACGCATTCGCTTATGACGGAGGGGATTCAGCTTCGGGCGGCGTGCGCGTGGCCTATCATGAGAGATTCAGCGACAAGATGACCACCACACTTGTGTACGCCTACGGCGGGGCTCTGGCGCCCAACGACGTCGAGAGTGCTGTGTTGCGCGACGAGCTGTCCACGCAATACCGGCACAGTGTGGCGGCGCGAATCGCCACCACACTCCCCAGGGTCGGTACGCAGATCAGCGCGGGCTACAAGTGGATCAACGGATCGGCCGTATCGCAGGTTGACAGCTACGGCGAGTCCCTGTACGGTCTGGACCCCTATCTCAGCATGGAAGTCCGCCAGCCCCTTCCAAGATCCCTGCCCTGCCATATGGAGGTTGTCGCCGATGCCGGAAACCTTCTGGCGCAGGGCTACGTTCCCCTCTCGACGAGCGACGGTCATGTGGTTCTGGTTCCTTCCTATCGATTCTTCCGGGGTGGGTTGAGCGTCCAGTTCTGACGATTTGGGCGCCTACCGGATTTAGGAACATGCCTTCCATAAACAGGATCGAAGACTTTCGAGCTTCCGGCCATTCGACCGAAGTGTCTGGAATGAATGGAGATACGCCACCGAGAAAGGGAGGCTTGCTGGAAACAGACGTGCTCGCATATTCAGGATCTAAGGGTGTAGGTGCTCGAGCGATGACCGACAGCCTCCGCATGCGCCTGGGAGCAGTGGTGCTGGCCCTGTTGACGCTGACGGTGATCGTTTTCGCCGTCCTCAACTTCCAGCAAAATTCGCGCGTGCTGCTGCCCGATGACGGGGCAACGTGGCTGGATACGCCCCAGGGCGTCGTGGCCTGGCACATCGCGCCTGAATCGTCCGCAGCCAAGGCCGGGATTGAAAAGGGGGACCTTCTTGAATCGATCCGCGGGCAGCTGGTTCGTCGCGGCAGCGATGTTCCGCGCCTCTTGTGGCGTGCGGGGTTGTGGTCGGAAGTGCCCTACGGGATTCGCCGCGGCAGCCAAACGTTCACCGTCGCGGTCATCACTGTTCCGCGGGAGAATCCGAGATCGGTCGATCTGCGCCTAACCGCGCTCCTCTATCTGTTTATTGGGCTTTTCATTTTCGTGCGCCGCTGGAGCGCCCCGCGCGCGGTCCACTTCTACATCTTCTGCCTGGTCTCCTTCGTCCTCTATAGCTTCCATTACACGGGCAAAACGGACGCCCTCGGGCACTGGTCGGTATTCGACCAGGAGATCTATTGGGCGCAGACAGTCGCTTGGCTGCTGCAGCCCGCCTTGCTGGTCCATTTCGCGCTCGTCTTTCCGCAGCGCCGCAAGCGGCTTCTATCCCTCGTTGGGGCCGTCTATCTCATCCCGGCCATGCTGCTCGCGATTCACATTTCCGTGGCCAAAGGGTGGTTTGGATTTGCCCCCTGGCTCGGGGCTCGCACGACTCTCGACCAATACGAGACGGCTTACCTCGGGTTCTATTTCTTAGCTGCAGGCGGAATCTTCCTGCGCAGCTACCTGCGTGCGCCTACGGGAATGCTCCGGCAGCAGCTCAAATGGGTGACCGCCGGAACGCTGGTGGGCATTTTGCCGTTCCTCGGCGGCTACGTTGCGCCCTATTTGGCGCTCGACGGATTCGTGCCCCCCTGGGCCAAGCTGTTCGTCTTCTCCCTGGCCCTGATCCCGCTTTGCTTCGGCTATGCCGTCATCCGCTATCGGCTGATGGACGTGGACATCATCTTCAAGCGCGGGTTGGCCTACACCTTCGCGACCGCCGGCGTGGTGGGCGTTTATTTCGGGATCATCGCCCTGATCGGCGTCCTCTTCCACACCAAACTGACCGCCGCGGGTCCGGCGGGCGAGGTCATCGCCATTGTCGCCGCCGCCTTTCTGTTTCAGCCCATTCGCGACTGGGTGCAAGCGCGTTTGGACCGCTTCTTTTATCGTGATCGCTTGAACTACCGCCGCACGCTGATCGAATTCGGCCGCACGCTCACGAATGAAGTTCGCCTCGAGCCGCTGCTAGGTTCCGTTCTCGACCGGATTTCGCAAACTCTGCTGGTCGACCGGCTGGCGATTTTTCTTGAGCCTCCCTCTGGGCCGGGCCGGTTCGCCATTTCACGGTCGAGGAGTCTTGATGCGGCAGAGAATTTGGACTTGAGTTTCCTTGATCCCGGCCGCCCTGCGCTCGAGCGCGGCTGCCTGTTCTATGAATCGGCTCGCGCCGCCACGGAGGAAACCGACTCGGCGCGGCGCACGATCGAACGCCTCAATTTGAATTACTTCATTCCCTGCCGCTTTCACGATCGCACGGTGGCCATCCTCGGGCTGGGCAAGACGATCGACGGTGATTTCCTCTCGAGCGAGGACCTTGAGCTCCTCTTCACCATCGCTGGATACGTCGCCATCGCCATCGAGAACGCTCGCTTGTATGAGTCGCTCGAACAGAAGGCCCTGCAAATCGAACGGCTCAAAGATTTCAACGAAAACATCGTCGAATCGCTCAAAATCGGCGTGGTCACGGTCGACCTCGACGACCGGGTCGAATCCTGGAATCCGCAGCTCGAGCATCTTCTTGGGGTCGATCGCCTCGAGGCCATTGGCCGCAGCCTCGCGGACGTTTTCCCCGCCGACCTTGCCGCGGAAATCCTGGCCCAACCGGCCGGCGGAAACGTCGCCGGAATCTACAAGTTCCACTTGAGCACGCGCGGCGGACGCCATCTGGTGGTGAATGCTTCGATCGCTCCGCTGGTCGGAAAAGACGGCGCGCGGCTGGGAAGATTGATCCTCCTAGACGACATCACCCAGCGCGTCCGGCTGGAAGAGCAGATGGTGCAGACCGAGAAGCTCACCTCTCTCGGCCTGCTGGCCGCGGGCGTGGCCCACGAGGTCAATACGCCGCTGGCCGTCATTTCCAATTACATCCAGATGCTGGCTAAACAGATGGCGGTCGACGACCCGCGGCAGAAGACCATCGACCGCATCGTCAAGCAAACCTTCCGGGCCAGCGAGATTGTCAACAATCTGCTGAACTTCTCGCGCACCGGTGGGCTGGACTTCCGGGAAGTGAACCTCAACGCGCTGCTCGAGGAAACGCTCACCCTCGTGCAGCATCCGTTCCGCACGGCGCGCGTGAATGTGATCCGCTCGTATAGCAAGAACTTGCCGAGCGTACTCGGCTCAACCACTCGTTTGCAGCAGGTCTTTCTCAATCTGTTCATGAACGCACGCGACGCCATGCCCTCGGGCGGCATGCTCGAGGTCCGTACGGGGGCGCATAACGGTTCGGTCGAGGTTGAGGTTACCGACACGGGCGCGGGGATTGCCGAGGAATGCCTGAATCGGATTTTCGATCCCTTCTTCACGACCAAGAGCTCCGGCAAAGGCACCGGGCTTGGTCTTTCAGTGAGCTACGGTATCATTAAGGAGCACGCCGGCAAGGTCGATGTGCGCTCGACGCCCGGACAGGGAACATCCTTCCGGCTCGAATTTCCCGTAGCGAGGAAAGCCGCGGTCCATGCCTAGAGGTTCCATCTTAGTCGTAGACGACGAAGCGGAGATTCGCGAGGGACTCGAAGCCCTGCTTACGTCTGAGAATTTTGAGGTGGCGCTCGCCGAAACCGGCGAATCGGGCCTGCGCAAACTCGAAGAGAAACCCTTCGACTTGATGCTCCTGGACGTCAGCCTCCCGGACGCCAATGGCGTCGAGCTGCTCGGTGAAGTGCGCCGGCGCGACCCGCATCTTGCCGTGATCCTCATCACCGCGTTTGGGTCGATTGACATGGCTCGCACCGCGTTCAAGAGCGGCGCGCAGGATTACATCACCAAACCGTGGTCGAACGATGAACTGGTGGCCCAGGTGTCTCTGGCCGTCGAAGGGCGGCGCTTGCGCGAGGAGAACGTCCAGCTCAAGCGCGCTCTGAAGCAGCGCTACAACTTTCCCAATATCGCGGGCAAGAGCGAAAAAATGCTGGCCGTCCTCGACCTGGTCGGCCAAGTCGCGCCCTCCCGTTCGACGGTCTTGATCCAGGGCGAAAGCGGAACGGGCAAGGAGCTGATCGCCAAGGCCATTCATTCCGCCTCGCCGCGGGCCGAAAAGGCCTTTATCCCCGTGAATACCGGGTCGATTCCCGTGGACCTGCTCGAATCGCAGCTCTTTGGCCATGTCAAGGGTGCGTTCACCAGTGCCATTGCCTCGAAAAAAGGTCTGTTCGAAGTGGCTGACCAGGGAACCATCTTTTTTGACGAGATTTCGACCGTCAGCCCGGAAACTCAGGCCAAGCTCCTGCGCGTCATCCAGGAACGCGAGTTCATGCGCTTGGGCGCCACGGAGACCATCAAGGTGGACGTGCGCATCCTGGCCGCTTCGAACGAGGACTTGTACAAGCTCGTGCGCGAGGGCCGTTTCCGGGAGGATCTCTACCACCGCCTCAACGTGATCGCCCTCGAGCTGCCGCCCCTGCGCGAGCGCAAGGAAGATATCCCGCTGCTCGTCGAACGCTTCCTCGAGCAATTCTGCCGCGAAAACTCAAAGCCTTCGCGCCTCTTCACACATGCCGCTATGCGGCTCCTGATGGATTACGAATGGCCGGGCAACGTTCGCGAGCTCGAGAACACCGTCGAACGCGCCGTCGTTCTCTCGACGGGCGAATCGCTGGACGTCGAGCTGCTGCCCGAGAGTGTCCGCACGCGTGAGATCGTCAAGGGTGTGCGCCTGCAGCTGGCCGAATTCCTGCCGCCCATGCCGGGGGAAGCCGGTCCGCACACCGCCGTTCCCGCCCCTTCGCTGTTCGAAATTGTCGAGGAAATCGAGCGGCGCCTGATCGTCGACATGCTCGAGCGCACGAATTGGAATCAAACGGAAGCCGCCGAACGCTTCCAGGTTCCCCTCTCCACGCTCAACCAGAAAATCAAGCGCCTCGGCATCGAAACCCGTCGCCGTCCGGCGGGCGCAGTCCGCGGCATGGCCGCCAGCTTCAGCGAAGATCCCGCCGAATTCCCGGCCGGCAAGTAAGCCCTCGCTAGACCCCAGTAGCCCTCATACACTCGTATACGTAAGCAAAACGATACTAGTGTGCGGAAAGAGATACTACGACCTTCCCGAGTACTATCGTTTGTTCCAGCCGCCCTTGCAAAAATGACCTCTACCCTGCAGGGACCTGGCCAGGAAAAGCTCGGAGCGCGCCTATCGGCACAGTTCTCGTGCTGGCGGAAGAGGCTTGAGTTGAGTTTTGGGGGTCGTATTCGAGCACTGCCTTCGCGCAACAGATTGATCGTCCTCGCCTGTGCGCTGGTTCTTGTTCATGCCGGGGTGCTGGGGCTTGCAAGGCACACGCCGCTTGAGTCTCATCTTTCCGAACTCATCCAGACGGCCCTGGACGCCCTGTGTCTGCTGGCCTGCGTGCGGGCTTCGGGCCGATCTCGGCGATTCGCACGATCGTTTTGGGGGCTGGCTGCTCTGTCTTTCTCAATCCTCGTCATCGCGCAGATCACCGCCATTGTCATTGCCCTGACGCATCCCGAGAGCGCGAATGGTCAGTTCACAGAGGCTCTCTTTCTGTTTTGGTTCGGCCCTCTCAGCGTGGCTTTGTTTGTGGATCCGGACTCGGAAGCCAAAACACTGAACGGTTTGATCGTTCTCGATGTGATCCAAGCGATTCTTTTTTGGCTTGCCGTCTACCTCTACTTTTCCTACTTGATGCCCGGACAGCCTTCCGGAACGGATTTGATCCACTCTGCCTGGAACCGTTCCCTGATCTACAACGGTGTGCTGGTCGGAGCGTTCCTGCTCCGCTCGGTCTTGAGCAACTCGACGACGGTGCGCTCGCTCTTTGGAAGATTCGGAGTCTTTCTGTTCCTGTCGAGCCTGGCGGACTTGTATTTCAGCTATCCAGGAATGAACTTTGACTCGGGCGACTGGTACGACCTGGTCTGGAGTTCGCTGCTCCTGCTCCCCATCGCCATGGCTGACGGTTGGAGAGAGCCGGACGCATCGGGCGCACCCCTAGCGGCGACGCAAATACGAGATTCTCTCGGTCGCTACATGTCGCCCTTAATTTACTCGCTTCTTGTCTTCATCCTGTGTGTTCAGATCGCCCGCGAGCATCTCTCACTGGCCTCGATCCTTGTGCTGACATCTTTCCTGTGTTCGAGCGGCCGAATGTTCATCGTGCAGCGCCAGCAGGAACGCACCGAAGGAGAACTTCGCCAGCGCGAGACACAATATCGAAGGCTCATTGAGAACATGCCGGAAGTCGTATGGACAGCCGATGAACACGGGAACTTCCTGCTGATCAGCGAAAGAATCGCCAGCCTGTTCGGCTATACGCCGGAGGAGGTCTATGGCGAGGGCCACCGGCTCTGGTTCGGGCGCCTGCATCCGGAGGACCGCGAGCGCGTGCGCGAAGCGTATGCCCAACTGCTTTCTGAGAATCGCCCCTTTGATGTCGAGTACCGCATGCAGCACCGCGACGGGCACTGGATGCACTGGCACGACCGGGCCGTGGCGACGGAACAGAGGGAAGGCAAGCGATACGCGGAAGGCTTGCTCTCTGACATCACCGAACGCAAACGACTCGAAGAGCAATTTCGGCAAGCGCAAAAAATGGAGGCCATCGGCCAGCTGGCCGGCGGTGTGGCTCACGACTTCAATAATCTCCTTATGGTCATCCAAGGAAACGCCGACGTAATGCGGGACCGCCTGAGCGGTGGCCATCTGGAGTCGAAGAATCTGGAAGAAATCCGGAAAGCCGCGGCGAGAGCCGCTTCCTTAACGCGTCAACTGCTGGCCTTCAGTCGCATGCAGGTGCTCAATCCGAAGATCTTGAATATGAATACCATCGTCGATGAGACCGGAAGGATGTTGCGGCGTCTCATCGGCGAGCATATCGAACTCAGAATCGTGCCCGGTCCGGGTGCGATGAATGTAAAAGCGGATCAGGGCCAGATCGAGCAGGTTCTCCTGAACTTGGCCGTGAATGCCCGCGATGCCATGCCCAAAGGAGGCCGCTTGACCATCGAAACCTCCGTCGTTCAGGTGGACGAGCGCTATTCTCACCAACATCACGCCTTGCGGCGCGGGGCATACGTGTTGCTGACCGTCTCGGACACCGGCATTGGAATGGACGCAGAGACCCAAGCCCGTATTTTTGAACCGTTCTACACCACCAAGCAGCTGGGCAAGGGCACCGGTCTCGGCCTGGCGATCGCGTACGGTGTGGTCAAGCAAACTGGCGGCTGGATTTGGGTTTACAGCGAGCCGGGACAAGGAACGGCGTTCAAGGTCTACCTTCCGCAAGTCCATGAGACAGCGACGCAAGCCGAACAGCACGGCCCCCGTCCCCCCCTTCCGCGGGGCACCGAGACGGTGCTGCTCGCCGAGGACCAGGAGAGCATTCGAGACTTGATTCGCGAATCGCTGACGAGCCAGGGCTACAAAGTGTTGGTGGCAAACGATGGTCTCGAGGCACTGCAAATCGCCGAACGCTACAAAGAGTCGATCGATCTTCTGATAACCGATGTTGTGATGCCCAAAATGGGCGGTTATGAATTGGCCAAGCGCCTGTTGCCCGGGCGTCCGGAAACACGAACGCTTTTCATATCCGGCTACTTAGAACACCGCAACGGAGAGGATCGTGATCCCGGCCTCCCGTCAGTCCGTCTCCAAAAGCCGTTTTCGATGAATACGCTCGTGCTGAAGGTGCGCGAAGCGCTCGAGGCACCGAGCATGCCATCTGGACCTCAGGAACCGGTGGGCAGCCTTTGACCTGTCCGGGATCAAACCAAGCGTTATTCATGGTGCAGGGCCACCAAAGGGGCTACGCGTGCGGCGCGGCGCGCCGGAAGGTAGCAGGCCAGCAGGGCGACAGCCGCGAGCAGAGCGGCGGCGCTGGCGAGTGTCCACGGGTCGTCGGGCCGGACTCCAAATATGAGGTCGTGCGCCAGACGCGTTGCGCCGAGCGACAGCGCGATGCCGATTCCCAGACCAAGACCGACCAGTTTCATCCCTTGATTTAGGACCATGCGCGAAATGTCGCCGGGCTTTGCCCCCAGAGCCATGCGAATGCCGATTTCATGCGTTCTGCGCGAGACGGCGTAGGAGATCGTGCCATACAGACCAATGGTGGCCAGCCCGAGGGCGAGGAACCCGAAGAATGTGGAGGGCTCGGCGAACAGCCGTTCCTCGACCAGCGCTTCGCCAAGTTGCGCGGCTTCCGTCCTTACATTCATCAATCTCCGGTGCGGAGCCCGTCCTACGCAACGCCCGCTTTCGAGAGCCTCCTGCCCGCAGGCGGACAGTCGAAAGAGGCCCGATTCCCCCTCCGCCGGGTGTCGAAGTTCAGGGAGGCTAGCGCGCTTGAAGGGTGCGACCAGCCCGGACAAGGGCTGCTGTTCATTCTTACCCGGCGAGCGGCTGCCCGGCAATCCCTTCGAGGATTTTGCAGGGGGCAAACTGCGGCGCGACGAGCGCCGATGGCGGGATGAGCAGGGTCTGTTCGATCGCAAAACGACCGGACAGGACCGCATGCGCCACGCCGTCGGTGAAAACGATCCAGGTGGCCATGGGCGGAAATTCCAGACGAACTTTTGGCCAATTCGTCTGAAACTCGCCGCTCTCCTTCAGATAATCGTGGAACCGCAGCATGAACATGTCATACGGCGTGCGGCCGGGAACGCCAAAGCCGAGCTTGGCGCCCCAGCCGTGGACCGTGCGAGTGAGGAAGCTTTCTTCCTCGGCGATCTGGCGCAATCCGGCGCGCTCGGCATGTGCCCTGGCCACGGCCGCGAAATCCTCGGTCGTATTCCATACGCGCGGCTTCTCGGGATTCAGATTGGTGAAGATGCGCAGGATGCGTCCGCCGCGCGTGGGCCGGCTCGGGAAGGCATCCACGTGCAGCAGATCGTTCCGCTTATGCAAGGGCAGCGAGCGCCGCTCTTCCTCGATCGGGCGAAAACTTGCGAAATCAAGCGTCCAGTGTTCGGCATAGGGCATGAGAAATCGGGTGGCGAACTCGAGAACCCGCCTGCAGTAGTCGCGAAAAATCGCATGGATGCGCGCGATCTTCTCCGCTTCGCCGGAGATCCCGCGCAGGAGGTCTTCCTCGGGACGATAGGAAACGTTCTTGTGCAGGCGCAGGTCGGTCCATTGCTGCTTGAGCAGGAACTCGCGATCAGGAGGGGGAAAAGGAAAGGGCGGCTCGCGAAAAAAAAGAATGCGTCCGCGTTCGAGCAACTCGCAGTAGGCCCGCGCGCGTTCGCTCTGCTGCTGGCTGCCAACCCAGCCGCAGCCGTCCTTGTAATCCTCAACGACAATCCACGGCAAATTCGGCATTCGTCTGTCTCTGAACCCGCGTGACCTGCCTCGGAGACATGCGCGCAGGTCCCGAGAAAATATACCGCAGACGGGCGAAGCGGGACAATTTGGCAGGGGCCCAGGGTTCGGCGAGTTCCCGGGGAGCGGAAGTCCGGCTTCGCGTCTTGCTCAGCCGGGGTTTTCGCCTCGCTGGTAGCCGCGGGGCAGCAGCGTAGTCGAAAGATCGAGCCCGGACAAGTCGACGCCCTGGAGATCGGTCTCGCGAAGGATGGTTGTCGTCAAGTTTGCTCCGGTCAAATCGATTCCGCGAACCTGCGCGTCTCGCAGATTTGCCGCCGATAAATCGGCGCCCCGCAAAATGGCCCCGCGCAAATCGGAGCGAAAGAGTTCGGCGCCGCCGGCCCGCGACTCGCTCAAATCCGCGCCGTTCAGGTTTGTCTCGGTCAAGTCGGCTTTGCGCAGGTCAGACCTGTGCAGTCGCGCGTTGCTCAAATCCGCGGAAACAAGCCTTGCCTCGCGAAAACTCGCGCCGTCCAGCGTGGCCCCGTGGAAATTCGCGTAGGCCAGATTCATGCCGGAGAAATCGATGCGCGACAATTCCGCTCCGGAGAGATCGGCGCGCACGCCGGTTTCCTGGCCTTCGACAAATCGCAGATGGGCAGCGAGGATGTCGGAAATTCGTTGGCCATGGTGCCGAACCGAACGAGGAGAGCGCAGTCCGGGCGATTTGAGAAATCCGAGGATGCCCATGTTTGTTCTGGGGTGTCCGCGAAGCATTCTGGCGGACCAGGTATTCTAACTGAATTTGCTGCCGAATTGGCCGCCCAATCGATCCTCCCGCTCGAAGAGGCCTCCGACTTTGCGCTGTGGTAAGGTAGCAGCATGGGAGGGCTGAGGGCCATCGAGGGCCGAACGGGCGGCGCCGCCGCTGTGGCGCTGGCCCTCTTGCTCCTGTGCGGAGGGCTGGTTCCCGCCCGTCCGGTTGGTGCCGGATCGCAGGAGGGATCGGAAACGGTTCGGGAGGAGGTCGTTGCAAATCTCAATGCGGGCCGCGTGATCGTGGCGGTCGTAAAAGATGCCATCATCGTGGGCACCATCGAAAATCCCATCGAGGCGGAGACGCGCCCTCCCATTCCAGTCGAGCTGAGCTCGGAGCGCATGGTGGTCACCTTAGGGGCCATCGACTGGTTCTCGCCATCCTCGAATCTGGATCTTGCCCGCATCGACCTCGAGTTGCCGCATCTGCGCGGCCACTTGGTTGCGAGTGGACCTCATTTGAGCCAGACGGAAGCTGGCAGTGAGGCTTCCGATATCGAGGATGTCGGCCAGGGCGTGATGGAGAGGCTGAACGAAGTGGCGCACGGTCTGAGCAACAAGATCGATTTGCCGTCGGGCGAACCGCTGGCCGAGTTGGTTGTGGCCGATTACCTCACCGGCTACGGCCCCGAGGTCTGGGAGCTAACCTACGACCTCGAGCAGGAACAGCAGAAGGGCGATTACTGGGACACGCGGGTCCTGCGGCCCAAATACCTGCAGTTCTGGCCTCCGGAAAAGGGCCAGCCGCACACGTTGATGGAGTTCTCTTATCCCCCTGGGGATGCCGCACCCAGCCTGCTCGAGCTGTTGCGGCAACGGGATCCCCGCCTACAAGGTGTGATGGCCGCCATGGCTCAGGTGGCCAACGAGTTCCTCTCCGGGGACAGCAAGAAGATCCATGCGCAAGAAGGTATTCAGTTCCTTCGTGCGGCGCTCGCCGCCCTCACGCCGCCGAAAGCCCGGGAAACTTTCGCCACTATCGGGCCGGAGACCGGCTTTGCCTGGATTCTTCCTCCTCCTCCCGAGCCCCAAAGGCCCGGCCAGGCCGCGCGCCCGCAGGAGAGGCCCGAGGGTGCGCCTTCCTTGATCAAGCACCCCGACTGAAGCTGCTCTCGAATTCGTGAGTCGCCTTCCAAAGAATGTAGGAGAAACGGGAGGAGATTCTAAGAAACTGGATGTGGGAGTGTTTAGACCGCGTTTCCTGTCGGCTAAGTCATGTAAATACAGCAGTGGCCGTAGGGTCCTGGCCGTCGAACAGGGTGGCAATCCGCGTGCAAATCAAGTAGAACGGCTGTCTCTTATCCCGGGGTGGGCCGGTTTCGCCGCGCCGAAGCCGGAATCTTGGGGGTAGAGCGAAAAGTGGGGGCCCGACGGGGCCCCCAAAATATTTTGGGCCCTCTTTTGAACTCGCCTTTCGATCCCTCAGGTCCTATTTGGACTAAGCCTTGGCGGTTCCGCTTGCGTCCTCCGGTGGGCGGCGGAGGGGCGCGGAGCTAGCTGCAACCGGACGTGCTGCCGCAGTTCGAGCATTTATAGCAGCTCCCGTTCGGCGTCATGAGCATGCCGCACTCGGAGCAGTATGGCGCATCCTCCGCTGCGCCGCGCAGGCGAACAGGGCGATCCCCGGCCATGGGCTTGGCGGCCGCTTTGAGAGGAGCCGCAGGGATGATCGGAGGCGGCTCGGCTTCACCCGCCGTGTCGACATCCAGATAATCGCGAGAGATGAATTTCCCGCCGAGCCACCGGCCAATGTAATCCACAATGGATTTCGCGTAGCGAATTTCAGGATTGGGGGTATAGCCGGAAGGCTCGAAACGCGAGTTGACGAATTTATCGACCAGCGCGCGCAGCGGTACTCCATATTGCAGCGAGATCGATACCGATAGCGCGAAGGCGTCCATGATCCCGGAGAGCGTCGATCCCTCCTTCGCCATCTTGATGAAGATCTCGCCGGGCTGCCCGTCTTTGTACATTCCGACGGTGATGTATCCCTCGTGCCCGCCAATCGAGAATTTGTGCGTGATCGAGCTGCGCTCGTCCGGCAGTTTGCGCCGCTTCGCGCCGGCAAACAGTTCCTGCTGAGCGGGAGAGGGAACATCTTGGATGGCCGAAACGGCTTCCGCTGGCTTGGCCTCCTCTTTCTTTGCCGCAGACAAGGGTTGCGAGCGCTTCGAGTTGTCGCGATAGATGGCCACGGCCTTTAATCCGAGCTTCCAGGACTCGACGTAGGCCTCGGCGATATCGTCGATCGTGGACTCTTCCGGCATGTTGATGGTCTTGCTGATGGCTCCGGAAAGAAACGGCTGAGCAGCCGCCATCATGCGCAAGTGCCCCCGCCAGGGTATCGAACGGCCGCCGCCCGCACGGGCGAGCGAGCAATCGAAGACCGGCAAATGTTCGGGCTTGAATCCCGGAGCGCCCTCGATGGCCCCGTTCGAATCGATGTAGTCAACCATCTCCGCCACCGCCTCGGGTGTGTAGCCGAGGCGTATGAGCGCCTGGGGGACCGTATTGTTCACGATCTTGATTACGCCGCCACCCACCAGCCGCTTCTGCTTCACCAGGGCGAGATCCGGCTCGATGCCCGTGGTGTCGCAATCCATCATGAAGCCGATGGTGCCGGTGGGGGCCAGAACAGACACCTGCGAATTCTTGTAGCCGAACTTCTCGCCCAATTCAAGCGCCGCGTTCCAGGATTCACGAGCGGCCCGGAGCAGGGTCGGCTGCACGTTTTCTTCTTTGATTGGCCGCAGTGAATCGCGGTGCACGCGAATCACGTCGAGCATGGCTTGGCGATTCGCGGGATAGCCGCCAAACGCTCCCATGCGCTCGGCGATGCGTGCCGATTGCGCGTACGCCTGGCCGGTCATCAGCGCCGTGATGGCCCCGCAGAAATCGCGGCCGCCGTCGGAGTCGTAGGGCAGCGCGAGGGACATCAGCAGCGCGCCCAAGTTCGCGTAACCGAGGCCGAGCGGACGGTATTCGTGCGAATTGCGCGCGATGCGCTCGGTCGGATAGCTGGCGTTGTCGACCAGAATTTCCTGCGCAGTGATAGTCAGATCGACGGCATGGCGGAAGGCGTCCGTCTCGAATTGGCCGTTAGAGCCGAGGAACTTTATCAGGTTGAGCGAGGCCAGATTGCAGGCCGTGTCGTCGAGGAACATGTATTCCGAGCAGGGATTCGACGCGTAGATCCGATCCGTGGCCTTGCAGGTGTGCCAGCGGTTAACGGTGGTGTCGAACTGCATCCCGGGATCGCCGCAGTGCCAGGCCGAATCCGCCATCTCGTGCATCAAGTCGCGTGCGCGGAACTTCTCGACCGGCGTGCCGTCGGTCACGTTGCGCGTCCACCAGTCGCGGTCTTCCTCGACTGCACGCATGAAGTCGTCCGTGACGCGCACCGAATGATTCGCGTTCTGGAAGAACACCGACGAGTAGGCCTCGCCATCGATCGACGGATCGTAGCCCTGTTCGATCAACACCTGGGCTTTGCGTTCTTCTTTGAATTTGCTCCGGATGAATTCGAGAATGTCCGGGTGATCGATGTTGAGGATCACCATTTTCGCCGCGCGCCGCGTCTTGCCGCCGCTCTTGATGACGCCGGCAAACGCGTCGAAACCCTTCATGAAACTGACGGGACCGGAAGCAATTCCGCCTCCGGAAAGCGACTCATGGCTGCCGCGCAGGCTCGAGAAATTCGTCCCCGTTCCCGAGCCCCACTTGAAGAGCATGCCCTCGGTCTTGGCCAGGTTCATGATCGATTCCATGTTGTCCTGGACCGAGTTGATAAAGCAGGCCGAGCACTGCGGCTTGGGCTGCACTCCCACATTGAACCAAACCGGAGAGTTGAAGGCCATTTTTTGTTCGACGAGCAGGTGAGCCAACTCGTCGCGGAATATGTTCTTTGACTCTTCGCTGGCGAAGTAGCCGCCCTCTTCTCCCCAGCGCACGATCGTGTTGACCACCCGCCCGATCAGTTGGCGCACGGAGGTCTCACGCTCGGGCGTGTCCGGTTTTCCGTGGAAATACTTGGAGGCCACGATGTTCGTCGCGGTCTGCGACCACGACTTGGGCATCTCGACGTTCTCCTGCCGGAATATGACCTGACCCTTATCGTTGCTGATGAGTGCAGTTCTCCGTTCCCATTCGACCTTGTCGAATGGAGATACCTTGGCCTCCGTGAACCGCCGTCGAAATTCGAGCCCGGTCATGGTGCGAGCCGCTTTTTCCGTTTGGATCTCGTTCAAAGCCATCTTGGTTTCCGCCATGCTCTGCCTCCGCGGCGGCAGTCGAGCCGTCGAATGTTCCGCCGACCGCCTCGAAGGGGAGCTCTGTTTAATTCTACTCCCAACCGTCGGGTCGGCGCGTTTTGGTCCTCCGCAACCACAGGGAATCAGCCCCGGAAAAACGGACCAGAGCTAGGAGCGCGAGGACGTTGGTTTTGGGTGTCGAATAAAACAAAAAGCCCACCTCGCCGCGCGCCCGAAGCTTGCGCGGTGGGGCATTCTTAGTAGATTTTCGATTGAACCCGGTGTGTGCTGTCCCTCGCTCATCGGCTCTGCTGGAGCAGTCGACCGATGAGCCGTGCCCCGAGTCTGGGTGCGAAGTATCGGAGCATCCGCAAGAATTGTCAACAGAAATTGTTGGGGAAAACCACAAAATGTTGGGCGAAAGTGTCTAAACCGTCTATTCGTAGTGGTCTTCGTTCCCCTCCACATCCTGCCCCGAGCGAGCGCGAACGGCCTAAAATCCTTTGCGCACGAGGGCCTCGCTTGCTGGTCGACCTGAGCCCCGGGACGTCGATTCTGCACGCCCTCGTCTTGCGCAGAGACAAGCGAATCTTCGCGCGCTGCCTAGCCGGCGTCGATCGAACCGGCGTGATGATTCGCTCCCATCGCACGACCGAGCCGTTGCGTTTGGCCGAACAAAACTCCGCCCGGCCTCCTCTCCCCGACCCCTCGCGAGCGGATGTTCCCTGAAGATCAACAAGGCGCCAATTGACAGGAGCCTTTCAGTCGGTAAAAAATTGTTTCTGGCCCATGAGCGTTCCGGCGATTGAAATTGAGAACCTGACGAAGGACTATCCGGTCGGTTTTTGGCGCAAGCGGATGCACCGCTCGCTCGACCATCTTTCGCTTGAGGTTGAGCAAGGGGAGGTGTTGGGGTTCCTCGGACCAAACGGCGCGGGCAAGACGACCACTCTCAAGTTGCTCATGGGCTTGATCTTCCCGACCGCCGGAACGGCCCGCATCCAAGGCCGCTCGATTGACGATGTGGCCATGCACCGAGACATCGGATATCTCCCCGAACAGCCTTACTTCTACGACTATCTAACCGCGCGCGAATTGCTCGACTATTACGCGCGCTTCTCCGGGTACCCTGCCCGGGAGCGCCGGGAGCGGGTGGCCCGCTTCCTCGACCTTGTGGGTCTTGCCTCGGCCGCCGATGTTCAGCTCCGCAAGTTTTCAAAGGGCATGCTGCAGCGCGCGGGAATCGCTCAAGCCATTCTGCACGACCCGCAGGTCGTATTCTTTGATGAGCCGATGTCCGGTCTCGACCCCATCGGACGCCGCGAGGTTCGCGACATCATTCTCGACCTGCGCCGCCAGGGTCGCACCATCTTCTTTTCGACTCACATCCTCTCCGACGCCGAAATGCTCTGCGATCGTGTTGCCGTCCTGGTGGGAGGCAAGCTGCAAGGCGTTGGCGCTCCTGGCGATATCGTCTCGATCGAAGTGCAAGCGATGGAAATTCTCTTCGAGCTGCCGGCGGGCCGCGAACTGCCACCCGAGCTCGCGACTCAGGCCACGAAAACGGGCGCGCGTTACCGAATCGAGGTCCCCGAGGGCGAACTGTACCCATCGCTTGCGCGGCTGAGCAACATGGGCGGCAAAGTGCTTTCCGTCTCCCCCGTTCGCCCGACGCTCGAGGACTACTTCCTTCGCCTGGTCGGCCGCGGCGCACCCGCCGCGCACAGCCTCGAAGTGGTGACGCGGTGAGCGCGGCGTCCGCGGCGGTCGCCATCAACACGTTCCGCGAGGCGGTGCGCGACCGTGTCCTGTACAACCTGGTGGTTTTCGCGCTGCTCATGATCGGAGCCGCCGTGCTCGTCGGGCAGGTTTCGATCGGCATCGACCGGCTGGTGATTGTGAACTTGGGCCTGTCGGCGATCTCGGCCATCGGTTTGGTGATGGCCGTGTTTATCGGCGTGGGTCTGGTCTACAAGGAAATCGAAAAGCGTACGCTCTACAGCCTGCTTGCCCGGCCCATTCGACGCTCGGAATTCCTGGTTGGCAAATATGCAGGATTGCTGCTCACGCTGTTGGTGAACACGGCATTCATGACCCTGGCGCTTGCTGCGGCGCTCTATTACGTGGGGCGTCCCTTCGTGGCCTCGGATGTCTCGATACTCGTTGCGGTGTATTTCATTCTCCTCGAACTGGCCCTGGTGACCGCGCTGGCGCTCTTCTTCTCCTGCTTTTCAAGTCCCATGCTCTCGGCCCTGCTTACCCTGGCCATGTACGTCACCGGCGTTTTTTCGAGCGACATCCGCGAATTCGGGGCTTTGACGCACAGGCCGACAATCGAGTTCGTTGCGCGCGTCTTATATTATCTCGTTCCGAATTTTCACGATTTCAATCAGATCGGCCGGGCAGCACACGGCGATCGGTTGCCGCTCTCGCTGGTTGGGCAAAACACGGCATATGCGGCCCTGTATGCGAGCGTGGTTTTGCTCGCGGCCTCAGCCGTGTTCTCGAGGCGGAACCTCAAATGAGGCCTGCCACGCGCAACCGGCCGGGCTGGGCGGCGGCGCTCGGTATTCCGCTGTTGCTGGCCGCGGCCGGGCTCCTGCAGCAGCGCATCGATGCCCGCACGCGCTCGGAGGCCCTCGAAGGGCAGGAAGTCCTGATCACCTCGGGGCCGCTGCTCAAAAAGCTGAGCCTCGGCTACGACTCCCTGCTCGCCGACATCTACTGGACGCGCGCCGTGCAATATTACGGGTCCCGAATCGGCGAGCGGACGGCGACCTTCGACTCGCTGGCGCCGCTCCTCAACATCGCCACAACCTTGGACCCGCGCCTGGTCGTCGCCTACCGATTCGGGGCGGTCTTTCTTTCAGAGCCAAAACCGCTCGGCGCCGGACGCAACGATCTTGCCGTCGACTTGGTCAAGCGAGGGATTCGAGCGAATCCAAACGAGTGGCGGCTCTATAACGATTTGGGTTTCCTGTACTACTGGCGTCTCAAGGACTACGCGGACGCTTCGGCCACCTATTTAGCCGGGAGCGAAATCCCCCAGGCGCCGATATTCATGAAACTGATGGCCGCGCGCATTGCCGAAAAGGGTGGTTCGATTGAAACGTCGCGGCTGATTCTGAGCGGGCTTTACGAGTCTACGAAAGATCCCGCCGTGCGCAAGGCGCTGCTCAGGCAGCTGCGGGCTCTCAAGGCCGAGGAAGACACGCAGCACCTGGATCAAACGCTGGGGGTTTTTCGCCAGCGGTTCGGCCGCGATCCAGACTCGATTCGCGAGCTGGTCACGGCCGGCCTCCTGCCCGGCGTTCCGGTCGACCCGCTCGGGTTTCCCTACGTCATCGGGCGGGACGGTCGATCACATCTCAATCCGGCCAGTCCCATCAAGCCGCCGAAGTGACCTCGTCGCGGCTCGGAGAGAGCCGCAATTTTACTCGTAACGCAAAGCCTCGACCGGATCGAGCTTGGCCGCTTTGGTCGCCGGCCAGACGCCAAAAATCAGTCCGATACTGACGGAAACCGAGAACCCCGCGATCACCGCCCAGAGCGGAACCACGGCCTTTATGGAGGTGATCCGGGGAACCAGGGCCACAACCGAACTGCCCAGAAGAATGCCAATGATTCCGCCGCTTCCCGTGAGGGTCATGGCCTCGAAGAGAAACTGCCAGGTGATGTCGCGGCGCCGCGCGCCAATCGCCTTGCGCACGCCAATTTCGCGCGTGCGCTCGGTGACCGACACGAGCATGATATTCATGACCCCCATGCCGCCAATCAAGAGCCCGATCGAACTGAGCACCACGATCGCCAGCACCACCCCGCCGATGATGTCGTTAAAATTCTGCGCCGCTTCGACTTGCGTCTGAATCGAGAAATTGTCTGGTTTGTCGTAGGGAACGTTGCGCCGTCGGCGCAGCACTTCGCGTGCTTCGTCGACGGCCTGGTCGAGGCGCCCGGGAAAAGCCAAAATCCGGATGCCGATCTCGTGCTGGCCCGAATACAGCTTCATGAACGTGTAATAGGGGATCACCACCCTGCGGTCGTCGTTGTTGGTCTCAAAGCCCTCGACCGGCCTTTCAAAAACGCCGATCACCGTGTAGGTGGATCCGTCCACAATCACATTCTTGCCCAAGGCATCTTCGACGCTTGGAAATAGCGCGGTCGCGGCGTCCTGCCCGAGCACGAGCAGGTTTTCCCGGTGGTCATTCTCCGCTTCGCTGAAGAAGCGGCCGGCCTTGAGCGTTGCGTTCGAATACACCTGCAGATAGGCGGGAAACGTGCCGCGGAACTCGCCTCCCTGTACCTGATTCTTCCCGTAGCGGATATCGTGCGCCTGCGTCCACTGGAAGGCGGAGACGGCCGTCTGCTTGATGTCCGGGCAGAGCTCCTGGATGGCCTGGCCGTCCTCGAGCGTAAGGGGCTTGCGCAGGCGCTCCTCTTTCGGTCGACGGCCGATCGTCGGGCCCTGGCTGAAGCGGTCGATCCAGGCCGTATCCACACCCTCGGCGGTGATCATGTCCTGAACGGTTGAACGAAACCCTTGGACGAGTCCGACGACCAGGATGATCAGGGCGACTCCAATCATCACGCCCAGAATGGCCAGAAAGCTGCGCAGCTTGTGTGTGCGCAATGTGTCGAGGGCCAGCCGCAGATTCTCTCGATGATCCTGCCGCATCTCGATCCCTTAGTTCTCGACGCGCAGCGCGTCAATGGGGCTGAGTCTGGCGGCGCGCATGGCTGGGTAGATCCCGAAGAAGAGCCCGACGGCGGTGGACAAGGTCAGCGCAACCACCATCACGAACACCGGCGTCGAGATCGGCACGGGACTGATGGCGCGCACCAAACAAGCGATTCCGAGCGCCGCGAGAATGCCGATGGCGCCGCCCGTCGCGGCAAGAAGCGACGACTCAACCAGGAACTGCATCAAGATGTGCCGCCGCCGCGCGCCCAGGGATTTCCGCAGCCCGATCTCGCGCGTGCGCTCGGTTACGCTGGCCAGCATGATGTTCATGATAACGATTCCGCCGACCACCAGAAATATCGAGGTGATCCAAACGGCGATCGCGAAAATATTCCCGGTGAGGCTCTGCCACAGCTTCATGAGGGAACTCGGCTCGATGATTCCGAAATCATCCTCGGCCTGATAGCGCAGGTGGTGCCGCGACCGCAGGATCACGCGCGCTTCATCTTCGGCCGCGGGCATCCACTCCGGGCTGCGCGCCTGGATGAAGATGGTGATTGTATCGTCGGGCGACAGCCATTCCTTTCGGTACGTTCCCAAGGGGATCATCAGGAAATTGTCGCGCGACTGGCCAAGAACAGTCCCGAGTTCCTGAGCCACGCCCACAATCTCGTATTCGCCCTGCCCGGCGCGGATCGTCTTGCCCACGGCCTCAACGCCGGGGAAAAACTTCTTCTCTACATCCGCTCCGATGATGCAGACGTTCGAACGGTGGATCTCGTCCGAGGCCGTCAGCAGCCGCCCGCTCGAGACATCGATGGCCTCGAGGGGCGCAAAAAACGGAGTCGCCCCGATGATGTTGACATCCTCCTTCAAATCGTTTCCGTAGCGCACGTCCGCGACGGTCTGCTGTTCCCCGACCACGGCCGTTGCGAGTTTCATCTGGGCCCCGAGGGCCTCGAGGTCGTCGGGCCGGAGCGGCGGCCGCTTCTTCGCCTTGTACCACTCGGCTTCGTTGGTGATGATGCCGAAGCGGTCAACGATGAAAGCGTTCGCGCCCAAGTTCGCGATCTTTGTAGCCACGTACAGATTGAGGCCGTTGAGCAAGGACATCACGGCGACCAGCGTAGTTACCGCCAGAATGACACCCAAGAGCGTCAGAAACGTGCGCAGCTTGTGCGCGCGCAAGGTGTCGAGTGCCAGCCGAAGCGTCTCCTCGAGCGCGACCCCGGTGTGCCGCGCGTGTCTAAGAAGCTGTGCCTTGCCTTCCACGGTTCTCTTATATTCCTATAACGCACCGCTCCTCTGCAAAGTTCCTGTGCGCAGATCGGAAGTGGCGGCCGCTAACCGTTTGCCCACCCGCTTCCTCCTTCGTCCAGCCAAGTACTTGCAAGACGCCTAGAATTGGACTTGCAACCGCCACTAGGCACCGGGAATCTCACTTATAGGTCCTATGCAAGGCCCGCTTCGAATCTCGGCTGTGACCGCCGTGCTCGGTTTCTTTGCCCTGGTTGGCTGTTTCGTCGAGGGGCCCGTCGGGGCCCGGCAGAACGGGCCGAGCGGCGGCATTTCTCAATCTTCTCCACAAGCCCAACCTCCATCGCCCGCCGAATTGAAGACGCGAACCGCTGAAACGCTGGCCAACCAGCACGCCGACGACAGCGCCATCGATGAATACGAGTATATTCAGCAGGAAATTGATCGCTCGGGCGGCCCGAACGCGCGCATCCTTGAGGACCGAACCTTCCGCGTGGTTCCCACCGGGACGGGCGTACTCCGCATTGTGCTGAAGAACAACGGTCGCCAGACTGATCCGGCCGAGTATCGCCGTCAGCTGCAAGCCTGGAGGGACGTCCTCGAACTGGCCTTGCGCCCGGACGATCCCCGGGAGAAAACGGCGCACGCAAAGTTCGAAAAGAAGAGGCACGACCGCACGGAGTTGGTTGATGCGACGCGCCAGGCGTTCATCCAGAAATGGGTCGGTCTGGAAATGCTGGCCGGACACAAATGCGACGTCGTCGAGTTGCAGCCGAATCCCGATTTCCATCCGCATTCCATGCTCGAGGAAGCCCTGACCCATTTCACCGCCAAGGCCTGGGTCGACCATGACGCGAACCAACTCGTCCGCGGAGAAGCCCACGTCACCCGCGACATCTCGGTCGGCGGAGGCATTTTGGGGAAGCTCTACCGGGGAGGCGTCTTTTCCTTCGAGCAAACCCCCGTGGCACCCGGCGTTTGGCTCCCCAAGCGATATCAGTACGATTTCACCGGCCGCAAGTTCTTTTTCACCTTTGAAGTGCACCAGCTCGTTCAATCCAGCCAGTTTCATCACATCGGCCCGCCGAAGGTTGCTCTGGCCATGGTCAACAACGAAATAGCCTCGGGCAAGGTTGTCCAGCCCGACCCCTGAAGGCCGGTTATCCGTAGATGCCCTTCGGAAGAACACAGCTCCTTCTGCCACAGGCGAGTGGGCTAGCGCAGACGGCCGCGAAGGACGGTGACCGAAGCCCGGGGAAGAAGGAAGGTCGAGGAAGCGCCGGCCTCGACCGTGGAGGTCTCGGGGGGGCCGTCGGGATCGGCGTGGCTCTTGGAGCCGTCCGGATGCCAGACGTATTGATCGGCCCCGAAGGTCGTGAGGGTCACCTGTCCGGTCAAGTGAGCCGCTTCGGCGCCGCTCGGGCTTGGCCCATCGGCGAAATCAACCTTGACCGCGTGTGAATTTGTGGGGTCGCGGTTGACCAGCATCAGAGACCACTCGCCGTCGGGCCGCTGTATGGCATAGGCGGTGACGAGCTCGTGCCCGGCGTCGTCGCGCAGATCGGATTCGGCGGGAAACAGTTCGTCGACGCCCGCGCCGTGCTCGGCCCAGTCGAGATTGATCAAGCGGCTTGCGAAGTACTGCGCTGTGTGCTGGAGAATGACGAGCTTAGGGTCGGCGACGAAATTTCCGTAGGTGCTGAACCCGTGACATCCGGGACGCAACGGCTCAGGCTGGATCGGGGAGTGCGTGTAAAGAGCGCCGCCGCCCGAGAGGAACGAACCAACGCTGTCGGCGAGCCAGAGCGCCGAAAACACATCCTGCATGGGGTCGGTCAGCGCCCAGGAGACGTTGCTCTCGGTAATCATCAGAGGAACGTTCGCCGGAACGCCGTCGTCCCGCCAGACATTCAGAATGTGCTGGGTGATTCCCGGCTCGCGATAGAGGTCTGCCCAGGTGGTGTCGCAGGGCGGAAAGGGATAGTGCTCGAAGGAGACGAAGGCCAGATCGCCCAGCCGCCCGCGAGCCTTGAGATAATCGATAAAACGGCCCAGCCAGGAGGTGCGCCCCAAATCGTCGGACCAGGCCTGAATGTCTTCATTCACGCCCGTGAAAATCGGGCCGCCCAGCTTAACTTTGGGATCGACGCGTTTGAGCGCCGTGGCCCACTCGAGATAAAGGGCGCCGTAATCTTCAGGCGTCATGAAGGCACCGTCCGGCTCCTCGCTCATCTCCACATAGGAGATGGGGTAGCCGCGTTTTTCGATGTAGGCGACTTCCGCGGCGCTGTCTTCCGGCGTCGAGTACACCATGGCCACCGGGATCATGGCCGGCAGATGATTGGTGAGGCCGCTGGTGAAGAAAAGGTCAAACCCGGTCTGCACGCGAATCGGAACGCGATCCTCGGCCCTATGCCAGGGATCGACCGAGGAGACGTAGGTTGCCGTTTGCGCCTGGCCCGGCGTGTGCTTGATGATGTCGACAAACTCCCCCGTTGCTGTGAAATTCCCGGCGTAGAGCTCATTCACGGCGTAGCCCAGGCAATTGCGCGGATCCCTTGCGCCGTGCGTATCACAGCTGTTTGAGGATTCCGTCATGCGGATGCGCACGTAACGTGTGGTGATCGGAGCTTCCGAGAGCCGCAGGCTGACCATGCCGCCCTTGCCGTGCTCGACGGCGCCGGTCGGGAACGTGGTCCAATAGCCCGCTGCCTGCCGCATCATGGCATCATCGCCGGTCCAGTACGCGACGTCGTATTTCGTGGCAAAGGGATTGGCCCATGAAATGCGAATGGCGTCGATCTGCTGCGGCGTGCCGAAATCGATGACAATCCACTGCGGCAGAAGATCGTCGTCTTCGCCCGTGAATTTTTTCGCAAGGTAGGGGTTGCTTTTCCAGTAGGTTGACTCATCGCCATCGGTGAGACGGGAAAACTCGTGAACGTCGGCATCGCTGCGCGTCGTGCCCCGATGCGGCAACGAATAGCCGAACGATTCGCGCAGAGGTTCGGCGCCGGGCTCGGCGCTGCCTGTGAAGTAGCCGTCTTGGTGCTCGGGATCGCTCCAGGTGCCGGTTGGATTCCAGTGCCAGGCCTCGATGGTGAGCTCGGTGTTCTGCCGGTAGCTGATGGGGCCCCAGCCGGCGGAAAGCGATTCCTTGATGATCGGCTGGGTGTAGACCTGGTCGAAGTTGACCGCCGGCAAGATGTCGATGGATGTGCCCAGAGCTTTGTCGGGATCGAAGCGAATCGCGCGAGAAGGCGTCGTATCGACTCGAACGCTTTGCGCGCGCGCGAGGGCCGGGATCGAGAGGACGGCCAGTGCGAGCAGAAGATCGCGGCCCGAGGCCCCTCTCGGTGCGGTGTCAAACCGCATGTGGCTCGTGGTCATCGAAACCCGTGAGCCGCGTATTGTAATCAATTTGCGCGCCGAAGGCTGAAACTAACTGGCCATCCGCCGGAATCGGCACTCCGCTCACCGGTACATGTACTCGCGCGTGAAGGGCCGAGCGCGGTCGTTTCCCGGCTTGTAGAGCAACACCTGGTTGACGTTGAGCAGGCCATCTTCGAAACGCGCGGCGGAGGCCGCAAAAAGCAGCAGCCAGGTTCGAAATCGCGAGCGGTCGACGTGGCCGAGACACTCCGCCCCGTTCTGCTGGAGGCGCTTGACCCAGGCCCGGCAGGTCAGCGCGTAATGAGGGCGCAAGTTTTCGACGTCGAGGACTTCGAAGCCGGACCGTTCGGCCGAGCGGATCACATCGGACAGATAAGGCAGCTCCCCGCCGGGAAACACCTTGTGCCGGATGAAAACAGTTTCCACGGTGTCCCTGGCGCCCGCCGGACGCATGATCGCGTGGTTCAGCAGCAAGCCGCCCGGACGGAGAAGAAGGAAGAGTTTCCTAAAATACTCGTTGCTGCGCCTTCGGCCAACGTGTTCGAACATCCCGACCGAAGCGATCTTGTCGAATGCACCCTGCACGTCCCGATAATCGCGCAGCTCGACGCGCACGCTCTCCCCGAGACCGAGAGCCCGAATCTTCTCCCGAGCCAGGTCGAATTGCTTCCGGCTGAGCGTGCAACCGGCCGAGTTAGCTCCGTAGCGCTCGGCGGCATGGATGATCAAGCCGCCCCAGCCGGAGCCGACATCGAGAAAAGCGTCGCCGGGCTGGAGATCGAGCTTGCGGCAGATGTGGTCGAGTTTCCGAAGTTGCGCGGAGTCGAGAGAGTCGCCGGGACCCTCGAAATAGGCGCACGAGTAGACCATGCGCGAATCCAGAAAATTGCGGTAGAAATCGTTCGACTGGTCGTAATGAAAGCGAATGTTTTCTGCCGCTCGCTTTTTCGTCCGGAACCATGATCCGACCTGGGCGAACCCGATTCGGCCGATGGCCGCGGCCAGCGAGCCCGTGATGGGCGAACGCGAGCGCGCGCGGAAGAAACGGACGGCGGCCACCAGATCGCCTTCCACGGCGAAATCGCCGCGCACGAAGGCCATGGCCAGAGAGTAGTCGTCCAGCGCAAGCAGCCGGTCAAATTCCGGGCGAGCCCGAACCGCGATGGCGAACTCGGGCACCCCGTGCCCGTAATGATCCGACCCGCCGTCCTCATACTCAATCGCGTAAGCGGGAGCAGCGGAGGTAGGGGAGCGAAACGTTTCTGGAGCCGCTTCCGATGTCGGAGCTCGAGACTCCGCGTGAAGCGGGGCGGCACCCGCCCTGTTTGCGCGCGAGTGTGTGTGTGTGGCCATAGGTCTATGATTTCACACTTTCCATTGCGCCGCGGTCGAGGATTTTCCGGGTCGGGAGTCTGGGTATTTTCCGCCCTCTGAGGATCCCGTGGCCTTGTTCGCGGCGGCTATTGCGGCAGTAGCGCGTAGCGGACAAAGGCAAACTTCTTCGAGTCCGGTGACCAGGAGTTGACGTTGATGGTTCCCTGTCCCCCGAAAAACGAGGCGAGAACTTCGATCGGTTCAGGGCCTGCTACGGAGACCTCGCTCCGAGGCAGTCGAATCATGCGCAGCTCGATTTGGGTCTTCACGTCATGGCTGGGAGTTCCCTTCGGAAAGGAGAGGAAAACCAGCCATTTGCCGTCCGGAGAGGGGTGCGGGAACCAGTCTTCCCGGTCATCACCCGTGATACGCTCGGCCCTCACGTCGTCCGGGCCCGCCCCGCTCGCCGGAATTCGCCAGATCTTCCAGCTTCCGGACCGATTCGAATTGATGTAGATCCATTTGCCGTCAGG
Organism: Candidatus Cybelea sp.; assembly: GCA_035622135.1. GTDB lineage: Bacteria > Acidobacteriota > Terriglobia > Acidiferrales > UBA7541 > Palsa-295. The sequence goes on along the minus strand of DASPVZ010000021.1, from coordinate 129,573 downwards.
TGAGTAGTCCGGGCCATCGTCGTAGGCGCCGGACGTAAGTCGCTCTTCGCTGCCGCCTCGCGCGGAAACTCGAAAAATACTGAAATTTCCGTTCCGCAGTCCGACAAAGGCCAGCCAACGATCGTCGGGAGACCATCCGTGAAAATAACTCGGCGCGGTCGAAACCAGCAGTCTCGGCTTCCCGTCGTCGAGCGAAGCGACAAAGACCTCCGAGCCGTGCGACGAGCCGGTTTCCGCGGAGAACGCCAGGAGCCTACCCTGGTGCGAAATGCCATGGTCGTTGTTCACGCGATACGCGGAATCGAGGCCCAGCTTTTGCGGCGTGGCCTGGCCCGCCCTGTCGAGGGCCAGTTTGTAAAGCATGCCGCCGGAATTGGCGAGCAGATATCGGCCGTCCGGGGACCAGTTGGGCGCCTCCCAAAGCCGGTCCGCTGTGTACACAATCCGCGTCGTCTTGCTGCGTAGGTCAAACACAGAGATGGCGCTGCGAACGCTCGTCGGATTGGTGGTTTGGGTGAGGGATGTAGGCCTGCCGATCTTCACGTTTCTGAACACGGCCGTCTCGAGCACGCTCGCATCATGCGAGCAAACGCCGAGCCCCAAGTACACGGGATCCTCGAGGCGGACGGCGACCGGTCCGGTAGCTACGGGCGCCTGGCCGGCCTTTTGGGCATACATCATGAACGTGTTGCCGTGCCGCACGATGCGCAGATGCGCGGGCGCGTCGACCGCGGATCGCTCTTCGCCGGTTTCCGCACCGTTCGACGACCTGTACTGCAACGACGCGAGCCCGTTCCCATGCAGTGCGACGTCCACATAGGCCGCGCCCCGGTCGAGGCTCTGCCGCAGCATGAGCACCGCCTTGCGGTGCTCCATCGCGCCCTGGCCCACAAAGCGAATGTCGGCCTCGAGGCTCACGTCGCCGGACAGGCGCGCCCAGACGAACTCGAACGCGTCCACCGTACCCCAAATGTTTGCTCCGCCCCCCGTGATGCGATATTCCCCCGTGGCCGGATCGAATTGCGCCGAACCCTTGCGCGGGGAGCCCCCCACGTCGCCGCTCGATTCGAAGATGCCGAGACGGGTCGTCGATTTTGGCGTAGCACTCCCGGCCAACAGCACCGAGCACAGCATCAGGAAGGTCAGTTCGAGGCTCGCTCCTGGTGAGCCTGCTGGTCGATTCTTGAGCGGACGCGCGGGCATGAGGAATCTGGGGCGGCGAACGCGGCTCGGGGCCAGGGAATGCGCGAGGCGCTCCCCTCCAGCGTGTAGATTTTCCGCCTCCCACGGCTCCCAAGGCAAGCGTCCGCCTCGTTCCCCGACCGCGGAGGTTATAATCGCAAGTCATGCCCTCCCCTGCCGAGCGCGCCACGCATGAGAAGCGCCTGGCTGCGCTTGCCTCGGTCGGTTCGGCGGTCGTTCTGGTTCTGCTGAAGGTCTTCCTGGCGATTCTGACGCGCAGCCTCGGTGTGCTTTCCGAGGCTCTGCATTCGATTCTCGACCTAGTGGCGGCCGTCATCACCTACTTGTCGGTCCGCGTATCCGATAAGCCTGCCGACGCCGAGCACCTCTACGGTCACGGCAAAGTCGAGAGCTTCTCCGCGTTCGTCGAGACCGGTCTGCTGCTCCTGACCGCCCTGTACATCATCTGGGAGGCGTTCCAGAGGCTGGTCTTCAACACCGTGCACATCCGGCCGAGCGTGGAGGCCATCGTCATCCTGGGATGCGGAATGGGAATCGACGTGGTCCGCGCACGGGCCTTGCGCCGCGCGGCGCAGCAATACCCAAGCGACGCGCTCGAAGCCGACGCTCTTCACTTTTCGACCGACGTGTGGAGCACATTCGTGGTCATCCTGGGCATCACAGCCGCCTGGCTCGGCATGAGATTCAACATCGGATGGCTCAGCCGGTTTGATGCAGTGGCTGCCCTCGCCGTGGCCGGCGTGATCATCTGGATCGGTTCCCGCCTGGGAAAACGGACCATGGACGCGCTGCTCGATGTCGCTCCCATCGGCTTGCGCGAGCGAATCGAGAGCGCCGTCGACGCGACCGACGGCGTGCTGCAGGCGGAAAGAGTGCGCGTTCGCCGCTCCGGGCAGAGATATTTCGTGGACGTCACCATCAGCGTTCCGCGCACGGCCACGCTCGAACAGGCGCGGCTCGCCAGCGACGCGGTCGAGAAGCGCATCGGTCAGATCGTCCCGGCCGACGTGGTGGTCCACGTCGAACCCCGCACGCCCACAAACGAGCACTTGTTCGAGACGGTTCGCGCCATCGCGCAGCGGCGCGGTCTTTCCGTTCACGAGTTGACGGCGCACCACCTCGACGGGCGGCTTTTCCTCGAGTTGCATCTCGAAGTCGACGAGAAATCGAGCCTGCGCGAGGCTCATCGCACGGCCACCGAGCTCGAACGCGACATTTGCGAAGCGACCGATCCGCGCGCCTTTGTGAACATCCACATCGAGCCGTTCGGTCGGCGCGTTTCGGGCGCCGAAGAGGTGAAGGGTCTCTCGCGTTCCGTACAGGCCTTCCTGAATTCCCTGCCCGCGGAGTTCCGCGGCCTGGCGAACTGTCACGACGTGCACGTACGCACGGTGGAACACAAGATCCTGGTTTCCTGCCATTGCGCTATGGACGGCAGCTTGCCCATCACCCAGGTCCACGACACGACCGCGGCCCTCGAAGATCGCGTCAAGGAGCAGTTTCCGCAAATTTTCCGCGTGACCATCCACCCCGAACCGGTGGAAGAAAGCTGAAGCGCGAAGCAAAGAATTGCGCGGCGATAGAGATCAGGGCGGGGAAGCATTCCAGCATGTAGCGGGGCTCGGTTGTTTCGACGGCGTAGGCGAAGAACAAGGTGCGCACGACGATGAAGACCAGGAGAAAGGCGAAGCCCGGCCGCCGCCAGACCATGGGCAAGCTCCCGAGCGCAAGCGCGATGTAGACGCAATTGATGGCCACAAGTGCCAAGGTCGCCAGGAAATCTGGCCGGTCATCCTCCCATTCTTCCCGGACGGGCGTGAGGTGACCGGAAATCGGAAGCAGTTCGACGCGCGGCGTGAACCACAGCGTGAGGCAGCGCAGAAACGGAATCTTGAGGTAGGTGCGCAACGGGTGTTGCGCCGTCCGTTCCCGCGCGATTTCGCGAAATTGACCGTCCAAGGCAGGATCGATCGTCAAGCTCTCGTTGTATTGATCGAGCAGCTCGGCCACGCGGGCGCGTTCTTCGGGCGAATCGAAAGCCGAACGCGGAATATCATCAATCGAAATCTCCTCCTCATTGAGCTTCCAGTGGGTCAGATAGACGTCGCGAAATCGCCATAGCCAGGTGTTCGTCCAGTCGATGAACCCGTGCGGGGTGTATTCGCCCGGCAGTTCGCTGTAGCGCGGGGCGAGAAAACGCACTTCGTCGAACGCGCTCCAATTCCGCGCAGCCCAGGGCAGCAGCGGCAGCAGCAATCCAAGGCCCATGAGCGCGCCCGCTCGCACGAGCTTCATCGCGTCGCGGGGTCTAAACCATTTGGCCAGCAAGACCAACCCCGCGGCCAGCAAAAGGAGCGGGGTTTCCGGGCGAACGAGTGTGCCGAATCCCACCACGATTCCCGCCAGAAACCAATCATTTCCGAGAAAATGTTGGCTTACGCAGTCCATCCCCACGCCAATTTCCGTTTCGATCAGGACCAGAATCGCCAGAGCGGTCAGGAAAGTGGTGAGCGTCTCGGTCAAAACGACCGCCGCATAGTTCGCCGTGAACGGGCAAAGTACCCCAAGCCACAGCGCGGCGAGGAATACTCGCGGTCGAGATCCGGCGGGCGCAAGCTGGGCCGCAATCAGGGCGATCAGGAAGCAGGTTGCGACGTCCAGAACCGCTTGCGCGATCATCACGGGTTTTGCTGCCCTGCCCGAGAAGGCGAAGATGGCGGCAAGGAAGGCCGGATATCCCGGGGTCCGCATGTCCACGGCCGTAAGCACGCCGTGAACCGGGAAGCCGTAAACGTGATTTTTCAGCCAGTTCCAGGCCAGCTCGATGTAAAATGGCGCGTCACCCGAGTCGGTGACGGGGAATTTCAGCACGAAAAAGATGCGAAGCGCGAGCCCAGCCGATGCAGCCAGAACCATGTTCAACCGCATCTTAGTAGCGGCCAACATGCTCAGCCTGCCCCCCGACGTATTTTGCTCGAGAGTCTGCCGACTACCCATTCAGTTCTTGTGAGGAACACTGCCGCACGATGCCTTGCAAAACAGGGGAGTTGTGCATAGGCTCACTACCTTAGAGCCTCCTGAGCTTGGATTGACTTGTGCCTGAACGCAAGCCCATTTTCTACGATCAGGAACGCCGACGCTGGCGGCGCACCCGCCTGGCCTTGGAGCTGGCCGGCGGCTTCTTCACGCTCGTCCTGATCGTTTTTGCCGTCGACGTAGGACGCAAACCCGAACTGCCCGACATCTTGCGTCCCGACCTGCACGGCGGTTTGCATCCCGTGCGCGGTCGCGCGAAGCTCAAACCCGCTCGCGGCCGCAAACGCAAAATCGCCGCGCTCGGACAGATTCCTCCGAACTATGGTCGACTGCGTGCCGCATTCTACGTTTCCTACGATCCGAATAGCCTGGCTTCGCTCGAGCAGCATTACCGCGATATCGACCTCCTCATCCCGGAAACGCTTCATTCCCTCACCGCCGACGGCGAGCTCGCCGTGGTCACGCCGGACGGGAAGCTCCACGCGGTTCCTCCTGACGGACATTCAACCGTGATCCCGGATCCGAAGCTTGCCTCGTGGATGGAGACCAGCGGCGTCGAGCTGCCCATTATGGGGCTGATGAACAACTCGGACGGCACCAACTGGCAGAACGACAAGCTCACGGCCATGATGCGATCGCCCGTGGCGAGCGAGCGGTTGATTGAAACCGCCGTTCGCTACACCCAGGCTCAAAAGCAGGTCGGAATCGTCCTTGATTTCGAGAACATCCCCGATGACGACCAGCAGGACTTCACGCGCTTTATCGAAGATTTGGGCAAAGGGCTGCACGGCGCCGGTCTGAAATTGATGGTCGCCCTGCCCGCCGCCGATTGGGCTTACGACTACAAGTCCATCGGCCATTATTCCGACGCCATCATTCTGATGAACTACGACCAGCACTGGCAGAGTTCTCCTCCCGGCCCGATTGCCGCACAAGATTGGTTCGTTCGCAATATCGCCGCCATTCGCAAGCTCGTGCCGCCGGAAAAGCTGGTGATGGGCATCCCGAACTACGCCTACGATTGGCCTGCCCAATCGAAGAAAAATCCCCACCCCGTCGCCCAACCCACTACCTTCCAACAAGCCATCATCACCGCCGACGAATCGGAGGCGGACATCGACTTCGACAGCGACTCGCTCAACCCGCACTATTCCTACGCGGACGAGAACAACGAAGTCCATAACGTTTGGTTTCTCGATGGCTTGACTGCCTATAACGAGCTTCGCGCCTCCGAACGAGCCGATGTCTACGGAACGGCTCTCTGGCGCCTGGGCGAAGAGGATCCCTCCATTTGGTCCATCTGGGACTCGACGCAACCCGACGATGCGACGCGGGCAAAACTCGAGGAAGTGCCGCCCGGATACGACATCATCTTCGAAGGTCGGGGCGACATTTGGAGGATTACGGCGACTCCGCAAAACGGACGTCGCAAGTTCGACTACGACGCCTCGGAAGATCTGTTCACCGACGAAGAGTTCGACGATTATCCACTCTCCTGGCGCATCGAGCAGATGGGCGAAGCCCCCCGCAAGCTCGCCCTGACCTTCGACGACGGCCCCGATCCGCGCTGGACGCCCGAGATCCTGAACATTTTGAAGGAGAAGGGCGCCCCCGCCACATTCTTTGTGATCGGAGAGCCGGCAAATCTGGATTCCCGGATCGTCAAGCGCGCATACCAGCTCGGAAATGAGGTCGGCAATCACACCTTCACGCATCCCGATTTCGAAACCGTCACGAAGGAGCGCGTCGAGATCGAGCTCAATCTTACCGAGCTGCTCCTTGAGAGCAGTCTGGGCGTGAAGACTCTTCTCTTCCGTCCGCCCTTCGGCATCGATCATCAGCCGGAAACATCAAGCGAAATCCAGATGCTGCCCGTCCCGCAAGGTATGGGCTACATCATCGTGGGCGCGCGCATCGATCCGCACGACTGGGGCGAGGCGAACGGCGAGGCCCCGCCGCCAGCCGACAAAATCGTGCAGCGCGTGCTCGCCGACGCGCAGAACGGCAAGGGCTGGAACATCATCCTGCTGCATGATGGGGGAGGCGATCGCAGCCATACCGTCGAGGCCCTTCCACAGATCATTGATGACCTGCGGGCAAAGGGTTTCGAGTTCGTTTCCGTCTCCGATCTCCTGGGCCAGTCGCGTGCCCAGCTGATGCCGCCGCTCAGCGCGAAGGAATGGCTTCTGGCGCGCGCCGACGCCTTCATTTTTGACGTGTTTCGCTGGTTCCGCACCGGGATCGCCTTCATTTTTGTGGCGGGGATTCTGCTCGTGAGCGGGCGCGCATTCGTAATCGGGCTGCTGGCTCTCGTCGAAAAACTGCGCCCCACTCCCAAGGCTCATCCCGAGTACGGTCCCCCGGTCAGCGTGCTCATTCCCGCGTACAACGAGGAAGCCGTCATCGTGGACACGGTCCAAGCGGCGCTGGCCTCGCGTTATCCGAAACTTGAGATTCTTGTCGTCAACGACGGATCCCTTGACCGCACCGCCGAGCTGGTCGAACGGAATTTTGGCCGGGACGGCCGCGTTCGCCTGCTCATGCAGCCGAATCGCGGCAAGCCTTCGGCCCTCAATCGTGGCCTGGCGGAGGCTTCCGGCGAAATTGTGGTCTCCATCGATGCCGATACGATCGTGGATCGGGACGCCATTCCGCGCCTGGTGCGCCATTTTGCGGATCCGAACGTGGGCGCCGTGGCCGGTAACGTGAAGGTGATGAACCGCAACCGCTGGCTAACGCGCTGGCAGGCTTTGGAGTACATCACCAGCCAAAATCTCGAAAAACGCGCCTTCGATCTGCTCGATTGCATCCCGGTTGTTCCCGGCGCGGTCGGGGCCTGGCGCGCGTCGCTGCTGCGCAGCAACGGCGGCTTTTCCGGCGACACGGTCGCCGAGGACACGGACCTGACCCTTACCATTCGGCGCAACGGATGGAAGATTCTCTACGACGAGGACGCCATCGGCCGGACCGAGGTTCCCGAGACGATTGATGCCTTGGTTCGTCAGCGCTTCCGCTGGACCTTCGGCACTCTGCAGGCCGTCTGGAAGCATCGCGACGTGGCCGGAAGACCTCGTTACGGCACGCTCGGATGGATTGCCATCCCGAATATTCTGCTCTTCCAGATCCTGCTTCCTTTGGTCTCCCCCGTGATCGATTTGCTGTTCCTGCTCTCCATCGCGCTGTGGGGACTCGCACAATTGCGCGTCGCCGAGCTCCCCCAGCTCTGGACAGCACAGGACGTTGAGCGCTCGCTCATTTTCTTCGCGGCCTTCATGCTCATCGACCTCTTTACCTGCGTGGTCGCCTTCACGCTCGAGCGTCATGAGGATTGGACTCTGCTGGCACCCCTGCTCCTCCAGCGCTTCTATTACCGCCAGATGATGTACGTCGTGCTGTTCCGTGCCATCAAGGAGGCCGTCCAGGGGCGCCCGGTCGGCTGGCGCGGCGTCGAATCGCACTTGCCGGCCCCGGCCGTACCGGTGGGAGTGATTCGAACAGCCCCCGAAGCGGAGGTCTCGAACCCCGTTCGGGGAAACTCCTGATCTCGGCCCTACGGTCTTCTGTCGGGTTTGAGAACTGGGCAGCGTGCGGAAGCTGGGTGAACAGGGGGCTCAGCCAAACAGATCCAGGATCCCCTCATAGCGCTTGAAGGGAGGGATCAGGTAGGCGCCGGCAATCCCGTCCTCTCGCGCCGTGCGCGCCCAATCGAGCATGACCCTGGCAGCTTGAAACCCGCGGTCGCGGGCCTTGTCTCCGGCCGTTTCCATGTCGCGCAAAATGGCCTGGGGGATCACAATTCCGGCCACTTCGTTGTTCAGACGCAGAGCCAAACGATAACTCGTCAGCGGCCAGAGTCCGAGCAGGACCGGGACGGGCGATTTTCCGCCAAGCTTGTCGAGAAACGGGTACCATTGCTCCGGGTCAAAGATGGGCTGGGTCATGGCGAAGTGCGCGCCGGCCTCGATTTTGGCCTCAAAGCGCCGCAGCTCCTCGTCGATGTCCTCGGCCACCGGATTGACCGCGACTCCGATTGTGAAGTTCGTCGCCCCGCCCAGGTTTTTCCCGGCCCAGTCGGCCCCTTGGTTGAGCCGGGCCAGCACCTTCACCAGGCCAATCGAATCGAGCTCATACACGCCGTTCGTTTCCGGATAGTCGCCAATCGACGGGGGATCCCCGGTAATCGCAAGCACGTTACGCACGCCCCCCGTGGCCCAGGCGCCCAGCAGCATGGCCTGCAAGCCGATAATATTTGCGTCGCGCGTCGTGAGATGCGGAATCGTTTCGAAGCCGTGGGCCTCGAGAGCCCCGGCCAGCATCAGCGCGTCCATCCCCACGCGGGCCAGCGAGCCGCTATTGATGTCCACCGCATCGAAGTTCCCGCACGACATCACGCGCGTAACCTCCTCGACGATGCGGCCGGTGCTCACTCCCTTGGGCGGATCGATCTCGACCGAGGTAACGAATTTCCCGGCTTGAATCTTATTCCACAGCTTGCTGTCGGGTTCGCGAGCGGCCGCGCGCCGGGCTGATTCTGCACGTTCGATGACTTCCACCGATTCGTAGGCCTTCCCGCCGTCTTTGGCCACGACCGGTTTCCCGGGCCGAAGCTTCTTAACGGCCTCGGCAATCGCCCGGATGTGTTCCGGCGTCGTTCCGCAACAACCGCCGAGAATCCGTGCGCCGAGCCCGGCGGCCTCCTGCGCGAAGAGCGCGAAGTATTCAGGCGACGACCGCGGATAGACAATGCGGTCGCCGACGCGCTTGGGGAAACCCGCGTTGGGCATGGCCGAAAGCGGCAACGGCGCGGCTTCGGCCAGCTCGCGCAACACGGGGAGCAGAAGCTGCGGTCCAATCGTGCAGTTCGCGCCGACCGCCTGTATGTTGGTTTCCTTCAGCACGGTCCAGGCTTCCTGCGGGTGCGTGCCGCCGATCGTGGTGCCTTCCTCGGAATAGGTGAGCTCGGCCACAATCGGCAGGCGAGAGAAGGAACGAACGGCGTCAAGCGCGATGCGCAACTCGCGTACGTCGCTGAAGGTTTCGAGCAGAAACAGGTCGACGCCGCGTTCTTCGAGCGCGCCGGCCTGTTCCTTGAAGATCGCGAAGATTTCCTCTTCTGGAAGTTCGCGGACCTGCAGTGCGACTCCGAGCGGTCCCATCGAACCCGCAATCAACACGTCATGTTTTGCCGCTTCGCGAGCTTCGCGCGCCAGTTTCACCCCGCGGTGATTCAGTTCCGAGGCGCGTTCGGCGATGCCGAGTGCGCCGAGCTTGTATCGATTTGCGCCGAAGGTATTCGTTTCGATCAGTTGCGCGCCCGCCTCGATGTATCGCTGGTGGGCACGAAACACCTCTTCGGCGTCGGTGGCGTTGAGCTCTTCGACGCACCGCTGGCCGTCGACAGCCTCATAGAGAAGCGAGCCCATGGCCCCGTCTGCCACCAGGACCGACGTGCGTAACCGATCGTTGAAGTCGTCGATTCGCATTCCTTGCCGAGAGGTTACCTCACGATCAAATCCCTGCGATCGTGAACCGGAAAAGTATAGCACCGCGTTCTGGGGCGAGACCCCGACAAGGCGCCTGGTGCACGCGATCCTGCCTCGATAACGGCTTCGCTGCCCAAACGGAGGGGGCGGTTGCCGAAGTTGCCTTCCGAGCACTCCGAAGCGAGCTTCCGCCAATGTCCAATGTGATAGACTCGCCAATCGCCTGAACTGATTCGGGACGACTTACTGCCGCTTTTGCCTGCCGCCGTGACGAAGTTCGCCCCGTGCGGGGTTAATCGGGGTCCACGCCGGCCGAGCTGCCGAGCCTTGACAACAAGAGCGGCGGTTTTCTATCGTTGTGGCAAAGGATTGACCGCAGTCTACCAGCGTTATCGTGGTCCTGCTAAAGAGGAACGTGTGAAGCCGCGAATTTTACTGGTTTTAGTTGTCGCAACGGTGACAGGGACCGGAGCGGCGAGGGCGCAAAGCACAGGCTCACCCCCAGACACACCTCCAATCGATCCGGCCGCCTCGCCCAATTCCGCTATCCTTGGAATCAATGGAGGTGAATTTGGCTCCCTTGAGGTGTACCTGCGCACGGAAGACGGTCCGCTTTTGCCCCGCAGTGTGACGGCTACCATCGACATCGTCCCGGTCGAGGGCGGGACGCCGCTGAGGATCGCGCCCCAAATGGTCGGCGAGGGATGGCTGTTGAACGGCGTGGCCATCGGGAACGACTACAAAGTCCAAGTCAGGGCCAATGGCTACCTTCCCGCAGAAGAACGTGTGCATCTGGCGAACAAGCAGGGAGCGTCGTCCATCGTGACTGTCCTTATGCGCCCGATCAGCCAGGAGCTCCTCTTTCACGCTCCTACCGGCCAATTCGTGCTTGCCCCTAAAGCGGAAAAGGAAATTCAGCACGCGCTCGAGGACCTTCAGTCTGGGAGGTTCGCTTCTGCGCAAAAGCATACCCGCGTCGCCATGCAAGTCTCGCCCGACAATCCCTATGCTCAGTATGTGATGGGTTTGAGCTATCTCATTGCGAACAACATACGGGAAGCGAAGCCGTATCTAGAAAGATCCGTTTCGATCGATCCAAGCCAGCCCTTCGCGTTGAGGGCATTGGGGACCGTGCGTTATCGGTCCGGCGACGACGCGGGTGCAGTGTCGGCTTTGGAGAAGGCTGTTCAGTTGGGCGGGACTTCATGGAAGACCGAATGGCTGCTCGCTCTGTCTTATTTTGGAGAGGGGAAATTTGCCGAGTCGCGTGAACACGCTGAGCAAGCTCTCAGGCTTGGTGGCAGGGAAGCGGGTGAAGCGCGGCTCGTGCTTGGTCAGGCGTTGGCCGGCCTAGGGCAGCGGGAGGCAGCCGCTGAAAAGTTTGATGCTTTTGCCGCGGAGTATCCGAACGATCCCCATGCCAAGGTCGTGGCGGAATGGGCGAAGACCCTGCGCCAGCCTGCGGCACCGGTCCCGGAAAGTGCGAACAGGCCGCTCTCCCTCGGGCCGCCCGTCGAAGTTCCGCCGCGCCCTGACTGGGCGCCTCCCGATGTGGACGCAGTAAAACCGGTTGTCGTCTCTGACACGGTTTGCTCGCTCGCGCAAATCCTCCAAACGGCGGGAAAAACTGCGGAGCAGCTGGTGTCGAATCTTCAGGAATTTACGGCCACAGAAGATTTTCAGGACGTCGAAATCAGGCGCGGCGTGCAGGTGGAAAAACCCTCCCAACACGCTTTTAAGTATCTCGTGTTCATCGAACAGATTTCGTCTCGTTCCTTCGATGTGAAGGAATCTCGCAACGATGGTTCGGCCGAGGTCGAGCTCCCCGTGAGAATCGCGGACACAGGGGTGCCGGCCCTTGCGCTCGCCTTTCATCCAATGGTCCAGCCCGATCTCGATTGGAAGTGCGAGGGCCTCGGCACGTGGAACAATCAGCCCGCCTGGGTCATCCATTTTCAGCAGAAGCCCGAGCAACCGAATGTGCTCGCCCAGTTCAAGGACCCTGTGCACAGCTATGCGCTACCGCTCAAGGGACGAGCATGGGTGTCTGAGCGCAGCGGCCAAGTCCTCCACCTCGAAACGGATTTGTTGCATGAAATCCCGGCCGTCGATCTGAAGCGGGAGCACTATTCGATCGATTACAAAAACGTCTCCTTCCGCGCGCATAACGTCGACCTTTGGCTTCCGGAAAGCGTGGACACCTACATTCAGTACCGCGGCCATTTCCTTCACTATTGCCACCACTTCAGTGACTTCAAACTTTTTTGGGTCGGCGCAAGCCAGAAAATCGGCGCCCCGAAAAATGTCGACCAGCAGCCACAGCAGCAGCCATAACGCGGCCAGTCAGTGCGCAATGCCTCGTCGACAGGCGGGGGAGGGACCGGAGGCTCGGGCGGGATTGCACGCATGGGGCCGACCACGCAATCTAAAGAGATCTGCGCCAAAAGGGTGCACAATGGATCGCACGTGTGGGGGAGCAAGTGGTAGGGTACCGGGAACCCGAGGGTAGTCTTTCCTGGCAAGAGAACCGATGAGGCTCAAATTGTTTTTCGTTGCTGTGACGGTGATGGCCGTGCTAGCCGGGTCATCCGTTGCCTGGGCGCAAGGGGCAACCGCCACAGCGGCGACCAACGCACTCAACCAAGACCTGTATGGCAACGTTCAGGTGTACTTGCGCACAGAGGACGGCGAGCTCCTGCCGAAGAATGTGAGCGCCGCAATCGTCATCGCGCCGGCAGCGGGCGGGAGTCCTTTGCCAATCATGCCCCAGATGCTCGGGGAGGGGTGGTTGTTCAGCGGCCTGGCCATCGGCAACGACTACAAGGTCCAAGTGGTCGCCTCAGGCTATCTCCCGGGAGAGGAGCGTGTGCGCCTGGCCGACACGCCGGGAGCATCCTCGACGGTCATCGTGTTTATGCGCCCCGTAGACCAGGAGCTCGTCTTTCATGCCCCCACCGGCCAATTCCTCCTGGCGCCCAAAGCCCAGAAGGAAATTCAGCACGCCCTAGAAGACCTTCGGTATGGACGGGTCGCTTCCGCGCAGAAACACACGCAGATCGCCATCCAAGTTTCACCAGATAATCCCTACGTGCAATATGTGATGGGTCTGAGCTACTTGCTCACCCATCGTGTCAAGGAAGCCCAGCCCTATCTGGAAAAATCTGTCTCGATTGACCCGCGTCAGCCCCTCGCGCTGACCGCCTTGGGAACGGTGCGCTATCGTCTTGGCGACTATGCCGGTGCCGTACTGGTTTTCACCAAGGCCGTCGAGGCGGACGGAACTTCCTGGAAGGCCGAATGGATGCTTGCGCAGTCCTATCTTCGAGAAAAGAAGTTCGCCGAGGCGCGCGACCACGCCGAGCAAGCTCTCCGGATTGGCCAACGCAAAGCCGATCAGGTGCAGCTTGTGCTCGGCCTGGCTCTGGCCAACCTCGGCGAACGGGACAGGGCGGCCGCGCTGTTCGATACTTTCGCGAAGGAGTTTCCAAACGACGCGAATACGCCGGACGCGGTGAAATGGGCCAAGCTGATGCGCGAGCCTGTCACCACCCTTCCGGGGACGGGAAACTTGACTGCCTCGTTCGAACCGCCCGTGGAGGTACCGCCGCGGCCTGACTGGGCTCCCCCGGACATCGACGCCGCGAAGCCCTTTGTTGTATCCGATGCTGCTTGTCCGCTCCCGCAAATCCTCAAAGTGGCGGGAAAAACCGCGGAGCGGCTTGTATCGAATCTGCAGGAGTTTACGGCCAGGGAAGATTTTCAGGACGTTGAAATTAAGCGCGGCGGGCAGGTCGCGAAGCCATCCGAACACGTTTTCAACTATCTGGTGTTCATCGACCAGATTTCGCCGCAGGCATTCGATGTAAGGGAATCCCGCAACGACGGGTCGGCGGAGGTCGAGCTCCCTGTCGTCATCACGGACACCGGTGTGCCCGCCCTCGCCCTGGCCTTTCACCCCATCATCCAGCCCGATCTCGACTGGAAATGCGAGGGGCTTGGCACATGGGACGATCAGCCCGCTTGGGTCATCCGTTTTGAGCAAAAGCCCGCGCAGCCGAATGTACTCTCCTTGTTCACGAGCCCGTCGCACAACTTACCGCTACCGCTCAAGGGGCGCGCCTGGGTTTTCGAGCGCACCGGTCAGGTTCTTCATCTCGAAACGGACTTGGTCAACGCGATCGGGCCCGTCGATCTCAGGCGGGAGCACCATTCCATCAGCTATAAGGAGGTGTCCTTCCAGGCGCATAACGTCGACCTTTGGCTTCCGGAAAGCGTGGACACCTACTTTCAGTATCGAGGCCATTTCCTGCATTACAACCACCGGTTCAGTAACTTCAAGCTTTTCTGGGTCGGTGCCAGCGAGAAGATTGGCGCCCCCAAGGGCGCGAGCGGCCAGCAGGACGAGCAGCAACCCTAGTCTCGCGACCCTCGAGTTACCGCGCATCTAGACCCGACCGCCAGTGCTCCTCATCCAAAACCCCGCCGTTTCGCGTATTATGAACTGCAGGGATTCTTGGAGGGGTAGGATGCTCTTCAAGCGTGCTCCGGAGTTGACCTACAGGGACGTGACCCCCAAGGGGTTGTACATGGGCCGGCGGAATTTCCTTGCCGGGCTGCTCGTCACGGCCGGTGCCGTCGAGGGATGGAAGAGGCTGCCCGGTGTGTTTGCGGGCCCGTCGACAGGTTCGGTTCCGCAGAAAATTATCAATTTCGTGAAGTGGCCGAGAAGTACCACAGAAGCGGTTACCTCAGAGAATGACGTCACTCATTACAATAATTTCTACGAGTTTGGCACGGAGAAGGGTGATCCGGCGCGCAACGCGGGGAATTTCGTCACGACGCCGTGGACGGTTTCCGTCGAGGGTGAAGTAGAGAAACCCCGCAAGTTCAGCGTGGACGAGCTCATGAGGCTCGCGCCGCTTGAGGAGCGTATCTACCGCCATCGATGCGTCGAGGGATGGTCGATCGTCGTGCCCTGGATCGGATATTCGTTCGGCACGATCGCCAAGCTGGTCGAGCCGAAATCGAGCGCCAAGTTCGTCGCGTTTCAAAGCTATTACGATCCCAGACAAATGCCCTGGGGCAGCTCCTCGGGAATCGAGCTTCCCTACGTCGAAGGACTTCGCCTCGATGAGGCCCTGCATCCCCTGGCCCTGCTTTGCCTGGGCCTGTATGGCGAGACGCTGCCCAATCAAGACGGGGCGCCGGTCCGCATGGTGATCCCATGGAAGTATGGCTTCAAGAGCATCAAGTCGCTCGTAAAGATTCGGTTTGTGAAGAACCAGCCGCCCACGACCTGGAATCTTCAAAACGCCCACGAATACGGGTTCTATTCGAACGTGAATCCCAATGTGGACCATCCCCGCTGGAGCCAGAAGACCGAGCGCCGGTTGGGTGGCGGCTTCTTCGCGCGGCCCATTCCGACACAGATGTTCAATGGTTACAGCGAGGTAGCCAGCCTTTACACGGGCATGGACCTGAGGAAGTACTTTTGATGCGCCGGCGTCTGGCGGCGGTCCTGATGAGCGGGTGGGCGAAAGTTGTCCTCTTCCTGGCCTGTCTTGTTCCCTTGGCCGACCTCCTCTGGCGCGGCTACCACCAGGACCTAAGCCTCAATCCGGTCAACTTCGTCGAGCACGCCACGGGCGATTGGGTCTTGCGCTTCCTGGTGATGACGCTGGCCATCACGCCGCTACGCAAAATTCTGGGTTTGCCCGAACTGATCCGCTTCCGTCGCATGCTCGGGCTATTCGCGTTCTTCTATGTCTGCCTGCACTTTTCGACATGGGTGGGAGTCGACCGCTACTGGGACTCGAGGGCGATGCTCGAGGACATTGGCAAGCGGCCGTTTATCACCGTAGGGTTTACGGGTTTCCTGCTGCTGATTCCGCTGGCCATCACCTCCACAGCAGGCTGGATTCGCCGGCTCGGCGGAAAGCGCTGGCAATTGCTTCACCGCGCCATCTACCTGACGGCGATCTGCGGCGTGATTCACTACTACTGGCTAGTCAAGTCGGATGTGCGCAAGCCGCTCGAGTATGCCTTCCTAGTCGGAGTGCTGCTGGCTTGGAGACTGTGGGCATGGTTCTCGGGCTCGCGCAAAGCGGTCCCCACCCATATTTCGCGGGAACCCGACTCACCGGTCACCGCAGAGACCATGCGGGATGGGCCGGCTTCGAGCGGCCGCACGCATGCTCGGCTCCGATCGCTGCCAGGGCGAGTGGGCGCCGAGGGGCCGGAGGGGAGCCGGCTTCCGCTGAAGGGCCATACCGCGGGATACCCTTTGTAGGATTCATCGAAAGATAGGTGAATCGTGAATCTTGGCTGTGCCGAATTTCCCTTCTCGTGCGTCAAATAAAAGGCCGAGTTGCCGGTGTCGGTGAACCTGACTGAACACGTGGTCGTGGAACTTTTCGCGGCGCTGGTCAGAACAAGGGGGTAGGCCAGATCAGGTGCTCCGTTATGCTCAGTGAATCTACTCTCGAGAACCGAGGAAGAACGATCGATGCCACGCTCTGTGAGACGGGCACGCTGCGTTTTGGCATTTGCTCTCGCTGCCCCAGCGCTCGCCCTTTACCTTGGCGCCTGCAATAACAAGAAGGTTGCGAATTCCGACCCTCAGCCGGCGGTGGGGATCGCGTCAAAGCCGGCGCCCGCAGCGGATCCTCCTCCGGAAGTTTCTGTGGCCGATCCCAACGTCCTGACCTTTCACAATGACAACGGGCGCACGGGCCAGAATCTAAATGAGCGAATCCTTACGCCCGCGAGCGTCAGTTCGGGAGACTTCGGCAAAGTCGCCTTCCTGAGGGTTCAGGGCAAGGTCGATGCCGAGCCGCTGTATGTTTCGAAATTGATGATTGCAGGAAGGAAACACAACGTGGTGTTCGTCTCGACCGAACACGACCTTGTGTATGCGTTCGATGCCGATACGTTCACGCAGCTTTGGCGGGTCTCGCTGCTGCACGCGGAGGAAACGCCGAGCGACAAGCGCGACTGCGAGCAGATCGAACCCGAGATCGGAATTACGTCGACTCCGGTGATTGATTTGAACGCGGGCCGGCACGGCAGAATGTACGTGGTCGCCCTGTCGAAAGATGCCGCCGGCGATTATTTCAATCGCATCCATGCGCTCGACATCACCACCGGCGCCGACGACCTTTCCCCTCAGGTCATCGGCGCAACTGCTCCGGGGAACGGGCCGAACAGCCGCGACGGACGGGTGGCGTTTGACCCCAAACAGTATGAGGACCGGGCCGCCTTGCTACTGGCCAACGGGATCATCTATACCACCTGGGCCTCGCACTGTGACCACGAGCCGTACAACGGGTGGGTGATCGGCATGAGCGCCAGCACGCTGAAGCGCGTGAACTCGCTGTGCCTGACGCCGAACGGCACGGAAGGCTCCATCTGGATGACGGGGAACGGCCCGGCGGTCGACCCAGCCGGCTTCATCTATCTCCTGAACGGCAACGGCTCGTTCGATTCCTCCCTCGATGAGCATGGTTTTCCAACCGAACGGGATTTCGGCAATGCGTTTCTGAAGCTGGAAGGCCGCGTGAATTATCTCGGCGTCTACGACTACTTCACGATGCACAACACGGCCGCTGAAACAAACGGAGATGAGGACCTCGGTTCGGGCGGGGTGCTGCTGCTGCCGGACATGAAGGACGCTTCCGGCCAGGTTCGCCGTCTGGCCATTGGTGCGGGAAAAGATCAGGTAATTTACGTTGTGGACCGCAACGCACTCGGCAAGTTCAATCCCAACAACGATAATGCCATCTACGAGCTGATTCCGAATTCACTTGGCGGCGCGGAGTTTGCTTCGCCGGCCTATTTCAATGGCACGGTTTACTATGGCGCCTATCTCGCGACGATGAAAGCGTTCCCGATTGTGAGTGCGCGGCTGGCCGCCGTGCCCTCCTCGCAGACGGCCGTGCACTTCGATTATCCCGGCACAACGCCGAGCATTTCGGCGAGCGGGAATTCGAACGGCATTGCATGGGCGGTCGAGGAACTGAATAGTGCCGGGATTCTGCACGCCTACGACCCGTCGAACCTCTCGCGAGAGCTCTATAACAGCAGTCAGGCGGGGAGAGGGCGCGTCGAGTTCATGGACAATAAATTCATTACACCTATGATTGCGGGCGGGCGGGTTTTTGTGGGCACGCAGACCGGCGTGGTCGTCTTCGGCCTGCTGCACTGATGGCAGCGTCGGCGGAAACCGGCCGCTTCACTGGCCGAGCGGCTTCAAGGCGAAAACAACCTCGGGCCCAAACGTGCTGGCCTGATCGCTGAGGGGGCCGTACTCCTGCCATTTCGCCCGAACGTTGGCGCATTCCAGGCACACGACTGCGCATGGCCGCGGATGCGGATGGCTGTTCTCATATTTTCCGCTGAGATTGTGTACGGCGGTGTACCACACGGTTCGATGAACGCCGTCCGCGCGGAAGAGCACGAACAACGGGTAATCGAACCAGGAGGGCAGGGTGCTTGTGACCTCCGACATGGCTCTCGGCGTATAGGCATCAATGGCGACGTCTCGGCAGGCCAGGTGTTCGATGTGTCTGGCCGCGGAAATGTACGCGTCGGCAATGTTCTGGTGTTCTTCCGCAAAATAGAGCAGGTTGCGCCCGTGGTAGACCGTTACGAACGAGGGGATCGGCAGGAGCGAACGGAAGCGGTTGGCAAAGGCAAAGGGCAAGGCCCCCAGGAGAAGGAGGGTGGCCACACCAGTCGCCAGGCTGCGTCGAAAATACGATTCGAGAACAGTTCCGATGAGCGGGGCGGCCACAACGAACAGGGCTAACTGGAAGCGCCCACCCCACATTTGCCATCGCAGCAGAGCCGAAAACAGCAGGAAGGAAGAGACAATGCCAAGGGCATACCATCCGAGATTCGCTCGGTCGTGCTTCCAGGCGATCACCCCCATGGCGAGCAAGATCAGGAATGCCGGCAACAAATCTCCGGCGGTCACCTCGTTCAATGAGAACGGGTTCACGCGGAATGTCTCGCGCCAGATCCATCCTGGGTCATCCGGGTTCGTGTGCAACACATGGGTCATGCAAAAACGCAATGCCGCCTCCGCGTGTTGATTCAGATGGTCGCCGCGCAATCCAAAATGCAGCGATGAGTTGCGGAGAAGGTTGGCCAGGGTTCCCGTCAGCGTTACCTGCTCGACCCGATAGTTGAACAAGCCGAAGTGGTCGGGAGTCGGCATTCCAAGTGGGCGGCCATCGAATGCGCAGTTGCGCGCATACTGCGGCACGTTGATGACCAGCAGGGGTAAAGCGAAAGCCAGGGCCAGTTTGAAGCAGCGAAGGCGAGTTTTCGACCGGCCCATGGCCCAACACGCCAGGACTAGAAAAGGCAGGAAGAGATAGGCCGTCCCCTTTGTGGCAAGGGCCAATCCCGCCGCACAGCCGGCCGTGACCGCGAGAAACGTCGACGGTCTCCGATTCCACAGCAGAAGAAAAACTACGGTCGCCGCGGTCCAGAATGACTCGACGTACCCGTTCTTGGGTCCCGACGCTTCCAGTAAACCCTGGGGGATGGCCGCGCATGCCACGGCCGCAAACAGCTGTCCCCTCCTTCCTGCGCCAAGACAACTGGCGATGACCGAGGCAGCCAGGATGGACCCGCACAGGCTAGAGAATTCGACCAGGTTGACGAGCCGGTCGCTGCCCCACAATTCGATCGTATGCATCATCGCGTATTCCGCCCATGGTCCGTAGACCAGCTGGGCATAATTGGGCGTGCTGAAGAAATCGACGCTGTGATCCGACATCCACATGGTCACGCGCGGAAGGTGATAGTCCATGGCGTCCCAGGTCGCCGGAGGTGCCAGGATGGCCGTAAGGCCGACGGCAAACAAGAGGATGCCGATGCCCCCGAGAAGCCATTTCGAGCTGCGATCCTCCTCCTCGTTCGATGGGCCGGCGGTGGCTTCCTGAGCCTCCCCGGCCACAGGCCTGATGCGTCTCGAGTACCCATACAATCCGGCGCAGACCAGGGCCCAGGCGGACGCCATGGGCATAGGAAATATCCACCTCCGCA
The DNA here is from genome assembly GCA_035622135.1 of Candidatus Cybelea sp. Taxonomy (GTDB): domain Bacteria; phylum Acidobacteriota; class Terriglobia; order Acidiferrales; family UBA7541; genus Palsa-295. The sequence continues at coordinate 109,798 of DASPVZ010000021.1, read as the reverse complement.
TGCTCAGCAGCTCGGTAATGCCCAGCAGAAAAACGCCCCACCATACGGCCGCGGCCAGCAGACGGACTCGCCATTCCCATCCTTTTTTCGTGAAGATCCGGCACAGAAAATAGAATGCCAGGAGGGGAAACGCGATCAGCATCCGTTCGCCTCATCCATCGTCAGGGTTAGCGGAGGAACAGGCTGAAGGTTAGCACGCCTAACACCACGGCCGTAAACAGGGAATACTTCCAGTTTCTTTGCGCAAACAGGAAGTACAGCATCGAGGCCAGAACGCGCAGGTAGGGCGTGAGCAGGAGGACAGCGATGCCGGCATCGACCAGCGTCTGCGGCCGGAGGCGATCTTGGCCGGCAATCCTGATTTCCGCGAGCAGGAACTCGAACAGGTTCATGCCTTCGATTGGGTAAGCGAGATGGAACGTTCCGGTTCGAAGCCGGTGCCAGAGGAGGCCCACGGCGATCAGGGCCATGCTCAGCGAAACGCCAGAGAGCAGGAGATATCCGACGAGCGCGTCCATCTGCGCGTCGCGCGATGGCGGAGGCACGGTCTGCGTGCGTTCCGGGATTTTGCGATCGTCGGCCACTAATGCCCTCGAATCCCGCGCACAATCATTTCGATCGCGAGGCCAATGAGAACGACCAGGAAGAACTTGCGCACCGACTGATTCGAAAGGCGCACGAGCAGGCGCGTCCCAACAAAGGCGCCCGCGACAACGCCCAAGATGACCGGCGCAGCCAATCCAGGATCGATCAGGCCGTGAACCAAATAGACGCTGGTCCCCGCCAGGGCGGTCACGCCAATGATGAGGTTGCTCGTGGTCGTGGATACTTTGGGGGGCAAGCCCATCACCAGATCATGGATCAGCACCTTCACCGCGCCCGCGCCGATGCCCAACAAGCCAGCAATCACTCCGGCCGCGAACATAAGCGGAGCACCGAGGTAAGCGCGACGAGCCTGGTAGTCGATCGTCCGTCCGACGGAGAGATCGTAATAGCTACCCTCCAGCTCGAGCCATCGGGAGGTGCGGTCCTGCGGTCCGGCCTGCCCGGATTGGTGCTCGGCCGAGACCAAGAGCGCGATCCAGGAGCCCAAGAGAACGCAGCCGAACAGGATGTAGAGCGGCCGGGAGGAGACCGCGAGCGTAATGGCTGCGCCCGTCAAGGCTCCCACAATCGTGAACATCTCGAGAAACATTCCGATTTTGAGGTTCGTGATGTGATCGCGGACGTAGGCCGAGGCGGAGCCGCTCGATGTAGCAATCACGGAAAGGATGCTGACGGCGATGGCGTGCTTGATGTCGACGCCAAGAAGCGTCAAGGCCGGAATCAGGACCACGCCGCCGCCCATTCCGGCCATCGCGCCGATGAATCCCGCGACAATCGAAACGGGGAAAAGCAGATAGAAGGGAACCATCGGTTGACCCCGCGCATGATCCTCTCCGCCGCTGCGCAGCCGGGAGCGCAGCGGGCGCACGGTTGCCCCGCCTTCAGTGTAGCTTGGCCCGCCGTTTCAAGGTAGGGCAACGCTTCCGTGCGGTAGGGTTTCAAAGATTGGGCCGGTTGCTTGCTTCCCTGGGCGGAGCCGGTCACAATGATGGGCCATTCCCCGAGGATCCCGGGCCATCAACCATGATTCAGGAGCGAACCATTGAAACAGAAAAAGCGTAACGGTCTTCCGCTGGCGTTGCTCGTCGTGCTCGCTTGTACGCTAAGCGCCGCGCAAGTGATGTTCACGAGCGGGCGTCACATGGCGCAAGCGGCGGAGACTTCCGCCCGGCCGGGATCCCAGAACGTTTCAGACGATCCGCGGCTCGCGAAGGCCTATCGGTTCGAGCGCGGCGGCTGGGTTTACGTTCATTTGGAGGGTGCCCCGTTCGACATCGGCTACCAGCACGGATACCTGCTGGCTCCGGAGATTGCGGACGCATTCGCCGCGGTGAATCTGGAAATGACGCATGAAACGGACCGCGATTGGGACTTCTTCCGCCGCGCTGCGCACGAGATGCTCTGGCATCGCATCGACCCGGAATACCAGGCGGAGCTGAAGGGCATCGTCGCCGGCCTGGAAGCCCAGAAAGTGAAGCTTGATCTCGATGACGTTGTGGCCATGAACGCCTTCATGGAGCTGCCCGACTACTACGTGCCGTGGCTGAACTCGATCACCAAAGCACAAAATGCGCCGAACCTGACCGCTCCCGAAGCGTGCAGCGCCTTTGTGGCCACGGGAAGCTGGACCAAGGACGGCAAAATCGTGATGGCGCACAATAATTGGACTTCGTACGCGGACGGCGAGCGGTGGCGGATCATGTTCGACATTGTGCCGCAGCAGGGTTATCGCATGTTGATGGACGGCTTCCCGGGTGTGATTGTCAGCGATGACGATTTCACAATCAACTCAGCGGGCCTGATGGTCACCGAGACGACCATAACCGATTTTCACGGCTGGGATCCAACGGGAAAGCCGGAATTCGTTCGCGCGCGCAAAGCGATGCAATACGCGAGCTCGATCGACGATTTTGTCAAAATCATGCTGGACGGCAACAACGGGGGCTACGCAAATGATTGGTTGCTGGGCGACCGCAAGACCGGCGAGATTGCGCGGTTCGAAAACGGCTTGAAACATGCCAGAGTTTGGCGATCGAAGGACGGGTACTTCGCGGGCTCGAATTTTCCGAGTGACCCCGAGGTCACCAAAGAGGAGACCACCTTCGACGCGACAAATCTGGCCGCCTCGGCCAACGCCCGCCACGTCCGCTGGGATCAGCTAATGGAGGCGAACAAGGGAAAAATCGACACGACGCTTGCCGAAGCGTTCGAGTCTGACCACTACGACACGTACCTGAAAAAAGACGTGGCCGACCGCCGCACCCTCTGCGGCCACGGCGACGTCCGGAGTCCCGGCGACCCGACCAGTGACCGGACGCCCTACTCGCCGAGCGGCGCGGTGGAGGGGAAAGTCACCGACAGTGACATGGCCGCGGCCATGTCACTGATTGCCCGCGCCGGACATCCCTGCGGCTCGGATTTCGACGCGGCCCAGTTTCTAGCCGAGCATCACGAATACTCCTGGCAGGCGCCCATCCTGCGCGACATGGACGCCGGACCGTGGACTCAATTCCGGTCCGGCGAGCCTGCCGCGCGGTAACCCGGTCATTCATTTGCCGCCTTGGTTGGCAACCTCAAGATTGTCCGTCACGCTGAACACGCTGGGAACGGTCTTGGCGCGAAGTTCAATCAGGTTCTTATCGGACTGGCTGTCGACGACGCCGTAGAGGGTCACATGGCCCATGTCCACGACGATGTGCACGGGTGGTAAGGCACCCATGGCATACCTCCATAGGTCCGCGTACCCATAGATTGCGCGGTATTCGGCGCGTCGAATTTGCGCATCCATCGGGGAAGGCGGCAACACCTCGATGTTATTGACCACCTTGGTTACGCCTTCGATGTGCTTCACGACGTTTGCGGCATCCGGTTTCAAGGAAGGGTCCACGACCTGCCCCAACAGCGTAACGGCGGTTCCGTCCACCTTGTATTCGAGGTTATCGAATAGGGTGAGATAGGGCAGCATGACGAGCTGGTGTCGCACCTCTCGGGTCAGCCAGGCCTCGTAATTCGCCTGGTCGCGGGGCGCCTGGTTGCCCCGAGCCGCGGCCCTTGCGCTCGCCTCCGAGGCCCAGGCCATCCCCAGCGTCAGGGCGAGAACGAGAAAAGCACGGGAAATCGAACGGATGAAGCGTGACATTGTGCACCACCTTTCTCAAATCGGCTCTACCCGCCACGACCATTAGACGCGGACGCGCAAGACGGCGTTCCAGGTTGGAAGCGGCGAGCCTTCGAGCAAATCCTGTATTTGTTCCCAAGGAGACGAGCTTACGGGCATCTCTGGCCGCTCCCCTGCCGTCGGGGCTATCGGATTGGACGCAATCGGCACGAGCACTGTGGAAATCGCCTATCCTCAATGCTATATAAACAAATAGACTTCCTAACTTCTCGGGTGTCGACCGGTGGCAGAAGGCTGCTCGGCAAAGGGTTGCAAGGCCGTGGTTCCAGCGGGACTCGCTGCAGAGCGCTTGTGTATCCTTCATTTCACGCTTTTTGTCGAGCAGGAATGCGCGGATATGCGGCGCGAGTCCAACCTCGGGAAAATCAGCCACGAACGACAGCAGGAAATGATGAGGAAGGTCGCCGATCGAGGTTCAGCGCTCGTGAACGTGGCGACCAGCGGGTTCTCGATGTCGGATGAGATCAAGGCCCGGGTTCTGAGCACGCTGCTCACGTTGATGACGTGCCGCGAAAACATGGATCGGGCGGCCATGCGCCAATCCGCCCTGCGCCGTTTCGTCGGATGAAATTCCCTTCGAATTGGGGGCCGTGCCTAGGAACCGATGTAGCGGGCGTAGAGTGATCGGGCCACGGCAGGATCCCTCGTGCCTTTGATGATGGCGCGGCCGTCTCGGAACACGGTCATTTCGAAGGGCGAGACGCGAAAGCGCAGGAGAAACTCGTTTGTGCGGATTTCTCCATCCGAAATGACGCCGAGCCTGCGCCGGAGTTCGTCGAGGTCGAGTTTGCGCCGCCGCTCGTGAATCTGCACCGAATCGCGGCCGCACAGGGTGACGTGCGGCTGCGCCTGCCCTTCCAAATAGCGGAGTTCCCGGCGCACACATGCCCGGCAATCCGGATTGCGTGCGGCCCGGATGGATTGGAAGCGGCCACTCCAGATGTCGCAGGAAACCAGGCGGTCGTCGAGCGCTTGATGATTCTTGCTGAGAAGCTTGATGGCTTCCCCGGCTTCGAGCGAGGCAATCAGGCCTACGATGGGGCCGAGCACGCCGACCGTATCGCAAGTCGCATCGGCGCCCGGCGTCGAGCGAGCGTTTTCGCCCTCGAGCAGGCAGGCCAGGCAGGCGGTTTGGCCGGGACGGATGGCCATGGTCACTCCGTAACTGCCCACGGCAGCGGCGTAAATCCACGGCACGCCCAGCCCAACGGCAGCGTCATTGAGCAGAAAGCGAGTTTCGAAATTATCGGTGCCGTCCAGAATGAGCGCGAATCCGGAAAGTAGTTCGCGCGCATTCTGCGGGCTAAGGTCGCCGATGATCGCTTCGATTTGAACGTCGGAATTGAAGGCCCGCAAGTGCCGCTCGGCCGCAACCGCTTTGGGCAGCGCGTCGCGGGCGTCCGATTCGGTGAAGATCGTCTGGCGCTGAAGATTGGAAGGCTCGACGAAGTCGCGGTCGATGATTCGAAGTTGCCCTAGGCCGGCCCGAACGAGCAGGTTGGCGGCCACGGTGCCCAAAGCACCGCACCCCACCAGGACCGCGTTTGAAGCGAGCAGCTCCTCCTGGCCTGCTCGGCCCAGATTCTCGAATGCAATTTGTCGCGAATACTTTTCGAATTGGTGGCGGTTCACGGGCCCGTCCGCGGCCGGCGTTTTCTCCCGGTCGACGTACGCATCCTGAAACCTGATCATAGCGCCTTTTCGCGGGAAGCAACGCACCGTGCTAACCTTCTCGTCTTACATTGTTGGGCGAATGAGAATCCGAGGAAAGATGAGGCGGTGGAATCTTTGCGCATCGACGCCGACGGCGCTCCTGGTTTCCCTCTGTGTATTGATCCTCGTAGCGGAGGGAAGCGCGGGTGCCCGCCCGGGTCCCGCGGATGTCTCAATTGAAGGCCAGCGCGTGACCGCAATCCGCATTACCGATGAGGCAGGGCGGCTAGTGAGCATTCCGCTGCCGCCGCTCCCGCTCGCCGTGGGAAAGCCATTCGATTTCGCCGTAGAGAGAGACGCCCTGCGGCAGCTCTATCGCTGGGGCGATTATTCGGATATCCGAGTAACCGAGACACCCGAAGCGGGCGGAGTGCGGATCGACTTCGTGGTTCGGCAGAATTACTACAACAGTGTCGTCCGCATCGAGGGGCTCAAGTCGCCGCCGACTGACTCGGCGGCGCTGGCCGCGATGCGACTCAGCCTGGGGCAGCCCTACCGGGAGAGCTCGCTGCTGGAAGGGGTGCGACGGCTTGAGGACACCTTGCGCGCCGACGGCCTGTACCTCGCGAACATCAAATGGACGCTCGGTCCGCACAGCGACACGCGCGAGATGGACGTGACGGTGACCGTCGCTCCGGGTCCGCGCGCCCGCATCGGCGAGATTACCGTCGAGGACCACACGCCGTACACCCAGCATCAGCTTCTTCGACGGGCCAAGATCAAGCCCAAGCAGGAACTGACCTCCGCGCGCACTTCGCGGTCGTCACAGCGGCTCAAAGACTACCTGGTGAGCCAGGGATATCTCGGTGCCACGGTCGTGGCCACGCCCGGCCCCTACGATCCGCAGACGAATCGAGTGCCCCTCGTGTTCGCGGTGACCACCGGCCCTCGGGTGCGCGTCGAGCTTACCGGGGCGCACTTGCGCAAAGGGCAGCTGCGCAGTCTCTTGCCGATTTACGCCGAAGGCGGCGTTGATGAGGACCTTCTGCAAGAGGGGCGGCGCAACATCCGCGATTATTTTCAGCGCCAGGGGTACTTTGACGCGGACGTGCAGTATCAGACCGAGGACGCGGCCGGCAATGTGCGCGTGATCGTCTACAAGGTCTCGCGCGGCGACCGCTTCAAGCTGGCCGGAATCGGCTTCACGGGAAACAAGTACTTCAGCACGAGTCTGCTGGCTGGCCGGCTGCAGCTTCAGCCCTCCGCGTTCGCATCGAGCGGCCGGTTCAGTCAGCAGCTGGTTCGTTCCGACGCGGATTCGATTCGCGATCTCTACGTGGCGAACGGGTTTCTCAACGCGCAGGTCACACCGGCCGTCGACGATAACTACGCGGGGAAAAAGGGACATCTGTTCGTGACATTTCACATTACCGAAGGCGCTCAGACGCGCGTGGCCTCGCTCGGGATCGAGGGGAACCGCGCCATCTCGACGGACACTTTGATGGCCGTCATCGGATCGACCAAGGGCCAGCCGTACTCGACGCAGGACGTGGCCAGCGACCGCAACAACATCCTGGCCCTGTATTACAACGAGGGATTCCCGAAGGCGCGGTTCCAGGAGCAGGTGCTGCCGGTCGCCCCAGCGGGAGGCCAGAATCCGGCGGCTAAACCCGCAGGCGACTTCGTGAGTCTGGTGTATCACATCCAGGAAGGGCCGAAAATCGAAGTCGCGCGTGTGCTGCTGACCGGCTATCAATACACCCGGCCGGGCATCATTCGCCGGGAGGTGGAGATTCGCCCGGGCGGGCCCCTGCGCGAGGGAGATGTGGTCGAAACGCAGCGCCGGCTGTACAACCTTGGCATATTCACTCGCGTGCAGATCGCGCCGCAAAACCCCGATGGCACCGACCCGCTGAAGACGATGGTGATCGATGCCGAGGAAGGGGGACGCTACACAATCGGCTACGGCGCAGGGTTCGAGGTTCAAGAGATCGGGGCCAGTTGCGGCTCCACCACGGTCAGCGAGAACCAGGTCATCACCACCTGCAACCCGAACGCCAGGAAGATCGCGGCCAGTCCGCGGGGCATCTTCGAGATTTCGCGCGCGAACATGTTCGGCCGGGCACAAACGCTCTCCTTCAAGGTGCGCGCCAGCACTCTCGAATACCGAGCCGCGCTCACCTACACGGCAAATAATTTTCTGACCAACAGAACTCTGAGCCTCCAACTCACCGGATACGCCGAGAAATCACAGGATGTGGCGACCTTCACCTCCACCCGTTACGAAGGCGCGTTGCAGTTGGTCCAGAAACTTTCGCCCTGGAGTTCGTTCCTGTACCGGTATTTTTACCGGCGCGTCGAAGCCTCCAACCTGAACCAGACCATCAACCCAGCGGAAATTCCTCTGCTGAGCCAACCGACGCTCGTATCGGGCGTGGGCATCACCTACGCCCGCGACCGCCGCGATAATCCCGCCGATGCCAAGCAAGGCACGTTCAATACGGCGGACGCAAGCGTGGCCTCGACCTCGCTCGGTTCGAGCGCCAGCTTTTTCCGCGGCTTCTTTCAGAACTCCTCGTTCACCTCGTTCGCGCGCGTTTTTGTGTTCGCCCGGTCCGTGCGGTTTGGGATCGAGGAGCCGTTGGCCAACACGGTCGAGGACAACGAGGTGTTCAATCCGGCGCAATGCACGACGACCGAAACGGCCCCCACCGAGCAGATCATTCCCTTGCCCGAACGGTTCTTCGCCGGAGGCGGTACATCCCTGCGCGGCTTTGCCTTGAACGAGGCAGGGCCGCGCGACGCGTGCTCGGGCTTCCCCGTCGGCGGGCTAGCCCTTTTGGCCTTCAACCAGGAGATTCGATTTCCCATGAGACTGCCCTGGATCGGGAACCGTTTGGGTGGCACGCTGTTCTACGACGGGGGCAACGTCTACACAGACGTGGGTCACATCAATTTCAACTGGCGGTCGCCCTCTCTGACCCAGTTGAACTACTTTTCGCAGACCCCGGGCTTCGGCTTGCGCTATCCGACCCCGATCGGCCCCGTTCGCGTCGACTTTGCCTATCAACTGAATCCCGCGCTCTATCAATACTACAATTCGTCGGTTCAGCAGTTTCAGAATCTCCGCCTACCTCATTTTCAGTTTTCATTCAACATCGGACCGGTGTTCTGATGCTGCGTCCCAATCTGATTCTTGCTTTGGCGATGGCGGCCGCCGCGAGCGGCGGTGCCCCGCGCACGGCGAGGGCGCAAAGTCAGCCGCTGGTTAAATCGTCGGGCGCGCCAGTTCCAGAAGGGCCGCGCACGATCGACGGGATCGCTGCGCGCGTCGAAGACGACGTCATCACGGAGAGCGAAGTCAGTGAACTCTCGGCGTTTCAGCAGCTTGTCGACGGGGAAGGAAGATCGCGCGAGGAAGTGATTCGTGAACTGGCCGATCAATGGGTCGTGCGACAGGAAGCAGCAGCAACGAGCTACCGCCAGCCGTCGGACGAGGAGGTCGACCGCGCCTATGACCAGCTCGTCCGTCAGTTTCATTCCCGGGCCGAGTTCGAGAGCCGCATCGCTGCTGTGGGGCTGAGCGAGGCAGCCGTCCGGCGTCTGCTCGGGGAGCAGCTCTATCTCTCGCGCTTTCTCGACTACCGCTTTCGCCCCGCCGCACAAATCGACCAGAGCCAGATCGAGACCTACTATCAGGAAGAATTCACTCCCCAACTAAAGGCACGCGGAGAAACCATTCCTCCCCTGGAAGAAGTGGAGGACACAATTCGAGAGGTGCTCGTCCAGCGGGCGATCGACCAACGAGCCACAAAATGGCTCGATGAGACGCGCGACCGGTTGAGAATCGACATCCTTCCCGAGGGGGCGGGCCCGTGAGCCTCCGTCTCGGTTGGAAACACGGGACCGCCCTGCTGTTCCTGCTGATCGCGGCCGGGGCCGCCGCCGTCTACTTTGTGCTGAGCCGTGGAATTGCCGAGCGCTATGTGCGGCAGGCGATCGAGCACGGCATCGAGCGGCGCACGGGCGCCCGCGTCGAAATGAAAAGGTTCCGTCTCGAGCCCTGGCGCCTGCGGATCGAGATCGATGGGCTGACCCTGCACGGACGGGAGGGCCCGGACTCACCACCGCTGTTTCACGCCGATCACGTCGTCGCGGGCATTCGCATCGTTTCCTTTTTCAGTCGAAAATACGCGCTGGACCAGCTGGTTGTCGACCGGCCTGAGCTGGCCATCGCCGTCGACAAGCAGGGCCAGAGCAACTTGCCGGCCGCCCAGCTCGAGTCCAACCGTCGCCCCTGGCGGCAAACGCTCTTTGGGCTAGAGATCGCGCGGCTTGAGTTGCGCAACGGCCGTGCGGATATCGGGAACCTCCGCACTCCGCTCGCCATCTTGGGGAATGATTTTCACTTCGCGCTCCATTACACCGCCCCCTCGCCCGGCGCCGAAGCCTATCTGGGCAGCTTCGATTTCCACGATGTGTTCATCGCCGCAGGTCACGACCTGCCGTTCGCGTTCAATCTCTCGGGAAGATTCACCCTGCACCGCGATTCCTTCGAGCTCGATCAACTGACCTTGAATCTGCCGAATTCGGAATTGAATTTACGCGCTGAACTTCCGAGCTTCTCCCGGCCCGACTGGCACCTGCGCTACCGCGGCAGGCTGTCGCTCGATGACGTGCGCACGATTCTTCGCGCCCCGACGACGCCCCGGGGGACCACGGAGTTCTCCGGCCAGGCGCACTACGCGGCCGGCCGATGGACAGCCAGCGGCCACTACGACGCGCACGACATCGGCATGTCCTACCAGTGGTTTCACGCGAGCGGGCTCGAGACCTGGGGAAACTACGAAGTGGCGAACGGAAAGCTTGTGGTCCGGAATTTGCGCGTCAGCGCATTTGACGGCTCCATCGAGGGGCGGCTGGATATGGATTTCTCCGACCTCACCTTCCGCACCGAGACGCGGATTCGCGGGGCGAATCTGGGACGCGTTTTTGCCGCGCTCGAAAACTCCAGCTTCCCCGTCCACGCCCTGCACTGGGACGGCCTGGTTGACGCAGACTCGGTGAACACCTGGCAGAAGAATTTCAAGCATTTCCGCACCCGGGGCGAAACGCGATGGTCCCCGCGGCAGGCCCTCGCGCAGGGAATGATTCCCGTATCGGCCACTATAGATTACGAATACTCAACCGACGGGCGAGCCGTCCAGATCTCGCCGGGCGCGGAGATCTCCATGCCCCAGACGCAGCTGGCCTTCCACGGCCCGCTGGGAGCCGCCGATTCGGCCCTCGAGGTGGAATTTCATACCAATCGTCTGGCCGACTGGGATGACTTTATTAACATTTTGCGCGGCCAGGATGCCGAGCCAGTTCCGGTCACGGGCCGGGCGGACTGGCGCGGGCGCATTCTGGGCCCGCTGGACGGCCCAACATTTGCTGGTCACCTTACCGGCACGAGCACCCGATACGGCCATTTGTATTGGGACGCCATCACGGCCGACATGGAGTATTCGCCGGATCTGTTTCGCCTCACGAATGCGATCGTCCGCTATGGGCGTACCTCGGCAACCATGGACCTCCGGCTCGAGCTTGACGGTGACTGGGGCTTTCTGCCACGAAGTGAATGGTCGCTCAGAGCGCGTCTGGACCATGCCTCGACCCGCGATGTGCAGGAAATTCTGCAAACGAAGTATCCCGTCTCGGGCTTGCTGACGGGCGATTTCCGTGGAAGCGGCACGCGCCAGGCTCCCGCACTCGATGGGAAATTCGTGCTGGAGGGTATCGAGGTAAAAGGCATTCCGTTCGATGCCCTGACGGGCACCTTCCATCTGGGGCCGGACCAGGTGCGCTTGGCGAATGCGGAATTGCGCCGGGGATCGAGCCGCGTGAGAGGAAATATTGCGCTGCACCCGCGCGAGTTGACCGCGGAATTCAATCTCGCCGGCGCCGGCATCGCCCTCGCGGGGATTCGCGAGCTGCAGAGCGCGTCCATCCCCATTGGCGGGCAACTGAATTTCACCCTACATGGAGCCGGGCCGCTGCTGGCCCCCGTCGCGCAAGGCAACCTCGAGGTGAGCGATCTCCGGCTGGGGACGGAGAACGAAGGTAATTTTCGCGCAGCGCTTTCCTCCGACGGGCATAAAGCCATGCTCTCGATCAAGTCGGAGGCCTCGGAACGGTCGGTGGAGGGCGGGCTGGAGATGGGCTTTGGCGATGATCAACCGATATCGGGCCAGCTGTCCCTCCTCCGATTCGATTTGGATCCCTTCATCGTGGCCGGCCTGCACCTGAGCCACATCACCAGCCACAGCAGCGCCGACGGGAAGTTCACCATTTCCGGCTCCCTTCGACAGCCGGATTCGATCGAGGTGACGGCCGATATCTCGCGTATCTCGTTCGACTACGAATTCGTGCACTTGACGAACGATCAGGACATTCGCCTCACCTACCGCCGCAATGAAGTGCGCATCGATCAGGCTCACTTGCATGGACCCGATACGAACGTTCAGGTGAGCGGCTCAGCGCGATTTGACCGTGACCGTCCGTTGCGCCTTGCCGTGCATGGTCAGCTCGATCTTCGCCTGCTAGCGGGACTCCTGCCTGGTTTTGATTTCGTCGGCCAGGCGGACGCCAACGTTTCGATTGGGGGGAACATGTCCCGACCTCGCATCACGGGACGTGCCACCATTCACAATGCCTCCGCGAGTTATGCCGATTTTCCCGTGGGGCTGAGCAAAATCAACGGCGACTTCGTTTTCGACCAAAGTCGATTTCTCTTCGATCGCGTGACGGCCGAATCAGGCGGCGGCGAGCTTACCCTCAGCGGGAACGTCGTCTATGGCGAAGGACCGCTGCGCTATGAGGTGACCGCTCGAACCACGCTCATGCGCATCCGTTACCCGAGCGGATTGAGTTGGTTGGCCGGCGGTACGCTTCAATTGTCAGGATCGAGCAGCGCTTCGATTCTTAGCGGGAGCGTACAGCTCGAGCGGTTGCTGTTCTCGCAGGGCGTAGATGTGGCCTCGTTCTTCTCGACCGCTTCGGAGACCACCAACGGGCCGCCTTCGAGCTCCCTGTTCCTGCGCAATCTGTCGTTCGATATCGAGGGCCGCACGGCCGCAGGCGCGCAGATCCAGTGGACCAGCGCGCAGATCGGAATCGACGGCGACGTCCGCCTGCGCGGGACCTGGGACCGCCCAATCCTGCTCGGCAACATTCACTTGCTGGGCGGACAAATGGCGTTTCGCGGAAATAAGTTCGATCTGACACGCGGCGACATCAATTTCTCCAACCCGTTTCGCCTGGATCCGGTGCTGAACGTCGAGGCCACCGCGAACATCAGCCAATACCAGGTGACCATCAATTTTTCGGGCCCGGCCAGCCGCCTCTCCATGACCTATCGCTCCGACCCGCCGCTGCCCGATAGCGACATCATTGCCCTTCTCGCGCTCGGCAGTCCCGGTGAAGAAGCCGGCTTGCGCTCGCAATCGGCGAGCTCGCAGAACTACGGTGCAACGGCTCTGCTTTCCGAAGCGATTTCGAGCGGCATCGGCGGGCGCATCGAGCACCTGTTCGGCATCAGTCAGTTCCGCGTCGACCCGTTCGTCGCAGGAACGGCGACCGAATCGAACGCCGCCGCCCGCGTCACGATCCAGGAGCAGGTGGCGCCCGACCTTACCATTACCTATTCGACCAACGCGGCCACAACCAACCAGTATCAGTTGATCCAGGTGCAATACGACGTCAGCCGCGGACTGTCCGTTGAGTTCCTGCGCGACATCAATGGCACCTACGGCTTCGACCTCAAGTGGGTCAAGCACCTCAAGTAGGGCCGCTCGGAGCCGATCCCCCGCGCAGGTCGGCCGACGAAAGACCGCCTCATCTGACCTTGCGGAAATGTCGGCGTTGCCCTGCGACGGCGCGGGTCGGCCTCAGCCAGTTTGAGCGCCCGTGCAGGCTAAAAATGGCACGATTTGGCCCCGCGCTTCTCGAGATATTGCTGGTGATAATCCTCGGCGCGATGAAATTCCGGGGCCGGCTTGATTTCCGTCACGATTGGCCGCGGGAACCTTCCCGATTTTTCCGCGGCAGCCTTCGATGCGCGCGCCGCCACTTCCTGCGCGGCATCGTGAAAAAATATGGCCGAACGATATTGGGTGCCGACGTCCGGCCCTTGCCGGTTCAAGGTCGTGGGATCGTGCACCTGCCAGAAGAGATCGAGCAGTTGCTGGTAGGAAACCTGCTGCGGATCGAATTCCACCTCAACCGCTTCGGCGTGGCCTGTCCGATCGGTGCAAACGTCCTTGTAGGTCGGATTCTCTGTAGTTCCACCAATGTATCCTACCGTCGTTCCCGTGACGCCCTGCACCTGCCGAAACGCCTCCTCCACGCCCCAAAAGCATCCCGCCGCAAACGTCGCCTTGGCCATTCGTAAAACCCCCTGGGCTTCCCCACCCCCACCATGATCTTGCCACATCAAAACTGCGCGGTCGAGTCCGCGCCAACGGGGCGCAGGAGCCATTCCGCGTCGGTTGATGAGAAGGGCCCCTACCCCGGCGACTCGACGCCCGAGGCAGCCTGGGGCCCACGCTCGGGGCCAGCAGATGGCTGGCGGGAGTGGGCGAGGATTTTCTCCAGCATCTCGGGGATTTCGAAGACGGCCCGATTCTCCATTGCGGCGGCATTGGCCCGGTACCGGGCGAGCGTGCGAGACTCAATCATCTGTGCCGCGGCCGTATCGATGGCCTTGAAATCGCGCAACACGATACCCACCTGCTTTTCGAGCACCCATTCACAGTTGTAGCGCTCCTGCGGCAATGTCCAAGCATTCGATTCGACAATCACGGGCAGACGCATGGCGAGGGCTTCGCTGATGCTCCCCGGGCCCGGTTTGCCAATCAGGAAATCTGCCAGCTGCATGTAGCCGTGGACGTTCGTCGTAAACCCTTCGACGAATCGTGGCATGCGCGACCTGCGCTCCCGCAAGCGGCGGGCAAGCTTTTCATTCTTCCCGCAGATGAAGATCAATTGCAGCGCGAGCGGCGCGCGATCCAGCCGTTCGGCGATTTCCAGCATCACCTTCGACCCGTGCCCACCGAACAGGACAAGCCCAGTCGGCAGATCCGCCCGCAAGCCCAGCTCCTCGCGTTTGCTCGCGCGATCCTCTACGGCCGGGCCGTAAAACTTCGGATTCAAAATCATGCCCGAGGCACGCAGGACCTCCCCTTCGCCGTGTCCAAGCAAATGGGCCTGCCTCACCGCACGGTCCGACCCGCAGATCACGTATTGCGGCTGCCGCTCGATCCAGAAGTGGGGAGGAAAATCCGCGATGTCGGTCAGCACGGTAACAAACGGACGGCGGGGACATGCTCGGCGAAGGCTTTCGCCCAGCGCGCGATTGAAGTGCGGGATAAAGGACACCACCATGTCCGGCTGCGTTTCTCCCCAGTGCCTCTCGAGCAGCCCGATCGTCCGACGGTGATAGAGGCGAACCGTGAATTGGAGCATGCGCAGAAGCTGTTCGCTGCCGAAGGTCCATCCGTTGCGCAGCATCGAGTTGTAGAAGTCTTCGATCCTGAGCCCGGTGCATTTTTTCAGGATGTCCAGCTCATCGAGCACTTCCTGAAGGTTGGTAAGTCGCACATGCCATGGTCTTTGCTGCATCCGGGCGACCGCCTCGAGCGCGGTGGCCGCGGCGCGATGCCCGCCGCCGGCATCGAAGAAGCAGAACTCGATTCGTTGCATGTTCGGCGATTCTGGCATGGCGGCTGCCCTTTGCCCCTACAGGAAGGTTAAAAGTCCGGCTTTGTGTCGAAAGAGTTAAACCTTTGATTTTTCAGAGCTTTAGCGCTCCTCTCACACTGTTGTAATATTGGTCTCGTACATTTGTAGTTGTGAAGTGCGACATGCACGTCCACAGTTACTTCTCTGGCGCCTGTACAACCCCCTTTGCGCGCAGGTTTTGCCGCGAAAGTTACAACGATCCAAGGCAGGTATACTCCTGGCTTCAAAGGCGCGGGATGACTTTGTTCACGCTGACCGATCACGATTCGATCGACGGCGCGGAGAAACTGCGCGGACTCCCCGGCTATTTCCTGAGCGAGGAGCTGACCTGTCAGATGCCCAGCGGCACGGAAGTCCACATTGGCGCCTACGACTTCCATGAGCGTCAACACGCTCAGCTCCAGCGGCGCCGAAGCGATCTCGTGGCCCTGCTCATGTACCTGACCGAGCGCCGCATCTTCTTCAGCATCAATCACGTCTTCTCGAGCCTTACGGGAGCCCGCGACCGCGAGGATTTCGCCTGGTTCCGGGAATACTTCCCCGCCATCGAAACGCGCAACAGCCAGATGTTGGAAACGGCCAATCGAAGCGCGGCCAGGCTGGCGAAGGAGTGGGACAAAATTGGCATCGGCGGCAGCGACGCGCACGCCATGCCGTCCCTGGGAACGGCCTACACGGAGGTTCCCGGTGCGCGCGATAAAGGTGAGTTTTTCGCGGGCCTTCGCCGCGGCTTGGGTCGCGTTCACGGCGAATCCGGCGGGTTTCAGAAACTGACGCGGGACGTGTTTCTGATCGCCTTCGAAATGATGCGCGAAAAAGCCTGGACCATGGCCTTAGCGCCCCTGGGCCTGCTGATTCCCGCCATCACGTTCCGTACGCAGATCGACGAATACTTCTTTAGCCGGAAATGGTCGCGCGAGATCCTCGGAGAACCGGAATCTCCTCAGCGCCCGCGCCGGATGTCGTTTCCCTACATTGCTCCGCAACCCGCGCGGCAAGTGGCCATGGGAGGGTCGGCATGACGGTCCGCAAAGCGGTGTGGAGCCAGATCGAGTCGAACGATCATCGCCTGATGCGCCGCCTCCATCGCTGGCGAGCGCCGCGCTGGTTCCGCATCCTGATGATCTTGTCCACGCGCAGCGGTGACGGCTGGTTGTGGTACGCGCTGGGAATCATTCTATATTTTTACGGCGGAGCGCATCGCTTTCTGGCCATTGGTGCCGCCGGATCGGCGGCCGTGGCGGGAATTGTCCTGTTTCGCCTGCTCAAGAGGACCAGCCGGCGCAGCCGTCCATGCGAAATCGAGCCGCACTGCTGGTCGTCGATTCTTCCGCCGGACCGATATTCGTTCCCCTCGGGCCATTCGATTACCGCGTTTTCAGTGGCCGTTACCGTCGGCTGCTTCTACCCGCAGCTCTTCGCGCCTTTGTTGACCGCCGCGTTTCTGATCGCCGCGTCGCGGATCATTCTGGGCATGCACTTCCTGAGCGACGTGGTCGTCGGTTCCGCGATCGGCATGGCGCTTGGGACCGCGGCGTTCTACATTTTCGCGCTGCTCTAGCGCTCCTTTCGCCGTACGATAATCGGAATGGCGCAGCGGGTTTACCTCGCGCTCGGCTCGAATCTGGGGGGGCGTGCCGATAACATGGCACGCGCCCTGGACGCCCTCGGCAACCAAGGCGTTCGCGTGACGCGCCGCTCGTCCCTCTATGAAACTGAGCCGGTGGAAGTTGTGGAGCAGCCTTGGTTCGTGAATCGAGTCGTCGAAGCCGAGACCGACCTGGCCCCCCAAGAACTGATAGCCCTGGCCCTTGACATTGAACGACGGCTCGGGCGTGAACGCAGGATTCCCAAGGGGCCACGCTTGATCGACATCGATATCCTGCTCTATGGAGACCGATTGATTCGCTCGCCAGGTCTAGAAATCCCGCACCCCAGAATGGCGGCGCGTCGATTCGTTCTTGTCCCGCTGGCTGAACTTGCGCCGGATCTGCTCCATCCGGTCCTGAAGAAAACGGTGAGTGAACTGCTGGCTGATCTGTCCGACCCGAGCCTAGTGCGCCGGATCGGGTAGGAGCGCAAGGTCCCGGGGACCTTGCCCGGCTGATGGCCGGTGTTCCGGTGTGCGACTTTCCGAGCCGCCCCATCCGCTAATAGGCCCGTGCGAAAATGGCACGCTCGCTCGAAGGGCGGTCGCAGTAAACGCAGGGGCCCGCCTCTTGAGCGCGCAAAGCGCCCCCCAGGGTTTGGTCGAGAGGAATGCAGCGCATGGTCGCCTTCGTTTCCTCCTTGATCTTCCCTTCGCACTCGCCCGAGCCGCACCACCAGGAGTACGCAAATCCCTTCTCGACGGCCCGCTTGAATTCTTCGTAGCTCGAAGGCTCGGCGGTATTCGAGTTACGAAAAGCGAGAGCGCGCGCGAAGAGCGCCTGCTGGATTTCATCGAGCACCGCGCTCGCGGCCGAGGCGATGCCTTGCTGCGACACGAATGACTTGCCTTCCCTGCCGGGCCGATCGCGCCGGGCGAGCACGACTGAGCCTTTCGCCACGTCTTTGGGGCCCAGTTCAATGCGCAGCGGCACGCCGCGCATCTCCCAATCATTGAACTTGAAGCCGGGGCTGAGGCCCTCTCGCCCGTCCATCTTGACGCGAAGGCCGGCGCCGACGAGTTCGTTGCGCAGCTTATGCGCGGCTTCGAGTACGGTCGCGCGCTCCTGATCACTCTTGAAAATCGGGACGATCACAACCTGGAAGGGCGCAAGCCGAGGCGGCAAGATCAGGCCCTGATCGTCGCCATGGACCATGATGATGGCGCCGACGAAGCGGGTGGAAAGTCCCCAGGAAGTGGTCCAGCAGTGCTGCAGGTTCCCGTTCTTGTCGAGATACCGAATCTCGAAGGCTTTCGCAAAATTCTGGCCCAGATTGTGCGAGGTTCCGGCCTGCAGCGCTTTGCCGTCGCCCATGATCGCTTCAATTGCGTAAGTCTGGTCGGCTCCCGCGAACCGCTCGGCCGCCGACTTGCGTCCCGGAATCACCGGGACGGCCGCGTCGCGCACGGCAAAATCCGTGTACACGTCGAGCATTTGCCGGGTTTCCGTTTCGGCTTCCTCGGCCGTGGCGTGGGCGGTGTGCCCTTCCTGCCAGAAGAACTCGAGCGTGCGCAGAAACAGCTTCGTGCGCAGCTCCCAACGGACGACGCTGTTCCACTGATTGATGAGCACCGGCAAGTCGCGATAGGACTGAATCCATTTCGCATAGGCGTGGCCGATGATGGTTTCCGAGGTCGGCCGAATCACCAGGGGTTCTTCGAGCTCGACCCCGCCGCCATGGGTCACGATGGCGAGTTCAGGCGAAAATCCGGCTACGTGCGATTTTTCCTTTTCGATGAAGCTGCGTGGAATCAGCAGTGGAAACGCCGCGTTGACATGGCCCGTCTCCTTGAAGCGGCGATCGAGGCCGGCCGTGATGTTTTCCCAAAGCGCCCAACCGTACGGGCGCACGATCATACAGCCGCGCACGGGGGCGTAATCGGCAAGTTCGGCGCGGAGTACGACCTGGTTGTACCACTCGGAGAAATCCTCGCTGCGCGTGGGCAGCTTCAGGTCACCCATTTCACTCCTTTGGCAAACGATTTAGGTTAGGGAACCGGCGAATTGAAGTCAATCGCGCGATGGGCATGTCGGGCGGGGTCATGAGCTTTTACGGGGTGACGGGGGTAGACTCCCTGCGATGGCCAAATCTGTTGCTTCCCTTCTGTTCGTGTTGATCGCTCTGATTCCCATTCTTGGACAAGTTCCTGCCGACCAGACGGACTTCAAGCTGGCCTTGCCCAACCGTCAAGGCCAATTGCAATGGCACGCCGCAGGATTCAAGATTGTCGAATCTTCGGCCAAACCGGATGGTCAGGAAATTGGCATTCGCGGTAAGGATGAGTCAGGGCGACTCTCGTTTTTAGGATTCTTGTTTGTGGTCTCCCGAGAGAGGTCTGTCACCAGCGCGAAATGCCGTGACGGAGAAATTGACCAGCTAAAACGCACCAACCGCGACCTGCGAATTCTTGCCACTTCAGAAATTGGTTCGTCAAAAGATTTGCCGACTGAATTGGTCACATATTCAACGAAGGCGGTTTATTCCATGCGAGGTTTCGCCGCGACGGGTGACATCTGTGGCGACCTGGAATTTTATAGCGACCAAGCCATCAATCCAGACGATCCCGATTTGAAAGTGATTTTCCAGAGTTATCGCTTAGAGCCGAGTTATGTCCCACAGTTCAAAGATGTGCTTCTTTACGGAACGCTCCTTTATCGTCAGCAGATGTACGAGGCAGCCGCTCCGGTTTTCGAATTGGCGCTCACAAAACTAACCGACGATCAAAGCGGACTAACGATGAGGCGTATGACCACCGATCAAGCGGGGATGTCGTATGGAATTTCAGGTGATACGCAGAAGGCACGAAGTATCTTTCAGGCCGCCCTTGCAAAAGATCCGGACTATCCCATGTATTACTACAATCTGGCTTGTGCCGATGCGCAGGAGCACAAACTCGCCGACGCCCGAATTCACTTACAGCAGGCTTTTGACCGCAAAGCGAACATGCTACCCGGCGAAACCTTTCCAGATCCGACTAAGGATGATTCGTTCTTGCCCTACCGCCGGGACAAAGACTTCTGGAAATTCGTCGAAAGTTTGCGTTGAGTCAGGGCCATCTCCGCGACGATCGCCATTGCCGGCTCACCACCCGGAATCGACCGGACGGCGCTCCGGCGGCGTCCATCCCGCCGGGCGCACCACCTCTTTGGGGCCGCATCTGCCCGGCACCGCCCCAGAATGCACAATCGGTCCGCCCAACGGAGCGACGAGATCCTGCATCTATCGATTGAGTATAATCGCGACCAATGCAGAGCGGAACAAGCCGCAAACGCGAGGCGGACGGCCGGGCGGCAGAGACAGGCGCGGGCCAGGGGTCGGCTTTCCTGGCGGGTGGCGTGCCGGATTCGCCCCTGCTTTCGCCGACCGACGCCAGGCCCGATTCGATCGCAAATCCCTCGGAAGATTCGGTCATCGAGTTTTCCCCGCACGGACGATTGCCGCGGCTTGATCTGGGCATCGACTGGGGATCGCCGTGGCGGGAATTTTGCTCGAGTCTGCACGGCTTTTTTTGCGGGCCGCGCGCGTCCGAGGAGAGCGAGCCGGGGTCGTTTGAGCTGCGCGTCGACTGGGTCGGCGGCAAGAACTCGCCCTGGGCCTTTGCGGTTTCGTCGGTTTGGCACGTCATTGCCGTAACTCTGCTTGTCCTTCCCATCTGGGGGTTTTTGCCGGCGCCCGAGCACAACCTGGCCCCGGTCCAGCTCGAAGTGAACTGGAGCCCCCCGCAAGATTTGCCCCCGATTCACTTGGCACCGAAGCTGCCCGCGTTCGTCCGGGAGTCGCCTCCGGCGCCGAAGCTCGCGAGCGAGGCGATCCCCAATCCAAATGGCGCGGACGCCTTTCATCCTCGTCAGACGATCCTTTCGATTCCCGTCCAGCTGACGCATCCTACACAAACGCTGATTGAACCGGCCGCGCCGATGGCGGCGCCCAACATCGACGCGAAATTGCCGAACGTCGTCGAGTGGGCGGCGAGAACGCCGAAGACGCAACTGGTGCAGAGCGCTGCACCGCCGAAACTGCGCGAGCGCGAGTCGAATGCGGTTGCGCCCGATGTCGCGAACCCCGATTCGAATTCAGGGCCGCTCGATCTGGCGCCTCAGACGACACCGGCGCTGCGGCCGCCGATTCCGGCGATGGTCGCGAGCGCCCCACGGCCCAAGCGTTCTGCAGGGTCCCCGGGCGCCAGGGCGCCGGAACTGGCCGGAACGAACGGTGATGCCGGCCTGCACAATGTCATCGCACTTTCTTCATCGCCTGCGCCGCCGGCTCCGGTGACGATTCCCGAAGGCAACTTGGCGACGCGAGTCGCGATCTCCCCGGCGGGCACGCACGCCGGCACACCCGGCGGCCAGGGAGGCGGGATAACTGACGGACAGGGGGGACGCGAGGGATCGGGTTCACTCCCGGCGGCGGTGGACATCAGCGCTGGCGGCCTGGCCGCCAACCGCCCGCGGACCCCGCTCAACCTGACACCGAATGCGCCGCTCCCGGAACACCCCATGCGGACCGGGCCGGCAAACGTAGCCGCGCTCAAGCCGAATGAACCGCCGGAAGCGTTGCTGTACGGGAAAGAGGTGCACACACTCGATATCAACCTGCCCAACGTGACCAGCGTTTCGGGAAGCTGGATTGTGAACTTCGCGCAGCTCGATGAAAGCGGTTCTCCGTTCAACCGGCCCAGGGGAGTGTTGTCGGGCCCGGTTCCGGTGATCAAGGTCGATCCGAAGTATCCGCCGGAATTGATCAGCGAGCACATAGAAGGGGAAGTGGTGCTCTACGCAATCGTGCGCGCGAGCGGATCGGTTGACGCCATCGAGGTCGTGCGCAAGGTGGATCCGCGCCTGGACCTGTACGCCGCTCAAGCGTTCGCGCGGTGGAAATTCCGCCCGGCGACCCGCGATGGGGTACCCGTGGACGTCGAGGCTGTGGTGCACATCCCATTCAAGTATCGCCGGCCACAGCCATGAGCGCCGGAGGGGCGAGTTTGGCTGCTCAGGCGAGAGAGAGCACGTTCAGCACGCGTTCGATCTGCTCGTGGGTGTTGTAAAGGTATGGGGCGATGCGCAAGGCATTCTCGCGCAGGCTGACCATGATTTGCTCGGCGCGGAGCCTTTCATAAACCTCTCGATTTCTTTCCGGGTTGCGCGCGGAGATCGAAAGGTAGGGGCCGCGGCGTTCTCGCTCGCGCGGCGAGGCCAGGACGTAGCGGTCACGGGGCAGCCGTTCGATAATCTCGCTGACGAGCGCGTGATTGTGATTCGCGATCGTTTCAACGCCGATCCGGACGACGAGATCGAGCGAGGCATCCCAGGCCGCCAGATTGATAAAGTTGCCCGTTTCGGCCGCATCCCAGCGCCGCGCGCCCGGCGCGGCTCGCAAATGGTCGAGGGGCAATGAATGGAAGTTTCGCGCGCCCTCGAGCGCCTGCCAATAAAACGGGCCGCAGGGAAATTGCTCGATCCATTTGCGGGCGGCCCAAAAGAAGCCCGTTCCGTAGGGGCCGAGCAGCCATTTGTAGCCGCTGGAGGAGACGAAATCGGCGGCCAAATCGCGCACGGTGAGCGGCAGGGCTCCCGCGCCTTGCGACGCATCGAGCAGCAACATGGCGTCTCGGTCATGACAGGCGCGGGCCAGGCGGGCGGCATCGAGCATCGCGCCGTCATTGAAGCGGACCAAGCTTGCCGATACGAGCCGTGTTCGCGGTCCGATTTCCTCGATGTAATCATCGGCGATGAAGAAGCGGCCGCGGGGGGAAATGACCCGCACGCGCACTTTTCCGGATTCTTGATAGGGAAGCCAGGCGGCGTAGTGCGCGGGGAATTCACCTTGCCCGATGAGAATCTCATCGCCCGGCCGCCATTCGATTCCGGCGGCAACAATGGAAAAACCCGTGCTCGCGCCGGACGTCAACGCGATGTCCTCCCTTTCGACGCCGATGATCCGTGCCAGATTCGCTCGAATGCGGTCGGGGAGATCAAAATAGAGGTCGTCGGAAATCTGATAGGGGAGCTTCTTCGATTCGATGGCCGACTGGGCGGCGCGCGCAGAGACGAGCGGAAGCGGGCCCTGGTAGGCGATGTTCAGGTAGGCCACACCTTCGAAATCCGCGAATTCGCGGCGATAATCGGTCGGCGAAGCTTCGCGGGCTTCGATTTGACGGTTCGTCACCCGATCTCCTCGATACGGCTCCCCCCAGATCGGATGCAGGAGTGTCGGCCGCATCGTCCCCTTGTGCACGTGAGCTAGAAGTGCGTGCGCATGTCCCGAAAGCCCGCAAGAATCAGCAGTTTTCCGTTTCCACTTTCAATTTCGGCTTTCTCAAGCTCCCAGGTGGCAGAGTGAGGTATGAAAACGGCGTTCAGCCCTGCTTGCAAGGCTGGGTTGATATCGCTGCGCGGACTGTTCCCCACCATCCAGCCATGCGATTTCACGATCTTGAAGTCTTCGACGATGTGTTCGTAGGTGGTCGCCTCTTTTTCGGTCACGATCTCCACGGCATCGAAATAGGAAAGCAGTCCCGAGCGCTCGACTTTAGCCGCCTGCTCGGCCTGTTCGCCTTTGGTCAGAAGGACTAACCGGTGACGCTTCGAAAGATAGGCCAGCGTTTCGGGAACGCCGTCGATGATGTGCGGAGGGGTGTTTTCAAGCTCCTGCGTGATGCGCTCGATCTCCTTCATGATGTCTCGGCGGGCAGCGTTCCCCGCCAGCTTCATGTACGTATCTTCGAGAGAACGTCGAAAACTTCTGACTCCGTACCCGTGCTGACGAATGTTGCGGCGCTCGGTCTCGTTCAGGATGTGGCGCACGTATTCGAGGGTGTAACCGAGATGCTCGAGCTGGCCGACGAAATGCGCAACGGTTTTCTCAAAGAAGATATTGTTTTCCCAAAGCGTGTCGTCGGCATCGATGAGCAGAGTCTGGCGTGCCATGAAACCCCCGAGAAGAGATTTTGCTTTAGGCGCGGGGGCGAAGAAAGGGAATTCTGAGAGATCCCGGAGTTTCGCGGGAGTGCCTCGGATTGCCCGACCGAATCACCTCATGCCGAGGCGGGCAGGAACTCGTAACGTTCGATGCGCGCGGCGACTCCGCGGTGGAGATCCCGGGGCTCGACGCGCAGAACGCGGGCATAGCAGCGGATGCGCACGTCACCGGCGAGCGTGATCTGTTGCGGCAGGGTCAGAACAAACTCGATGGAACTTCCCGTTTCGAGGGTGCCTTCGGTAAGGAAATAAAGCCCGCGGAAGCTTACGTCTCGCGTTTCCCCATCCTTCTCAAGAACGCCGTTATCGGTCATGGGGTAGCGCACTTTCAAGGGTAAACTCATCGAGAAACGCCGTGCAGCCCGACGCTCAACCGTCTCTTCCATGGAAGCCCTCTCCCCGGGCGGTTTGTACGGAAAAGCTATCATCCGTTAACGGTTTCCGCAACGTATTTTCAATAACGGCAGAAGGCGCGAAGTCGAGGTGCGCGCAAGGCTCGCCCGGGCCCGAGCGATTGACTCCGCTCCCGATGCGTATATAGCATAGTCGTAAATGGACCTGCTGCCGCGTCCGCCTCGGTCACCGGAATTGCGGAGACATCCGCGCGCCTTCTTGAAACTGCCGATTCGAATCCGCTGGTATGGGCCACTCGGCATGCGGTTCGAGATCACCGATACGGTCGACGTCTCGCGAGAGGGATTGCTCGTGCGCTGCCTAGAGCCCTGCGAGGTTCCCACGCGCGTGTGGATCGCATTTCCCTACGATGCCGGGCCGAACGCAGCCATTCAGCCGGAAAGGGGCGCCATTGTGGTGCGCGCCACGCCCGACTCCCCCGACGGTTTTCGCGACTCCCCCGACGGTTTTCGTGTGGCGCTGCGGCTTGAGACGCCGGCACACGCGGAACCGCGAGCGCCGGCCAGCGAACGGCGCAAAGAGGCCCGCGTCCGGCTCGCCTTGCCGATTTTCGTGCGCCCGGCGGGCGCGCCGTGGTCGGAGGAATCGATGACGCGGGATCTGTCGCGGTCCGGGGCGCGCTTTGAAACTTCACGTGTTTACGATGCCGGCGAAGACGTGCTCGCAAACCTTCCCTGGAGCAAGTGGGCGAAGGGCGAAGTCTCCGGGCGCGTGATGCGCGTCGAACTCATCGAGAATGGGCCCGCGACCGGACCAGCGCGGAATGTGGATGCCGCAGTGGACCATGCCCTCACCTTCGTGGCGGTCCAGTGGAACTTGCCGAAACCGACCTGAGCGGCAGATGAAATCGATTGCGCCGCGGGCAGGAGCGGAGCGTGACTCGGGTCTCCCCGCACTCGCGGAGGGTAGCGTGACGGCCAACGTATTCCATCGCACATTCCATATTCCAGGGCCGGCCGGGCGGCTGGAAGCCATGCTCTGGACGGTTGGGGATCGGAACCCGAAATCAGCCGCGCTCGTCTGCCATCCGCATCCGCTCTTCGGCGGCACGATGCACAACAAGGTCGTATTTCAGACGGCCAAGGCGCTGCATCAGGGTGGCCTGCCTGTTTTGCGCTTTAATTTTCGAGGCGCGGGGCTGAGCGACGGCGAGCACGATGAAGGACGCGGCGAACGCGACGACGTACGCGCGGCACTCGACTACCTGGGCCATGAATTCCCCGGCCAACCGATCCTGCTCGCTGGATTCAGCTTCGGAGCCTCGGTTGGCTTGCGCGTTGGCTGCGACGACCCGCGCGTCACGAGGCTGCTCGGGCTTGGGCTTCCGGTGGACAACTCGGATCTGAGCTATCTCCGCACCTGCGCGAAACCCAAGCTGATTGTCCAGGGAGAAAGGGATCAGTTCGGTTCGCTCGCGAACCTCGCAGCGCTGTTCGAAAGACTGCCCGAGCCGAAGCGGTTGGTGATCATTGAAGCGGCCGACCACTTCTTTACGGGCCAGCTCGATCGGGTCGGAACGGCAATCACCGAGTGGGTCGGTCGGGACGGCTCGCCCGGGTGAGTGCCCAAGCGAGCGGGCAGCCCTAGCTCGCACACCGCAGTCGACCACGGCCCGCTAGCTTCGCTGTCCGAATAGCTTCAGGAATTGGTCGCGTGGGGCGGGCTCGATGCCGACCAGCGAGAGGTTGGTCCTAACGTGCTCGAGGCGGCTCATGCCGACCAGCGACGTCGTGATTCCCGGGGCCGAGCGCGCAAACTGCAGGGCGAGGGCCGCACTGTCCTCGAGTCCCAAACCCGAGCGAATATAGGACGGCAGATTCTTGGTCAGCTGGCCCTGCAGAAGGGCCGCGCTCGAGACCAGCGTGACGCCCAGCGCTCGAGCGGCCTGCACCATGGCCATGGTCTTGCCGCCCACGGTCTGGTTCGAGCGCGTGAGCGCCTCAGGCATGGCCAAGTTAAAGGGTAACTGCACAAATCGAAAGTGATGGTTCGGCCCCGCGACCTCGCTCGCGATGGAGACCATATCGTCGAGCGAAAGGTATCCGGGCGACCCTGGATCCTCGCGAAATGCGTTCCACGTGGCGAGCCCGTAGAAGGCGACTTTCCGCTCCTCGACAATCGATTCGAGAAGCGTGAAGGCAGCGCGAATGCGCCCCCGAAACTTCTCGAGCGGGACTTCCGGCAACTGGGTTTCGGGATTGTGCAGATAAAAGACATCGATGCATGAGACTTGAAGGTTCTCTCTGCTGCGCTCGAGCTGATCGGCGAGGTAGGCTGGTGCAAGGCAATGGCAGCCCTGGGAGATGTCCTCGGCGCCGAAAAGGCCGCGATTCAAGTACTCCCGCGCAAAGTACTCGTCCGCGTCCGGCGGCATCTCGCCATCGGCCGTGAGAAACCCCGCTTTCGTACACAGGATGATTTCGTCGCGCGAGAAACCGCGCCCGAGCAGTTCTTTAAGCGCCGCTCCTACGGACCGCTCGCTGCGCTGGAAGCGGTAGTTGATCGCCGAGTCGACTAGGTTGAACCCGCCCTCCACCGCAGCAACGACGGCCTCGCGATAACCGCGATCGGTCGCCTCATCCGGCTCACCCAGATACGTCCCGGTCCCAACCGAGGAGGCCAGGATTCCCGCTGCGATTTGGCGAAAGTGACCCTCCGCGGCCCGTCCGGCGAAGCGTCGCGCGTAGCGCCGAGTGCCTTCACTTGTAGCGCACCCGGGCGCGAGCTGTTCAGGCGGCGTGAGCGCAGCTGACATGGATCGATGGGTGGGTCGCGTCGGAGTATAGCAGAGGCCTCGCCGTCGCTCAGGAAATGCTTTCGTCCGTCGCGCGCCCGATCGGCTCGCCGGCCGCCAGTCCCTGTGCCCGCAGGAGTTGCCGCGCTTCGACGCGCAGCTTTGGCAAATGGCGGCCGAAGACGATGGCCCCGGCAATGGCTCCCATTCCACCAAGTGCTACGGTCCATGGCGCTCCGATATGGTCGGCCAGCGCACCCGACAGCAGCGCGCCAACCGGCACTGTTCCCATGAACATCATCGAATAGATGGCCATGATGCGCCCGCGCAGTTCGTCGGGCACCATCGACTGGATCAGCGTATTCGACGAGGCCATCTGCACCATCGCGCAAAAGCCGACGGGCACGAGCAGCACGACCGAGGAGGCGTACCAGCGCGAAAGCGAAAAGGCGATCAGGGATATGCCAAATCCGCCGCAAGCCATGGCCACCCAGCGGCCGAGCCCCCGGATGCCGGAGCGCGCCGCGAGGACGAGCGCCCCGGTCACCGCCCCCGCGCCCGCAGCGCCCATCAATACTCCGAGGGTGCGCGCATTGCCGTGCAGAACTTTGGCCGCGAAAATCGGCATCAGTACCGAGTAGGGGGTGGCCACCAGGCTAACCACGGCGAGCAGAAGAAGGATGGCCCGAATCGGCGCCGTACGCCGAGCGAAGCGGAACCCTTCGGCGATGTGCTCAAGAGGCGAGGCGTTGTGGACGAAGCGGGCCTTTGGGGGGATCCTCATGGCCAGCAGGCCCGCGATGACGGCGACGTAGCTTAACGCGTTCAGCAAGAAGCACCAGCCCTCGCCCTTCCAGGCCACAAGCAGACCGGCTATCGAGGGCCCGACCACGCGCGCGGCGTTGAACATCGAGGAGTTCAGGGCGATGGCGTTCATCAGGTCGTCCCGGCCCACCATCTGAACCAGAAACGCCTGACGCGTGGGTATGTCGGCGGCGTTCACCGTGCCCATGCAGGCGGCGAGCAAGATCACCTCCCGAACGGTCACGGTTCTTGACAAAGTCAAAAACGCGAGCGTAAAGGCGATCAGCATGGAAGCCGTCTGCGTACCGATCACGACCCTGCGGCGGTCCCAGCGGTCGGCAATCATTCCTCCAATGGGAGCCAGAAGAAACACGGGGATTTGCCCGGCAAATGTGGCGACTCCCAGGAGCAGAGAAGAATGCGTGAGGCGGTAGACGAGCCAGCCCTCGGCGACGTTGTCCATCCACGTGCCAATCAGAGAAATCAGCTGGCCGCTGAAGAAGAGCTGGAAATTGCGGTGCCGCAGCGCGCGGACCATTTCCGGCGCACGAGAATTCTTGCGCGCGGCTGGTGCGGAGCGTGTCGGGGTTTGTTCCCAGTTGGGCATGCTATGGATTTTACGATGCCGCCTTCATTTCGGCAGGTCCCGTCCCAATCCGGCGGGAGCAGCGGGCTTTTCGCGATCGGGAGGCTCGAGCAAGCGGCTGCATGCGCGCAGGATGCGTCGATAGGGCCAATCCGCCGTGCGGAAGAAAATCTCGCCGTCGCGCGGCTTGGAATAGAACCATCGGGCGATGAGGGACAAATGTTCGGGCAATTCGGGCGGAACAGAGCGAAGTATACCCGGCGGTGACTCAGCCGGGTTTGGGGAACTCGGCGGCTGCAAAACACCGCGCAGGATCGATTCGACCGATCGTGGCTCACTGGCGAGCGCGGCAAACCGCAGGAAGACGGGTTCTCCGAGTAAACCGCCCAGGACGGGAAACACGGCGATTGTTTTCTCTTCCGCGGCGCGCTGCAAAATGACTGCATTCAGATTCTGAATCGGGCGGGCGATCTCCGGCAGGTTGCGCATTTCCGCTGACGCTTTCTCGAGCCGCCTGTGCAGCGCGGCGGCTCGCTCAAAGTCAAGGGCCGCGCTGGCCGCCTCACGTTCCCTCTCGAGCTCGCTGCGGAGGGATTCGCCGGCCGTGGCCAGCGCATCCACAACGCGCCCGAGCTCCAAATCGTATTCCTCCTTCGTGCAGCCCGCAAAGCAGGGGGCCAGGCACATCTTCATTTCCGAATAAATGCAGCCGGGGAAGCCCGGATCGCGCCGAATCTTGATCTGGCACCGCCGGATTTTGAACAGATCGAGAAACCCTTCCGCAAACCCCTCGGCAATCCGCCGCGAGGCGAACGGGCCGATGTAGAAGGCCCCATCGGAGCGAATGCTTCGCGTCACGTAGCAGCGCGGATATTCGTTCCTCAGATTCACCTTCAGAACAGCGGGGGGGCGGAGCCGCAGGATCGCTCGATAGCGCTCAGGAAGGCACGCGCGGGCGTGTTGGTAGAACGTGAGGGTTTGCTCGAACTTTGATCCACTGGCGCGATAGCGAAGGCGGGAAGCGACCTCGCGCAGATTCAATCGTTTCGAGGGCGCATCGGGAGTGCGCAAGAGCCGCTCCGCAGCACGGCGAATGTCGGCGGTGCGCGCGACGTAGGGTTCCGCCTCAGCGTCCTTCATCCCGATCCACAGCACGCCGGGGCGCGAGGGCAAGGCTTCAAAAAAATCCGCTTCGCGCAGCGGATCGAACCGTTCATCGCCGTCAAGCGCGAGCACTCGTCAAGAATACATGGGCCGAGACCGGCGATAAACAGAAGATGAACCCCCGGGAAGGAAGCCCGCCTCTCCGTGCGGGGAGAGTCAAGAATAGCTCTTAAGCACCCAGGAGGCGATGACCAGGCGCTGAATCTCGCTGGTGCCTTCGTAGATTTCCGTGATGCGCGCGTCGCGATAGGCCCTCTCGACCGGATATTCGGTGCTGTAGCCGTAGCCGCCGTGAATCTGGATGGCCTTGTGAGTTACGCGCGTGGCCATTTCGCTGGCAAAGAGCTTGGCGATCGACGCCTCCATACTGAATCGCGCGCCGGAATCCTGCTTCCATGCGGCGCGACGAGCCAGCAGACGCGCCGCGTCGATCTCCGTGGACATGTCGGCAAGCATGAATTGAATGGCCTGAAAATCGGCGATGGGATGCCCGAACGCTTGTCTTTGGCGGGCATAGGAAAGCGCGGCCTCGAAGGCGCCCCGCGCGATTCCCGTGGCTTGCGCGGCAATTCCGATGCGTCCGCCATCGAGCGTGGAGAGCGCGATTTTGTAGCCCTCGCCCTCCTGCCCGACGCGATTGTCGACCGGAACCTCGCAATCCGTGAAGGACAGCTCGGTGCAGGCGGTCGCGTGGATTCCCAGCTTCTTTTCTTCCTTTCCGACCGCGAACCCGGGAGTTCCCTTTTCAACGATGAGCGCCGTGATTCCCTTCTCGCCCTTCTCCGGTTGCGTGTTGACATAGACGATGGCCGCGTCCGCAACGCCGCCGTTCGTGATCCAGGCCTTGGTGCCGTTCAGGACATAGCAGTTGCCCCGTCGAACGGCTCGGGTCCCGAGCGCGGCAGCATTCGAGCCGGCCTGCGGCTCGGTCAAGGCATAGCAACCGACCTTCTCTCCGCGCGCGAACGGGGCGAGGAATCTCCTCTTTTGCTCATCCGTGCCGAATCGCAGGACGGGATCGCAGTAGAGCGAATTCTGCACGGACAGAATCGCGCCCGTCGAGGCGCACGCACGGGAAACCTCCTCGATGGCAATCTCATAACAGACGTGATCCATCCCCGCTCCGCCGTACGCTTCCGGCATGGCGATTCCGGTCAGGCCGAGCTCGGCCGCCTTGCAGAACGTTTCGCGCGGGAAACGGCCCGTTTCGTCCAGCTCGCGCGCGAGCGGCGCTACTTCCGCTTGCGCGAACTCGCGGACACTGCGCTCGAGTAGTTGTTGCTCTTCGGTGAGTTCGAGATTCACGTTCGGGTCCCCGAGGGGATCGGTCCTTGCCAATCAGCAATCCGAGGAGAGCGCATTGCGAAGCTTCTCGTAGGTGGTCGAAAGATCTTCCGGTTCGACGCGGGTCTCGCCCACCACGGTCATGAAATTCGAATCGCCAGACCAGCGCGGCAACACGTGCAGGTGCACGTGTCCCCGCACGCCGGCTCCGGCCGCGCGTCCCAGGTTCATTCCCAAATTGTATCCTTCTGGATGATAGCTCCTCTCGAGCGCGCCTTTGACGCGCTGCGCGAGCAGAATCATTTCGCACACCGTATCGGAATCGAGCGCCGAGAAATCACCCACGTGCTCGTAGGGGACAACCATAACGTGCCCGCTGGTATACGGAAACCGGTTCAGGATGATGTAGTTCCGCTTCCCTCGAGAGACGATGAAGGTTTTCGCGTCGTCGTTCGCAGCCACGGCCTCGCAGAAGATGCAGCCCTCGGCCTTGGCGACATCCGCGATATAGCGGTAGCGCCAAGGCGTCCAGAGATAGTCCATCCCGTTCAGCTTTGCAGGCCGGAACCGCCGGGCCCAGCCGATGCGCTCTCCGAGCGGGGATTGTTGACGTAGTCCTTCAGCTCTTTGCTGGGCTTAAAGTAGGGAATCTTCTTGGCGGGGACTTCTACTTTCGCGCCCGTTTTCGGATTGCGGCCGGTGCGACCTCGACGCTGGCGCGTGCGAAAGCTGCCGAATCCGCGAATTTCAATCTTGTCGTCGGCCTGGAGCGCGCCGATGATGCTCTCAAAGATGATCTCGACGGCAGCTTCCGACTCCTTGCGGGGCAATTCGGTCACGCGCGTGACTTCCTCGACCAGATCCGCCTTGGTCATGGTGTGGTCTTTTTGTTCGGCTCCGGCACTGTCTGGCATTGGAGGAAGCCTCCTCTTCTGGATGTTGGTCTACAGGGGCCGGGTGCGGTTAGTGCGGTTCCTTGAGCCGCCGCTCATCTCTGGATACCACCAAACAGACAGAAGGTAAACGACTTTCCGTCAGGACCGGCCATGCGTCCCGATCCCGGCAACCGAAAAACGCAGCTACGAGGATTGCCGCTTGGCAAGAATGGCATCGCCGATGGTCGCGGTCGGCGATGATTTCGAGGAGCGGAACGACTCCATGTCCAGCCGCTCGGCCTGTTTCTGGGCGGCCCGATAACTCAGGCTGATTTTGTGCTGTTCCGGCTCGACTCGAATGATTTTGAACTCGAATTCGCGGTCGGTCGGCAGCAGGGAAGCAACCCGCGCAGCGCGCGAACTCTTGTCCTTCTCGCGCTCGCCTTTGGGTCGACGCTCCTCAATCTCGGAAATGTGACAGAGCCCCTCGATGCCGTCCGCAAGAGCCACAAATGCGCCGAAATCGGTGGTCCGCGAAACCTTGCCCTTGACCACCTCCCCGATTTTGTGGTCGGCGAACCAATTCGCCCAGATGTCGTTGACTTGCTTGATGCCGAGTGAGAGGCGCCGGTTCTGCGAATCGACCTTCAGCACCCTGGCCTCCACGATCTCGCCCTTCTTGAATCTCTCGCTGGGATGCTTTACGCGCTCGGTCCAGCTCACGTCGCTGATATGGATCAGGCCTTCCATGCCCTCCTCGATCTCGACGAAAGCCCCGAAATCGGCGAGATTCCGGACACGCCCCTTCACGATCGATCCGGCCGGATACTTCTCCGCCGCCGCTTCCCACGGATCGGGAAGGGTCTGCTTCAGGCCCAGCGAGATGCGCCGCTGATCTGTCTTCACTTCGAGCACCACGACTTCGACTTCGTCGCCCACCTTCACGATCTTCGACGGATGCTTCATCCGCTTCGACCAGGTCATTTCACTGACGTGAACCAGGCCTTCAACGCCGGGCTCGAGTTGCACGAATGCGCCGTAGTCGGTCACGCCGACCACTTTGCCGTTGACGCGAGTGCCGGTAGGGAATCGCTCTGGGACCGTGCTCCAGGGGTCGGGAAGCAGTTGTTTGCGCCCAAGGGAAATGCGCTGCTTTTCCTTGTCGAACTTGAGGACCTGAACTTGGATTTCATCGCCGGGCTTCACGATCGACGATGGGTGGGGAATGCGTCCCCAAACCAGGTCGCTCACGTGCAGCAGGCCGTCAAGTCCGCCCAAATCGACGAACACGCCATAATCGGTGATGTTCTTCACCTTGCCGGTGACAACCGATCCTTCCGCCAGCGTTTCGGCCAGCGCTTCGCGCTTCGCTTTCAGTTCTTCTTCGAGGATCACGCGACGGCTCACCACCACGTTGCCACGCTTGCGATTGACCTTGAGGACGCGAACTTCGATCTCCTGATCCTTCCAAGCCTCCAGATCGTGCACCGGGCGCAGCTCGATCTGCGAAGCGGGCAAAAACGCGCGGACTCCGATATCAATCACCAGACCGCCCTTGATTCGTTCGGCCACCTTGCCGGTGAGGTTCGAGTGTTCCCGATAGGATTTTTCAATCCGCTCCCATACGCGGCGCCGGTGGGCGCGCAAATGGGACAAAAGTACGTAGCCGTCGCGTTGCTCGTGCAGCCGCTCGACCTCAATCGTCTGCCCTTCGCCAAACTGGATTGCGCTTCCGGCATCGAGAAATTCCTCCGCCGGAACGAGCCCTTCGAATTTTCCGCCGACGTCAACGACTACCCCGGCATCGGTGACTGCCAGCACCCGCCCGTCGAAGATCTCGCCTTCGGCCGCGACGGCCTGCGGTGCGGAAAACTGGTCGAGCAGCTGATCCATGGTTTCGGTTTCCGCTTCAGCAGCCCCGTCCGTGCCAATGATTTGTCCCGACTCATCCGTTCGATCCGGGGCCTCAGAGGGTGCCGAGGCACCTGTTTCCCGAGCCTCGCTCCCCTTGGCCGGGGCCGGTCCTAAGGCGCCTTGCCCGTGGCTTGGAGAGTGGTTTTCCGCCTCAGGCCCCCCGTGGCCGGCGTCCTGCCGGGGGCCGTCCGGGGAGGAAAACTCCCCCGCCGATTGGTTCTCGGGCGCGCGAGCGACCGCCGCCGCCGCTCCGCTCAAGGTCTGCGTCTTCACATTCGCCGCTGCGGACGGATCAGCCAAGGTCTGCGGTCGAGATTCGGCAGTCGTTTCGACTGCGGAGGGTTGTGGACTTTCGTCGTGATCGGGTGACATTATAAAAGCGGCCTCCGTACGGATTCCTGCCCTGCTGCCGAGTCTGCGACTCGTTACTCCACCCTACCGGGGGATAGAGCTTGAAGGGGATACGACGCCCGCGCTCGACGCCATATCGCGTTGATAATACGCGTCCGCTTTGCGCGTTGTCAATGAAAGTGCTCGGGAAACTTAGCGCTCCCCCCGATATGCTCGCCCGAGATCTCAACGTCCGAGCCTCCCGAGAGACTTGAAAGAGGCCGCTGTTCGCCCGGACCAGCCCGGCGCTTAGGAAGCGTTAGCGGTTCGGGCCGGCTAAGCCGAGTTCGGGAGCGATGGCACGCATGGCATCGATGCAGCGGCCAATGTGCTCCTCGAGCGGCACGCCGAGTTCCTCGGCTCCCTTGTAGACGTCCTCGCGGTTGACGCCTCGCGCGAACGCCTTGTCCTTCAGTTTCTTTTTGACGGACGCAGGTTCGACTTCGTGGATGCTCTTCGAGGGCTTGATCAGTGCACAGGCCGTCAGAAAGCCGGCCAGCTCGTCGCAGGCAAAAAGGGCGTGATCGAGCGGCGAAACACGGTCGACGCCGGAATAGTCGGCGTGTCCTAGAATGGCGTGTATCACCTCCTCGGGGTAGCCCTGCTCGCGCAAGATCTTCGACCCTTCGTAGGGGTGCTCTTTTGCCGGGTGATGCTCGGCGTTCGGCCAACGCTCGTAATCGAAATCGTGCAGCAGGGCCGCCAGGCCCCACAGCTCCTCGTCGGCCCCCCGGCTGCGCGCATAAGCGCGCACGCACGCTTCGACGGCTAAGGCATGCTTGCGCAAGTTTTCGCTCTGCGTGTATTCGCACAGCAGCTTCCATGCATCATCGCGATTCGGCATTCTGCTTTTCTCCCGCACCTAAGTTATCACGGGCTATCTCGTCCGCGCGGGGAAGCGGGGCAAAACGAAAGGGGATTCGCAAGTTGAGACGTGCGGGTCGGCGAAAAGCTCAACAAGCCGGAGGACACGATGGGTAGCACGCGAAAAATGTCACGGTGACGTAGTGTGGCGCATTCCTCGAAAACGTTAACAGCCGTCGAAAGTCCAGGGAGAACACCAGGCGAACGGGTATTTACGCTTTCGCGCACGGCTAAAATCTTTGTTTGCCATGGTTCTAGTACTACGTCTACAATCTGGTCGATAGGAGAGGGGACAGAATTCACTTGACAAGAATTGACAGCGTGTAGAGAATCGCACGCGCGCCAGTTCACGCCTTCCCTCTAGAAGTGACGTTCCTCCCCCTTCGCGAACAGTCTGCGAGGAGATCCGGTGGCCGACAAAGAGGAAGCACGCTCCAATGGCGATTTCGACCGAGAAGTCATTCGCTGTCAAGTCTGTGGGTTAGTCCAATATCGTACGCGCACGGGCAACTGCCGTCGCTGCCTGCGCCTGCTGCCTCCCAAGGTGACGTTCGTCATTCCGACGCCGTCTCCTCAGGATTTGCCGGGTGATGACCGGCAACTGTTCGAGAACTGGCCCAACCGCGAAACCGTTGAAAACATAGGCCAGCGCATTCGGCAGTTGCGCGAGTCGCGGGGCATGACGCAGAGCCAGCTCCAGGCCCGTTCGCGGGTTTCCCGTTCCTATCTCTCGCGGATCGAGAGCGGACAGATGACACCCAGCCTCGGCACGCTTGAGAAGATCTCCGAGGCGCTCGGCGTGGGTCTGAACCGCTTCTTCGTCCCCGAGAGTAACGGGGAGACGGTGCTCGAGGATCCCTTTATTCAAGGATTGCGGCCGTTCCTCCGGCAGTTGGATTGGGCGCAATGGCAGGGCATCCTGAAGAGGCTGCAGGCAATTAGCGATCATGTGAGCACCAACCACAATGTGCGCCCGATGGCGCCGCCGCAGCACATGGAGCGCATAGCCCACTCGCTGCCTCGGCGGCCACATCAGGCCGGGCATATCGCGGCAACAGCCATGCATCGGTAAGGGCTGGCGCATGGGTCCTCGGGGAATAGACAGAGCGGCCTGCCCTTAGTCGGGCCAGCGCCCGCTCTCCCCCCGGGCGGCACCAAAATCTCGGCTTGCGCGAAGGCCCGTTTTGGAATAAAAGTCACTCAGTAACTAAATTTCTCTCTATTGGGCCCGCGCAACGCCATTTTTTCCCCTTTTCGACGTCTCGCGCGGGCCTTCCATTCTCGACTGCACAGTTTTCCCCACACCGGCCAAGTCCGGCTGTTTCCCCTTCCCGGCACCTTCGCTGTATGATGTACGGGTCCAGGTCAGGAAGGAGGCAGCAGATGGCACTCCGGGACGGACTCCTTGCGGAATTCGATCACGAGATGGTGGGCACGAGGAAAACGCTCGAACGCGTTCCGGAGGGCAAACCGGATTGGGTGCCGCACCCGAAATCGATGAAAATGGCTCGCTTGGCCGGTCACCTGGCCGAGTTACCGGGTTGGATTGTGGAGACGATCGAGCGTGAGTCGCTCGACGTTCGTCCGCCGAATGGACCCCCCTTTCAGCCCTTCGTGATGACTTCGCGTCAGCAGTTGCTCGATAAGTTCGACAAGAGCGTGGTCGCCGCCCGCGCTGCCCTTCGAGAAGCCAGCGATGAACTACTGATGGCTCCCTGGACGCTTCTAGCCGGCGGGCAGAAAGTCTTTTCGATTCCGCGGCTCGCCGTGGTGCGCGGCATGGTGCTGAGCCACGTGATTCACCATCGCGCCCAGCTTGGCGTTTACCTGCGCATGAACGACGTTCCCGTACCTTCGCTCTATGGCCCGTCGGCCGACGAAGGCCAGATGTGAGCGATATCTGATTTCTTGACAAATCGCGCTAGGTGATCATCCCGGTGGGGCGACCCTGCGTTTTGGGCGACTTCCTCACCAGATCCGGTCACCGTCGTCTAACGGCTCGACGCGCCCTTTATTGCAATCAGGTGGGGAGTCTATGAAGCGTTGTTGGTTCTGTGCTTTGGCATTGGCTGTTCTCGTCCTACTGTCGAGGACGGTCTCCGCGCAGGAGAAACACACTCCTAGCATCGATGAATCATTGAGCTTGCAGAGCATCCGCTCGCCGATGATCTCCCCAGACGGCCGCTTCGTAGCCTATCGGGTGACGGAAACCGACTGGAAGAACGACGATTTCGTCTCGCAGATCTGGCTCGTGAACCTTGCCACCGGGGCGAACTTTCAGTTGACCCGCGGCAAGCACGCGCCGGGCGCTGCCGAGTGGTCGCCGGACGGGCGGTGGCTGGCCTTCGTTGCCGAACGCGAACCGAGTGCGATCGAGCCGCTTGCAGAAGCGAAGAAGGAGGAGCAGAAGGCGGAAAAGTCGACGAGCGATGGGTCGGGCGGGGACAAGCCGGCCGCGCAGCAGATCTGGCTGATTTCGCCCCAAGGCGGTGAGGCCTTCGAGCTAACCAAATCCCCGACCGACGTCGGTGACTTCGCGTGGTCGAAGGATTCCAGGTTCATCGCCCTGCGGGCCAACCCGCCGGAGACAAAGGCCAGCAAGGACCGCAAAGAGAAATACGGCGACTTCAGCGTGTACGAAAAGGATTACGACCAGAATCAGATCTGGCTGGTTGACGTGAGTGCTGCGTTGCGGAATTTTCTGCCTGTCGATGCCAAGCAAGTCACTTTCGATTTATCCCTCAACGTCAACTCCCTCGCCTGGTCCCCCGATTCGACGCGCATCGCCTTCAGCGCCTCGCCCAATCCTCTGCTGGCCTATGGCGGTGACGAGGACATTTATCTCCTGGATCTGACGAAAAACAATGCGGTGAAGAAAATCGTCGCGCTTCCCGGCCCGGACGGCTCCCCGGTGTTCTCGCCCGACGGCAAACAGCTCGGCTTCTCGACCGCTCTCGGCCAGCCGTATTACTACTACGCGAACGGCCACATCGCCGTCGTCGATCTCGACGCCGTTGTGGTCAAGCCCGCCTCCACGCCGGCCGACGTGCGCGACCTCACCCTGAAATTCGACGAGGACGCACAGCCCATTGACTGGGGCCCGGACGGAATCTACTTCGCCGCCCTCGAGCGCACGAACGCGCACGCGTTCCGGGTCGATCCGCGATCGCTTGCGATCCACCGCATCACCGCGCCGGATGCCTTCTTTCTCGGCGGCGTTTCATTCACCAAGGATTTCACGACCATGGCGTTCACCGCAGCTGACGCCGAGCACCTCGGCGAGCTGTACGTCTCGCCCGTCTCGCATTTTTCGCCGCGCCAGCTGACCGACATGACGGCGCAGGTGAAGGGTTGGGATTTGGGAACCACGGAACTGGTCGCCTGGAAGAGCCAGGACGGCGCGCCGATCGAAGGCGTCCTGCACAAGCCGAGCGGATACGATCCCTCGAAGAAGTATCCACTGTTGGTGATGATTCACGGCGGGCCCACGGGTGTTTCACAGCCCACGCTGTTTGCTTCCGGTTACGCGTATCCCGTGCCGATTTTTCTCGCCGAAGGCGCACTGGTCCTTGAGCCCAACTACCGAGGCAGCGCTGGATACGGATTGGCCTTTCGCGCGCTTAACGTGCGCAACCTAGGAGTCGGCGACATGTGGGACGTGATGAGCGGTGTCGATTCGCTGATCGCCAAGGGAATGGTCGATCCCAGCCGGCTCGGCTCGATGGGTTGGTCGGAGGGAGGATACATTTCTGCGTTTTTGACCACGCACACGGATCGTTTCAAGGCGATTTCTGTCGGCGCGGGAATCAGCGACTGGATGACCTACTACGTCAACACGGACATCACGCCGTTTACGCGCCAATATCTGCACGCGACGCCGTGGGATGATCCGGCGATCTATGCCCAGACCTCGCCGATTACCACCATCAAACAAGCGAAAACGCCCACGTTGATCCAGCAGGGCAGTAACGACAAGCGTGTTCCGGTGCCGAACAGCTATGAGCTCTATCGAGGTTTGCAGGATGAAGGTGTGCCCTCACGGCTGATTTTCTACATGGGCTTCGGCCACGGGGTGAACAAGCCCAAAGCCCGCCGCGCGCTGCTCGAGTCAAACCTCGATTGGTTCAACCATTACATCTGGGGCCAAGAGTTTCCGAAGGATTCGCCACTGTTCGGCTCGAGCGAATCGACACCGTCGAAGGGACCGTCCTAGGCGGGGACAGAGACACCCCCCAGACTTTGCCGCGCGCAATCGTGAGCGGGGTCCGCTGGTCTGAGGCCGCCCGACCCGCCGTCGACGCGAGTTGAAGCGGTTGCTCGGCGTGTGCTAGCATCCCGATTTTCGGGCTGGCGGGAAATTCCTTGCAGGCGCAGGCCTTTCGGGCCGAGACGGGAAAGCGGCTTCGATTTGCCTCCTCAGCGTTCGAGCCGGGCGCCTGGTGCTCATGTGTCAAGTCCACGAAAGATCTCGAAACGCGCAATTCGCCTCGCCCGACGTGCGGAGCATCCCTTCGTACGTCCGTGTTTGCTAGGAAGGCGCAGGGCGATAAAGGAGCCACGCACATGAAATCGTTTAACACGGAATGGATACGCAACGTGGGGATTGTAGGCCACGGCGACACAGGGAAGACCCAGCTTGCGTCGTCGTTACTGTATGCGGCGGGCATGACGCCGCGGCTGGGCAAAGTCGCCGAGGGCTCGACCACCACGGACTGGGACGAAGAGGAAATCGCGCGCAAAATTTCGATCAATACGGGAATCGCCTACGCGGAATGGCAGGCGCCGGGCCAAAAAGAGAGAGTCAAAATCAATCTCCTCGACACGCCCGGCTATTCCACATTCATCAATGAGACAAAAGCCTCGCTGATTGCGGCGGACGCATGTTTGATCCTGGTCGACGCGGTGGCCGGCGTGCAGGTGGTCACCGAAAAAGTTTGGGACTACTCGACTGAATACGATCAGCCGCGCGCGTTTGTGCTGAACTGGATGGACCGCGAACTGGCCAGTTTCGAGCGCGCGCTCGGCTCGCTCCAGCAAGTTTTTGGACGGGGCGTGATTCCCATCCAGCTGCCCATCGGTTCGGAGAAGAACTTCCGAGGCGTGATCGACCTGGTCGCCATGAAGGCGCTCATCTACGCCCCCGACGGCGACGGCAAGGCCAAGATCGAAGATATTCCCGCCGACATGGCGGAGGAAGCAAAGGCCGCGCACGAAGCACTCGTCGAATTGGTCGCCGAAGGCGAGGACGAGTTGATGCAGGAGTTTTTCGAGAAGGGGACCCTTCCGCCTGAGGACCTGAAGAAAGGCTTGCAAGAGGAGGTTCGCGACAGAAAAATTTTTCCTGTTCTGCTCAGCTCCGCCCTGCACAACGTGGGCACCGACGCCATCCTGAACTTCATCGTCGACATCTTCCCTCCGCCTGCTTGCCGCGGCAAAGCATCCGGTCACGCCACGGCCGACCGCAAGAGCGAGACCCTCGAGCGCAAGATCGCCGATGCGGAGCCGATTTCCGTTTTCGTGTTCAAAACTCTGGCCGACCCCTTCGCCGGCCGCATCACCTATTTCAAAGTGATGTCCGGCATTCTGAAGAACGATGCAACCTTGCAGAACTACAATCGCAATTCGCAGGAACGGTTACAGCACGTCCAGGTAATGCAGGGGAAGACCGCGACGGACGTGAACGATCTTCACGCGGGTGATATCGGCGCGGTGGCCAAGCTCAAGGAGACGACCACCGGCGAAACGCTGGGCGACAAGGCTTCGCCGATTTTCTACGGCACCGCGCGCATTCCGGAGCCCTCGATCACCTTTGCCATCGAGCCGAAGACGCGAGCGGACGAGGACCGCATCGGCGCCGCCATTCACAAGATCCTCGAGGAGGACTTGGCGCTGCGCTTCGGCCGCGACGCGCAGACCAAGGAATTCCTGCTCAGCGGCGCCGGACAGCAACATATCGAAGTGGTCGTCGCCAAGCTGCGCAAGCGCTATCACGTCGAACTCACCTTGAAGCCGCCCAAGGTTCCCTACCGCGAAACGATTCGCGGCAAGGCGGATGCCGAAGGCAAGCACAAGAAGCAGACCGGCGGCCACGGGCAGTTCGGTCTGTGCCGGATCAAGATGGAACCGCTGCCGCGCGGGAAGGGATTTGAGTTCGTCGACGACATCTTCGGCGGCGCGATTCCGAAGAACTGGATTCCTTCGGTCGAGCGCGGCATTCGAGAAGCCGCCGAGCGCGGCTATCTGGCGGGGTTTCCCGTCGTGGATTTTCGCGCCATCCTCTACGACGGCAAGTATCATGACGTCGACTCGAGCGATATCGCCTTCAAAATTGCTGGTACCCTTGCCTTTAAGGAAGCCATGAAGCAGGCGCGGCCTGCCCTGCTCGAGCCGATTATGCAGGTCGAGGTGTATGCTCCCGATCAGTATTCCGGCGACCTGATGGGCAATCTGAGCTCGCGTCGCGGAAAAATCAGCGGCAGCGAAACGCGAACCGGTAACGTGGTGATCAAGGCGCAAGTTCCGCTCGCGGAAATGCTGAGTTACGCGAATGAACTGACTTCCATGACGCAGGGCCGCGGAAGCTACTCCATGGAATTCTCACATTACGATTTCGTGCCGAGCGAGCTTGCCGAGAAGGTCATTGCCGCGCACAAGCCCCGCGGCGACGAGGAAGCAGAAGGGGTCTCTGCCTGAGCTCCTGTCTGGGTGGCAGGGACCGGCCAAGGGTAGGATTCTGACCGCGCCCCGCATAGGCGGCCGTCCGGCGGGCGCCTGGAATCAAGGGCGGGAGTCTCCGGATCTGGGCCCCGTCGGCTGGGACCAGCGCGGCAGGAAAAATCCCGTGAGCCGCTTGTGCTCCTCAAAAGCCGGACCAAATTCACTGGCCAGCAGTTTTTCTTCTCGTTTCGACTTCCAGATGAAACCGGCGAGAATCAGGGCGAAAGCGAGCAATCCTCGATAGCGTCCGATCACCAGCACTGTTCCGGCCAGGGCCATCAGAATGCCCGTGTAAATCGGATGGCGAATTCGCGAGTACGGGCCGGTACGAATGAGCTGGTGGTCTGTGCGCAGTGATACCGAGCCGCTCCAGTATCTGCCGATATGATGGCGCGCCCAGATGGCCAACGCGATGCCGATCCAGGCCAGCGCAGCGCCCAACGGGCGCACCCAGGGAACGGAGGGGATGAAGCGGTCGTTGAGCATCCCCCACCGCGGATCCGCTTTATAGAGAAGAATGAAAGCGCTCGCCATCACGGCAAAGCGCAACAGCCACTCGCCGGCCGGCTCGCGCTTCTTCGCCGGGTTCCTGCGCAAGGCAGCCACCAGCCAGTAGACGGCGAAAACGATCCAGGCGCCCTCCAGCAGGTCGCCGGCGTCGTATCCAATCATCGTTCGCCTCGCATTTCG
Organism: Candidatus Cybelea sp.; assembly: GCA_035622135.1. GTDB lineage: Bacteria > Acidobacteriota > Terriglobia > Acidiferrales > UBA7541 > Palsa-295. Next base: position 67,515 of record DASPVZ010000021.1, on the reverse strand, counting down.
AGAACCTGGACTCACCAAAATGGCGCTTGCAGCGATGCGCCCGTTTGGGTCAAGCTTTTGTGGCCATGAGGAAGAATGGTGACCTAAAGCGCCTCGGCGACGCAACCCTGGCTCTTCATGCCGGAGAGAAGCGGTATCAGCTCAGCGGACCGGTTGTAGCACCCATTGCGCGCACGTCAAATTTCACGTTCAAGAACACGGAGGAAATGAAGCGCTGGGCGGAAGGCCGAAGTTCGGCCTACATCTACACGCGGTACGGGAATCCGACTCTGGCCCTGGTCGAGCGCAAACTCGCAGCGCTCGAGGGCGCCGAGGCGGCGGTCGTCGCCGCATCCGGGATGGCTGCAATTTCCAGCGTGCTCCTGTCCGTGCTGAAAGGCGGCGACGAGCTGATCGCCACGCGCCAACTCTATGGCGGCACCTATCGTCTCATGCGCGACCTGTTTCCGGGCTTAGGCATCGTCGTGCGCTACGTGGAGGCCGATCTGGACGGAATCCAGAAGCTCGTGAATCCGCGCACAAAGGCGCTCTACGTCGAATGCCCCACCAATCCCACCCTGCGGTTGGTCGATCTGCGCAAAGCCGCCGCGTTTGCCGAGGAATGGGGAGTGATCTCCATCGTCGACAATACGATTGCGAGTCCCCTCCTGCAAAAGCCGATCGAATTCGGCTTCAACATGGTCGTGCATAGCGCAACAAAATATCTCGCCGGCCATTCCGACATCATCGCCGGGGCCGTTGCGGGCAGCCGCCTGCTGATCGACAAGGTCCGTAGCAATATCATTTATCTCGGCGGTTCGATGGATCCCGGGGCAGCCTTCCTGCTGATGCGGGGCCTGAAGACTCTCGGGGTTCGCATCCAGAGGCAAGGCCAGACGGCGATGCAACTTGCGCAGTATCTGGCGCGGCATCGGAAGGTCGCCCGGGTCCATTATCCCGGGTTGCCCTCCCATCCCGATCACGCTCTGGCAAAGCGCCAGATGCGCTCGTTTGGTGGGATGCTGGCGTTCGATGTAAAGGGCGGGCTGAAGGCTGCGCGACGATTCTGTGATCGCCTTCGTGTTTTCCTGCTGGCGGCGAGCCTGGGCGGCGTCGAATCTCTGGTGGTCCTGCCGATGTTCACCTCGCATTACAACATGTCGGCTGAGGAATTGCGCGCGGGGGGCGTCGAGCCCGGCACCGTGCGCGTCTCGGTCGGGCTCGAAGATCCCCAAGACTTAATCGAAGATCTCCGCCAGGCCCTCGCCTAGTTCCTGAGGCGCGGGCGGGGCCAACAGCGAAGGGCCCGCCTGACCGCTCGGAATCTGCCGCCGCCGGCGCGCGGCCAAAAGCCGCCTGTCCTGATTTAGTTACGGCTCGTCCTGAAAAGTTCCATTGACGCGAACCGAGCCGCTTCTTACCATCTCTCTAGGGCGAGGGAGCGGCCTCCAGCGGCGCAAGTCCCGGCCGCTCTGGCATTTGGCATCGTTCAAGCGGTAACTGGCATCCTACGCAGAACCAAGAGATGAACTATCGCGCGACAATCTGTGTCACGCTGGCCGGCGGCATCATGTTGCTGGCCGGATGCGAAGACAGCGCGACGAAGCATGTTCGCGTGACGCCTCCTGCTCCGACGCCGCAGCGAACCGCCCAGGCCGCGCGCGAACCCCTGCCGTTCCCGAGCGCACCGGTTGAGTTTGTCGCCCTCGGACGCGATCCGCGTCCGGCCATCGATCTTCTGGTCGAAAACGTACAAGCCACCTTCAATGCCGGGCAAAAGGAATACAAAGTCGGCAATCTCGAGAACGCCCGCGTCGATTTCGAGAAGGCCGTTAGCCTGATTCTCTCGAGCGGGTTTCAGATCGACTTCGATCCGCGGCTGTCCGATTTGTTCGATCAGATCGGTGAATCGGTGCACTCCTACGAGCTCGACGCCGCGCAGAGTGCCGAGGATGAGGAGGCGGAAACACCCAGCAAGCCTGCACCCATCGATGAGATCGCCGATCTTACCTTGCCGCCGGGCGACCCTCGGCTTGTCGCGAAGGCCGAAGAGGAGCTGATTCGGGTCCGCCATGACCTTCCTCTGACGGTCAACGAATCCGTCCTGCAGTATTTGAGCTTCTTCACGACCCCGCGCGGACGCGCCGTCGTTCAACGCGGACTCACCCGCGCAGGCTTGTACAGCGACATGATCCGCAATGTTCTCCATCAGGAAGGGGTTCCGGAAGATCTGATCTACCTGGCCCAGGCGGAAAGTGCATTTCTTCCCGACGCTGTTTCGCGCAAAGGGGCGCGCGGCATCTGGCAGTTCATGCCCTTTCGCGGTGAGGAGTACGAGCTCGACCGCAGCTATTGGATTGACGAACGCAGCGATCCGGAAAAGGCCACGCGCGCCGCCGCGCATCATCTTCGCGATCTCTACGATATGTTCGGGGATTGGTACCTCGTCATGGCGGCCTATAACTCGGGCCCCCTCAATGTGGCGCGCGCCATCGAGCGCACCGGTTACGCCGATTTCTGGGAGCTCGAGAAGCGTCACGCCCTTCCCAAGCAAACCGAAAACTACGTGCCCATCATCATTGCGCTCGCGCTGGTTGCCAAGGAGCCAGCACTCTACGGCGTGCAGGTCGACGCGGAAAAGCCGCAGCCGCTTGAAGTCATTAAGCTCGCCCATCCCATCGATCTTCGCCTGGTCGCGGACGCAACGGACACCGAGGTTGACGACCTGCGCGCGCTCAATCCCGAACTGCTCCGCAACGTTACTCCAAACGACGCACAGTTCGAACTGAAGGTTCCCGCGGGCGCCGCCGAAAAATTTAACGCGAATATCCAGCAGGTGCCCGAGGAGAAATGGACAAGCTGGCGACTCCACGAAGTCGAGACCGGCGAGAGTCTTGTAGAAATCGCTCGCCGCTACGGCGTCACGCTCGGCTCGCTCGAAAATGCGAATCACCTCGAACCCAGCGCACAGGTTCCGGCAGGGTTCTGGCTCAACATTCCGACCGCACCGCCCGCCGCACGTCTGGTGCATTATCGCGTGCAACGCGGTGAGACACTGGCCGCGATCGCGGACCGTTTCGACGTGACCGTTTCCGAGCTGAAACGCTGGAACCACATCCACAGCGATCGCGTGCCGCGTGGAACGCGCCTTCGAATCTATGCCGGGGGCCAGCCGGCATCGCGGGCAAGCTCGAAGCTGGTCGAGAACCGCGGCGACGTTCGCACGGTCTCGACCTCCCGCTTGGGCGAGCCGAACAACGATCCAGTCGAACACAGAGTGAAGCACGGCGAAACGCTTTACTCGATCGCCCGTGAGTACGGCACTACCGTAGCGGCGCTGCGCGGATCGAATCCGTTTTTGTCCGAGCGCGGGCTGAGAGCAGGGGACGTCCTTAGAATTCAGCGCTAATCTCACTCGTGGCCCGTTCTGCCCGATTCCGCCCCTAAGCGTGCCGGGGCCAGTCCTCTTGCTTCCTCATTGTTGGTCGCCCTAGTACCTCTGTACTGAAAACTCCGTCCCAAATTGACCCTCTTGCTCTATTGGCCTGAAGGGCGGCAAACCCTAGCCTAGGCCTGGGCTCACCAAGCGTGGTTCGTGACCCCGCGAATCCCGCGTGCGCGAGTTTTCAGGGTTTGGCCCAAACAGAGGTGTTTTGTGGCTTTGAAGGAGCGAAGAGCATCCCGGCGTTTTCTAATGCGTCTCCCGCTGACCGTCCGATGGACCGATGAGACGGTCGTCGGAGAAGCCCTTACCGAGTCGCGTGAGGTGAGCTCACGCGGGTTGTATTTCCATCTGCCAAAAGGACTTAAGTGCGGCGCGCCGCTCGAAATCGTGATGACCTTGCCGCACGAGCTGACCCAGGCTGGCCCCGTGCGTGTGCGTTGCCTTGGGCGCGTCCTGCGCAGCAGCGCGGAACATTCCGGCGAGGTCGGCGTGGCGGCCGCGATCGAGCGCTACGAGTTCTTGCGGAACAGCGAAGCCGCCGTCGCCTAAGTCCATTCAGTCTCTTACCCAGCCTGCGGAGATGGGTGAGAGTGCCGGTTGGCTCGGAACCCTCAGCCGGGCCGCCGGCCTTTTCTTATCGGCCCGGGGGAAATGACCCTAGTTTTGAGCTGGTGTGGGAAAGCTGGGTGTTCAGCAAGAACGGCTCGGAACTGTCGTTCGGCCGCATTGCACCTCGGGCAAACGCACGCGGCAATGCCCCCCAAGATTCTCAACCCTCGAAATCGAACTCAATCGGATCGATCGTCGTCGCGGAAGGAGAGATCACTCTTCAGATTCGCGAACGGCTTGCCGTCGACTTCCGCGTAGGGATAGACGAAATAGTTCAATGGATCGCCGGCTTGCGCTGGATCGAGGCGTATGTCACGGCCGAGTGAAAACATGACGCGGTTCGCATCCGTGGCGCCGAAGAAGTAGTCATGCTTGGCGGGATTCTTCCACGCCTCGGACGCGTCGATCGGAATCCAGCCCACTGCGTCCGCGTAGAACTCGGCCCAGCAGTGATAGCTCGGAATCACGCCTTCATGCGCGCTGACCGGGAGCGGGAAGCCAATCTCAAACCGCGCCGGAACCCCCGCGGCGCGAGCCATGGCGATGAACAGAGAATGAAAGTCGGTACAGTTTCCATGTTTTGCCGTACACGCCCAGATCGCATCACCTCGACCCCAACCGGTTCCCTGGTGATCGTAATGCAGCGTAGCGACCACGTAATCGTAGATCTTGCGGGCCTTCTCGACTGCCGTCGTTGCGCCGGCGGTCTGCTGGCGCGAGAGTTCCGCGATCTGCCCATCGACCGGGACCAGCCGGTCGGGCTGCAGAAAACCCGTCCAGTCCGCGGGCCCAGAAGCAAGATTGGAAGCCTCGTCGAGCCGCACGCGATGCTCGAGGCGTGTCACATGAAATGCGAGCTCGATGTCGACCGGATTTCGGGTCTCCTCCGCGTTTACGGTGAAGTAGGCGTAGCGGTTGTGGTGAACCGGTTCGCGGCGTATCTGATACCTCACCGGTGCATGGATTTCGAGCGCGGAGATTGTCTGGTAGGCGTCCTCGTACGGCAGGGGAACCCAGAGCCGCCCTTCCCGACTGCCCGAGGGCAGCGAGGGAAGGTGCACGACGTACCTGAATGTGAAGCTCCGCGATGGCGCCTGATCAGGCAAGCCGGCGCGAGGGATCCCGATCGCACCAGCGACGATACTTGTGGCAGTGAGGATGGCGGTTCCGAACGCAAGTCTCAAGGGAAGCCCCCGCGAATCTCCGAAGAAAGATCATGCCATGGAACCGAACCGGAATCCAAACCCGGTTCTTCCCCTCCGTTTGCCGTGCGCCCGCTACTCGGTCTCTTGGAGCGTTTTCAGATGAGCTTCAAGAGCCGTGCAGTACTCGCGCTGGGCATGGAGTTCGGATTCGAGGCGCTTGACGAGCAACTCGAGGCGGCGAATCTCGCTGCGAAGCTTTAGAGCGTCGATCGGCGAACCCGCCGGTAAGGCGGGCGCACCGGCGCGGACCGGGGAAAGAACAGGGGTCTCAGTCCGTGCGGCTGGTCCATCCGCGGCCCGAGACTGTTGAGGAGCGGCGAACAAACTTTGCAGCGGATGGGAGTCGCGGGGCGGGGCAGGCGCGGCCGCGTCCAGATCCTCGGCCCGAATGACTGCCGGGGCTTCCGGACGGAGCAACCGCTTTACGCGGGCGATTAGCTCTTGTGGTTGGAACGGCTTGCGGACCAGTTCGTCGGCTCCGACGGCAGTGGCACGTTCGGCAACGGCGCGATTCACGACTCCCGACATGAGGATGACCGGCGTTTTCGCAAACTGTTCGTGCCGGCGCATGAATTCGCAGACCTCATAGCCATCCTTGTCGGGCATGATCACGTCGGTGATCACGGCGTCCGGCGGGGTGGTGGTGAATTGCGCGAGCGCCGAGGCAGCGTCAGAGCAGGTGATGACGTGAATATGTTCCTTGCGCAGCGCGATCTTGATGACCTCGCGCATCGTGGCGCTGTCGTCGATGAAATAGACGGTGGGGGCGCGGTTGGCCGCCGGAACGGACACGTCGTTCATGGGAACTCCCTTTCGGCTCTTTCCTCGGTCTTGTCTTGCTGGTCGGTGTTCGCGTTGTCGCGCTCGGACTCATCGAATTCCCGCATGGCGTCGAGCAGAAGATCGGTCGCCGAGCGCAGGACGGTCCGCTGAGGGGCGGTTGCGCCGTAGATGAATTTGTACACGCCCTTCCCGGTCGCGTTGCAGGCCTTGACGATGTGTATGACGGCTTCATCGCCGAAGAGCGGGCCGCACTCGGCGTGAAAGATTTCGCCCGCCTCGAAGAAAATGATGCCGTCCGCCTCCGCGGCGTTGATGTGCAGCGCACCGGTCTGACGCGATTGCTCAAGCATCTGAACCACACCGGCCAAATCGAGGTGCGAAAGGTTGCCGCTGAGCGCGGTTTCGGCGGTGGGCAGCATCTGCGTCGGCTGAAAGCCGTTCTGGCGGCTGAAGAGGAAGCTGCGGATGTGCTCGGCGGTTTCGGTGGGAGCGCGGTGGCGATCAACCAGATCGTCGCAGCCGGCGCGGTACGCTTCAAGCAGAGCCTTGTCGCCACCGCTTCCGATGGCGATCAGGGGAATGTTAGCCGTTTTCGCGTCGGCGCGGAGAATCGGCGCGATTTCGAGAGCGCCCATCTCGCGAAGATTCGTGGCGCACAGTATGGCCGCGGGAGTATTCCATTCAATCATGGTGAGCGCGTAAGCCGCCTTTGTGCTCGGCACAACTTCAAATCCAAGCTGCTTCAGCGCGTCGCCCAGCCGTTTCGCGAAATAGACGTTGCTGTCGATCAACAGAATGCGCATGGGCCCGGGCGAGGAAGCGGCGGTCATCCTGCTCCCTCCTGTCGATTGCCGCCCTGTTCGGCAGCCGCGGCTTCGCTGACCAGCGACTCGAAATCGAGAACGTCGATGAGTTCTTCGCCCACCGCAATGCGACCGCGGACGTATCGAGGCCGGCCGGCTTCGGAAGGCAGCAATTCGGCGGACGTGAGCTCGCATTCCGCATCGACGGGGATGGCGCTCAGCTCGCTTGCCTTGCCCACATCGCGGCGGGCAACCAGATAGAAATGGTGAGCGGAAGAGCGCTTCCCCACGAGCACGGAGGCGGCATCGAACACGGGAACGATGCGCGCGCGACGTACAATCACTCCGACCAGAAGCGGAGAGGTGTGCGGAAAATGGTGGAGGGGCAACGAGGGCGCGAGCTCGACAATCGTGTCCGCCGGCAAGGCGAAGCGCCGGTCGCCGAGTTGAGCCAGCACGAACGACTTGGCCGATCGATCGGCGGCGCTCATGGCTGAACCGATCCCTGGGGCTCGACCTCTGGCAGAGTGGCGGGGGCCGCGGCCCCGAGCCGGTCGAATTCCTCTCGCGTCAGGAAGCCGCCGGGCTGAACGACGGGAATGATGTGCTCGTCGAGATAGGCCAGGCCGCGGTACCAGATGCGCTCTTCGCCCGAGAATGCAAGGGGCAGGGGATATACGGCGGGAACTTCGGCCATGCGTTCGACACTGTCGACCAGAACAGCAGCGCGGAACTGACGGAGCATCAGCGCAAGGGTCGGGCGCGTGGCGGGCAGGTGGAAATGGGTGCACCCGCTCACTACGTACCGGCCGCGCGGCCCGCTCGGGATGAGGTGGCGGACCTTGGGAATCTGGGAGTTCTCGAATTCGACGACCACGCCTGCCAGACCGTCCGTGCTTCGGATCTCTTTTACGGCCTCGGCGGCAATCAGAAACGCCTGGCGCGCGATGGAAAACAGGATCATTTGTTCGGGGCGACGGTCTCGCCGCCCGTGAGCCCTCGAGTCGAGCGCGACACTCATGAGATTCCGACCGGCGCGAGCCGGCACGCCTTCATCACGCGTTTTTCTATGGCGGTCGAAATTTCGTCGAGCGCAAGCACTTCGTCGACCGACCCGGTCCTGATCGCCTCCGAGGGCATGCCAAAGATGGTCGAGCTGGCCTCATCCTGTGCAATAACGTATCCGCCCGCCGCCTTTACGGATTTTGTGCCTTTGGCCGCATCGCTGCCCATGCCGGTTAGAACCACGGCAACCGTGCCGCGGCGGGCGTAGGAGGAGATCGAGTCCAAAGCGAGGTCCGCGCAGGGGCGATAGCCGTCAATGCGGGGTCCGGAGTCGAGCGAGATCTTGCCCGTCGACCCCAGGCGCAGGTGATGCGAGCCCGGACACAAGTAAATCCGTCCCGGCAGCGCGGCTTCGTTGTGCTCGGCTTCCTTAACCGGAAGCGAGGAGACCTCCGCCAGCTGATCGGCAAACTGCCTGGTGAAAGTTGCCGGCATATGAAGAATCAGGAAGATGGCGGCAGGGAGCCCTTTCGGCAAGCCGCTGACCAGACGCATGACCGCAGCCGGTCCGCCGGTCGATGCGGCGATGACTACCATCGGCGGTCGGACCCCGCTTCCGAGCGCGAACTCCACTGCGCCGCCCGACCCGGCGCTGGTGGCCCGGGGGCGGGCGGGAGCCTTTGAACGCGCTGCTGTGCGGACCACCCGAACTTTTGCGGCCATCTTCAATTTGCGCGTCAGATCCTCGCGGATGCTTTTCAGGTCCAGATCGATGCCAGTCGACGGCTTCGGAACGAAATCGATCGCGCCCAGTTCGAGAGCGCGCAGCGTGGCCGCCGCGCCCTCCCGCGATTCCGAACTGACAATGAGGATTGGGCGCGGATGATTCGACATAATCATTTCGGTGGCTTCGAGGCCGTCCATGTGCGGCATGTTGATATCCATGGTGATCACATCGGGCCGCAGGGAGTCGGCTAGAGCGACGGCATCGCGGCCGTCGCGAGCTTGGCCGGCGACTTCGAGCTGCGGATCAGCATTGATGATCTCCTCGAGCACCTTGCACATGAAGGCGGAGTCGTCCACGATCAGGACGCGCAGCTTCTTGTCAACAGACTTGCTCATATCAACCCCGGCGCTCGAGCGCTCCGGAGGACGGACGATCGGGCGCGCGATCCGCGCCGATCAGACCCTCAACGGTCGAAATCAACTGGTCCTCCTGCACGGGCTTGGTCAAAAACGCGGATGCGCCTTCTCTCATGGCGTGGTCGCGGTGCTTGGCGCCGGCGCGAGAGGTCAGCACAAGCACGGGGACTCGGCGCGTCAGGGGATCCTGGCGCAGATGTGCCATCAACTCGTATCCATTCATACGGGGCATCTCGAGGTCCGTGATGAGCAGATGACAGCCCACCTGCGCGATAATCTCCGAGGCCTCCATTCCGTCCGAGGCGAGTTTCACGCGGTAACCGGCCTTTTCGAGCATGCGCGCGACGAACTTTCGCACGCTGATCGAATCATCGGCGACGACGACCACGCGATCGTTTTCGATCGAATCGACGGCTTCCGAAGGTATGCTGCCGGAGGCCACGGCTTCCGCGCCCGGTGCAAAAACGCGCGCCGCGGGCGAAGAGGCGGGCAATCGGTTGCGTTCGGCGCCCTCGGCCGAGATGAGCCGATTGAGGTCAATCAGGAGAATCAGGCTGCCGTCGGAGGCGATCGTAGTACCGGGAAACAGCTTGATGCGTCGCAGGTAATGCCCGAGATTCTTGATGACGATTTCGTCTTTGCCCAACACCTCCTCGACCGCGATGCCCACCTGTTTTCCGGCCACCTTGACGATGACCATATGAAAATAGCCGTTTTGTGGCTCGAGCGGCGGCAAGGCAAGGCTGAGGTCCAGGCGCACGACTTCGGTGACCACCTCCCGCACGCGGGTAAGGAGCTTCCCGCCCACGTCCTCGATTTCGTCGGGCCGCAGGCGGCGAATTTCCTCGACCACCGCCAGGGGCAGTGCGAAGACCGATTTCCCGCAGCGCACGAAGAGGGCCTGGGAGATGATCAGCGTCAGCGGTACTTTGACCGTGAAGCAGGAACCTTGACCCGGTTCGGAGCGGACTTCGACTTCTCCGTTGAGGGCGTGAACGTTCGAACGAACGACGTCGAGACCAACGCCGCGCCCGGCGAGTTCTGAAGTCGACGATGCGGTCGAGAAACCCGGCCGGAACAGGAAGTCGCGCAGTTCACGCTCGCTCAGTTCCGCCGCTGAGACCGAAGAGATCAGCCCAGAATCGACGACGCTCTGGCGCACGCGCTCGTAGTCAATTCCGCCTCCGTCATCTTCGACTTCGATGAAGATGTGATTGCCGCGATGATAGGCGCGTACGGCCACCCGTCCTTTTTCCGGTTTTCCGGACTCCCGGCGTATTTCCGGGGCTTCGATCCCGTGCGCCACCGCGTTCCGGGCGATGTGGATGAGCGGATCGGAAATATGCTGGATGATGTTGTTGTCGAGCTCGGTTTCGGCGCCTTCGAGAGACAGCTCGACCGGTTTGCCGGTGGCCTTGGAGGCATCGCGAACGGTGCGCGACAGCCGCGTGTACAGGTTGCCGATGGGCACCATGCGCGCGGCCGTGATCTCGTCCTGCAGGTTATGGGCGAGTTTGGTGAACTCATCGATGTCGGCGTCGACGCGGCCCATGAAGGATTCCAGCTGCGTCAGCACCTCGGTAACATCGGCGGAGATTTCCGTGAGCGACCGCGACAGGATGTTGAAATCGTCGTAGCGGTCCATTTCGAGCTCGGAGAAGGCGAAAACCTCCGTCGCTGCGGCCTGCGGCAGGCTGGCCCAGTGCCCACCGAAGGTGTCCATCTGCGGCGCTTGGCTGCCGGGCACCAGAGGGTTACGCAGACGGCTAAATTCATACTTATCTTGGAACTCCGAGATTTTTCCGGAGAGTCGCGCCTTCGAGAAATTCAGGACCTCGACCAGCTTGCCGAGCTCCCTCAGACGTCCCAGCATGCGGGTTCGGTTGATGACCAGCTCGCCGACCGCATTCATCATGCGGTCGAGCCGGTCGAGCGAGATGCGAACCGATTTCGCGGACAAGAACGGCTGCGCCGCCCGAGGCGGAACGCCCGGGCCGGCCGGCGGGCCCGGGGTCGGCGAATCGGGCAGCTTGGCTTCCTCGGTATCGGAAATTTCGGGGGTGAGTTCGGCAATGCGCGCCAGGAGCGGGCCGACCGCGGCGGACATTTCAGTTTCGCCCGACCACTGGCGATGCAAGAATTTCTTGAGCACGTCGACCGAATCGAGGCAGACGTCCGTGATTTGGGAATCGGGCTGGAGTACGCCGTCGCGCATAAAACCGATCAAATCCTCGACGCGGTGGGCGATGGCGGAAATGCGGTGCAGGCCGACTTGGGCAGCCGAGCCCTTGATGGTGTGCATCGAGCGAAACAGGCGGTGAATATCCTCGGCGTTCGGCTTTGCTTCAAGCGCCAGAAGGCATTCGGTGACCACCTGCAGGTGTTCTTCGGCCTCCGGGATGAAGAATTCAAGGACTTCCCCCGGCACCTCGGCGTCGGGCGGCAAATTGGCAGTGACATCGAGGGTCGCCGAGGGGACCACGGCCGAATCATTCGGGGCCGGAGCGGGCGCCGCCTCCCTCTCGTCCTGAGCGGCGGGCGCAGGGAACGCGAACGCGTAGCGCTGTTTGAACGCCGCGATATCGCTCGCGGTCTCCAGCCCGTTCGAGCTGATTTCGAGGAGGTCGAATTCAAGCACCGAAATGGCATCGGAAAGGAAATCGGTCAGCGGCCCCTGCATATCGAGGCTTAGGATGGCGTTCATCGCGTAATGAAAGACGTGGGCCATTTTCGCGGATATTTCGGAAAAGAGCGGCAAGCCGTAGCTCGCCGAGGTTCCCGCCAGGGTGTGGGCGGCGATATAGAGCTTTTCGACATCGGCGCGTTTGGTCTGCGGTTCCTGGAGCAGGCCGGAATATTCCCGGAGATATTGCAGGTTTTCCGAGGCTTCCTGCAGGAAGAGTTCGAGCGATTCCTGGTTCGCTCCGCTCACGACTGCGCCTCCGCCACAGCGGCGATCCGCCTGGATTCGCGGGCGGGCTTGCGGTACAGCCGGCAATCGGCAAGCACCACGGGCTCGAACTTCATCGGCGCGTCGGACAGTGTCTCGGCGTGACCGAGCAGGAAATATCCGCCGGGCTCGAGGGCGTCAAAAAAGCGGCGCAGAATCGCGAGGCGGCGTTCGGTCGAGAAATACATGAGCACGTTCATGCAGAATATGCAGTCGAACTTGCCGACGTAGACCGATTCGGCCAGATTCATCTGCGCGAAGGAGACCATGCGGCGAATGCGCGACCGCACCTGAAACCCGTGCTTTGTGGGGCTGAAGTACGTTTCGGCCTGGCGCAGGGAAACGTCTTCGAGGCTGCGTCGAGGATACAGCCCGCGCTCGGCGTGGCGCAGCGCGCGACGACTGATGTCCGTGGCCAGGATTTCAATGTCCCAGGCTTCAGCGAATTTGAGCGAGTCGCACAAGGTGATGGCAATCGAGTAGGGCTCCTCCCCGGTCGAGCATCCGGCACTCCAGATGCGCAGCGTGCGCGGATCGTGCCAAAACTTCCTTTCCTGGATTTCCGGCAAGATTCTCTTCTCGAGCGCTTCGTACACGCCCGGGTAACGGAAGAACGAGGTCTCTTGCGTGAGCAGCCGCTCGAGCAGGGACTCGTATTCGCCGTTCGACCCCCGCAAGCCCCGCAGCAAATCCGCTCCGCTGCGTGCGCCCGTCTCCGCCACGTATTCGCGCAAGCGCGTCGAGAAAAACCGCTCGCGCGAAGAGTCGAACAAGATCGCCGAGCGCTGCTCGATGAGCATGCGAATCTCGTCGAGCTGCCCGTCCGTGAGCCTGGCCTCCGCGTCTGAATGTTGTTTCATCGCCGGCACACTCTAGGGGTGCGGCCATGGCCGCGCCGTGTCGTTACCGACGCGCGCTCACCGGAACCGAAGCACGCGCCTCCTCTGCCGGCGCCGGCTCGCTCGAGGAGCGTGCGGAACGGAATTGCGCCAGCGCTTCGTTGAGCTGCTCGGACAGTTTGACCATGTCTCCGACCGTCGCGGCCGTTTGCCGGGCCCCTTGTGTCGTCTGCCGGGTGATCGCGGAGATGATCTGCATGGCGTTGGCTACTCCTTCGGTGCCGCGTACCTGTTGCTTGGAAGCGAGGGAAATCTCCTGCACGAGTTCCGCGGATTGGCGCACGACGCTCGAAATGGCCTCGAGTGCCTTGCCGGCTTGATCGGCCAGGCTGGCACCCACCTCGACTTCCCGCGTGCCTTCCTCCATCACCACCACGGCCTCGTTCGTTTCGGCCTGAATGGCCTTGATCAGCGCGGCGATGTCCTTGGTGGCGCTGCGCGAGTGTTCGGCGAGCTTGCGGACTTCGTCGGCAACGACCGCGAAGCCGCGTCCTGCTTCGCCGGCGCGCGCGGCTTCAATGGCCGCGTTTAAAGCGAGCAGGTTGGTCTGCTCGGTGATGTCATTGATTACGTTGATGATTTCTGAAATCTCGAGAGAGCGGTCGCCGAGGGATTTGATTTTCTTGGCCGTGGCCTGCACGGAAGCGCGGATGCGCTGCATGCCTTCGAGCGTATCGCGCACGGCGCGGTTTCCCTGTTCGGCAGCGTCGAGCGCGCGGCGCGCGGCTTCGGCGCTCGCCTCGGCGTTGTTCGACACTTGCTTCATCGAAACGGTGAGCTCTTCGACGGCCGAAGACGTGTTGGTGATTTCCTGGTCCTGCTGCGTGGCGCCAGCGGACATTTCGTCGGCGGCGCCCAGAATTTGGTTGGCGCTTGTGCTGACGTCGATGGCAGCTTTGCGGACGCGTTCGAGAACCTTGGTGAAGTTGTCCAACATGAAGTTGACCGAATCCACGACGTTGCCCAGGGCGTCGTTGGTCACCTTGCCGCGAATGGACAGGTCGCCCCGCGCCACCTGATTGATCGTGTTGAGCAGGTCGGTGATGCTCCGCTGCAAGGAGTCTTGCGCCTGCTGGTTGGTGACCGCCTGCGCGACTTTAGCGGCGCTGCGATTGAAATTGTCGGCGATGAAGGAAAATTCATCACCCGTGTCGATCTCCGCGCGGGCGCGTGCATCACCGGCCACCAGACGTTCGGAGAAGCGGGCCAGCTCGCCGAGCGGTTTGAGGACGCGCTTGCTCAGCACCAGGATGATCGACAGCGCGGCCACCACGGCGAGCACCACGGCGCCAGCCAGAAGCGGGCTTACGCCGCCCGCCGCGCTTTCCGCAGGGTGCTGGCCGGCGTAATACCCGAGGCCGAGCACGCCAAACAGGCAGGCTGCGATCCAGAAGATCAGCAGCCAGACGGTCGAACTCAAACGAGATTTCATACATTCCTCCAAAACGTGCGCGGCTACCGCGCCAGCAAACTTTGGCCCTCGAGCAGCAAGTTGGCTCGCTGTCTCGCCGGGCCGGCCCAGGCCGGCCCCATCCCACATCGTGAAACTCAGCTCGCGTTAGATGCCCGGCGCCGGGAACACGTCGGTCAGTCGCCGGAGATCGACAATCAGCGCGAGGCGGTCTTCGTGCCGCAACATGCCGCGGCAGTGCGGCACCTCTTCGGGCACTTGGTCGAGCAAGGAATCCTCGGTAACCGAGAATGTGCCGATGACTTCATCGACGGCGATGCCGAGACGCAAATCCTCCTGGTGCGGGTCTCCCTGGAGGGCGGATACCACGACATGCTTGGGCAATAGTCCCGGGCGGCGCCCTTCGGTAAAGGCGATATCAACCAGCGGAACGATCGTGCCGCGAAGGTTGAACACGCCCATCAAGAAGGCAGGCGCCAGCGGAATGCGCGTGACCATCGGCCAGTCCACAACCTCCTCGACTTCAAGAACCGGCAAACAAAAGCGCTCGCGTCCGGCGCGAAACACGCAGTACTGGCGCTCGGTCCCTCGCTCTGTCCCGAGCCCTTCGGCGTCAAGCAATTCGCCGTCGTCCGGATCCTCGAGCGGGTTGTAGGGCTCCTCCGACATCAGGCAAACCTCCGAACCACCTGGATCAATTCATCCGCGGTGAATGGCTTGGCGACGTAGGCGTTGGCGCCCTGCTGCTCGCCCCAATAACGGTCGCTCGGCGCCGTCTTGGAGGTAACCAAAATCACCGGAATGCTCGAATACGACTCCTGGCTCTTGAGGTCCCGGCAGACTTGAAAACCGTTCCTTTGCGGCATGACCACATCGAGGAGAATGATGTTCGGACGCTCTTCCTCAATGGTCTGTTCGATCCGTGTGGGATCGCAGAGGCCGACGGAATGAAACCCGTTTCTCTCGAGCATGGAGATCATCAGTTTCACTTCCGCCTGCGAATCGTCCACCACGAGAACCTTCTTCACGGCCCTCCCCCCTCGACCAGAGATATCCAGCTCAACTGGAAGCAAATGCGCAGCCACCCTCCATCGCCGCTCGCCTGCTGCGACTACAGCGTAAACCCGCTGAAGCGGCGCGGGTTACGACCCAAGGCGCGCCCCTTATGGGCTGCCCACGAGGCGCTCGCCGGCCGGCTCTGTCTCACTGTGAGATTCCGTCTCACCGAATCGTATCTCGCTTGCCAGGGACGAGAATCGCTGCATGATTTCATTCAGCCTCAGGGCCATGGCATGAATCGTTTTGAGCTGGTCACGCCAGTTGCGCAGGGCCTCGCCGGGTTCGAGCAGCAGATCGGCATTTCCCAACACGGAGGTGAGTGCATCGTTGACGCTGGAGCGCATTTCGAGCATGTAGCGGCCAAGGGAGGCATAGCCTTGGTTCTCGTGCGCGATGCGCTCCGCGCGCTGCGCGCGCCGGACAGCCTCAACGCGGCGCATCGCTTCCGTCGATAGGGCCATGAGGGTGGAGGTCCAGCCGTCCTGGCGAGTCATGAAAATCACGTGCGGGTGCGCGGCTTCGAGGGCCGCACCGTTCTTTTCGTCATCGACAACCGAGATGACCGCCGCCGCGCGCGCGCTGTCGAACGCGGAGAGCATGTTTCGAAGTCGCCCGTTTGAAACAGGCCCGACAACGACCAGCGAGTAACCGGCAAGGGCCGCAGGCGTCCAAATGTCGGCGGTCGCCACCGTGATTTCGGGGAGGCTCCGGCCGGCCTGCCAGCTCGCTGTAACCATGCGGGCGAATTCCGGATCGTCAGAGATGATGAGAATGCTGGGCCGACTCAAAACGCCCCCCGGAAGCATGCCTGTTGGTCAGGGCTGGAGCTTTTCGGCTTCCTCGATGATCGAAAGCAGGCGCTTCGTGCTGATTCCCAGGTTCACCGCGGCTTCGGTGTTCTTCGCGCGCTTGGCTTGCTCGACGCGACCCTGGAAATAGGAAACTTCCGTTCGCGCGAGCTGCAGAGCATCTCGGAGTGGTTTGTCGTTTCCCGAGCGCTTGCGGCTTTCGATTCCGAGCGCAACCAGCGCGCGTGCGACCACCGCTCTCCTGAGGTCTTCCGCTTCTTGCCCGCCTTCCACCACAAAAGCCGCAACCTCCCAGGAGGAAAGCAGGACCTTCGTGTCCTCCAGGACCACGGTCGACATGGACCGGCCACGGGAGGGCGGAGCAGCAATCAGCTGCTCCCAAATCGACTCCAGGCATTTGTCGGCATCCAGGGGCGTCGCCGGCGGGGCCTGGACCTCGGTCGACGGTTTCGTTGGCCGCGGCGTGCCTGCCGATGAGGCAGGGGCTGCCGGTCTCAGCGGCGAGGGGGGCTTCTCGGCCCCCGAAAATTGCGGCTGGACAGGAGGGGCTCCGGGCGGTTGAGGAAATACTCCCGACAGCGCTTCGGTTTTCGTTTCAGGCACGCTAGGACTGGAGTGTTTGCTTTCCGCAGCATGGGTGGCCTGATGCGCAGGCTCTGGGGCCGCATGTGAACCGGCGCGGGCCAATGCTTCATCGAGATCCGCCCGCAGCGCGAGCAGCTGCTCGAAGCACCGCGTTACCGAGCTTTCCGTGTAATCCTTCTGAAATGGCTGCCGCCAGTTTTCGCAAAACAGGCGAAGATGGTCGGTTGTTTCTGCCGCGGAGAATCCGGCGCGGCGACAGTCGACCACCTTGACACCGGCCGCGGCGAGGCCTTCGACGGCGTTGCGAACGGCGCTTACGTCGGCGTGCAGCAGGCGAATGAACGCCCGGCGAAGGATGAAGTTGAACCGACAAAAGGCCACCAGGGCCGCCGGATCGTAAAACATGCAGCCCGCCGATTCTTTTAGCAGGCGACCCTGTTCGAGCAAACCGAGTTCGAGCAGGTCGCGCAAGCTGTGGCAGTCGCCCACTTTGCCGAGGATCTCCTCGAGCGGCGCCAGCCACTCAAGGGGAGTCGAATCCGCGGCGGCCAGGACGGGCTGCAAGACTCGGGCCACGTCGTCAAGCTTGATCTCGTTGCGATACAGCTCCTCCGGCGCGCACAAAGCGAAATATTGCACGAGCAGCAAGTCGATCTTGTCGCGATCGAAGTTTGTTTTCTCGGATTTCCTGAGTTGCCGCTGTATGAACGCGCGCAGCGCCTCTTCGCTCGCATTGAGCCTTTCGGGCGGAAGCTGGCGGATTTGGTAGGCGCGGAGTTGCTCGTCGAGCTTGTCGAGCCAGGCCAGGTCACGGTCGAAAACTTCGCGCGTCGGTTTTGCGGGAAGCAACTCGCCCGCCGGATGGGGGAGCGGCGAGAAGTTGAATTGCGTGGCCAGGGCGGCATACAAGGGATAGGCGCGACGCGCCTCCGACCATTGGGCTGCGAAGTCCACCGGGCTCAACCCGGCGCGCTCGCGAGAAACCTCCGAGGGAGGCGGCGTTTTTGGGCTCATGGTTTGATGATCCAGTTTTCTACGTTTTGCAAAAAACGTGCCGCAACGGCCTTCTGGCCTTCGTGGTAGCGAACCGCTATGACACTGGCACGGGCGTCGAATGAACCATCGGAGTTGACCATGCGGATGCGATCCTCGAATTCGAGCGGCAAACGCGAGGCAAATAGAACCTCACGCTCCGTGCCGAATTCGATAATCGTGCTCTCCTCCAGGTGCTTTCTCCCGCTGCCGGCCTTGACCACACGGATGGGCAGGCGCACGGCGGAAGCAGTCGGGAAGAGGCGGGCGAGCGTTTGCACGCATGTCTCGCCTAGCCCCGCGGAAGCGATTTTGGCCTGATCCTGCACTCTGCCTCTCCATCGATCGCGCTCGGCTCGCTCGGGGCCATGCGCCCGGAGGGGTCGGGAGAACGCCTTCGGACGAGCGAACGGAAGCCCAGAGGGGCGAGTTTGCACGAAGACGGCCAAAGAATCCCTCCGTGCCTCTCGAGCAACTCATAGGAAACGTTCTGCTTACCAGATGGAGAATGAGGGGCCGGGTGGGCCGTCGTCTCAGCCTGACACAGAGCCGTCTCAGGCGTGCGTCAGGAAAAAGCAAAATTCGGAGCTCGGCTCGGCCCCCGGAGATGTCTCAGGATTGCGGACTCCCAACCAGCGGCCGGTCCAAGGGGCGGAGGGGAATCTTGTACAGCTTGAGTTTCCGGTAGAGCGTGGCTCGACTGATCCCCAACATCTTGCCGGCAATCTTCTTGTCACCGCCGGCCTGCTCGAAAACGCGCAGAATGGTCATGCGCTCGAGATCGGCCAGGGCGGTGGTGGAGAGCGAAGCGGCATCCGGCGCGGCCGAATCAGAGGAATACGCCGCTTGAATCTCCGGCGGAAGATCCCCGATATCGATGATCCGATGGTCACCCAGGGCCACCGCGCGAGCGATCGAGTTCTCGAGTTCCCGGACGTTTCCCGGCCAATCATATTGCAGGAACGTTTTCATCACCGCGGCGCTCACTTGAATATTTTCGCCGGGAGCGTGCCGATCGAGGAATGAGTGGACGAGCTGAGGAATGTCCGAGCGGCGCTCGCGAAGCGCCGGCAGGTGAACGGTGACGACATTCAAGCGAAAGTACAGGTCTTTACGAAACGCCCCGGAACGGTAGGCAGCCTCAAGGTCCCGGTTGGTAGCGGCAATGATGCGAACATCGACGGGCATTTTTTCGTTGCTGCCGACCGGGCGGATTTCCTTCTCCTGAAGCACGCGCAGCAGCTTGGCCTGCATTTCGAGCGGCAACTCTCCAATCTCGTCGAGAAATATCGTCCCTCCGTCTGCGGACTTAAAGAGTCCGGTCTTGGCTTTGAGAGCCCCCGTGAAGGCGCCTTTCTCATGGCCAAAGAGTTCGCTTTCCATCAAGGTTGGCACGAGCGCGCCGCAGTCGACGGCCACGAACGGCATCTGCGCAAAGGGGCCGCGAAAGTGAATGGCGCGTGCCACCAGCTCCTTTCCGGTCCCGCTTTCCCCGGCAATCAGCACGGGCGTGCGCGTCTCCTTTAGGCGGGAGATGATGCGCAAAACATCCTGTATCTTTGCGGACGAGCCGGTGATCCCATCGAGCTTGGCTTCTGCGCCGACGCGCTCGCGCAGGAATTCGTTCTCGGTGACCAGGCGTACCTTCTCGGACATGCGTTGCAGAAGCTGACGAAGCCGCTCAACCCGGAACGGTTTCTCGATGTAATCGTAGGCGCCCTCGCGCATGGCCTCCACCGCAGACTCGATCGAGCCGTGCCCGGTCATGATGGCAACCTCGGTGCGCGGAAGCACGTGCTTCATCTTGCGCAGCAGATCCACGCCCGACAAGCTTGGCAGCTTCAAATCGGTAACCACCAGATCGGGAGGTACCGTCTCGACAAGCTCGAGAGCTGCTTCGGCCGTATCCGCCTCCTGGCAAGCGAGCCCGAGTGTTTGCCCGACGGTCATGCACAGACGACGAATGCTCTGCTCGTCATCCACAATCAAGAAGCGGAGCCGCGCATGATCCTTCATGGCTTTCCTATGACCTTCTCAACCGCGGCCAAAAGCTGCCGCAAACGAAAGGGTTTCTCAAGGAAGGGCGTCTCCGCCTTGGCCAGCAGGGAGACCGTGTCGCGGCTCGCCGTATCGCCGGTGACGAAAATCAACCGGGTGGCCAGTTCCGGCCGATGCTGCCGGAGCCACTCCTGCACGTCGGCGCCGCTTATGGCCCCGGGTGTGCGGAAATCGGAGATCACGCCACCGAAATCGGTCTGGCTCAGCAACTCGAGACCCTCGCGGGCGGAAGGGGAGGCCACTACCTCATATCCGGAACGTTCCAGCGCGCTGCGGATAAAGGCGGCCACGGACGGCTCGTCTTCGATGAGCAAGATCCTCGAGCGCGCGGCGGGCGGGGCCGGAAGGGGCGGCATGGCTAGGTCTCCGCCGGGGCCGGCGCAGCGGGAAGGTGAATCGTGAAGGTACAGCCAACGCCGTCGGGATGGTTTGCCGCGATGATCTCGCCGCGATGGGCGCGCACGATCCCGTAGCAGATGCTGAGCCCGAGTCCGGTTCCCTTGCCCACCTCCTTGGTCGTGAAGAAGGGATCGAAAATCCGGTCGGGCTGGGAAATACCGGGGCCGTTGTCGCGAAAGGCGATGTCGATTCGGCCGTTTTCTGCTGACGTTTCAATTTCGATTTTGCCCGGCCGTTTCGCCTCGTGCACCGCATCGTAAGCATTGTTCAGGATGTTTAAGAACACCTGCTGCAATTCGTGCGGATCGCCCAGCACGATGGGCAAATCCCGCTGGTAGTGTTCGCGTATTTCGACGCCATGGTTCGCAAAATCATAGGTTCGCAGTCTGACCGTCTGCTGCAGTACGGAATTCACCTCGAGCGGTTCGCGCCGGGGCGGCTTCTGCCGGGCAAAGCTGAGCAGGTTGTGGACGATCACGCGCGTGCGCTCCGCCTCCTGGAGAATCACGCGCAATTCCTCTTTTGCTGATGCCGGAACGTCTCGATTCTCAAGCAGCAGGTCGGTGAAACCGACGATCGCGGCGAGGGGATTATTCACTTCGTGTGCCACGCCGGAAACCAATTGTCCGAGCGCCGCCATCTTCTCGGTTTGCATCAATTTTGCCTGCAGGTCGGCGGCGTCGGTGACATCGCTCATGGCCGCGACAATGCTGTTGATCACCCCGTCTTCATCCCGCATGGGACTGAGGCTGACTGAGAACTGCCGTGGATGCCCGTCGCCTCCGCGCAGTGGGATTTCTAGGTTGTCGATCGAAACGCCCTCGAGGGTGCGGTTGAGCGCAGCCAGCAACAGAGGCTGGTGTGCGGACCCCACCATCCCCGTGAGCGGCTTGCCGAGCAGATCCGCTTTGTCGTACCCGGCTTCCGCGCAGCGGCGATTTGCATAGCTGATGAGCCCGGCTGTGTCGAGCACGAGGATCATGCTGTGCGTGCTGTTCAGAATGTTTCGGTTGAAATCGCGTTCGCGGCAATACCGCCGCTCGGCCTTGCGGCGATCGGTGATGTCCTTGAGCACGTGGATGGTCCGCGAGTCCTGATCGGTCGGGCCGCCGGCCCGGGAGCTCGAAACAAGATAGGTGCGCTCGCCGGCCTGGTAGACGTCCTCCTCTTCGGGGGAGTTCGTGTGGTGGCAAAACGGGCACTGGCCCTGAGGGGCCGCGGTCCCGAGGATGCCGAGTTCCTCGATGGGCTGCCCGATAGCCTCGATGAGCTCGAGCTCGACGCTGTCCGCCAGCGCGCGATTCAGCCGCAACACGCGGTTGGCCGTGTCGTGAACCACGATGAAATCGGAGATTGCGTCGAAATCTTCCACCCACTGTTTTCTCGATTGCTCGACGCGATGCAGCAGTTGCGCATTCTCAAGAGCCACCGAGGCGTGGTTCAGCAGGGCTGCCAGGAGCTGTGCCTCGATCGCCGACATCTCCCGCTCGAGATCCCCCAGGCACAAGACGCCGAGGACCTGTTCCTCCCTCCCGATGAGCGGCGCGATGCACACGGTCTCCCAGGCGAGCCGGTCAGCCCATCTTGGGCCGAGCAACTCGGCCGCAGACCCCGACCGCGCGCGCCCGTGGTCGGGCCAGTCCAGGCCGCCCAATGCCGCCGCCAGCCGCTTCTCGACGCTGGCACTCCTCGGGCGCCCCGGGCCGGTCCGGCCGCCCATCTCCCATGCGTCGTTTCTCTTAACAGCGAAGGCGGCTGAGCGGGCGCCCAGCATTTCCGCAGCCTGTTCGGTCAGGCGCCGGGCAAATTCGCTTCTGGCAACGGAAGTGAACTCCAGGGTGGCGGCGGAGAATTGCGCGAGCAGCGCCTCAAAACCCCTGGGGACACGACGAGCGACTGGGCGACCGTTTTTTTGCGCGCGCATGAAGATGGGGGCAGCTATTTTGCTCTACCAAACGACCTTACGGCCCTATCTCAATTTGAGTCAAGGAGCCCAGAACCTCGGGTTGTTCTAAGACGCAATCCAAGAAATCGCACTTTGAGACCGAAATCGCCTCCCGAGGGTCACCTGAGACGAGGACCCGAACGGGGTCGGCTCGGACAACGACTCGACACTAAACATAAATAGCCTTGAATGAGTAGCTTACAAAGTATTGCAGGTGCGTCCCCCTCCTCCCAGGTCGCCTCCAGACAGTGGCATAACCTTTGCACTCCCTGTGTTTGGATTTCTGTCCTCGGGAGGCTCGGGCTCACATGAGAAGTCGTCTCTGGGCTGTGGCCATGCTTGGTTGCCTGCTGGAATCAACCGGCGCTACGGCGCTGGTTCCCTCCGCCCTGGCTCAGGACCAGGACACGACCGATCATCACGTCGAGCTAAAGCGCAAGGTCAAATCAAAAGTGTTGCCGGAATATCCGGCCATCGCCAGACAGATGAACCTGCGGGGGAGGGTCAAGGTCGAAACCACGGTTGCTGCCGACGGGCACGTGGTGAGCACGCGGGTGCTCGGTGGCAATCCGGTGCTGGCAAGCGCAGCGACCGACGCCATCAAGAAATGGCGGTTTGAGACGGCTCCGAAGGAAACAACAGAACTGGTCGAGGTCGACTTCGCGGGGGAGAGTAGCCGGTGACGTTCCGGTCGGGCGGGGGATGGAGGCTTAGCACATGACGATTGCCAGAAAACTCTACGCGGGATTCGGCGCCATCCTGGGATTGATGGTGGCCCTGCTACTGATCAACATCATCAGCGTCAGTCGCGAGTATGCGGCGCAGAAAACGGTGCGGCACACGCTCGAGGACGTGCAGGGCATCGAGAGGGTCCGCTATCAGATGATGGAGAACCGGCTGTTCTTGGGCAATTACCTTCTGAGCGGCGATCTTCGGCAGGAAGACAACACCAGCAGGGGCATCCTGGATCTTGAGCAGACGCTCCAGAGGACCCAATCTCAGACCACGGACGCCAACCTGCGCTCCGCTCTCTCGCAGGTTGAGGGGACCGAACGCGATTGGGCCGAGAGTTTTGCGAAGCCCATGATAGCGAAGCGGCACCAGGTGGACACCGGGGACGCCACCGTCTCGGACCTGCAGATCTATTATCTTCAACACGACCCATCCTCCTGGGTCAACAAATCCAGCGGAGTTCTGGACCGCGCGACCGCCGGCGTCGAATTGGCGTTTCAAGAAGCGAACGAATCGGCTTCGACAGCCACCACCTGGAACACGTTCATTACGATGGCGGGGACGCTGTTAGGCATCGTTCTCGGCGGTTTCATTGCCTTCCGCACGGCTCAGACGATCAAGGATCCCATCGATCACCTGATCGAAGTCGCGCGGCGGGTCGGCGACAGCGGCGACCTTGAACAATCGATCGACATTCACCGCGACGATGAGGTCGGCATGCTTGCCGACCAGCTGAACAGCATGATCGTGCATCTGCGCGAAATGGCCGGCGTATCCGCCTCCATCGCCGAGGGGCGCCTGAACGTTGCGATCGAGCCGCGCTCGCAGCACGACACGATGGCGCGGGCCTTTTCGAGGATGACGGAAGGACTGCGCGCAATGGTGCGGCAGGTTCGTGATTCGGCGGCGCAGGTCGCGAGCGGAGCCGGACAGATGGCCGGCGCCTCAGACGAATCGGCCAAGGTCAGCGTGCAAGCGGCGTCCGCCATCGACGAAGTCACCAGCACGATGCATGAGATGAGCATCAACGTGCAGAACGTGGTGAAGAACACGCAGGTGCAAGCCTCCAGCGTTGCGGAAACGTCCGCTTCGATCGACCAGATGGTCACCTCGATTCAGCGCGTGGCGGACACCGCCAAGTTGCTGGTGGACATCTCGCACCGCTCGCGGGAAGAGGCGCAGGTGGGAATGGCCACCATGGAAAAGGCCACGGCCGGGCTCAACCGCACCAGTCAAGCCATCGAGTCTTCGGCCGAAATCATCGACGTACTGGGACGCCGAGCGGATGACATCGGCAAGATCATCGAGGTGATCGACGATCTGGCCGAGCAAACAAATCTTCTGGCCCTGAACGCGGCAATCGAAGCGGCGCGTGCCGGCGAGCATGGGTTGGGTTTTGCCGTGGTGGCCGAAGAAGTGCGAAAGCTCGCAGAGAAGTCCACGCAGTCGACCAAGGAAATCGCCGAACTGATTCAGGGGATTCAGAAGGAGGCGCGCCAGGCCGTCGAGAACATGGAGCACAGCACGAGCATGGTCCAGGAGGGCCTGGTGCTCAACAAAGACCTGGGGGCCGCTCTCGAGAAGATCTCGAGCGTGGTTTCCGAGGTCTACAAGTTCTCCCAGGAAATTGGCGCGGCCACCACGGAGCAGTCCAGTGGTTCGGCCCAGATCGCCAAGGCCACGAATCGCCTGACCGAGATTACCCAAGAAATCAACTCGTCGGTCGAGGAGCAGGCTTCCGGTGCGCAGGCCGTGGTGCGGGCCATGGAGCGGATGCGCGAGTTGGTTCAACAGTCCACGTCGAGCTCGACCGAGCTTGCCGCCGCAGCGGAAGAAATGTCCAAGCTGTCCCGCAACCTGCTTTCTTCCATGGACCGATTTGTACTCGAAGAGCATTTCGGAGATGCCCGCAGGGGCGGCAGCCGGAGAGCGGGTCCTCGAGAAGCGGAGGATTCCTCCGCCCCATATGCTGAGACGGTCCGCTCCTAGGGGCTGAATACCCGGATCATGGAAAAGGAACTCCAGGTCGTCGGTTTTCGCATCGGGCGTGAAACGTTCGGCTTGCCCATCGCTATGGTCCGCGAGATCGTGCGCGTCCCGGAAATCACCGGCGTTCCCAACGCGCCGGACTACATCGAAGGCGTGATCAATCTTCGCGGGCGAATCATCCCGGTCGTCGATCTGCGCAAGCGCTTCGGCGAGCGGGCCGGTGAAGCGGACAAGCGCAATCGCATTGTGGTTGTCGAAATGGAGCGCCGGGCCATTGGGCTGCTGGTGCACTCAGCGTCGGAAGTTCTCAAGATTCCGCCCTCGGAAATCGAGGCCCCGCAAAATGTCTTTCAAGAAGGGGAGCTGGGCTACATCTCAGGCGTAGCGAAACTGAAAGGGCGACTCGTGATCCTGCTCGATCTCGGTCGCCTGCTTGAGCGAGGCGAGCTGCGCGGCCTCGAAGAAGTCGCCGACTCCGGCGCCGCGGTTCCGGCCGGAAGCACAAGACGCGAAACCTGAGTCGGCAAGCGCGCCGCAGGACAGAGAATTCCATGTCGACGCTCACTACACCGGTCGTTCTGACCGACGCGGAGCTGAAGCTTCTGCAGACGCTCGTCTATCAGGAGTGCGGCATGTACTTTGACGAGCGCCGCACGCATTTTCTGCGCGACCGCTTGCAGCGCCGCCTGAAAGCCTGTCAACTGGACTCGTTTTACAGCTACTATCGCCTGCTGACCAGCCGCGAAGGCAAGAAGGAGCTCACCGCCCTTCTTGAAAATCTCACCGTCAACGAGACCAGCTTCTTCCGCATTCGCCCCCAACTTGAGCTGTTTCAAAAGGTCGTACTCGAGGAACTTCTGAAGAAAAAACAGGAGCGCCGGGACTGGTCGCTCCGCGTTTGGAGCGCAGGCTGTTCAACCGGGCAGGAGCCCTACACGCTGGCGATTCTGGTTTGCGATGCCCTGGCCTACTACTATCTGCGCAATCCCCTTCCGTTCGACATGCCCGTTCCCAAGCCGCTGATCCCACCGCCCTGGAAGGTCGAGATCATCGCGTCGGACATCAACTACTCCGCCCTCCTCGCCGCGCAGCAAGGCGTTTACAGCGAGGCGCAAATGGAAATGGTCGATTACACCTGTCGGTTGCGCTACTTCGACAAAGTGGGCGACAAGTACTCGGTGAAGCCGGCCCTGAAGGAGCTCGTCCAGTTCGACTTCCACAACCTGAAGACCGAATACCTGCCGCAGCGCAATGACGCGATCTTCTGCCGAAACGTGATGATTTATTTTGACGAAGCCGAGCAAAAGCGCCTCATCGAAAAATTCTGGCGCTGCCTGAATCCGGAAGGCTTTCTCTTCGTGGGCCATGCGGAAAGCCTGTTCGGTCTGACGACCAAGTTCCACATGATTCACACGAACAACGCGACCGTGTATCAGCGTCTCGAGGGGGCGACGCCGTGACCCTCTCGCCCGGCGACGGCTCCTCGGATCTCCGCGACCTGTTTTTCGAAAGCGCCGAGGAGATTCTGCAGGGCATGAACGAGGCGGGGCTTGCTCTCGAGGAGCATCCCAAAGACGCGCGAATCCTACGCGCGGTCCGTCGCGCCGTGCATACCCTGAAGGGTGATTCGGCCGCTTGCGGCTTTCGCGAATTGAGCGAGCTTGCGCACGAACTGGAAGACGTTCTGGTTCCTGAACTTGCCGAGGAAAATGCCGGGGCCGTGGCGGAAGTCGTCCTGACCGCCGCAGACACCTTCCACGAAATATTGGCCGCGCATCGGAGCAATCTTCAGCCCCCGGCCGGCGGCGCCTTGCGTGAGCGCATCCGACAGCTGCTGCGCAAACCCGATGCGGCCACGCGACCCTCCTCGGCCAAAGCCAGATTTGAGTGGACCGAGTATGAGCGTCTGATGATTGCCGAGGCTCTGCGCCGGGGAGAGGCGGTCTACAATCTCGCCCTCTATCTGGATCTGGAATCGATGGTGCCGGTGGCGGCCTTTGAGCTTGTGCGCAAGGCGCTCGGGAGCGCGGGAACCCTGCTTGCCTTGCGGCCGCAGAACGTTACCGCCGCCGACCAGTTCGAGGTCATCGAGGCCGCGCTCACAAGCAGCAAGCCCCCCGAGTGGATTGAGCAACACTGCCGGGTTCCCTCCGTGGTCAAGCGAACCCAGCTTGAGCCGATTCGTGCTTTTCAATCAGCTCCCCGCGACCTGCTCGAAATACTGCTCGAATCGGAAGCCGCCGCCGTGGCGGCCGGTGTGAAGCCCGGACCCACCGCCTCTCTTGCGCCGGCAGGCGACGTTCACGAGGCAACTCCCGGCGGGCTCGCTCATGCCATTGCGGAGAATACGTTGCGCGTCGACGCGAACCGGATCGACGCGGTGATGAACCTGGTGGGCGAACTCATTATCGGAAAATCCATGCTGCAGCGGACCATCGCCGAGTTCGAGCGCCGCCACGTAAAAGACCCGTTGGGCGGCAAGTTTTCCGACGCCCTCGCCTTTCAATCGCGTGTTCTGGGCGAGCTGCAAAAGTCCGTAATGAAGATCCGCATGGTGCCGGTCGAGCAGCTCTTTCGACGCTTCCCGCGAATCGTGCGGGATGTAGCAAAGCTGCGCGACAAGGAAATTGGGCTCGAAATTGCCGGCCAAAACACGGATCTGGACAAGAGCATTCTCGATTCGCTCGCCGAGCCGCTCGCTCACATCGTTCGCAACGCCGCCGACCACGGCATCGAACCCGCGGCCGAGCGCGCCTCGGCCGGCAAGCCGGCCCGCGGCACGATTCGCTTGAACGCCTATCACGAAGGCGACCAGGTGGTGATTGAGGCCTCCGACGACGGGCGAGGGCTCGACCGCGCAAAAATCGTTCAGCGTGCCGTCGAGCGGGCGATCCTCTCGCGCGAAGAGGCCGCCCGGCTGACCGAATCCGAGGCGCTGCAATTGATTTTCGTCCCCGGTTTGAGCACGGCGGAGGAAGTTACCGAGATTTCCGGCCGCGGAGTCGGCATGGATGTGGTGAAGGCGTCGCTCGGAGCGCTGAAGGGCTCGGTCGAGATTGCCAGCGAACCCGGCAAAGGCACCACCTTCCGTTTGCTGGTGCCGCTGACGCTGGCCAGCATTCAGGCGCTTCTGTTCCGCGTCCGGGGCCGGCTGTATGCGGTACCGCTGGTCTCGGTTGTCGAGATTGTTCGCCTGGAGGAGCGGGAAATCCATCGCGTCGACGAACACGAAGTGTTCCAGCTGCGGGAACAAGTATTGACACTCGTGCGTCTCGACCGGCTTGTGCCGGATGCCGGTCGCGAGCCAACGAGCGCCAGGCGAGTCTTTGTCATCATCATCGGTACGGCGGCGCGTCGGTTCGGTTTGGCCGTAGATAGCCTGGCGGGCGAGGAAGAGCTGGTGATCAAGGCCCTCGAAGATGGCCTGGTCAGTTCGCCTCTGGTTAGTGGCGCTTCCATACTGGGCGACGGTACGGTGGTTCTCATCCTGAACGTTCCCGCCGTGCTCTCGCACCTGTCGAGAATCCCGGCGGTGGGAGCGACGGCATGAGCGAAAAGGTTCGCGTGCTCGTGGTCGATGATTCCGCCCTGATGCGGAAGTTGATTCCGCAGGTGCTTCTGCGCGATTCCTCGATCGAGGTGGTGGGAACTGCCGCCGACGGTGTGATCGGGCTGCGGAAGGTCGAAGAGCTTCGCCCCCATGTCGTCACCCTGGATCTCGAGATGCCCCGCATGAATGGAATCGAAGCCCTGCGGCAGATTGTGCGCAAGCATCGGCTCCCGGTCATCGTGGTCAGTGCCTACAGCGATCGCAGCGCCTCGATCACGCTGAAGGCGCTCGCACTGGGCGCATTCGATTTCGTCACCAAACCGCAGGAAGCAGCCGCCGGCCGACTCGAGCAGATTGCCGCGGAACTTGCCGTGAAGATCAGAGTGGCGGCCTCGGCCGGCGCGCCGAAAATCATCCTGACCGTGCCCAGCTCGCAGCGAAAAGAACCGCGGCCGTTCTCGACGCAGCCGCGGTGGCCCTCGCGTGTCGTGGCCCTGGGCGTTTCGACGGGGGGACCCAACGCTCTGCAATACCTGTTCGCGCAGCTCCCCGCAGACTTCCCGGGCTGCTTGCTCGTGGTCCAGCACATGCCGGAAGGATTTACCGGAATGTTCGCCCAGCGGCTGAACGAGTCGTCCGCCATCGAAGTGAAAGAGGCGCAGTCGGGCGATCTGCTGCTTGCCGGTCGCGCCCTGATCTGCCCGGGCAATCGGCACTTGAAGGTGCGGCGCATGGACCATGGCGACGTGGCGGTTCTGGTCGATCACCCGCGCGTCAACGGTCATCGTCCTTCGGTCGATGTGCTGTTCCGATCTGTGGCTCAGGAAATCGGCGCGCGCTCGATCGGAGTGCTGATGACCGGCATGGGTGACGACGGCGCCGCCGGGATGGATGCCATACGAGCCGCAGGCGGGTTGACCATCGCACAAAGTCCGGAGACCTGCGTGGTCGACAGCATGCCGCGCGCGGCCATCGATCGTGGCTTCGCGGGCCGCGTAGCGGCCCTGCCGGCCATTGCGGGTCTGCTGCAGGCCGAGTGTGCGGAGGATGTGCGCGCGGCTGTTGATCGGAATTCCCCACCCGACGAAATCGGAGAAAGCGCCCTGCGAAGGAAGTAGAGAAGGAGAACGTCATGAAACAATTTGAAGCCTTGCTGCGGAAAGACAGTCAGCCCGTCCGGTACTTGATCGTGGACGACTCCGTGTTCGCACGCAAGAGTCTGGCAAAAATGGTTGAGTCCTTTGGCGGCCAGGTGGCGGGCGAGGCCGGCGACGGCTGTACGGCCATCACCGAGTACGATCGCGTCAATCCCGATATCGTTCTCATGGATATCACCATGCCGCAGATGGAAGGCATTGAGGCCGTCGAGCGCATCGTGCAGCATCATCCGCACGCGCGCGTGGTCATGGTCTCCTCGGTCGGCTATCAGGACAACATTCTGGCTGCGCTGCAGAAGGGCGCTCGGCACTTCGTCCAGAAGCCGGTGAAGCCCGATGCATTGTACGAAATCATCCGCTACGTGCTGAGCGATGACGGCGTCACGGCAACCGCTTCCTCTCGGGAGAACTGATCATGAGAATGGACTTGATCCAGCCGTTCATTGGCTCGCTCGATGCCGTGCTTGCGGAGATGATGAAATCTCCGGTGACGATTGCGGACCTGAGCATGGAAGAGGAAGGGTATCGAAAGAAAGGGCTTGCTGCGCTCGTGAAGTTCAAGGGACAGATCGAAGGCCGCGTTGTTCTCGATATGGACCCCACGGCGGCCGCCCATGTGGCCAGCTACATCGCGGGAGCCCCCGTGGATCCCTCGGAAACGATCGTCTCGGAAGCGGTCTGCGAACTGGCCAACATGGTGATCGGGAACGCCGTAACACAGCTCAATGATCGCGGGTTTCAGTTCAAAGTGGTGCCGCCCGAGGTGCTCAAGCAGGAACAAGGGGAGAAAGCCGGGCAGGATTCCGAGGCTGCCATTCTGCGGTTCGAAACGGCCAACGGAAACGTCCACTTGAATATTGCCATGCGCTATCAGGCGCCCCACGTTCCGGGGCGCAATCCTGTCTCCGTAAGCTAAACAGCGGCCGCGGTGGGTTTAGTCCCCCCCCTCGCCCGTCTTCCGGTATTCGGTTCCGTGACGAAACAGTCCCGCCTTCGGCATCTCCTCGGAATACACAATGCGCGCTGGAAGAAAGATGTTTGCCGCGCCGGGCGTGTAGGGAACCGCCACCTCGACGGGTGCATCGGTTTCATACCGGCGTTTGCTGCGAAAACACATTCCGACCGGTGAAATATCTTCGCAAACGGCCAATTCGTCGTCGGCGCCCGCCTGCCGAATGCAGGCCGTAAGGCGCGTCTTCAGACGCAGGCGCTTGCGTTGGCGCTGTTCCTTTTCCGGCGGGGGACTGGCCGATTCGGCAGCCCTGCGCGTTCGTGAGGCACGGGCCGCCATTCTCTTCTCCTCTTCGTGCGGGGCTTGCGTCCAGATGCTGGGCACCTGGCAGGTTTTGCAGTGCCGCGCGATGCCGCGATTGGTTTCAAAGCCCAGCAGTTCGACCTCGTTCAGGTAGACAACTTCGCGCGTCCGGCAATAACTGCATTCGACCAGCATGCGCGCCACCGCTTCCGAGGATTCGGTAATCGGCGGAAAATCGACGCCCCATACGTCGGCATGATCGCCGGCCAGCTCGACGCCGTAGACGAATCCCTCTTTTTGTCTTCCGAATTGCCCCACGACGCGTACGTCGCTTTCGCGATGAGCTTCCGTTGGCGATCTTCGCCGGAGGTGAATCTGCGCTCCCGGCGCGACGTCGCGATCGAGCAGGATTACTCCTCCTGTTCGGTTAATCAGCAGCGTTTGTGCAGGCTGCGTGAATTCGTTTCCGTGGATATCCCGGCCGGAAGCCTCGAGCAATAATGTGAGCGAGACGCGGTCGGTGCGGCGCTCTCCTGCCATTCAGCCTCCTCAGCTTCGGAACGAAGATAGCATAGCGGAAAACAGAGATGGAAAATCGAAGCGGTTGTCCAGGTCGCGGGAGAGGGCAGTCCCGACGGGAGGAGCCAGTTCCGCGCGCCTTCGAGCGGGCGCTCACCGTGGATTCGGGCGGTACGCCCAGGAACTTGCCTCGCCTGCCCTTCCCACCCCGTTCACCTCGGCCAGGATGGTATCGACCAGCTGCCGCCGTGGTGCAAGCGAGCACACCGGGTCGGTCGAGGCCGCGTCCTGGGCCAGCAACAGAGCCTGACAACGGCAACCTCCGAAATCCTGGGTGCGCCGATCACAGCTTCGACATGGCTCCTGCATCCAATCTCCGCCGCGGAATCGCCCGAATGCGTCCGAGTTTTCCCAGATCTCACGCAGCGAACGTCTCCGAACATTTTCAAAGGCCATTCCCGGCAGCACATTTGCGGCATGGCAGGGCAGCACATCGCCGTCAGGCTTGACCAGCATGACCTTGCGTCCCCAGCCTCCCATGCAGGCCTTGGGATATTTCGCGTAGTAATCGGGCACGACGTATTCGACGCGGGTTCTGCCGCGCATGCGCTCCCCCGCCCTGGTCAGTGTGTCGACCGAGCGGTCGACCTGCTCGCGGGTGGGCAGCAGGCGCGCCCGATTCTGAAACGCCCAGCCGTAGTACTGTACGTGGGCGAACTCGACGCGCTGCGGCCCGATCTGGTCGGTGAGGGCCAGCATTTCTTCGAGTTCATCCAGATTTTGCCGATGAATCACGAAATTCAGCGTCAGGGCCAGGCGATGACGCTTCGCCCATTCGGCCACACGCCTTTTCTGCGCGTGCGTTCGGGTGCCCGAGAATTCCCTCGCACTCTCTTCGCGCGCACCTTGAAAGCTCAGTTGAAGATGGTCCAGACCGGCAGCCACGAGTTCCGCAAGCCGCCCCTCATCGAGGGGAACGCCCGAGGTGATCAGACTCGCGTACAGGCCCGCTTCTCGCGCCCCGCGGATGAGCCGGGCAAGATCGGCTCGCGCGAGCGGCTCTCCGCCCGTGAAGTCGGCCTGGAGCACGCCCATCGCCGCCGCCTGCTGACAGATGTCGATCCAGGCTTCCGCGGAGAGCTCCCCGTTTCGCCCGGTCAGTTCAAGCGGATTCGAACAATACACGCAGTGCAGCGGGCAACGATGGGTAACCTCGGCGACCAGAACCAACGGGGTTGGAATCTTATTCTCCATTCGAAGTCACCAGCGATCCGTGAGCGATGCCGCAATCCCTGGGGAATGGGCCGATGCAGCCGAGGATTCCCCCGATTACTCGAATTCGAGCGCTCTCTGCTCTTCGAGCCGCTTGAGATAGTCGAGGATATCGCTCTCGACCTTCTGCGGGTTAGCCTTTGGGTACAGGGTCTGCAGTTCGGAAATGATTTGCCGGACCGAATGCTGGCCGTCGCATCGCTCGATGATGGCAAGGCTCGGCCCGTTCAGCCGCAAGGCGCGCTCAGGCATGAGCAGCATGCGTTCAGGCTGACTCTTGTCATTTAACCGGCAACCCGGCCCCAGTCGCGGACGTTTGTCGATCTCCGGATTCACGGGTCTTGTCTTGGACGAAAGGCTCCTGGTGGGGGCCAGCCCGGCTCCACATAGGCAAAATACAAAGCGTCCAGCATCGCCCACAGGATATCGCACTTCGTGCGCAATGCGCCGAGGGCCAGCTCCTGCTCCTCGCGCGTTCCTGCGTGCTCGAGGACCCAGGACAGTGCGAATTTCGCGTCCTCGGGAGCTTCGGTCACGCGGCCTTCAAAATAATCGAGCGCGTCCGCGAGCCACGGATAATGTCGGCGCAGGCGGTCGACGCGCAGAGTAATCAGTTCCTTCGAGAAAAGCTCGGTCAGCGAGGACGCTACGGCTTCCAGATGGCTGCCTGAGCGCACCAAGTCGACGTAGGCGGCTACGGCATAGCGGGTTGCCGGCAAGATTCCGCCGCCTCGGATGGCCTCCTCACGCGACAGACCCGTGCCTTCGACCAACCGAAGCCATTTTTCGAGGCCGCCCACATGCGTTCGATCCCCATCGTGATCAATGATCCGTTTCCGCCAGGCCAGGCGAAAGGCGGGGTCCTCACTGCGGGCGAGAATCGTGGCGTCCTTGAGCGGGATCGCGCTTTGATAAGCGTAACGGTTGAGCGCCCAGGCCTGCAGTTGGCCGCGCGTCAGCTTGCCTTCGTGCATGAGCTGGTGAAAGGGGTGCTGATGGTGATAGCGCTCTTTGCCGATCAGGTGAAAGGCAGCGACAAACTCCGATTCGCCGAGCAGCGCTGCGCGGCAACCGCTCACAGCTCAAACTCCATGCCGTCGTGAGCAATCTGCCAACCGGCCTCCCGCACGGCGCGATGCGCGGCGCTGTCCTCGTCCAAGATCGGGTTGGTGTTGTTGATGTGGATCAGCACGCGCTCCCCTGACGCCGATCCCCGCAGCTCCCGAAGTGTTCCGCCGGGGCTGGAAAGCGGCAGATGCCCCATCTGCCTGGCGGTCTTGCCCCCGCCGCGAACCTCGATCAGTTCGGTGTCCGACCAAAAGGTGCCGTCGAGCAGGGTTAAGTCGCTCTGGGCCACGCGGCATTTCACCTCGTTGCTAGAGGCGGGGAGCGTCGGCGCATAGAAAAGACGCTTGTCGTTCTGGACGAGTTCGAGCGCGATCACAGCCTCCTCTTTCGGCAGCTCCTGTCGTCGATCGGCCCCCGCGTATTCCGGGAATTTACCGCCGACCGGTATGGCCGTGCAGATAAGGCGGTCCCGAGTCGCACCCTCCGAGAGGACCGGGACGGGCGAACCGAGCCGCAGGGTCTCCCAATCGACGGGCGGCGAGGATCGCTCCAAGACGCGAAAAACTGTGTTCTCTTCGCGCACGACTCGCCCTACCGAGGCAGTCGCGTAGATCCGCAGCGGCTGAAACTCCCGTAAGTGCAGCAGGCCCATAATGCAGTCCACATCGGCGCTGGTCAGGATTATGACCGAAACAGGTGTGCTTCGAGAACTTGTTGGGCGGAACTCGGGAAGCTGGATGAGCTGGTGCCGGAGATCAGGCGAGGCGTTCAGCAAAACCCATGCGCTTCGGCCAGCCGATACGGCAACCTGGGCTTGCGTGCGAGCGAGCCCCTTTAGACGGCCCGCCCTCAGCCGGCTGCAGTTTGAACATCCGCAGTTCCATTGCGGAAAACCGCCGCCCGCGGCCGAGCCGAGGACTTTAACGCGCATTCAAGGGTTACAGTTCGGCGTTTGCGTACGAGCTGACTTCGCAATTGAGGTCAACCACCTCGTGCTGAGGTGTGGTCCATTCCATGAGTTTCCTCCCCGCATGTGAGCCCAAGCCGCACACTATAAACAGAATCATTGGCCAGTCTATCGCATCGACCTTGCGCCCGGCAATCCTATATTCGGCCCGTTGTCCGATTCTGCCTTTCTGCCGATGCGGGATCGTCGAGGGCCGGCCGGGGCCCGCCTAGAGGGCGTCAGGAGAGTGGGGCCAAGCTGCGGAAGCCCGAGTCAGCCCACAACGGGCGATTCCCGAGCTTGTCACAGAAAAATTACAGAACTCCAACTTGACAGCGAGGGCCGGAATCCGTTTGAATGAAGGCCCCAGTTGCTACTGAGTTTCAACTAGATTCGCGCAGGGGGGAGGGAGGCGAGGGATGCAGCCGAATGCCTATTGTGCGACGGAGTCGCAACTAGGAAGATCCGAGGGTGGCGGAGCAATTACGCGCCGGTCCCTCCTGAATGAACTCGTCGAACGAGGCGTGCGCATTACGGCCCAAAGGGGCGTGCTCATCGGCATCATCCAGGACTCGCCACGCCACCTCGACGCGGCCAACTTACTCAAGCTTGCGCAGAAGCAGGACCCGGAAATCGACCGCGCGACCGTATACCGGACGATTGCTCTGCTCAAGAGAGAAGGTTTGATCGATGAGCTCGATTTGATGCATCTCGAGGGGGAGAAGCACTACTACGAGGCGAAGACGAGTCGAGATCACTGCCACCTGGCTTGTTTCCAATGCGGCGCGATCATCGAGTATGTAAGCCCGTCGTTCGAGAAGCTAAAGGCCGAGATTGCTCGAGAGTCGGGGTTTCAGATCCGAGTGGCGCGACTCGAGTTGGGCGGTTTCTGTAAGCATTGCCGCACAGGGGCCGGTGACTCTGTCGCAAGTAGATGAGTCGGGGTAGCAGGAAGCGAGTCGGTCTCCGCAAGGGAATCCTTTCGCGAAGGGCGGAGCGCAACCGGCAACCCGGACGGGCTGGCGACCCCTGCCAGTAGACGGCAACGGCCACGGCTCGGTTCAGGAGAAAGATGGGATGGCTCGAATCGGATTGGCGAATCAGCATTTGGGGCGTTGTGGCTCGAGGCTTCCCCCCGGATTGATGAAAAAGCTCATCCCTCTTTTAGCGGTATCGGTTCTGCTTGCCTGGACGGTGACCTCGACGTGGGCGGGAATCGGCGGAAGTGTTTCGGGGACGGTGAAGGATCGAACCAACGCCCTTGTTCCGAGCGCGGTCGTTAAGGCAACCAACATCGATACGGGCGTCGAGCAACAGGTGCAAACCAACGACCAAGGATACTACTCGTTTCCCGACCTTCCCGTCGGACGCTACAGCATCTCGATCGCCAGGGCCGGCTTTCGTCTGTATCAGCGCAGCGGCATCACGATCGACACGAACAGTTCGGTCATTGTCGACGCCGTCTTGGAGATTGGCGAACAGGCGCAGTCGGTCACTGTCATTGAAAATGCCGTTCAGGTCGAAACCTCGAACACACAGATGGGAGACGTGACGAGTGGGGGGAAGATGGCCGCCGTACCCCTCAATGGCCGTAGCTTCACAGACCTGCTGGCCCTCCAGCCTGGTGTGGTTCCAGCCACTTCGCTGACCGCCGACACGCAGCAAGATGTGGGGGTCAGCGCCTTGTCACCTTCCGGCAACCTGAATCCGGGCACAATTTCAATCAATGGACAAAGGGAGTTTGCGAACGCCTTTATCGTGAACGGAAGCGATGCCGAGGAGGACGTTAACTCCGCAGCGGCGATCATTCCGAACCTCGACTCCATCGCCGAGTTCCGTATCCTGACAGGCGATTTCGACGCCGAATACGGCGGGTACACCGGCGGGCAAGTCAATGTGGTTACCAAATCGGGAGCAAATGAATTCCACGGCGATCTCTTTGAGTTTCTACGCAACACGAGTTTCGACTCCCGAAACTATTTCTCTCCTACGCGGGGCGCATTCGACCAAAACCAGTTTGGCGGGACATGGGGAGGGCCGATCCGAAGAAACAGGATTTTCTTCTTCGCGGATTATCAAGGAACCCGCTTGACACAGGGGGTCGACACCGGGCAGATCCCCGTTCCTTCCTTCCAGGATCGGTCGGGCAATTTATCCGATCTCGAGAGCTCGCTCACGGGTACGGTCACCGGCCAGTACTGGGCCAACCTTTTGTCGGGGGAGTTGGCATACCCGGTTTCGCCCGGCGAACCCTACTACAGTCCCGGATGTGTAAGTTCATCACAATGTGTTCTGCCCGATGGCGTAATCCCACTCACGGCATGGTCCCTACCGGCAAAGCATCTCTTGCCGTACATCCCGAGGCCGAACGTTGGGGCCGATAGCTTCGCGACGTCGTCCTATGACCAGCCGTTGCGAGACGACAAGGGAGCCTATCGTCTGGACTCGAGCGGTCGTTGGGGTCTGCTCAATGTCTACTATTTCCTCGACGATTACACGCTCAACAACCCGTACCCCGTGGCGCAAAGCGGAGCGAGCGTGCCCGGATTCGCCGCGCTCTATCTGGGCCGGGCACAATTGCTCAGTCTAGGCGACACGAAAACGCTCGGGACGAGCGCCGCCAATGAGCTGCATCTCAGCTACATGCGAGATCACAACGATCTCGGAAAGCCCGTCGGCGGACTGGGCGTCAGTCTGATGTCACAGGGGTTTGTGACCGGTCCAGGCACTCCCGGTATCGTGCCGCTCAATCCACAGGGCGAGGGGGTTGAAAACATAGTCTTCAATGCCTACTCGATCGGAACAAACGCCAACGAGCTGCGGCAGGCGAATAATACGTTTCAAGGGATCGACAACTTCTCGAAAGTTGTCGATCGGCACACCATGAAGTTCGGTGTGGAATTTCACTACGATCAGATCAGCACCAATGCAATTGCTCAATTCAACGGCAATTTCCTGTTCACGGGGAGCGAGACGGGCTCCGATTTCGCCGATTTCCTACTGGGCATTCCGAGTCAGTACAACCAGAGCCAGCTTCAACCGTTCTACGGTCGTAACCGATATTGGGGTCCCTACGCGCAGGACAGCTGGCGTTTGCGCTCTAACATGACGCTGAACTATGGCTTGCGCTGGGATCGCATCGAACCCTGGTATGAGAAAAACAACGGCATTTCTACGTTCGAACCAGGCAAATCCTCCGTTGTTTTTCCCGGCGCACCTGCCGGGATTCTGTTTCCAACCGATCCGGGAATTCCGCGCACGCTCGCGCCGGCCGGAAATCTCGACTTTTCTCCGCGAATTGGCGTGGCCTACGCCCCAAACACGAGCGGGGACACCCTCCTCGGCAAAATATTGGGCGGGCCGGGAGAGACGAGTTTGCGGGCCGGGTTCGGTCTCTATTACAGCTCGATTGAGGCGCTGACGATCGGAATTCTGGCCGGCAATGCACCCTTCGGAATCACCTACTCGAGTCCTGCGCCGCCGCTGTTCTCGACGCCCTTCATCACCGCGTCGAGCGGGCAGAATCAGGGCCAGCCCTTTCCGGTAGCGCTCGTTAGCAAGGAGGCATCGAGCAGCGATCCCAAT
The DNA here is from genome assembly GCA_035622135.1 of Candidatus Cybelea sp. GTDB lineage: Bacteria > Acidobacteriota > Terriglobia > Acidiferrales > UBA7541 > Palsa-295. Next base: position 29,323 of record DASPVZ010000021.1, on the reverse strand, counting down.
TCCGACATCAACTGGTCGCAATTCGAACCGATCAGCGGGATCCCCGGATATGCAACGAGCAACCGCATTCCATACGTTCGGCAGTACATGCTGTCGATTGAGAGGCAGCTCGGCGCAAAGACCATCCTGAGCGCAAGCTATGTGGGGACCGAGGGGCGACGACTGCTAGTGATGGTCGAGGCAAACCCGGGCAACCCTGCCCTCTGCCTCGGTCTGAGCGAGCCACAGGATGTGGCTCCGGGGACTCCCACGTGCGGACCGTTCGAAGAGAACAATGTATTCACGACGGCTTCCGGACAGTTGATCAACGGCACACGTGGGCCGCTCGGTCCCAATTTTGGCAGCGACACACTCCAGCAGAGTATCGGCGAATCCAATTACAACGCTCTCGAACTCAGTCTGCACCACACGAGTGGCAGGCTCGAGATCTCTGCCGGGTACACGTACGGCAAGTCGATGGATGATTCTTCGAATTTGGGCGAGGAGGTGAATCCGATCCGTCCTCCCCTCAGCTATGCTCTATCTTCTTTCGACATACGGCAGAACTTCGTCGTGAGTTACGACTACAAATGTCCACTTGAGCGCCTCTTCCGCGCCTCGAACCGCTGGACACAGGGGTGGGAACTCTCGGGGATCACCCATTTCAGTACCGGACTTCCCGTCACGCTCCTCAATTACGGCGATAACTCTTTGCTGGGGGCCGAACCGAATGGCATCAACAATTACGGTGTCGATGAGCCGGACTTTACTCCCGGACCGCTTGAACTCAATCACAATCCGCGCAATGGACAACCGTATTTCAACACAGCCCTGTTTCGCGAGAATGCCCTAGGTACGCCTGGAAACGCCAAACGCCGCTTCTTTCCGGGCCCCGGGCTGGACAACTACGATATGGCCCTTCTGAAAAATATCGGGCTTACGGAGGGGAAGACCCTGCAACTCCGCGTGGAAGGCTTCAACATTTTCAACCACGCGCAGTTCTTTGGGCCGCAGACTGTCAACGGCGATATCAACAGTTCCGCTTTCGGCCAATTCGTCAGCGCTGATGCGCCCCGCCTCGTGCAGCTGGGCGCCAAATTCCTCTTCTGACCGAAGGGACAGCGCGGCCTCTACGGTTTTGAGCCGAGCGGCGGTGGAGAATACTCCGGGAGCTTGGCATTTTTCTCGTCTGTACGCTTGACCTCCAGTTCATCGAGCAGGAAGGAAGGGGCAATCACCGTTGAAGGAACGACGCTCTCTCGATTGCTGACCAGGAGATCGTTTCCCGCGGCGACCAGATCGTGGCGCAGCGTCCGGGTGTCGAGTTCGTCGAAAACGGCCCCGCGAACCAGTTCCTGGTGCCCATCATCGGTGTACACGCGATAGAGCAGCCGGGGATTATAACCGGCCAGAGTCTCGACATAGTAACCGTACGACTTCCCTTCCTGCCGGCAAATCTCCAGCAATTTTTGCTTCAGGGCGTCTCGGGAAACGGGCCGCTTGACCTCGACAATCAGATTTCCAATGGCGGGCGAGGTCGGTTGTCCCGGTGCGCCGCGCCCGTGGCCGTTTGAAACGGGGAAATCGCGAATCGGCTCGCGCCCAAGGAGATAATTCACGAGCACGCCATCCTCGATGACAGGGACCTTCGCGCCCGGAACACCTTCATCGTCGTAGTCATAGGCTCCGATCAAGGTTTTGCCTTGAAAGCTCTTCATGGTCGGGTCGTCGACAACGGAGAGAAAGGTCGGGAGCACGGGGCTTTTATAGCTTGCAGCGAAATCCCCCGTCGTTCGCGACGAGTCCCCCGGCTTCGGGCGCCTACCGAGAACGTTGTCTCCGATCATCGCGTTGAAGATGTCCGTCGAAGCATCGGGGGAAAAAAGAACGGGGCCGCGATAATCTTCCTCAACAACGGGCGCTTCGCGCAGCGCTTTGAGCGTCGAGAGCATTTTCGCCGTATCGTCGAGCACCTGCTTGGCCGAGGGCAATTCCCTAACGCTTGCAGCCACGTAGTAGGGCGAGCGATCGAGCCGCATTCCGTCATCGGCCTGCGTTTCGCCTGCGACGGTGAGCATGTATAGTGTGTACCCGTGCCGCGTCACCGTTCCTTCCGTATTCACAAAATACTGGTTAACACATTGGAAGCTAGCGCTGGCCGACAGCGACTCGAGTTTGGGGTCGGTCCGAAACAGCTCGGTTGATTTCTGGAGTAGGTCCGTCCAAGAGGCGGCGTCGAAGTCCAGTTTGGCGAGGGGCCCGATCGACCGCGTCGGCGACTCGTGGGCGAAATCGTCAAAGGGCTGCCCGCTGGCAAACTGCCGCATGGTCGCTCGCTTGGCGGCGAGCGCCTCGCTCGCGTTCTTGTAGGCCACATCGGTCGCGTGCCAGAGTTGATGCCGCAGAGCGACGGGGTCGCTTTCGAGCGGACCCAAATCGAAGACCCCGATCCCAGGCCCGAAATAGCTGTCCTGCTGGTAATCGCCAACGCGCACCACGACGCGAATCGTCCGCGCGTGTATCCGTTGGTTCTCCCGGATGGCCCCAAAAGCGGCTTCGGCTCGGAATTCCTCGAGATCGGCCAAGCGGTACTCGATATAGTACGGCGCGGGAACGTTCTCCATTTTGAGCTGCGCCTTCGATCGGGTGATCTCTTCGTGCATGGCGGCAAGGATCGGGTCGGTGTGCGGATCGGGAGCGGTTGCCGACCTGACTCGTACGGCTTGTTGCGCGGCAAGCGGACCCGCCCACAGGAGGAGAAGCGCCAGGCGAGCCGCGCGGCCGAACGGGGATCGGGCGGCGGACCGAGTAGCTTCGACGATGCTGAGTCGCGAACCTCGCGCAAGGGCATTGGCCATGCTGTCAGGTCGAGCGGTCATGCGGGAGCACTTTTGGGAAGTCTTCGGGGATCTAGGGCGCACGAACGAATTGTCCTCGACCGCCTCTGGCTTTCCTCTCCCTATGAGAGGATCGTTCTTAGCGCGGCGTCAACGTGAAAGAGCAAGCCGCCGCACCTCGATTTACCCTAGGTGCGCGGCAAATGTCCACCGATATTGCAAGGCCGCCCCGTACCTTCCCGCTGTTTGTGAGCAGCCGCGGCCCAAGTATCGTGCTTGCTCGTCTCGGGGCAGTGCGCGTCGGGGGCCTCGGTTCTACCGTCCGTTTCCGGGACGCAATCTCCCGGCACCGGGCACTACCGCTTCGATCCGCGCACTCCCGTCGCCGTAAGCGCAGTGCCCACAGTCAGTTGGATTATCCATCCGATGGCAGCCGATCTGCGCAAGACATGCGGCGGTTTTCGCAGCTCGGTCGCCCGGCGAGGGAGCTGATGGACAGCCTGTTTGAGGATATTCGCTATGCCGTACGCGTGCTGAGCAAAGCGCCGGGATTCACGGCGGTAGTGGTCCTGACGCTGGCCTTTGGCATTGGCGCCAATACGGCGCTATTCTCGGTGGTTAACGGCGTGCTGCTGAACCCTTTGCCCTACCCACACTCTGAACAGCTGGTCACCATCCACGAAAGCAAGCCGAACTTCAACACCGGTTCCATCTCCTATCCGAACTTTCTCGATTGGCAAAAGGATACGCACACGGTTTCCGCGATGGCTGTTACTCGGCGTTATTCCTTCAACTTGACTGGGTTGGGCGAAGCCGAGGGGGTCAGCGCGCAATTCGTCACCTCCGATTTCTTTCCCATATTTGGCGTGAAGCCGGTAACGGGCCGGATTTTTGAGCGCGGCGATGATGAACGCGGAGCGGCGCCGGTTGCCCTGATCAGTGGGGGTTTCTGGAAGCGGAAGTTCGGCGCCGCCCCGGATGCGGTCGGCAAGACGCTCAACCTTGATGGTCGAGGATACACGATCGTTGGCGTTATTCCGTCGAATTTCGACCTTCTGCTCGGCAGCTTCAGCCCGAGCGAGGTGTACGTCCCGCTTGTGCAGTGGAGCAATAACTTGCTTTTTGATCGCGGCGCGGGGCTGGGCCTACACGGAGTGGCCCGACTGAAATCTGGCGTCTCGATTGATCAAGCTCGGGCCGACCTCGAGCGAGTCACAAGAAATCTGGCCGCTGCGTACCCAGAATCGGACAAAGGCATTGGCGCCGCTCTCCTTCCGTTCCGAACGTCGCTGGTGGGCCGGGTGGAACCATTCTTATTGCTGCTTTTTTCTGCCGTGGGCTTCGTTCTTCTCATCGCCTGCGTAAATGTGGCCAATCTGCTTCTGGCGCGGTCGACGAGCCGCTCGCGCGAATTCGCCGTCCGGGCGGCGCTCGGTGCGGGGAAATTGCGCCTCGTTCGCCAGCTCCTGACCGAAAGCGTGGTGCTGGCATTGTTGGGCGGCGCCCTCGGTTTGCTGTTCGCCAGTTGGGGGACAAGTGCCGCCCTTGGTCACCTGCCGACGGCTCTGCCGCGAGCGAACGAAGTCGGTATCGACCCTCGCGTCCTTCTCTTCACCGCCGCGATTACGACGCTCGCTGGAGTGCTTTTCGGCCTGGGTCCCGCGGTGACGATCTCGCGGCCGAACCTGCAGGATACCCTCAAAGAGAGTGGCCGTGGTTCAAGCGGTTCGCGACATCGAGCTCACCGCGCATTGGTCATCGTCGAAATGGCGCTGGCCTTAATTCTGCTGACCGGCGCAGGACTCATGCTGCGTACTCTCGTCGAGCTTTGGAACGTCGATCCCGGCTTTAATTCGCGTAACATCATTTCCTTCGGTTTCTCTCTCCCTTCTTCTATGTTGCAGGCCAGCCCGGCTGCCATTCGCACCGCATTCCGCAACGTGGACGCCGCGATTGCTTCTACGCCGGGGGTTCAAGCCGTCTCCATGAGTTGGGGGGCCTTTCCCATGAACGGCGACGATGAGTGGCTCTTTTGGATGGAAGGCCAACCGAAACCAGTGAATCAGAATGACATGAAATGGGCTCTCGAGTACGTCGTCGATCCCGATTATCTCGAAGTGATGAAAACCCCCTTGCGCAGTGGCCGCTTTTTCACCGCTCGAGACGATGAAAATTCTCCTCCTGTCGTTCTGGTGGACGACGTTTTTGTGCGCCAGTACTTTCAAGGCAAAAATCCAATCGGCAAGCGCTTGTTGATCGACAGTATCGATGGACGATCGGCCGAAATCATCGGCGTCGTGGCGCACGTGAAGCAGTGGGGCCTGGGCGTGGACGATACCGAGCCCCTGCGAGCACAGCTGTATTTTCCGTTTATGCAGCTACCGGACAAAGTTATGGCCCTCGCGCCGACGGGCATGCGCGTGGTCGTTCGCTCGCAAGGTTCCTCGGTCGGTACGTTCGATCTAATCCGTCGTTCGCTCGAGCAAATGAACAGCGAACAGGTTGTCTATCGCGCGCAGACGATGGAGCAGATCATCTCCGGTTCTATCGCGAACCAGCAATTTTCCATGATTGTTCTAGCCGTGTTTGCTGGTCTCGCGCTTCTACTCTCGAGCATCGGTATTTATGGCGTGATCTCCTACTTGGTTGGCCAGCGAACCCGCGAGATCGGCATCCGGGTAGCCTTCGGCGCTGATCGTCGAGACATCCTTTACTTGGTTCTCGGCCAGGGAGCGAAACTGGCCTTGTTCGGTGTAGGGGTCGGAATCGCCGGCGGACTGGGCATCACGCGCCTCATGCGTGGCATGCTGTACGGGGTAGCCCCAACCGATCCGTTCACCTTTGCGGTTGTCGCTCTTCTCGTGATCTTTGTCGCGCTTGTGGCATGTTACATCCCCGCCCGGCGGGCCATGCGCGTCGATCCATTAGTGGCCTTGCGTTATGAGTGAGAGTCTTTCTGGCTGCGGTCGATGGCGTGGGTTTCCTGCGCCCGGTGCGCCGACTGGTGACGTGGCATTGAGAGGTCTCCTCTCGATTCTCTGCCGATCGACCCGGCAGCCAATCCCGCTCTCCGATCGGGAGGCATCAGGAGCGGTTTCTGGCAGGACGTGCGTTACGGAACGCGCCTTCTCCGGAAATCGCCGGGATTTACGGCCGTAGCGGTTGCCACGCTCGCTCTGGGCATCGGTGCAAACACGGCGCTCTTCAGCGTGGTCAAGGCCGTTCTACTTGATTCCCTGCCCTATCGCGAACCTGACCGGTTGGTCACGCTGGCGCGAGGTGATTCCGAGGACCCCGAGCCGATCAACACCTCCTACGCATCGGCCGGGGATTGGAAGGCACGGACGCATCTGCTGGAATCGATTTCTTTGTACCGAGGGTGGGGCCGACGCTCACCGGAACAGGCCGTCCGGAGATTCTTCGCGGGCTGCGGGTCACCGCCAACTTCTTTGCCACTTTGGGAGTCCGGCCCGAACTCGGACGCGACTTTCGCTCCGCCGACGACCGGCCGAACTCCTGGCATGTGGTCTTGCTCAGCCATGCCTACTGGGTCGCGCGGTTTGCTCGGAGCCCAAAGGCGTTGGGCGCGACGCTCTGGCTCGACGGGGCGCCGTTTCAAATCGTGGGGGTTCTGCCGGAGAATTTCGAATCCCTTTCCTTCGCCTTCAACGGCCAGCCACGCGACGTTTGGGCTCCGCTCGGATACGATCTCGCGCAGCCCTATGCCTGCCGCACCTGCCAGCATCTTCGAGCCCTGGCGCGGCTGAAGATCGGGGTCAGCGTGGGTCAAGCACAAGCGGAAATGAGCTCGATCCAGGCCCAGCTCTCCCGCGAGTTCCCCAAAGAGTATCCGCCCGATGCCACGATTCTGGTACGGCGTCTCCGCGATAGTTGGGTCGGGAAGGTGCAATCGGCGTTGTGGCTTCTTCTCGGTGCGACGGGGATCGTCCTACTGATCGCTTGCGCGAACATTGCCAATCTGCTTCTCGCGCGCGCGGCGGGTAGGCGCCGGGAAGTGGCCGTTCGCGCGGCGCTCGGCGCGAGCCGCGTGCGCATCGTGCGACAACTGGTCAGCGAGAGTCTGGTTCTGAGTCTGCTGGGCGGGGCCGGGGGTGTTTTCCTGGCCTCCTGGGGTACCTCGTTCCTCGTCAAGTTGGCCCCGGCGGCCATTCCCCGGCTCGCTGACGCACAACTCAATTTTCCTGTACTCGCCTTCAGCTTCCTGGTCAGCGTCGCGACCGGCGTGCTGATGGGGATTGTTCCTGGACTTCAAACCTCACGAATCGACCAGCGCGAAGCGCTAGAGGGGCAGGGAGCGCGGGGGGTCGCCGGTGGCCTGCCGAGCCAGGTTCGTGGCCTGCTGGTTGTTTCCGAAGTGGCCCTGGCCTTCGTTCTTACCGTTGCCTCCGGCTTGCTGCTCAAGAGCTTCCTCAGCGCCATGGAGGTCGATCCCGGATACGACCCTCGAAACCTTTTCACTCTGGATTTCTCGCTCTCGGGTCCGCGGTACGATGACGAAAAGGTGGTCATCGAGAACGAACGCGCAATTCTGGGCCGGATCACCTCACTTCCGGGAGTCGAGGCTGCCGCGCTGGTCGATGTGCTGCCGGGCACCGCGGCCCTCGGAAACTTTGATCGGAGAGGATTCGTTATTCAAGACAGGCCGAAACCCGACCCGGAAGATCCGAGCGTGGACGCTTTTTTTGTGACTTCTGACTACTTCCGCACCATGAAAATCCCGTTATTACGCGGGAGAGGTTTCACCAGGGCGGATGCGGCGAGTCCGGTGCCCGTCGCGCTCATCAGCCAAACAGCAGCCCGCGAGATCTTCCCTGGTGAAAACCCTCTCGGCCGGCGAATCCAACTCGGCGGGCGCCAGGAAGACCAGCCCTGGGCCACGATCGTGGGCATGGTGGGAGACATTCGTGAGTACGGTCTCGATTCGCCCGTCACGCCGCAGGCGTACGAACTCTATTCGCACCAGTCGTTCACCGGCGTGACTCTGATCATTCGCAGCGCCGTGAGCGAAGCGAGCCTGCTGCGCGGGGCCGAGCAGCAAATCTGGGCCGTGGACGGAGGCGTGCCAATTTCGACGCCGTTGCGCATGAGCGAAATCATTTCCCGGTCGCTCGCCCAGCGGAGATTCACCATGCTCCTGCTCGGAGGCTTCGGCGCTCTCGCCCTGCTTCTTGCCGCGATTGGGATCTATGGCCTGATGTCGTACACGATCGAGCGGCGCACCAGCGAAATTGGCATTCGCCTCGCGCTCGGGGCCACGCGGGCAGACATTCTCGGCCTCGTTTCGGGGGAGGGAATGTTGCGGGTCGGCCTCGGCCTGTTCGTTGGGCTTGCCGCTTCCGTTGGCGTGACTCGCCTCCTTTCGAGCCAGCTGTTTGCCGTTAGCGCTCTCGACCCTGTGATCTTTGCGGTCGTGTTCGCTTTGCTCGCGGGCGTCGCGCTTTTGGCCTGCTACATTCCCGCGCGACGGGCCATGCAGGTCGATCCGCTGATCTCCCTCCGCCATGAATAAGCTCTGAGCTAAGTGCAGCGGCTCGCATACGATTTTTCAGATCGTGTACAACGTACCCGCCGGTCCAATTGGCTGGTTGCCCGGGCAAGTTATGCGGAGGCTCGCAGCTTTCGGCAGCAGGGCTCGCTCAAGGACACCCGGAAGGATGCCATGCGGGAAGTCGTTTTGGACCGCTTACCATGAAGGGACAAGGCCAATCCCGACCGCCAAGAGAGCGGGAGTAGGACTAACGCTCAGCGCCGCCCCGAATGGTATGCGGCCAATCCTTCCAAGGCGCTCCCCTCCAGGCACACAACTTTCCAGTCGTCGGAAAACGTGGCGCCGAGCTTCTTGTAAAAGCGGATGGCCGGGTGGTTCGAGTTGAGCACATTGAACAGAACCCTGTCACAGCCACGCTTTGCCCCCTCTTCGGCTACGTGGGCGAAGAGCGCCTGGCCCGCTCCTCCTCCGCGAAACTGGGGGCGGATGAAAAGGTCCTCGAGATATAAGGCCCGTCCGTGGAAGGAGGAGTAGTAGTCGAAAAACAGGGCGTAACCGGCGGGATGCCCGGACGATTCGGCAATGAGGACCTGAAACTTTGGTTGCGGGCCGAAGCCGTCCCGGACGAGCTGCTCTTCGGTGATGGAGACGGGAAACCGGTAGAAGTCGGCAAATTCATAAATGAGAGTCTTCAGCAGGGCCGCATCTTCGGCCACGGCGGGACGAATTGAGAGCATGGCTCCTCCGATGGGAGATCGAGCTATCCGCCGGCGATCGCGCCGATGATCATGAAGGGCTCGGCGCCCGAAGCGACGGCGTCGGGAAGGGGCGAGTCGGGCGATTCAAGCGACCAGTCTTCCGCGCAAGCAAAGAAGCGGAGAAACGGCCGGCGTTCGCAAGTGACGTGATCGCGGATCGTTCCGCGCAAAACAGGATAGCGAGCCTCGAGCGCGTCGAGGATCGAGCGTGGAGTCACCTGGCCTTCGACATCGAGCTCGATTTCGCCGCCCGCCCGGGCCAGGGTGCGAAGATGCTGCGGGAGAACGACGCGAACGTGGCTCATCGACCTTCCTCTGCCTTCGAGCTCAAAAGATCAAACCACAGCCGGGATTCCCGCCTTTTCCGCTTCCCGGCGCAGAGCATCGACGTAAACCGATGGGGTGAGTCTCCCGTCGGTCCAGCACGACTCACCCGAGCGTTTGAACCTCGACGGAAAGGACGGCCGGCAGATCGTGGACGATGGCCTTCCAGGAATCTCCCGCGTCCGCCGAGACGAATACTTGCCCGCCAGTCGTGCCGAAATAGATGCCACAGGAGTCGAGCGAGTCGACGGCCATTGCGTCGCGCAGCACGTTGACGAAGCAATGGCTCTGCGGCAAGCCCTTGGTCAGCTCCTGCCATTCATTGCCGCCCGTGCGGCTGCGGTAGACACGGAGCTTGCCGTCCACGGGAAAATGCTCGGAATCGCTCTTGATGGGGACCACGTAGACGGTTTCCGGTTCGTGCGCATGCACGTCGATCACGAAGCCGAAATCGGTCGGCAAATTGCCGCTGACTTCGTGCCAACTGTCGCCGGCGTCGTCGCTGCGCATCACGTCCCAGTGCTTCTGCATGAACAGAGTATCCGGGCGCGACTTGTGCAGGGCGATACGATGGACGCAGTGACCGACCTCGGCCGTTTGGTCCGGTAGGTAGGATGAACCCAGCCCGCGGTTGATCGGCTTCCATGTCGTCCCGCCATCATCAGTGCGAAACGCTCCGGCGGCCGAAATGGCGATGAACATCCGATCGGGATTACCGGGATCAATGAGGATCGTGTGCAGACATAAGCCGCCCGCTCCGGGCTGCCATTTCGGTCCCGTGCCGTGTCCGCGCAATCCGGGGACTTCGTGCCAGGATTTGCCGGCGTCAGTTGAGCGGAACAAGGCGGCATCTTCGACTCCGGCATAGACCGTATCCGGATCGGACAGGGACGGTTCGAGATGCCAGACGCGCTTGAACTCCCACGGATGCTGCGTTCCGTCGTACCACTGGTGTGTGGTGAGCGGCTTGCCGGTAGCGGGGGAGGTATCGTAGACAAATTTGTTGCTGGCTTTTGACGACGGGCCGGCCGTCGGCGGCGTCTCCCCGTCGGGCGTCGCCCACGTCCTACCGCCGTCGTCTGAACGCTGGATAAGCTGGCCGAACCATCCGCTGGTCTGCGAGGCATAGAGCCGGTTTGGGTCGGCAGGCGAGCCCTTCATGTGGTAGATCTCCCAGCCGGCGAAAAAGGGGCCGCTCACCTCCCAGTTTTCGCGTTTACCGTCCGAGCTGAGAATGAAAGCACCTTTGTGGGTCCCCACCAGAACTCGTACTTTGCTCATGGGCCATTCTCCTTGAGAGAGGCGCGCTTCCTAACCCCATGGACAAAAAGACTTACGGCCAGATCCATTTGCCGTTCACTTGCAGCGGGCGCCCATCACGCGCCTGCCAGCGGCGGCGGACCTCGCCAAGGATCTGGTCGCGACGAGCGGCCATATTTTCAATGAGCGCGCAAGGCGCATCCGTGTTCTCGTGGCGCGCGCCCCAGACCAGCAGCTCGAGGAGCAGCGGGGCGAGATCGATTCCTTTTTCAGTCAGCCGGTAGCACACCCGCCTGCGATCGGCCTCCTCACGCTCAGCGCTGATGATGCCTGCCTGTCCGAGCCTGTGAAGGCGGTCGGCCAAGATGTTCGTGGCGATGGCTTCGCCCGATTGCTCGAAGGCCTTAAAGGTGTGCAAGCCGCGAATCATCAGATCGCGCACGATCAGCAACGACCATCGGTCGCCAAACACGTCGAGGGCGACGCTGACCGGACAGCCCGAACGCGGCTTCGCTCTCCGCTTGCCTGGCACGGCTGGAGGCTACCACTATTCGCTTGCATTATGCAAGTAATGTAAGACGGCAGCTCTTTAGCGCGAGGCTGTCTCGAGGCCGAAGGCTCGGGAGTGGAATTCGAGCGAGGCGGGGAGATGCTGCGCGAAGTAGGCCCAATCGTGCACACCCGGATACAAATGGAATTCGTGCGGAATACCGCGCGAGGTGAGCAGCTTATCGAAGGCCGCCGCCCCGCGGTTGAAGCCGTAGCTATCGTCCAGACCGCAATCGAAATAGATTTCTAAACCGATCGGCCGTCTGCGTTCGCGCACAATCGTAAACGGGCTTTCCTCAGTCCAATAGGCAGGATCGAAGGGTGTGCCGAAGGCGGAGCCGAGGAAGCGAGAGATGACCGTGGCCTGCTGCGGGGAGATGCCGTCGCTGGGGCCGCCGTCGACCAGCGCCGGGCTGTGCGCGCTGACGGCCCCGAACAGGTTAGGGTAGAGAAGGGCGAACCGCAGGGCGCCGTAGCCGCCCATGGAAATCCCGGAGATGGCTCGATAGCGCCGCTCCGCGCGAACGCGGTAATGGCTCTCGATGTAAGGAATGAACTCGCGCATGAAGAAGTCCTGATAGGGCACCCGGCCATCGGGCGAGTTGACGTAGAAGGTGCGGTCTGCCTCAGGGGTCGCGATCAGGAATTCCCCGATCTTGTTGCGTTGCCAAAGATCCGCGATAAGGTCGAGGCCGCCGGAATCGAGCAGCGTCTCTGAACTTGCGCCTAGCCCGTGAAGGGAATACAGGATCGGGTAGCGCGCGTTCTTCTCCGCATCATAACTCGGAGGCAAAATCACGCAGAAGGGCACCGCCCGACCGAGAATCTTGCTGGGCGCGGAGCGACACTCGGCGCGCCCTTGTGCACAAGCAGCGGGAGCCAGGCAAATAAGCGCGAACGCCAGGTAGGCCAAAAAGCGCAGGACTGGCCCTGGGTCGCTCAGAGAATCCGTCCGGCCAAAACTACTCATACCGGAGGGCCTCCACTGGGTTGAGCCGGGCCGCGCGCGTGGCCGGATACAGCCCTGCGGCAAGGCTGACCACAATGGAGAACAAGATCGCCATGGTGATCATCCACCAGGGCACGGCGGAGATCTGGATCGAAGGCAGATCCTGGCGATGCAAGTACACGTTGGTTCCGAATGTGAGGGCTTGCCCGATCAGCCAGCCGAGGACGACGCCGATGATTCCTCCGACGCAGCCCATGGCGCCGGCCTCGGCGAAGAAGAGTTTGCGAACGTCGCGATCGGAGGCGCCGAGGGCTTTCAGAACTCCGATCTCGCGGCGCCGCTCGAGGATGGCCATGACGAGCGTGTTGATGATCCCGAGCGAGGCCACGACCAAGGCCAAACTGCCGAAAATGAGGAGGAAAAGATCGAATACGGTAAAGGCGAGACGGATGTTTTTCGTAGCATCAAGCAGCGAGAAGGTCGAGAAACCCATGTTCTTGATGGCGTTTTCCGCCTCCGCCACATCGGAAGCGGTCTTGACGAGCACGGTGAGGCTCGGGAACGTGCGGGAGGTCGACCCGCCGCGCAGAATCTCGCGCAAGTCATTCGATTGTGCGGCGCTCAGTTTTTCGGCCAGTGCCTCAGGAATCAGCACGCGGCCCCGACCGATTCCGCCAAATCCGACCGCGGGCTCCGTTTCGACAATCCCCACGACGCGGAGTTGGGTCTGCCGCGGGATCACCGAGAAGCCCGGGGAAAGGCCCGAGTTCGGATCCGATTTCGCGGACCGCGTGGGATTGGGGGATCCGTCGATCAGCACTTCGCGCTCCGCATAGCGAAGATTGATGTTCTTGCCGATAAGGGACTGCGGCTGAGCCGCCAGCTGCTTCGCGAATTCGATTTGAAGAATGGCTTCGTTGGCTCGCGGGTCGGAAAAGAATGCCCCCTGCATGCCGTCGAAGGCGCCGTCCGTGCGGTCGGACTCAGGAATTCCGGCAACCATGCTCATGTACGGGTTACCCGCGTAAAGAATCTCCGTGGTGAAGCGGATTTCGGGGTAGGCCTCAACAACATGCGGCAGCTTCAGGATCTCAGAACGCGCCGTTTCATCGAGGGCCCGCTGGCGGTCGCCGGATCCGGGCGCCTGGCGCTCGTCACGGCCAAAACGTCCGTTCATGCGCGGAGCGACGAAAACAGCATTGAACAGGCCGGAGCTGGCCAGGCGCTTATCGGCGAACTGCTGCAAGCCGACGCCGAGAGAGCACAGGGAAACGAGCGAGGCCACGCCCACGGCAATGCCGATGGTGGTCAACGAATTTCGAAGCAGTGCTTCACGCAGATTGCGCGCTGCCAGCTCGGTGAGATCGCGAACTTTCATGGCGAAGCTCCCGCGTCTTCCCCTACCAGCTTTCCGTCTTTCATTTGCAGCATGCGGTGCGCAAATTCCGCGGCTCGCGCACGCTCGTGCGTGACCATCACGATGGTTACGCCCACCGACTCGTTGATCTCGCGCAGCAGGCGCATGATCTCGTCGCCAGTGACGCTGTCGAGATTGCCGGTCGGTTCGTCGGCCAGCAGAATCCTCGGGCGGTTCACGAGCGCTCGCGCCAGGGCCGCGCGCTGCTGTTCGCCCCCCGACATTTCCGTCGGGCGGTGGGTCAGTCGCGCCGTGAGGCGGACCCGTTCGATGGCTTCGCGAACCCTGCCGGCACGTTCTCGCCGGTCCGCGCCGGCCAGACGCAGGGGAAGCTCCACGTTTTCCTCTAGCGTCATGCGCGGAAGCAAATTGAACGCCTGAAACACCATGCCCACGGTGTGGCTGCGATGCTCGGCAAGTTCGTCAGAGGTCATCTCCGCCAAGTTGCGGTCGTGCGCCAGAATCGCTCCGGAGGTGGGCCGATCAAGCCCAGCGAGCAGGTTCAGCAGAGTTGATTTGCCTGAGCCCGAGCTGCCCAGCAGGGCTACAAATTCGCCTCCTCCCACGGACAGCGAGACATCGTCTACGGCTCGCACCACCGACTCGCCCATCTCATAATGGCGCGAGACGTGCTCAGCGCAAATGGCGAAATGGTTCTTTGTGCTCATCAGGATTCATGCGTGCTCGAGAAACAAGCGCGCACAGCACATCTTCCATGGTACTACGCATGACGGTCCCGCCATATGACCCAGCCTCCGCACGGAGAAGACCGCAGGTCCCTTCGTCGAAGGCGTGCACGCGGACCACAAGTACTTCGATGCGCATAGTGGTCTGAGGAATCGCAGCAAGTGAGGGAAGGGCTGTGACTCGTGGGGGAGTCAGAAACCCAAACCGGGAGCCCGAGCCGTAGCCTGCCCTTTGCGGGCGCTCGGAGAGGCGCCCTTCACCTAGCGATAACTTGCGGCTTGCAGTTCGAACATCTCTCGATACCGCCCGCTGCACGCCACCAGCTGATCGTGGTGTCCCTGTTCGGCGATCTTGCCGTTCTCGAGCACGAGGATGCGATCGGCCATGCGCACGGTCGAGAAGCGATGCGAAATGAGGAGCGCCATTTTGCCTCGGGTCAGCTCGGCGAACCGCTCGAAGACTTCGTGCTCGGAGCGCGCGTCGAGCGCAGCGGTGGGTTCGTCCAAGATCAGCACCTGCGCATCGCGCAGGTAAGCTCGAGCCAGGGCCAGCCTCTGCCATTCGCCGCCCGACAGGTCCACACCGCCGTCGAACCGGCAGCCCAAGACTTGGTCGTATCCCCTGGGCAGCTGGCGGATGACGTTCTCCGCCAAGCTCTTGTTGGCCGCCGCACGGATGCGGAAGGGATTGGCTACCTCTTCGATCTGTCCGACGCCGATGTTCTCGGACGCGGTCATCTCATAACGCGTGAAGTCCTGGAAGATGACGCCGATCTGTTTCCACAGGCTTTCGAGGTCATATTCTCGGAGATCAACGCCATCGAGCAGGATCTGCCCGGCAGTCGGGTCGTAGAGCCGGGTGAGCAGCTTGACGATAGTCGTCTTGCCCTGCCCGTTTTCGCCAACCAGGGCGATCCGTGACTTCGGCTCCAAGCGGAAGCTGATGTTGTTGAGCACCACACGGGATTTGCCGGGATAGGCGAACGACACATTACGAAACTCGAATCCCTGCTCGATCCTTCGCGGCGCGGGGACCGCATTCGGTTTCGAGTGAACCTTCGGCTTCACGGAGAAGAACTCGAGCAGGTCAGCCAGGAACAGCGATTGATTGGCAATGCTCGAGAAGCTCGAGAACACGGCTTGAATATTCGTGCTGGCGCCGGCAATCGCCCCTGCCAGCAAGGTGAGCTCGCCGATCGTGAATCGTCCGGCTACCGTTTCGTAGATGACCCACGCGTAGCTGCCGTAATAGCCCATGGTGCCCAATAACGTCAGGTTCGCGCCAATCATCAGTTTGCGACGCGCAAGCCCAACCGTTTCACCGTGCAGCCCCTCGGAGATGCCCTTGTATCGATCGGCAAGGAACGAGCTCAGGCCGAACAACTTCAGCTCCTTGGCGCTTTCCCTGCTGCCGCCCAGGAGGCGCAGATAATCGAGCTCTCGACGACGGGGGGTCTGCCGAAAACTCAGCCAATAGCTTAAGAAGGCGAAGTGAGTCTCAAAGAGGAATGCCGGCACAATGCAAACGACCAGCGCAAGCAGCAGGATCTTCGAATACAAGAAGATCGTCGCGCCAAATCCCAGGGCCGCGATGGCTTGCTGCATCAGACGTCCGGTTTCCTGAATCATGCCGATTCGGTCCGTGCTCTGTACGCGCGCCCGCTCCATTTTGTCGTAGACGGCCGAATCTTCATAGCTGCTCAGGTCGAGGTGCGATGCGTGTTTCATGACGCGCAGGCTGGTGTGGTGCATGAATCGGTCGGCCATCACGGCATCGCAGAAGTCGGTTAGCCGCATCAGAACGGTCAGCAGGCACGCCAGACCGAATTCGATGCCCACCAGCCACCAGAAGTGCGTCGGTAGGGGGTGCAACTTCAGTGCTTCAATTCCGTCGATGATCCACTTGGTTACGGCGACCATTGCCACCGGAATCAGAGCGGAGAAAATGCGCGTGGCCGCTCCGCCGGCCACAACGCCGGGGGCGGCTTCCCACACGATCTTCATGACCGGTGGCAGATTCTTGAGCGCTCGGATCCGTTCTCGCCACCTTTGGGGTGATCCGAGTGCTTTTTGCTGTGTTTCGGTTTCTTCCGCGAAAGTGTCAGTCTTCATAGTCTCGAGAGCTCTTTCCAAGGCCCACGCTTCCTACTCGTTCCGCACCTCAGCCGACAGCACGTCCTGTGCCAATCGAGTTTCCGGTTAAGCGCTTGAATTTACTCGATTTTCAGAGGCTGGGCCCGATACCCGCAAGAGATTTTTTCGGTCTCGTTGCAGGTTCTACACGAGGCTGCCCGCGACTATCGGGCCATACGGTTTGCGGGTCTCTTGGACACTCCCCCAGTTCGGGTCTCGACACGGCCGCCACGCGCCCAAACTCATGCCTGAGCGCCTAGATGGCCCACAATGCGTGGCGGTGCATCGAAGGTACTATTACGAGCGAAGCTAGCGCCTGAGGTTTGAAAGCTCCTGGCGGTAGACGCGCCTGCCGGCGCGGAGCGCTTGCTGGATCCTTTCCCTCGCGGTTTCTAGATTGCTTGTCATTTGGCCGCGCACCACATGCACGGTCTCACTCATCTGCTCTCGGATGCCACCTACGGCGTCGCTTACCGAATCCACGGCGTCGGCTACGGCTCCGCCGATTGAGTCCTTGATCTCCCGCGTCTTTGAGGCGATCTGTCGTCGCGTTGTCGCCCCGGGCTGGGAGGCAAAGCACAGCCCGAGCACCGCGCCTACCCCCACGCCTGCCATCAGTGCTGCGAATTCCTTGCGACCATTCTGTGCCATGGTAAAGCTCCTAACACAGCTCCGACATAGACGATTTTAGACTTTCTTACCGCCTCAGTCCAGCAGCCTCGGCGGCGGCTGGGGAATCGCTGGAAGTAGGCAGGCGCCCTCGATCGGCTGGGCGGCGCTCAAGCGATATGGGTCCGCCCTCGCTCTGCTGTGGCTGAACCGGGAACACCCTGCAGGTGCCTCGCGATTCAGGCCTCGTCCGCAGAACAGTCTGGATATAGGAAAC
This sequence comes from Candidatus Cybelea sp., assembly GCA_035622135.1. Classification (GTDB taxonomy): domain Bacteria; phylum Acidobacteriota; class Terriglobia; order Acidiferrales; family UBA7541; genus Palsa-295. Next base: position 12,036 of record DASPVZ010000021.1, on the reverse strand, counting down.
AGCCGGGCTGCCCTCTGGCGAATCGAAGATGACCACACCCGCCAGGTTCAATCGGCGAATGTCGGACGGCAGGGCCTGCCGATCGGCCGCAATATCGATCGGTGCTTGCTCGAGCCCTTCGAGGGACATCAGCGAACGAATGACCCGGATGTTCCATCGATCGTTCCAAATCGAATCCGGCGTGTAGGATAGGTAACCATCCAGCAGGGCATAACGTCCGCCATCGGATACCTGCATCCACATGCTTCTCAGTGAATAAGGGGCTTTGACCAGCGGGAACGTGAGTAGCGTGCCGTGGCGAAGGTCGCCCGGCAAATTGCACGTGGCGGACTGTCCTCGCGTATCGTTTGCCGGGAAGGGGGCCCCCGGATCGCTGATCGATGATCGGGGGAATGGGACGGTTAGATAATCGCAGATAAGGAGAGCGGTTGCCGCCGATACCATAGCGAGTTGTCGACTTCTAGCCTCCTTCAAAATCCATTTCATTCCAAGGGCGCACAGAATAGCCAGGCACAAGGTGACCACGGCGTCGAATCGGGCTGGCGCGGACAAGAATCGGGCGAAGGGCAAGCCGTAGAGAAGCGCTGCTGGTCCGCGGAGTCCAAGCGGATGGCCGAGGACGCGAACCTCGGGGCCGAGCGAGAGGAGATAGAAAACACCGCCCAGGATCGCAGCTCTCCTCGCCCACCCAAGCCGCGTGCGCCGACCGACCCAAAAGCCAATCGCGGCCAGCAGAAATGGGAGCATCCCGATGTACACCGTGCCCTCAAAGCCGGCCACAAAGATGGCGGGTCTCATTCGCTTGGCGAGGTCCCCGAGCAGGATGTGGTTCCAGCTCGGGATCAGAAACCCGAGCGCGTCGGCGGAGAACTGTTCGATGTGGCCGAGCCCACGAGGGGGGGGAACTTGCGAGCGGTCGGCCATCATCATCGAGAGCAGAGGGGCAAAACCCAAAGCAAAGGTTCCCGCGGCTACAGCCAGCGATTTCGAGACTTGGTGCACGATGCGGAACCGCCGGGAAGGGAAGTCGTAAAGCAGGTCAAAAGCGAGCCAAAAAAAGGCCAGCAGCAGGCAAAGCACCACGTAATTGTAGTGAGCCAAGGACGCCAGGAGCAGGGCGACCCCCAGGAGAATTCCGCGTTTTCCAGAGGCATCCCGCTCGGTGAAGATCTTGTCAAGCAGGAGAGCGAAAAGCGGGATTGGAAAGGCCGTCACCAGGCTCAGGTGGCCCAGCGCGTGAGCCGTCAAAAACGGGCTGAACCCGAAGACAATTCCGCCGATGAACGCGGCCTTCTCGTTTGCCGAAATTCTTAGGCAGAGCAGTCGGGCAAAGAATGCCGATAGCACGAGTTGCAGAATCAGCGAGAGGTTATAGGCGGCTGCCGGGCCGACCGTGAGGCTCAGCGGGAGAGCCAGAAACCCGGCCAGCGGGTCGGTCGTGCTCCAGGAAAGATTGACCCGGTCGGGATAGAAGATCAGCCGGGTGTAGAAGGGGTTATGGCCTCTCGTGATGGCTCGTGCGAAGTGCCACAGGAACCAGGCGTGCTGGAAATTGTCACCCGGATATCCGAGTAGCGCGGATCTGGGTGAGAGAGACCCTGGCAAGGTGAATACAACTCCCAGGAGCGCGTACAGGCCGAAAATCAGCAGGTGGTTGCGCACGGCTTGGCTGCGCCCTGCAATTTCGCGAGCGTGGGGTCTGACTGCTCCGCGCCCGTTCAGCTCGGGTTGAGCGTCGCTCTGCATGTCGAAGGGATTATATCCGCGCCGGCCGGCCGTGAGGCGAATTGCCGGGCGAACGACGATCCGGCATCGAACGCGGAACGAAACCTACCGTCCGAGCGTATCCTATAGCCGGATGGCCAGGACCATGTGGGTCTGCGCTGGTGAATTCGGGGAGTGAACCCTGGGGCGAGAGCGTTGTCGAGGGAGGGGAGCGCTGCCATGATGTTTCTGTTTTCCGCGATTCTCCTGTATTTCCTGCCGTCGATCCTCGCGCACAAGAAACGCGACTTCACGGCGATTTTTATTGTGAATCTGCTCTTTGGCTGGACCGTAATCGGCTGGATCATCGCGCTGGTGTGGGCTTGCGCGACGGAGGCCCGCCCCCAGGTCCTGGTCATCGGGGGGCCAACTCCGGCCGGGTACTGCTGCCGTTGTGGTGCGCTGACGGTAGCCGGGGGGCGATTCTGCGGCGTCTGCGGCACAGCGCTATGAACGGAATCACACCGAACGCCGTCTGCCAAGCCTGCACGAGGCAATTTCCGGCGTGCCTCGCGCCAAAACGGTTTTTGGGGGACTCGCCTTGTCTACGGCGCCCTTATACAACGTGATCTAATGGCGCAACCCGACGAAGCTTTGCGCGAGGAGTTCAACCGCTGGGCCGAGGCCGGTCGCGGCGAGGGCATGGAGCAAGACCACTGGCCCATTACGAAGCCCGCGCTCGAGATGATGCGCATGGCCTCAGACGAAAATATCCTCGACGTGGGTTGTGGAGCTGGGTGGCTTTCGCGCGCGCTCGCCAGGGGCGTCCCACAGGGGCGCGTAGTCGGCATGGATCTTTCCGACGAGATGATTCACCGTGCGCGCGCCGCCAGCGTCAGTTTTGACAATCTCATCTTTATTGTCGGCCAAGTGGGCGAAATCCCCTGGGAGGCAAATTTCTTCTCGCGGGCGATCTCGGTCGAATCCGCGTATTACTGGCCGGACCCGGCCAAGGGGCTTCGCGAAATCGGCCGCGTCTTGGGCGAAGACGGCTCTGCCTGGATCATCATCAACTACTACAGGGATAATCCGCACTGCCACCAATGGGGCGGGAAGTTAGCTGTCCCCACCCGCCTTCTGTGGGCGGAGGAATGGGCCGGGCTGTTTCGTGACGCAGGATTTGAGGCCGTCGCCCACCAGCGCATTCCCGACCCGACCCCCGTCCCGGAGATCTACACAGGCCGATGGTTCCGCGACGCGCGCCAACTTGCTGATTTCCGTCACGAGGGCGCCCTGCTGGTGCACGGTTTGAAGCGTACCCGCTGAGGAGGCGAACGCCCGCGGCTAGTTCGTCGCGAAATCTAACCGATTGTCCGAGGCTCCGCTTTTGCGCACCGATCACCCGTTGCGCAGAGTCGGCCGATTACTGCAAACCTTTTCACGCACCGCAGAGTGACGAGGCTCGTTTCGCCGGCCGGTGGGCTCGATGGCCTGGGGGATCCACCAGCGCCGGGGCCCTGGGGCATCGCTGCGCCCCAGGGTGCAGGCCAGAGAATCGTCAAGCCCTCGTTTCCTTGTCCCTAGCGATGCGCTCGACATCCAGTTCCTGGCGCCGTACGGTGTCCCGTACCGTTTCAACTCGGTCCGACCCTTTTTTCCGGATCACGACTTCCTCGGCTACCCGAGCTGTCTTCGTCACCACAGGCTGCTCGGTCGTCTCCGTGACCTCGATCATTCGATCCGTCCAGTCTATATCCTTGACGTAGGCAGGATCGGTAATCGCGCGGCGCGCCACTTCGGTGTGTTCTTCGTGCAAGGTCACTTGAGCCTCGACGGGCTTTTCGATCACGTACCGTCGGATTCGCGTCGTCCCGATTTCAAACAAGCGCTTTCCGACATTGAGTTGCTCCTCGGCGAGGCGAACAACTTCGTCCCGGTCCGTAAGCCTCGTGGTCGCCACGGCCGCGGCGGCCGCAGCTTTGACGACCGCTGGCGGCGTGACAAGCGACTTGGCGGTTGTGGGTATCGGAATGTTATAGGACGCCGCCTTCTCGTGTACATCCACGGGGCCATGCACATCGAGTATGCTCATGGCACGGGCCACTTCTTCATGCGGAACACGCAAGGAGAGTATGGCTCCGCCTTCCTTGAGGGTGCGCGAGTAAACCTCGGCCTCATGTTCCCATACGTTTCCCCCAAAGAGCCGGCGCCAAAATCCGGCCTCTTGCGTCGGTGCATTCCCTAGTGCATTCCTGTCCATCACACTGATTTCGTCCGGATGGAATCCAGAGGCCTGAAGAACGCGAAGCGCCTCCTTGGCCTTGTCTACAGTGTTGTAAACGGTCACAATCTTCTCGTAAGCCATGACTCCCTCCTTTGGAATTAGCTGCGTGTTCGCTTCTTGTGAGGCCGCTGATCCATCCGCAGCTGCCCGCTCTTCAATGGGGAGCCGGGTGATCGTCGCTTGCGGCTTGCGGATTTTTTTACGTGCACTGAATGCCTCCTTGTCGCTGTTGCATTAAAGAACTCGTCGCACGAGTCCGATACTCAACCGGCCGGCCGCCATCGGTTGCTTTTCGAACACAGGTCGTTCTTGGCCGAAGTGAAAGAGCGGCTCGGTTCAGAAATCATGAGCCTGATCCTGGTTTCGCAATGCTCCCTAGCCGAGCAGATCACCCGAGCTTCGTAACGACGAGCTCGGTGCGACGGTTCTTGGCCCGCCCTTCTTCTGTGTCGTTAGAAGCGATGGGTCTGTCCTGGCCAAAGCCGGCGGTCGTAATTCTTCCTGGATCGATACCCCCTTGTACGAGCAGGTTCTTCACCGCGTTGGCGCGGTCCAGGGATAACTGCTGGTTGGACTGGGGGTCACCGGTGCTGTCCGTATACCCTTCCAGTTGAACATTCATGTTGGGGTAGCAGGCCATGATCTTGACCAGATTCGACACGGTGACGTTCGAGTCCGGAGTCAGTTGCGTGGTAGCAGACTCGAAATTGAGGTGATCGAACACGAATCGTTTCGGCAGGTCCGCCGGCGTTCCCGTCAGCATGAAGGTGGCCAGGTTGAAGGTAAAGCCGCCTCGCTCGACGGAAAGGGTGGTGCCGCAAGGCAGGCTTATGCTGGCGAGAATCGGCCGGTGAAAGGCCTTCCAGACGAGAAATCCGAGCAGCACGGCCGCTAATGGCAATATCCAGGCGGCCGGCGACCTGCGCCTGGCCTGCTCGACCACGATCGGATGAGCCACCGGAACGGGAGCTCCACATAGCTCGGTGTTGCTGCTCACTCCGAGCCTGCTTGCCAAACCGGCGGGTACCGATCGCAACACCTCGTCGCGGTGGCCGGACAAAAACGAGGATAACGCCGAGGTGGTCAGGCCCGTCTCGGAAGCGTGCTTCAAGAGCCCGCCGAACAGTAGTGGTGCAGCCAAACTCATCAGCGTGGAAGCCGAAGAAGGCCGAATTCCCGACGCGCTGGCCACAAGGCTAGCAACGCCGTCAGCCCGATTGCCGAGCAAGCCGCCAATGAGATTTGACCCGGTTTTCATCAGGCCTTCTGTTTGGGTGCCCCCGCTCAGCGAGCTGGCGAAACTACCCAAGAGCGAACTTGGGTTGTTGGCCGACAGCAGGTTCATCAACCCAGTGGCTCCAGAAGGTGTCGACGCCTGATGGCAGGCAGCGGCCGTGAGGCTGGGCATAATTGTGCCAAGCGCACCCTTCGTGTTTTCTGGGCTCTCGCCAACTAGCTTAGAAATCTTCGAGATTACCTCGGGTGACAGATAGCCTTGTACCAGTTCCAGCAGATTTGCGGTCATTTGTGCCCTCCTTTACAAAAAGTGCCGGGGCGGCCGACTAGCACAAGGATTGCTCTTGCGGAGTTCAGGCGAATCTGGCAAAAAATACAGGCGATTCTTCGCGGCGGTGCTTGAGTTTCGGGGTTTAACTCTGGCCCTAAGCGGTAAGCGTGATCCATCAGGTAGGTCGATCATTCTCCCCTTTCGCTTCCTGACGCTGCCGGGTGTCCTGGTTCGGCTGTGACCGCGCTGCACGTTGCGGATCGGGATGAACTATGCGGAGCCAGCGCGTCGACCTGAGATGAACTACACCATAGGGCGGCGACGGCAGTGTGGCGCAGCCCCCCACGATTCTGGGGCAAACGAGCCAAGTTGGTGCGCCGTCTTGGTTGGCCTAGGGCAACGAACGGATCGCTTTGCTATGCAATCCTTTTTCTTTTATTTGCTTTGATGGAGGGGGGGCCATGAGACTTGATCGACTGGAAGAATTGATTTGCTGTTTCTTGCTGGGTTTGTTGCTAGGAGGATTGTTCGGATGTTCCGATGTTCCTAATCTGGGCTCAGGCGGTCGAGGCTGTTCGAGTTTGACTACCCGGCGCACGCGGAGTACATCCAACTGAGGCTTGCGCCTTCCTGGTGCCGGGGCCCTTTCATCTGGAGTCGAAGAAACGAACGCGAGCTGTTTCGTGGGGCGGTTTCCGGTCAAATCCCGCGCGGTAAGTAGGAAACACTGTGGGCCAAATCCGTTTCTAACTGAGGCGGGTCTCAGCTGATATCCCCCCAATTGTGCGACCACAGAGTCGGCTGTCGCTAGGGGGCGAGCCTTAATGATCGCGTGGCTTTGTCTTCGAGCCTGAGCGAGCTGCCCGGCTTCTCACGATCGGGCGGTCACCTGCAGGACAGGGGCTACCGTCGTGCCCGACCAGCAAGTGGCGGATGAGCACGTCGATTCTTCGGTAGCTCTCGCGGCTGAGTTCGGCGTCTTCCTGAATCGACAGATCTCTCGTCCGCCGAATTCTCTTCGCTTCGAGCAAGGCCGCCGCGGCATTGCGTCTCAGCCAGTCAAGTTCCAAGCACTGCGCGTCAGGAGACATCGAGGGCATTATCAGCCGCCAACTTGAGTACCTCAACGGTACTTGGGTACCATAAGGCAAAGTCGGCTTCGCGACTCCGACGAGGGGTAGTGGGCTACTTTGAGCCGGAGGCGCTGTATTATTTCGCTTATAACTTCATTAAGATTCATCGCACGTTGCGTGTCACTCCGACAATGGCTGCTGGCGTTACAGACAAACTTTGGAGTGTAGACGATCTGGTTTCTCTGTGGGAATCAGAAAAAGTGAAAAGAGCGGCTTAATTCAAAAAGGAGACCGCAAAATCCCAAATGCGGTCGCAGCGAGAAAGTGAGATGATTTGTGCATATGCCTATGTCAGTCGTAGCTGGCGCTATCGTCGTGGCCATCGCCGTATGGGTCGTGAGGCGCCGCAAGCGTTAGCAGGCGCTTCGAGGCAGTCATTTCCTAAGTAGCCCACTACCCGACGAGGCTGTGCCTGTCGCAGAGATTCGAAGTTCCGGTATACTGAAGGTTTGGCGCGGTACCCAAGCGGTAAGGGAGAGGTCTGCAAAACCTTTATGCGTGGGTTCGATTCCCACCCGCGCCTTACCCAAAAAACATCAATATCTATGCTGGTTTTCTGCGAGTCGCCGTTTTCATTGTACGTTTAGTGTACGATGGACGCGTCGGACTTCCCTTTCGAGCATCGTCTCGCGGCCCTCTGTCCAATGCGAATAGTGTTTCTGCGTCGCCTTCACGCTGGCATGTCCGAGCAGGTGCGACACGTTCTCGATCGAGCAGCCATTCGTCAACAGCGTGGTCGCGAACGTGTCGCGGAATCGGTGCGAGTGCCCGTTAATGATCTTTGCCTCTGCGAACAGCTTGGCCAGCCGTTTGCGCCGGAGCGCAGTCTATGTACTGAGGGGCCGATGTGGTACCGTCAGTCTGGGTTCGGGAGGCAAACCGTGAAACGCCTTGCCCTCGCTTTAGTCGTCTTCTTCGTCGCAATTCCCACCGGTTCAGCCCAAGAACAATCGGCCGCACAGCAAGCGACCGCCAAGCCTCAGCGAATTCGTGTTGGGGGCAGTGTCCAGCAAGCGAACTTACTGCATCAGGTCCTGCCCGTCTATCCGTTAATCGCAAAGACAGCGCACATCGAAGGCACGGTTGTGTTGCACACGATCATCGGGAAGGACGGAGCGGTTCAAACGTTGCAGTTTGTTTCCGGGCCGCCGCTGCTGATGCGGGCAGCGATGGACGCCGTGCGTCAATGGATTTACAAGCCGACTCTACTGAACGGCGAGCCTGTTGAGGTGGACACCACGATTGACGTCGTGTTCACCCTCGGCACGACTAGCGAAGACTCCGCTCCTGCTAAGCCGATCGATCCTCAACTCCGCGAAGACATCTTGCGACTCTTGGAGATTATGCATGCGGTCGAAAAAGCCCAGGATTCCGCACGTTCGGCTTTCGACGCAATGCGACCCATGCTGACCCGCTCCCTTCCCGACACGCCACATCGGGACAAAATTGTCGCGGCATATGAGGACAAGTTGGCACAGCTATTTCAAAAACCAGAACTCATGGAGGGGATCGTGCAAATCTATGCGAAATATTTTTCTGCTGATGATGTCAGGGCGATGACCGACTTCTACGCCACGCCGGCGGGGCAACACGCCATCGCGCATCTGGACGACATCATGGCTGATTCGATCAGGCTCGGCCAGAAACTGGCCTCCGATAATCTCGCTGGGATCCTTGCCGAATTGTGCAAGGAATTTCCCGAACTGGAGGGCCAGGCCAAATTTTGTGCCGCATCGGGTCAAGACACGAGCCGACTTAGGCCTGATGCTCGCTCCGCGCCTGTTCCCGACCCCCGCTGAACGTTCGTTGTACGATACGTGGTTTGTGGTCGGCCTTAAATTGATTACACGTGCTGTTGAATCTGCAGGACTAGACCATGTCCGAGTCCGATTCCCACCCGCGCCTCCATAAGATTACTCAATGTTTATCGGGTGTTTCTTCAGGTATTCGAAATTCTGTATGACTTCGCCGGCGTCTCCTGTCGCCAGCGCGATTGCACGAGGGCCAATGATCCTCCACAAGAATCTGAGCAAGGGCGGCGAAAATCAGAAAAATCGAGGAAACTCCCGCTCGGAGAGCCACCATGCTACGGAACCCTCCTTGAATTCCAGGCGGGTGCGGAAACTGCCATTTGAACGCAGCTCGGAATAGACGACTCTGGCGTCAGAGTGAAATCAGGGCGCTGTGCGGACAGCCGCGGCTGATCGCCCGCGTACCAGCGTCGCGTCGTTATGACTTGAGCGCCATGCGGACTGACATTCTGCGTGATCGCCTGTTCTGGGACCTCGGATTCTTCGACACTCAATTCCGTGCCTTGCTTTTTGTGAGAAAACTGAGAACAGAGAAAAACGGTTCCTGCGATCTACTCATTCGAAAGTAGCCGTGTAAGTCCTTCATTCTTCGTGAGAGCCTTTCTGCTACTTTCGTCCTTCGTTGCCGGGCCAAAGCCCGGTGCGCTACTAGTACGAAAGAAGCTTTAAATCCTTGATTATCATTCGGCGTCCGTGGGGTTCTCTCATCTTTCGTTGTCGTCCCAAAGGGACGATGGATCACTCGTACCTCAGCGCGACGATCGGATCGACACGCATCGCACGCCGCGCCGGGACGTAGCAGGCAAGCATGGCCACACCCAGCAGGAACAACGGAACGGAAGTGAACGCAATCGGGTCGTGTGCGTTGAGTCCGAATAGGAGGCTAGACAACACCCAAGAGACGACAGCGCATCCCGCCATGCCTACGAGCGCGCCGATTACCACCGGACGCATTGCCTGCCGAAGCACAAGTCCCATGATTTTGGCGCGGTCAGCGCCTAAAGCCATGCGGATACCGATTTCGCGCGCGGACCGGCTGACTGCATAGGACACCATTCCATACACGCCGATCGAGGCGAGAAGTAGGGCTAAGGCACCCAATGCCCCGGAGAGCGATGCTGCAATCCGCGAGGGCGCTCGCCAAACCTCGAGGTAATCTTCCAGTCTGGTCACCTCCACGGGCATCTCGTCATCAAGCGACTGGACCGCGTCACGCACGCCTTTGGCAGAGGCCGTGAAGCCTCCTGCTGCGAAATGCACCAGAACGTAGGCGCGTTGGGCGTCTCGCGGCCCTGCAGGAAAATAGAGGTAGTTCGTCTCCAGTTCGCCGAGATGTGAGACTTGCGCGTCCTTGGCCACTCCAATCACGGTATCCTGGTGCCCGTCGCCCTCGCGCAATGATTTCCCTATCGGATCGTCGCCGGGCCAAAGACGCCGTGCCGTTGATTCCGTTACGACGACCACGGCTGCGTCGTTGCGCGCGTCCCCTTGTGCAAAGCCGCGGCCGCGCACGATGGGAATCCCCACCACCGAAAAATATTCGGGCGAGACGTGGTTGTATTCTATTCCAACTTTGGCTGTGCTCCCTGGAACAGTAAAGTTGTCGGCGCTGAAGTCGTGGCTCAGCGGTGCACACTCTGCTTGCGCAATTTCGATTACGCCAGGAAGGCTCGCAACGCGCTCTCGCAGACTTTGCATAAACGCCAATGCGCGATTATCGTCGTAGCCTTGTCCCTGGAGGTTAAAGAACACGGAGGCGACGTTCTTCGTTTCAAATCCCGGATCGACAGTCTGCGCATGGTACAGGCCTCGCAGCAAAAGTCCCGCCGCCAACAGCAAAATCATACACACGGCGATTTGCCCGCCGATCAAAGCATGGCGCAAGAACTGCCCGCTTCTTTTGCCGGAACCTGAAAGCGCGCCGTCCTGCTTCAATGCCGTGTTCAGGTCGGGCCGCGAACTTTTCAAAGCTGGAGCCAGCCCAAACGCAATTCCAGTAAGAAAGGTCAATGCGAGCGCATAGGCCAGCACATGAAAATCAGGCGACACATTGACATTCACGGCCAGAGTGGAAAACTCGTGCGGGAGGCGCGAGGTCACGAAATGCGTGATGCCGGCGAATGACCAGAACGCGAGCATTGATCCCAGGGTGCCCCCGATAAAGGAAAGCAGCAGACTTTCCGTCAGCAACTGCCGCAACAGCCGCCCACGGCTCGCGCCCATGGACAGTCGCAGGGCAATTTCCTTGTGGCGCACCGAAGCACGGGCAAGTAGAAGATTGCTTACGTTCGCGCAGGCAATCAGCAGCACAAGTCCGAAGGCAACAAGAATCACGGATGCGATCGGAACCAGAATCTCCCGCTCCGCCGGCCTGCCGAAAAGTGTTGCCTTTGAAATTGCCAACGACGTGAAGCGGCCAGGATGCCGCTCGTCAATCCGTTCGGCAATGACATTGAGTTCGGCCCGCACCTGCGTCAGTGACAGCCCTGCATGCACCCGCCCAAGCATTGCCAGCCAGCTCAGGTTGTCGTCCGCTAAACGATCGCCTCCCGGACCGGTGCCCGGGTCCAAAGCTCCTTGCATGGTTAGGGGCGCCCAGAAGGAGGACGGGACCACATCGACACCTCTAAATCGCGGGGGCGCTATGCCAATCACCGTATAGGATGTGTGATTCAGGATGACCCGCTTGCCTACGAGCGAGGGATCTCCCGCGAGAGCGCCCCGCCACAAGTCGTCACTGATCACCACGACGGGACTTGCACCCGGAGCAGCGCAATCCGCCTCGATAAAGCCGCGTCCCTGGGTGGGATGCGCGTTCAGCACGTCAAAATAGTTGCAGGAAGTAAGCGCGCCCAAGAGCTGCTGCATCCTCCTGCCTGCAAGGGTTGCCTCGACGAAAGGTTCATAAGCGGCCAGTCCAGCGAAAGCGTGACTGTGCTCTCGGTAGTCCAGGTATTCGGGGTAAGAAAACAATCCACCCTCGCCATGCACATTGCGGGAAAACCGTCCGTGGAGAACTTGGCTAATGCTTACGATCTCGTCTGCACGAGGAATCGGGAGTAAACGCAAGGCGAGGCCATTCAGCACCGAGAAGATTCCCACATTGATTCCAACCCCCAAGGCAATCGCCAACACCGCCGCCGCAGTAAATCCCGAGTGCTGGCGCAGCGTCCGCGCCCCATAACGCAGATCCTGTACGAAGTCCTGAATCCAGTTCACGCGGCGCGCGTCGCGGCACTCCTCCTTTACCTTCTCCACGCCGCCCAGGTCGAGCCGCGCACGCCGCTGCGCTTCCTTGGGTGCGATCCCTCTCGCGACGTATTCCTCGGTTTTTCGTTTGAGGTGGTCGCGCAGCTCCTCGTCCAACTCCTGGTCCGCCTGCATCCAGCGAAACAACGACCGTAACCGCAACGGAATCGTATACAGCCAATGCTCGGCGCGCATTTCGACCCTCCCTCACTCCTCCTACGAAAATAGCTCTCAGGCGGTTTGGGCAAGTGGTTCCAATGTGACTTTGTGGCCGAGACGCTCCAGCCGCCGCACCAGAGAACGACGGATGCGGTTCACATCGATCCGATCAAAGTGATCGGCGCCCAA
>DASPVZ010000020.1:0-177417 GCA_035622135.1 Candidatus Cybelea sp. | reverse complement strand
GCACTCGCGCCAGCACTTCCACTCTCCGCAGTTCCTCCTGGCTCATCTCTGTCCGCCCCAATCCGACCTCCTTTCGGAAGTCGTATTAGGGGGACATTTCTATTTTGGAGAAAAGGGGACATTACTATCGTGGCGCAACAGAAAGACAAGGCGGCAGTTGTCAATCGGGGCAACGTGACTTACATTGTTTCCTTACCTCGGGAGCGACGAGACTCGCCTTGGCGTCAGTCCGAAAAACTTCCTCACCCCATCGGAGATCCCGCCCGGCACCGCGCAAACGGCGCGCTCGGGCCAGGCCGGATATCCGCTTGACACCAGCTGACCGGAGGGCCGGCGCCTGGTTCGCAAGGCTCGTGGCTCTCGAGGAACGTCTGCGAGGCCCTCGCGGATGCCCCTGGGACCGCGAGCAGACGCATGAATCGCTCCGCAAGTTCCTGATCGAAGAGACGTACGAGGTGCTCGAAGCAATGGAGTCGGGTGATCCGCGGAAGTTCGCTGGCGAGCTAGGCGATCTACTGCTGCAGGTTGTGTTTCATTCGATTCTTGCGGAAGAACTTGGCCGATTCGACGTCGCCGACGTGATCGAAACCGTGTACACGAAGATGGTTCGACGCCATCCGCATGTTTTCGGCGCGACGAAGGCCGCTACGTCGGCGGATGTGCTGAGGAAGTGGGAAGAACTGAAAGCGGCCGAGCGCGCCGCAGAGGGGAGTGGGGCAGATAGCGCGGTAGCGAAACAGGGTTCCGGAGCCCCGTCGATTTTCGCTGGGGTGCCGCGCTCGTTGCCGGCCATGCTCGAGGCGGACCAGCTTACGCGGCGGGCTTCCCGTGTCGGATTCGATTGGGACAGCTTGGCCGGGATTTTCGAAAAGCTCGATGAGGAGAGAAAGGAACTCGAGTCCGTCTCTGGCTCGGAGCGACCATTACGCGAGGAGGAAATCGGAGACTTGCTGTTTGTCGCGGTGAACCTCGCGCGGTTCCTGGACGTCGATCCGGAAATCGCCCTGAAAAAGGCGAATCGAAAGTTCAAGCGGCGCTTCGAATGGATGGAATCAAGGGCGGCAACCGAGGGCCGTCGGTTCGCGGATTTGCCGCGCGAGCGCATGGAAGAGCTATGGAACGCGGCCAAAGCAAGTGCATGAGTCTCGTGTCTAGACAGGACGGAGGCATGCCTGAGCAGAATCGAGCGCTCGAGGAAATCGCCGTTCGGCTGTGCCACACACTCGCCGAATACGAACTGTGCGTCGAGCTCGAGCAGGCCACTTGGGGCGAGGATGTCGTAGTTCCCTCGACGATCTTCGTCGTCGCCCAGCATACGGGCGGCCAGATCATCGGCGCGTTCGATGGGGCAAAAATGGTGGGATTCACGCTGGCCCTGCCGGGCGTCCGCGACGGCCAGCCCTTCCTGCATTCGCACATGACGGCGGTTGCGGCCGCCTACCGCGACCGAGGCGTAGGACGTCGGCTGAAATTGTTCCAGCGCTACGAGGCCCTGAAGCGTGGCATCCACCTGGTCGAGTGGACGTTTGATCCGCTCGAAATCAAGAACGCGTATTTCAATCTGGTGCGACTCGGAGCGGTGGCGCGTCGCTACATACAGAATTGCTACGGCTTCACGGAGAGCCCCCTTCACGCGGGTCTGCCGACCGACCGGCTCGTTGCCGAGTGGTGGCTCGATTCCGACCGTGTCAAGAACATCCTTGCGGACAATCCTCCGGCGCTCGCGGGCCCTATGGCGCGAGTGTCGCTGCCGGCGAACATCGGGGAGATCAGGGCCAGTGATCGTGAGGAAGGCGCTCGCCATCAAGCGCGCGCGCGGGATCAATTTCAGAAGTTTTTTCGTGCGGGCTGCGCGGCCACGGGCTTAGAAACGCCAGGCCCGACCGCCGATTACATTTTGGAGCCCATTGCCAGTCTAGCTGGGTTGAAGCTGCCCGCCTTCGATGAGGATTGAGAAAGCTGAGGAGCCCTAGAGCGGCGAAAGCGATCTCCATGCGCCTGAACAAACTCACGCTGCGCGAAATTCACCTTGAACTGATTGAACCGTTCCAGACGAGCTTTGATACGTCGAAGCACCGGAGGATTCTGCTGGTCGAAGCCGACGTCGATGGTGTAACGGGATGGGGCGAATCGACCGCCGGCGAGGACCCGTTTTATTCCTACGAGACGGTCGAGACGGCATGGCACATCATTCGCGATTTCATCTGGCCCGTGCTGCGCGGCAGGGAATTTGCCTCTTCCTCGGAAGTCTGGGACAGACTGGCCCACATTCGCGGCCACCATATGGCCAAGGGTGGTGTCGAGACGGCCATTTGGGATGCCCAAGCCAAGGGGAAGAATGTCCCACTCGCGAAGCTGCTCGGCGGAGTGCGCGGCGAGATTCCCTGCGGCGTTTCGATCGGCATTCAGCCGTCGGTCGAAAAACTGCTGGGCAAGGTCGAGCGCGAACTAGCCGCCGGATATCAGCGCATCAAGATCAAAATCAAACCCGGACTCGAGCTCGAGCCAGTGCGGGCACTGCGCGCGCGGTTTCCGCGCATCCGCCTGATGGTCGACGCAAACTCCGCCTATACTTTGGCAGACGCGCCGCTGCTCAAACAGCTGGACCCGTACTATCTGGTTATGATCGAGCAGCCGCTCGGCTGGGACGACGTGTACGGCCACGTCGCGCTGCAGCGACAACTCGAGACACCGATTTGCCTCGATGAATCGATCCGTGGAACCGAGCAGGCGCGCGCCGCGATCGAGTTGGGCGCCTGCCGCATCATCAACATCAAGCTCGGACGCGTGGGGGGACACATGGCGGCGCGCCGACTGCACGACCTCTGCCAGCAAAACTCCGTTCCCGTGTGGTGCGGCGGGATGCTCGAATCGGGAATCGGGCGTGCCCACAACATTGCCATGTCTACGCTGCCGAATTTCTCGCTCCCGGGCGACGTTTCAGCGAGTCGGAGATATTGGGACGAGGACATCATCGAGCCCGAAGTCGAAGTCTCGCCTCGCGGCACGATCGAAATCCCGACCGCACCGGGAATCGGCTACACGCCTCGAATTGAACGCATCGAATCTCTAACGCGGCGGCGTGAAGTCCTCGGCTAGAAGGTGCGACAGACTTGAACACCACTCTCGCCGAAACCTCCCGCGCCACTTCGGAACGGCCAACGTCGCTCGCTTTGGCGTGCGGCCTTTCTGCGGTCCTGCTGATGTGGGGAGTGAATTACGTAGCCACTTCCGTCGCACTCGAGCACTTGGACGTGCTTACTCTGGTTGCCTTCCGGTTCGAGATCGCCGGCGCCGTGATGCTTGCCATTTATTGCTTCCAGAAACGCCGCGTTCCGATCGAGCGGCGGCATATTCCTATTCTGATCGCCCTAACCTTCTTCGGCGTCATCGTGAATCAGGGCCTGTTCACCACGGGCCTCGATTACACTCTGCCGTCGCACTCGGCCATCATTGTGGCGCTCGACCCGATCTTGATCCTGGCCCTGGCTCGGGCCATGGGAATCGAATCACTGTCCGCGGGCAAGGTGGTCGGAATGGCCATGGCCTTCGCCGGAATCGCTGTCCTGGAAATCCCGCATGGGCAGCAGGGGCAGGCGAGGGTCCTTTGGGGTGATTCGATCACGCTCGGGGCCGCGATCGGCTTTTCCATCTACACCGTTTTGGCCAAACGGGTGGCCGACCATTACGACGTGATTGCCCTTAACACGTTCAATTGCGTCGGCGCAGCCATTGCCTTTCTGCCCATCGCCGTCCGGCAAGCTTTCGTGCTCGACTGGAAGGCGGTGGCCTGGCAGGGTTGGGCCGGAGTGTTCTACATGGCCCTTTTCAGCTCCGTAGCGGCTTATATGGTTTACTATTGGGCTCTGCGGCACATGGATCCTTCACGCGTCGCGGTAATCAATTATCTTCAGCCGATCCTCGTTATTTTGGCCGCGGCGGCCTTCTTGTCCGAGCGCCCCTCGGGCCACTTGCTCTTGGGCACAGCCGTAGTTCTAGCCGGAGTCTACCTGGCCGAACGAGGGGCCCACATCGTCTGAGGGTTGTCGGTCGGGTGCGCGACTGGAACTTCCCGCGGGGAGGCCGCGACAAGCGAATCTTGGCGGGAGGGCTGAGCTGCGAGTCGTGAGCTTGACGTCGCCGTTGCGCCAAAGCCTGCTTGCTCCGCACGAACGGGGTGCGGGCGGGAAGGGGCACTCTCCGGCAGGAGGACGCCCTCAGCGCGCGAATAGGGAAACGAGGTTTACAAACGCAGGTGGTTTTCTATGCCACACCGACACGATCGCGTTCCAACTCGACCATGGGCGTGAATACGTGCCAAAAATCACCACTCGGTTTCGTGAACTCTATAGCGACATTGTTCTTGCCGTGTCCGGTTCCACGAACGTATACTACGCGCGCTTCGCGCTCCTCGTTCGTGTATCCGTTGACGAGCAGAAGCTTCTGACCGGTTTGGAGCGAGGGAACCAGGGGCAACAAGCCGCCGTTCAAATTGACCCCGTTCGCGACTGTGACTTCACGGAAGGGGTGATCTTCCGGGGTGCGTCCGTAGACTCTGACCGGAATTGACAGCGGCAGGCGCTTGCAGCGGCGTTTCTCTACCATACAGTCCTTCTCCCATATAATATTCGATCTAAAAAACCTAATCCTCATCGCTGCCTATTGCAATAGTACTTTCCCATGATTTTCGGGTTCCGTCGATTTTCTTGCCCAGTCCCAAAGATTTCGAATCATGCAAGTTGCAGTGGACAAAGGTTTTAGATGGACGCCGACGGGTCCCCTGAGCAATCCGGCGGCCCGGGGGCTTGAGGTGCATGAACGCATGCTTCAAGCGATACGCCCGTAAAAACGCCGCGTGCATGCCTCGCATCGGTATGGCCGCATCCCGAGCAGGGAAAGCCAGCCTTCGAGAAATCGCGTGCGAGAGCGATGCACGTCCCGGCTACGACAGTGAGGACATCGTCGCTTCAAGACTCGAACCGGATCAGTCGTCTGCACGACGGCCGACCTGAAAGCCCGCAGGAATCAAACTACAGGACGCCTGATCGGGTTTCTATCGGTTAAACCGTGTACTTCGGCGGCCGATCCCCCGGTAGCCCCGTCCTCTGCTGCTTCCTGCGCAATCGCTGCAGGGTTTCCGGGAGGTGATCAGAACGACCCTCGGCGAACCGCCGCCGTACAGCCGCTTCGCATGGAGCCGGCTCGGTCTAATTGATCGAGCGCTGAAGCACGGAGGCAATATCGCGGGCTTCGGAAATCAGTTGCGCGAATTCATGGGGCAGGATCGACTGCATCCCGTCGGAAAGGGCGTGATCGGGATCGTGGTGAACCTCAACCAGCAAGCCGTCGGCACCGACAGCAACCGCCGCCCGTGAGAGGGGCAAAACCTTGTGTCGCTTGCCTGTTCCATGGCTGGGGTCAACCACGATGGGCAAGTGGCTACGCCGCTGCACAGCCGGTATGATGCTGAGATCTAGGGTATTGCGGGTAAAGTCGGAAAAAGTGCGGACGCCGCGCTCACAGAGAATCACGTTGTAATTGCCCTCGGACATGACGTACTCGGCCGCCATCAGGAATTCGTCCAGCGTAGCGGACATACCGCGTTTGAGCAGTACCGGCTTCTCCGAGCGCCCGGCGCGCTTCAGCAGCGAGAAATTCTGCATGTTTCGGGCCCCGATCTGGATCAAGTCGGCATACTTTTCAACCAAGTCAAGCGATTCGTTGTCGATGGCCTCCGTGACGATGCCCATGCCGAACTCGTCGCGCACGTCGGCCAAGATCCTAAGTCCCGGTTCGCCTAGCCCCTGAAAACTGTACGGGGAAGTTCGTGGCTTGTACGCCCCGCCCCGGAACAAGCGTGCGCCAGCTGCTCGGACCCCCCGCGCAATCTCAAACGCTTGCTCGCGCGTTTCGATGGCGCACGGTCCCCCCACGATGGCCAGCGTGGTGCCCCCGAAGGCCACCTCCCCGGAGGGCGTCGGAATGCGGACAACCGTATTATCCTCCTTGACATCGCGGCTCACCAGTTTGTAGGGCTTGCTAACCGGAATGCATTCGGCCACGCCAGCCATCGATTCGAGCGAGCCGACGTCAACGACGGTCTTGTTACCCGTAATACAGACGGCTGTTCGGCCCGCGCCCGGAACGGGCAGCGCCTTATAACCAAGCGACTCAATTCGCGCGCACACGGCGCGAATCTGTTCTTCGGTTGCATGGGAATGCATGACGACGAGCATGAAGGGGCCTCAAGGGTGAAACAAGCTCACGAGTTTAGCTCAGCCAAACGGCGAGACGCAAAGGGGAGTTGTGGGGAGCTGCTTGCGACAGAGCGAGGGGCCTGACCCCGTCCGCATCTTGGGGGCGTGGAGGCGCGGGGCAGAATCGAACTGCCGATGAAGGTTTTGCAGACCTTTGCCTTGCCACTTGGCGACCGCGCCCCAGGGGTTAAACAGTCAAGGCCAGCGAGCAATCATAGCACTAAAAGTGTGGTCTAGCCTCGGCCTCACCGCGAAGCCGTGTGCTCGAAAAAGGGAGGCGAGGGCGCTTGGGAGGAGCTAAGTGCAAGCCAAGTTCTCGGTTGGCAGGCCTGGTCGATTCCGATAAAATAATCTGCTAAACCTCCAGGGAATGGCGGACGAACACCAGAGAACTAGCCTAGCCTACGACGCCGCCGACGAGTACCGCCCCGAACCCCCTCGACCACCTGAACTTCCTGCTTGGAAGGATGGAAGCATCCGGATTGGCATACACACGTCGATTGCGGGCGACGTGGTGCGGGCCCTCGATTTGGCCGAAGGCCTTGGCGCAAACGCACTGCAGATCTTCTCGGCGAGTCCGCGAATGTGGGAGCGCGGTAGTTCGCGAATATCCGAGGCGGACGCGAAGCGATTCCGCGATCGGCGCAAGGAGCTCGGCTTTGGACCGCTCGTCGTTCACGACAATTACCTGATTAATCTAGCCTCGCTTAATCCCGTGCTGCGAGCGCGCTCGCTGCAGGCCTTCCATCAGGAGATCATCCGCGCCGTCGCTCTGGGTGCCGACTACCTGGTCGCGCATCCGGGAAGCGGCCGTGACGGCACGAGCGCGGCAGCCGTGGTCGCGATCGCGCAGGGTCTGCGACAAGCCACCCGCGGGCTGAAGCTCGGCGACTTGCAAATTCTGCTCGAGAACATGGCCGGACAGGGGAGCTCGGTCGGTTCACGAATGGAGGAATTGAAGGCGGTTTTGGACGCGTGCCCGGACTTGCCCTTGGGTGTATGTATCGATACGGCGCATCTATACGCGTCGGGCTGGGACCTTCGCAACCCGGCGGGCTTGGACGCTGCGCTCCGCGCAATCGACCAGGTGATTGGGCTCGCGCGCGTGCCGCTGGTTCACGTCAACGACTCGAAAACCCCCCTCGGCTCGCGGGTCGATCGGCACCAGCACATTGGAAAGGGCAAGATTGGGCTCGAGGCCTTTCGCCGACTCCTCAATCATCCGCTGCTTCAAGGCAAGGCCTTCATCGCCGAGACGCCGATCGACAGGCCGGGCGACGATCGGCGGAACGTGGCGAGGTTATGGAGGCTGGTGGGGAAGACCGTTCGGGTGACTGGACGGGATGGGATGAAGCCGAGACGGCGAGTGGGCCGGGCGGGCAAGAGAAGGCGAGGAGTCAGATCGGCGGGGCGGCGATAATGGGACCGTTTCGCGGGCGTTTTTCGAGGACAGGCGAGTCGAAACGATGAGTGAAAGAGTGCCTGAATACGATCCCCAGCGGATTGAAGCGAAATGGCAGAGGGTGTGGGAGGAGGAGGGCGCGTTTGAAGCCCAGGATTGCGACCCCACGCGTGCGAAGTTCTATCTGCTCGAGATGCTTCCGTATCCTTCTGGCACTCTGCACATGGGCCACATGCGGAACTACACGATCGGCGACGCCGTCGCGCGCTACAGACGCATGTGTGGCTCGAATGTGCTGCACCCCATGGGCTGGGATGCCTTCGGTTTGCCTGCCGAAAACGCGGCGATCAAGAACCAGACCCATCCGCGCGAATGGACGAATCGGAACATCGAAGAATTCCGGCGCGTCCTGCGCCGGTTCGGCTTCAGCTACGACTGGCGGCGCGAAATATCGACGTGCGAACCCGACTACTACCGTTGGAACCAGTGGCTCTTTCTGCGCATGCTGGAGAAGGGAATCGCGTATCGCAAACGGAGCAAGGTGAACTGGTGTCCGCAATGTCAGACGGTGCTGGCCAACGAGCAAGTCATCAACGGGTTTTGCTGGCGTCACGAAACAACGCCCGTCGAGAGCAAGGAACTCGAGCAGTGGTTTCTGCGCATCACCCAATATGCGGACGAGTTGCTGGAAGACATGAAACTGCTCGAGCGGGGCTGGCCGGAGCGCGTGCTGGTGATGCAACGCAACTGGATCGGCAAGTCGCACGGCGCCCGCGTGCGGTTCGACGTAGCGAACAAGGATGGCCTGGCCTTCGAAGTGTTCACCACGCGCATCGACACGATTTACGGCGTTTCGGCGCTCGTGCTCTCGGCCGGGCATACAGAGCTCGAGCGGCTGCTCGGTGGCGTGCCGGGCCGAGCAGCGATGGAAACTCAGCTCAAAGCCATGCGCCAGCAGAGCACGAAAGCGGCGGACATTGCTACGGCGGAAAAGGAGGGGTTTTTTACGGGGCGGTTTGCCGTCAATCCATTTTCGGGCGAGCACGTGCCCATCTGGGTGGCGAATTTTGTGCTAGCCGAATACGGCACGGGAGCGGTGATGGCCGTTCCCGCGCATGACGAGCGCGATTACGAGTTCGCTGAAAAATACCACCTGCCGCTCAAGATCGTGATCCAGCCCGTTGAGGGTGCTCCGCTCCGTCCCGAGCAGCTGACCGAAGCCTACACCGAATTCGGCCGGGTCGTGAATTCAGGCCCGTACACGGGGCTGACCTCGGAGGAGGCCATCGCTTGCATGACCGGGCACGCCCGGGCCCAGGGTTTCGGTCGCGCTGAAACGACATACCGTCTGAAGGATTGGGGCATCTCCCGCCAGCGGTATTGGGGCACGCCGATTCCGGTGATTTACTGCCCGACGGACGGCATCGTTGCGGTGCCGGATGACCAGCTGCCTGTCCGCTTGCCGGAAAACGTGAAGCTGACCGGCCAGGGCCAATCGCCGCTGGCCGCCGATCCGCAGTTCGTGAACACGACCTGTCCGCGTTGTGGTGGTCCGGCCCGTCGTGAAACCGACACGATGGACACGTTCGTCGATTCCTCCTGGTATTTCTATCGCTACACCGATCCGAGAAATGATGGCGCGCCGTTCGACAAGCAGATCGTCCGCTACTGGTTCCCCATCGACCAGTACGTTGGAGGAATCGAACACGCCATCCTGCACCTGATGTACTCGCGATTTTTCTGCAAGGTGATGCGCGACCTGGGACTGGTCGACCACGCGGAGCCCATTGCGCGGCTCTTTCCGCAGGGCATGGTACTGAAAGGCGGCGTGGCCATGTCGAAATCAAGCGGCAACGTGGTCGGCGCGGTCGAGATGGCCGAAAAATACGGCGCGGATACCGGGCGGATGTACACGCTTTTTGCGGCCCCTCCGGAGAAGGATCTGGAGTGGAGCGAGGAAGCGATCGAGGGCTCGGCGCGTTTCCTGAACAAGGTTTATCGGCTCTTCGCCAAACACGGGGATCGCTTGCGCCACATTGCCGTCGATCTTTCCAGGCAAACGGATCTAGAGGCGGCGAACCCGCAGGAAAAGATCGTGGTGCGCAGAGCGCATCAGACCCTGAAGCGGGTGACAAACGACTTCGAATCGCGCTGGCATTTCAACACTTCCGTATCGTCGCTGATGGAATTGCTGAACGACATTCAGGCCCAGGAACCGCTCGAGACCACCTTGTCGCCGATGATCCTGAAGCGAGCGCTGGCCATGTTTGCCTTGATGCTCTCACCCATCACTCCGCATATCGCCGAAGAGCTGTGGTCGATGCTCGGCAATTCGGGCGGGCTTTCCCGTGAACGCTGGCCGGAATATCGCGAAGACTTGACCAAGGAGGAGCAGATTGAAATTCCCGTGCAGATCAACGGGCGGCTGCGCGGGAAGATTTTGGTCGATGACGGAATGAGCGAAGACGAAACCGTGGACCTCGCGCTGAAGGATGCGCGCATCGCGATCCTGCTCAACGGCAAGCAGGTGGTCAAAACCATTGTCGTGTCGAAAAAGCTCGTCAACATCGTCGTGAAATAGCGCGAACGTGGAGAGCCCATTGTCACCACAGAGCGGAACGGTTGAGAGACGACAGGCGGGAGCAGCCGCGACCAAGCACGGCATCGTGGTCCTCGACTTTGGGGGGCAATACACGCAGTTGATCGCCCGCCGGATTCGCGAGCAGGAGGTGTTTTCCGCCATCCTGCCGTGCACGGCAGGCCTGGACGAAGTTCGCGCTTTCGAACCGGTGGGCATCATTCTGTCGGGCGGACCGAGTTCGGTGTACGACCCGGGCGCCCCGGTTTGCGATCCGGAGGTCCTGCGCCTGAACGTGCCGGTACTCGGAATCTGTTACGGCATGCAATGGATGGCGCACACGTTGGGCGGAACGGTCGTGCGAGCGGAGCGCCGCGAGTACGGCCCGGCCCAACTGGGCCTTGGCGAGGAATCCCTGCTGTTCAGGGGTCTGCCCCGGCAGCTCAAGGTTTGGGAAAGTCACGGGGACCACGTCGTCGGTTTGCCGGAAGGATTTCGCATCACGGGCCAGACCGAGAACGCAGTGGCCGCAGTCGAGAATGGGAGATGGAAGCTCTACGGCGTCGAGTTTCACCCGGAGGTGAACCATACGGATCGCGGAACCGAGATTCTGCGGAATTTTGTGTTTGAAATATGCGGCGCAAGGCGGAACTGGAACCGCGCGGGATTCATCGCCTCCAGCATCGAGGTGATCGGACGGCAAACCGAGGGCGCTCGCGCGATCTGCGCGCTGAGCGGAGGGGTGGACTCGGCGGTCGCCGCCGCCCTCGTTCATCGCGCCATGGGCGCGCGACTGACGAACATATTCGTCGACACGGGCCTGCTGCGGCGCAACGAATATCCCGACACCCTCGACCTGCTGCGCCGTCGGCTCGGCCTAAACGTCGTCGGCATCGATGCCTCGGATCGATTTCTGGAACGGCTGAAGGGGGTTGTCGATCCGGAAGAGAAGCGCAGACGAATTGGCGCCGAATTCATCTCCGTGTTTGTCGACGAGGCCGCCAGGCTGGTTCGCCAGTCAGCCGACCCGCCCATTAAGTTCCTCGTGCAGGGCACGCTCTATCCCGACGTCATCGAATCGATTTCCGTAAAAGGACCGTCGGCGGTCATCAAGTCGCACCATAATGTCGGCGGGCTGCCGGAGAAGATGCCCTTCGCGCTCATCGAACCCCTGCGCGAGTTGTTCAAGGACGAAGTCAGGCTGATCGGGCGCGAGCTGCGGTTGCCGGAGGAGATCCTGGTGAAGCACCCCTTCCCGGGTCCCGGACTTGCCGTTCGCCTGCTGGGCGAAGTCACGCGCGAGAGGCTCGGGACGCTGCGAGCAGCCGACGCCATCGTTGTGGAAGAGATCCGCGCGGCGGGCCTGTATGACAAGGTTTGGCAGGCCTTCGCGGTGCTCTTGCCCGTGCAGAGCGTCGGCGTGATGGGCGACGGTCGGACCTACGGATGCACAGTCGCCGTGCGAGTCGTGGACTCGATCGACGCGATGACGGCCGATTGGTCGCCTCTGCCCCGCCAGGTACTTGAGCGAATCTCCTCGCGCATCGTCAACGAAGTGCCCGGGGTGAACCGGGTCGTTTACGATATCAGCTCGAAGCCGCCCAGCACGATCGAATGGGAATGAGGGAAGGATCGGTTGGGACAAGGGACGGGAGGCGGCAGGGGCACACGCTCAGAGGCACCTCCACTGCGATTCTACCGCCGAGAAGGACGGTTGGGTGCGGCTTGGGGGGCCGGGCGAAACGCGTTACGGACGGTGCGCCATTTTCTGGGCCATGTACATCAGAAGGCGCCGGTTTGGCTCGTCTATGCGACCCAGTAGTCGGCGAAAGCGGCCCAGGGTGCGCGCATCCTTGCCCGAACTTCCCCAGGCGATATCATCGGCACTCTTCCGTTTGGGAAGGTTGGGAAGCTCGGGGGGTTCTTCGCCATCATAGAAGAGCTGGTAGAGAGGAACTTCCATTGCCCGCGCCAGCTTTTCGAGGGTCTCGATCGCCGGAACCGTATGACCGTTCTCGACACGAGAGATGTAACAGCGAAGAAGCCCAGTGCGCTTCTCGATATCACCCTGGGATAGTTTCTTTGTTTCACGCAGCAGGCGAATGCGGTCTCCGATTATCATGGCGGCTATTGTTGCAAAAAGTACCGACACCTGCAAGACTAATCTCGCGACACACCGAAAACCAGCGGAATGTAACCAAAACAGGATGAGCAACGTCCCAAAGAGCGTGGCAGCACAGGCTGCAGCAATCGCGGCTCCGCTCACTCGGCAGAGCAGGGCCGAGCAGGACCGCGACCTTGTTCGGCAGGCCCAGGGCGGCAGCGAGGCGGCCTTTGAAGAACTCGTCCGGCGGCACCAGCAGCGGGTGTTCGCGCTGGTGAACGGAATTCTGCGCAGGCGAGAGGATGTCGAGGACGTCGCGCAGCAGGTTTTTCTCAAGGCGTTTGTTTCGCTGAGGCGTTTTGACCAGCGCTCGGCGTTTTCGACCTGGCTGTACAAGATTTCGGTCAACGAATGCTGGGATTACCTGCGCAAGAAGAAGGTTCGGCCGCTCGTGTACGAATCGGACCTGTCGGATGAGCAAGTCTCGCGACTAGACGGCATCGTTTCGCGGGGCCGCCCGGCGGAGGCACCGAGCGACCGGGCCGAGGCAAGGGACCTGCTCGACCGCATGCTGGCCACGCTGCCCGATCAGGATCGCCAGTTGCTCTTGCTGAAAGAGGTGGAGGGTTTTTCTGTCGAGGAGTTGGCCGAGATACTCGATCTCAACGTCAACACGGTCAAGGTCCGGCTGTTTCGCGCGCGCGGTCGGATCATGGACCACTATCGCAGGCGGATTCGGGCAAGAGGTTCAGCAGTGAATTCCCCAGGGGCGGGGGAAAGGAAGACCACGTTATGAACGCGGAAGCCAATAGAGGAGCGTGCTTGGAGTACGAGGCCAAGCTCGAGGACTATCTTGGCGGACACCTCTCTGGTGCGGATGCCAGGGAATTGGCCGAGCACTTGCAGCGCTGTGAGCTGTGCGGCGCGGCTCTAGAAGACGCTCGGGCCAGCGTGCGGCTGTTGCAATTGGCGGAGGTCGCGCCCGATCCCGGTCCGGCTTTTCCCCGTGTGGTGATGGCGCGCATTCGAAGCGAGCTGGAAACTGGGCGGGAGGCGCGAGGGCTGTGGCAGCTGTTCATTTCGCTGGCCTGGCGTTTTGCCGCTACGGCGACGCTGGCCCTGCTGGTGATGGTGACGGTTGAGGTGGCGCAGCACCAGAGGCCGCCCGCGCCGAATGTCGCATTGGTTCGCTCTGCCGAAGTGCGCGACCTGTTCACAACGGACGCCGATCGGATTCCCGCCACGCGCGACGACATGCTGCTGATGGTTGCGGAAACAGAACATGGAAGCCACTAGCACAGGAAACCGAAGCAAAACCAGGCGCGAAGCCGCCGGACTCGTATTTGTGGTGTTCCTGCTCGGGCTGCTCGTGGGCGGGGTGGGAAATCATTTGTGGGGTGAGCGCGTTTGGGGGCACCAGGTTCCCCGACAAGGACCCCCACCGCGCGCGCAGGTCGTGAATGATTTGACGCGAGAACTTCAACTCACTCCCGACCAGCAGCAGAAAATAGGGGCCATCATCGACGACACGCGCGCACAAATGCTGACCGAGCACGACAAGCTTCGCCAGGAGGGGCGCGCGCGAATTCGGGCCATCCTCACACCCGACCAGCAGCCGAAGTTTGACCAATTCCTCCAGCGCATCAACGAGCAGCACAAGAGGGACCAGGCACAGGCCCAGCACTAGTTCGCCCGAACCGCACCTCCGCCCAAGCGGCCTCGATTCACAGGGTAGTTCTGCCCACTTCCCGCGCCCCGATCAAATGTGGCCTCGCAGGACTAGCTGATCGAGTTGTGAAGGCGAGCTAGAAGGGGATGTCTTCGTCGGAGATTTCCGGGCCCGGGGCTTGGGGTTCTTCCGGCGCGGGGCCGGACTCGAAATCGTCGATGCGTGCGGCGGCGCCACCGCCGCTCGCTCCGGCGGCAGCGGCAGCAACTCCTTCGCCGCGTCCGCCGAGCATCTTCATGGAGTTCGCCACAATCTCGGTTGTGGTTTTCTTCGAGCCGTCGCGCTTATCGTCCCACTGGCGCGTCTGCAACCGGCCCTCGATGTAGACGAGCTGCCCCTTCTTCAGATACTGCTGGGCGATTTCCGCGAGTTTGCCCCACAAGACGATGCGGTGCCATTCGGTGCGCTGTTGGCGCTCGCCGCTGCGGCTCTTGAACGACTCATCGGTGGCCATGGTGAAATTGCAAACGGCCTGACCGGTCGAGGTGTAGCGGGTTTCCGGATCGCGGCCCAGGCGGCCGACCAGAATCACTTTGTTGATCATGAGCGGGGAGTATAGCCGAACGGACCGCGAACTGGAAGTGAAACGGAATCCCCTCTCCCGCGCGGCTCGTCTGCTAGAATCGCGCGCGTGCGAAATCCTCAGCTTAGGGGAGCTCCAACGATGAGCGAGCCTCAGACGTTCGAGAACCACGTCAAGATTGTTCCCGTCTTTCACTACTTTGTTCTTCCCGTGTTCCTGTTGAACGTTTTCTGGTCGATAGACCGTTGCGCGCGACACTTCTCGGTGGAATCGGTGGTCGGGCTGGTCCTGGCCTTCGCCTTCCTGCTGGGAACCCTCTATGCGCGCCGGTTTGCCTTGTCCGTCCAGGACCGTGTCATTCGCCTGGAGATGCGGCTGCGGCTCGAACGGCACTGGGCGCCGGAACTGCGCCCGCGGATTGCTGAGTTCACCGTCAGCCAACTGGTTGCCTTGCGGTTTGCCGGCGATCGACAGCTTCCCTCCCTGGCCCAAACCGTGCTCGAGCAGAAGGTAACCGACCGGAAGGCCATTAAGAAAATGATTCACGAATGGGAGCCGGATTATCTGCGGGCGTGAACTGCGGAGGGTACGGCAAGCAGAGGAGCTCGGCCGGGTTCCGTGATTCCAGGTCCGGACGAGGCTCGGGCCCGAACGCCCCGACGCGGAAAAACCAGGGCGGGGGTCATCTAGCGCGTGTGGTAGCGGTGGTCGAAGCGCCCAGATCCCGTAGCCTCGAGCTTGCGCGCCGCGAAGCGTCGGATCCCGGAAAACGGTGAATCACGTCGCGATAATCGCGAATCGCCGCGGTGCGCATCGACAAGTCCTGTTCCGCCATCGCTTTCTTCAGAAGCGAATCCGGCAGCTTGAAGCTGTGCGGATAGTTGGCCAGCACGGCGTCGTAGGCGTTGATCGCCTTCTGGTAATCGCCCTGGGCGTACAGAATCTCTCCCAGATAGAACTGCGCATTCGAGGCCAGATCGTTGCTCGGAAAGTTGCGGATGTAATCGGTGAACTCCTGATGCGCGAGATCGTAATTGCCCGTTTGGTAGTCGCGCAGCCCGTTCTGATAGAGCGTGTCGGCAGAAATCGGCGGCATGGCTGGCGTGCCCGCATTCGGGGTGTTGCCGGCAGGGCCCGATCCGCCGGGATTCATCGTTCCCTGACTCCCGCCGGGTGTCCCGCCCGGGGCTGCGGACGGCGCCGGCGAGGCGCCCGAGACTTTGCTGTCGATACTCTGCAGCAGGTTCTGCATGTCGGTCAGTTGCTGCGCAAGCTTCCCCACCCGCGCCTGAACGTCCTGCAGATTGTCGGAGAGGCCCTGGGTCTGTTGCGTAATCGTATCGATCTTCGAGCCGCTATTGGCCTGAACTTCCTGCAGCGCGCTCTGCAACGAACTCATCTGCGTCGCGAGATGATTGACGGAGTCGACCTGCTGCTGGACGAGCGTCTTGATCGAGGCGCTGTTGGCATCAATCGCGCTGTGAAGGTCCTGCTGGCCCTGCAAGAGCTGCGAGACCTGTTCCTCGAGTTGGACCATGTCCTTGTTTACCGCTCCGGCCGGCTGCGGCGACAACATCGATCCGCCGGCCGCACCGAGAGAAAACGCCACGACTGCGAGCACGACCCATTTTGTGTTCAAAGGGGTGCCTCCTGACTTGGGATGCGAGCGCGATTGCACATTCACGGAGAGGCGAGCCAATGGCGACACCGCGCTCAAATACGGGAACACAAACACGAACACTATTATCACATGTCCGGGTGCTTTCGATGCGCGTTCGGAATGACGCGGAAGTTCGCAAGCGATTAGAAAACGAAGAGCGGCGCACGGTCGATTCCTGCGCCGCTCTGTCCTGAAGGCCATGGTTCGGCCGGCCCCGAGCGAATCAGCGATTCCCTACTTGGCCATTACAAAGTGAGCGCGACGATTCTGCTGCCAGCAGCTCTCATCGTGCTCGGTGCAGAAGGGTCGCTCTTTCCCCCAGCTGACCGTGTCGATTCGGTTCGCCGCGATTCCGAGCGAGACGAGATAATTCTTTGCCGCGTCGGCCCGGCGCTCGCCGAGACCCAGGTTGTACTCGGTCGATCCGCGCTCGTCACAGTGGCCTTCGATCGAGATGCGGATGTCCGGATAGGAGCGCAAAAACTCGGCATCCTTCGTGAGCGCCTCACGCGCGTCGGGCCGCAGATCCGACTTGTCGAGGTCGAAGAAGGCATCACGCACGTTCTGGTCGAACAGCTCGCTCATGCTCGGGCTGGGAGCAGGTGCTGCTGGCGGCGGAGGGGTGCTCACAGCGACGCTCGCGGTGGCGGTTGCGCTGCCGCCGGGACCCGATGCCGTAATCGTATAGGTCGTGGATTCGGTTGGAGTTACTGGCGTCGATCCCTGCGGTGAAACCTTTCCGACTCCCGGTTGAATGTCGAGGTCAGTCGCATTCGTCGAGGACCACGACAGCGTCGAGCTCTGCCCGGCGGCGATGGAAGTCGGCGAAGCGTTGAGCGTGACGGTGGGTTGCGCCGGCGGAGGAGCCGGCGGAGCGGCTGGAGGTGCCGTAGCCACCTTCTTCTTGCAACCGGCAAACACAAGCAGACAGGACAAGCCTAGAATCAACGTCACTTTACGAAGAGAACTAGACTGCATTCACTGCCTCCCTTCAGCGCGTCGGGAGGGCCTTCCCGAGAGCGCTGAGAAATAATTTTTACGGCCACAAAAATGACTTTGAAGCAACCGATCACTCGCTTCGCGCACCAGGCGACAAAGCGAATCCTAGGAACCCAGAATGGCGATCACCCAAGCTGCGCTTCGCCTGCGGCCGGCGCTCACCGCCCCGACCTCGCTTCAGAATCGCCCCGCGCGACCATCCCTCACGCCGGTCAGCGGGGCGACCAATTCGGGGATTCGTTCTCGCCCCGGAACGTCAGCTGGCGCGGCTGGCTGCCATCGGCCAGCATCGACCAAATCTGGCGAGTGCCGGTGCGGGTCGACTCAAACACGATGTGCCGTCCGTCCGGCGCCCAGCTGGGCCGCTCGTTGCGCCCTTCGTCCTTTGTGAGCTCCACCAGCTGATGAGTCACAATGTCCATCACATAAATATCGTAATTACCCGCTGGTCGTCGCCAACTGAATGCGACCAATTGTCCATTCGGTGACCATGCGGGGTCGACGATGTAGCCCATGTCGGGGAGGTCAATCTTCGTGACATTCGTGCCGTCGGAATTCATTTCGTACAGCTGGGGCACGCCATCGCCGCCGCGATCGCTCACGAAAACCATTTCCTTGCCCGTCTTCGGATTCCAGGTCGGCGAGGTGTTCACTCCCGCGGCGAAAGTGATGCGATGCAAGTGCGTTCCGTCGGCGTTCATGACGTAGATCTCGGGATCCCCGCCCTGGCTGGACATGAAGGCGATCTGCTGCCCGTCCGGCGACCACGCCGGCGCGCTGTTGGTTCCGCGAAACCGCGGGAACGAAATCAGGTGGTTCGAAGCCACCGAATACATGCAAATCTGTGCGGAAACCACGCCATCGCGGTTCGGAACATAGCAGGTGAAGGCGATGCGCCCACCTTCCGGCGACCAGCGCGGAGTGAGCGCGATCGAATGCAGATGGCTAAGCTCGCGAGGATTGGCCCCGTCATAGTCCATCTCCCAGATTTCTTTCGCGTCTTTGTTCCCGCTCACGTAGGTGATTTCGGTCTCCGCGATCCCCGGAAGTCCGCCGCTGACGCGCGAAATGATGTCGTCGGCAAACTCATGCGCGAGCCGCCGCGCGTCCGCATCGGTTGGGCTGCCGCGATAGATCTTTTGCAGCACAATTTGCCCAGCCGGATTGGCCACGTCGGACAGGTAGCCCGAAACGGCGAGACTCGAAGCGTCGGCGGTCAAGGTTCCGTAAGCAACCATGTTCGCGCTGGCCGGCGCGCTCGACCAATCCGGTGCGCGAAGCTGGCTCGGCTGGCCGGGAATTTCCTGGGGATAAAAGCTCGGGCTCACCAGATCGACGATTCCCGAAAACTCTAAATCGGACCACAGCACGTCGTGGAATGTCTTCTCAAGCGGCTGCGCGTTCGCCGCGGCGAGGGCCAAGTCCGGCGTGGCGATCCTGGCCTTCGACACCCCGAGGCCTGTGCCCGTCTTGAACCAGTCCTGCGCGGAGGACGGGCGCGCGCTCGAGAGAGAGAGCAGGCAAACGATCGCGGAGAGAATTGCGATGTGTCGTTTCATTCTAAATGGCCTTGTTCGAACGGAATGTTGCGGCTGAATCTCGCGGCTGTTCATGATCCTCATCGGTGAAAATCAAACCAGAATTCGACGCCCACGCGGGAGCCGGAATACTCGGCGGGCAGAGGGTTGAGCGGGCTCGAATTACGAATCGCGCGCAGCGCGGAGCTGTCGACCGAGTAATTGCCGCTCGATTGCGTGATCTGAACGTTGGCGATCGTGCCGTCCTTCAAGATATCAAAGGTCGCAATCACGCGAGGCGCGACGCTCACGGTCGGATCGATCGTCGACTGCAGCCAGTTGCTGCTGACGCGCCGTTGCACGGCCTGGACATACCAGGGAAATCGGGACCCGAAATCGCCGCCTCCCGGCCCGCCAAATCCGAGCCCGGCCTGCGTTGTATTGCCGGCACCCATGGCGAAGGAGGTGTAGGGCACCGTGGGTGCGCCGCCGCCACCGTACGGGACAGCATTTTGCGGGGGCGGAGTCGGATTCTCAAGAACTTTCGACGGCCGCGTCACGTAGTGCGGAGGCGGCTTCAGCTTGAATTTCTGGATCGGCACTACATCCGGCGGGGGAGGAGAAGGTTTGACCTCGGGAGGCGGTTCGGTCTTGTACAATCCCTTCGTTTCATCGACGACGCGACTGGGACTCACCACCTCAGGCTGCGGCATGGGAATGCCCGGAACGCTGCCCACCAGCCCCACCGTTACCGCCCCGCCGGGCCCACCCCAATTGGCGCCTCGATGCGTATATCCGGAGTAGACCAACAAGCCGGCCAGAGCCGCGTGGAAGAGAATCGAGTAGGTTAGCGGCCCTTTCAGGCTGGGTATTGGCTGTTGTGCGGCAATCGCTGACATTTTGCTTGGGGCTCGTTCTCCTCAGTGCGGGATCTACGACTGCGGTCTCGCACTGGCAAAGCAGGGGCGCGGACCTCTCGGTCCATTTTACCGCGGGCGCTCGGACAGTGGCTGGGTGACCACGGCAATATTTTGGATACCGGATTGGCGCAGCGCGTCAACCACGGTCGCCCAGCTGCCGAACGGCACGGTCTCGTCGCAACGAACGTACACCGCGCGATGCCGGGGATCGCGCGTCTGGGCCAGAATCTGAGGCCCGAGGTCATGAATGTTGATCGGCTTATCGTTCAGATAGACTCTCTGGGCCCGATCAATGGTCACCACCATGCGCGCTTCGGTCAATTCTTTTACCGTTCTCGTCTTCGGAACGTCGACGTCGATTCCCGACTGCAGAATCGGGGCGGTAATCATAAAAATGATCAGCAACACGAGCACGACGTCGATAAAAGGCACCATATTGATGTCGGATAGAGAGGTGCCGGTTTCGCGTTGCAGTTGAGGCATGGCGAATCGTGAATCTGCTACGAGCCGTACAGCGTTTCGATCTTGGCCACGAATTCCGCGGCGAAATTATCCATTCGCGTGGCGAGCTTGCGAATCCCGCTCAAGTAATGGTTATAGGCGATCACGGCGGGAATGGCGGCGAAAAGACCGGCCGCCGTGGTGATTAGCGCCTCGGAGATTCCGGGAGCTACGGCGCGAAGGCTGGCCGCCCCGGCATCACCAAGCCCGGAAAACGCGTCCATCACGCCCCAGACGGTCCCGAACAAACCGATAAAGGGAGAGACGGACCCTGTGGTGGCCAGCCAGGACATACCCTTCTCAAGCCGGCGAACTTCCTCGGCCGCGGCGATCTGCATCTCGACGCCGATGGCTGCTGCGTTCTTGACCGAACCGACAGCGGTGCCTCCGCCGCGCGCGTGGGAGCTTCCCATTTGGGCTTCGAGTTCCCGGTACCCGGCCTCGTACACGGCGACCAACGGAGTTGCTCCCGCGCCGGCGCGAAGGGTCCGCGGATCGGGCAGCGCGCCGGAACGGAACATCTGCAGAAAACGCTTGGTTCCCGAGTCGATGCCGCCAATCTGAGCCGATTTTTGGAAAATGATAGCCCAGGAGAAGATGGACAGAACCAGAAGGATCCCGAGCACGACGCGCGCCACCCAGCTCGTTTGCTCAAGAAGCGAGAACGGGCTGGCAAGAAGAAACAATGCCAAGCCTTGAATTTTTCGTCTCCCCGAAAAAGAATTCTACGGCCCGGTAGAAATCCGCATCAATTTAGAACCGTACCACACGGTTCTTCAGATTCAAAGTGGCCCACGGGAGGCTCGAGGCAGGCTGTTATCCAAAACGACACGCGGGACGAAGTCGGGCACCAGCGAGAGAGAGCGATCGGTTTTCTAGCTTTCCCCTCCTTCGTCGACACCCTCCCACGATCGGGCTACACTTGCGGCGCTTTTGCCAGAGGTAGGCGAGGAGGGGATTGGTGAAATCGCGTGCCCGCGGTTTGTTGCTGGCCCTGTTTGCCGTGCCGGTTTTTGTGCTTTGGCCCTGTTCAACTCCGCTTGTGGGTCAAACGAATCCAGCCCGAGTGGCCGCAGATCGCTGGCGCCAGCGGCACGAGCGGCAGATTGTCGATGAATTCGTCGCGCTGCTGGCGATCCCCGATCTGGCAAGCGACCGTCCGAACATCCAGCGCAACGCGGAGACCATCCGAGAGATGATGGCGAGGCGGGGCCTCTCGCCGCGCCTGGTCTCCCTCCCCGGCGCCAATCCGGTGGTGTTCGGCGAAATTCGCACGCCGGGCGCCAGTCGAACGATTGTGCTGTACGCCCACTACGACGGCCAGCCGCTCGATCCGAAACAGTGGGCCACGCCGCCGTTCACCCCTACGTTGCGCGACGGAAAACTGGAGGACGGCGGGAGGGCGATTCCTCTGCCGCCGCCCGGAACGCCGTTCAACCCGGAATGGCGGCTTTACGCGCGCGCGGCGGGCGATGACAAGGCGCCCGTGGAAGCCATGATGGCCGCTCTCGATGCCATCCACGCCTCCGGGCTCAAGATGAAGTCGAACATCAAGTTTGTTTTTGAAGGCGAAGAGGAAGCCGGGTCGATCAACCTGGGACGAATCCTGGCCGCAAACAAGGAGCTCTTCTCGGACGATCTGTGGGTCGTTTGCGACGGGCCCCTCAGCCAAAACGGCCAGCCCTTGATCGCCTTTGGCGCGCGCGGAATCGTCGAGGTCGACATTACGGTTTACGGACCGCGGGTCGAATTGCACAGCGGGCACTATGGCAACTGGGCTCCGAACCCGGCCATGATGCTGGCCCGCCTGCTCGCCTCCCTGAAGGATGACAGCGGCCGCGTGCTCGTCGACCATTTCTACGACGGCGTCGAGCCGCTCAGCGAAACCGAGCGGCGCGCCATTTCCGAAGCCCCCTCTCTCGACGGCCAGCTCCGCAATGAATTTTGGCTGGGCTCGAGCGAGGGAGCGCCCAGAACTCTGGCCGAGTTGCTTACCCTCCCCTCGCTCAACATTCGCGGCATGGCCAGCGGGCACGTGGGTGCGCAGGCCTCCAACGTGATCCCGTCCACCGCCACGGCCAGCATCGACATGCGATTGGTGAAAGGCATGGACCACCAGCGGACCGCCGAGCGGTTGATCGGGCACATCCGCGAGCAGGGCTTTTTCGTCGTCGATCGCGAACCGACCGCCGAGGAGCGGCGAACTCACTCGAAGGTCGCTCGCGTCGTGGTAGAGCCGGGCGGCTACAACTCGGTGCGCACGCCGATGGATCTGCCGATTTCCCAGGAGGTGATCCGTACGGTCGAGCGCGCGCGCGGGCCCGCCGTAAGGATGCCGATCATGGGCGGCAGCGTACCGCTCGACATGATCGAGCGCACGCTTGGCACGCATACAGTTATCGTCCCGATAGCTAATCACGATGATAACCAGCACAGCTTTAATGAGAACCTTCGCATCCAAAATCTTTGGGACGGCATCGATGTGATGGCCGCGCTGCTCACCATGTGATTCGGAGGTGGAGAGCGTCGTTGTCGCTTCCGAGCCGAGCGCCCGAGGCTCCCCAGGGCCGTATGCTAAAATGCTCCATACGCCATGAGTGAGAGATTCGACGTCAGCATCGAGGCGTTGCGCCACCGGGGCAATGGGCCGCTACCATTCGCCGCTTCGGCCGTCGAAGCTCACGGGCCAGCGCTCTCCGAGCCGGGCGGTGGGAGCAAATCCTTCTACATCGAGACGTTTGGCTGCCAGATGAACGTCCACGACTCAGAAAAGGTCGCCGGCGTGCTCATGGGACGCGGCTATCGTCCGGTGGACGATGCCGCGCGGGCCGACCTTTTGCTCTACAACACGTGCAGCATCCGCGAAAAAGCGGCGCAGAAGGTCTTTTCGCGCCTGGGGGAATTCAAGCCTTCGGCCCGGACGGGCGAGAAGGTGATCGGCGTGCTCGGCTGTGTCGCCCAGCAGGAAGGCGAAGAGATTTTTGAACGCGCGCCGTGGGTCAGCCTGGTATGCGGCTCGGCGAGCTACCGCAAGCTGCCCGAGCTGATCGATCAGATCGAGGCAGGCGGGCGCCGCGTGATGGGGCTCGATCTCGATACGGAGGACACTTTCGAGACGGAAATCACGCGCCGCGACAACCCCTTCCGCGCCTATCTTACGATCATCGAAGGCTGCGATTATTCCTGCGCGTATTGTGTGGTGCCGCACACGCGCGGGCCCGAGCGTAGCCGCGCGAGCGATTCGATCCTGTGGGAGGTCCGCCGGCTGGCCGCTGCGGGCTACACGGAAGTCCAGTTGCTCGGTCAAACTGTCAATTCCTATCGCGACCCCTCCGCTCGTCGATTCACCTTCGTGGATCTCTTGCGCGAGGTCGCCAGCGTGCCGGGGATCCGTCGCGTGCGGTTCACCACCTCGCATCCGAACGACTTTCATCGCTCGATCGTCGAAGCCATCGATGAAATTCCTGCGCTTTGCGACCACATTCATCTCCCCGTGCAATCGGGTTCGACGCGAGTCCTGAAATCGATGCGCCGCACGTACACGCGGGAGGAGTATCTGGAAAAGATTTCCTGGATTCGCAGCGCGCGCCGGCCGATCGCCGTCTCGACCGACATCATCGTTGGCTTTCCCGGCGAGACGGAGAGGGACTTCCTAGACACGGTGACCCTGCTCGATGGGGTCGCTTACGACGGTGTTTTCTCGTTCAAATACTCGCCCCGGCCGAATACGCCCGCGCTCAGCATGACTGACGTCATACCGGAAGAAGAAAAAGGCCGCCGGCTTCGAGTTCTGCAGGATCGTCAGCGGCAGATTCAGATCGAACACAACGCACTTCTGGTGGGGAGGACATTCGAGGTGCTCGTCGACAGCCGCCATGCGACGCGAGGGCAATGGAGCGGGCGAACGACAAGCAACCGGGTGCTAAATTTCACTTCTACGCGCGAAAACATTCTGGGACAATACGCCGAGGTTCTCGTTACGCATGCGGGTCCGAACAGCCTCGTAGGCGAACAAGTCGAGTTCTCGTCGAGATGTACGGGAGGCGAGCATGGAGGTTGAAGTTAAGATTCGAGGCTTAATGATGGACCCGGTCACCAACATGCCCGTGGTAGTCCTCAAGGAGGCGCAGGGAGCAGGGATTTTGCCTATCTGGGTGGGAATCTACGAAGCCAACGCCATCGCGCTTGAAATCGAAAAGGTCCAAACGCCTCGCCCGATGACGCACGATCTGCTGAAGAATGTTCTGACCGGCCTCAATGTCCACGTGCAAAAAGTAGTTGTATCCGACCTGAAGGACGATACCTTTTACGCGCTGATCTGGATGGAACGCGAAGGCCAGACCCTTTCGATGGATTCACGCCCGAGCGATGCCCTGGCCCTTGCCCTGCGACTCGATTGCCCGATCTTCGTAGAGGACGAAGTGCTGAAGAATTCGAGGATGGCCAGCGTGGTCTCGGAAAAAAGTTCGAACGAGGAACTTCGCAAATGGCTCGAGAACCTGAGCGATGAAGACCTCGGCCGGTATAAGATGTAATGGTTGCGGCCGCGTGAATCCCGCTTTTCCCCGGAACTACCCTCAGATTTCCCTCCGACCCTGATCTCGCTCTCGCCGCAGGACGCCTACCGCCCCTGCCCGAGGCGCAGGGCAGGTCACAGATAATGGTGTCGGGCGGCCAGGCTGCCGACGATTCCCGAGAATGTATCCTGCGATGCGTGCTGGATCATGCCCGGACGAACGCTCTTTCGCCACGCAGCCAGCGCACCGAACAAACCGCCGTAGATCGTGATCGCCACCGCATTTTTCCAGCCTTGATAAAGGTGAGCCGAACCGAAGAGCAGGGCCTGCAAAGCGACAGCGAATTCGTCTCTGCCAGAAAGCGCCAGGCATTGCCGCTGCAAGTAGCCGCGAAAAACCGTCTCTTCACAGAATCCCGCCGTCACGGCCAGAAGCACCCACACGGCCATTTCTGCAGAGGTCCGCGGAATGAGCATGCGAACGGCCTCGGTCCCCGCCGGGTTCGTGCCGAGCAGTACGCGCACGACAACGAGCATTCCGAGAACCACGATCCAAAACGCCAGGGCGATGACAACGTCGCGCCAGAAATCGATCGCCCGACTCCATTTTCCACCGATCACGTCGCGCAGATGCCTTCCTGCCAGCCGCACGCCGATCCACACGTATCCGAGCATGAGCAGCTCGAAAACCATCATGGCCAGATACAGCGGCACCCGCGTCGGCAATTTCATCGTGGAAATCTTTGGGGATTGGTGGGCCTGCCCGAAACTGAGCCCAATCGTGCCAACCACAAAGACAATCGTGTGCCAGATGGGGGCTACGCGGGTGCGGTCAGGCGGCGCGGTTGGCGATACGGGCGATGCGCTCATCGAACAGTGATTCTCTTTGCGGGCCGCTCAGTGTAGCATTCCCGGCTGGGCGACGGGTACGAACTTTCGCCGATAGCGAACTCGGTGAAATTTGCGGTTGAGCACGAACCCACCGCCCGCGTCGGGTGACTACAGCGCCGGCCCCAGCGCCGCCGTCAGCTCGGAAGAAAACTGCTCGAGTTCCGACACGCGCTCCGGCGTGGCCGGTAGGCGCTCTTTCTTCCAGACGAACCATTCGCCATCGGAATGCTTCACGCGGGCGCTCAGATTTTCGCCGACCATATACGTCGGCAGGCCAAATACCGTGAAGCTATCCTTCAGGACAGGCGCGAGCAACGCCGCGCAGTTCCCTTTGCGCACGCCGACGTATTGCG
This sequence comes from Candidatus Cybelea sp., assembly GCA_035622135.1. Lineage (GTDB taxonomy): Bacteria > Acidobacteriota > Terriglobia > Acidiferrales > UBA7541 > Palsa-295. The sequence goes on along the minus strand of DASPVZ010000020.1, from coordinate 151,467 downwards.
CATACATGGGGAAGGCGACGATCCGGAATCCCTGTCGGTTGAGCCTTTCGAGAATCTGGGCTTGTCGATGTGAAAGATCCATGTGCGTAGAGTACCAGCGCGACTTTTCCAGGCAAGCCCTCTCGTCCCGCGCCAAGGGAAAGGGAATGCGGTTGCGCGGACGAGCGCGCGCGCCTGACTTCGCTTCTGGCAAAGCCGTGGTTCGCCGAGCCGAACAGATAGGTAAGGTTTCCGATCGGCGAGCGCCACACCTTGCCCGGCCCTGAGAGCAAGGCTGCCAAGTTTCGGGACGTTAGCTGAGCTAGGCGGCGGAGGTGGCCGAAAATGCGCCGGACTCGATTTCGCGAAGGATGGCGCGTAGCGTCGAGGCCAGCTCTTCGCGGCTGACGTGGCTCTTGCGGAACTGGATCCGCGCCGTAAACGACTCATCGCCGGCCTTGTAGGTAAACAGGTAAGGCTGCGGGCGCGGCGCGATGGCGGTTTCCTCTTGCCGAGCGCGGCGCGCTTGGTCGCGCGTCAGTGCCCCCTGCGCGATGCGCTGCACCATTTCGTGCATCTTCCGTTCGCTGGGCTGACGTGCCACCTGCAGCAAAAGCGATTTCGTCACAATGCCTTTTTCAATGCAGGCCTTGCGCACATCGTCGGGAATCAGGCGCAGCGACATCGTTTCCGTCACCGAAGATCGGGCGCGGCCGATTTTCTTGGCGATGTCGTCGTGAGTGTAATCGAACTGGTCGGCCAAGCGTTGCAAGCCATCCGCCTCTTCGAAAGCGGTGAGGTCCTTGCGCTGCAAGTTTTCGATCAGGGCCAGCTCGAGAGTTTCGGCGTCATCTGCGATTTTTTCGATGCAGGGGAGTTCCTGAAGGCCGGAGAGTTTCGACGCGTGATAGCGGCGCTCGCCGGAGATGATGTAATAGGTATCTTCCCGAGGAATGTAGCGTACGAGCAGGGGTTCGAGGACGCCCTTCTGGCGAATCGATTCGGCGAGTTCCCGCACATCGCCGATATTCTTGCGCGGCTGATCCGGATTGGGCCGAATCTTATCGATCGGGATCATTCGCCCGACGGACGCGCCGCTGAAACTCGTTAAGGTCTCGACATAGTGCGCGTCATGCCGCATCTTGAGAGTGACGGGCAACCCGATCCTCTTGGACACGTTGTAATACCTCCTGAGCCAGTTTCTTGTATTCTTCGGCGCCGGAAGATTTCGGCGCGTAGTCAAAGATCGTCTCTTTGTAGGCCGGGCTCTCTTCGAGCCGGACGTTCTTGCTGATGCGCGTCTTAAACAGGGCATCCCCAAAAGTGGCGCGAATCTGTTCATGAGTGTCGCGCGAGATGTTTGTGCGCTTGTCGTAGAGCGTGATCACGACTCCCAAAACCTTCAAGTCGGGATTCGGACGCGAGCGAATGCGCGCATAGGTCTCGAGCAAATCGTCCGTGCCCTCGATCGCGAAGTAAGCGGCCTGAATCGGCACAAGCAAGTGGGTCGAAGCAACCAGGGCGTTGACGGTGAGAATGCCCAGCGCCGGGGGCGTGTCGATGATGACGAACTCGAAATCCTTCAGCACCGGGGCCAGCGCGTCCTTCAATTTAAAGGGCGCGTCAAATTGCCCCGCCAGCTGCTGCTCGAGGCGCGCAAGCGCCAAACGCGAAGGGGCCACGGAAAGGTTCTCGTCCTTTGCGGGACGAATGATCCGGGCCATCTCGACGGGGTGGTCGGCGAAAATATCGAACATGGTGGGCAGGTTTTCGCCGTGTTCAAAGAAGGCGATGGTCGCGTTAGCCTGCGGATCGAGGTCGATGAGAAGGGTTCTTCTTTTTTTCAGAGCAATTGCGGCAGCGAGGTTGATGGAAGTGGTGGTTTTCCCGACTCCGCCCTTTTGATTGGCAATCGACAGGATGCAGGTCAATCGAGCCTCGCTCCCCTCGTGCGCAACGCGAGGCCTATATGTGGTACAGCCCCGCTCACAGCTACACTATTGGTAGGCACACTCTACTCACGTTTACGCTGAAACCGCAAGCAAAAAAATGATCGCACACGAAATACGCCTCGCGCACGGCCGGTGACCCCGCGGTATCCTCGCGGGAAGCGCTAGAGCCAGGTGTGCGCGCGGTAGGCACGATAAGCGTCGCCGAACTTCGCTTCGAGAACCTGCGCCTCCTTCCGCGCTCGAAGGACTTGCATCGGTACGATGATCACGAGGGCCAAAAGCCACTTTGGCCGAGCGGCCCAGAGGATCATCCCCACTATAAAAACCGTTCCGAAGACGTAAACGGGATTTCGAATCTTCGAATAGATCCCGCGTGTGACCAGCTGGGTCGCCTTTGCGCGAACGGAGAAGGAGCGGCCGAGCTCGATCCGCGCAACGGCCCACAGCAGGAAGCCGATGATTGCAAGAACGATACCGATCTCGCGCGAGGGGGTGAGCGGTCCGAGCGCCTTGGACTGATACCAAAAGAGGCCCGCCAGGGCGGCCGCCATCGCCACCACGGTAATCGCCGTTTTCATCCCGGTGTCCGCCCGAGATCCTCGCTCATCGCCGGAGCAAAGGCAAGGGGGAAGGCTGCGCGGGCGGAGCCCGTCGCGGGAATGCGCAGCGATCGCTTGTCCGGCCGAGCGCTTAGCGATCCGTGCGTCGGGGACTCAGGGCACGTTGCGCCCAATTCTCGGACCGAGTCTTCATCGCCCGGCGCCGGCGGGCTGCCGCCCAAACCGGCCGAGTGCCGCCTGGCACCTGGCGAGTTGGCGTGCCACCGCCTTCCTGCTACCGCATGCAAAACCAGCCGGTGTCCTGGTAGCTGGATTGGGAATCCTTTGCCAGGTGTTCAGGCTGCGCTCGTAGGAGTCTCGCGCATCGCTCCAACACGCAATTCGGTGTTGCAGTGCGGAGTGAGCATTGGAAGCACGAATCTCAGCGAGTTGGCCAAGACCCGCGTAGGTCTCTGCGAGGGCGTATTGCGCGTCGAGCGTTTCAGGGTCGGCCAGGGCGATTGGTTCGGCGAGCCCGAGTGCCGCATGGTACTCCTTGGAGGCTTGCTCCAGCCTGTCCAGCTTGACCAAAACCCGGCCGATATTTGCGTGAACGAGTGCGAGGTCAGCTTCGACGCCGCTTCCCTTTCCCTGAAGTGCGAGGGGAATCCAGATGGTGAGGGCGTTCTGGAAGCTCTGGAGTGCTTCTGTGTTCCTGCCGAGTCTGACCAGTGCTTCGCCGGCCCAGACAAGCGCGTAGGCAAGGCAAAGCCGAGGCTCGATATAGGCTGGATCGCGGGCAAGTTGCAGTCGAAACATCCTGGCCGCCTGGTTCTCGATATCCAAGCCCGCGGTTTCGTGGCCGGCCAGTGACCAGGCATTACCTACCCGGGCGGAAGCGCACGCAACGTCGTACTGCAGCACGGCGTTCGTAGGGTCGGCCGCCGCCAGGCCTTGTACGATCCGACGCTCTTCCCGATAGCTTCGAAGCGCTCCGGTGTTGTCGCCATCCAGCAGCAGAATGTCGCCCAGCATCCAATGCGCCATCCCCAACCAGCGACTCGATTCGGCATCCGCTTGATCGGTGGCTAACGATTCCAGAATCTCGATTCCACGTTGACCATGAAGCGCGCCATCTTTTCGCGAGCCTGTCTTGGCGAGGATGTCCCCCAGCCTGACCTCCGCTCGTGCCTGCTCGCGTCGCAGGGTCCGATCTTCAGGAGCCAGACGCACGCGTTCTTGCGCGATCGGCAACAGCTTCTCAAAATACGCCGACGCAGCCTCATAGTCTCCATATCCATCGACGATGATCGCAAGCAGATAGTAAGCGGCCTCTAGCTCTTCGAGCACCGCTCGGTTCGACGGGGCGACCGACGACAGCCGCTCGGAGATGGCCAGCGACTCTTGCAGGGTGTGCACACAATCCCGCTCGCCGCGATTGGCCATCACCGCACCGATCAAGCGCTGGCTGCGTGCCACCGCCAGTTGGGCGTCGATGTCCCTGGGGTTCGGCTTCGCCAAAGACTCTCGAATCGCCAGAGCTTTCTGATAGCTCTCCAAGGCCCCCAGCGTGTTGCCCAGGTTAGCGCCGAACGGATTCCCCTGAACCGTGCCAACCTTCTCGTACGCGCTGGCGAGTTCACGCTGTAGCGACGCGTCCGACGCAGCGTCGCGCGAGAGGCTGTCGAGGTAGCGGAGAGCTCTTTCGACAAGCAGTTTTCGCGCGGGGGTTGAACCCGGCAGGTTCTCAATCGAATCGTGAACATCGAACATCAACGAATTCGCCAAAGCGCGCACATCGCCAAAGCGAGCGTCCGCGCGGGATCGTTCTTCTCGTGCAATGTGGGCCTCGTGCAAGGTCGCGCCCAGCCCGCCGATCACGGCCACGAAAACGATGATCGCCGCGGCAACTCCCGCTTTGTGCCGCCTAACGAACTGTGAGGCCCGGTATCCGGCCGTGTCTCTTCTCGCGATGACCGGAAGGTTTTCCCGATGCCGCCGGATGTCTTCCGAGAATTGCTCAACCGAGTTGTAGCGCTCCCCCGGCTCCTTACGAATGGACTTGATCACGACGTTGTCGAGGTCGCCGGCCAGGCGCCGCTCGAGCTTGTCGGGTGAAGTGGCGCGTAAGCGAGCGATCAGCTCGGGTGTGGGCGGCGGGGTGGTGTCCCGGCCGCCACACCCGATTTTTTCCGCCCGTCGAACAGCCGAGCTGGGCTTTTCCGGCTCGGATTCCAGGATCGTGCGGGCAACCTCGTGGGGCAGGCGGCTCGGGAAACAGAAGGGCCGATGACCGGCGAGAATCTCGTAAAGTACAAGCCCAAGTGAATAGACATCGGTCGCCGTGGTAATCGCGCTCCCCCGAAGCTGTTCCGGGCTGGCATACTCGGGAGTCATCAGCCAAAGCCCACCGCCAGTAAGGGTCGCGTTTTCGGGAAGCAGACTGGGGTCAAGGAGCTTCGCGATGCCGAAGTCCAGGAGCTTGGGCACGCCTTCCGCGGTGACCAGAATGTTGGTCGGTTTTATGTCTCGGTGAATGACTAGATGTTGATGGGCGTAATGTACGGCCGAGCAAACCGTCCGAAAAATATCCACGCGCTCGTCAATGGCGAGCTTGTGTTGATCGCAGTACTCGGTGATTGGCAAGCCGTCGATCAATTCCATAACAAAGTAAGGAAGACCGTCCGGTGTGCTGCCGCCGTCCAGGATCTTCGCGATGTTCGGATGGTCAAGGCTGGCGAGAATCTGACGCTCGTTGCGGAAACGGCCGGCGGTTAGATCTGCACCGAGCTCGGCGCGGACAATCTTCAGCGCGACCTCCTGCCTGTATTGTCCGTCCGCCCGGAGGGCGCGATAGACGGCGCCCATTCCCCCCTCGGCGATCTCTTCGACAATCTCGTAGTGGCCAATGCGCTTGCCGCGCAAGAGGCGGAAGCAAGCCTCCGGCTCCAAATGCAAGCTGAGGGAGCCGGGACTCAGCAGACTTGCGTCGGCTTGATCGTGGGAGAGCAGCAGCGAATCGATTTCGCGGCGCAGGGAGGGATCCGCGCACACGCCGTCGAGAAAGGTCTTTCGGCTGGCAGGAGGCAGCTCGAGAGCCGACTCAAGAATGGGCCTGATCTGCCGCCACTGATCGGGATTCACGCCGACTCCCTCCGCAACTGATCTCGCGCAGCTACCAAGCGCTGGCCGAGGCCCGGCAGCGCTTCACGGTGGCCGATGAAACTCCGAGGAATTCCGTCGTGTCTTCGATCGACAGGCCCGTGAGGTGGCCCAGTTCGACGATCTGGTTTTGCCGCGCGTTGAGTTTGGCGAGCCGGTCGGTCGACGCTGTAATTCGCTGTAAACAAGGGGGGAAAACAGCCTGAAGCGCCTCCCGATCTCCGCCCTTCCAGTCGAAGAGAAACTCGCTGAGCTGCTTCGAGAGAGCTGGGCCCACGGTTTAGCCTCTGGCTCTGCGCGATTTGGTCCGGGAGAATAACTAAGTCTCTGGCAAAGTTCAACTTATTCTCTTCGTCGGCGGGTTGGTCGCCCAGTTGTTCAACTGTCCGGTCCTCAGCAGGTCCGAAGTTTCTTCTCTATTTCGCGAGCCACCCGGCTCCTTGTGAGCCACTTCGCTTTGTTTTTCCGAATTATTTGAATAGTGAAGGAAACCGAGGAGGAACCTATGACCCGGCCGGGACGGACGCTTTGGCTTGCAGCGATAGCGATCGTTGCAGCATGCGGGATCCTGGCGCGAGCGGATTGGCAATCCGCTGGGAGGGATGACAACGCATCCTCTCCTGCTCGTTCAGCGATCGGGGGCCGTCAGCCAGGGGGCCCGCAGTCGGTTCTGCACTCTTACGGCAGGTTGGCGCTCAGCTTCGAGGCCAATCAAGGGCAGGCTGACTCGCGCGTGAAATTCATTTCGCGGGGTAGCGGCTACGGCCTGTTCCTCACGCAGAACGAGACAGTCTTAGCGCTAACCAGCCCGCGGGTGAAACCGCGAAAAGCTGCCGAATTGTCGATGGCCACAGATCGCCCGACCAAAGGCGCCGTGCTGCGCATGAAACTTCTGGGCGCTAGCCCGGAGGCGCAGGTCTCGGGCGTAGAAGAACTGCTGGGCAAGAGCAACTACTTCATCGGCAGCGATCCGCAAAAGTGGCGTACCGATCTACCGACGTATGCTCGCGTGAAGTACAGTCAGATCTATCCTGGCGTGGACCTTCTCTACTACGGCAACCAACGGGAACTCGAGTCGGATTTCATTGTCGCCGCGGGTGGAAAGCCCGGTGTCATTGCTCTAGGTGTAGAGGGAGCCAAAGCGGTATCCCTCGACACGCGCGGCAATCTCGTGATGCAAACCACAGACGGTGAGGTGTGTCTAGAAAAGCCCGTAGCCTACCAAGAATCAAACGGGGTGCGGAGCGGGGTGGCGGCGAGATATCGGCTGGATGGCAGGCGCGTAGGGTTCACACTTGGGGAATACGATCAAACCAAGCCCTTGGTGATTGATCCCGTACTGGTTTACTCGACCTACCTCGGCGGCACAGCGCTGATTAACGCGAACGGCATAGCTGTCGATTCCGGCGGGAACGCGTACGTCACCGGAAGTGTTTCGTTCGGCAGCTTCACAACGACCGGCGCGTTCCAAACGAGTCTTAATGGCCAATCAAACGCCCTGGTGACGAAGCTGAACGCCGATGGCTCAGCTGTCATTTATTCCACCTACATCGGCGGCGGTGCCTCTGATGGCGGCACGGGCATAGCGGTCGATTCCGCAGGATCGGCGTACGTCGTGGGGACTACAACGTCAACCAACTTCCCAACCACGTCGGGCGCGTTCCAAACAAGCCTTAATGGGTCGGGAAACGCCTTTGTGACGAAGCTCAACGCGACCGGCTCGGCCCTGGTCTACTCGACCTATATCGGTGGCAGTAGCTCTGACGGTGGCACGGGCGTGGCGGTCGATTCCGCAGGGTCGGCCTATATCGCCGGGAGTACAACATCAACGAACTTCCCAACGACCTCGGGCGCTTTCCAGCCGAGCTTGAGCGGCGGTGAAGATGTGTTCGTGTCGAAACTGAATCCAGCCGGCTCCGCTCTGGTTTATTCGAGCTTCTTGGGGGGCACAGCCCAGGACACGGCGGGGGCCATTGCCGTCGATTCCTCCGGTTCGGCCTACGTGACCGGGTTTACGTTTTCAGATGATTTTCCCACAACTTCCGGCGCCTTCCAGACCACCTTTCAAACTACCGCGCCGAATGAGAATGGTTTCGTCACGAAGGTAAACGGCACAGGCACGGCCTTAGTCTATTCGACTTACCTGGGCGGCGATTACAGCGAGCAGGCCCTCGGCATCGCTGTGGATTCAGCGGGATCGGCCTATGTGGCAGGGTTTACTGAGTCAGCCAACTTCCCGACGACGCCAGGTGCTTTTCAAACAACGTTGGCTGGAACAGACAACGGCTTTGTGACCAAACTCAATCCCAACGGGTCGGGTCTGATCTATTCGACCTACCTGGGCGGCAACGGTGTCGACCAAGCCTTTGCTATAGCGGTGGATTCAACCGGGTCGGCGCACGTTACCGGGCAGGCCTCGTCGTCGAACTTCCCCACAACTTCCGGCGCCTTCCAGACCACGATTGGCGGCGCTCCGGACGCCTTCGAGGCGCAGTTAAGCGCTGACGGTTCTACTCTTCTTTATTCGACCTACCTGGGGGGCGGCGGCTATGACATAGGTTTGGCCATCGCGGTTGATTCGGTGGGCTCGGCCTATTTAACGGGTTTTGCCTCTGCGGGATTCCCCACAACCCCCGGCGCTGTCCAGGCGTCCGGAACTTCCGGCCCCTTCGTGGCCAAAGTGGGGATCCCGTCCCCAGCGACGCACTTTGAGGTATCCGCCCCGGCGTCCGCGACGGCAGGGACGCCGTTCAGTTTCACGGTGACGGCGCTCGATAGCTCGAACAACACGGTGGTGAGTTATACGGGGACCGTGCAGTTTACAAGCTCGGACGCCGCAGCGGTCCTCTCGTCGACTTACACGTTCACGGCGGCCGATAGCGGCGTACACGTCTTTAGCGCCACGCTCATGACGCCAGGCAGCCAGACGATCACTGCCACGGACACCGTCAACGGGTTTCAGGGAACATCGAATGCGATAACCGTAACCAGTCCAGCCACTCACTTTGCCGTAAGCGCGCCCGCATCGGTGAACGCCGGCACGGCGTTCAGCTTCACCGTTACCCCGCTCGACAGCTCTAACAACGTTGTGACGAACTACACTGGTACGGTGAATTTCACCTCAACGGATCCGCAGGCTTTGCTCCCCGCCAGCTACACATTCACTGCCGGCACGGTTACACAGACGTTTTCTGCCACATTGAAGACGCCGGGCAATCAAACCATCACCGTTACAGACGCTTCGAACGCTTCCTTGTCCGGCGCCTCAGGGACGATAACGGTGGTCACACCGGACTTCTCGCTGACCGCCACCTCTCCAATCAGCGTCAACGTGGACGGCTCGGGGATTTCTACGGTTACCGCTGGCGCGCTCAACGGGTTTAGCTCGGCGGTGGGCCTGAGTGTCTCGGCTGCGCCCAGCGGTGTTTCCGCCTCCCTCAGTCCGACTTCGGTCACGCCGAGCGGAGGCAAGGCATCTTCAACGTTGACCGTGAGTTTGGAGCCCTCGGTCACACCGACTGCGTTCACGCTGAACATCACCGGCACCTCGAGCGCATTGACCCATTCCGTCCCCGTAGACGTAAACGTGTCGGTCACAAGCTCGAGCATCGCAAACGTAATCGCCAGTCTCGCGGCCGCGGGTTGCATCGATAGCGCGGGCCTCGCCGACGTGCTGACCATCAAGCTTTGGGTAGCCCAGGTCTTCATCGCGGCGGGCGATCCGAGGATCGCCATCAACGTCTTGGGTGCGCTCCTGTATCAAATCGACGCGCAGGCTGGCAAGCACATTCTGGCGTCCTGCACTATCGGGGGCCAGACGTTCAATCCCGCAACCGTGCTGGCCGTGGACGTGCAAAGCCTGATCGACAGCCTGCGCGTGGGCACCGTCCCGAACCCCATCACAGGTTACGTTGTGAACTCGAGCAACCTCGGGATTTCAGGAGCCACCGTGCGCATCCTGGATGGCACAACGACGGTCGCGACGGCCACGACCGATGTGACCGGCTTCTATTACTTTCCGACCACAAGCGTCTTAAGTACGAACACAAGCTACGCAATCGAGGTCAGCCCGATCCCAAGCCCATTTACGACCTCGACGCCGCCGGCTTCGACATTCACCTGGACGGGGTCGGGGCTGACATTCACATTCACTTTGAATTGAGTATCGGACCATGGCAAAGCGAAAGCCGCCGCGCAGCGCCAATGATTCCAGCGGAAGTAGTTCAATCCCCTCTAGGGTCAAAGATCTTAAAGGGTTGGCTGGGAGGCCTGGACTCGAACCAGGATAATCAGATCCAGAGTCTGATGTACTACCAATTGTACGACCTCCCAACCGGTGGGAAAGCGGAGGAAGCTGAAGTCCAACTCAGATACTTTACCGGCGAATGTCGACTGTGTCAAAGCTCGATTAAAATGTGGGTGCACGACTCTAAAAGGACCAAGGGTTAGGGCGCACCCTATCCCCCATCCCTTCCGATTTAGAGCAGCTGCCTACAGTGATCGCTCAGCGCATTACCGAGCTCGGCGATCTTCGCCCCGGCCATAGCCAGCACCTTGGGCTGAAGCGGCAACCGCAGTGCCGCTATCAGCGGCCCGGTCACCTGGGGTCATCCCCATTCGCGGCTCACTAAAAAGGGTGGATGTATCGCTGGGCGGATTAACACTGTCGCGGTGAAGCGCGTACAAGCCGGCGATCGCGGACGTAGAACTGCTCGCCGCGCCAATCGATGCGTTGCCCAAAGAAGCTGGTCATCCAGGCAGAGAATGCAAGCAGGTCGCGCAGCGGCAGCATCCAGATTTTCCGCCGCACCAGTTCATCGTGCATGCCCGAAACCCCGACCGTCCACGCGAGCGCCGTGCGCAGCACAAGGTAAGCGGCGACGTAGGCCAATTTCATCCACAGAAAGGGCGAGATGGCCGCGGCTAGAATGGTCCAGGCCAGTCCTTGCGTGAAAATCAGTCCAAAATGGGCCCCGGGCCGGGAGTGCCTGATGCTCAGATGCCAGCGCGTTTGATGGCGGAACGCCTGCCCAACCGTTTCGCGCGGATACACGATCGAAACCGCCGAGCGGCTCAGTTCGATGCGATGGCCGTGCTTTGCGATGCGATTGCCGAGTTCGTAGTCGTCTGAGAAAAACTCGACAAGGGATTCAAAACCGCCAATCTCCGCGAGGCGCGTTTTCGTGGTGGCCATCAGGGCGCCGAGCATGAAATCGATGCCGGCGAGCCTACGGGCGGCAAGGACGCCCGGCGCGAAATCCGTGCTGTTTCCGAGCGCCTCGAGATCGGCGGCGAGCGAGCCGTCGGTGATTCCCCGGTAGAGACAGGTTGTGCCGCCAAGTGTGGGATCCGCGAATGGCGCCGCAATCGACCGCAAAAATCCTGGTTCGAGGCGAACATCGCTGTCGGCGACGATCAGCAATTCGTGACGCGCTTCCTTGGCCATTCGGCAGAGCTTGTTGACTTTGTCGCTCACGCCGAGCGGCTCGGAACCAATCAGCAGGCGAATCGAGCGCTCAGGGAAATCCTCGATCACCTTGCGGATCGCCGGGATGGCCGGATCGGTTTCATCCGAAACGCAGAACAACATTTCGAAGTCCGGATACTCCTGACTGCAAAAGCTCGCGTAGTTTTGATACATTTCGCGGTCGAGTCCATGAATCGGGCGCAGGATGCTCAAGGACGGCAAGCAGTCGGCGGCGGGCCTTTCGGCAGCAGCGAAAAAGCTACGACCGATGATCATCGCAAACACAAAGTAGACAAGCGGCCCGAGAGCCAGCAGCAGAAGAAGATCGCGGGTTACCGTCCATGCCATCGTGAGGATCCGCTGCCCAGGTACGTCAAGGAGAGCGCTCCGAGCAAAACCAGAGGCGAAAAGAGAACGCGGAGGGCAAAGTCGAAAGCGGCGCGGGCCGCCCGACCCCGGGCGCACCTCCGAAGTCGCCGATTCCGTGGCTCCTCGCACGGTCGCTGACCAGAGTCGAGCAAACGTGCGGCGCAAGCTGCGGAAAAGTCTTCGACCGCGGGTCAGCAGCCAGGGGGCCTGCCCCCTCGGACTAATCGCTGGATATTTCGGCCCGGCGCGTTCCGATTGACGGCACTTGACCGAGTGCCTTCCCTTCGACGCCCTTGCGCGCGACCTTCCCACGGTCCGCACGCAGCTTCAGGAAATCCACCGCCTCGTGGAACAGCCGCTTGCGCTCGTGCCCATCCCACAGCGCGTCACGGACGATGCGCCAAGCGACTCGCGGACGGAAATAATAGCTGTCGTAAAAGCGATTGACCGCGTCAACCATGTATTCGCGGGTGAGACCGGGATACTGCAGGTGCGGAAGCTGGTGGCCCAGGGAGTCGGTGAGGGCTTCGGTCGCCAAGAACCCTTCGCGCACGCCCTGCTCGTGCAGTTCTGTTCCCGGATAGGCGTGCGCCATGGAGACCTGAATGGTTTCGCAATCGAGGGCCTTCGCGTATTCGATGGTCCTCTCGATGGTCTCCCTGGTCTCGCCCGGCAATCCGATGATGAAGTCGCCATGAACGTGAATGCCCACCTTCTTGCAATTCTTGACGAAGGTGTGCCCCATCTCGACCGTGGCGCCCTTCTTGATGTTCTTCAGGATCTGTGGATCTCCGGATTCGAATCCGACGATCAGGAGCCGGCAACCCGAATCGGCCATGGCCTTCAGCGTTTCGTAGTCGCTGTGGACGCGCGCGGTGCAGGACCAGCGGAAGCCCACGGGCCTAAATTCCTTGCAGAGGGCGAGGACGCGGTCCTTGCGGATATTGAAGGTATCGTCGTCAAAGAAGAATTCCTTCGCTTGCGGGAACATCTTGTGCGCCTGGCGGAACTCCTGCGCAACGCTTTCGACCGAGCGCACGCGCCAAGAGTGTCCGGAGAGCGTCTGAGGCCAGAGGCAGAACGTGCACAGCGCCGGACATCCGCGCGTGGTATAGAAGGAAACAAAAGGGTGGAGCAGGAACGGCACGTTGTATTTTTCGATGGTCAGGTCGCGGGCGTAGACCTCTGTGGCGAACGGCAGAGCGTCGAGCTCGGCAGTTTGCAGCGGCGGACGAGACGGGTTGTGGACTACCTTGCCGTCCTTCCGGTAGCTGACGTTGGCAATCTCGGAAATCGGCTTTCCCTGTGCGTAGTCGACCACCGCATGCTCGAATTCTCCCCGGACGACGAAATCGATGTCCGGGCCGGCCAGCAGGCTTTCGGCCGGCTTGATCTGCACCTGTGGTCCGACGAATGCAATCTTCAGATCCGGAGATTTTTCCTTCATGGCCTGGGCCATGCGGAGATCACTCTGAAAACCGACGGTGGACGTAAACAGGACGACAAACTCGTATTGCCGCGAGATGTCAATTACTTCCTCGGGCGAGATGTGGTGCGGAGGGCCGTCCAGCAAGCGGCTACCGGGCAGCATGCCGGCGGGGTAGGCAAGCCAAACTGGATACCAATAGGATTCGATTTCGCGCGTGGCCGGCCAGCGAGAACCTGCGCCCCCGTCGAATTTCTCAAAGCTCGGCGGGTTTAGGAAGAGCGTCTTCATGGCAGAAAGCATATATGTTCCCCCTCAGGAACTCACCTCGAACCTTTACCAGTATTCAAAAGCTTATCTTACTTGATATCGGCCGAGTGCTAAAGCGGCCGTTTTGCGCGAAGTATCACTGCTGCAACACCTTAGCCAACTGTCCCGTCGCCTCGAGTATCTTAAGCTGACTCCTTTGCCAGGCCAGGTCGGCGTCGAGGAAGGCCATCCATTTGTCGCTTTCAACCAAGCGGGCCTGCTCGAGATCGCGCAGTGTAGCCTTGCCGTCTTCCAGCTTGGCCTGTGTGAGTTCCACATCCTGCTGGGCAAGCTTGAGGTCGAGGCGCGCCACGTCCCTGCTGGCCTCCAGCTCGCGCGACTCTCGCGAGGACTGCTGCGACTCGATGCGGACCTCTTGTCGGCGATTGCTCAGTTCCACTTCGGCTTCGTTCAGTTCGCTTTTCGCGAAGGCGACGTTCGCGGCCGTCTTGGCCGCGAAGAGCGGGATCGTAATTTCGACGCCCGCGTTGAAGTTGTTGCGGTAAAACGTTTTGTAGAACAGGTTGTAATTGTTGTATTTGCTGAGCACACTGTACTGGCCGACGAGGTCCGCCGTGGGCCAATAGCTCAGGCGAGCTGCCTTCAAAAGGTGCTGGCGGGCGGCGCGCTCGTTTTCCGCCTCCTGTACGGTGCGGTCGTTCTCCATAGCCAGCTCGGTAATCTGTGCTTGCTCGAGCCCGCTTGCAAAGGAGGGCTCCTCGGGTTCGACTACAACGGCCTCGCTGTCTGGAATCCCAGTCAAGTCCCGCATCTGCTGGGTGAGAATTTCGTCGCGATCCTCGAGCTTCAGGAGACGCTCGCGGATGCGCGCCGCTGTCAGTTCCGCCTTGGTCTCTTCGATCGGAAGCTCTTGGCTCGCCTCGACGCGTTCCCGAGTAACTTCGAGGATTTTCTCCGCGCTCGCCTGATCGGTGCTCATCAAAGATTCCAGGTGGCGCACTTCGGCGAGTTCAAGATAAACGCCTGCCGTGCGCATCATGACGTCGTTCCGAGTATGGGCGATGGCCTCCAGTTGGCTCTTGGCACGATCCTCGGCCGCGTGCTCCTGTCCCTTGAGCCAGGGATTAAAAAGGGATTGCGTGTAGGCTAGCTGGAAAACGGCCGGAGGCCCGGCCCCGGGAACGGAGGGGAACCCGTAGGTGTAAACATACCCGCCTCCGGTGTATAGGTTCGGCAGAAAGGCCGCGTGATCGACCCGCACCTCGTTCTGGGCCACGCTGTACTGGACCTGCGCAAGCCGCAGGTCTCGACTGTTCTCTAGCGCGAGCGTGACGGCCTCACGCAGCGTAAGGGCGTGCCCACTTTCGGGATTCTGCGCCTGCGCGCCGGGGACCAGGGCGGCTGTTAGCCAGCAGAGGGCAATCGAGCGTCCGAGCTTACTCATACCGGAGAGCTTCCGTGGGCTGGAGTCGAGCGGCACGATTTGCCGGCAGAAAGCCGAATACGAGGCCTGTCGAGCAGGAAACGAAGAACGCCAAAAGCACGGAGAGCCACGATATGGGTATGCTGATCTCCGAGGCCGGAACGAAGTCGCTCAGCAGTCCGGCAATGACCGGAAGGCGGATGATCAAGTCGGCAGCCAAGGGCAGAAGGATGCCAATGGCAATCCCGACCAGCGCGCCCGTTCCGCTGATGAGAACGGCTTCGGCCAGGAACTGGTACAGGATGGCGTCGCGGGGAGCCCCGATGGCCTTGCGGATGCCGATCTCCCGCGTGCGCTCGGTGACGGTCACCAGCATGATGTTCATGATTCCGATGCCGCTGATGGTCAGCGCGATCAGGGCCACCAGAATCAAGAGAATCGTCAGAGCGTGCGCGATGTTGCGCGCCGCCGAAAGCATGCTGGTCAAGTTTCGCACGCGGTACTTGGCATCCGGCCGATGCCGGGAGGCCAATAGCCCGGCCACGCGCTCGGTGACCAGCGGTACATCGTCGGCTTTGTCCGCCTGCGCATAGAAGGATTTGAAATAGTCGGTTCCCGTGTATTCCTTGATCAAGGAGAAGGGCACGAGCACAGACTCCGGCGTGATCTCAGTCTGTCCGAATGTGTCAACGCGCTCGCGAAACATGCCGATGACGGTGAAGTGGAGTTCGCCGATCTGAAGATCCTGTCCCAAGGGGTCTCGACCGGGAAACATCGTCGCAGCCAGCTGCTCGGTAACCAGGCAAACCTTGCTTCGCGACATCATGTCGTCCTGGTCGAAGTACCGGCCGCCGATGATCACCAGCCGGCGCACATTGTTGAACCCTTGTGTGACCCCGACCACGCTGATGGGATGATCCTGGCCGGCCACCGTGACGGTCAGGTGTATGTCGCTCGTGCCCGCGGCCTGCTTGACCTCGGGGATGTCCTGCTCGACGGCCTGCAGGTCAGCCGGGGTGATTTGGTCAGCGAGAACCAGGTTCTGGGCCGCTCCGGAATTGATCATCTCGGCCATGACCAGATTCGATCCGACACCTTCGATTTCCGAGATGATGTAGCGCTTGCCGGCGAGCGAAATGGTCACGACCAGGATGATGCAGGCGCTGCCGATGATAACGCCTAGCATGGTGAGGATTGCGCGCACCTTGTTCGCGCGCAGCGCCTGCACGGCAAGGTCCAGATTCTCCTGCCAGAATGCCGCCGTCGAACGCATCGCCCTCATCGATGAAAATAGCAACCTGTCACGTTGTGGTTACGTGCTTCCCTAGCGAGCGAACTTCTCGAGGCTGTCAAGACGCTCTCTCGCCGTCTTCCGTCTTGGATCGAGTTCCAGAGATGCCCGATATTGCTCGGCGGCCTCAGCGCGTTTGCCCTGGGCTTCGTAGAGGCGTCCGAGCCACTCCCGCGCCGCGGCGTGGGGAGGCCAATCGCTACGGTTCGGGGTGCTGGCCAGGTACGATTTCAGGTACTCTTCGGCATCCCGAAGGTCGGACCCGGACATGACCATGGCTTCGGCGCGGAAGATCATCAAGCGCGGATCATTCGCGTTGATCCTCGCGGCCGTGTCGAGGGTCGCCATCATGTCGGCCAGCTTGTTGCGCCGCTCGAAGAAAGCGGCCACATCGAAGTAATCGTCCATCTGCCGAGGTTTCGCACTGAGCGCCTGGCGATAGTCGTTTTCAGCCAGGTCCGGTCTGTTCAGGGCTTGCTCATCGAACATTCCGCTCGCCATAAAGCCTTGCTCGGGATCGATCTTGGCGATGGCCACTGCCTGGGCATGAGCCTCGTCGTTGCTCCCGCCGACGATCCAAGGCGCCTCCAGGCAAAACTGCTCGAGGTCGCGCCGCGCGTCGACATTCGAGGGATCCGCCCCGACCGCCTCCTCAAATTGCTTCTTGGCTTTCCGCGCAGCGAAGAAACTCTTGTCGCGATCGGCCTTTGCCCCATAGGACCGTCCCAGCCACTGCTTGAAGACGGAATTGTTCGGCTCAAGGCTCACGGATTTCTCGCCGTGGCTAATCGCGTTGTCGTAATCGTGGATTTCGAAGTAGCAGCGGCCGAGCCAATAGAAAGCCTCGGCACTGAGCGGATTCTGCGAAATCACGGACCGCAAGGCCGCGATGGCCGAGGCATAATTGCCCCTACCGAACTGGTGTTCTGCCGCTTCCAGCAGGGCCGACCAGTCTGCGCCTGCAGAGTCTCGGGTAACTCCCGCAACCGCTCTTGCCCGATCGACCAGGGAGGAAATCGTCGCTAGCAGCAATGTGGTTCCGAGCGCGACGAGTGGTTTGCGAAAGGAAAGCCTCAATTTTCCTCCGCCGCGCGCACGTCCATGCCATTGCGCAAGGTTACGTTCGCCGGCAGGGCCACCCGGTCGCCCAGCGTCAAACCGGAGATGACTTCATAGTTTGTGCTGCTGGCGATCCCGACGGAAATGTTGCGCCGGTGAACCTTGTCCCCATCGAAGACAAACACGTAGTGCTCACCCCGCTTGTCGTACTGCACAGCCGCACGGGGCACGATGAGAGCATCTTTTCTCTTGCGCACGGTGATCTTCACTTCGACGTTCACGTTTGGCAGGAGTTCCGAGCTGCTATTGTCGACCGAGCAGAGTACCTCGCCGACGCTTCGGCTTTCCCGGGGGACGACCTGCTTCGGAATCTGTACCGTCTGGCCGTTCCAAATCTGGCCGGGTTTGGCATCCCAGGTGACTTGAACCATTTCGCCGGTCTCAAGCGAACCGAGGTCCGGCTCGTCGACAAAGGCGCGCACGCGCACCTGCCGGAGATCAGCCATCTCGGCCAGCAAGTCGCCGACTTTCACGTAATCGCCAACCCTCACGGGCAGCGAGTACAACGTGCCGTCCGCCGGCGCGACCACGGTCGCCGACCTCAGCTTCGCCTCGAGTGCCTGGACCAAGTCTTGTTCTTCCTTAATCCGCAAACTGGCGCTTTCGACATTCACGCTTGCCTTATCCGCGAGGGCGCGCTTCTTTTCTTCGAATGTTTGGAGTCTCGCACGCGCCTTGGTCAGATTCGCCTCGTTCTGTGCCAGTTCATCCCGGGTGGCGGCCTGCTTGGCTACCAAATCGAGAAGCAGTTTGTGCATACGCTCGAGATTCTGAATCTCGACCCGGGACTGCTCAATTTCGCCATCTAGGTCGGCAACTGTTTCCGGAGGTCCGCCCGACCGGGAATCCCGCAGGTCCGTTTGGGCAGCGATCAGTTCTGCTTGCGCCTGGGCCAGCTGGCTCGATAAGTCTGCCGAATCGAGGGTAAGGATCGTCTGACCGCGCCGCACCGCCTGCCCTTCCGACGCAAACACGTGGCTGACAAAGCCGGCGAACTCGGCGTGCGCGATGAAGGGTGAAATGGGCTCGACCTTGCCGTTACTCGTGATCACGGCGTTCAGATCGCCGTGCCCAATCCTGACCACCGGCACAATCGGTCCTTGGCCGCGCGATGCAAGCATCACGAAGACAATGACGGCTAACCCCGCGCAAAGCGCAAGGATCGACCATTTGGTTTTCTTTCGTCTCGTCATGTCCCACCACGCCATGGCGTGCGGGCATTTACCCTCAACCTGTCCGATTCTAACAGACCTTTTGTACTTGCGTACCCAAAGACCTTCCCTGCCGCCAGTTATATACTGTAGATGCCCAGTGTAAAGTTCAAGATGCCACTGGTCTTCGTACTCGCCGAGGATTGGAAGCTGCGGTCGGCGGTCCGCGCCGAGCTCCGCGAACGGGGTGTTCGTGCGCTCGGGATGGACACGGCGGACGCGGCGGGACAGGCTATCGCGGAGGGAGAAAGGCCCGCAGCGGTTGTGCTGGAGGGCACGGCGGCCCTGCTGGCGGATCCAGGCGTGCAACAGCTCGTGTCCAGAATTCCAACCGTTTTGGTTGCCTCGCGAACTCAAACGATTCCGTTTTCTCCGCACAACGATCAGAGGTGGCGCGGCGGAGTGTTATATCGCCCGGTGCTGGTCGGGGAAATCGTCTCCGCCGTGCTTGAGCTGCTCGAAAAGGGCGAAGCGGCCTGACTTGTCCGGAAACCTGCTGCCCGAAACTCCTAGACAGGTATTCGGGCCCGGCCGGCCTCGAGATGGACGGGCGGGAACGCGCGGCTCCGCGCTGTGTTAGAATTCGCCCATGAGCGAGGCACACCCGGAACCATCCGTGCATTCCGCCCCGCCGCACGGGCCCAGCGAGAAAGCGGCCGTCAAGATCCATCGAGTTTGCATCGGCTGCAACAACATGTTCGAGGTGACCATGGATAACTACGAAGCCAAGCACTGCCCAGCCTGCCACAAGACCTAGCCGGAGCATCGGCCCTCGTTTTTGGTTCTTTGAGCAGCGGACTTTCCCCACACGAGCCCGGTGCTTGTCCCTTGCCTTGGGGGCTTGTTAACCTCTCGGCGGCTTCCATTCAAGAAAACGAAACACCAACGCCCATTTGCCGAACGTCCCTAAATGGGGTCTATCAACTGCTGAGAAAGACCCGGCTTAGTCGTCGTCGGGCGGGAGGGGAGACCGGGTGGCATGCAGGAAATATGCCGGGCCGAGTCTTGCAGAGACGACTCGGAAAGCCGACGGCGATTGAGCGAAATTGAAGCAGTCGGCCAGATCGTCGGCGCGCGCATCGGCGTACCCAAGCGAAGGCAGGCTAAAATCCTCTTCGATGAATTTCAAGATGCTGCCAAAGTCATGCGTCGAGTGCGAAACATATCCCTGTTTCGCATACGGCGACACGACGATGAGCGGCACTCGAAAGCCATACTCATACGAATTGTAGATGGAAGGGGGCGGGACGTGGTCATACCACCCTCCCCAGTCGTCCCAGGTGATAAAAATTGCGGTATTCGGCCAATACGGGCTGTTGCCGATAGCGTTGACAATCGATGCGACCCAAGACGGTCCTGAGCCGTCGTTGCTTCCGGCATGGTCGGACGACTGTCCGTCCGGAATCACCCACGACACTTGGGCCAGTTGACCGCTCGTAATGTCGGTCAATACCTGCGTCTGATTGAGAACGACCTTGTTCCAATCTCCTCCAAAGCGGATATGCTGAATCGCATCCGGTCCAACCCAGATGGAAAGACCGGCGGCCGACGGTGCGTAGTAACGCCAAGCGATCGCTTGCGCGTCGAGCAAATCGGTTAGCGTAGGGTGTTCAAAACAGGGGTACATCTTGGATGATTCAACACCCGTGGGATCGATCATATTCACCAGCGTGCCCACCGGAGCATTGCATCCCGAGTCCTCGCCGGTAGACGTAGCGGATCGAGGCACAACGGGATTCTCCGCGGCATACAAATCACTGCTGGCGGTGGGCGCCGACGTCCCCGAGATGATGAATTGATGCGCTGGAAAGCTAGGGCCCTGGTTGGTTTGGAACATGCGATCTCCAAACGTATATTGTTCGGCGAGTTGAAAGTAAGATGCAACCTCCGCGGGATCGACGTATTTGAACTGAGCGTTGGGAGGTGGGCAGCCGACTGCGTTCGCCTCGCATGACACGGTGACTTTGTCGGCGCCGTCCATTCTCCCGCCGTCATACATCGTTTGAAACGCCTCGTGCGTGTGGCTGAGGTCGTAATTATTGGCTAGAGGGACGCTTGTGAGCGGTATCGCTTCGCCAGCGGAGTTCATTCCACTGCTGGCAATGTCTGCGCCGGGCAAATCATGGAAAAGGTTGTCGGGCGTGCGATTCTCTTGAAAGATTACAACCACGTATTTGATCTTCTGCGAAGACGCAGGCCGGGTAGCGGTCCCGCCTTGGCCGCTACATCCCGCCAAGATCAATGGGCCGAGCAGCGATATGAGCGCCGCGGCAGTGAAGAAATGCAAAACATAGGGGCGTCGCATGATGTCTCCTGAGATCCTGCGGCTTTTGACCGACACTTTGTTTGCGGCGGCGGTCCTGTCGAAAACATACCAAATTCCGTGGCCGCGCGAACGCTTAGCCCGACCAAACGCCCTTCGACACAACCGCAGACAACAACCACGACTACGCTAGAGTCCAGCACGAATCATTCAAGTTGCGAGCTTCGGAAGCGTCATAAAGTCTGGTTCTGGGGTCGATTCGTTTATAAGTATAAGCTAAGGCAGTAGTCGTGTGCATAATCCTGTTCCACGTTTGAAAGCCTAACACTGTCGGTTGTCTCTTCGCCACGCGGCCGTGCATACGCTTTGATGAATTTTCGGCGAGCATAGTCCCCGAGGATCCGGGGCGCGCCATGGGGCCAGGAGAGAAAACCTTGGACGCCGCAATCGGGGGCGAGTCGAGGGCGATGACGGCCCACAACCCAATTCAAGCACTGTCTAGCTTGCATTCGATAAAAGTGTGCCCGTCGGATTCAGCGGATCTCGTATATGACGTGCGAATCTCGTCCAGGATGGGGTCCTATTAACAATGCGTGTCCCACCGCATTGGCGGCGTATTGCAGTAAACGCGAAACAGAGAGCCGCCCGAGGCGGGTGGGCTTGACCGGGTCGAACCAATGTGTCACAATGGGTCACATGAAGACCATCACGATCCGGGAACTCCATCAAGCGACGGGCCGGTGGGTCCGACGCGCGTCTGAAGGGGAGATTCTTGTGACCGAACGAGGTCGCCTGATCGCCAAGATCGTTGCGGCTACGCCGTTGCCCTGCAAGCCCTTCTTTGCCAATCCTAAGTTCACTCGCGCTTTTCTCGCCCAACGGAAGCATCTCCGCGGCGGAACGGATTCCACGCGGACGATCAGTGAAGAGCGTGAGCGCGACGTGTTTTGATCTACTTCGATACGAGCTACCTCGTCCGGCTCTATTACGCAGACGCCGGGGCAGAGGTAGTTCGTGCGCTCGCGGCAACGGACCACGTGGCCTGTGCCGCCCACGGCCAAGCTGAAATGATTGCGGCGTTTCATCGCAAACTGCGCGAAGGGGCGATCGGGCCAGCCGCTTATGCCGCCTTGTTGCGCCAAGTCCGGGCGCATCACGAAGCGGGAGCTTTTCGGTGGCTAGCGGCAGATCAGGAAACGTTCTCGCGAATTGCCGAGGTCTATGCGAAGCTCCCGGCAGCCGTATATCTACGGGCCGCTGACGCCATTCACCTGGCCACTGCGGTCGACTGGGGATTCCGGGTCGTGTATTCCCATGACGTGCACCTGCTGGCCGCAGCAGAGCATTTTGGCATTGAGGGAAGGAATGTCATTGGCCTCGGGGCTTGAATGGCGACACCTCTTCATCGTCGTCGTCGGCTAAAAACGACGGAAACGGACGTGGTGAGTGCGGCCCAGATAGCTAATGCATTTGCAGTCAGATTTTTCACTTCTGTGCTCTTCTTGAACGAAAAGTTGCAGATGACCTCGATGAGTTCAAGTTTCTTCAATTTCTTCAACTTGAGTTCTGACATCGAGCGGGACCGGGCGGCCGGAAGCAGAAACAGCGTGGGAGTTTTCTTGCCTGCTTACCATCCGTGCCTCGATACTCTCGAGATCCGAGAGGGCTCGGTCGATATGCAGCCAGAGCTTGGCTCGCATGGCACCTTCCGAGCGCCTGGCGGTTCTTACAATCCACCGCAGGCCGGCTGCCTGCAGGGCGAGTACCTCGCAGGCTTCCCGCATCGCATCCCCTTGGGCCATCCACATGGGAGAGTCGATCCAGGGGGCCATGCGATTGCCAAGGTTATTCGAGTGCGATTCGAATCGGTGTTGTTCGTGTCCGCGCGTGATTTCTAGGATCTGTGAGCTTCGATTAGAACCCATGCTCAGAATGTCCTCGTTCACCACCCGACTCCTCCGTCGACTCCGAGATACTCATAACTCCTGGGAAGCGCTCCCAGAAAAAGCGCTGTCGGGTAGCGTTTCCCGCCAATAGACTGCATTAGAAGCAGCACGCGGAAAGCCAGGAGCGAACAATTTTGCGGAACGGTCACAAACGACGTTGGTTATCGTTTACTTTTGGTGCCCCGGAGTGCGGGTGATGGCGGAGTACGGGACCCGAAGAATGTTCCTGACGGATGTTCTTATTTACAAATGGGCACAGCCATGTCGGCGCAAGGAGCTGAACATGACGATTGAGGGTTCGACGATCACCCGGACGTTCGCCAAATTGCTTTTCTGGATCAGGAAACGAGAGAATGTGTGACGGCGATTGGACAAGGGGACGGATTCTACGGACAGCTGAAGCCGTGGGGATCAGCACGTACAGGTGGGGAGCGAGGCCACCGGAAATTCTCCGCTGGTTTGAGCGGCCGCTAGCAGAACGAGGCATCGAGTTGTAGATGGATGGGCCATACAGTGAATATCAAGGCCCCTTGGGGTAAATCAAATTGTGACCCATTCAGCGGATGGAAAATCTGTACTAGTGGGGGATTCGCCAGGGCCGGTATTGCAAGCTTGATTCTCCCGGGGCTTTCCCCTGGCAACAAACGAGGAGAGATCTTGAGGCAAATGCCCGAACAGCCAGTCGACGGACGCCGTCGCGTGGCCATCGAGCGCGTTTGGCCAGAAATCGATTGCGGCCGCTTCGCTATCAAACGTGTTGAAGGCGAAACGGTAACCGTGGAGGCGGATGTGTTCGTCGACGGTCACGACCAAGTTGCCTGTCGCGTTCTCTACTGGAAAGACAACAGAGCACCCCAATCTTCGCCTATGTGGCCGCTCGAGAATGATCGCTGGCGCGGCGAGTTTACGGTTGACGAACTGGGCCGCTACCACTGTACGGTCGAAGGGTGGATCGACGGGTTCCGAACATGGCGCAGGGATCTGCAAAAGAGGACCTCGGCAGGGCAGGACGTTCACGTCGAATTGGTCACCGGAGCCGAACTGATTGAAAGCGCCGCTGACCGAGCAATGGGCGAGGACCGCGAGCGCCTCGTTCAGTGGGCGCGCCGCATCCGAGACGCTGCGGACAAACCTCAGGGTGCCGAACTTGTTCTGCAAGGCGAGTTGTTCAATCTCATGGATCGCTACCCGGACCGTAACCTCGCCAGCCGCTACGACAAGGAATTAGCGGTGGTCGTCGACCGTGGAAGAGCTCGTTTCTCGACCTGGTACGAGGTGTTTCCTCGATCTTGTTCACCCGAGGCCGGGCGCCACGGCACCCTCCGGGATTGCGAAGCCTGGCTCCCCTATATTGCGTCGATGGGTTTCGATATCGTTTATCTTCCGCCGATTCACCCGATTGGAAGGACCTTCCGCAAAGGCAAGAACAATTCGGTAACCGCTCAGTCGGACGATCCTGGCAGTCCCTGGGCCGTCGGCTCGGCCGAGGGCGGGCACAAGTCTGTTCACCCCCAACTTGGCGAACTGAAAGACTTCAAGCGGTTCGTGTCCAAAGCCGAAGAGCACGGACTTGAGGTCGCGCTAGACATCGCTTTTCAGTGCACGCCCGACCATCCCTATGTGCTCCAACATCCGGAATGGTTCCGCAGACGTCCGGACGGAGGTATACAGTACGCAGAGAACCCGCCCAAAAAGTATCACGACATCTATCCGTTGAACTTCGAGACTGCCGACTGGCAAGCTTTGTGGCGGGAACTCAAGAGCGTTTTTGATTTCTGGATCGAGCAAGGCGTTCGCCTCTTCCGCGTCGACAATCCGCACACAAAGCCTTTCTCGTTTTGGGAGTGGGTCATCGGGGAAGTCAAGTCCCAGCATCCGGACGTGCTGTTTCTGGCGGAGGCCTTCACACGGCCGCATGTGATGCACCGGCTGGCGAAGCTTGGCTTTTCTCAGTCCTACACTTATTTCGCCTGGCGCAATACGAAAGAAGAACTCACGGATTATTTTACCGAGCTGACAAAAACCGAACTGCGCGAGTACTTCAGGCCAAACCTTTGGCCAAATACGCCGGATATCCTCACGGAGTTCCTCCAGGTAAGCGGACGAGCTGCGTTCATGGTTCGGCTCATCCTGGCTGCAACCCTGGGGGCCAATTATGGGATCTACGGACCCGCTTTTGAGCTATGCGAAAACGTTCCCATTCAGACCGGTAGGGAAGAGTATCTGAATTCAGAAAAGTACGAACTGCGCTACCGCAATCTGGATGCGCCGGAAAGCTTGAAGGGGCTCATCTCTTTGGTCAACCGGATTCGCAGAGAGAATCCCGCACTGCAGAGCGATCGCAACCTGCGATTTCACGAAACAGACAACCCGTCGCTAATTTGTTACAGCAAGGCGACCGCGGACCTTTCGAATGTAATCCTGGTCGTCGTCAATCTAGATTGTTTTCATGATCAGGCGAGCTGGATTCACCTCGACCTGGAGTCGATTGGAGTCGACGCGAAGCATGCATTTCAGGTCCACGATTTGCTCGGCGCAGGCCATTATTTGTGGCAGGGATCGCGGAATTATGTGGCGCTTGTGCCGGAAAGTCTGCCGGCGCACATTTTCCGAGTCCGGCGATGGGTTCGCACGGAACGGGATTTCGACTATTACCTCTGAACTGATTTGAATTGCGGGCGTGCGTTAATGAGCTACGAAACTCGAAACAACCTGGCGCCCCCCTATTCGGATTCGGCCCTGACCGAATTCGATCTCTACCTGCTTGGCGAGGGCAATCTCAGCCGCGTGTATGACAAACTGGGTGCTCACCTGGGAGAAAGAGAGGGCCAGCGCGGAGTTCACTTTGCTGTCTGGGCCCCGAACGCGAACAGCGTGTCGGTGATTGGAGACTTCAACGACTGGAATCCAGCGGCAAACATTATGAATCCGAGCCGCTCTGGCGTTTGGGAAAGTTTCGTGCCCGACGTGATTCAAGCGGCGCTGTACAAATACCACATCGAGTCGAACTATCGCGGTTACAAAGTGGACAAGGCCGATCCCTACGGATTCGCCGCTCAGATCCGTCCGGCAACGGCCTCGTGTGTGTGGAACCTCGACAGCTATAGCTGGAATGACGACCAATGGATGGCCAACCGGCGAAGCAGTAATACTCTGGATGCGCCGATTTCCATTTACGAGGTGCATCTCGGCTCGTGGCGACGAGTGCCCGAAGCCGGTAACCGTTGGTTGACTTACCGCGAGGCGGCGCCTCTTCTGGCTGAATACGTTCATGATGCAGGCTTCACCCACGTCGAGTTTCTTCCGGTTATGGAGCACCCCTTCGACGGTTCATGGGGATATCAAACGATCGGCTACTTCGCGCCTAGCGGCAGGTTCGGCACCCCTGCCGATTTCATGTTTCTCGTCGACACCCTTCATCAGCACGGAATCGGTGTCATCCTCGATTGGGTTCCGGCTCATTTCCCCAAAGACCAGGCCGGTCTTGGTTATTTCGATGGCTCGCATCTTTACGAGCATGCAGACCCACGCCAAGGAGAGCATCCGGACTGGAATACTTTTGTCTTCAACTATGGGCGGAACGAAGTCCAAAATTTTCTGATCAGCAACGCGCTGTTCTGGTTCGACAAGTACCACGTCGATGGTCTTCGTGTCGATGCGGTCGCGTCGATGCTATACCTCGACTATGGGCGCCGCGCGGGCGAATGGATCCCGAACCGCTTTGGCGGTAAGGAAAACCTCGATGCCGTTCATTTCTTGAGGACACTCAACGAGCGTGTCTACGCGGCGTTCCCAGACGTCATGATGATCGCCGAAGAATCCACGGCTTGGCCCCAAGTGTCGCGACCGACGTATGTCGGCGGTCTGGGATTCGGTCTCAAGTGGAATATGGGTTGGATGCATGACGCGCTCGATTATATGGCCCAGGATCCCATCTTGCGAAGCTACCACCACAATCAAGTCACGTTCAGCTTGCTGTATGCCTTCAGTGAAAATTTCATTTTGCCTCTCTCTCACGACGAGGTCGTTTACGGCAAAGGCTCTGTGCTGCAGAAAATGCCAGGCGACGAATGGCAAAAATTCGCGAACCTGCGGCTTCTCTACGGTTTCATGTTCGGTCACCCGGGGAAAAAGCTTCTGTTTATGGGCGATGAATTCGGACAGTGGTCGGAATGGAATCATGACGGCAGCCTCGATTGGCATTTGTTGGAGCGCGGGTTGCACGCTGGCTTAAAGCGCTGGGTGCGGGATCTCAATACTCTTTATCGCGGCCGGGCTGCACTCAACGAGCTCGACTTTGAACCAGCCGGTTTCGAGTGGGTCGACTGCAAGGATTTCCAACGGAGCGTCATCAGCTTCCTCCGCCGCGGACGAAATCCTGGCGAAGAGCTCCTGTTTATATACAATTTCACGCCAGTGGTCCGCCAGAATTACCGGATCGGCATTTCGCAGGATGGCTTTTGGAAGGAAGTCCTGAATAGCGACGCACCTTTGTACGGCGGCAGCGGCCAGGGGAACTTCGGGGGCCTGTCCACGGTTCCCCTGCCGATTCACGGCCGGCCTTGCTCGCTGAACGTGCTCCTTCCGCCTCTCGCAATGGTGGTCTTCCAACACGAGCCGCCAAGCACCGGCTGAGGTCCGCAGACATGACAAAACGGCCCGGAAGCGCGCCGGATCCTCTGTGGTACAAAGACGCAATCATTTATGAATTGCACGTCCGCGCCTTCAAAGACAGCAATGGCGATGGAATCGGCGACTTTCCCGGCCTGCTGCAAAGAATGGATCACCTGCAGGATCTCGGTGTTACCTGCTTGTGGCTATTACCCTTCTTTCCATCTCCGCTCAAGGATGACGGCTACGACATCTCCGATTATCTGAACGTACATCCCTCCTACGGTACACTGTACGACTTCCGCGCTGTTCTGGACGCTGCACATGGCCGGGGCATGCAAGTGTTAATCGAGCTCGTCCTGAATCACACATCCGATCAGCATCCCTGGTTTCAAAGGGCTCGACTGGCACCGCGCCATTCCGAGGAGCGGAACTTCTATGTTTGGAGCGATACCGAGCAGAAATACGGAGACGCGCGCATCATATTTTCCGACACAGAGCGGTCGAATTGGGCCTGGGATCCGGTCGCCAAGCAGTTCTACTGGCACCGCTTCTTCTCGCATCAGCCCGATTTGAACTATGACAACCCCCGAGTCGTCGAGGAGATTCTCAAGGTGATGCGCCACTGGCTGGATATGGGAGTTGACGCACTGCGCGTCGACGCAATCCCCTACCTCGTCGAACGCGAGGGAACCAATTGCGAAAATCTCCCGGAAACGCATGCCGCGATGAAGACCCTGCGACGCATGATTGATGCGGAGTATTCAAATCGCGCGCTTCTAGCCGAAGCAAACCAGTGGCCCACCGATGTGCGCCCCTATTTTGGCGATGGAGATGAATGCCACATGGCATTCCATTTCCCGCTGATGCCGCGGATTTTCATGGCCCTGCGCCAGGAAGACCGCCTTCCCATCACGGACATCATCGCTCAAACACCCGCCATCCCGGAAACCTGCCAGTGGGCCCTTTTTCTGCGGAATCACGATGAACTTACGCTCGAGATGGTGACAAACGACGAGCGCGACTACATGTATATCGCATATAGCGCCGATCCCCGGATGCGCATCAATCTCGGTATCCGACGTCGCCTGGCCCCGCTGGTTGACAATAATCGAAGGCGCATCGAATTGCTCGTTAGCCTGCTGCTGTCTTTTCCGGGCACTCCCATCCTCTACTACGGCGATGAGATTGGAATGGGGGACAACATCTATCTTGGTGACCGCCACGGCGTCCGCACCCCCATGCAATGGAACGCCGATCGGAACGCCGGTTTTTCAACGGCCACTCCCGCACGACTATATAGTCCGGTGATCATGGATCCTGTGTGGGGATACGAGGCAGTCAATGTCGAAGCCCAGCAGGGCGATCCCTCTTCGCTGCTGAATTGGATGCGCAACATGATTGCGCTGCGAAAGCTTTTTGCCGTGTTTGGCAGAGGAAGCATCGAGTTTCTTGACCCCTCAAACCGGAAGATCCTAGCTTACCTTCGACGATATGGGGACGAGCAGGTTTTGTGTGTGGCCAATCTCTCCCGCTTTGCGCAACCTCTCGACCTGGATTTGTCAAAACTGGAGGGCCTGGTGCCTGTGGAGATGCTCGGATACGTCGAATTTCCGCCCATACAGAAACAGCCGTATCGGCTGGCACTCGCTCCCTACAGTTTTTTCTGGCTTGAGCTTCAGCGCAGGAGCGAACCTGCGGAGGCGAACCTGGATATTGGCCCGCAGGTTTCGCTAGACGCGACGGAGGGCTGGAACAGTATTTTCGCTGGGGTGAGTCGTGAACGGCTTGAGACAGTGAGCCTGCCGGAATACATTCCTAAGCAGCGTTGGTTCGCGGCAAAGTCGCGGCGCATCAAGTCGACGCGCATTGTCGACTGCGCCGCCTTCAATCAATCGCGTTCGGCCTTGGTGCTCCTTGAGGTCCAGTTTCAGGAAGGCCAGCCGGAGGGCTACCTGATGCCTCTCGCCGTTGCCTTCGGAGATACCTCGGAAGAATTGCGCCGGAGGGCACCCAATGCGATCATCGCTCCGACTACGTCGGAGCAGGGATCTGGCCTGCTGTACGATGGAGCGTTTGACGACGGGACGTGCTTGGAATTGCTGTCCATCATCCAGAACGGCGGCGAACTAAAAGGGCGTAATGGACCGATCCGGGGCATTCCCGGAAAAGCCTTCGGCCAGGTCCTCGGGGACGCCGTTGCTCCGCTGCGCGTGCGGCGGGGCTCGGCAGAGCAAAGCAACACATCCATTCTCTATGGCGACCGCTTCATCCTCAAACTATTCCGCAGGCAAGAGTCCGGTCTGAATCCAGACGCTGAAATCGGACGATATCTGACCGAGCATACCGCCTTCGACCGAATTCCATCCTTCGCCGGCTCAATTGAGTACGAATCAGCGAAAGATTCCGAGCCGGCAACTCTGGCGATGCTGCAGGGTCTTGTGGCAAATGAAGGTGACGGCTGGAAGTGGACACTCGAAGAACTCAAGCGCTATTTCGAGGCCTGCGCCCCGCTCGCATTTCCGGAACCGCTGAGCAGCGAACCAGAAGGCGCGCTCAAGCGATCCGAGCAGCCGCCGTCGCAGCTTGCCCGAGACCATGTAGGAATTTATCTCGATTCTGCGGCGACCCTCGGGCGCCGGACCGCCGAATTGCATTTGGCATTGGCTTCGCCCCACACGGACCCGGCCTTTGCTCCGGAACCGTTGACCTCGGCTGATCTGGAGGTTCTGCTGGCCGACCTGCATCGACATGCCACTCGCGTCTTGGACGTGCTGAAAGATCGCGTGTCGCATTTGCCCGATGAAGTGGTGGAGGTGGCCGCTACTGTGCTGAGCAGACGGCGACGCATTCTCGATCACTTCAGAAACCTCGTGTCGGCGCGCGTGCGCACGCAGCGGATTCGTATTCACGGCGATTACCACCTGGGGCAAGTCCTGAAGGTCAAAAGTGATTTCGTGATTCTAGACTTCGAAGGCGAACCGGCCCGCGCGCTAGCAGAGCGCCGCGCCAAACAATGCCCACTTAAGGACGTCGCCGGGATGCTGCGCTCGTTTGGCTATGCGTCCTACGCCAGTTTGATTGACTATACGACGCGCCACCCTGAGGACATCGGTCGACTCCAGCCGTGGGCTGATCTCTGGGAACAGTCCGTCGCCGGGCAATTCTTGCGCGCGTATCGGGAAACCGCCGGGAATGCCGAGTTCTTGCCCATGGATACCGCTGAGTTCCAGGAGCTACTCGATATTTTCATTGCTGATAAGGCGTTCTACGAGGTGCTGTATGAGCTGAACGCCCGCCCCGCGTGGGTGCGCATCCCCCTGATGGGAATCCTCTCTCTCCCTCTATGAGTCATGCCGGACTCGGCCTGACCGGAAGCGCGGACGAGACGATGGCGCAGCTACGGACGAAATCGAAGGATTGACCAGTGGCGAGCGAATCCAGCCCGGGACAGGAACACGAGGCGCTCGATCCAAAAGCGAATGCCGACCTGGTCGTCGGCGTTCTCGCCGACTTCGACGCCAACGGTATCGCCGCCCTATGCGATCGTCTTCGCATGCTGCCTGGTTCGCTTCGAATCGGCGTGATGAGCAGCGACCAGACGAGTCCGGCTCCCGGCGGCTCACAACACCCCGAAACGAGCTCGTCCGTTTTCTTCTTTCCCTTGAACGTAGCTGGCGCCGAAGTTCCTGGAGGCAGCCAGGCCCTCAGCCTGTTCGCCGCCTACCAATCCATTTTTGCCGCCAGCGAAAAACTTGGAGCGCGGGGCTGTTGTATCGTGGCCTCCCACCTCGAGCCGGCATCACCAGAATGGGTTGGCCAGCTGGCTCAACCCCTTCTGGAAGGCAACCTCGATCTGCTCGTGCCGTACTACGCGCGCTATAAGTTCGCCGGCTTGCTCAACAGCGCCATCATTTCGCCCCTTACGCGCTCTTTGTATGGAAAACGAATCCACAACCCGATGGGCCCGGATCTGGGAGTGTCACAAAAGCTGTTTCGCAGGGTGCTCGAGGCGGGACAAAATGCCAGCGCGGACACGATCCATCCGCTCGCTGCTCTTACCCCAGCGGCCGTCTGCCAGAATCTGAACGTCTCGGAGGTGCACGCCGGGTCGCGACTTTACCCGCCGATCGACTGGTCAAATGTCAGTTCCCTGCTGCCTCAGATTCTAGGCCCGGTCTTTACTGATATGGAGCGAAATGCGGCGTGCTGGCAGAGAATCCGTGGTTCTGTTTCTGTCCCGACAATCGGCAACCCGGTGTTCCTCCCGCCCGACAACGAAATGTTGGATATCGGCGCCATGCTCGAATCCTTTCAACTGGGAAACCGAGAACTTCAGGAAGTCTGGGGCCTGGTCTTGCCTCCGGCCAGCCTGTTCGACCTCAGAAAGATCTCGCGCCTGCCGGCGGAACGTTTTTGTGTGCCCGACGAGCTGTGGGTGCGCATTGTCTACGATTTTGCGCTTGCTCATCGGTTGCGGACAATTACTCGCGATCATTTGCTCAAATCGCTGACACCCCTCTACTTGGGCTGGGTCGCCTCGTATGCCCGGGAGCTGCAGGCGGGCACGCTCACCGCAGAGCAACGGCTCGAGAGGTTATCGATCGCCTATGAGTCGGGCAAACCCTATTTCGTGTCCCGATGGCGCTGGCCCGACCGGTTCAGTCCCTAGTACGTTTTCCATTCCGCGGAGGTAGCTATGTGGGAACAAATCAAACAGGCCCTGACACAATCGACGGCGCGATTCCTCACGCGATTTGCAAGTCTGCTGCCCGGTCTAGCGGCCCTCGTCGTCGCACTGATCATCTCAATCGTCGTGGCGGCGATCTTGGCGGCGGCCACCAGGCGATTGCTCGCTGGGTTGCAGTTCGAGCAGCGGCTGGCCCGCTGGGGCTTTTCGTCAGTCCCGGAATGGTCGCCCATCCGAAACCCGACGCTGCTTGTGTCACGGGCAATCGCGTTTCTCGTTGTTCTAGCAGGTCTTCTGATTGGCATCGAGGCTTTCGACGCGGAATGGACTTCGCTCCTTGCGCGAGCGGTGTTTGCCTACATACCCAATGTTGTCGGAGCTGCGGTGGTATTGTTGTTCGGCGGCATCATCGCGCGGTTCCTGGCGCGGAGCGTGCTCATCGGCGCGGTCAACATGAATCTTCAATATGCCCGTTTGCTCAGTGTGGGAGTCAAATGGCTTGTGGTTGTGCCCGCCGTAGCTATGGCTCTTTACCATTTGCGAATCGCACAGGGCATTGTCGAGCTCGGTTTCGGAATCCTTTTTGGTGGAATCGTATTTGCCTTGGCACTTGCTGTCGGGCTAGGATCGAGAGACCTTGTCACAAAATCGCTAGAACGGGATGCCAAAAAAGGTTCGACGGAAACGATTGAGGACCCACTCCGCCATTTATGACTCACATCATTGCTAATCCCGTCGAAAACATCTGGCGCTTGCCAACTCAGGGCTAATCGCTAGAGAGATAACAAGCTCATGCGAGTCGGCTTATTCACGCGAGAGTTTCCTCCGCAGGTGTACGGAGGCGCTGGGGTCCATGTCGATTACCTCAGTCGGGAGCTGGCGAAGGAGATCGCGGTGGAAGTGCATTGCTGGGGCCAGCAGCATTGGAATGAAGGGAATCTGCAGGTCTGCGGTGCGGAACCGTGGAGCGAAATTACGAACGGGACAAAAGGCAAATTCAAAGTCGCTCTTGAAGCTTTGAGTCTCAACTTAACGCAAGTCAAGGGTCTCGCCGGGATCGACATCGTTCATACCCACACCTGGTACGTGTCGATGGCGGGCTACCTCGCAAAAAAGCTGTATAACATCCCTTTTGTCCTGACCACCCACTCACTCGAGCCACTCCGCGGGTGGAAGGCTGAGCAGCTTGGTGCTGGCTACGCCATGAGCTCGTGGATGGAGCGTACTGCTATTCTTGATGCCGATGCCGTCATCGCTGTCTCCCAAGGCACCCGCACGGACATCCTGCGTGCCTATCCGAATATCGACGTCGGTCGCATCCACGTCATTTATAACGGCATCGACCTCGCTGAATATCAAAAAACTTCCCAGACCAGCGGTTTGACCGATAACGGCGTCGATCCCGGTATACCTTATGTCTTATTCATGGGCCGCATCACTCGGCAAAAGGGCGTCACTCATCTCGTCGACGCCATTCGTTACCTGCCGCAGAACACGCAAGTCGTGCTTTGCGCCGGAGCTCCGGATTCCCCGGAGATTGCCGCAGAGTTACGGCAGAAAGTCGAGGAAGCACGCCACCATCACCCGCGCATCATCTGGGTCGAAAGGATGGTCACGAAGCTGGAAGCCATACAGCTCTACAGCCATGCGCGCGTGTTCTGTTGCCCATCTGTGTATGAGCCCTTCGGCATCGTCAACCTCGAGGCCATGGCCTGCCGTACCCCAGTGGTCGCTAGCGCCACGGGAGGCATAAAGGAGGTCGTCGTCGATGGCGTGACAGGCTACTTGGTTCCCTTCGATCAGGATGCTGTCACCGGGTTTCCGCTCTATCCCCAAAACTTCGCGCGGGATCTCGCCGCAGCGATCAATCGACTGCTCGAGGATCCGGAGAAATGCAAGCGCTTCGGGGACGCAGGTCGACGGCGTGCGGAAGAAACTTTCAGCTGGACTGCAATCGCCCAGCAGACTATCCGCCTGTACGAACAGTTAATCGAGAGATGCGCAAATGAGGAAATGCGCCCGGCCGGATAGTCCGGAAGAGTCTAGCCCGCAGTGAGTCTCGCGTGCTCGGCGTGCACTGTCGCTACCACCCCTCCCACCGCCAGCGCCATCAGCCCCGACAGGCAAATCCGATAAAGCATCTATGCATATTATCCTCAGGTGAGAAGTATGTTGTGAAGTTGTCCACTGTTACGTCTTTACCGGTTGTCCACCAGGGTTGTTCAACTGCTTTTTCAATCGACTGCCCAAGAGTCCAGCCGCCAGAACGCTCATGCACAACACCGTTGATCTTCACTTTTTCCGCGCTAATCACCAACAGGTCTTTGATGCCATCGAAGTTGATTGAAGCGATACGCGGTTTGATCGCCTTTAAGCCTCCTCGCTTGATTTTCTCAATCGTCTCGGCCATGTCGGTTTCAAACTGAGCTTTGATTTGTGGGTCAGTGACCATCGACATACTTTGTTCAAAGGCTGGACGCTTCTCTTGCAGCCATTCAAGCAGACCCTGCTCGTTGTTATCGGCCATCGTTCTTCCTCCTTCGGCCCGAATCTGTCAGCGCCTGAAAACGAAACTGCCCAACGCCATAAACACAATCACCACAACCCAAAAGAACGGGTCACGAAACAGCGCCATGTTGTGCCACATGGTCACTACGTCGAATCCCACTACGCCGCCTGATCCGGGGGGTGCCAAAGCCCGAGCCTTTCGCGCTTCAATCGTCATCCACGTCACAACATACAAAATTGAAAGGATGGCGAGAACAGCTATTCCGAGTATGGAACCTTTGAAAGTCAGTCGAAACATTTTGTCTCCTTCTCAATCGCTTCCCACACTTTTGCAGCCAAATGGTCGGTGAATTGATTCACAGTTTGCAATCGAACTGTGCACAATGAACAGCCAGGAACAACAACTCCTGAGCCGCCCTGCGCCATGCTGGGCGGATTGTCGCAGAAAGTATCCCAGCGATGTTTGGCGAATTCCGCTTTCACGATTGTCTTGAGACGCGCCGTTTCTGCGTCACTCATGTTTCAACTCCTGCTCGCTGCAAGCATTTCGGATTGGTACAAAGTGTTCGGGTATCATCTGCCGAATCGCAGTTCACGCTCTTTTGACCCGCGCATCGGGGGTCCGGAACCATTTGGCGGGGCGATGTAATACGCCAATCGCGTCTCCGGGGGAACTCTGTGTACCGCCTCGCCCGCAATGAAGAAATCGACTGAGGCGAACTGCGGACCCGGC
Source organism: Candidatus Cybelea sp. (assembly GCA_035622135.1). Taxonomy (GTDB): domain Bacteria; phylum Acidobacteriota; class Terriglobia; order Acidiferrales; family UBA7541; genus Palsa-295. Next base: position 116,508 of record DASPVZ010000020.1, on the reverse strand, counting down.
TCCGCATAATGACCGATGAAGATTCGGTGCGCTTCGGGAAGGCGGCTCAATCTATGTGCCGCGACAAATCGCCCAGGCAGGTGTTCGTCGTTCAGCTGGAGGAAGCCCGCAGCGTTGAATCGCCTCTCGCGGCTAAGGGACTCTTGCGCCATGCGGACCTCGCGACCACGACAAAGCACTACGTGAAACGTTACCCCGAGGGCCGGCGCGCCATGGACAAGATCGATCAGTTGTTCGATAATCATCCCGATGAGCGGCCGAACTAGCTTTTGTCAAGTGCTGAGCAAATCGACAGTGCTCAGCACCCCTGTGGAAAATGATCGCCGGCGATCTGTTTTGCGCGTCCGATATGCAAAGCGTATGCAAAGGCTAGTTTGATAAGTCTTGTGTTTTCTGAGTGGTGAGCGTAGCTCAGCTGGTAGAGCATCGGTCTGTGGAACCGAGGGTCGTGGGTTCAAATCCCATCGCTCACCCCAACTATCCTATTGAACCCATTTACTGATAATTTGCTCTTGGGGTCCAGAAGGGTCCAAAACGACCGCAATTTTTTCGACTGCGTTGCGGTGTGATTCCCCGATCACGTGGCTGTAAATTCCCAGTGTGACGCGAGGATCGGCATGCCCGAGCTGAGCCTGCGCCACTGTCACCGGTGCGCCTCCATCGATAAGCAATGAGGCGTGCATGTGACGGAACGCTTTGAGCCCACAACGCGGGATTTCTAGCTTGTCCAACACGAGCCACAGATGACGCTGAACGACATTGTTGGCGCACAACGGCGTGTCTTTCGAAGTTGCGAACAGAAGACTGTGGGAGTTTGGTTTCCAGCTTTGCAGATATGCTCTCAGCCGCAACGCGAGCGGTTTCGGCATGGGCAGAGCGCGAATGCTACCTTCGTTCTTTGGAGATTGGAGCTTCGAGTACCACGCTGAGCGACGAACGAAGATTATTCCCCGCCCAAAATCCAAGTCCTCGACCTTTAGCCCAAGCAATTCGCCGGGTCGCATCGCAGTCATCGCAGCAACTGCAAAGATCGTAGCGAATGGCTCTTTGCTTTCTTCAATGATGCAACGGGCCTGCTCCGCTGTGAAAAATCGCGCCCTGGTTCTTTCTCCCCTCGCTGGAAATGCTAACCGGTTGAAGTCCACACCTTCGCAGATGTAGCCCCATCGTTTAGCAGTGTTCAATATCGCAGAAAGCGTAGCGACAACGTTCAAGACTGACTTCCTTCGTAAATTTCTCGAAAGTGCAGTAACGAACGATTGTTGCAGCTCCGCCGTGATTTCTTCTAAGCGTCGCTTTCCGAGTAAGGGGACTATATGCGTCCTCAAGTGCGATTCTGCTGCTCGCACCGTGGACGGTTTGCGTTGAGCCAGCACGTCGGCGCGCCAACGCTCTACAAACTCTGCCAGTGTAGCAACTCGACCGGCCCGATAACCGGGCGCGTTGATTTTCGCTAGATAGAGTTCGAGCCTCCGAAGTGCTAGTTTCTTCGTGGGGAGTTCCGCAAGCGTTCCGATAGGTCGAGCAACGCGTGGTCTCCGCAATGCATTGTCCGACCCGATTACATCCTCACGCCAGCGGCCCACCCAAGTTTTACCCTTTAAAATCACCGTTCCTCTTTGATATCGACGGCGAGCCAGACAACCTCCTCGCTCGCCGATGTGTTGCCCTTGGGTCGTGAGATTATCACAGCTAACGCCAACGGGGAGCTCGACCTCTGGGTCCGAGGCACACGGAGAAGTGGTCTCCCGCAATCGAGTTGTCGTTGCGACGCTCAAAGACCCTATAGCAACTTTCCCGCCCGATTCTCAGCGCGAGCAACCCAGGTGAATTTAACGGTCAGGCGCTTTTGCTCTACGATCGTTTTCACTTCGGACGCCAATTTCATTAATTTGGGATCGAGGATCCGATACTCCCCGCTTAGTTGCGAGACAACCAGCAACGAATCAGTAAAAATTTCGACATTGATGTGATCCGGAAGCTGCCTGAGGGCTGAAATTACGGCCTTATATTCGGCGACGTTGTTGGTCAACCCATCGATCAGCTCGACGTGTTTTTCGGATGTATCCTCCCGGAACCACGCTAATCCAGACGCCTTCCCGTCGGGCCTTTGCCCAGCTCCGTCGGTATACACGCGTATGGTCGCACCCGTGTCTGTCTCTTTCATCTCTTCGACCTCCAACTTTGCCATCCACGCGGCATCAATTCTGACCTTCGTATTTCGTCACGCGCCATTTCTGCGGACCGTACGACATCAACTCCCCCCACGTTTGGGCCTGGCGCTAGAAGGGTTCCGAATTCCGCATTCGGCATCGGGCCCCCAAAATGGAGTGCGCCGAGCTGCTTCGCTGCATATTTCGCGGCGTAGAAAGCCCCGCCTTTTTCGGCGTCAAAAGGCAAGATTGCAGTCCTTCCAAAGCGTTCGAAGGCTGTCCGCCACCATGCCTCTCGGCGAAGATGGGCAACACCGGCTACCAGGCCGTGGCAATGATGTCGTCCTCCGATGCGGCCAAACTCTTCAGCGACCATCCATCGGATCGGATTGCCGGCTGCTTCTTGCAAATCGAAGAGGAAATCCTTGATTTCTGCTAGCGCTTTGTCAGGAACAGGCGGACCCGGATCGCGGCGGCCCCGACAATCCGGTGTCCAACTTTTAAGTCGCGGATCATCCACAAAGATGCGCACCGGGCCCGCTTGCCCAACAGACCGATAGAGGCGCGGTTGTCCCGTCTGCGAATTGAATTCCAATTCTGGATGCCGATCACGGAACGAAATTGGGTTGATGAACCAATCCCACGGCCCAAGCGAGTTTGAAAGCCAGTCACCGAAAGCACTCGCGAGCACTTGTCGCCGCTGGAAGTCGCGCTGCTTCTGTTCAACGTCTAAAGCACGATCGGGAAGTAAACGCAGTCCACGAAGAGCTTGTCTCTCTAAGAATTCGAAATAGGCTTCATTCATTGCCTTCCTCTTTGTCGCGAGACGATCAATATGCCGCTCGTCGATTTCTGCGCACACTTTCTCCTACAAGGATGGGAAGCCCCCAGGGGGCTTTGCCCCCTGGAACCCCCAGACAGACTCTTTCATCCTTACCAGCCTCTTTTCAGAGCTCGCGAACTGGAGTGGGGCCGCGAGGCTGTTTAAGTCACGGGTCGAATGGTCTGTCAGTCCCTTCGGTGCCCGCTCTGAGTTAGCTGCGGCCCCACACGGGGAAAAAAAACTCCACTCCTAAATCCGCTTATTCTCTCTGGCCCAAGCCAACCGTTCCGAACCACGTTCTGTAATCCGCCAGCGGTAAATTCCCACCCGTCGGGAATGATCTGGCCGAGACAATCTGTCCAGATCGCATCGAACTAAGCCCAACTGTCGAAGCCGTCGAAGCCTGGTCGCGAGCCCCGCGCGGAACGACCGGGTATGCGAATTTACGTGCCCAGTGCGTTTCGCGAGGGCAGAACACGTGAAACCGAACAACGCGTCCGATAGCAGCTCAAGAATCCGAAATCTTGAGAGTTCCGGTTCACTGCTGTTAGCTAAGCGCATGACGGCCGTTTTCGAAAATCAAGCAAACGTTCGTTGCTATGCACTTTTTGGTCGTGGAATGTGCAATTTCCAGCTTCCACCTTTGGTAACGAGCAATCCATGTAAGAAGCGGCGCAGAATGCTTGAATTTGTAAGCCAGGCCGTCTCGGCTTATGCCGGCCAATAAATCGATACAGCGCCAACCGACGCAGAAGAAAAATCGCGGTGTATCGATCTCGTCCGGCGGTTCTTTCAAGGATTTCAGATCGCCCATCGGAGGCGAGGGCACCGCACTGATTAGGCCCCGTACTGCGCTGTGGATTGTCCAGCCCTGGCCCCTCGGCAGCAGCGCGAAAACGCTCGCCGAGCGACCGCGCGGGAGCCAGACGCAAATTACGCCATCGCCGCTCATCACCGCCCCTTCCTGACCCGTTTCCGAAGCCATTCAGCACGGCGTTTTAATCCTTGCCTGAGTTGAGGTGGCGTACGTCTGCTTCGTAGGGCCGCCCGGACACCCCTCAGTTGTTCTTCGAGAGACAGCCTGCGTCTTCCCATATTTTCTTCAGCCTCCTTCTTTCACGAATTCTTGGGCGAAACCTTCGAGGGGGAGCCAAAACCTGTCCGAAGGCAGCGCAGCGATTACAGCGAAAGATCCTCACCCCCGACACTGACATGCTGATCCGTAGCGGGCGACTGCAGAAGGGGCACCTCCCCGTCCCCATTTGATCACCCGAACCTTTGACGAACTCCTTCACAAATCCCCTCATCGCGCTACGATTGCAAAATCGCGTCTCGGATTGCTAGGGATACAATGGGGCCGTTTGGTGTCCCCGAAAGGCGGTTGGTGATTCACGCAAATGCGCCGCAAATTCACTGAACGAAACGACTGGCAAAAGCGCGTCGATCCTGTTTTTGTTCGATATTGGAGCGCCACAAAGAAACTGGCATTGGTTGGTCGTAAGAACCGAGCAGAAAAGAAAAAGGCTTTTGACGAACTCAGTGCGGCCAGCCGGCTCATGCCGACCGCACCCCCGAAAGCCCAAAACTCGATATCGGCAAGAGTCTGGGCCGAGATTCTCAGACCTCTTGATGGGGAAACTTGGCCCCACGGCGGCGAGCCAGGAAAGGCTTACGCAGTAAATCCGGAAGCTTGCGCCTTCTTCCGCGACCTGGTGTTCCTTCAGCTCGGTATTTCGTATCGAGAATTGATCACACAGGCCGAGGAAGATTCAAATGCCCACCGATTGCTGCTCAGAATTCATCACGACTATTATCGCTTTCGCTGGGAGTGCGGATTTGAAGGGCTACGCTTGAAGTTCAATTTGAATCATTTCAGGATCATTCTTCAAGGCTTGGACTACGGTCTAAATAGGCTCAACGAAATGGAGCTGGCGTCCTGCTTCAATGAGATTTGCCCGTGTGCTCAAGCACATTCAGGAGAATACCTGAAGAAGTTACGAGTTCGCGTTAAGAGGGCCTGTGAGCATCTCATCGAATCCACGAATAAACCGACAAGCATTGGGATTTGAAGGATGCCAAAAACGCAGGTGGTGCCCGCGCCCGACTGATCGCGGGCCAAGCAGCCCTGGAACTGAACGGTTGCAGAGATTTTTAGTGAGACGAAGGGCACTGTCCAGAGATCAACGAAGCATTTGCGAAGGTCCTACACAATATTCTCCGGAGATGGCGCGGCCCATTTTTCTGGCAATTCTTTGGCCGAATTCATTCGATGTGAACTGCCTCCATCGCAGAGAATTTCTCGAATCGGACGGGCGGAGGAGGGTCTTGACGCACACGCTCGAACAGTATAGAAGCAGGACCTGAACCGATATGACAATACGATCCGATCGGCAGGCCGTCCTTACGAAAATGCAGCGATTGAGTGAGAAGACGCTGAGACGGCGAATTCTACTTCCCTTACTCGACAAATACGATTTCAGCCACGTCGAGGAAAGGCACGGGCCCCACGAAAAAGGGGTTGATATTCTCTGCTTGAAGAACGATGAAATGGGCGACACGGACATTGTCGTGATTCAGGTTAAGAAGCTTCGGTTCAGTGGCGCCGCCACGAGCAAAGGGCACCTTCACGGCTTGTTGAACCAGCTTAGCCAATGCTTGAAAGAACCAGTCAAGCTTCCCGATGGAACCTGTCGGCTCGCCAGCAGGACCTGGTTCGTTTCCCCTTTCTCTCTAAATATTGGCGTGCTGGAAACTTCCTTCGCGGCGTTTTCTGATTCGTTCGCCCACAGAATCAAGGTGATAGACGGCCCTAAACTAGTCAACGCGCTGCAATCGAAGGCGCCCGAGTTGCTAGCTCAACTTGGCGATAAATCCGCTGCGTGTCTAAAGCGCATTCAGACAGAGATGACCTTGGTTCAGGAATCTTCGGCCCTTCGTTTGCCGGACAAAATATCAATACTACCAATCTATGTTCAACTCGACTTCTCTTTGCTAGGTGAGCGCGTCGTAGAGTTTTTATCGACGAAGGGGCCGGTCAAAAGCGGTTTAGCGTCAATCGCAGCAGCCCTGCGATCCAAGCTCGCTCGATTTAGATATGAAGCTCAGCCCGGTGCCCGAGCCCAAGCGTTAATAGAACTTCAGTCCCACGCCAATTGGGTGCTCGAAGAAATCACCCGAGTTTCAGGTTCTCTATCACTCCGAGATGTGAGGCAGAGCCTTTCACGAGATTCGCGTCAATACCGGCTGAACATAGATCCAGAAACGCTTCTGAGGTCGAAGCTGAATTTTCAGATCGTCGGTCCGGCAGGTGCTGGCAAGACGACTCTGCTACGAATGTTGGCATATACGGAAGCGACGCGGAGCGCCGGGCGAATACCAATCTTCGTCTCGTTGGCGGCCTTCGCTAGAGGCAGGCCCATCTTTGACCAAGTTCAACAATATTGCAAAGACTACGGTCTGGCTGCCTCCAAGCAATCGGTTTTGAAGCTGCTGCAAAGCGGCGACGCACTGCTCCTTCTAGACGGTATAGATGAGGCAGAATCGGCTTCAGTTAAGATCAGCGAAGAGTTGCCGCGCCTCATGAAACAGTTCAAGGCGCCACAATGGATCTTCACAGCGCGCGCTTGGGCGACGCTCACTCCGGACCCGCTGTTCTGTACAGCGGCGCTTCTACCTTTCACTCGCGAACAGGTGGATGAATTCTTTCAGAGGTGGTTCAAAGACAATCGAGCTCATGCATCTGAAATAATTCAACATCTGCAGAAGAACAGTCATCTCTACGGCATAATCTCGACACCGTTGGTTGCTACGATCTTCGCGGTGGTGAAATTACTCGGAGGATCTCTGCCTAGTAGCCTCAACGAGCTATACGAGGAAAGGTTGCGTCTCCTCCTGCACGACTGGGATGCGGTAAAGGGCGTGACGAGAGATCGCTTTTCGCCCAAAGACAAGCGCTTTTTCCTGCGCAAACTAGCTTTTGGATTGCACTCTCAGCATCTGCGCGCAGTTCCGTGGCAGGGGATCATCAAGCAAGTAGTCGATGTGCTTGGAGAGATTCGCACAACAACGGAGGCGGAAGCGTTCGCTCTGGAACTGGTAAACCACAACAATCTGCTATCTCAAGATGCGGCCGGCGAATGGGGTTTAGGCCACTTACGGTTTCAGGAACATCTTGCTGCAGTGGAAGCTCGCGAAAACCCAAATATTTCGCTTGCTGATTTCATCGATTCTGGATGGTGGACTGAGGTTCTTACAATATATGCGGATATAACGCGTGATATCTCACCGATGATTTCGAAGGTGTACAAGGCTCGAGGGGGTGAGGGACTTAGTAACGACCCGGAGGTGCTTTTGGCGCTACTGGACCTTCTCAAGCTGGCTCCGAACACAGATAGGAAGGAGAGGTACCGAATCGAGAAAGATTGGGAAATCTACACATCCGTTGAAAAGTCGTTCAAGAACGTCTCCGATACCACGATCCTCCGCGGTAAGGGCAAACCACGTGCTCCGTCGCGAAACTGAGATTGGGGATCTTGTTTGCGCGAATTGGCACCGCATGATCCATAAAGGAAAAGACTGGCTCTCTGTCTCGGAGCCGAGCAATTTAATGGCGGAGTGATGGTACGCTACTCAACTCGCACCGCTCTTAGAGTGAAAAAGAGCTCAACCAAAATTGGAAGAGTTCTTCCTGGCCGATTTCAACAACCGAATCTTGCTCGCAGAGCGCGGTTTCTAAAACCCATGACTTTGGGCGAAGTGCCGATTAGATCACGCGCGGTGTGCAATTTCCTTGCAACACGTCGACAAGGGTGTATCGTACGCGCCGTGTACCCCATCGATTTGATCCGACACAATGATCCTGAACTGTTTTTCGCTCTTGTCGCTCCGGTGGGCGCTGACGCTGATAGGGTATGTGACGGGCTAGAAGAAGTCCTGAAGCATTTTAATTACAAGTTGGAAGTGATCCGAGTAATCGAGCAACTCAAGAGAGTAAAGGGCTATCTCGACAGCGACCCGGAGTTTTTTGACGACCGGATCAAGAACCGAATGGACGAGGGAGACAGGTTTCGATCCGAAACTAGCAGAGACGACGCCTTAGCACTTTTGTCGGTACTCAGCATTCTTGGATTCAGAGAGAGACACGGTTCGACGGATCCTGTTCCCAGGCAGGCGTACCTCTTTCGCTCCCTGAAACGCCCAGAAGAAGTGAACGCGCTCCGCCGAATTTACGGATCCAATCTTATTGTTATCGGTGCTCATTCTGGTCGCGGGAAGCGAGTCGATAATCTTGCAGAACGCATCGCGAACTCGCATTTTTCTGCCCAAAGGGACAAGTTTCGGGATAAAGCAGAGACACTTATCATCCGTGATGAATCTGACGAGTCGAAAGAGCACGGGCAACGCCTCCGGCAGGCATTCTCCTTGGCCGATTTCTTTCTTGATTCTTCAACTTTTCAGGAGATCGAGGGTGGGTTGCGGCGGTTCCTGGATCTCCTCTTTGGAAAACCGGTGATAACGCCCACTAGGGACGAGCTGGGCATGGCGCACGCATACATCGCGGCGATGCGATCCTCAGAAATGGGTCGGCAAGTAGGTGCAGCGATTACAGACAGGCGAGGGAATTTGATCGCGGTAGGTACAAATGAAGTCCCAAAAGCTCACGGAGGGTATTATTCCGATGGCGACGCACTGGACGGGCGAGACTGGAGTCGGGGTTTTGACAGTTCGGATTACTACAAGAAGTCAAACCTTGGAGAGCTGTTACAGGCTCTCTCAGACGAGAAACTCCTTCGGCAAGATCTGAACGACATCCCCACTCCAGAACAGATTAAGCTGGTTTCGCCAGTCTTAAAACAAACTAGGTATATGCAGCTCATTGAGTTCATCCGCGCGATGCATGCGGAAGTAGGCGCTTTAGTTGACGCTGCGAGGCGGGGTGTCCCTGTAACAGACAGCACGATATATGTCACAACTTTTCCTTGCCATGAATGTGCAAGAAACCTAGTCGGCGCAGGAGTGGCGCGAGTTGTTTACATCGAACCGTACGCAAAAAGCTTAGCTCTAGAATTACATGACGATGCAGTTCAACTTGACGCCTCAACCGATATAAACAAGATACCTTTCACACCGTTCTTAGGTGTATCTCCGAGGAATTATCCAATGATCTTCGGGATGCCGCAGCGTAAAGATAGGGAAGGGAATGTCATCGAGTGGCAAGCAACTACCGCCAGTCCAAGAGTCTCTGGCTCATTTTGGTCTTACTTACGGTATGAGAAAGAGGACCTGAATTTCCTTCGTGACAGTCTAAACCTAAAGGTGTAGATTCGTGACCACGAGGGGAAATATGGAGCTGACGAAAGAATTGGATGATGCGCTAAAAGCGATTTCCAAAGAGGTTGAGGGCTGGCCTCAATGGCAGCGCAGTAGAGATCCTCTGGGCTCTCGGACACGCGATAAGGCTGTCATCGATGTTTCAGGCAAAAACAAGGAACAGCAGTTGTCGGCTCGTGCCGCTCAAACCTGAACTTGGGTCTATTTCGTCGTTGTGGTTGGCACAGGACATAGAACAGGTGACCCGGATCACCGCGTAGACGTTTCAGCCCACGTACTTTTGTACGGCGTCTCAAAAACACGCGGTTTCAGCACAATGGAGGAGCTCCCGATACACTGAGCAATCCGGCTTTGGTGCTAACCTTAACGCATGGAATGCATGTGGTTGTTGAGGGCGCACGAGCGCCATCGCAAGCTTGAAATCCGTCTCGATAAGCTCGTCGAAAGCTACCACTTGGTTTGTGGTGCTGTCGGACCGGAATGGATTTCCGACCAACAACAGAAACTCGCAGAAGGAGGTCGGACCCTTTCAGACGCTCACCCGCTATATCGGGACATCACGTCTCCGACTGACACCTCTCTAGTATTGGTGTGTGAGCTGGCCGAATACCTAAAGGCGTTTCAACGGGATCCGGCAATGTCGCAAATCATTGCTGACATCAAATCAAGCAAGTTTGACTCGACACTTTTTGAGCTGGCAATGGCATACCGCTGGCGCGACGCAGGTTCCATTGTCGCACTCAGACCAAGTACGCCGAAGGGGGAGGCGGATTTTAGTGCCACAATCGCAGGTAAGGATTTCGTCGTCGAAGTGAGTGGTTTCCCCAACGACGTGTTTGCGGAACCAAAGTTCCGAGTGCCCATGATCATTGAGCAAGCGATTAAAGGGGTGATCAAGGGGCGTTTCCCAGTTGCCGTTAAGATGAGGATTACAAACTTTCCACCAGGAAACTCGGAGGAAACGATACGTCATACTGTCGCTGATGCCTGTCGGGAATTTATTGCCTCTGAAGGTGCTTCGACCGTCACGGACAATGAGTTCTGCCGCCTCGAAGTCGAGACGATCACCGATCGAACAGAGAACAATCCAATGATGAGGGATGAGTACAAACGAGTAGTGGACGCGCGCGATCACGACTGGGACGTGTTCCAAAGAGTTGTGCGGAAGCGAGTCTCACCGGGGCTGCCTGTTTACCGCGTGATTTTCGACGAGGAAGAAACTGAGACTGCGCGCATATTCTTGAAATTGCCGTCCGAAAAAAGGGACCCCTACCAGCAGATCGTGAGGAAAATAAAAAGGGAAGCTGCCCAGTTGAGCGGCGTTCCGGACCCGCGTGTGGTCCTCCTTGACGTTTCAGCGGTGACACCGGACGTATTTCAGTTGCACTTGGATCAGATCCGAGACGAACTGCTCAATATTATGCGTTCAACTCCTGAGCTCGCTTGCGTATGGGTTCTCATGCGGCGATGGAGCACTGCTCTTCGTTTCAAGTACTGGGGCGTCTACGTTCCAAATCCGGACAGCTACTTTCAAATCCCACAGACTTTCCTGCAAAAATGGCTCGTTCGGGAATGGAAGTGGGATTTTGTCGGGGAGCGGGAGTTCGTATCGTACGGCGAAGAAGAGGATCTGCGCCGATACGCAGATCGGACGGAATAGGGGAGCAGGCCCTCAAAAGTGTGCACGAAGCTGTAAGTTATTCACTCCATCAGGATGATTCTCGCAGGTCGAAGGCAGGCACTGGCTTTCACTAGCGGTCTAGGCTCGGCGAGTGGGTAAGTAGCTAAGGGATAATCCGCGCGGGGGCAAGGTGCGAGTTCCCATTACGGCAAAACAAGCGGGCGCGTTTGTGCGCGGCGTGGTTCCGGCGGAGCCAACGCAATGGCTGCTGCTCGTAGGCTCGACGTTCCTCTTCATTTCCAACAGGGTCGCGTGGTTGTCGCATTTCGATGGGACCTCGCGCGCGGCATTTTACTGGCGAGTCTATGCCTTTCCGCTCTCTCTTCCTTTGCTGGTGGCCGGGTCGGCGGGTTATTACGTTTCGTTGATGCGGTGCAAGCGCCTGGTGCGGCTACTCTGGTACTGGGTGGTCTTCCCCAGCGCGGCAGACATCGCAGTGATCCTCCTCTTTGCCTTCGGCCGCTTTTCCACTGCGATCCTGCCCGCGAAGTCGGTTCTAGAGCAGGGCAGCGATTCAGTCTGGAACTCATTTTGGCGAACTGGGCTGAACCTGGGTACCGGGCTTCAGTTTGCGAGTGCGGGCCTTATTTTGGTGACGATTTTCTCGGTACTCGTTTTATGGGGGCGAGCAACTGCTCCAATTCGAGTGGGAGCGTCGAGCGAAGCGATCTCGGTTTCACCCAACGAAAGCTCCGAGAGGGAGCACCGGCGGACGATGATTTTTGTTTGGGCGATGATCTGTCTGGTACCGCTTACGTGGGTGGGTCAGGGTCTTTTTTTTCTGTCGATCTGGAATCACACGTTGCTGCGGTATCTCGACAAGACCACGACGACGTGGGCGAGCGAAAGCGTGTCTGCGATTTTTCTGCTGCTGTTCGTATTGTTGGCAATGGGTGAAGATGGACGCAAGGATGTGCCTCGGAACCTCCGTCTTGCGCCGATCAAATACATCCTCCTGGCGGCCCTATTTCCGATAGCAGTCGCGAGCTTGTGGCCGTTGCTGAACTATGCGCACGACCGGATTCTCTGGGCGTCCTATCAATGGGGGAAGTTCGCCTCACCTTCTGTCTCTACGTACTTTCGCTCGGGAACGGCGGTGTTGCTCACGTACTTTCTGATCGCACTGCCAGAGGAGATTGCGTGGCGAGGTTATCTGCAGGCGAGATTCGTTCGACGATACGGAATGCTGCGCGGAATTTTCCTCGTGGGAGTTGCCTGGGGAGCTTTTCACTTCTGGGGCGACTTCGTTGCCTACCACTCGTGGCGGCACGTGATAATTCATCTGGGGTTCCGCGTAATGGGAACCATTTTTCTGAGCTATCCCTTCGCGTGGCTCACCATGAAAACGAGGTCCGTTCTACCGGCTACGGTTGCGCACGCGGTCTACAACATCACGGTTGCTGGTGGCGTCATCCTGACAATGAATCCCTGGTGGCTGAAGAGTCTGTTGTGGGCCGGCCTTGGGTACGCACTTTTTCGCTTTGATCCGCCGCGTGGTGAAGACGCTGGGGAGATGGTGACAGAAGTTGGCCTAGAGCCGGTTGGCGGAGCTGACACGGCCGATACCGAAGCAGGCTAGTGGCCCAACGTTCGTAGGAGTCCAATTGGGGTCCAAAATCCGACTATTTTTCAAGCGGAAGTAGAGATTGCGACGGGTAAGGGCAACACAATCAGCGAGACTTAGCGTGTGAGTTGAAAATTCAAATCCCATCGCTCACCCCAATTTTCTCCAGATTTATGCGTCCAACTATGTTTTCCTCTCACACGAAGCCGATGTGCTGTGCGAGATCAACGCTTTCGTCGGCACCCTGCCCCCCAGTATCTGACAAAGCCTGAAACTGAGAACCGCAGGCCTATCGACGACGGTTGACAAGTGTTAAGTTACAGGCTACGCTCTGCACAGTGAAAATACGGAACATCGTCCATAAGGGGCTGAAAAGCTATACGAGGAGGACAACGCAAAAGGCGTCCCGCCCGACAGTGTGGATAAGCTCCGCAAGATGCTGGCTTTTCTCGACGACATGGAGGCGCAAGAGGAATTGTGTGCCCTTCCCTCTTGGAAGGTGCACAGGCTGACGGGAGACCGCAAAGGGACCTGGAGTCTCAGCGTAACCCGCAACCGGCGTTTGACATTTAGCATCGACACAGCAGAACAAGAGATCTGCGATTTGAATTTGGAAGACTATCACTAAGGAGTAGGAACCATGCCTGTGAAGAACCCGCCTCATCCGGGCGATTTCATTCGCACCGAGATCATTGAGCCCGCCGGCCTCTCAGTAACGGCGGCAGCCGCCGCGCTTCGTGTGTCGCGCCCGGCGCTATCGAGCCTTCTTAACTGCAAAGCCGATCTCTCGGGAGATATGGCGCTCCGCATTGAAAAAGCTTTCGGTGTGAAGATGGACACGCTCATGCGTATGCAAGCGTCATACGACATCGCCCAGACTCGGAAACGCGAGAAACAGATTCACGTCAGGCGGGTCAATCAACTCGTCCACGGTTAAGAGCGTGGTCTCCGGCTTTCATTGCTGATCCGCATTTCCCTTGTGCCTCGCCAAAAGTTTTCGGCCTGCACCCGGTCCGGTTGTTCATTCTGGGCTGACCTGGCAACAAGGCACGCGCTCGCCTGCCTTCTGGATCATTGTCGCCGTTCTTTTTGTGAGTTCGATCAGCATGAACAGCGCGATCACGCACTTGTCGCCATGGCTAACTGATCGCGGAATTACGCCTGGGAATGCGGCATTGTGTGCGTCCATCCTGGGTGGTTTGAGCGCGCTTGGCAGAGTGGGCACGGGCTGGTTGCTTGATCGGTTTTTCGGGGCGCGCGTGGCCCTGGTAGTGAACTTAATTACGGCCGCGGGAGTTGTAGTGCAAGCACGAGCGAATGGTCTTGCGGCGGGTGCGCTGGCGGCTGCGCTTCTTGGTATCGGAGCTGGTGGAGAAGCCGCGATCACTCCTTACTTGCTGACTCGTTACTTTGGACTCCGGGCGTTTTCCACACTGTACGGTTTCACATGGACTGTTTATGCCGCCGCGGGTCCGCCGGCCCCGTGATACTCGGCCGCGCATTCGACAAGACGGGATCTTATTCCTCCTTGCTGTTTTCTCTCGCAATTGCACTATCTGTTGCGGCGGCACTGAACCTGCTCCTTCCGAGGTATCCTGGCTCACTCGAGACAGCGCCTGCGCCTTTGGACTAACAAGAGAGGAGTTCATCTCTGAGGCAGCATCGAAGAATCATTCTGATCGGCGCATTAGCTCTGGCCGCCGCCACTGCCCCGCGCCAAACGTCGACGATCCGATTCGACGGGTCCTCGCGGTGGGAGTACGTGAAGGTCCATGGGATTTCCGTTCCGAATCGGCGATAGCCAGCCGATCAAGCCGCCTTTTTAGGTGGCCGCACGATGAGAGGCAAGAGCAGCGACACAACCATCACACCGGCAATCACTTGGATTGCGCTTGAGTACGTGCCGGTCGACTGGCGAACATGAGCAATCATCAGCGGAGATACGACACCACCCACTCCCCACGCAAGCAGAATCCACCCGTAAATCCCCCCCATGAACCTAGCGCCAAAGTAGTCGGCAGTGAATGACGGCATCACGCCGAAGCCGCCTCCGTAGCATAAGTAGATAGCGGCGAAGGCCGCGAACAACGCCCCTTGGGTGTCGATCCGCGGCAGATAGAAGAATATCGCGGCCTGAATCAAGTACAGGAGAAAATAGACGCGCGCTCGACCGACATAGTCGGAAACCCAGGCCCAGAGGAAACGGCCGGCAGCATTAAAGATTCCAAGCAAGCCAACCATCTTTCCAGCTGCTATGGCGGTCATATGTACTTGCTGCTGTGCAATGGGCGAAGCCTGGCTGATGATCATGATGCCGGCAGACACGTTGAGGAAAAGCATCAGCCAAAGCGCCCAGATCTGCCATGTTCCCATCGCTTCTTGTACCGTGTATTGGTAAGTGCCCGCCGCTTTCGCCACCGCTGTCGTGGGCGCCCATCCCGCAGGCTTCCATCCTGCAGGAGGGTTCGCGTAAAACTGCGCGGTCGCAACGACGCCGACAAAGTAGGCAACTCCGAAGATCAGAAAAGTAGTGGCTACGCTGGAGGAGACAATCTCGCGGGCGGCAAGAGGCCCCATCAACAACGCGCCCGCCCCATAACCGGTGACCGCCAACCCCGTCATAACACCACGCTTATCGGGAAACCACTTGGCGACAGTCGCCACCGGGCAGATGTACCCCATGCCGCCGCCCGTGCCGGCCAAAACCCCGTAGCACAGATACAACAATAGAAGCGAGTGGTGGGCGGTTGCGTACGATGACAATGTGTAGCCAAGGCCGTAAACAATGCCCCCAACCGTGGCCACCCTTCTCGGCCCCACGCGAGTCATCCACAGTCCGCCGATGACCGTTCCTACGCCGATGAAGAAAACATTAATCGTAAACGACAACGACACTTGCGTTAGTGTCCAGTGCTCTGTGGTCACCAACGGTTTGACGAACACGCTCCAGGCATAAACCGCACCCAGACAAATCTGCATGATGACTGCAGCGACCGCGATTCCCCACCGGTTTGGAAGATGTTCGTCTGCCATCGCCTTCCTCAGTTTTGCCAGGAATTATCGGGTGCCAAGAATGGTAAGGCGAGATATGCGGTCTGCTTGACCTAACACCGGCAATCCCTTACCTTTAGCGCGATAGATATAGTCCCATCATTGCGCACTGTCAAGTCGTGGTCCGGCGCGAGAAAAACTGCGCCGGGGGTTGGCATCAGGTCATCCAAGGATTTGGGTGAGCAGCATGTTTAAGGAAACGGCGCTACGCTGGCCTGTTATCCGCCAGATTCTGCATGGCGGCGACGGGACTGGGCCGGAAGCGATGAGCGCCCGGACACAGGCCCTACTTCCCAAAAATCATCAAGCCGAGGTGGCGCGATCCGTTTGTCCCTATTGCGCCGTTGGATGCGGCCAACTAGCGTTTCACAAGAACGGAAAGCTGATCTCCATTGAAGGCGATCCCGAGTCGCCGTTGTCCCGCGGCCGTCTTTGCCCGAAAGGTTCCGCCAGCTACGAGCTGTTGACCCACTCCCAGCGGCTCACCAAGGTGAAGTACCGCCGGGCTTTCTCGAAGCAATGGGAAGACCTCGAGTTGAACAAGGCGATGGAGATGATCGCCGACCGCTTGTGGGCGAGCCGCGAACGGACGTTCGTTGAAAGTCGAGATGGCGACACGCTGATGCAAACGACCGCCATCGCCCACCTCGGTGGCGCCACTCTCGACAACGAAGAGAACTATCTGATCAAGAAGTTGTTTACCGCGGGTCTGGGAATGGTGTGCATCAGCAATCAGGCCCGTATATGACACAGCTCCACTGTGCCCGGTCTGGGCACAACCTACGGGCGGGGCGGAGCCACAACTCTACCCAAAGACATGCTGAACTCCGACGCGATCCTGATCATGGGATCAAACATGGCGGAGAATCATCCCGTGGCTTTTCAATGGGTAATTGAGGCGAAAGAAAGTGGAGCCACGGTCATCCACGTGGATCCAAGGTTCAGTCGGACTTCCGCCATGGCGAATATGTGGGTTCCGCTGCGCGCGGGTTCCGACATCATTTTCCTTGGCGCTCTCATCCGCCACGTGATTGAGAACGAGCTGTATTTCCGCGAGTACCTGCTGCACTATACAAACGCCCCGCTCATCATCTCCGAGAGTTTTCGCGACACGGAAGAACTGGAAGGCGTTTTCTCGGGTTGGGACGCGCAGCGCAATTCATACGATTCGAGAAGCTGGTGGTACGAAGGTGCGGATGGGCGCAGCGGACATGCCCCCGGTCGCGAAACCCCAGCCATCCCGGTTCCAGACCTGAACACCTACGAGAAGGACGAGACGCTCGAACACCCACGCTGCGTTTTTCAGCTTCTGAAACGGCACTTCGCCCGCTACACACCGGAGCGAGTTGAGCAATACTGCGGCGTTTCGAAAGAGTCTTTTCTGCGCATCGCTGACACCTATTGCAAAGCGTCGGGACCGGAGAGGACCGGCGGTATCTGCTACGCCGTGGGCTGGACGCAACACTCTTCCGGAGTTCAAATCATTCGCTGCGCTGCGATCTTGCAGTTGCTGCTAGGAAACATGGGACGGCCCGGCGGGGGCATCATGGCCCTGCGCGGGCACGCTTCTATCCAAGGGAGCACCGACATCCCCACTCTATTCGACAACCTGCCCGGGTATCTCAGCATGCCGAAGTTTGGGCCATCCTCGAAGAACCTGGCTAAATACATCGCTCAAAACACGCCCCGAAGCGGGTGGTGGCGGAACTTCGACAAATATATCGTTAGCCTGCTAAAGGCTTACTACGGCGACGCGGCACAGCCGGAAAACGAATTCGGCTTTCACTGGCTGCCGCGGCTCACCGGCGATCATTCGCATCAGGGATATTGGCTCGACATGATGGACGGCAAGATGGATGGCTTGTTTGTTATGGGTGAGAACCCGGCGGTCGCGGGACCCAATTCTGGGATGGAGCGCAGGGCGCTCTCGAAGTTGAAGTGGCTGGTCGTGCGGGATCTGGTGGATACCGAGACTTCATCTTTCTGGTGTTCCGCCCCGGAGGTGCTTAACGGTGAAGTGAAGCCCGGGGACATTCAAACAGAAGTTTTCTTGCTGCCGGCCGCTGGGCACGCCGAAAAAGACGGCACATTTACCAATACGCAGCGATTGCTGCAATGGCATCAGAAGGCAGTTGATCCTCCGGGAGACAGCCGCAGCGAAAACTGGTTTATGTTCCACTTGGGAAATCTGCTGCGCGAGAAAGCGAGAAAAGATCCTCGGCCAAGAAATGCAGGGCTGCTTGCCCTTACCTGGAACTACAGCACCGAAGGGCCGCACGAGGAGCCTGTGGCGGAAGAAGTGTTACAGGAGATTAACGGCTACACGGTTGCGGACGGGCAACTTGTGCCCGGATTCGGCGCGCTCAAGGCGGACGGGTCGACGGCCTGCGGAGCATGGATTTACTCGGGAGTCTTCCCGAAGGCTGGTGAAAATCGCGCCAATCAGCGCATATCAAAGGATTTCTACGGTCACGGATGGGGCTTTGCCTGGCCGGCGGACCGGCGCATCCTTTACAACCGTGCCTCGTCGCGACCAGATGGTCAGCCCTGGAGCGAACGTAAGAAGCTGGTCTGGTGGGACTGTGCCAATAAGAAATGGACGGGCAACGATGTGCCTGATTTCGTTGCCGCCAAACCCCCGAACTACATACCGGGCGAAAACGCCGAGGGCGACGACGCGCTAGCTGGGGACAAACCGTTCATCCTGCACGCCGATGGGCTGGGCTGGATCTGGGTACCGAGCGGTTTAGCGGACGGACCACTACCCGCGCACTACGAACCACTCGAATCGCCGATACGAAATCCGATCTATCCGAAACAGCAGGCAAATCCCGTTGCCATGAACAAGGAACGCGTGGGCAATACATACGCATCATCTCCCGATGAACGGTTCCCCTACGTTCTGACCACATACCGCCTTACCGAGCATCACACAGCAGGAGGAATGTCGCGCACGCTGTCGCATCTGGCGGAACTGCAACCTGAACTGTTTTGTGAGATTTCCGTGGAAATGGCGCGGGATTTGAACATCGCGCCTGGCGAGTGGGTTACCATCATCACACTGCGTGGAGCAATCGAGGCGCATGCATTAGTCACTCCGCGCGTGCAAACTCTAAAAATGGAGGGGAAACGGTTCTATCAAGTGGGGCTTCCTTTTCATTGGGGATATTCCGGATTGGTGAAAGGCGACATCGGAAACGATCTCATCGCGATCTCCGAAGAGCCAAACGTTCGTATCATGGAAGCAAAAGGTTTGCTCTGCAATGTGCTGCGCGGTCGGCAATCTGAGAATGAGCAAAAAGTGAGAGCACTCTTGCAAAAGGACCCTCCATGAGTGTCACAGCCTTTCTAACAGATGCCACGCTTTGCATCGGCTGCAAGGCCTGTGAAGTGGCATGCAAGGAGTGGAATGAAGTTCCCGCAGATGGCATGGTATGGAGCGGTCTCTCCTACGACAACACGCAGAGCCTGGGCGCATCAACTTGGCGCCACGTCATGTTCCTGGAGCAACCGGAGTCGGCTGGCCCGCAGGTGGCCGACACAACAGATCCGTTTCGGTGGGTCTTCCTTTCCGATGTCTGCAAACATTGCGCGAACGCAGGATGCCTGGAGGCATGCCCGACCGGCTCGATTGTGCGCACGGAAGTCGGCTCCGTCTTCGTACAGAGTGATGTCTGTAACGGTTGCGGGTATTGCGTCGTAACGTGCCCGTTTGGGGTGATCGACCGTCGCCCCGACGACGGCCGGGCCTTCAAATGTACCTTCTGCTACGACCGGCAGAAAGCCGGGCTGATACCAGCGTGCGCCAAAGCTTGCCCAACTCAATCGATTCAGTTCGGCGAGATTGGAGAACTCCGGGAGCGTGCGAAGAACCGTGTAAGTGAACTGCGAGGGCGAGGATACGGCGACGCTCGGCTGTACGATCCGCAGGAGACGAGCGTTGGCGGCATCCATGCCTTCTTTGTGATTCTGGGAGAGCCCGAAAACTATAATCTGCCGCCGGCTCCCCAAGTGCCAACGTCGTACCTGCGCAGTGCCTGGACCTCGGCCTTGGTTTCTGCGGCAATCGTCCTTGCCATTGCCTGTCTGGCATTTGCGCTTTGATCGAACAGTCATCCGCACTGTCTTTACCTTATGACATCCGGTAAACCGAGGACGGAAGAACGTCTCGACGAGATCCGAAAGGCGGCGGCGGCCACTGGTCCCTATGATGGGAGTCGCGCAAAGGCGACACATCCACAGATACGTGGCAAGGAAAGTTACTACGGCCTTCCCGTGTTAAAAGCGCCGGTGTGGACCTGGGAAATCCCGTTGTACCTGTTCATCGGCGGCATTGCTGGCATCTCGGCGTGCATCGCCTTCGTGGCCCACTTGTTCGGCGGTGAACTCGCGCTGACTCGCACGGCATTGTGGATCTCGTTCGTCGGCGCCGCCGTCTGCCCGTTGCTGCTTATCGCCGACCTGGGAAGACCCGGGCGGTTCCTGGCGATGCTGCGAGTCGCCAAGATTCGATCGCCGATGTCCGTTGGCGTGTGGACTCTCGTCGCCTTCTCCGGCTGCGTATTTGTCGGACTCCTCGGGAGTGAACTCACTCTACGAGGCTATATGAGCCCGCTGGTGGTAGGGATGAATTGGGCCGGCGAACTCACCGGGGCATTCACGGGTCTAATTCTTGCGGCGTATACGGGAGTGTTGATCGGGGCCACTGCAAATCCGGTCTGGTCTCACAATCACCGTGCGCTGCCGCCGCACTTTTTGGTTGCGGCGTTGGGTGGCGCGGCCGGCATGCTCGAATTGTTCGGATTCCTGACTCGGCCAACAGAGTTCATAGGAATCGTTGCGTCCTCGATTGAAACGATATTGGGAGTCCATTTTGAACTCAGCCGATTGCCGGTGAATGCGCCGCTTCACCGGGGCAAGAGCGCATGGGCCTTTCGCATTGCCGGAACACTAACAGGACCGGTTACCTTGCTGCTGCGACTCCTATTCGACTCAGCTGATGCGCGCCGAATGGCTGCAATCTGCTTCTTGGTCGGATCGCTCCTCAGTCGCTTTGCGTGGATTTGGGCCGGCGTCGCTTCCGCCCGAGATCCAGAAGCACTTTTTGCAATTCAACGGAAAACCTAAGCCAGACCCTTTCCAAAGGGCCCATTTCAATAAGCCCTTTAGATTGTTAGCGAAAAAAGGAGAGACTCGATGAAGCGAATACTCACGTTGATTCCTGTTATGGCTCTATCTCTGTTTGCCTCGGGGTGTTGCTGGCCCAGCAGGAGAGTCCGTTTGTCGGCACATGGAAGTTAAACGCGGCGAAGGTAAGGATTGGAACCACGTTGCTCGGCCGTTTCAATCAGCGCTTTCTTCATTTGATCGGGCATCCTGACTTCCCGAACGAGCCGCAAGTAGGGCTTCAGGTGCTTGGTCTGGACGCCGATGCGGTACATCGCCACGCCGAGCCTCGCGTAGTCAGCCACTTTGTGCATATCTAGGGTGTTGCCAGCGCCGTCGGCCGAAGCCCTCCAGGACGTTGGCTCCCAAT
The DNA here is from genome assembly GCA_035622135.1 of Candidatus Cybelea sp. GTDB lineage: Bacteria > Acidobacteriota > Terriglobia > Acidiferrales > UBA7541 > Palsa-295. The sequence continues at coordinate 95,370 of DASPVZ010000020.1, read as the reverse complement.
CCTCGCGCTCCGAGAAAAGGAGCAGCTTCCTGTCGGAGTCGCAACCCTTGGAGCCTTTGACTTGGTCGTCCGCGCCATGATACTGGGGCTGCAATGCCGGGGGCAGCAGCGCGCCGCTCTGAATGATTTCGTGGACGTGGTTCGAGTAAAAATAGTGCCAGACGATTTTGCTTTTGCGGCTTCCGCCGTGCTTCGCCATCAGCGCACAACCTCGACGCCCTGGCTGTGCCTCGTTTCGGCAACACAATTAACGCCCTGCAGGCCGTCGCTTTTTGCTGACTCGCCTCGGTCCCGCGTGGTTCGGAATCGCTGTTTGCCAGTGGCGGCCCGCGATCATGCTGGAGTTCTATCCTAATACCGAAGCAAGTGTCTAGTTTGGCTCGGCCTATGGGACGGACCTCGCCGCGGTCCCTTAGAACCTGGGTGTACTTTCGGGCGCGAAGGAGTTGTGCGAAATTCGGATCGCCCGATCGTCGGAGTTCGCGGTACATCGGGCTGGGATCCGCCTGAAACTGCCGAACTAGCTTTTGGAGCCAGGTGTGGCTGATGCCGAGTTTTCGGGCCCACTCGCGGCCAGAGGGCCTTTTCCCGCGAGCCGTAAACCAGAGGAACGCATATCTGCGGATCGTGCGAGATTCGTCGGCGCTGCGCCAAGGTCGCGGCGGCCGCATCTTTGCCCGGGCCTTCGCGAGATTCCGCATGGAAGATTCATACGACGGCATCGAGGCTTCTTCGCTCCCTCCCTCGACCTACGTTTTAGCGGAGTTGCCAGCTACCCTCAGGTCGATCTAAAGGACTTAGCGAGCGGTTCTTCGGAGGGTGGCAAATTACGTTTCCCATTTTTTTGCGAACCTCGAGAAAGCTTCTCCAAAAGCTCGTCGGTAAGGGATTGGGGGCACTTGGTGTCGTACTTCTCATCCCAAATCCGCCGAACCCAAGCTGCGAATGTTTCACCTTCCTGGCGCGGCGTTTCCCGCACGATTTCAGCGAAGGGTTGCGCTTCTTCAGGCCGATGCGTAAGCACTTCTCTACGAGCTCCTGCGCTCCTGGCCATCGGTGAACATTTTCCGTTACGAACACGACCTGATGCAGTATGGCACCGAACAGCTGCAGAGAGTTCCGGGCCTGCGGTTGATCGGAACCGCCAAGGAGAAGGCCGGTGTTTTGTCGTTTGTTCTGGATGGGCACCGGACTGAGGATGTAGGGGCGGCGCTTAACCGCCAGGGAATTGCAGTCCGCGCCGGCCACCATTGCGCGCAACCCATCCTGCGCCGCTTCGGAGTCGAAAGTACCGTGCGTCCGTCGCTGGCGTTGTACAACACACGCGAAGAAATCGACGCACTGGCTGCGGCGCTCTGGAATTTGCAGTTAGGCCATCATTCGATCTGAGGGACGCGCTTGCAGTGTTTGGAGAACGAGGACGGTAGTTGTCCCGGAATACCGGGACGACGCACTGTTGCTACATCTAACCTAACGAGTGACCGCACGGCTGCGAGGGCATTTTCAGGTGAGCCAGACATCACGCAAATCGCCGCGACGGCGCAAGGCGCAGAGGTTGTACGAGTCCCATGCGGTCGTCCGCCTCGCTGATCGGATCGACGAGGTCGTCTGAGGTGACCATCGCGCCCGCGAAGCCGGAGCCATGCCGAGGAAGCTGATAGAATCTGCAACGTGCATAAAGCCGACCCCGAGTGTCTCAACGCTCACGGAGTTGTGTTTCGGGCCGATGCCGCATTGCCAAACCAGAGACATTCAGGCCGCATCCTTATTACCGGCAGCGGGCCAAGGAGCCTGACGACTGAAACGGATTGCCTCTCTGCGGGCTTCCGGACGTTCCTGGCCGCAGATTGTCGGGACGGTGTACCGAGCCGGGTATCTTTGACAGTGGCCGCAAAACCGCGCTAGAGTCCCCCCTAAATGGGAGAGCAGCAAACCTATCAACGAGAAGGGGAACCTATGTTCGGCCTCCTCAATCCCGTTCTCGATGACACCAGCGGGGTACTAAAGCTGTATTTCACGCTCAGCACAGGTGCTGTCGTTCTGTTTATAAACCTGCTTGCTCAGATTCGTACTGGGAAGATCGCCCTGACCCTGCCTCTTGCCCTTTCAATCTTCTCATTCGGCGGAGCATCTGTCTTATGTTTCCGCGTGCTGTGGGGGTTGGTTCGCTATCGGCAAATCCTAGTACACGCGATCGCAACTGAACAGACACCGGACTCAGTCAAAAAGGCGATGGACGCCTGGAACAAACGGGCAACCAGGCACCTGATATGGTTGCAGGTGTTGTTTCTAGCTGGAATGGTCTTCGGAGGCCTTTTCGTTGTCGCTATCCTCTGCGCAAGATGAACTTTCCAGCTATTCCACGCGGCCCGGGCTTTCAGGAATCCCCGCCAAGACCGCCGCTGCAAGTGATTGATTCTTCGCAGCTGCGAATCCCGGCTTGGGGCTTTCGAGAAATATCCGTTTATTGAAAGGGTGACTCAGCATCACTTGTGGGCCGTTAACTGAGAGCATGCTTTTTTGGGAGAGACAAGGAACGGTGAAACAACTCAGACACGGCGGAATAATTCTGACAGCGAGAGGTCGAGCGCCTTCGCAATCTTCTCAAGGTTCACGAGAGCAACATTGCGCTCCCCTCGTTCAATCCCACCAAGGTAGGTTCGATCCAAACCACACAGATCGGCAAATGCTCCTGAGAAAGACCAATTCTGTTGCGCCTCTGACGCAGAGCCTTGCCGAAGCAGATGCGGACGAGGCCACCCGATTGATCTAAGCAGAACATAAGTAATGTAATATGCGACCGTCACCGGAGGCGAAAGAACTGTCGCGGGCGCAGGCTTTATCGGGTAACTGGACAGACGAAGGCTGAGTCGAACCAAGCGTCCCGGCGACCTCCGTAAGAATTCTGCAGATGCTCGCTGCTGTGACCTGCCAGGGAGGGATGATGCAAACAACAAGCCGTCGCGACTTTCTCAAGATGACTGCATCTCTGAGCGCGGCCTTTGCGACCAGTAATGCAAAGCCGCTTTATACGGAATCCGAGACCGTTCCCAGTATTGTGCGCGCCTGGAGGACGAGCCCTCTTGAGAAATTTCAGCCCGTTCAGTCGCCGCCGCAATGGGAAACCGGGCAGGAGCTGTCACCCTTAGCAATCTATCTCGATCCGGGCATGGTATTTCAGGAGATCCTCGGCTTTGGAGGTGCTTTCACCGATGCATCCTGCTATCTCTTGAGCCGACTGCCGCCGGATGCACGCCATGAGATCTTATCCGACCTCTATGGTCCTTCAGGGCTGCGGCTTTCGGTTGGACGAACTTGCATTGGAACCAGTGACTATTCGACCAAGATGTACAGTTACGACGACGCGACGGAGCCTGATCCGGAGCTAAAGCACTTCAGCATCGACCAAGATCGGGCCTGGATTATCCCCACGCTGCGCGAAGCGCAGGAGATTAACCCCGATCTTTTCCTGTTCTCTAGTGTCTGGAGCCCTCCGGGATGGATGAAAAGCGGTGGGTCGATGCTGGGAGGCTGTATGCAGGAACGTTGGTTTGCGACCCACGCGCAGTACTTGGTTAAGTTTCTTCAGGCGTACGCTGACGCTGGCGTGAAAGTGCAGGCCGTCACCGTGAACAATGAGGTGGACACGGACCAGGACGGCCATTTTCCTGCTACCCTGTGGGCCCAGCAGCATGAAATGGTTTTCGTGGCGTTTCACTTAGGACCTGCTCTGGAGAAGGCATCGCTGGGTTCTAAGATCTGGATTCTCGACCATAACTACAATTTGTGGGGCCGCGTTGTCGACGAACTGAGCAACCCTGAGGTCGCCAAGTATGTCGATGGTGTGGCTTGGCACTCCTACGCAGGAACTCCGGACGCAATGACCCGCGTGCATGATATGTTCCCCGACAAACACGCATACTTCACCGAGGGAGGGCCGCCGGCGCACCTGTTCGAACCTTCTGAACAACGCCCACACCATTTCGATTTCCCGGCGTATGGAGGCGACTGGGCCAGATGGTCGAGCGCGTTCACCAGCATGCTTCGCAACTGGGCCAGATGCATTTGCGTCTGGAACCTCCTCCTCGATGAAAACGGCCGGCCCGACCTCACCAACCCGCCACGCCCTATGAGACGCGGAGGACTTGTCTCGATCGACGCCAAAACAAAAGAGCTCACCTACAGCGGAAACTATTATGCGTTTCCTCACTACGCAAAGCTCATTCACAGAGGAGCCCATGTTTTCTCATCCGTAGCCGACTTACCTGGTATTGCTCACATTGCGGCTGAAAACCCCGACAAGAGCCGCGTGCTCGTACTTACAAATAGCAACGATGCGGAGCAGCATGTGCACTGCAGATTGAGTTTTCAAGTGCTGAAGGTTGTGCTGCCGCCTAACTCGATCACGTCATTCGTTTGGTCATAGGTTCCCTGGGGCCGGTGACTTGAGCTCTCGGATAGCCCAAAGGGAAGATGAGAACTGTTGCATGCGTGGCTGTCGAACGACCTGTGGCCAGAGCATCGACCGCGTCGACGATCAATCTCCAAAGCCGATTCCATTCACCTGAACCTTGGATGCACGAAAGAGGATTCTGAGGTGTCGTCACTGCTGGGGCTGGATTTTGACTCTTGATCGCCGGGAGATCGGCAAACCGGAGATCATTCACTGACTTCCGGCTGGCCCGGCTACTACCGAGATCTTCGGTAAGAACATGCTTGGGTCATTATGGTTTAATGGGTTCCGCACTAGACCGGACGGCTTTCAATGATGGTCGCACCGGCCGTCCAAATCACCTGCACCATGGAAAAGCCCGCTTCCTTAAGGAGGGATCGAAACTCCGATTCGGTTCGCTCTCGGCCCCTAGTCAAGACCATCATTAACATGTCCATCAGCGCCGTTCTGGGGTCAGTCGACGGCATCAACACCGCTTCGACGAGCAACAGCGTACCATCCGAGCGGATCGCTTGCCGGCAGTGTCCCAGGATTTTCAAAGCGGCCTCATCGTCCCAGTCATGGATGATGCCCTTCAACAGGTACGCCTCTGCTCCTGCGGGAACTCCCTGAAAGAAATCTCCTCCGATGATTTCGCACCGCTGGCTTATCGGTTCCTGCCGCAGGGCGGACGCGCCGGCGACTACGGCGGGCAGATCGTGAAGGACACCGCGCAGGCGAGGGTTGGCAGAGAGGATTCCGGCAAGGAGTAAGCCATGGCCTCCGCCCACATCGACGACTCGTTCAAACCTGGAGAAGTCATACGCGCCGATGATGGCAGCTAGGTGGTCCGGCGAGGAACTCATCGCCGCGTTGAAGACAGCAGCATCCTCCGAATGTCCAGCCAGGTAGTCGAAGAATGGGGCGCCGTATACGCGTTCGAACGACGGTTGCCCGGTCCGAACCGCCCCATCGAGCGCTCCGGACGGTTTCCAGAGGAAATGTGCGCCCAGCATCATGGCCAAGGGTCGGATCGATTCGGGATGATCCGTCCGGAGCGTGTCGCTCAACGCGGTCTGTCGATACCGGCCCGTCGCGTCCTCAACGAAGATTCCCAGGCTCGTGAGCGCCCGCAAGAGCCGACCCAGCGACGGGCCATGCGTATGTGTGGCATCTTCCAGTTCCTTAATGCTCTTGGGGCCTCCGGCGACCAGATCGGCAAGGGCGAATTTGGCTGCCACATGGATCGCCTGCACCGCCATTGCTCCTGGCCACAGAATCTGCGTCACCTGCATCGATGGGGAGACGAGTTCTGCTTGCTGTTCTTGGTTGCTCATTTTGTTCCTCTTAAGCATGTTGCCCTGGATAGCCGACGGTTCTTCTTAGATAGGGAAGGCCTTCTCTCAACGAGAGTCGGGCCGCGCAAGGGGCTCAACGACGCTAGTGTGGAAAAAAACGGCGAGAACAGTCCTTCACGAATAAATCCTAGCACCATCGCCTGACCGTTGTGATCGAATCGTTGCGAGGCTTGCGGCTTTCTTATCCAAGCAATTGGTTAAAAAAAAATGAAGCACACAGCCTCGGCACCGTTTAGCCTCAAAATCTTCGAGGCTGTTTTCAGGGTCAGGGATGGCATCAGGGCAATTGATTGAGCGAGACTTAGAGTTTGTCCTGTAAATTCAAATCCCATCGCTCACCTGTCCATTCGCGCTGAAAAACAAAACCTTAGAAGTTTGCACCGGTCTGATCAGCAGCGGTTTTCGTGCACCCGAGTTGCACGAGCGTCGACGCCTGAGCCTTGGCGCTAAAGCCCAGAGCCGCTGAATGGAGCGCTGACCGGCGGTCGCCCCGGGAGGCCTAGATTGTGCCATCAGGCGGAGGCGGCTTCGATGCGTTTTCTCGCTTCTGCCCCACGCGGAGTGAGAGCGGCCAGTAGAATTGCGACAACCACCAGCGCGGGAATATCGCCGAACAAATGGCCATGCTCGACAGGCATCGTGAGTGCCTGAATCGCCATGATTCCGGCATGGACGATACTCGACCAGACGGTGAACCAAATTAGGCTCAGATTTTCTAGCGGATTGCGAGCAGCAAGAAGAAGGAACACGCCGAGAGTCGCGTAAACTCCCAGAATCATTTGTTCATATTCGGGCTGGTTCGGTTGCCACCGCCATCCTGAGGGCCACGACATCATCAACGGGTAGACGCCGAAAATGAAGATCAGACCGACGAGCACCAAGGCAGCGCGCAGAAAACGCACTCGAGAGCTGGCATCCATAAGCATCTCCTAAAGTTGATCTATTTCGAGCAGGCCCGAACCTTTGCACGAACCTTAGTCTCCGATGGAAGAAAAGTCAATGCGTTGCCGTAGCGTAGGCTTCTGTGCATGCTCTGGCAGAGAACAAGTCGAGCCGAACGATGGCGCGAAGAAATCTTGGGGATCGTCGCTTCAGCCCCTATCGAAATCACGTTCGCTCCGACTGCAGGAATGCTACTTGCACACGTCGCCGGAGCAGGCTCAAAAGTACGGGGAAAGGGTGTCGAGCACGATGGGCCGATGCACGGTAGCCTACGCACCGACGGCGAGCAGAGGATCCGTCTGGTTGATGGCCAGAGAAGAAACGATAAAAAGAACGACGCCATCGGCTGGGCTAACGGCCGTTTGGAGCACGCGCCCTTCGCAGCTCTTTACGCAGCCTAGATTCTGGCCGGCTCTCACCCCTTCGTTGACCGCAACCGCCGGATACCAAAAGCCTGTGTGCTCGCTGCGCAACCAGAGAAAGCGTTCGAGCAGCGTGAAGGGCCCTGGTTCAGGAGCGCCGCCTGGGATCATGCCCAGGTGGCGCATCAGGCGTTGGAGACCATTTGTGTGCCGCGCGACATCCGCGGGCGTCCAAATGCCTTGCCCGCCGGATTCGGCGAGGATGGAGGGAACGGCGGCGCGCGAGGCGGCGCAAAAGGTCGACCCGGGCGTTTCGCTCGAGACCAGATAACGAATCCCGAAAACCTTGGCCATATCGAACGACATTTGGTCCACGCGATCGTTGCCAGAGCGAAAAAAAATAGTGAACGGCACGAGCGCCTCGACCAAATCGCCGCCGTGGAGGTCCACGTAGTAATCCGCTTGTGTCATCACATGGCGAAACACCCAGTCGGCGATTTGCTGGGAGGCGGTACCTTGCGCATCGCCAGGAAATACGCGATTCAGGTTCTTCCCGTCGAGGGGGCAGACGTAGATGGAACGGGCGGTAAAGGCGGGCACGTTCATCACGGGCACAACAATGACGCGGCCACGGAGGTTTGTGGGCTCGAGCGAGCGGCCCAAGTCAAGCGCCGCCGCGATGCTCGCGTACTCGGCGGCGTGCACGCCGGCTGTCACGACGAGCGTTGGCCCGTCCGCATTTCCGTTGATGAGCCACATGGGAAGCTTGTAGGGTTGGTTCTGCACGGGGAACTCGCTCAACCCGAAACGCTTTTCTCCGCGTCCGGAGGAGAGCGCACCGACTTCCAAAACCTCGTTCGACATGACTTGCTCCTTAGCGGCCCCCGTCGATGGCCAGCGTCTGACCGGTGATCCAACCTGCGTGCTCGCTGGCGAGGAACAAGACGCCATTGGCAATGTCTTGGGGAGAGCCGAGGTGCTTCAAGGCAATGCTCTCAAGGAGCAGGCGCTGTCCTTGCTCGCCGTATGCCTGCCACTGCTTTTCCGTCGCGGGGTTCGAGCGGACGAATCCGGGTGCCACGCTGTTGACGGTGATGCCCCACGGACCAAGCTCGTGCGCGAGCTGGCGGGTCAAGCCGATCTGTCCTGCCTTGGAAGAAGCGTAGGCCTGGATGCCCGTAAGGCTAATGCTGAGGCCAGCGCCGCTAGAGATATTGATGATCCGGCCATAGCGGGCCGCTTTCATGACGGGAGCAACGGCCTGACAGCAATAAAAAGCGCCATCGAGGTTCACGGCGAAGATGGCCCGCCATTCGGCTTCGGGAACTTCCTCGAGTGGGTGTCCAACCTGGCCCATCACGCCGCCCGCATCGTTCACCAGGATATCGACCTGGCCGCAGGACTCGAGAATCTGAGCGGTCGCTCGGTGCACCGCTCGGCGATCGCTGACGTCGAGCGCACGAACCTCAAGGGGCATTCCCATTTCTCTTGCCAGGCGCGCCGTCTCTTCGAGTTCGCCTTCGAGCATATCGCAAGCCACCACACGCGCGCCGAGGCTGGCGAAATTCAGCGCGATCGAGCGGCCAATGCCGTGCGCGGCGCCGGTCACCATTGCCGTTCGATTGTCAAAACGGATATCCATCGGGTTTCTGAGCGACGCGCATGCACACGGGCCGCGCAAACGAAAAATCATCCCCTCACTCGGGCGCCCAGTCGTCTACCGCGTCGAAGCGGGCACGGCTCTCAATTTCACGGATGCGCAGCCCGGAGGCAGAGACCGCATTCGCGCGTGGCTCTTGCCGGCGGCTATGGCCACGGGCCCTCCAAGGCCTCGCGCGTCTCTTCGACGCCGACGCGCCACACCTGTTTCATCTGGTCATCGGCCTTCTGGTAGACTCCGCCGAAATTGCCATCGCCCAGATACGCCCGCACGCGAGCGGCGTCCATCAAGCGCATGTGCGCAAGGTCGATCATGGGCTTCTGGCCATCCGGCAGTTTCACGTCTGCGAGGCGCGTCCAAGGAAAGTTCTCCATCCAGGAGGCGTGCGAGGCGACGGCGTCGACGGCGGCAACCGCGGCAGCGGTTTTTGGAGCATTCCACCAGTTGTGCCACTTCAGGGTTATTCCCGGATGACCGTTCATCCACTCCTGGAGGATCGAGCCGCCCGGCGTATTGCCACCGTGGCCGTTCACGAACAGGACGCGCTTGAATCCCGTGCAGGCGAGGCTCTCGAGTATGTCCGCGATGATGCGCTGATAGGTGTCGAGGCGAAGGCTAATGCTGCCCGGGTACGCAAGGAAATAGGGGCTAATGCCGTAGCTGAGGACGGGAAACACCGGCACGCCGAGCGGCTCGGCTGCTTCGCTGGCAACGCGCTCAGCGAGGATCGAGTCAACGGTGAGACGCAGGTACGCGTGCTGCTCGGTGCTTCCCACGGGCACGACGGCGCGGCCGTCTCGCCGCAGCTCTTGCTCGACCTGCATCCAGTTCATGTCGGCGATTTTCATCTGTGTTGCGCGAAAACTCTAAGGCGAGCTGAACGCATTCGTCAAGGCGTGCTGGCTCCGGTTCTCGGCGGATGTGCCGAGGAGGGGGGTCACGCCCGGTTTGTGATCGTTTCCAGGCCGTGCGCGGAGGGGCCGGTTTCCACGCGCCACAAGGAGAACGCGCAAACGACGGCCAGAACTGCAATCGCCGTGAATATCCACATGCCGGCGCGATAACCGGCCGCGTTGGTGGCGCTCGCCAGCCAGTGGTCGTTGGCCCAGCCGATCAGCAGATTGATCAGGACAAGCCCCAACTGTTGGACAGAGTCGAGCAGGCCATTGGCCATACCCTGCCGGGACTTTTCCGCCACGTAGTAGAGCGCGGGCCACATCACGGCCGGCACTAAGGCGAAGGCCACGCCCATCATGGCCATAGGGACCGCTGGCGGAATTTTTGTAAAGCCCAGCATGGGAAAGGCCGGCACGACGAGGAGCGAACCGAACATCATGAGCAGCGAACGGTGGGCGTACCGATCGGCGATCAGGCCGAAGATGGGCATGCCAACGAGGGAGAAGAACGGTTCCATGCCCACCAGCAGGGATGCTGTCGCGGGCGAGAGGTGCCGCGCCTCGATCAGGAACTTTTGTCCGAAAGTCTCGAACGGAAAGATGCAGCCGTAAAAGGTGAAGCAGAGCGCCGCAATGAGGCAGAAGGAACGATTGAAGCGAAACACCTCCCGCAATGAGAATTGCGTGGTGGTAGCATCATGGCCCAGCCTAAATCGCCGCTCACCCCGGGCGTCGAACATCCAGTACAGCGCGGCGCCAAGCAAGCAAAGCGCGCCGAAGGCGACGCCGAGAAGAAGGGGCCAACGCCAGTACGTGTATGCCCAGGGCGCCCAGGCGGGTGAAACTTGGGCGCTTAGGGAGCCCAGCCGAGCGGCGGATCCCCGAAGCCCGAATGCCAGGCTCAGCTCGTCCCGCCAGAACCAACGGGCCACTCCGACGTTGGCGGCCAGCGCCAGGGCCTCGCCTCCTGACCCCACGAATAGGCGGCCAGTGACCATGACTCCCAGCCGCGGGCTGAGCGCGGTTACGAGGAGTCCGCCGAACACAAACACGCCGAATATGGAGAGAGACTTTCGCGTTCCCAGTCTGTCGATGAGCACACCGCAGACGAGCATGGCGACGATGTTAGGAAGACTGTAGACGGCTTGCAGGAGACCAATATCGGTATTCGAGAAGTGGAGTTGACGGCCGAGGAGCGGGGCGAGCGGCCCGATGTAGTCGAAGGCGTAGTAGCCGCCGTAGCATGCAATGCCGATCGCGACAAGGGCGAGCCAGCGAGAGGCACGCGCTGGTGCCGGCTTACCGATCACACCCGATCCCACCAAAACGTCGTTCATGGGCAATGCACATGACCGCTTCCAGTGTCTGAACAAGCCGCTCGTTACCGGGGACTGGCGTCGGGCACTAGTTGCGCAAAGTCCGTGCCGGATCGGTGCGTGCAGCGCGCCAGGCCGGCAAGATAGATGCGGCCATGGCCGTCGTGGTGATTACCCCTATCGCCGTGCCGAATGCGATCGGATCGCGGGGGCCGACGTGATAGAGAAGATCGCCAAGCAATCGCGTCAGGAGCAGCGACGCGGCGGCACCGAAGAGGACTCCGCATGCCGTGAGTGCCAGGCCGCGCGACAGAATCAAGCGAAGCAGGTCCGACGGGCCAGCGCCCAAAGCCATACGCAGTCCCAGTTCGCGAGTGCTTTGCGAGACAGCATAGGACATTACACCGTACAGACCGATGCCGGCGAGAAGGAGCGCGAAACCTCCCAAAATGGCAACCAAAGTGACGGCCACAAGCTGGGGCGAAGTTGAGCGATCGACCTGTTCTTGAAGCGTGATCATTTCATACAGCGCAAGGTTCGAATCAATGCCGCGCACTTCGCGCAGGAGAGCGGCCTGAATGCTCCGCACCGGCAGCGTCGTGCGAATATTCAGGGCCGGTCCGCGTGCGAAATCTTGACGCAAAGGGACATAAAAGAACGGCCTCGGGGCCTCGCGCATGCTCTCATATTTGGAATCGGCCGCGACGCCGATGACAGTGACCCACTGCCCTTTTACTTCGAGGCGTTGACCCAGAGGGCTTTGACCGTGCCAATATCGGGCGACCATGGTCTCGTTCACCACGGCGACCAGACGTCGGTTCTCATCGTCGGCGCGCGTGAATTCCCGACCCGAAATCAGCGGGATTCCCATGGTCGCGAAGTAGTCAGGTCCAACCTGGTTATAGTCGACAGAGGGTTGCTCGTCGGGCGGCGGCACGTAGCCATCAACGGCGACCGGCGTCGAGGAGTAAACGCCGTATCCAAGGGGAGTCATCCGAGCGAACGCCGCGGACTCGACGCCCGGCAGCGAACGGACGCGATCGATGAGCTGGTCCTGAAAGACCTTTGACCGCCCGACGTCGTAGCCCGCCGCAACTAGAGACACGCCAGTTTGCACCACGCGAGAGGTAGAAAAACCCGGGCTCGTGTTTCGAATCTTCTGCAGGCTCTCGATCAGCAGAGCCGCTCCGACTAGCAGGATGAAGCTGAGGGAAACCTGCACGACCACCAGACTCGACCGAACCCATGCCCGTTTGCGCGCGCCAACAACCGAGGTGGCTTCGGACTTGAGCGCGCCGGCAATATCGATGTCGCGCGTCTGAAAGGCGGGAATGATCCCCACGATCACCGTGGCAATCAGGCAAATGCCCGCGCCGAGGGCCAGCACGCGCCAGTCGATTTCGCCCGGCAGGTACATCGTCCGTCCGGCACGCGCCGGGAAGAGTAACGCCAGCAAATGACGAGACCGGTAAGCTACGAGCAGCCCACCTGCGGCGCCGAATGCTGCAAGAATCAGTCCTTCGGTGAAGAGCTGCCCTAGCAACCGAGAGCGGCTCGCGCCTAGCGCAAGCCGAACGGTCATCTCGTGACGTCGACGAAATGACTTGACCAGCAGCAGGTTGCCCACATTGGCGCAGGCGATCAGCAGAACGAAGGCGACCACCACGACCATAATCTCAAGCGTGGGCAGCAGAGTCCCGGCGTTATTGAACGGCGTTTCCCATAGTGGCCAGAGCTTCATGCCCCACCCGCGATTCGTGGCCGGGAAGTCCCGCTCCAATCGGCTCGCCATCGCGGAGATTTGCTCCTGAGCCTGCTGACGAGTCACGCCCGGCTTGAGCCGAACGTAAGTTTCGGCCCAGCGAGCGCTACGGTCGTCGAGTTTGTAGTCACCGCCTTCAAAGGTATCCTCCATCGAAGCGGGAACCCAAAAACTCATCGCCCAGCCCACAAACGTGCCGTAGAACCCTTCGGGCGCCACTCCCACGATGGTGTGCGAGACGTTGTTGAGCCGCTGCGTCTTGCCCACGATGTCGGGATCGCCTTTATAGCGGGTTTTCCACAGCTGGTAGCTGATGACGACCACGGGATGGGCGTTGCGGCCGGAGTCCTCGCCGGATTCGAATCCGCGCCCTAGAGCGGGATGAACGCCAAGCGCATCGAAATAGTTCGCCGACACGATGCTTCCCGTGGCCACCTCGGCCCGTTCGCCGATGCTCAGTGTCGCTCCCGTGATCTTGCTCACGATGAATGCGTCGATGAGCGTGCAACTTCTCTCGAGGTCCCGCAAATCTGGCCAGGAACTCTCCGTCGCATGGGCTTCGCCGCGTGCCGTTCCGGCCAGTGCGAGCATGCGGTCCTGGTGCGCGACGGCTGGATACGGACGGAAGAGGATTCCCTCGACCCAACTGAACACCGCGGCGTTGGACCCGATGCCAAGCGTCAGGCAGAGGACAGCCAGAATCGAAAAGCCAGCGCTGCGCCGAAGCATGCGAAAGCCAAAGCGAAAATCGCGGAGCAGGGTCTCGATCGCGGGGAGCCTTCTTTGCTCACGGCAGGCCTGCGCGGTTTGCTCGAGGCCGCCCAGGCTGAGACGTGCCTCACGGCGCGCTTGCTCACCGGACATGCCCCGCTCGACGTTGAGTTCGCTCGCCATTTCGAGGTGCGTGCGCAGCTCTTCATCCAGATCTTTGTCGAAGCGACGCCGGCGAAATAGAGCGAGGAAACGCGCGACAAAGGTGCGAGGCGGTTCGATCATAAGGGCACCTCGAGCACGCGATTGGCCAAGGGGGGAAGCTCGTTCCAGCCAGCTGCCTCGTTGCGGACCTCGAGCACGAGGAGATCAAGTGTACCCTGCGCAGCCTCGGCTCCAGGCGTTGGCACGCTAGAAGACCCCTGCCCTCTTCGTTGGCGTCATGCCGATTCCTTTAGACGGTCAACAGGTCCCGACCGTGAGCAGGAATAGCACACCTCCTGTTGAAGATCAACAGGTGAGCGTGACGAACCCCCCTCGGCCCGTTTGGAGTCATTCGTGCCGCAGCGCGACCAACGGGTCTACACGCGTTGCCTGCCGGGCCGGCCAATAGCACGCCGCCAATCCGGCTCCCGCCACAAGGGCGACGACCGCCGCGAATGTCCACGGATCGGTCGGTGATACCCCCCAAATTTGGCTCGTCAAAAGCCGCGTGAGCGCATAACTTGCGAGCAAACCGGTGAAAATACCCCCAGCAATCAATCGAGAGCCATTCCTGAGCACCATGCTCAGAATGTCCCCCTGCTGTGCGCCGAGCGCCATGCGAATGCCGAACTCCCGCGTTCGCAAAGACACGCTGTAGGCCACGACGCTAAACACGCCGATGACCACCAGCAGCAGCGCGATGCCAGCCACTCCCGTAAACGTTGTCAATCCAAGTTCGTGCGGAGAGTAGGTGAGCCGGTAAAACTCTTCGATATACGGACCCGACTCCGGAGCGAACATCTGATCAGGGTCGACAGCCCACACTACCTTTTGAACTGCGTTCATCAACAATGCCGGGTCACCCTTGGTCCTGATGAAAAAAATGCCGCCTCCCTTGATCGTGTACGGTATGAACGCCATCGGGCGAACCGGTACCTGCGGACCATGATCCTTGACGTCGCTGACCACGCCGATCACTTGGAAGAGCGCATCCCGTCGCGGCTCAACGTGCTCATCGAAGGCCTTCACTTGGATCTCACGTCCGAGCGGGTCCTCACCGCCGAAGAAGTGCGTCGACATGGTTTGGTTGATCACCGCAACAGGCCGCGCATGGTCCACTTCGCTTGCCGAAAGCCATCTTCCGCTAGCCATGCGCATCTCGAGCGTTCCGAGCAGGCTCTCGCTGCACCCATCGAAACCAGCTCGCTCGGAATAGGCAGATCCGGGAACCATCGCCTCATACATATAGCTTGCGTTGTATCCCGGCAGCGAATTATTGATCGCGAGCTCCGTCACCCCTGGCAACACCTCTAATCGCTCCGCGATTTTCCTAAAGTCGCTCTCTTCTTGTTCCGCCCCGTGTTTTCCTCCGCGCAAGCCCGTGGCTACGAACAAAAGGTTCTTCGCATTAAAACCCAGGTCGATGTGCGTGAGGCCATAGAAGCTTCGGATCACGAGTCCCGCTCCGGTGAGGAGCACGACCGAAAGCCCGATTTCGCAGACGACCAGGCCGGCCCGGAACCTGCCGTGACGAAATCCGCCCTTGCCCCGGCAGCTCCCGGCGAGCTGCGGTTGCAAATCGCGCCCGACGACGTGGAGTGCGGGAGCCAGCCCGCAGATCACCGTGGTCAGGGCGCCCAGGCCGAGCGTGAAAAACAAAACCGGGAAATCCAGGCCAATGACCGCTTCTCCTCCAACGCTCTCTCCCTTTTGAGGAATCGCGGCCTGGACGACCTTCATTCCGAAATGCGCAAACAGACAGCCCAGTAGGCAAGCCGCAATCGCCAATACGGAACTTTCCACAAGCAGTTGCCGCACCAGCCGGCCGCGTGATGCACCGAGTGCGGACCGCACCGCAATTTCTTTCTCTCTCCTCGTGCCGCGCGCCAAGAGCAGGTTCGCCACGCAGCTGCACGCAATCAAGAGTAACAGGATCACTCCGGCCAGCAGGTCATACAGCATCTGTTTTATATCGAAGTGTTCCTCCGGCCCGCCCGCGCTGCCGATGCCCCACGGCCCCAACAGGAAATCCGTTGCGGAAAGGGCCGTGCAGTGAAAATGCCTTGGAAATGCCGCGGGTCTGGCCTTGGCCAGCCTGTCGACGACCACTTCAAGCTCGGCAGACGCTGCTTCCCAACTCACGCCACGCTTCAGGCGCACCATCATGGTGTCAACCGACGGCTCCTCTTCGCTGTCGGCAGCGCTACGCGTGTCGGTGATCGGTTCCCAAACCTGCTGGAGCGCGCCGAACGCCTGGAATCGCGGCGGCATGATGCCCACGAGTGTCCGCGGCTCGCCAGAGAGGAGAAAAGTCTTGCCCAGGAGAGTCGGATCTAGGTTGAAGGCGCCCTTCCACGTCCTGTAACTCATCACAAAAACCGGCGCAGCGCCGGCTTTGCCGTCTTCCTCCACGATCCCGCGCCCGAGCAGCGGGGCCACCCCATAGAAGTCGAACGCGTTTCCCGTCACGTGTGCGACGTAGACCTGGTGATTCTCTCTCCCGTCGTTTAGCAGACTGAGACCGCGCGAATACCCAATGACCTTCTCGAAAGCGTGACTCTGGCTGCGTATCGTGTCGAGATCCGAAAGCGAACCCCCAAGTGGCGCCCAATCCATATCAGGGCGGCCGCCAGCATCTGCGTCTTCCATGGTCAGCACGGCCAACCGGCTCGAATCTTTTGCTGCAAACGCATTGAACAGGAGATTGTAGAAGGCGCTAAAGGCAACCGTGGCCGCACCAATCCCGAGCGCCAGAGCAAAAATGGCCACGCAGGCGAAGCGCCAGTCTCTGGCGAGGCTTCGCGCAGCGTACCGAAACTCGCGCACTAAATGATCGAGGTGGGCCGACCCGGGCACGATCTGGAACTCTACTACACGGTCAGAAATCTCGGTGATTCGATTCGGCTGAATGAGCCCAACCGCTCACCAGTTCGAGTGTGGCATCTCGAGCGCTACGCTAAACCGCTCATTACGAGCATCCCCCCGGTCCGGCTTCCCGGAAAATCCCGCATCAACCAGCCGGGCAATCACTCGTGTGTACCGCGGTCAATAAAGTTCGCAATATGGTTGTGCAGGCTCAAGCGATCTTGGTCGTTGAGATACATCATGTGCCCGGCGGTATAGTAATCAAGCGTGATGTTCTTCTCCAGATCGGGCCGCAGGCCCAGGTGACTCATGGTGAATTCGGTGGCGAAGAAGGGCGTGGCCAGGTCATAGAAGCCGTTTTCGACCTCGACCAGCAGGTGTGGATTGCTTACCAGCGCCTGGGCCAGGTCCGGTCCCACATTCGGCGCACCCGGAAACCCAAAACGGGCTCCCGGTCCGGGAAGCCGCTTCCAGTTCCATTCCTGGGTTCCCTGAGCGGAATTGTGGTAGACCATGTCCTTGCCGAACTTCAGTTCGTTGTGGTTGTACATGTTGATCATGGCCGTGAAGGCGCTCCCGACGGCGGGACCTTCCGGGTCACCCTGCGCAAACTCCTCGAGCAAGTCGTAGGTGTACCCGCTGAAGCGGGCGTCGATGCGGCCGGTCGTAAGCCCGGCGCTGCGCTGCAGCTCGGCCATGAATTGCGGTAGTTTCACGCGCAAATCGGCCTTGATTAGGTAGTCTTCACTGAGGCCGGTGAAATCGGCGAGCTTTTTTGCGACGGCAGCCCTCTCCTCGTCGCCGAGGGCAGTTCCTTTGAACAAGGCCGCTGCGTACGGGCCTTGGGCATATTGACGCGCTTCTTCGATGAAGGTCGGCAGGTCGGCCAGGGGGGTCTTCAATACCTTGTGGTAAGCAGCTACGGCCGCGTAGCTCGGCAAATAAAAGATGTAGGGGCGGTCGTCGCCGGGGTTAAAGGAAATGGTCGAAAGATCGAGCACGGAGGAGATCAGGACGATGCCGTTCAAGTCCATCGTATAGTGGCTCTGAAGATAATCGCCCAAGGCCGCCGACCGAAACGTTCCATAGCTTTCGCCGATTAGGAATTTCGGCGAGTTCCATCGATCGTTGCGGCTGAGGTAGGTGTCGATGAACTGGCCGAATGCATCGATGTCCTCGTCGATGCCGTAGAAGTCTTTGTTCTGCGCCTTGCATACGGCGTGACTGTAACCGGTTCCCATCGCATCGATGAACACCAGATCGCTCTTGTCGAGCAAGGTCTCCGTGTTGTCGACAAGCCTGTAAGGAGCCGGCGGCGTGTACTGGGGGGCGTTCACCGTGACCACGCGTCGTGGCCCGAAGGCGCCCATGTGCAGCCACATGGTGGCCGATCCGGGGCCGCCGTTATAGAGGAAGGCAACCGGCCGGTGGCCCGAGTCCTTGACATCGCTCCGCGTGTAGGACACGGCGTACATCAAGGCCGTCGGTTCGCCCTTTTCGTTCTTAAGCAGCGTGAAGCCCGCCGTCGCTTTGTAGGGAATCGTCTCTGCTCCGACGCGGATCGAATGGTCAGTTACCGAGGACTCCTCCTTCGCGTCACAACCCTCCGGCGGTTTCGTCTCCTGGGACCTGGCTTCGCGGTCCGCTCTCTGTTCCGGCTGTTGTGCGAACAGGCGCGATGAGCAGGCTAAGGAGAATAGAACGACGGCGAGCAAGAGAGAAAAGCTCCTGGTCATGATCGCGGCTCCTATCGGTGCGCGAAAGTGGTTGCGGCCGTGGGATTGTATGTGGACACGGAGCGCAAGTCAAAAATTGCGTCGGGGGTCTTCGGAGGGCTCGCCGCGAATTTCCCAGTCGTGTCGGGAACCGTCCTCGTTGCGAACGGGGACCTGACTCGATCGGTCGGCGCCCCGGAGTCAGGGGTGCAGCTAAGCCATCAGGTCGAGGCGATACAATTCGGCTTGTCGGCCACGCCTGCATCGCGCCTACTTGTTGGCAAAGGACAGGTTGACACCCATCGACAGCACTACGTCGTTGTTCTTTGTTCCAAGGATCGGCGGGTTCGAGATATAGCGGTCGCCTAAGGAGATTTGCCAGCCGAGCCATTTCTTGATTTGGCTCACCCACGCCGCATCGAGCGCATAGCGGTACTGTCCGAGCGCATTGATGTCGGGGTAATAATAAAAATCCTCGGTAAAGGATGAGGCCGCTCCGATTTTTTTGACGAAGTCCTCGCCCACAGTCAAGCCGACGTAGTTTTGCTGGACACTTGTGACGCCGATCGCTGCGGTAGGGCCGCTGTAGGCTGCGCGCGTGTAGTTCACCCCGCCGAGGAGATCGAGTGTGGTTCTGGGCTGATTGATCACGTGCAAGCCGAGCCCGCCCGTATAGATTTGTTGGAGGTCGAGGGATTGCAGCTCGTTGTGCGTGAAATCTCCGGCTACGAAGACGAAGAGTTTCGGGTTGATGTTCTTGTCGTACCGGATTCCCGCCAAGAGTTCATTCGCGGTCACCACGCCGATAGTCCCGGCGGTCGAATAGATTGTCGAAAAGTACGTCTTGATTTGGTCTGTCAGCGTCTTGCGAATCGCATTGATCCCGGTCGTGAGGTCCGTCGTGTTGCTATTGCCTCTGGCCAGGGCAAAACCCACATTCGCTCCTCCGCTCCAATCTTCCCAGAGTCTCGGATTCAAGCTGCGGTCGTAGGCCTGCTGCTCCTCCCGGGAGCGGATCATAATCACTTCGGTGAGCGGCACGGTCACCGTTCCTGCGTTCTCCGTGTGGACGATCACATTCGAACCTTCGCTGGTCACGGTTCCGCTGACGATTGTCTTGTTCTTCTCCTGGATGTAGAGCGGCTCGGGGGTCGCGACCTGCTCTATGGCGGACCACACGACCTTGATCTCGCCGGCATAATCGGTTTTGAAGGTAATTTGGTTTGCGTCGGAACTTTCAATCGTCCCGGTCAGACGGTCCCCGTTCTTGAGTGTGAGCGTATCGGCCGGCGCAGCGCTGGCGAACCCAAGGAACGTGGACACACAAATGAGAACGTGAGCGATCTTCATGATTCTCCCCTCGAAAGGTTCAGGCCCATCGGAATGGCAATGGGCCGGGTTGAATTGAGTGCAACAGGATTTCCATCCGGCGCCTCCGGGAATCTGGAACTTGGGCTGCCAGGGCCCGCTTATTCTGCCACATTGGCTTAGAGGAATCCTCAGGCGACTCGATTTTCCGATCGCTTGCCGTTAGGATAGGAAGTATGGTCCGGTTCATCAAAGTTCTCGCATTAATCTTTGCCCTTTCGCCCGCCGCCTCTTGGGGCTGTATCTGCTCTCCGCAGACCCCGGGAAAGTGCCCCGGTCTGCAGAAAGACGACATCGTCTTCCTCGGAACTGTTAGGCAAGTAGTGCGCATGCCCACTTCTGCTTCCAATCCGGCAGACCAAAATGCCGCGCCCCTCGTCCGCTACCATTTCCGCATCGACGAGCGATTCGCTGGTCCGAATACGGCGGAGATAGACATCTATTCCGGCGGCGATGAGGGCGACTGTGGGTATCGATTCCGGCAGGGTGTCGAGTACGTCGTTTTCACCGAGCAAGGCACGGACGGCCGCCTCTTTGCGACGATTTGTAACGGCACGCGGCCGGCATCCGAGGCGCTTGCTCTCCTGCCCCAATTGCGCGCGATGCGTGACGGTCAGCACGTGGCCTCGGTTTTTGGCGTTTTGCGCCGCGCCGAACCCCCGACGCTGGCCGCTCCCGACGATCCGGACGACCCGCTGCCGCACGTGGCACTCAATCTGCGGTCGCATGACGACCGGTTCACGTCGGACACCGATCCGAACGGGGTCTATTCGTTCTATGACGTGCACGCCGGCGAGTATCAGTTCACCGCCGATCTTCCGCCGGAAATGCAGCTGTCGCAGAGGACGCTGGTCGGCCCCTTGCCGATTTTCAAGATTCCTGATGGTGCTTGCTACGAGTTCAATGTTGACGCCCTTCCGACCGGCCACATCCAGGGCACAGTCTTTGATCCTGACGGCAAGCCGCTGCGTCTGGCCTCGGTCGAACTGTTCCGCGCGGGAATGTACGACGGATCCCGTTCCGGGCTATGGACATTTCAGGGCTTGAAGGGCGTGTTCGATTTCGATCATATCGGTCCGGGCGAATACTTGATTGTCTACAACCGGGTGAACCGCATGGATCCAAATTCTCCGTTTCCTCGAACCTTTTATCCGGGCACGGAGAGTTTGGGTGATGCACAGGTCGTTCAAGTCAAGGAAGGCGAGCAGCTCAAGAACGTGAATTTCACGGTGAAGGATGCGTTTCCCACACGCAGGCTGCGCGTCCGCCTGGTCTGGAAGGATGGCACCCCCGCCGGTTCCGTGTTCCTCATGGCCAAGGGCGACAAGGGCGATAATCCGTCACCGGAAAAGGTCGAGGACGGTGTGTACGATTTTATCCTGCTCCAGGCGGCGCATTACACGATTTCGGCCTGGGAGGAGCTCGAGCCTGCGCACGCGGGGGCCGGGCAGGGCGACTGCGCTCTGCCGGCGCGCATTGAGTCGGACGCGCTGTTTGTCGACGGTGCGGATTCCTCGACGAGTGAGATCTCTCTGACCTTCGAGAGCCTGCCGTGTGGTTCCGAGTAATCAGGCTCGTGTCAAGCTTGGAGGTGACCATCGGATGTTGCTGCTGATCGACAACTACGATTCGTTCACCTATAACCTGGCGCAGTACCTCGGACAGATGGGTCAGAAGCTCGAGGTACGCCGAAACGACAAAATCTCTCTCGAGGAAATTGCAGCGCTGGCGCCGGAGCGCATTGTGATTTCGCCTGGCCCGTGCACGCCGAAGCAGGCTGGTATCAGCGAGCCGGTTGTCAAGCGCTTCGCCGGTCAGATCCCCATTCTTGGTGTTTGTCTCGGACATCAGGCGATTGGCGAGGCCTTTGGCGGCCGCGTGGTCCGCGCGCCGAAAATCATGCACGGCAAAACGAGCGATATCCGGCACGACGGCAGGACCATCTTCGAGGGGCTTCCGCAGAATTTTCCAGCGACGCGCTATCATTCCCTGATCGTGGAGAGGAGAACGCTGCCCAAGGAACTCGAGATTTCCGCCGAGACGGATGATGGAACGATCATGGGCCTGCGCCACCGGCAGCTGAAAGTCGAGGGCGTACAGTTCCATCCCGAGTCGGTGCTCACAGGGCCCGGGTTTCGCCTGCTCGAAAATTTCCTTGCGTTGTAGGACTTGAACACCAACCGTAGCGGTCGAAAATTAGGGCGAACAGCCCGCAAGCTGCCCCTTCTCGTTCTCGGCATTCTGTTCTGCGGCCTGGCGACAGAAGCACAGGAGAACAGTCGGCCGCCCGCGTATCTCGGGTTCGACGCGAACGACTATCCGGGCGACGTGAACCTTCCCCGGTTCCGGCCGACCTTTGCCTTCGTCGGCTATTGGCTGAATAACCCGCCGGCCAGCGCGCCTCCCGCGCCCGGGAACCCGTCGGCCGATCTGTCGCGAACCGAGGGGGATAGTTGGCTCGGTCATCGCCGTGCGCTTGCGCAGCAAGGCTTCGGTTTTCTCGTGCTGTTCAATGGCCGATTCGAGCGCGAACTGAAATCGGTCGGAAGCGCGCGCACACTGGGCGCCCATGACGCCGGTCTGGCGGCCAGCACGGCGGTCAGGGAAGGGTTTCCGCCGGGGACCGCGATCTTTGTCGATCAAGAAGAAGGCGGAAGCATGAACGACGCTCAGATGGCCTACCTGCTTGCTTGGTTCGACGGCGTGGCCGCGGCCGGCTTTCGCGCAGGAATCTATTGTTCAGCAATCCCCGCCAGGGAGGGAGGGACGGGCTTTGCGATCACGGCGGATTACGTCCGCGATCACGCGGGCGCGCGGGACATCGTGTATTTCGTCTACGATGACGTATGCCCGCCGGCACCTGGGTGTACGTACTCGAAAACTCCTCCGTCCCCTTCGGCAAGCGGAGTGCCCTTCGCATCGGTCTGGCAATTCGCCCAATCGCCGCGCCGCCGCCAATTCACGCGGCGTTGCGCATCAACCTACAGCGCCGACGGCAACTGCTACGCGCCGGGCACGGGCCCGGGATCTGCCTTCATCGACCTGGAATCTGCCCGTTCACCCGACCCTTCCCGTGGGCGATGAGAAAGATAGGATCGTGCATCGGCTTGCCTAGGCGAAACGGGCCGCTCGGAAGGGAGCACAAGGCCGGCATTCCAGAAAAAGGGTGGACATTGCTAAACGAGCCTTGACACCTCGCGCGCTTCGCCTTGACTTCCTCGCCTGGGCTCGGGTAGCGTAAAGACGTTCACGACGAGAGTTTCCTATGTTTGTAACCGATTCCTGCCAATAAGGCGTTTCGGGGCCGCTCGGGCCCAACGCGCGCTGGTGCTGTCCCGTTGATGCGGGGCGGCTTCCTTCTGTTTTGCCGAACAACACTCGTCATGGCGCTCCATTCGGGCGCCCCCTTGTGAGACGCACATGCCGGATATGGCTCTCGAAGTCGAAGACCTTGTGAAAGTCTATGGCCCCCGTCGCGGCGGTCTTTTCGGCAAGCCGACCTTGCCGATCCGCGCAATCGATGGCCTCAGCTTTGCCGTGCCGCGCGGGATCATCTTTGGACTGCTGGGGCCCAACGGCGCGGGCAAGACGACCCTTCTGAAGATTCTTTCGACGCTGATCGAGCCTACCAGCGGCCATATCCGTATCGAAGGAATCGACCTGCTGGCCGAGCCGCTCGAAGCCAGGCGGCGCATCTCGACGGTGCTACAGGAGACCGCGGTCGAGATGTTTCTGAGTGTGCGCGACAATCTGATGACCTTCGCTCGATTTCATGGGCTCGAGAGCAGCCAGTCGCGTCTCCGCGCCGATCGCGTGCTCGAGTTGTTTGGTCTGGCCGGGGAAGTCGACCGCAAAGTTCAGGATTTGAGCGGGGGCTTTCGGCGCCGCGTGCAAGTCGCCAAGGTGTTTATGGTCAACACCCCCGTACTTTTTCTCGACGAGTTCTCGACCGGCATGGACCCCATCCTGAAGCGCGCGGTGATGGACTCCTTGCGCGAGGAGGCCGCCCGCGGACGGACAATTGTGCTCACCACGCAAATCTTAAGCGAGGCCGAGGAGCTGTGCGACGACATCCTGATTCTGCACAAAGGCCGGCAGGTCGCGCGCGGCGATCTGAACGCGCTCAAGCTTCTCTCGCGGGGCGTCTACGAGGTGGCCATGACGTTCGACACCCTGCCGCCCGATATCGAAGCGGAAATTGCGCGGCTCAATCCGCTGCGCTGGCAAACGAGCGGCAACACGATCGAGCTGTCGGTCAAAACGGAAGAAGCCGGCGCAATTGAGATTGTCGGCGAACTGGCCAAGCGGGGCCGCCTGCTGCACGTCGAAATTCGCGGGGCGAGTCTCGAAGACATTTTCGTGGAATTGACGCAGAAGGCCTAAGCAGGAGGGGGGAAAGCACATGGCGGCGATGACGGCGATGCTGTACCGCGAAAGCAAGATCCGCGCTACGAATGTCACCTTTGTTTTCTGGGATTTTTGCTATCCGCTCTTCAACCTGCTCGTGTTCGGCGTGGGACTCACCGCAGCGTTCGGCTCGCCGCGCTCCACAACGGGGGCGGACTACAATTCGTTCTTTCTGGCCGGCGTGCTCGGGATGGCCAGCTTCGCGATTGCCGCGAACAGCGCCTGGTCGTTTTTCCTCGACCGCGACAACGGCATTTTCTTCGAGATGCTGACCTATCCGATGAGCCGGGCGGAATACTTGCTTGGTAAACTTGTGTTCAACATTGGCATCGCCATCGTGCAGGCGGCGCTTACGATTGGCGTTGGGGCGGCCGCTCTCGGAATCCGTCTGCGCTTCGATCTGTTTGGCGTACTGGTCTGCGCTATTGTGATGGGCACGGCAGGGTGGTTTTTCTTCTACACCATCCTGGCCTTGAAGATTCGCCGAAACGACGTATTCAACAGCGTCACCTCGGCGCTGTGGTTTGTCTTGCTCTTCTTCAGCTCGATGTTCTATCCCCTTGGTCCCCTGCCCGCGCTACTGCGCCGCCTGGCACTCGCAAACCCGCTTACCTGGGAAGTCGACTTGCTCCGCTACGGCTCGATCGGCCTCGGGGATCGGCCCGAGCTCGTGGTCGAAGCGGCGGGGTTCACGCTCTTTGTGCTGGCCTGCTACGGCTACGCGGTACATTCGCTCAATCGGGAATCATGAGGAATTGGGGTCTTCAAAGGAATGAAGATAAGCCGCGAACTAGCTGGCCGACGGTGCCGAATGATCCCGCGACTGCGAAAACGCGATGAGCCGCTCGAGCTTCTCCCGGGCGGCTCCGCTATCGACCGATGCCGCCCCGAGCTCGACGCCCTCGCGAAAGTTGTCCGACCGCCCGGCGGCCACAAGAGCGGCTGCTGCGTTGGCCAGAACGATGTCGCGATGTGCCGTGTGCTCGCCCGAGGCGAGCGATCGCCCAAGCATTTTGCCGAGAATGCCTGCATTCTGCCGGGCGTCGCCGCCGCGAATCGCGGCGAGCGGTGCGCGCTTAAGACCAAAATCTTCTGGTGCGACGGTATAGGTTCGCACGTTGCCGTCGCCCAGCTCCGAGACCCGGGTGTCGCCGGAAATCGAGATTTCATCCAGGCCGTCGGCGCCGTGGACCACGAAGGCGCGTCTCACGCCGAGCTCACCAAGGGCATGCGCCACGAGTTCGGTCACACCGGCATCGTAGACTCCGACCACCTGGGCCGAGGCGCCCGCCGGATTTGTGAGCGGCCCGAGCAGGTTGAACACGGTGCGCATCCTCAGCTCGCGCCGGACCCTGCCAACGTGGCGCGTGGCGGAGTGCATGGTTGGGGCAAATAAGAATCCGATTCCTACCTCTTCGATGGCCTGCGCTACGCGCTCGGGCGGAAGGTCAATGCGCATCCCGAGCTGCTCGAGAACGTCAGCCGAGCCGCAAAGCGAGCTTGCCGAGCGGTTGCCATGCTTCGCCACCCTCACACCGGCGCCGGCCACCACGAATGCAGTTGCCGTTGAAATATTGAATGTGCCTTGTGCGTCCCCGCCCGTCCCGCACGTATCAACCAGCGCCTCCTCGGCGATCGGATGACCCTGCGCAAAAATTCTGGGAGCATGCCGGCGCATGGCCATCGCGAAGCCAACGAGTTCATCGATCGTTTCTCCCTTGAGCCGCAGGGCGGTCAAAAGCATGGCGATTTCCGTGTCATCCGCTCGGCCGGAGAGAATCTCCTCCATGGCATGATCCGCCTCGCGGCGGGTTAGGTTGCGGCCTTGCGCGATGGCGAGCTTCGTTTCAAGCACACGGCCAGGGCGGGCTTTCTCGTGGCCGCGGGCCAGCTTGATTGCCGACAGTTCCGAGGCAGTGAAACCCTTCATCTCGAGAGCGGTTAAGAAGGCAACCTCTTGAGCCGGCGCGACGCGATCCTGGCGGATCTCCTCCTTGATCCTGTGCATCTCAGCGGGCGTCAAGTTTTCGCCTGCCATTAGTTTTTCCAAGGCTTCTCGAATCATGGCCCGCTCGGCTTGCCCCGCTCTGGATATTCCAAGTAAACTGGAGAGCTTTTGTTCTCGGAAATCTTAGCACTAATCAGCGTCTGCTTCAGGAACGGGCCGGAGCACTCATGAAGATCCACGAATACCAGGCCAAGGCGATCCTTGGGAAATTTGGAGTGCCTGTTCCTCGCGGCGAGGCCGTATTTAAGAAGGACGAGGCGCGAGGGGTGGCCGAGCGGATGGGAACCAAGATTGTGGTCGTCAAGGCGCAGATCCATGCTGGCGGACGAGGGAAAGCGGGGGGCGTCAAACTCGCCAAGTCGCCCGAGGAAGCCGCTTCGATCGCCGAACGAATGCTGGGCATGAAGCTCGTGACGCCGCAGACGGGCCCAGAGGGCCGCCTGGTCAGGCGCCTGCTGATCGAGGAGGGGCTCGACATTCAACGCGAGCTCTATCTGAGTATTCTGATCGACCGCGCCACGGGCGCGCCAGTGTTCATGGCCAGCGCCGCGGGCGGGATGGAAATCGAGGAGGTCGCCAAGACAAATCCCGCGGCCATTCTGAGGGAATCGATCCACCCGGCTACCGGCATGCAACCCTACCATGCCCGCAAGATTTCCTTCTGGCTCGGCCTTCCCGCCGCGGTTTTAGGCGCGGCAGTGTCGTTCTTCCAGTCGCTCTATCGCGCGTTTGTTGAAACGGATGCTTCGCTGCTCGAAATCAATCCATGCGTCGTCACCGGAGACGGGCGGCTCGTCGCGCTCGATGCCAAAATCAATTTCGACGACAACGCTCTCTATCGGCATCCGGAATACAAGGAGCTGCGCGATCTCGATGAAGAAACGCCGCTCGAAGTCGAAGCCTCGAAATTCAAGCTCAACTACATCAAGCTCGAAGGCAATGTCGGCTGCATGGTCAACGGCGCCGGCCTGGCCATGGCCACCATGGACATCATCAAGCTGAGCGGCGGCAGCCCGGCGAACTTTCTCGATGTGGGAGGCGGGGCATCGGAAGAGCAAGTCAAGAACGCCTTCCGCATCCTGCTGAGCGATCCGAATGTAAAAGCGGTGTTTGTAAATATTTTCGGGGGGATTCTGCGCTGTGATGTCCTCGCCAGCGGGGTCGTGAACGCGGCGAAGGAGTTGAAATTCAAAGTGCCCGTGGTCGTGCGCATGGAAGGCACAAACGTGAAGCAGGGTCAGGAGATCTTGCGCAACTCGGGCCTAAATTTCACGGTGGCGAGCGGGATGAAGGACGGCGCTCAAAAAGTCGTGAGGCTAGCCCGACCCTGACCGGGCTGCGGAGAGGATCGGTTCTCCGTTCTGGCCAGGTCCCCGAGATACGAGAGGAAGGGGGCAGAATGGGCGGTGAACGATGATTGATAACTTGCGGAAGGAGTGGCGGAAGCCATGGTGAGGTCGTTTTTCTCTGCCTGTTTTGCCTCGTCTGTTTCCCCCGCGCCGTCGACATGAGCATCCTGATCGATCAGTCCACGCGCGTAATCGTCCAGGGTCTTACCGGCCGGGAGGGCAGTTTCCATGCGCAGCAGATGATGGACTACGGAACAAAGATCGTCGGCGGGGTCACGCCGGGAAAGGGCGGAACGAAGCACTTAGGCCTGCCGGTATTCAACACGGTAAGCGAGGCGGCGGGTGGGACGGGCGGGAATGCCTCCATGATTTTTGTTCCCCCGGCCCAGGCGGCGGACGCTATCCTCGAGGCCGTCGACGCAAGCCTTCCGCTCGTCATCTGCATCACGGAAGGAATTCCCACGCTCGACATGGTTCGCGTCGCCGCGGTGCTCGGAAACTCCCGAACGCGGCTCATCGGGCCAAACTGCCCCGGCATCATTTCTCCGGGCAAATGCAAGATCGGAATCATGCCCGGGTCGATCCACAAGCAAGGGCACGTGGGCGTGGTGAGCCGCAGCGGCACGCTGACCTACGAAGCCGTCGATCAACTGACCCGCCTGGGCATCGGTCAGTCGACCTGCATCGGCATCGGTGGCGATCCCATTATCGGCACGAACTTTCTCGACGTGATCCGCATGTTCAATGACGATCGAGAGACAGAGGCGATCGTCATGATCGGAGAAATCGGCGGCAACGCGGAAGAGATTGCAGCCGATTTCATCCGCAAGCACGTCAAAAAGCCGGTGGTCGGCTTCGTTGCCGGACAAACAGCGCCTCCGGGTCGCCGCATGGGGCATGCCGGTGCGATCATCAGCGGGGGGCAGGGTACCGCGGCCGATAAGTACAAAGCCATGCGCGCCGCCGGGATTCACACGGTCGAGAGCCCGGCGGAAATCGGCGAGACCATCGGAAGCGTGCTCGGCCCGAAGAAGCTCGCGGGTAGAGGAAAATCGACACCCAAGAAAGCGGCTGCCCGCAAATCGGCCAAGCGGCGACGGCTGAGCGAATGATTGCGCATGTCGGCTTCCCCACGGGATCAGGCAGGACCAGCTCAAGCCGTGGAACGTGGCAGAGCGCTGAAGCTCGAGGCTATGGCCGGTCTGCCGCAATCGAAGGTTAGCGCCTAAGAAGTCTTTACCGCGTTCGATGACAACCTGATTCCCAACGGAGGATCTCTTTGGCCCTAGAAAGAACTCTCGCCATCATTAAGCCGGATGCTGTGGGGCGGGGGCTGACCGGCGACATCCTCGCTCGCATTCACGCCGCCCGGTTTCAAATCGTCGCGCTCAAGTCCTTGCGACTTACCAAAACGGAGGCGGAAGGATTCTACGCCGTGCACCACGAACGGCCGTTTTTCAAGGACCTAACGGACTTCATGAGTTCGGGAAAAGCCGTGGTCATGGTTCTCGAAGGGGAGAACGCGATCGCGAGATGGCGGGAAGCTATGGGAGCGACCGATCCCGCGAAAGCCGCGCCCGGAACCATCCGCCGCGAGCTCGGCACCAGCATTCAAACCAACTGCACGCATGGATCCGACGCGCCCGAAACGGCAGCCTTCGAAATCGCCTATTTCTTCGCCGGCTCGGAGCTCGTCTGACCAGGGCCGGCCTGCGGTTCGCAGCTGCCGGCGAAGGTGTCCCTCGGAGCGAGAATGTCCTGGCGGTAGAATTGACTTGTACGCCTATGGAGCCGTTTCGCGAAATCGGCAAGCTGCTCTTGATCGCTGGAATCGTTCTGGCCGCGGTTGGCGCCTGGTTCACCTTCGGCGGGAGGCTGCCCCTGCGTCTCGGACGGCTGCCCGGTGACGTCTACTACCATGGACGCCACGGCAGCTTCTATTTCCCGATCGTGACCTGCATTCTGTTGAGCGCGCTCGTGACTTTGATTCTCTGGATGGCGAACCTGTTCCGGCGCTGAGGCCATGACCCAAATCAACCAGGCTTCGCTCTTCGACCTGATGCCGCAGAAGCGCGTCTGGCGGGTCAGCGAACTGACCAGACAGATCTCCGATCTGCTCGAAGGCAATTTCCCGGACCTATGGGTGGAAGGCGAAGTCTCGAATTACCGCGCGGCGCAGTCCGGGCACTTGTATTTCACGCTGAAGGATGCCAGCGCGCAAATCCGCTGCGTCTGTTTTCGCGACCAGCTTCGCGGGATCAAATTCCGCCCCGAGGACGGCCTGCACGTGACGGTCCGCGGAGGTTTGAGCATTTATGAGTTGCGCGGTGAATATCAGATTTACGTCACGCATATCGAGCCGGTCGGCCTCGGCGCACTGCAGCTTGCCTTCGAGCAGCTCAAGAGGAAACTAGAGGCCGAGGGGTTGTTTGAGCCCGCGCGCAAGAGGCCGCTCCCGGTCCTGCCGCGCTGCATCGGCGTGGTGACCTCGCCGAGTGGAGCGGCCATTCGCGATATCCTGCGGGTGCTCAAAAGGCGATTCGCGAACCTGCGCGTGCAGATCTATCCGGTGAAGGTACAGGGCGAGGGCGCGGCTATCGAGATTGTTCAAGCGCTGCGCTACTTCAATCGTGTCAATTTTGCCGACGTGCTGATTGTGGCCCGCGGAGGAGGCTCTCTCGAGGATTTGTGGGCTTTTAACGAAGAAACGGTGGCCCGCGCCATCGCCGGCTCCGCCATACCCGTGATGACCGGCATCGGCCACGAAACCGACTTTACCATTGCCGATTTTGCTGCCGACCTGCGTGCGCCGACGCCCTCGGCCGCCGCGGAAATCGTGGTGCGATCGCGCCAGGAGTTTGAGCGTCACATTGCCGAACACGAGCGGCGCGTGGTCGAGCGCATGCGCTTCCTGTTTTCCGAGCTTCGGCATCGCGTGCGCGACCTCGAAACGCACCGCGGATTCCGCCAGCTCGAAGCGCTGCTTCGCCGGCGCAGGCAGCAGGTCGACGAGCTCTCGGGCTCGATCGGCGCTGTGCTGCAGCGGAAACTCACCAGTGCCCGGCAGCGTTTAACGACGGCCGGCGTCGCGATGGCCTCGTTTGACCTGCGCGGTCGTGCTTCCGTTCTGCGGCGCCGCCTCGAAGGGTCCGATCACGCCCTTCGCGCCGGGCTCGAACGCCTGGTCCGGCACAAGCACCGCGATTTTGAATCCTTGCGCCTTCGCCTTGCTCGGGTTGACTTTGCTGCGCGAGTGGGCAGGCTCGAGCGCCATTGGGCCAAATCCTCCTCGGACCTGGCTGCGCGCATGGACCGCCTGTTGGTTGCAAAGAAGCGCCGGCTCGAAGCGGCGACCATACAACTTCACGAACGCAGCCCGTATCGGTTGCTCGAGCGCGGCTATGCAATCGCCTACGATCCGTCCGGCAAGGTTTTGCGCTCGCCCGACCAGGTTGCGGCCGGCGACGATATCACCCTTCGCCTGGCTCACGGCCAAGTCGACGCCACCGTCCGTCGCGTCAGGAAGACGGACTCCTGAAGGGATGCTGCGGGCAGCCGTCCACGCGGCTTGCCCTATTCCTCCTCGCCGCCCCCGGAGACCTTCAACACGGCCAGGAAGGCCTCCTGGGGGATGTCGACGCGGCCGACGCGCTTCATGCGCTTCTTGCCTTCCTTTTGCTTCTCGAGGAGTTTGCGTTTGCGCGTGATGTCTCCCCCGTAGCACTTGGCGAGAACGTTCTTGCGAATGGCGCTGATCGTTTCGCGGGCGATGATGCGGCTGCCGATGGCGGCCTGCAGAGGGACCTCAAACATTTGGCGCGGAATGAGTTTCCGCAGGCGGGCCACGAGCTCGCGCCCGCGCTCGTAGGCCTGCTCGCGGTGGCAGACGACGGTCAGCGCATCGATCGGCTCGCCCCCGACCAGCACATCCAGCTTGACGAGATCGGATGCGCGGTAACCGGACAGGTGATAGTCGAGCGAGGCGTATCCCCGTGAAACGCTCTTGAGCCGGTCGTAAAAATCGAGGACGATTTCGTTGAGCGGCATTTCGTAGGTCAGCATGATGCGCGTGGGCGAGAGATACTCGAATTTCTTCTGCACGCCGCGCTTCTCTTCGCACAATTGCAGCACGCCGCCCACCGATTCCTCCGACGTGATGATCATCGCGGTCAGGATGGGCTCCTCGATTTTCGAGATGGAAGTCGGGGCCGGGAATTTCGTCGGGTTGTCGACCTCCATCACCTCGCCCGTGGTCGTGGTGATCTGATACTCGACGCTGGGTGCCGTGGTGATCAAGTCGATGTTGAACTCCCGCTCCAGGCGCTCCTGCACGATTTCCATGTGCAGCAGACCCAGAAAACCGCAGCGGAACCCGAATCCGAGAGCCACGGAGGTCTCCGGCTCATAGAAGAACGCCGCATCGTTGAGCCGCAGTTTTTCAAGGGCATCGCGCAGCATCTCATAGTCGCTGGCGTTCACCGGATAGAGGCCGGCGAACACCATGGGCTTGATGGCTTCGAATCCAGGTAAGGCCGGCGCAGGACATTCCGCCTCTACGACCGTGTCGCCCACGCGCGCATCGGCTACGCGCTTGATATTGGCGATCACAAAACCGACGTCGCCCGCCGCCAAGTCCTCCAGCACCACCGGCTTGGGGGTCAGCACTCCGAGATCTTCCACCTCGTAGACCTCGTTGCTCGCGCAGAGGCGAATCTTCATTCTCGGCGTGATGCGTCCCTCCATCACGCGCACCAGCACGACCGCGCCGCGATAGGAATCGAACCAGGAATCGAAAATCAGCGCGCGCAGGGGAGCGTCGGCCCTGCCCCTGGGCGCCGGAACACGCCGCACGACGGCCTCCAGCACTTCCTCTACGCCGAGTCCGCTCTTCGCGCTGATCAGCAGCGCATCGTCGGCGGGGATGGCCAGGACATTTTCGATTTGCTCTCTCGCGCGATCGGGCTGCGCGGCGGGCAGGTCGATCTTGTTGATGATCGGAACGATTTCGAGGTTGTGGCGCGAGGCGAGAAACGCGTTGGCCACCGTCTGCGCCTCGACACCCTGGCTTGCGTCGACAACCAGCAGTGCCCCCTCGCAAGCTGAAAGCGCCCGCGAAACTTCATAGGAAAAATCGACGTGCCCCGGCGTGTCGATCAGGTTCAGCCGGTATTCATGGCCGTTGCGTGCCGTGTAATGCAGCCGGATGCTCTTGGCCTTGATGGTGATGCCGCGCTCGCGCTCAAGGTCCATCGAGTCGAGCACCTGCGCCGTCATCTCGCGCTGGCTGAGCGCTCCGGTCAGTTCTAGGAGCCGGTCGGCCAGCGTGGATTTTCCGTGGTCGATATGGGCGATGATACAGAAATTACGGATGAACTGCGGATCCATCTAATTGGGGGCTACTCTTTAGGTTTCAGCTTGAGTCTGGATTTGTTCTGTTCGAGGAAAGAGCGCAAGTTCTCGGCGGCGTCCAGCAGGCGAATCCACTGTTCGTAATACAACGTCACCGGAAAGCGACCCAATCCATACACACTTACGCCCCCTTTTTCACCTACGCGGAACTCGAGCGTTCCCCGCCTTCGCCCGGCTTGATTTTCGAGTTCGCTGATACGAGCCATCAGTTCTTCTCTGGTTGGTTCCACCATCGTTTCGGCTCTCCTTTGTTTCGCTCCACACTGCCATCGAACGCGTTTGGCGATGAAGGTTCGTATTCGCTGGATGTGCTGCAGAACCGATCTTATCATGCTGGCCCGAAAACCGGCCGCGGGCTCTGTTCCCTCGCCCTGCTCGGGGCCGCCCGGGACGGCCCCGCAACTGACTGAGAACTTGTGGGGATAAAAGCGAAAGTCAGATTGCCAGTCGGAGGGTGTTATCGTAGGCTTTACCGGGTTCAGGGACCGCCGACCCGGTCAGGCGCGAATCCGCGGCGCGGAGGCTCGGAGCGGCTTCGGGCTGCAAGTCGAGGTCGCAGCCCAGCTACGGCCTCTGCGCGGAATCCGGAACTCTCGCCCGTTTGGTTCCACACGTCGATTGGGTTCAGAGGATTGATCAGTCTTTTCAACAACGGAGCGCGAACCAAGTCGAAGCTTCCTCTCATTCTGGGCTACGGCTTGGCCGTAGTGTGTCTGGTTTGGGTTCTGCGCGACTTCCACGTCGTGAAATCAATTCGGCAGATGGCCGATGTCGACTGGCGGTGGGTATGGCTGGGCATGGCCTTTGACGTGCTCAGTTACGGAATCCAGGCCGTTCGCTGGAAATTCCTTCTGGCGCCCTTTGCCAAGGTGCGGCTAACCCGATCGATCCGGGCGGTCTTCGCCGGCCTGTTTGCGAATCTTGTCTTCCCTCTGCGGCCGGGAGAATTTCTTCGCAGCTATTTGATTTCAACCTCCGACGACATCACGCTCGGTCGCGTCCTGGGTTCGGTCGGTGTCGAACGGCTGATCGATCTGGTGATCGCCACGGCATCGCTGGGCGTGGTTTCCCTGTTCCTTCCCGAGAAGGGCGGTGCGCAACTTCCGCACAGCTTCAAGCGCGCTGCCGACATTTTGGGGATCGTCACGCTGGGCCTGGTCACGATCCTGGTGGTCTTGATTCTCTATCTGGAATTCAGGCTGGGGAAGAACCAGGAACTCGGGACCGCGCGGCACCACCTGCCCGGCAAAATGATGCAGGCGCTAACCGCCCTGCATGCCATGGGTACCGCGCCGAGCTTCTATCCCGCCGTTCTCGTATCGATCGCCATGCCCGCTTGCCAGGTCCTGGCCCTGTGGGCCCTAATGAGGTCCTACCCGCTCGGGCTTTCCTTCATGGATTCGGTCGTCGTGTTGCTGGTCATCAATCTGGGCGTGTCTTTGCCGAACGCTCCGGCGAATGTGGGCTCCTACCAGTTCTTCTGCGTTCTTGGTGTCAGCATCTTCGGTATAGAGAAAAGCACAGCAGCCGGGTTTTCATTTTTTGCTTGGTTCCTGCTGACCCTGCCCTTCATTTTCCTGGGATTTGCGGCTCTGCTGCGCAGCGGGATGTCTCTGCATTCAATGCGCGAGAGGGTCTCCGGCATGCCGCGCCAGATTTCAAATTCCGGGGCGGCATCTTGATCTTACGCTCTGCTCCCCCTGGCATGTCGGCTGGCCTCATGGACCTACCGGTCAGGGGGACGGCGCGCCTGCCGGGCGCGGGGTGTAAACCTTTTTGCTCGCGGTTTAGTCTTTCGCGCTAGCGGCGAATTCCCTCAGGGCCTGCCCGTCTCGCGCGTTGTATAGTGTCATGGTCCCCGCGCGCCGGTACGACCGCGCTGCCCCGACCCACGGATCCCTGCCTCCCGGGCATGCGCCTGAGGCCCTGCCACGCCCGAGGGGACGCGGAACGCTTATGGCTTCGGACGTCGCCAAACATCTCGAACGCGCCCGGCGCAGCCTTGAAAAGAACAAGCTCCGCGAAGCGATCGGTGAATATCAGGCCGTCCTCGACGAAAGCCCTTCACACCAGGAGGCTGTCCAGGCGCTGGCCGATCTGTACACCCGCCTGAGTGAACCCCATAAGGCAGCGCAGTATTACGGATTGCAATTCGATAGGCTCGTCGAGTCGGGCGATGCCCTCAAAGCCGCTGCCATTTTCACTCGTTTTCTGCGGCAGTCCAGCCAGCCTCCGGACCGTCTCATGCGCTACGCGATGCTGCTGCAGAAGCAGAACCGCCTTGGGGAGGCGATCGAGCAGTTCAACTCGGCCGCTGGCCTCTTTCAGGAGCAGCAGCGCGAGGTCGAGGCGCTCGCCTGCTACGAGAGCGTCGCGCTGCTCGATCCCGAGAATCCCGCGCCTCATGTGGTCTTGGCCGACTTTGCCTCCAAGCTCGGACATGTCGATCTGGCGACCCGCAGCTATATTCGCGCCGGCCAGCTGATTCTGGCCAGCGGCGCGCTCGATGCGGCGGCCGAATATTTCCGCCGTGCCCACGAGCTTTCTCCCCTCGATCGCACCGCTGCCCTGCTCTATGCAGAGACTCAGCTACGTAGCGGAAACGCGGAAGCGACGGTCAGATTGCTCGAACCGTTTTCTCCCAACGAGAAGGACACTGCCTTCCTAGCCACGTTCGGCGAGGCTCTTTTGCAGACTGGCCGGCTTGACCGGGCCCGCGAGGTCCTGGAGGCCTACTACAAGCAGCAGCCCGACAGCTTCGCCAAGCTTTTCGAACTGGCTGGAGCGTATATTGAGGCCGGAGAAGGCGAGAAGGCCGTGTCGACTCTGGCCAAGGCAAAAGAATGGATGAAGAGCACGCGCAAAGAGCTCGAGCTTTGCGCGCAGCTCGACCGCATGGCCGCTGCCCATCCCGATTCGCTGGCCCTGGCCGAGGCCGTGGCAAAGACGTATGAGGAGCTCAATCGCGAGACGAAGTATTTTGAGGCCCTGATGCGTTTGTTCGATCTTTATCTCGGCGCCGGCCGGATTCCCGAAGCCTGTGAGATTCTCGATCGCCTGGTCGACATCGATCCTTACGATTACCGCAACCACGAACGCATCGCGCTGCTGGAAGGCAAAGCGGACCGTGCGTTCCTGGAAAATATCCACGCGCGCGCGGCGAAGGCCGCAAGCACGCCGACGGGAACCGGGTCGTTCTCCGGCGCGGGTTCCGACAATGGCGCGCGGGCCCCGGTTTCCGAGGCGCAGCGCGCGCAACAAGCGCTGGAAGACCTGATGGTGCAGGTCGAGATTTTTCTGCAGTATTCGCTGCAACCCAAAGCCATCGAGCGCCTCGAGCGCATCGCCGAGCTTTTCCCGGGTGAGGAAGCGAGGAACGAAAGGCTTCGCACGCTCTATGAACGTGCCAACTGGTGGCCCAAGGGGGTGCCCGCCGTGCCGGCTGGTTCACCAACGCCCAGCCCGGCCCCGCTGGCCGTCGATGTCATGCCCGCTCCGGCGATCGACATTGTCCCCACGCCCGTCCCCTCCGCCGCTGAGACGAACAGCGACTTAGCGGCCATCGCTGAAATCAACCGGCTGATGTACCGCCAAGCGACTCCGCGCGAAGTGCTTTCGACAACCGCAGCGGAGATCGGCAAGCGTCTGGAAGTCGTACGCTGCATGGCCATCGTTGGTTCGCTAAAGGATGGCAACCACACAACGGCAGAGTACGCCTCGCCAAAAATGCGTGCGGCAAGCGCGGGCGAAATGGCAGCCATTGCCGGATTCATTTCCAAGGCCACCCCGGATGAGCTGGGCGGAGTCGAATTGAACCCGTCGACTCTACCCGCCCTGAAAGACTTGGGAATTAAGAGCGCTCTCGGCGTCGTCCTCACCGACAAGGAGGGGCAATCAACTTCCGGGGTGCTGGTGATCGCCGATGCCAACGTGCGGAAATGGAAGGCCAACGAAAGCTTCTTCCTGCAAGCGGTCGGAGATCAGCTCTTGATGTCGGTGAACCACATGCGCTTGCGTTCCCTGGTGCGTTCTCTTGCCGTTGCCGATGAGAAGACGGGCGTTTTGGGCCGTGGTGCTTATATTGATTGCCTGCTCGCCGAGTCGAATCGGGCGCGCACGCAGGGGACGCCGCTCTCGTTGATCATTTTGCACGTCGACCGCGGGAGCGAGATTCTCCGTCAGCACGGGGACGCCGCCGTCGACCAGTACGTCGAACAGCTGACGCGAGCCGTTTCACCTTCCGTCCGGCAGACTGATATCATTGTGAAGTACACGGCCTGGTCTCTCGCTTTCGTTCTTCCCGGCACCTCACTTGAAAATGCCCAGGAACTGGCGGAGAAGCTTCGCCGCGTCGCCGCAAGTGTTCGGCCGTCCTGGGCCTCGGCGGACCTGGCCGTAAGCGTCGTCACCGCCGAATCGACATCCCGCCCGGCCGACCAGACCGAGGATCGCGTCACGGAATGGATGAATCGCGCCGAAGCGGGGCTCGACGAGGCGCGCCGACGCGGCGGGAATGCGCTTGTGGCACTGGCCACACCCTGAAAGAGGCGATCTCATGTTTGTAAACGACGTGGTTATTCTCTCTGGGGCCCGGACGCCGATGGCGCGCTACCTGGGCGCGTTTGTGAACACAACGGCGATCGACCTCGGTTCTCGAGCCGCTCGCGAAGCGATTCGCCGCTCGGGAGCCGAGCCGTCGGAATTCGACCACGTGGTCTTTGGCAACGTGATGCAAACAAGCGCCGACGCTCTCTATGGCGCGCGCCACGTCGGGCTAATCAGCGGACTGCCTGAGGAGACCCCGGCGGTGACCGTCAACCGCCTGTGCGGGTCCGGGATCGAGGCGGTCAGCCAAGCCGCGCAACGCATCTTGCTGGGCGAAGCGAAGGTGATCCTGGCGGGGGGAATGGAAAACATGTCGCAGGCGCCGCACGTCGTTCGGGGCGCGCGGTCGGGCTTCCGTCTTGGCGAGGGAAAGCTTGAGGATTCGCTGGCTTCGGGCCTCTTTGACAGCTATTGCGGGTTCAGCATGTCGGAAACGGCGGAAAACCTGGCTGCCGAGCAGGGCATTACGCGCCAAGCCTGTGACGAATATGCCCTGCGCAGCCAGCAAGCTGCCGAAGCGGCCTTTCGTGCCTGCCGGATGAAAGAAGAAATCGTTCCTGTCGAGGTGAGGATGGGCAAGAAAACGGTGACCGTCACCGAAGACGATCATCGCCGTCCAGACACCACGCTCGAGGCTCTCTCCTCGCTTCCGCCGGCATTTCGCAAGGACGGAATTGTTACGGCGGGGAACGCCAGTGGCATCGTGGACGGCGCCGCGGCGGTCGTTCTGACGCACGCGAAAATGGCCAAAGAGAGAGGTTGGAAGCCTCTCGGTCGCATCGTGTCCTGGGCTGCCGTGGGCGTTTCTCCCCGCATCATGGGCGTGGGCCCGGTGCCCGCCATCAAGAGGGCCCTGGCGCTGGCGAATCTAAGACTCGAGCAAATCGATCTCGTCGAGGTAAACGAGGCTTTTGCGGCGCAGTATCTGGCCGTCGAAAAGCTGCTCGGCCTCAATCGCGAGAAGACCAACGTCAACGGCGGCGCGATCGCACTCGGCCATCCGCTCGGCGCAACCGGCGCGCGCCTCGTGCTCACCCTCTTACTGGAACTGCGGCGCCGGAACGCACGGTACGGCATCGCCAGCGCCTGCATCGGGGGCGGGCAGGGCATCGCCATGATTGTCGAATCCGTGGCCTCCTGAATCCAAAAAAATTTCGGCCGCCCGGACCTCTCTGCCCTGAACTCGCCAGAGCGCAGAGCGGTCAAGACCGGACCAAGCCTGAGGCGGCTCAAAAGAGAATAATAGATGGCCTTCACAGAAGGTGCGCTCCCCACGCATTGCCGAGTACGAGAATAAGACGCTCCAGGTCCATCTACCCGATCGGAATCGAATGCCCGGAGCTCTCCGCACGCGCTGCGGAGGCGAAGGAACTGGCTGGCAGAGAGTTCCAACTACCCGGCCGACAGGCTCATGTACTGAAACCAAATATGACTGACCTGTGCGCAGGCGCAGCCGCTCTCGCGTCTGGCCCCGGCGCGGCGGAAGCTGGGGAGCGATCCGGCATGCCCTCGAGTGTGCTGGGCGCGGTTGAGGTGCTGGCAGGAAATCTCTTTTTCCCGTACCCTTACTACACGCAAGAAGACACGCTCGGAGAGGTTTGAATGGCGATTGAGAAGGTGGGAGTCGTCGGTTGCGGGCTCATGGGCTCGGGAATCGCGCAAGTCGCCGCACAGGCCGGCTATCCGGTTGTCGTGCGAGAAGTCTCGGCCGAGCTCGTCGACAAGGGCCTCCGGTCCATCGAGAAAAATCTCAGCCGCCTGGTCGATAAGGGCGCTTTGGGCGCCCCAGAGCGCGATCGGGTGAGAGGTCGCTTGCGCGGTACAACGAACATCGAAGAGCTGAAAGACTGTGGCCTAATTATCGAAGCCATCATCGAACAGCTGCCTGCCAAGCGCGAGCTGTGGTCCTCGCTCGACACGCTTTGTCCAAAGACCGCGATTTTCGCGAGCAACACTTCATCGCTATCCATCACCGAGATGGCTGCCTTCACGCGACGTGCGGACCGTTTCCTCGGCTTGCACTTTTTCAATCCGGTGCCGGTGATGAAGCTGGTCGAGGTGATTCGTACGATCTCGACCGATCCGAAGGTCTTCGACGAGGCCCTCGTGTT
Organism: Candidatus Cybelea sp.; assembly: GCA_035622135.1. Lineage (GTDB taxonomy): Bacteria > Acidobacteriota > Terriglobia > Acidiferrales > UBA7541 > Palsa-295. The sequence continues at coordinate 55,890 of DASPVZ010000020.1, read as the reverse complement.
TGCGGCCAGGCTGGGGAAGACCGCGGTGCGCACGACCGATCGTACCGGCTTTATTGTGAACCGGCTGCTCGTGCCCTACATTCTCGACGCCGTCCGCGCTCTGGAAGAGGGCGTCGCGTCGATCGAGGACATCGACAACTCGATGAAGCTCGGCTGCGGATATCCGATGGGCCCGCTCACGCTGCTGGATTTTGTCGGTTTGGACACGACCTACTACATCGCGAATATCATGTTCGATGAATTCAAGGAGAAGCGTTTTGCGCCCCCGCCTCTGCTCAAGCGCATGGTGCTGGCGGGCTGGCACGGACGCAAGGCGGGGCGCGGGTTTTACGATTACGCCGATCCGGCGAAACCCAAGCCGGTCGAAGTGACCTGATGCTTGCTGTGGCGCCGGGTGTCACGGGGGCGTTTCATTCACCAAAAGGCGGGTAAGGGTGCCGATGGGTTACGATAATCTCCTCTACGACGTTCAAGATCACATCGCGCGCATCACCTTTCATCGTCCGAAGGTGCTGAATGCGTTGAATCGTCGGACGATGGAGGAACTGGGCGATGCCCTAAACGCCGCCCGCGGCGATGATTCCGTCCGCGTTCTGATTCTGACCGGCTCGGGCGATAAAGCCTTTATCGCAGGCGCCGATATCAACGAGCTCGCCGAACGCACGCCCGTCGACGGCAAGGAATTCTCGCTCTACGGCCAGGAAATCATTCATCGCCTGGAAACCTTGGGCAAGCCGTCGATTGCCGCGATCAATGGCTTTGCCCTGGGCGGGGGATGCGAGATGGCCTTGGCCTGCACGATGCGCCTGGCCAGCCGGAACGCGAAGCTCGGCCAGCCCGAGGTCAAGCTGGGCATTCTTCCCGGGTATGGCGGAACGCAACGGCTCGCGCGCCTGTGCGGGAAGGGCGTCGCGCACGAGCTGATTTTGACCGGCGAGATGATCGGCGCCGAGGAAGCGCTGCGCATGGGGCTCGTCAACCGTGTCACGGAGCCCGCCGAACTCCTGCCCGCCGCCGAATCGATCGCGCGCCAGATCATCCGAAACGCGCCGCTCGCGGTGAAGTACGCGATGGAGGCGATCGAGCACGGCATGGAGGTGCCGCAGGAGGAGGGACTGTTTCTCGAAGCGACGCTCTTTGGTCTTTGTTGCTCGACCGAGGACATGCGCGAGGGAACGCGGGCCTTCCTTGAGAAGCGGCCCGCGAAGTTTCAAGGACGCTGAATGCCCGGCCGGAGACCAGAAGAAAGCACGGGAGGCCTCAGGGCCGACGGCCTTCGCTTCGGGATCGTAGTCAGCCGCTTCAATAGCTTCGTCACGGATCGTCTGCTGGCGGGCGCTCTGGACGCGCTCGAGCGCGTCGGCGCCGCGGAGGATAAAATTGAGATTGTGCGTGTGCCGGGTTCGTTTGAGATTGGCCTTGCCGCAAAGAAACTCGCCCGAACGGGGCGCTGCGATTCGATCATCTGCATCGGCTGCATCCTCCGCGGAGAAACGTCGCACTACGATCACGTTGCCTCCGAGAGTGCCCGCGGAATTCAGCTCGCACAGCTCGACACAGGCGTGCCGATGGTCTTCTGTGTGTTGACGTGCGATACGCTCGAGCAGGCCATCGACCGCGCCGGTCTGAAGCACGGCAACAAGGGCTACGAGGCCGGCCTGGCCGCCGTCGAGCTGGCCCAGCTCGCTCGCCGGCTCGATCGACCCCCTGCCGGCGCGCGCGCCAGAACTCGTGGCAGCCGTCCTACCCGCACCTAGCGAGCCGCCAACGCGCATGACTCTGCGCCACAAAGCGCGCGAATTTGCCCTGCAGATGCTCTTTGAATGGGATATGACGCGCCAGGATCCTGCGCGCGTCGAACGCACGTTTTGGAAGAGCGCCCGCGCGGCCGACCGAACGCGCAAATTCGCAGGCCAGCTTTTCGAAGGGGCCGTTTCGCAGGCCGGGGAGACCGACGCCCTGGTGACTGTTGTTTCCGAGAACTGGCGCATCGACCGGCTGGCCACCATCGACCGCAACATCCTGCGCCTGGCCATTTACGAGTTCCGCTCCCGGACCGCTCCCCCGAAGGTGGTGATCGACGAAGCGCTCGAACTCGCCAAGAGGTTTTCCTCCGAGGAAGCGCCTGCGTTTCTGAACGGAATCCTTGACGCCGCGCTCAAGAAGCTGGAGGCGGCCTGAAGGGGAGCCTCGAGGATCCCGAGGTCACGCCTCGATGTGAGCTTCGAGAATGCGGACGGCCGAGCCGCTAACTTTGGGCACGAGCTGCGCACGATTGGCCGTCACCTCGACGCGAATCTCGCTGGGCCGTCCCATTTCGACTCCCTGCCGAATCGTGAGGGTCTCGCCCGCGCGAAGCTGCTCGTGGCGAACCAGGTAAGCGCCGAGCGATCCGCCGGCCGAACCGGTCGCCGGGTCCTCGATGATTCCCCACGGCAGCATCCCGCGCGCAAAGGCCTGCCCCTTCGCGCCGAGCGCGAAGCAGTAGGCCACCGACGCGCTGGTCGAGAGCAATTCGGCGAGCGCCCGCATATTCATGCGGATGCGCCTCAGCCTCGCGCGCTCCTTCAGGGGGACCAGGAGATTGAAAATCCCCGTGGATACCCGTTCGACCGGCAGCGTCGGGTGAAAATCGGTGACTTTGAGGCCCAGCGCTTCGGCCAGCTTGGCGCGGTCCATCTTCGCCGCCGCGAAGCGCGCGGGTTTTTGGGTCATAGTGACAAGGGCGGGATGCCCGTCGCGGAAGGTAAATTCAACGGGCAAGATTCCTGCGCCGACCTGCTGCAGGACGTGCACGCGCCCTTCCGACGACGCCGGCACGACGCCCAGTTCGGCCAGCAGGAACCATGTGCCGATCACGGGATGGCCGGCCAGGGGCAACTCGCTCAGGGTTGTGAATATGCGTAGCCGCGCCAGCGCGCGATTGTCGGTGGGCTTTTGCACGAACACCGTCTCGGAGAGATTCATCTCGCGCGCAATCGCCTGCATTTGCGCTGCGGAGAGACCGTCGCCGTCGGTCACGACCGCAAGCGGATTGCCCGTGTATGCTTTGGTGGTAAAAACATCCAGTGTGTAGAGTCTCCGCTTCATGCCCGCCTGCCCTAAGATCGGGACCATAGCTATATCAGAATTCGCGGACGGTTTTCACCACGGCGTGCAAAATCCGCTCGGTGGTATCAGGCCGAATTGTCTCTGCATACACGCGCAGCATGCGCTCGGTGCCCGAGGCCCGCACCAGGACCCAGCCAATCTCGCCAAGATAGACCTTCACGCCGTCCACATTCTCGCGCCCGACGACCGGCCAGTCGAGCACGCGGTTCAATTCGCCGTTCGAGAAGTACTCGATGGCGCGCTCCTTCTGCCCCGCCTTGAGTGCAAGGTCGACGCGACCGTAATGGTGCTCGCCGAATTCGCGGTGCAACAGTTCCACCAGTTCGCCCAGCCGCTTGCCGTGCCAAGCCATGACTTCTGCGAGCAGCAGTGCCGTGACCGTGGCGTCCCGCTCGGGCAGATATAGTTTCGTTCCGAGTCCTCCGCTCTCCTCGCCGCCGAGCAGAATGTCGCCCTCGAGCATCGACTCCGAGATGTATTTAAATCCGATGGGGGTCTCGAAAACTTTGCGCCCGAACTTCGCGGCGATTTTGTCGATCATCTTCGTGGTGGAGAACGTCTTGGCCACGTCGCCGCTCAAATTTCTCGTTCCCGCCAGATGCCAGAACAGAATCGCAAAAATCTGGTGCGGGGTGACGAACGTGCCGTCCCGATCCATGGCCCCGATCCGATCGCCGTCTCCGTCCAATGCAAATCCCGCATCGAATTTGCCCCCGCGCAAGCCGACTCGCAACGCCTCGACGTGCGGTTCGATCGGCTCCGGATGCACGCCGCCAAACAGCGGATCGCGCGTTCCCCGAATTTCTTCGCATTCCATTCCGTTCTGGCGAAACAGCTCGCGCAAGAGCCCGCGGGCGGCCCCGTGCATGGGATCGACCAGGAAGCGCAGCTTCGAAGCGCGCAGGCGGTCCCAGTCGACCAGCCCGTTCAGGGTTTGCAGGTAGGGAGCGCGCACATCGAGCGAATGGAGCAGGTCCCGGCGCGGCGGCAGCGGCGGAACGCCCTCGCGCAGCACCGTGGCAATCTCCTCTTCCACCGCGGCAACCATGGCCGGCGAAGCGGAACTGCCGTAGCTCGCTTTCAGTTTCACCCCGTTCCATCGGTAGGGATTATGGCTCGCGCTTATCTGGATTCCGGCCGCGGCGCCGCGCAATCGGACGAGAAGGGAAACGGCGGGCGTGGGACAGGCCTCCGTCGCGAGCTCGACGGGCGTGCCCGTTGCCGACACCGTCTCGGCTGCCACGCGCGCGAAACGCTCGGAGGCGAACCGTGTGTCGTATCCGACCACCACTCCGCGTTCGGGCCGCTGGGCGCGAATCACGTAGCGAGCAATCGCGCAGGCCACCTTGCGTACGTTTTCGTTCGTGAAATCCTCGGCGATTATGCCGCGCCAGCCGTCCGTGCCAAATCGGATCGAGCTCATGGCCCGCAGTATAAGCGATGCCCTTTCCCCGGAGAAGCTCAGGGGCAACCGTGCTTTGCGGCGGTGATCGGAGGGGGGCGGCCCGAGGTTGCCGGGCCAAGGGTAGTGGCCAGACCGTGCTATGCTTCCGCCGTGAAGGTCCTCGCCGCCAGACCGCGTTCACCCTCCCTGGCGGCATTTGTCAAGTCGTTCCACTATCAGGAGACGAACTTTCCCTTCGCGCTAGAACGAATCATCCCGAACGGCCAAGCTCATCTGATGGTGAACCTCGGCGAGGACGAGTTCCGGACCTACGGCGCAGCGCGCACCCTAGCGATCGAGCGCCATTCGGGCGCGGTGCTGGCGGGCCCTCACGCGAAGTCTGTGGTGATCGATACAGGAGAGCAGCGCTGGCTGGTCGCCGTTGAGTTCCACAGCGGCGGAGCCGGGCACTTTTTTCCCCTGCCCATGTCCGAGGTTTCGAACCAGGTGATAGAGCTCCTGGACCTCTGGGGTCACGACGGAAGGTCGCTGCGAGAAAGGCTCCTCGATGCGTCCACACCCGCATTGAAATTCCTGGTCTTTGAACAGGTCCTTCGCGAGCACCTCGCGCCGCGGTTCGATCGAGCGATCGGGTGCGCGATTGGCGCACTGCGGGCGGGCGTGCCGGTCAGGCAGATCGCCTTGCGTCTGGGTCTCCTGCCCAGGACATTCACGCGCCGATTTTCCTCTTGCGTGGGGATCACTCCCAAGCGGTTTGCCCGTGTTCAGCGACTCCAGGGGGTGTTGCGCTCAGTGCGCCGCTCGGCTCGACTCGAATGGTGCGCTCTGGCAGCCGAACACGGCTATAGCGATCAAGCACATCTCATTCATGATTTTCAGGATTTGGCGGACATCACGCCGACAGGCTACAAGCCTCACTCACCGGAACGGAATAACCATGTTCCGATTCTGGCCCCGTGACGCTTTTCTACAATACAAGTCTTCACCCGGTTCGCTACCCTAGGTCGCCTGAGCGCGGGCAGTTCAAATCTGAGAGAGGTGGACCACGGGGGTGATTTCAAACCGTTCCGTACCGACCGATACGTTGCTCGCCCACATCCTCTATCGAGATCTCGAAAAAGCCATCGCTTGGCTGAACCAGGCCTTCGGTTTTGTCGAGCATTACCGATACGGTGACCCACCGAGCGGAGCGCAAATGAGAGCCGGCAACGCCTGGATCATGCTAAGGCGGTCTCGAGATGGAGAAGCGACCCCGAGAGAGCTCGGTTTTGGCACGCAGAGCTTGACCATATTCATCGAAGACATCCAGGCACATTTCGAGCGAGCCAAGTCCGGCGGAGTCGCCCTTCTTGAAGATCTGCACGAGACGGAATACGGCGAACTGCAGTATGCTGCCGAGGACCTCGAGGGTCACCATTGGCTGTTCTCGCGTCACGCGAGGGACCTGAGCCCCGATCGGTGGGGCGCTCGGGTGTCAGAGGTCGTAGTGCCGACTCCTCAAATCTGTCCCATGCTAGCCGTGAGCGATGGGGCCGCCGCGATCGAATTCTACAAAGCCGCATTCCGAGCGACTGTTCTCTGGCATCTCGAGGGCGGCGGGCATGTTGTGTGCGGCCTTGCGGTTGGCGGCGCCCGGTTTTTCCTCGCAACCGAAGATCCAGCATACGGAACCAGAAGCCCCGCCGCCGCGCAGTTCACGACCGTGAGAATAGAGCTTTTTGTGGATGATCCGGAAGCCGTGCAAGGCGAAGCGTTGGCCGCCGGGGCAGTCCTGGCCGGCCCGGTCGAGGAGCATACCTATGCGATGGCTGGCCCCTGTCCCATTCGGCGCATGTGGCAAGGAGCGGTGGTAGATCCGTTCGGACACATGTGGCTCATCGGACGGGTGGCTGAGTGAGTTCGCCGCAGTGTCGGTCGGAAGTGATCGCTCGCGAGGCTCTATGAGCAAACGTCCCGTCATGGTAATGATTATCGGCTGCCTGCTAGTGGCGCTCAGTCTGATCAACCTAGCCTTCCACCTTCAGGAGTTGAAACCGTCCCAGCTGTTTCAGCATGAAAATGTCTGGGTTTTCCTTGTCCGGCTTGTCGGGATGATTTCTGGGATCTTTCTGCTGCGCGGCAGAAACTGGGCGCGTTGGCTGGCGTTAGCCTGGGTCGGCTTGCATGTGGGAATCAGCTTTTTCGATTCCTTGCGGCAAGGAATCGTTCACAGCCTGATTTTCCTCGGGATTGCATATTTTCTCTTCCGCCCTGAAGCCAGAAGCTATTTTCGCGGCAGAGAGGTGACCCCTGTTTAGAACTCCGTCCGGGCCCGAGACGGGCACTTTAGTCGGGCAGCACCGGCAGTACGGCGGTATTCACGGTTGTTGGATCGTCGCGCAACTTCAGGTAGAGCAGCGTTCCGTTGGGCCGCGGCACCGTCAAGGTCGCCTCGGCGAACCCGAGTGGAACGGGAATGTTGTGGGTGAACTGCGCGTCGGAAGCGACCGAGTCGATAAGAAAAAGATTGGTGCCGCTCAGCCGGCACGGCTGGTCCGGAGCGTCGGGACAGCGGACCTCCTTGAGGGTCGGAATCCGCACGAGCCGCACAAGCGGCTGCCATCGGCCTTTGATTCCCTCTGCGCTGACGGGGCGGAAGCGGAGGGCGCCGAAAGCCGACGGCCCGAAGCGCTTGGCCGGATCGAGCACGGCCATTACCGTCTGCGCATCCTGCAGCACCAGTGATCCGTCCGCAATACTTAGTTCCACGTGGAAGGAGTCGTCTTCGGTCGAAACCTCGATTTTCTCGCCCCGAGGAAAGCTTTCAGGTATCTCCGATTTCAAAAAGAAGGAGAGCTGGGCGGTGTCCGGGAGCTGATCTTGGCTGGCGAAATGAATGGCCGACGGAGTGGGTCCGGGCTGGATGCTTTTGCCGATCAGCGTGAGCTTGGGACGCGGCGGTTCGACCGTGGTCTGCAAATCGAGCACCCGCCCATCCTTTAGAGCGACATGGGCGATCAGGGTTTGATCGGCGGTCAGGGTGCTCGCCGGAATCGTCGAGGCGAGCAGCGGCAGCTCGTCCTTCTGCTCTTCGCGGGCGAGCTTCCCGGGAGCGAAATCGATCCCATTTAGCTTGAGACTCTTTACCTCGTCTAGCCGCGTTCCGACCAGCATCGCTTGCGTGTCGCCTTGGTTGAACGTGAAGCCGTCAAGACGGGCGGCCTCGGCGTAGGCCAGCAAGGAAAGATCGTCGGGCTTCTCCGTACCCGCCTGCTTCACGGCGATGGTGACCAGGCCGGCGCTCTCGCCTTTCAGCGGAACATGGACCTCAAGCTCATCCGCATTGACCTCCTTCCACGTGATCTTGAGCTCGTGTCCCTGGGCATCGCGTGCCGTTACGTTGTCCACGCAAACGGCGCATTCCGAGTTCAGGTGCAAGGTATCCTCGCGTCCCACCACGAGGGCGCTCTGCTCGGCCGCGGCCAAGGACCAGTTCGACCCATGCGCTCCGCGCAGATTGAAGCTCGGCCCGTCAAAGGCGTGAAAGCCCCAATAGCCGTGAAGCGTTCCCTTCACTTGTGAGGTGATGGCGTCTCGGGGAAGCGCACGCGTATCGACGACGAATCCGCCCAGCGCAGGGTCGGGAGTCGCCGGGAGATCGACCGTTTTGTCTGGTTTTTCGGGCACGCGAAGCACAAAGTCATGGCCCATGCTGGTCGCATAGACCAGCGGCGCGCCCTCGACCGGGAGCACCAGCGGCGATTTCTCGAGGCAGAACACCTGACTGAGGTTCACGGCGCGAAGCGGCGGGAGTTGGGCGGCCTCGATGGCCGGTAACCCGATCACCAGCACCGATTTCGGGTTCTTGAATGACGGCGGGCTGTTCAGGCGTAGCCTCAATTCCTCTGCCTCGGGAAGCGCCAGGGCGGGAATGTACTGATATTCGGCCGTATGCAGATTGCCCATCAGCTTTGCCAGGTCGACGACCGCTCCTACATAGGGGCTGAATGCCACTCCCGACATTACCGGTGTTGCGCTGACCGCCCCAATCAGGTCCGCCGACGGGCCCGAGGTCAGGGCGGCCACCATCGACTGCGTGTGACCGTCGTCAAGCACGAGCTGATCGGTGTGTTGCGTGAGGCAAGAGGCCTGCTGTTCGGCGGGCTTGTCGAAACATTGCTGATCGAGCTTGATCTCGAGCGTGCGCGCGAGCGCTTGAGAGCGCTGCTTGAGCGCTTCGGGATTTGCGTCCGAGGTTCGCTGGACTTCGCTCAGATACTTGTCCAGGCGCTCGCGGTCGAGGCTGGCCTGGTCAAGATCCTGCGAGGCGCGCACGAACACACCGGGCCGGGCGCTCACCGCCGAGCGCAAGGTGCTGAAATCTCCGCCCGTTTCGGGCGCGAGGAACAGCAGGGCCTGCTGCGCGCCCTCCGGCACGGCGAGAACGATGCCTTCCTCGCGCACCCGTTTGCTCCAGCTATCCGCCTTGATGAACCAACTCTCCGGCGGCGGGTTCGTGGTACCCCGCAGGAAGGCAACGATCAGGAGGTAATGAACGGATTGAGTTTCGGGAAAATCGGGATGAATCCACAGGCGGTCCCCGGCTTGGAGATTGGCAACGTTCGCAATCGGCATGGTTTTCCCCGCGCGCGTGACACGCATCTGGACGCGTGGGCCGACCAGGTCGAACGCCGCGGAATCCGCGCGAGCTAGGGAGGCGAACATGGTCAGAACGGCCACAGCAGGGATCAACCGAGGCAGCGCGCTCCTCAGCTGGGCAGAACTGAATTGATCCCCCAACATTACGGTTCCGCTCCTTGCGCGGTCAGCCCTTACCGCGTGCGAAAAAGATTGAATCGCCAAACCGAGACAGACACTTGAGTGATACGGCCGGGGAGAGACCAATTTTATTCGAACGCCGGCCTGTTAACACGCACAAATTTCGGATGCGTTTCCGTCCCGATTTGCTGCCGAAAATGTCGAGTGTCTCAGATTTCGAATTGCCGCAAGCCACAGCTGCCCCAGGGGCTTACAGCAAGCGATTCGATTTCTGTTTTTCGAGCCACTTCACAATCGTGCCCACGTCTTGCGACCGATCGCGCCGGCAGACGAGCAGGGCGTCATTGGTTTCGACGCACACGAGGTCGCTTACCCCGATGGCGGCGACGAATTTCTTGGGCGCCCAGAAATAATTGCCCTCAGCATCGATGGTGTACGAGCGTCCCTTCGAGACATTTGCTCCCGGCTGGGGCGCCAGCAGTTCATAAACGGCCGCCCACGAGCCAATGTCGCTCCAGCCGACGTTCGCCGGGATGACCACGACGCGGGGACCCTCTTGATCCTGGCGGGCAAACCCGGCGGCCGGCTCCATCACCGCGTAGTCGACGGAAATGTTCTGGAGCCTGGGATAGATCCTTCGGACGGCCGCTATATATCCTCTCGTTCGAATCGAGTTGCTGAGCCGGCCGAGCGCCTGTCGCGTTGCTGGCAGGAAGCGTTCGAGGTTTTCCAAAAACGTCGACACGCGCCAGAAAAACATGCCGGCGTTCCACAAATATTTGCCGCTTTCCAAGTATTGCCGGGCGGTCTCGAGGTCCGGTTTTTCCGTGAACCGTTTCACCGCATAGGCTTCCAGGCCGCTTGGGAAGGCGAGGGATTCGCCCGCCTCGACGTAGCCGTATCCGGTTTCCGGCCGCGTAGGCGGAATCCCGAGTATCACCAGATGGCCGGGCACGGTCGCCACGCGAAGCGCCGCTCGAATCGCGGTGCGGTAGCTCCCCGGGTCGGCCACGTAGCTGTCGGAAGGAACAACGGCCATCAGGGCATCGCCGTGTTCGCGCTCAAGGTGAATCGCCGCCAGGCCAACGGCCGCCGCCGTATTGCGTCCGATCGGCTCGGCGAGAATGTGGGAAGCGGGAACGCCCGGGAACTCGCGCCGCACCGCCGCCGCTTGCTGGTCGCTGGTAACCGCCCAGACATTGCGCGCGCCAAACACCGGCACGAGCCGGTCCAGGGTCATCCGCAACATGGTCTTGTCGCCGACGATATTCAGCAGCTGCTTGGGCGTCCGGCGGCGGCTACGCGGCCAGAACCGCGTGCCGCGTCCGCCGGCAAGCAAGACAGCGCAGCGCACGAGTTTTTCGCGCTTCACCTTCACGAGTAAATCAGCTTCGACAGCTCCGCGCGGCCAATCCCTCGCTCTTCCAGCCTTCGCGCGAACTCGTTCGTGTCGGCGGGCAGATAGGTTCGGAGCAGGGCGGTGGCCGATTGCGGAGCGAGTTGATAGGACCCCAGCGCCGCGGGGAGCATCCACAACTGCCCGGGAGCGAAATCGAAACGCTCGCCGCCGGTCTCGATGCTTCCGCAGCCTTCTAAAAAGATCAGCAGATCAAAATGCTCATGGGAAGTCGCCGCAGCGATGCGCTCCCGGAATTCCCATTTCTCCGTCGCGAAGTACGGGCATGAGATGAAGTATGTTTCGGTCACCGCGCCGCGCGTGATGCGAATTGGAGCCAGCTTTCCCCCGCCTTGGCGCCCGAACTGCATGACAGCAAGCGCCTTGTCGATGTGCAGCTCGCGCGGATTGCCCTGACGGTCGCGCCGGTTGTAGTCGTAAACGCGATAGGTTAGGTCGGACTGCTCCTGAATCTCGCAAAGCACGAGCCCGGCGCCGATCGTATGCGCGGTCCGCGCCGGCACGAAAACGGCTTCGCCCGCGCGCAGGGGGATGCGCTCGAGGCACTGCTCGGCGTCGCCATCCCGAATCGCGCGACGGAAGTCTTCGCGCGTGACTTCCGCTTTGAGCCCAACCAGCACTTCCGCCGAGGGATCCGCGCGCAGGGCATACCACATTTCGGTTTTGCCGCGCCCGCCCGCCGCGCCTTCCTGGCGCGCTGCGTAATCGTCGTCGGGATGAACCTGCACGGATAGTTTCTCGCAGGGGAACAGAAACTTGACCAGCAGGGGAAACTCCTCGTTGCCCGCGGCCGAGCTTCCGCGCCAAGCCAGATCCATTTGCGGCCAGGCTTGGCCGAGCTCCTGTCCCCGAAACGCGCCGTTGGCGAACGGGCAGAGAAGCCCGCTCAACCAAGCCTCGCCGATGGGCTCGGCCAAGCTCGATTTCTCAGGGAACAAGGGCGCGAGCGACCGCGCACCCCACGGCCGCAAGCTGAAGAGGGGTTCAAGCCGCGCCGGCGAAAGGGTCACTGTCCTCGACCGAAGAACCGGTTGAGCCGTCGCAGGCCCTCTTCGATTCTCTCGAGGGAAGTCGCGTAGGAGATTCTGATGTGTCCGGGAGCGCCGAACGCCTCCCCCGGCACTACCGCGACGTGTTCGCGTTCGAGGAGCAGCCTGGCGACAGCCGTGTCGTTCGGCATTTCTTTCGTGAAGTGCGCGCTGACGTTTGGGAAGACGTAAAAGGCCCCCTGCGGCGGCGTGCAGGTGAGTCCCGGAATCGCTCGCAACCCTGCCAAAATCCGTTCCCGGCGCCGCGTGTATTCCTCCAGCATCGCGCGGACCGAATCCATCGGCCCGAGCATCGCTTCGAGCGCCGCATATTGGGCGATCGACGTAGCGTTCGAGGTGGCCTGGCTTTGCAGCTTCGTAATCGCCCCGACGAGCGGCGCGGGCGCAAGCGTGTAGCCGACGCGCCAGCCGGTCATGGCAAAGGTCTTCGAGAGCGATCCCGCAATGATCACCTGCTCCTTCGAAGGGTTGACGCTCGCAATCGAAAACGGCCGCGCATCACCGTACACAAAATGCGAATAGCACTCGTCGGAAAGCAGCCAAACGTGCCGCCGCCGGCAAACCTCTAAAATCGCCGCGAACTCGGCGTTCGGAACGACCGCGCCCGTCGGATTATTCGGTGAATTGATGATGACGATCTTGGTTCGCGGCGTGAGCGCGCGCTCGATTTGCTCCGCTCTCGGACAAAACCCGGCGGCCTGGTCGGTTGGAAGGAAAACCGGCACGCCGCCCGCATACTTCACGATGTCGGGGTAGCTCACCCAGTACGGCGCGGGCACAATCACTTCGTCGCCGGAATTGATGAGCGAGCAAATCGTGTTGAAAACGGCGTTCTTTCCGCCGATGTTGATGATACATTCGGCCGGCTCATAGCAGGAGCCGAGCTGCGTCGCATGCCAGCTGGTAATGGCGCGCCGCAGCGGCGCGATGCCCGGGGTTGCCGTGTACTTCGTGCGATCTTCTTCGAGCGCTTTGATGGCTGCGCGTTTGATGTGGGCCGGGGTGGGGAAATCCGGCTCACCGGGACCAAAATCCACTACGTCGGCGCCGCGCGCCTTCAGCCGCTCGGCCTCCTGCATGACCGCCATGGTGGGCGAAATGCTGATCCGGTTCACCCGCTCTGCCAGCTCGATCCCTTCCAGCTTCATCTCCGTCGCCGGTTCCATTCCTCTCCTTGTCTCTCACGGGTGTCAGACCACGCTTCGATCAGCCCTTCCCTGCTGGTTTCCTCGCCCTCGGCCGGCCGTCTTGCCGGGTTCGCTCAAATGACTTTCGCGCGCAGCCGCTCCTCAACCAGCTTGGGGACCAGCCCCTTCACCGAGCCGCCGAGCTTGGCCAGTTCTTTCACCAGCCGCGAACTGATATAACTGAAGGCCTCGCCGGGCATCATGAAAACCGTCTCGATATCCGGCTCGATGTTGCGGTTCATCATGGCCATTTGCAGCTCGTACTCGTAGTCGGAAAAGGCCCGAATCCCGCGCAAAATCACGCTCGCGCCCCGCGCTCGCGCGTAGTCCACGAGCAGCCCTTCGAACATGCCGATTTCGACGTTCTTCCATTCAAATGTTACCGCCTCCAGCATCTCGACGCGCTCTCGAGCGGGGAAAAGAGGGTCCTTGTCGACATTCGGCGCCACGGCAACGATCAGATGTTCGAACATCTTTGCGCCGCGGGCGATCAAGTCGAGATGGCCGTTCGTCACCGGATCGAACGATCCCGGGTAGATGGCCTTGACCCCTCGCGCTCGCTCCGCTCCCATTCCGAGGCCCGATTCTATCCCAGAAAATCCGGCCAGCCGTCAGAAAACTTCACGCTCCGGATCGATGAAACCGCACGCGGCTCCCGTCCGTCCGATGAATCTGCATTTTGGGGTGTGGTCCATCCGTTCACGCAGGTCTTGAAAGGAGAGGGGATGCACTTGAATCGCGTCACGATGGCTCTATGCGCAGGTGCGCTGGCCGCGGGAACCGCCGTGGCACAAGGAAATCCCGAACGTCAGCGCCGCTCGGACACCCCGCCAGGGGAACCGGCGTCAGAGGCCGAAGCGCGAAAAGGTCCCGAGGAGCGCCGTCTTCCGCCCGAGGAGAAATCATCGGTGACGCATCACAGCGCCCGCATTGGCGGTCAGCAGATCACCTACACCGCCACCGCCGCCACCTACGTCATCAAGTCCGACGACGGCACGCCCAAGGCCACCTTCTTTTTCGTGGCCTACACGAAAGACGGCGTGCCCGACGGTTCGAAGCGTCCCGTTTCGTTTGTCTACAACGGCGGGCCGGGCTCGGCCTCTCTGTTCACACATATGGGCATGGGACCTGAACGGGTCGTCCTGACCCCCGATGGCCGCGGCATGCCCGCACCGTACAGGATTACCGACAACGAGGACTCGTTTTTCGATGTCACCGATCTGGTCTTTATTGACGCGGTATCGACCGGCTACAGCCGGCCGGCGCCCGGCGAAGACCCCAAGCAGTTCTATGGAGTCGTCGAGGACGCCAATTGGTTCGCCGACTTCATCTACCAATACATCACCCGCAACGAGCGCTGGGGCTCGCCGAAGTTTCTGATCGGCGAAAGCTATGGCACAACGCGTTCAGCCGAGCTGGCGGGCGTACTCGAGCGTCGGCACGAGATGTATTTGAACGGTATCGTGCTTGTTTCGGCGGTGGCCTTTGCGAACTGGGGTGCCGATGACCACTTCGAATTCGACCTCCCCACCTATGCGGCCTCCGCCTGGTATCACCACCTGCTCTCGCCGGATCTTGAGGCGGAGGGCGTCGAGCAGATCGTCGAGCAGGCACGCGAATTCACGAACGGCGAATATGCGGTCGCTCTCCAAAAGGGCGATCAGATATCGCCCCAGGAATACCACAAGGTGGTCCAGGATTATGCGCGCTTGACGGCCCTTTCGCCCACTTTCATCGAGCAATCGAATCTCCGCGTCAGCCCGTTTCGCTGGTTCAAGGAACTCGAGCGTTCGAAGCGCCGCACCGTGGGCCGGCTGGATTCGCGGTTTGAAGGTATCGATGTCGACGCGGCCGGCGAACGACCCGAATACGATCCGAGCGAAGCATCCTATGAAGGCGCCTTCGTGGCAACCTTTCAGGATTACGTTCGCCGCGATCTGAAGTGGGACAGCAACGGCTATTACACGGTTAGCGCCGACGTCCGCCCCTGGGACCGCACCGGCGGCACGGAAGTGGCCGAAGTCCTGCGTTCTGCGATGACGGAGGAATCCGATCTGAAGGTGCTGGTGGTCTGCGGGTACTATGATCTGGCCACTCCGCTTGAGGGCATCGAGCACACGGTGAGTCACATGAATCTTGATCCGACGATTCGTCCGCATATTAGCTTTGCCTATTATGAGTCCGGCCACATGGTCTACATCGATACGAAGGCCCGCGACAAGCTGCACAAGGATGTCGACGCCTTCATCGAGTCAAGTTATCCCCACTAGGCGGTCTTCGCAAGGAGCCAGGACTGCCGGGCGGTCGGAAAGAAGGGGCGCAGGGCGAAGTCCCGTACCTCATTAATGATTTAGGCACGCCGCGTTGCCCGGCTCGGCCGGGGTGTATTCTATTCCCATCGTTGATCGAGTGGTGGAACCCCAGCAAAGGAATCAGGGCGCGAGTTTGCCGGTCGGACCAGCGCCCGGAGAGTTCTGTTGCCGGCTGTAGGGCTGAATCGAGACGCCATGGCTGAGGAATTTACGCCCCGCGCGCAGTCGCCCATCGACGGCGAACCGTCTGACTTTGGCCTTTCGGAAATTAAGGCCAGTCAGCGCAAAATAGAACGGCGGACGCTATGGGTATGGGGTAATGCGATTGTCGTCATCCTCGCCCTTACCGCAGGCCTGGCCTCGTTGTCCGCATCTCTGCTGCTCAAATCGTCCCAGACGATTTTCGGCGTGACCCTGGGTCACGCGCTGAACGCCATGGTCGTCCTGGTGCTTATCTTCACGGCGCACATGATCTTTCAGAACGTCCAATTGCGCCGGCTGCAGCGCGCGCTCGCCGAGCAGCGCATCCAGGCCGAAGTCTTCCGCCGCCTGGCGATGTTCGATGCGCTCACCGGGCTCTACAACCGCCGCTTCGGTGAGCAGCGCCTGAACGCGGAGATCGCCCGCTCGGAACGCCGAGGTCATTCCCTGGTGATCGTTTTACTTGACCTGAACGGTTTCAAGGAGATCAACGACTCGCACGGCCACGCCGCCGGCGATCGCGTGCTCAAGGAATTTGCCGAACGCCTGGCCAAGTCGGTTCGCGGCTCCGACCTGGCCGTGCGCTGGGGCGGCGACGAGTTCATGCTGTTGCTGGTCGACTGCAATCTCAACCAGCTTCAGCACGTGCTGATGCGGCTGGTCCCATTCGAGATGGAGCTCGGGATCACCCGTCGACTGATCACCTTCGCCGCGGGATGGCAGGAGTATACGAGCGGCGACACGGCGGCCAGCTTACTCGAACGCACCGATCGAAACCTCTACGTGAATAAGCAGGCCATTAAGACGGGCACCCCGCCCGTACCCGCCGCCGTTTGAAATTTGGGGGAGCCGTGTCGCTCACCGCTGCCCGCGCCGAGCAATCCCGTCCGCCCGTACAGTTGCTCGCTTCAGCACAGTCGTCGCCGTGCGCCCCGGAGGGGTACAGCGGGACCGGCTAAGCTTTCTCTGGAGGTCCGTGGTGATGAAGCCAACTTCTAAGTTCGTCTTGGTCCTGGGTTTGACGGGACTTCTCCTGACGCCCTGTGCTTTTCCGCAACAATCATCGTCGGGTTCAGGCGCACTGCTGCATGCGCGAATCAAGTGCGTCAGTGAACCGGAGGTCACCGTAACCGCCGATCCCGAGCAAGCACTTCCTTTGCAAGTTGTGGCAACGCTGGCTTGCAATTCCCTGGTGACGGTCGTTTCCGATCTGGGAGGCTACACGGTTCGAGTGGTGACCGCTGACAGCAAGGTCGGCTACGTGGCACGCCACGAACTCGCGATCCTGCCCGCAGCAAACACAGCGGGCTCGGGCGGCCCCCCTGCGCCTCCGCGTCAACTAAGTCCCCCCGGCCAGCCCAAATCCGCGTCGGGCGAGAAGCCCACGTCCCAGCCGCGCGTTTTCATCACCGACAGCGAATCGTGGGCGGAAATGAGCGGGTTCGGCAATTCCGCGAGCACAGTGCCCGGCTACAACCCCGAAATGGGCGAAATTTACCAAGACTTTACCTCGAACTGTCCGACCCTGACCTTCGTCCAGGACAAATCGGACGCCGATTACGCCGTGCTTTTCGATCGGGGAACGCCGAAGAAGGGCATCACGGGTCTCGGCGGCTTGGTGAAGGTGAACAAGGTCACCGTACTCGGCCGAAACGGCGAGACGGTTCTGTCCGACTCGTCTCGCTCGGAGGATGCGGTCGTCCGACTTGCCTGCCATGCCATCACCGAGAAGTCCGTGCCTGCGGACCGAGGGCAGCCGGCTGCCACGCAGCAACATTAGCGCGCTCCCTTGTCGCCTGGCTTCGAGCGGCTGGACGGCATTTTTCAGAACCTGCTAAAATCGCCTGGGCAAAACGAAATCCCATGGGTGTGAAGCTCCCTATCTACATGGATAACCACGCGACGACTCCCGTCGATCCCCGCGTGCTGGAAGCCATGCTGCCGTATTTCTGTGAGAATTTCGGGAACGCCGCGAGCCGCAGCCACGAATTTGGTTGGAAGGCGGAGGAAGCCGTGGAGAGAGCGCGGGCCCAGACCGCGCGCTTAATTGGGGCGAGCCCGAAAGAGATCGTCTTCACGAGTGGCGCCACCGAATCGACCAATCTCGCCATCAAAGGCGTGGCAGAGGTCTACCGCGACAAAGGCAACCACATCATCACCCAAGCCACCGAGCACAAAGCCACTCTGGACTCCTCGAAGCGGCTTGAGAAGTATGGCTGCGAGGTCAGCTATCTGCCCGTCGATCCTGACGGGCTTGTCCGTCTCGATTGTCTCAAGGCCGCCATCACGCCGAAGACCATCCTGATCTCGATCATGTACGCGAACAATGAAATCGGCGTTGTCCAGCCCGTCGCCGAAATCGGCAGGATCGCAAAAGAAGGTGGCATCCTGTTTCACACGGACGCCGCCCAGGCCGTCGGTAAGATTCCGATCAACGTCGAGCAGGACGGCATTGACCTGCTTTCGATCTCCGCGCATAAGCTGTATGGACCGAAGGGTGTCGGCGCCCTGTACGTCCGCCGGAAGAACCCGCGCGTTCAGCTCGCCTCGATCATTGACGGCGGCGGCCACGAACGCGGAATGCGCTCCGGCACGCTGAACGTTCCCGGGATCGTGGGTTTAGGAAGGGCCTGCGAAGTTTGCGAGCGGGAAATGGCCGCTGAGTCGGCGAGGCTGGGCGCGCTGCGCGATCGGCTAAGGGATGCGATCACCTCGCGGCTCGATGCGGTTTCTGTCAACGGGTCGATGACGCACCGTCTGCCGCACAGTCTGAATCTCAGCTTCGCCTATGTGGACGGCGAGTCGCTTCTGATGGGTATCAATGACGTCGCGGTTTCTAGCGGTTCGGCCTGCACCTCGGCGAACCTCGAGCCGAGCTACGTCTTGAAGGCCCTGGGCCTGGACGATGAGCGGGCCAGCACCTCGATCCGCTTCGGACTGGGCCGTTTCAACACCGAAGAGGAAGTCGATTACGCGGCGAATCGCGTCGTCGAGACCGTCGAGCGCCTGCGCGAATTCTCGCCGCTCTACCAGTCCGCCAAACACTCCTCGCGCTCCCACTAGTGTCGGCTGCTCGAATCGTTTCTTGCTTCACCTGGGTGGATTCGACCGAGTCCAGGGTTGTGCTGGCCCTTGCTCCCGCCCCATGGAACAGGGCCCCGATCCAGCATGGCATTCCCGGCTCCGACCCGCTAAAATAGAATTGTGAGCGAAAGAGATTGCCGCGCACCTCGCTCGCCAGCGGGCGATCACCCATGATCCACGTCACAGAAAAAGCCGCTCGTAAGATTCGTGAAATGCTCACCAAGCAGGGCGTTCCTGAGTCCGGCGGGCTTCGCCTGGGCGTCCAGGGAGGGGGTTGTTCTGGCCTGAGCTATGCCCTGCGGGTTGAAACCGAGGCTCGCTCTCGCGACAAGGTGATCGAAGAGCATGGCGCGCGTGTTTTCGTCGATCCCCGAAGCTATGCTTATCTCGAAGATACGACGCTCGATTACGAAGAGACCTTGATGCGTCAGGGCTTCATTTTCCAGAATCCTCGCGCCGCCCGCACCTGCGGCTGCGGTACCTCCTTCACAGTGTAAGCGCTGGTTCCCAAGCCGCGCTGCCCAGAACAGCCCGACCCGATTCCGTCGCGACCCCTCGGAAAACGAAGGGACCAAATTGTCCGCCAATTTCAATACCAAGCCCTGCGCGCGGATGGTTGCGGCCGACGTCCCCCGGGTGAATAATCGAGCGCTCGAAGGACGCCAAACCGAACCGAAGGAGGTCGACCAACATGGAAGCGGACCTGCGGTACCCCATCGGGAAATTCGAAAGGCTCGACAGACAGAGCGACGCCGAGCGCCATGCCGCGATCGACGCCATCGCCGAAGCGCCTCGAAAACTCCGGGCCGCCATCAGCGGGCTCACCGACGAGCAGCTGGACACCCCCTACCGCCCGGGCGGCTGGAGCGTTCGCCAGGTCGTCCATCATCTTCCCGACAGCCACATGAACTCCTACGTGCGCTTTAAGCTCGCGCTGACCGAAAACGAGCCAACCATAAAGCCCTACAATGAAGCGCTATGGGCCGAGCTGGCCGATGGAAAGGCGCCCGTTGAACCTTCCCTGCTTCTCCTTGAAAACCTGCACAAGCGCTGGCTTGTGCTCCTCCGAGCGCTGGCCGCCTCGGACTGGAATCGCAGGTTTCGCCACCCCGAGCACGGCCTCCTGACCCTCGATGAGAATTTGCAGATGTATGCCTGGCACGGCCGGCACCACGTGGCGCACATCACCTCCCTGCGCGAACGCCGCGGCTGGCGCTGATGGGCCCTGTTCGGCCGAGCAGCGCCTAGGGCTCTCGGCCCGCGGGCAGCACGTCATAGAGGGGTGCGGCGGGGGTTGCCATGCCCGGCTCGTTTGCCACGCTGACGGCCAGAATGCGGATCTTGTCGTTCTCCGGCAGGGTTAGGGTCTTCGCGCCAGCGGGAAGATCGATCGGATAAGCAAACAGGTAGGAATAGGAATAAGCCTCGTTCTTGCCGTCGGCGGTGTGCCGGTGATCGCAGTACCAGACAATCGGCGCACGCTTGATGAACCCCGGCGTGATCTGGCCGGTGAACTCCATTTCCGTGCGCGTTGTTGGCGCGCCGGGAGGAGGCGTGAAGCCCTGTGGATAGTGAATGGGCACTTGCTTGATATTCCAGGACCGGTTGTCCCATTGCCCGACGAACCCTCCCCAGTCTTCGATTTCGAGCTGCGCCGAGGTATCGCCGACTCGAAACGCGGCGTCCTGATCGCCATCGGCCGACGCCGCCAAAATGTAAACGCGGTTGTACCTTCCTGGCGGAAGCGAGATCGATTGCCCGTGCGCAATTAAGGCGTCAGGCTTCCCGGTTCGAGCCGCGGCGAGTTTGAAGCGGACGCCGCCAAAGTCGATCGTCTCCGGCAGCATGTCCGCGGCGAGTGCTTGGCCAGCGGCATTAAATCCTGGGTCGGACTTGGTCCCGACGTTGCTCGCGGCGGCCAGGTCGTAGGTCAAGGCCACCGGGCGAGACTCGATGGCGGGTGCTTTTTCGCGCGCGGGAGCCAGCCGTACGGCGAACGTGCGAGGCTCATATGGACCGAAGTTCGCCACCAGTTCGCCGCCTTCGACGGTTGCCGTGCCGAGCGGTTGCTCTTGCCCGTTCA
Source organism: Candidatus Cybelea sp. (assembly GCA_035622135.1). Classification (GTDB taxonomy): domain Bacteria; phylum Acidobacteriota; class Terriglobia; order Acidiferrales; family UBA7541; genus Palsa-295. The sequence goes on along the minus strand of DASPVZ010000020.1, from coordinate 35,283 downwards.
CTTCGCGTGCCGCGCTGACCGGGGCGGCGAAGCTAAGCCGCACGTTGTGCTGTGGATCGCCATTCAGCTCGACAAGCCGGACGATGATTTCATCCGTGTTTTCGGCCTTCTTGAGCGCCAGCACGCGAATGCGGTCGTTATTGATCCGCAGCAGGGAAAACCTTTTGCCGAGCGCCCCGGCGTGCTTATCGGTTTCGAACACGATGAGCGGCTGATTGAGCCGCCAGGCCTGCCAGTCGGTTTGTCCTTGCCGCCAATCCTCGGCATGGGCCGAAAGGCCGTAGACGAACCCGTGATGCCCCCAGTCCTGCGAGGTCTGATCGCTATAGGAACGGCCATTCCCTCCGCCGAGGCCGGGTGTGTAGAGCAGCGTCAAGCGGAGCGTATTGTCATCCGGCTTGTCCGAACCGTTTTTGCAATCCGACAGTACCGTCACGCCGTACGCGCCGCGCTCGTCGGTAAGATCAAACCACTGGTGCGAGGGGTACTCGAACTTCCGATCATTGTCGTTGCTCCGCGCGACGGTACCTATGTCCCAGTTGTAGGTGGCTTCCGGATTGGTCGCGGTGAAGGGAAAGGTAGCCTTGAGGGCCGCGGCCGCCGCGTGCCAATCGATGTCGTTCGCAAACTCAAGGCGATTGCCGGCGTCTCCAGCCGCCAGGCGCACGGTCTCGACGAATTTCGATCCCTCGCTCTCCCGCTCGATTCGAACGGCGATGCGAGCCGGTCCGTTCTCAACCACATGCACGGTCGCCGGGCCCTGGACATAGCCGCGCGGCGGTTGTTGCTGGTCCGACCAGTCCATGTTCCAGGCTGGCCAGTCATGCGGCTTTTCGGTTTCAAAGGCCAGCTGAGCCGGCGCTTTCAGCAGTTCCTGACCGAGGCGCTTGTCGTAAATGCTCGCGACATCTCCGTTCCCGTTGATTTTTACCAGGTAGCGCGCATTTTCAAGCGAGGACTCCGACACCTTCAACTCGGAGCCGGGATCGGACGCCTGCTCGGCTCGCTCAACGTGGTAAACGGCAAAGCCGATCGAAGGCACCCTGGCCAGGAACACGATCTTCGCGGCGCCACCCTCACCCGCTTCGATTTGCGCGGGCACTTCGTTGCCGTTCGGTCCGGTTACGCGCACTCCCTGCGGTGGACCGCCGGCGAAACGGATATTTGCCTCGACCGGGTCCTCTCGTTCGATGTTCAGCGGGTTGTACACCACAACCGACGTGCCGGGGCCTGCGGTGTTCATGGCCGATAGAACGGATTCGGCGCCGCTCTTGAGCACCGCGGCAAACTGATTCATGGCGATCACATCGTCGTTCCAGGCGAAGTTGTAGGCCTGCGGTGTTGCGGTGCCCGCCATAATGTCGTGGAACTGGCCGCCCATCACGAGCATCCACGCATCATTCAACCGCTTCTGAGGATAGGTCCGCCCGTCGAGCCAGGAGGCGGCGACCGAGGCTTCCTCGGCGGCCTGGCCGAGCTCTTCGTTCTTGCGATTCCACCTTTTCTGGTAGGCCTGCGAGGTTAGCGAGCCGGCCGAATGGTTGGTCAGCTCAAATTCTCCCCTGTACCGTTCGAGGTGCGCCTCTTCGCCAGGCGTAATATCGAGGAACATCTGATCGGCCTTCGACGAAATAACGCGCAGCGGCCCCTGACCGACCTGTAAGGGGGGTGTGCTCGCTTTGGCCGCACGCTCGCGATACTGTCGGAAGCTTTCGCCCAGTTTGCGCTCGGGAGGCAGGGATACCTCGCCTTTATCGATAATGGCCTCGAGGATCTTCACCGATTCCGGGTTCGGCGATCCCCCCACATCTCCCGTTCCATAATAGTGATAATCGGTAAACAGACCGGTCACCTCGCCGTCGAGCTTTACTCGCTTGACCCATTCGGGATCGCTCGTCAAGTCCGTGGTGATGCTACTTCCGTAGCTCCCCGGATTTATGGCCGCGATCACGCCGTGCCCGTCAGGGCCAATCCACATGCCGACATTGAAGGGTATGCCAACGGGCGTATCCTCGGGAGAAACGCCGGGTCCGCCGGGCGCCGAAGATCCCCAGGTCAACTTTTGGGTCGAAAATCCCCTGATTCCTGATGCCGCCAGGATGCTCGGCAGCGAAGCCGGGAACCCAAAGCAGTCTGGCAGCATGTACTCGACGCTCGCCGTGCCGAACTCGTGCCGGAAGAAATCGTTGCCGTACAGGACCTGGCGAAAGAGGGATTCTGCGGAGGGCGAATTGACGTCACCCTCCTCGACCGACGATCCGGCCGGAAACCAGCGGCCTTCGGCGATGTACTTCTTGAGCTTCGCGTAATCATCGGGGTAATACTCTTTGAAAAACCGATAGCGATTCGAACCCGTGAAGTTGAAGATGTAATGGGGATATTTGTCGATGAGTGCGAAATTATCCTCGAGGGTGTTGCGCAGGAATTCGTTGATGACTTGCGGGTACTCCCAACGCCACTCCGTGTCGAGATGGGCATAGCCGACCACATAAAGCGTAGGCCGGCTTGCGGCTTCCGGATCGGCGGATTTGTGCGCCCCCGAGGGGGTTTTGGCCGTTGTCTTCTGAGCTGTGACGCTCAACTGTTGCGCCAAAGCACCCGAGCTCGCAAGAGCCAGCACGAACAAGGCAAGCGAGCCGAGCAGTTGGCCAGAGCGGGCCAGCGTTGTCTTCTTCTCTCTGAGGCCATAACCCGATTTCATTGACATAAACCTCCCATTACCATCGGTTTCCTTTGGATGTGTGCAGGAAAGTGATCGCGTACACGCTGCTCGGTTCGGGAAGAGGCATACGACGACGGCCGCTCGTGAGGTCAAGGGGCTGCCAGGAAGGGAGCTTTCCTCACCGGCAGCTCGGGTGTCAATGCCCTGGCAGATGCCCTGTCAATTCCCCGGCAAGCGTCTGAGGCCTGGACACATACTTGGCATTCTTCCCAGCCGCAACTCTCACCCGGAGATGCCCGCGGCCGGTTCGAGCTGGGTGAGCCGAAATGGGTCGCGGGTCTTGGCGTGGATGTCCAGCCAAACGCGGTCAGGGATGGACATAAAGACTTCGACGACGCGCGGGTCGAATTGCCTGCCGGAGAATTTTTGGATCTCCTCACGGGCTGCGGCGATGGGCATGGCCTTGCGATAGGGGCGGTCGGAGATCATGGCATCGAGCGTATCGGCTACGGCGAATATCCTGGCCCCGATGGGGATCTGCTCACCCTTGAGGTGGCGCGGATAGCCAGAGCCGTCGTAGCACTCCTGGTGCGAGAGAACGATATCGGCAGCTTCCTTTAGGAAGGGGATGCGTTCCAAGACGGCATAACCGATCTCGCAATGCCTCCGCATGATTTCCTTTTCCTGCTGGGTCAAGGGTCCCGGCTTGCGCAGGATGTGATCGGGAATGCCCATTTTTCCAATGTCATGGAGGAAGGCTCCGCGGGCGATGTGTCGTAGAAGTGCTTTGTCGACTCGCATCGCGTTGGCGATGGTGATGGTGAACTCGGTAACGCGCTGGCAGTGACCTTCGGTTTCCGCATCCTTGGCGTCCAGAGCGCCGCCCAGAGCTTCGAGCGTGTAGTCATAGGATTGCTCGAGGTCGGCGATGGCGATGGAGAGCTGCCGGGTGCGTTCTTCAACCAGGTGCTCGAGGTCGCTCTGATAGGTGCGGTTCTCGAGGACCAAGGCGCGATGCTCGAGGGCGCGGCGGACGCTCAGATGCAGCTGGTCTTTTTCAAAGGGCTTCAGGATGTAGTCGTACGCGCCGGCACGGATGGCCTCCAGGGCGATCGAAATGTCGTGCATGGCGGTGACCATGATCACCGGAACGTCCGGGTCCTGTTTCCGCAGCTCACCGAGCAACTTCAGTCCGTCCATCTCGGGCATGACGATGTCGCTCAGGACGAGATCAAAGGTATCCCGTCCAAATGCGTCGAGCGCTACCCGGCCGTTCTGGCAGATCGTGCAGGCGTACCCTTGAGAGTGAAGAAGTGTGGAGACGACCTCTCGGATCGCCTCTTCGTCGTCCACGATGAGGATTTTTTCGCTGGTCATCAGCTGGCTAGCTCGACGCAATCAGCATTATACGGCCGGACACACGGTCTTGTCGGGTCTGTTGCCCTAAATTGCACCCGCATGCTAGCTTTCTCACGAGTTTCCTGAAAGGCGTTTTTCCTGGCTTGTTGACGCATTAGTAGAGGGGGGCGCGGCTGGAACGCGCTGGCTGAAACACGATCACATGCCCTTCGTGTCGAACCCTGGATTTCTTGCGGCAGCGTTCATCAACTGCTCGGCAGCCTTCATGCTGCTGGTCCTCTACGTCCTTCTGCTTCCCGGGTTTCCTTCGCGATTTTTCAGGTACTGGATGGCGGGCTGGACGCTGTATATCTTCGCGACGGCCTTACGAATCTCGGATCTGTGGAACAGCGGCGGAACGAGAATGGGACTGCTCGAAGCGGGCGTGTCCCTGCTGAGTGTCGCGGTGCTTTTTGTGGCCGTTCTGGATCTCGCCGGTTATGAAAGCCGTCTGAAATACCTCTGGCCGTTTCCTTTGATTGCCCTAATCGGTTCGACTTTGGCGGCCAGAGCCCCGTTGAGCTCAAGCCTGTGGGGTGCCTCGATCGCGCAGTGCGCGCTCCTGGTCGGCTGCGGGTTTCTTCTGTGGCGTTCGCGCGCGGCGCATGAAGGTGTGGGGAGGTCGCTGCTGGCAGCGTCCCTTCTTCTTTACGGCTTGCACCGGATTGACCTCCCCGATTGGGATTCGCAGCAGCTGGCCCTGTTCCGCTATTCCGTGCATGGCCTGCTGGGCATGGCCTGCGGAGTGGCCGTGGCCATTCTGGTTCTCGAGGCGGGCCGCGCTCGGGCGGCGCAGCTCAATGAGAAGTTGCGGCGGCTGGCGCTCATCACCGCCGAGGCCACCCAATCTTTGCGCGTGCAGGAGACGCTCGGCGGAGTGCTGCAGCACGTGATGGCGAGCCTGGGTGCGAGCCATGGGGCTATTTTCCTCGAGAGCAGCAACCTGCCCGCCGGCTGCTTTTCGCTTCGCGCATCGTCGGGTTTCAGCGAGCGATTTCCCCTGCAGTGTCCGCGCGTGTTTGTGTCCGAGGCCTGGGTCCGCGAGGCGCTGGAGAAAGGACCGCGACGGATTTCCGCGGGCGCGTTTGCGGAAGTCAAGCCGCCCGCCTGGATGGAGAGTGAGCGGCTTTCCGCGGCAGTCGCCGTGCCCATCGCCGGCAAGGATCGCCCGTTCGGGCTGCTCGCGATCTGTTCTGGCAAACGGTGGAACTTCGGCAAAGACGAGGGCGAGTTCCTGATTAATGTGGCCAACCTGCTCGGACTGGCGGTTGGGAATGCCTCGCTCATCGAACAGGCCGCCAGCTCCCGACGGCAATGGCTCGATACATTCAATTCGATCGACGATTTGATCTTCGTGCACGCCGAAGACGGTCACATTCGCCGGGCCAACCGCGCGCTCGCCTGGCACCTCGGACTCGAGCCCGACCTGATCGAGGGGCAATCCCTCAAGGAGCTGCTGAAGCAGGGGGAAATTCGCTGGACGGTTTGCCCATATTGCGAAGGGGCTGCTGGCAAACCCGAGCAGGTAGATCCGAGCTTCGGCGGCCATTTTCTGGTCACCACCTCCAAGTTTCATGATTCCGAAGGGCGTTGTCTGGGCACCATTCATGTCCTGAAGGATTTCACCGAACGCCGTCAGGTCGAGAGCAAGTACCGGACGCTGTTTGAAAAAGTTCACGAAGGGATTTTCATTTCGACCCCGGAGGGGCGGTTCGTGGACTTTAACGATGGTTTTGCGCGCATGCTGGGCTATGAACGGCGTGAGGAACTACTGAAGATGGATATTCCGTCGGAACTCTACGTGGATCCCGAGGAACGCCAGCGGTTGAAGCGCCTGCTGCACGAATACGGCGAGGTGACCGATTTCGAGTTCCGCTTTCGGCGCCGAGATGGAGAGATTCGCATCGCGCACGAATCGAGCTTCGTCACGCGAGATGATTCCGGCGTCATTATCGCCTATCAAGGCTTCGTCCTCGATCTGACGGAGCAGAAGCAAGCGGAAATGGAAATTCGCCGACGAAACCGCGAGCTTCTCGCGCTCAACGCCATTGCCGACCTTCTGGGAGGATCATCCAAGCTGGACGATGCCCTGGCGCGCACGGTGGCAAAGATCGCCGAGCTGTTTTCCGCCGACTTGGCCGGGGTCTACTTGCTCGAGGAATCGACCCGCATATTGAAGCCGGCCGCGCATTTCGGTCACCGCTCGGACTACGCGCGTCAAATCGGCGCCATCCGCATTTCGAGCGCTTTGCTCGATCAGGTGCGGCAGACCCACGCCACGCTGTTTTCCGGGTCTGCGCTGGCCTTGCCGGAAGAATTCCGGGAGCTGCAAAGGCAGGAGGGCGTGAGGGTGTCGCAGGTTGTCGTTTTGTGGGCCAAGGACCGCATCACGGGCGCCCTTGTGATCGGCTGCCGCGAAATGAGAGAGTTCGCTCCCGCTGAATTGAACCTGCTCGGCGCGCTGGGAAACCAGATTGCCGCAACGATTGACAAATCGCGGCTGCTGGAAGAGACCCGGGAGGCCTACAACAGCTTGCGGGCGACACAGGAGCAGTTGCTGCAAAGTGAAAAAATGGCTGCGGTGGGACAGCTGATTTCCGGGGTCGCTCACGAGCTGAACAACCCGCTTACGGCGATTTTGGGATACAGCGAGCTGCTCAAATCCGAGGAGGTCGTCAACCGGCGTGGCGCCGACTACCTTGAAAAGCTGAACAAGCAAGCACAGCGAACGCATCGCATCGTACAGAACCTCTTGAGCTTCGCCAGACAACACAAGCCCGAGCGCGGCACCGTGCAAGTGAATCAAGTGGTGGAAGACACCGTGGCGCTTCGCGAGTATGACCTGAAGATCAATCAGATCCGCATTCATCGTGATCTCGATCCCAAGCTCCCGGGTATCAGCGCGGATTTTCACCAGCTCCAGCAGGTGTGCCTGAACATCCTCAATAACGCGGTCGACGCGGTCATGGAATCTGGGCGTGAGGGCGAGATTTGGGTCCGCACTTCGCTTATCGATCACCGCGTGCGCATCGAATTCACCGACAATGGTCCAGGAGTCAAGAATCCGCACCGCGTGTTCGATCCCTTCTACACGACCAAGCCCATCGGAAAGGGAACGGGACTGGGCCTGAGCATCTGCTATGGAATCGTGAAGGAGCACGGAGGAGAGATTCAGGTACACAATGGCTCGGCCGGGGGCGCCACATTCGTGGTCATCCTGCCCCTGGCCCCCTTCGCTTCCGCCGACGAAGAGAACCCACCCGCCAAGCGCTTCGACCGCGGCACCGTGCTCCGCTGAGCACCGATCAGCCGCGGCCCTCGCGGCGCCCAGGCAAGGCCTGGCTTTCGACCAAACCTGTTATGCTGGTTGGCTCATCGAAGGAGTGGAGGTAGGCATGAAGCGAATCTCAGCCGTCGTTGTGATCGTTCTGGGGTTGACGGCCGGAGCCATGGCGCGCCAAGCCGCGCGCGCGCCCGACCAGAGGGCCACAGTGGGCGCCCCGACTGCCCCTAGTGCTCCGCAGTCCAAGGAAGATTTCATCGCCGCCGCGAACGAGGTTCTCGAGCAGATGAGCCGGATCTTGAGCCTGCCCATACGCGAGCCGCTCAAGAAGAGCCTGCGCTCGAAACAGGAGATTCGCGATTACCTGATCCGCCAGGAGAGCGAAGACAAGACGGACGCCGAGCGCTACGCGGACGACAAGGCCCTTGAAGCCTTCGGATTGATCCCCAAAGGCTTTCCTTTGGACTCCTTCATGCTGGATGTGCTGACCGATCAGATCGCCGGCCTCTATGATCCCAAGGACAAGGAGTTCTACATTGCCGACTGGATCGGCGTCGACGAGCAGAAGCCGGTGATGGCTCACGAGCTGACCCATGCCCTCGAAGACCAGTCCTTCAACGTCGATCCCTGGATCAAGGCGGCGCGCCCGAACGATGACGCCGAACTTGCGCGCGATTCGGTGAGCGAAGGTTCGGCCATGGCCGCCATGGTCGACTACACGCTGCGCGACGAGAAAATGAGTGTCCGCGACCTGCCCGACGTAACCTCCCTGATCCGGTCAGGGGCCGTGGCCGAAATGGACAAGGACCCCAAGCTTTCGAAGGCACCCATTTTTATTCGCGATGAGCTGCTGTTCCCCTACCTCGCCGGGACCTCATTCACGCAGCAGTTTCTGAAGGCGCATTCCGGTTGGAGTGACCTGAAAGTCGTCTTTCAAAATCCACCCCTCTCCACCCAGCAAATCATGCATCCGAATCTGTACCTCACCGCAGTTGCTCCCGTGGCCGTTTCCTTGCCGGAGTGGAAGACCGTGGCCCCGGCCGATTGGAAGCTACTCGAAGAAAACGTGATGGGGGAGTTTGGTCTGGAGGAAGTCCTCAAGCAATTCCTCGGACAGGACCGCGCCGACGCGCTCTCGCCGGCCTGGATGGGTGATCGCTACGCCGTTTTCGAGAATCCGGTGACGAAACAGACCAGCCTGGTATTTCGCCTGGTGCTGGACGGTCCGGACGCCGCCGCGCGTTTCTGCGGGCAATACAGCGAAGCGCTCGAGCTCAAATACAAGGATCGCAAAGACCTCTTCCGTCGCCCGAATTATTTCCAATTCCAAACCGAGGGAGGCGGAGTTTTTCTCCGCTGCGTCGGGAGCGATTGCCTGGTCGTCGAAGGTGCTGCGCGCAACACCTACGACAAGATCACGCATGCGATCGGCTGGACGCAGGCTCCCGAGCCGGCGCCGGCCCAGACCAGGCGCCTCGAGACCAGCTCCCGAGGCGTGCGAGTTGCCGCGCTCGCCGCAGACTGAGACCGCCCAGGGGTTCTAAACCGCGCTTTCGACCCCAGTATGGGAGCCTGTGTGATGGATCAGCATGAGCGTTTGATCGTCCGCCCGGCGCGCTCCGGAGGAGAAGGTCTCGAGGTCTCGCATGCACGCGGCAAGGAATTCACGCGGCGGCCGGCCGTATTGTTCGCCCGCAACCAGGGCCAGCTTTTCGACGCCGTATTCCGTCCCGCCGTCGCCCTGCGCTTCGGAAATTCCATCCGTGTAGAGCAGGAGACTGTCTCCGGGATCCAGCCGCGCGCTCGAAACTGCGTAGCGTGCCGCGGGGAACATGCCCAGGGGCAAGCCGGTCGAGCCGAGCTGTTCGACTCCGTTCCTGCCCACCAGCAACGCCGGTAGGTGCCCGGCACTGGCGATCTCGACCTCGCCGAACTCACCGGCGCTGCCGCAAATCAAGGTCGCGTACTGGCCGGCAATGGTGCTCTCTGAAAAAATGCGATTACCTGTGTCCACAAGCTGCTTGAGATCGATCTCGACCGCCGCAAGGCTTCGAAACATGGCGTGCAAATGGGTCATCAAAAGAGAGGCCGCAACTCCCTTGCCCGTCACATCGCCGACCAGAAAGATCAGCTTGCCGTCCTGGCCGGCGGGAACAATCAGGTCGCAATAGTCTCCGCTCACCAGGCCCGAAGGTCTGTACTCGTAGTGGATGTGCCAGTCGCGGAATTGCAATTCCTTCTGCGGCAACAGGCCGCGCTGAATGCGCGAGGCAAGTTCGAGGTCGCCCTCGAGCGCCCGTTGTTCGGGGCCGCTCAGGTGATCGAGGCAAAGGCGAGTTAGGGGGTCGGAGATCAGTCGATCCCGTTCGATCGTATCGTGGCAAGCCTCGCAGATTCCGAAGGTCCCTTGATCCATGCGCTCGAGCGCTGAATCGACGTCGCGCAGCAGCTCGGCCAGTGCGGCCGGAGCGGCGTCCAAGGCAGGGGAGGCCATGGCGCGCCGCAGCTCCTGGCGGCGTCTTTCGAGTTGCTCGCGCAAATAAGGTTCTGTGATCTCGGGCATGCTAGGGCGTTTCGCCTCCGATCGTCTCGTTGATTGCGCTCCGGCGCCATCCGATTCCGGCATCGAATTCCGCTCCTTGTGGCGGCTCCTTATTGGATTCCTGAGCCCGGGCGAGTGATTCTGCTTTCGCCGCGCAAGACAGGAGTGAGCCGCCGGCCATTTTCCGATCGAGGCGCGCCAAACGCTTATGGAAGCTGCGTTGGTAGCGGAGGTAAAGGGCCGCGGAAATGGTCCCAAGGTGGCGCCCCCGGGCGAGCTCAGCCAAGGCTTGGCGAACCAGGTTTCGAGCACGATGGGGATCGCGGGCACGGCGCTCGAAATGAATCGCCAGTTCCGCATAGGCGGCCAGCGCTTCGCGCGAAATGGGTCGAATGCCCTTGCGGCCTCCCACCAGTTCGGTCCAGAGCTGGCAGGCGAGCGGAAAATCCCGATTCTTCTTGGCCAGCCTGGCCAGGGCCTTGCGCGCTAGGCGTGCCGGTTCGGGGGGAAGCTCCGAGGCCATGGATCGCGCATAGAGCTCGCGTGCTCGAGCCGTTTCGCCCCGCCGGTCGCAGATTCGGGATACGCCGAAGAGCTCGAGGGCGTCGGGCGAGAGGGACGCAGGTTCGGCCAGAAGTCGGACGATGCGTTCGGCCAGCCCGGCCAGCCCGCGCAAATCCATTTGATTATGGCGAAAGATGGGGAGGAGCGGGTCCGGCAAGCCGCCGCGCAGGAAATCGTAGTAAATCGCGGGAATCAGCTGCGAGTCGACGTCAATGCCCCGATTCCAGCCGAGCACGTGCCGCTCGAGTTCGGGCAGGCGCGCCGTTCCGAGCCGCAGCCGCCATAGACTCCGCGCCGGGTGCAGGAAATCGAGATGCGCGCGCGGCCTGGGCGGCCGAATCGTGCGGGTCATGCGATAGCGCGTTTCGAGCAGCGGCCAATCGAAGGTCTTCCCGTTGAAGGTGACCAGCACGCGGCGCTCGGCCATCCGTTCGGCAAGTGCGATCAGAACCGAATGCTCTTCGCTGTGGTCGCGCATGAAAAACTGCTCAACCTCGAGCCCGCCGGCATCCCACCAGGCGATGCCGACCAGGAATGCGTACGTGCCGGTGCCGCCGGCCACGCCGGTCGTCTCGGTGTCGAGGAACAACCATTGCTGCGGGTCGGCCACCTCCGCGGGAGCCTCAGGGCAAAGCAGGCGCAAGGCCCGTTCGTCCACCGAAGCCTCTGGCGGCGAGCCTCCGACCGGCTCGGCAAACCATCGGCGCAGCGCGAGGTGCTCGCCATAGCGGTTCTCTCGAGCCGTGGCGCCCAGCAACTCGGCAAGCCGCGCAGAGCCTTCCGGAAGCTCCGGCGAAGCGCCGCGCGGCTCAGCGCCAGATCCGCTCGAGCGCCTCGCTGTGGGCCTAAGCGCCGCGACTCGCGAAAAGCGATCTTCGGCCATTGGACTCAGGCGCATGCGGCGAAATCCCTCCCTACGCGCATAGCCGAGCGAGGATGTCGAGCGCAACTCGCTTGCCGTGTTCGTCTCGATCGCCGGCTGGCCCGACACAGGAAGGGCAGCCCTCGTCGCACGGACAGGCGGCGATCAGCTCGCGTGTACGCCCGAGCAGCAGGTCGTCGACGCGATATAGCGGCTCGCTGAAACCGATTCCGCCCGGATACGCGTCGTAGAGGTACAAATTGGGCTCGAAGAATTCCTTCACCTGCTGCAGATCACCCGGCGCAAGGGCCGATTCCGGCCCGTGCACTTCGAGCCCCGGGCTCGGCGGTCGCTCGCCGATCGCCGTTCCCAGGTCGCGGCGATCGCACATCAAGAGCAAGGCGGCCATCGATTCGAGTGCGTGCAGGAGCCCGAAAATCCCGCTCTGCCGCTCGGAAATCGAGAACGGCAATGCGACAAGCAGGCTGCGCTCGAGCGTGATCCAAAAGGCCGTCGTGTGCATCTGGTTTTCCGGCAATTCCAGCCCGCCGGCGCCGACGTTTTCGTTGGTGAAGAGCTTGATCTTCTTGAATCCGACGACTTGCGATCGTACCAGCACGTCGCCGTGCGCGCGCATGCGAGGCCCGGCCATCCGTTCTTGCTCGGCGATTTCGAGCACGCGCACTTGGGTGTAGCGAATGGCGTCGGTGAAGTAATCGACGTTTACCCGCTTCACGTAGGCCTTGCGCTGGGCGAAATCGAGCCGGTCGACATGGTACTGCCGCCCCTGGTGAAGGTAGATGGCTTTCGGATGCACGGCGGTCAGAGCAGAGGAGAAATCCACTTCGCCGATCACCTCGGGCTGCCGGCCCTCCCCGCCCGCGGCGCTGCCGGAGGTGTCCAGGATAACGAAATTGTCCGAAGTCACCGAACGCAGGCCGATCGTGTCGGCCGGATAAGACTCCTCGACCCAGTGCCAGTTGCCGCCGCTCGAGTGCAGGAATCCTGCCTCGGAAAGGCGCTCACAGATTTCCCCTAGATCCACCTGTCCGAATTCCTCGTCGGGTCGAAGGGGCAACTCGAAGGCCGCGCATTTCAGATGGTTGATCAAGATTTCCAGGTTGTCGGGCTGAATGCAGGCGTGTTCGGGGGAGCGGGCAAAGAAATAATCCGGATGCTCGACGATGAATTGGTCAAGCGGAGCCGACGACGCCACCAGGACCGCGCACGAACTCCCGCTGCGGCGTCCGGCGCGTCCGGCGCGCTGCCAGGTGGAGGCTATCGAGCCCGCGTAACCGCACATGACGCAGGCGTCAAGCGAACCGATATCGATCCCGAGTTCGAGCGCGTTGGTGGTCACGACGCCGCGGATTTCTCCGCCGCGCAGTCCGCGCTCGATTTCCCGGCGTTCGCCGGGCAAATATCCACCGCGATATCCGCGAATCGCGAGCGCTTGGCCCGGCTTCGGGGGATCGGCCTGCTGCAGATAGGTGAGCAGGAGCTCGGTATCCAGGCGGCTGTTGGCAAAGACAATCGTCTCGAGCTTGCGTCCCAGCAATTCCCGTGCGACGCGGGTCCCCTCCTTCAGGTAGCTGCGGCGAATTCCAAGCGCGCGGTTCACCATCGGCGGGTTATAGAAGACGAAGAGCTTCTCACCCGCTGGCGCGCCGTTTTCGTCGATCACAACGACATCTTGCTCGATCAATTTCGCGGCGAGTTCGCCGGGATTGGCTATCGTTGCCGACGAGCAGATGAATTGGGGCGTCGAGCCGTAGAATCGCGCGATCCTCCTGAGCCGCCGCAGCAGGTTGGCAAGATGGCTTCCAAACACGCCGCGATAGGTGTGCAGCTCGTCGATCACGATGTAGCGCAGATTTTCGAAAAGGTGCGTCCAGCGCGTGTGGTGCGGCAGGATGCCCGTATGCAGCATGTCGGGGTTGGTCAGGACGAGGTGTGCGCGCTCGCGTATGGCCCTGCGGGCATCACTTGGCGTGTCGCCGTCATAGGTGAACACGCCGAAGCGGTGGCCAAGCCGCGCGGCGAGATCCTCGAGTTCGGCCAGTTGGTCCTGCGCGAGTGCCTTGGTCGGAAAAAGGTACAGCGCCCGCGTGTCGCCGTTCTCGACGATTGCATTCAGGACGGGCAGGTTGTAGCACAGGGTCTTGCCGGAGGCGGTCGGCGTGACCACCACGAGATTCCTGCCCCCTCGCGCCGATTGCGCTGCTGAGGCCTGATGCGCGTAAAGCTGCTCGATGCCCTTGGCCCCATAGGCGGCTCGTAGTTCAGGCCGCACCCACTCCGGCATGGGCCGAAATCGTGCCTCGCGTCGAGGGATGCGTTTGACGGCGGTCAGGACTTGTGCCGAGCGGTACCGTCCGGCCACCGATTCGAGCGCGTCTTGAAAAACGTCCAGACTTGCCGGACTGGCTGCGATCCGCGGAGCGAGCGCATTCGGAAATAGGGGCACGCCATCTCCTTCGCTTTTTGTTCGCTACACGGTAGCAGAGTCGAATGGGGGAGGTCAATCGGGAAACTCCTATTTCTTGCACCTTCCGACCCTCTGCCCGTAGTCTCTTAGCCGGGAGCGAGCGACGCAGTGAGCATCACGGGCGATCGGAACCGGTACCTTCCAGCCGCCGGACGCGACTGGGCTTTGCCGCTCTACGATCCACTGCAAAGGTTGTTGGGAGGCGATGCCGCCAGACGCCCGCTTCTCGACCAGGCCGTCCTTGCTCCCGGTCAGCGGGTGCTTGACATCGGCTGCGGCACGGGAACTTTGGCTGCTCTCCTCAAGAGCCTTTATCCCGAGGTGCATGTCGTCGGGCTCGATCCCGATCCGAAGGCTCTCGCTCGGGCCGGCCGGAAGGCGGCGCGCGCCGGGTTTTCGATCCGCTTCGACCGCGGCTTTTCCGGCGAGCTTCCCTATGCCGACGCCTCATTCGATCGGGTCTTCTCCTCCTACATGTTCCATCATCTCAACGCTGGCGATCGGCAGAAGACGTTGCGCGAAGTGCGCCGGGTTCTCGGCCCCGCCGGTTCGTTCCACATGGTCGATTTCGTGCGCCCCGAGGCGGGTGCCAAGGGCTGGTCCGGGCGCCTGCTCGGTCCCCATGCGCATTTCCGGGACAACTCGGATAGCCAAATCCTCGCGCTCCTCGGTGAGGCGGCGTTTGCTTGCGCTCAAAAGGTCGCCGAAAGAGCGTTGCTGGGTGGCTTGCTGCGCCTGTCCTATTACCGGGCTGTTGCGCCGAGCTGAGCACGGGCGGGCCAGCGCCCGGCCTGGCTTCCCGTCTCCGACTCTGAGCCCTCGAGGTTCCTGGGCGGCGGCTACCCCTCGGCTTGACACCGCGCGCAGCCGATATAGAGTTGACACATGGCGCAATCTATTTTGATCTTTGAATTCGGCACGAACGAGGAAGCGGCCCAGCAGGCGCGTCACAAGGTCGAGGGTTGGAAGCAGGCCTTTCGGCTGGGAGACAAGATTGCTCTGAAATTCGAGCGCATCGCCAAGGAGCCGAAGATCGACGCGGCCGCGGAGGAAGAAAAGCCGAGCGGGGCAAAGAAGGGATCGAAGAAATCGGAGGGGAAGAAGGGAGAGGAGGAAACACAAGAGAAGCCGGAGATCCGGATTCTGCTCCGCTTGAACTTCTCCGATCACGAAAAGCTGTCCTACCAGCGCTGGCTCGACCGCATTCCCGCGGAAGAGCCCTTCAAGACCGTAAAGTCTGAGACCGTTCGCCAGTCCGACCAGGCCTTCGCCGAGGCGTCCGGGCGATTTGACTCACTCGACTGACCGAAGCAAGCATCCCCGGCACGGCGGTGCCGCTAATCGGGTTGGCGGTTGGACGAGCTTGGGTCACCGCCTTCCGGCATTTCGCGGCGACTCTGTCACCTTCCTGCGGCCGAGTCGGATACCTCGTGCCGGCCACAGCACGGCTTCCGCTTCGTTCAATGAGTCACGGGGGAGGGGGAAAAACCGTAGGCCGAACCTACGCGTTTTCGTGTAGAATAAAATTGGTCGGGAATTTCGGCAGCACCCTCAGTCTGTTGCCCTCGAAAAGCGGTCGTGTTGCCCCCAGGCGACATAATGAGCGGTTTTACGAACGGTTATCGAGTTTGTTGAACGGCGGAAGATCGAAGGAAGGCAACCTCTCGCGGCGCGAGTTGCTGAAGCGATTCGCCACAGTCGCCGCGGTGGCCCCGCTCCTGCCCCTTGGCGCCTGGGCGTCTCAAAGGAACGAGCTCTCCGCCGCCAATCCACTTCCTGTGGGGCGCCCGCTCTCGCCGAATGACGAACTCTTCCTCGAAGAGCTCGAACACGCGAACTTTCTGTATTTCTGGGAACAGAGCAGTCCGGCGACTGGGCTGGTTCGCGATCGCTTCAATGTGCGCACGTTGCAGGGCGGCAAGCTCGGCAGCATTGCGGCCACGGGATTTGGATTGACCGCGCTCTGCATCGGCGAAAGGCGCGGGTACGTTTCCTACGAGCAGGCCCGAGAGCGGGCACTCACCGCGCTGCGATTCTTGTGGAAGAGGTTGCCCCACGAGCGCGGCTTCTTCTATCACTGGGCGGATATCGACACTGGCCAGCGCATGGTGCGCTCGGAAATCTCCTCCGTCGACACGGCGATTCTGCTTTGCGGCGTCCTGACCTGCCGCGAGCACTTCGACCACTCCGAGGTCAACGAACTCGCGCAACGCATCTTCAATCGTGTCGACTGGCAGTGGCTCTCGGAAGATACGCTGATACTTCCTCACGGCTGGACTCCGGAAACCGGTTTCCTTCGTTATCGCTGGGACAACTATAGCGAACTGATGATGATGTATCTGCTGGGCCTCGGTTCGCTGTCTCACCCCCTGCGTGCGGAGACCTGGGACGCCTGGAAACGATCGACATTCGATTTTGAAGGGATCAAGTACATCGGCTCGTTCGCGCCGATTTTCGTCCACCAGTATTCCCAGGCCTGGTTCGACTTTCGCGGCAAGCGCGACCGCTATGCCGATTACTATGAGAACTCGATTCTGGCCACGGAAGCGCATCGCCGCTTCTGCCTAAGCCTGGCCAAGCGCTTTCCCGATTACGACGAGGAGCTGTGGGGGATCAGTGCCTCGGATTCGGCCCACAGTTATCAGGTGTGGGGCGGGCCGCCGGAAACGGGCCCGATCGACGGAACGGTCGTGCCCTGCGCATCCGCTGGATCTCTGCCTTTTCTGCCGCAAGAAGTCATGCGCGTGCTGCGCACGATCGAGTATCGCTACAACGCGGGCACCTGGAGCCGCTATGGTTTCGTCGATGCGTTCAATCCGCTGACGAACTGGTACGATAGCGACGTCATCGGCATCGACACCGGCATCACCATGGTGATGGCCGAAAACGCCCGCACGGGCTTGGTATGGGAGACTTTCATGAAGAATCCGGAGGCGCAGCGGGGTATGGAGCGTGCCGGATTCAAGTCCTACTCACCGGCTCCCTATCCCGTGATCCGGGCAGAGCTCGCGCATGCCTCTCTCGCTTCGACCGCGCACCGACGCTTGTCGGGCCCGGCGGGCGAACCCAAAAGCGGATCCAGTTCTGAAATGCCCTGATGGACGAGAGCGGGGAGCGGCCGTAGGGCTACTTCGTAAGGAAAAATCAACCGCGTGTTCCTCTTGGGGTCTTTGGCTTGGCGCGCGCCCTGACCAGCCTCACGATGGTCTGTTGCATGCGATAGGTGCGCGCCGTCGAAGCCGCGCCGTCCAAATTCTGAAAAGAGAACGTCAAGTCGATCGGCGAAGCATGCGTAACCGCCACAGGCAGTTTTCCGCACACGTCGCTATCGATGAACGCTGTCTCGTAGCGAGCGCGCTTTGCGCCCCAGGTAAAAACTCGAATCAGGCGGAAATCACACGGCCGACCTTCCGGCCCGCGGTCCCCGAGCAACAGATATTGGGGCTTGAGGCCACCGGCCGCATCCCTAACCCGGTTCAGCTCGAACCAGGCCACGATGCGCATGGCCGCCGAACTGGCGTAATCGGGCAGTGGCTGCGGCACGTCGAGATCGATGAAGCGGCCAAGCATCCATCCGCCTACGGCCCCCTGGTCCGGCGTATGTGCGACGATCAGCCACCAATCCTCGGTCTTGCCGGGCGACGCTCCCGGCGCTGGGTCCGCTTCGCCTCCGGACTCGTTCTTCGCGGGTATGGTGGCCGTCGTGCGTTCCAGCAGATCCACAGGTACGTCTTTGTTCAGTTGCCGCAGGCGCGGTGTATTGCGACCAGCCTCCACATGCAGATTGCTCAGGACGCGCGTGTGTCCGCGCGCCTCGACCGGCATGTTTTCGGCCTGTTTGGTCCACTCGAGTGCCCGGTCCCAGACCTCAGAAGTCAGTAACTCGCGGTCGCTGACCCAGCCCGTGCTGCCCTTGTCGGTGCGAACCTCCGCTTGACCTTCATATCGCACGAGTACGTCGAGGCGCTCGCCGAAGGGCACCGTGGTCACCGGCTCGCGGACGGTGGCCGTCGTGTTCCACAGCGTTACCTGGCGATTGCCGGCATAGGCGATCTCGAGCGCCTGCTTCGGCCGATGAAAACGCAGATATGCTGCCACGGCCATGATTACGAAAAGTGCGAAACCGATGCTGATTTTGCGCATAAAACCCGCCGCCTCCGAGGCGGGGATGTTGCTCGAAAACGGGCATTCCCGCTCGTCGTCCTAGTAATCCACGATTTTACAACCGTTCGAAAGCCAAAGCCCTCCAAAACGCGGGCAGGAAGTTTGGGCGAGGGTGTCCTAGAGTCAGGGAGAAGATTTCCGCACACTTGGACAGGCCGGCTCGAGGGCCCGCCCGGGTCAGGAACTTTTCAGTCGGCGAAGCGGCCGAGTGCGGTGGTCGTTCGGTCCGTCTCCGAGCTTCCTCGCGCCGGCCGCGCCCGAATCCATGCTTGATTCGATCTTCTACTACTTGCGATGCCGGTTGCGACGGGTTTAGAGTGGCGAATTCTACCAGCGAGGAGGGTTCATGCAAAGTCTCGAAACCCTGAAACCGCTCGCGCTCTTGCTGCTTCGCGGCGTGGTGGGGATGATCTTTCTCTATCACGGGCTCCCGAAGCTGGCCCATGCCCAGCAGTGGGCGCAGAATTTCGGGCACATGGGCTTTCCAGGATACTTCGCCTATATTGCGGGAGTGCTCGAGGTCTTTGGCGGGGCGATTCTGATTCTCGGCATGTTCACCAGGATTGCGGGACTACTGCTGGCGATCGAAATGGCCGTGGCCGTCGTCAAGGTGCACGGGCTCCTCACACACCCAAGCAGCGTGCACAGCTATGAATTCCCTCTGGTATTGTGCGTTGCTTCGCTTGTTCTGGCCGCGGTCGGCCCCGGGGCGATCTCGGTCGACCAAGTCCTCTTCGAGCGCCGCTCGGTTGCCGCGCGAAGAAGATCCTAGGTCCCCCAGGGTCCCACTTGTTGATGACCCAAAGGCGCGCCTGTCTTATGCCAGGTGCGCCGGATCCGGCGTGGGGGGCGCGGGTGCTTGTTGCACGGGCGTTGCCAGGGGCAACGGCGCCTCCGGCATCAGGACCCAGGCGACCAGGTAGGTCAATATGCCCGGCACGAAGCCGGTAAATATAACCACGAGCACCCAGATCAACCGCACGATCGTTGAATCGGCGCCCATGTATTCGGCGAGCCCCCCGCATACGCCGGCAAGCTTCGAGTCGACCGACGAGCGCATCAGCCGCTTCTGCGCCGCTCGAACTCCGGCCGCGCGCGGCTGGCGGGCCCCGCAGTAGTAGCAGAAATTCGAATAGTCTGCGATCTCTCGATGGCAGTTTCCGCAAAGCATGTTCTCAGCCTCCCGGGCAGGGTACTACCCCGCACCGCCTAGTGGTAGTTACGAACCGGATTGCCAAAAGGTTTCCGGCCCAAGCCGTCTTTGCCGGGGGAGCCGGCCGGGAGAGAGGGACGGGTGTCCCGTCCGCCATCAATAGGCAGCCAGCTCACGCACGGCGTCCAGGATGTCGCTCGTCTGCGGAAGAATCCGATCTTCGAGCTTCGGTTGATAGGCGACGAAGGTGTCCGTGGCTGCCACGCGATGGACCGGAGCGTCCAGGTCGTCAAAAAGCTCGTCCGCGATGCGCGCGGCGATTTCCGCGCCGTAGCCCCAGGAAATCGCGTCTTCGTAGGCCACAATGACCCGGTTCGTCTTGCGAACACTGGTCGCAACTGCCTCCCAATCGTACGGGCTGAGCGAGCGCAGATCGAGTATCTCGAGGGAAAGCCCCTCGTGCGCGAGCGTCGCCGACGCCACCTCCGCACGATGGACCATGGCCCCATAGGTCACAAAAGTCACATCTGTGCCTTCACGTACCAGCCGTGCCTTGCCGAACGGCACCGTGAAGTCGGCGCCGGGGTATGCGGACCGGTTGTAGGGCTGGCGATAGAGGTGCTTGTGTTCGAGAAACAGAACGGGGTCGTCGGAGCGAATCGCCGTGCGCAGCAGACCGCAAACGTCGAGTGCGGTCGAGGGCATGACCACGCGCAGCCCGGGGATGTGCGTGAAGATCACTTCGCCGCACTGGCTGTGATAGATGGCGCCGCCGCTCAAGTAGCCGCCAATCGGAACGCGCACCACGACGGGTGCCTTGAACCGGCCTCCCGACCGCCAGCGCAAGGTGGCCAGTTCGTTGCGAAGCTGCATCATGGCCGGCCAGATGTAGTCGAAGAATTGGATCTCGGGAATCGGCTTCAGCCCGCGAATGGCCATGCCCACCGACCGTCCAACGATGGCGGCTTCGGCCAGCGGGGTATTGAAGACCCGGTCCGCTCCGAAGCGCCGCTGCAGTCCGGCGGTGGCCTTGAAGACGCCGCCTTTGCCCTTTACGCTGCTCAAGTTTTCCTCGCGGCTGCAATCCGCAACATCCTCTCCGAATACAAGGATCCGCTCGTCGCGGGCCATTTCATCCATCAACGTGGCGGAAACCATTTCGACCACCGTTTTCAGATGGCCTTCCGTCGTCTGCTCGGAATCGAACTGCTTCCCGCGCGGATCGATATCCGGAGAATAGACGAATGAAAAGATGGAGTCTTCGGCCGGCGCTTTTGCCGCAAGCGCTCGATCGGTTGCCTCGAGGATCTCACGTTCCGCGTCCGCTTCGAGCGCCTCGAGCTCGTGTTCGTCGAGGACACCTTCGCGCACGAGATACAGGCCAAATTTCGGAACGGGATCGCGGTGCGCCTCGGCTTCGCGTTCCTCGGGCGGCTTGTAGAGTTTTTCGTCGTCGGAAAGTGAGTGCGAATAGGGGCGCGTGACGTGTGCGTGGACCAGCGCCGGACCCCGCCGTGCCCGGCAGTGCTCCACGGCGCGCGACAACACGCCATAGCTCTCGATCGGATCCGTGCCGTCACATTCCTCGATCTGCATATGCGGAAAGTTGGAGGCGAGCTTCGAGATGCTGCCGCCCGCCGTCTGCACTTCGACGGGAACGGAAATGGCGTAGCCATTGTCCTCGACCAGAAACAGCACGGGGGTACGGCGCAGGCTGGCTGCGTTCAGAGCCTCAAAGAATTCGCCCTCGCTGGTTGCTCCTTCTCCGCCCGAAACGTAGACCACTTCGTCCTCATGGAAGCGAACGGCCTCGCCGAGGGGAGCCCGTCGAGCTTGCTCGAGCGCCCGGGGGAACTTCGAGTAATACAGCCCCGCTTCTCCGGCGCCCACCGCGTGCAGCCATCGCGTGCCCGTCGGAGAGGAGCCCGTGATGATGTTCCATCGCTGGTGTCCCCAGTGCGACGGCATCTGTCGTCCGCTCGACGCTGGGTCGTCCTCGGCGCCGACGGCCTGCAACAGCATCTCGTAGGGCGTAACGCCCAGCATCAGCGCCAAAGCTCGGTCGCGATAGTAGGGGAAAAACCAGTCATAGCCCGGCTTGAGCAAGGCGCCCGCGGCCACTAGCACGCCTTCGTGTCCCGCGCCGCTCATCTGGAAGTATGTCTTATTCTGCCGTTTCAGCTGGATCTCGCGGTCGTCCAGCCGCCGGGACAAGAACATGGTGCGGTAGAGGCGGATGAGCGCATCGCGACCAAGGCCCTGATATTTTTCGGGATCAAATTTTGTGGCTGTCTTTACCTTCGTTTGGGACGCCACTCGCTTCCCTCCGATAGGTGGTCGCTGGTCTGTTTCACATTATAAGCGAACGACCGAGCGCGTGCGAGTAGCGGTGAGGGACGAGCAACCCCCTGGCCTGCGGTACAGGATCAGCGCCGGCAACCGGGGGAGGCTCGCGCCATGCGCGTCGCCCGCGAACCCCTGCGCCTCGATCCATACCGGAAAGGGCCGCATTTGTAAATTGCGGCGTGTCGCCCCAGCGTTTACTTGCTGCGCTCCGGGAGGCTATGCTACCGTTAGTTTGGAGGTGCAGGATGAGCGATAGCGCGGGCTCGAAAGTCAGCTTCTTTGTGGTTGGCCTGGGAATTGGTGCGCTGCTGGGCATTCTCTTCGCGCCGAAATCTGGCGAAGAGACACGGGACTATCTGACTTCCAAAGCGGACGAAGGGCGCGATTACGCGCAAAGGAAGGCGCGGGAACTGCGCGAGAGGGCCGAAGACCTGATCGAGCGCAGCAAAGAAATCATGTCGAAGCAAAAGGACGCGATCGCGTCCGCCGTCGACGCAGGCAAGGAAACCTACAGACGCGAAACGAAGATTTCCTGAAGTCCGAGGCAGGACATCATGTCTGGTTGGC
The DNA here is from genome assembly GCA_035622135.1 of Candidatus Cybelea sp. GTDB lineage: Bacteria > Acidobacteriota > Terriglobia > Acidiferrales > UBA7541 > Palsa-295. The sequence goes on along the minus strand of DASPVZ010000020.1, from coordinate 13,254 downwards.
TACAAGCGTTCATTGTCATTGCCGCGATCGCCATCGTCGTTCAGATGTTGATTTTGATGTCGATGGCCATCACGCTCCGCACCTCCGTCGAGCGGCTGATGAGGGTGGTCACAGAACTGCACTCTAAGGTCGATCCCATCCTCTCTCGAGCCAATCGCATACTCGAGGATTCCGAGGATCGCGTGTCGAGCATCATGGGGGATGCCGCCGAAATCACGCGCGTTGCGCGGGGGCAGGCGCAGAAGATCGATCGCGTGTTTACCGAAGCTGTCGAGCGCTTGCGCATCCAGGTGATTCGCATCGACCAGATTTTGACCGGCACGCTCGAAGTCGTTGAGGACGCCGGCTCGAAATTCCGCCGAGGTTTGTGGGCACCGATTCAGCAGGCATCTGCCCTGCTCAAAGGGCTGAAGGCCGGTCTGGATATCTTGCGCGGGCAAGATCGCGCGGGCGGCGATTCTGAGGGCGTGCGCCAGGACGAAGAGCTATTCATTTAGACTTTGTGCCGCAGTACGCCTAGCAAATCCATCCGCCGCCGAGAATCGCCTTGTCCCGATAAAAGACGGCTGCCTGTCCGCGCGTAATCGCGCGCTGTGGCGCGAAGAAGGTCACCTGCGCGCTCCGTTCGCCGGTCGGGAAGATTCTTGCTGGCGCGGCTTCGTGCCGGTGGCGGATGCGGACACGCGCTTCGACCGTCTTGTCCGGGCAGGAAAAGGCAATCCAGTTCACGTCACGAAGCTCGCACGTCGTTCGCTGCAAGTCCGCATCCGGGCCGACGACAACCCGATTCTGCGCGGGGTCAATCTCGAGGACGTACAAGGGCTGCCCGGTGGCCAGGCCCAATCCGCGGCGCTGCCCAACCGTGAAACGTCGGATTCCGTCGTGTCTGCCGAGAACCTCCCCGGAGGTGGTCACAATCTCGCCCGCATCACCAGCCGGAGCTCCGCTCTCTGCTAAATAGCTCTCGATGAAGCGAGCGTAATTGCCGTTCGAAACGAAGCAAATCTCCTGGCTCTCCGGCTTTTCGGCCACCGGAACGCCGAGGCGCCGTGCAATTTCGCGCACCTCCTGCTTGGCCAGTTCGCCCAGCGGGAACTCGCTGCGTGCGAGCTGTTCCTGGGTAAGTCCGAAAAGGAAGTACGACTGGTCTTTGCTCTCGTCGCGCGCGCACAGCAATTCGTACCGGCCGGTGTCTAGATTGCGGCGGACGCGCGCATAGTGCCCGGTGGCGATCCTCTCCGCGCCGATCTGTCGGGCTGTCGACAGCAGTTGGTCAAATTTGATGTCGTTGTTGCACAACGTGCAGGGAATCGGCGTGCGACCCGCCAGGTAGTCGTTCACAAACGGGCGGATTACGGCCTGCTCGAATTCGCGTTCGAAATTGACCACGTAAAACGGGAAGCCGAAATGCTCGGCGACCCGCCGCGCGTCGTGGACGTCGTCGAGGGAGCAGCAACGGTGAGCTCTGGCCTGCTCGAGCGCGGGCAATCGCCGCTGATTCCAAAGCTGCATGGTGAGGCCGATGATGGGCTGGCCGCGCCTGTGGAGCAGGGCCGCAGCCGTCGAGCTGTCTACGCCTCCGCTCATGGCCACCGCGATCGGCGCCTCGAGCGGGGCGGAAGGGGTGTCTTCCCTGGCCGGCTCACACCCTTCCGCTCGTCCCTGCTGTTCGCAGGCGTGCCCGCCAAATCGGAAGCGCCCTGTATTCATGGTGAGATTTACCGGGCCAGCACGGGGGTCTTCGAGGCGGGAGAGAGCGCCCGAATCCGCGCCACGGCCCGCGGAATCTTGGCCATGGCCTCATCGATTTCTTCGCCCGTCGTGTCGCGGCCCAGGCTGAAGCGCAGACTCGAGCGTGCCTCCTCGCTTGAAAGTCCCATGGCCGTGAGCACGTGCGAGGGTTCAACGGCTCCCGAGGAGCAGGCCGCGCCCGTCGAGCAGGCCAGCCCCTGCAAATCGAGTGCGATCAGAAGTGCCTCGCCGCCTGCGCCCGCGAAAGCGAGATTGGTGGTATTCGAAACGCGCCGCTGCCGATCTCCATTCACCCGGACCGAACCGATCGCGCTCAACAGAGAGTCTTCCAGACGATCCCGCAGCACCGCAATCCTCGCGCAATCCTCGTCCCGATCGAGGCGAGCCAGTTCAGCGGCCTTCCCGAGCCCAACGATTCCCGGAACGTTTTCGGTGCCGGGCCGCAGGTCGCGCTGGTGGTGGCCGCCGAACAATTGCGGCTCGACCGGAGTGCCCGAACGGACGTAAAGCGCGCCAACTCCCTTGGGGCCATAGATCTTGTGTGCGGAAAGCGAGAGCAGGTCCGCGTGCAGATGGTCCACATCGATGGGCAGTTTCCCTGCCGACTGCACGGCATCAGAGTGAAAGTACACGCCCGCATCCGCGGCAATCTGCCCGATTGCTTCGACCGGCTGGATCGCGCCCGTTTCGTTGTTCGCATGCATGACGCTGATCAGCACCGTCTCCGGCTTGAGCGCGCGGCGAACATCGCCGGGATCGACAATCCCGTCGTCTCCCACACCGACATAGGTGATTTCGATGCCGCGCTGCTCGAGAGCCTGGCACGTGTTCAGGACGGCGTGATGCTCGATGCTTGTCGTGATGACGTGCTTTCGCGGCTTCGAGCTCCCTTGGATGGCGCCGAGCAGGGCCAGATTGTCCGCTTCCGTCCCGCCGCTCGTGAACACGATCTCCGCGGGGCGCGCGCCGATCAGAAGCGCAACGGACTCCCGTGCCGCGTCCACCGCAGCCCGCGCGTGCTGACCTGCCGAGTGGATGGAGCTGGCGTTGCCGAACGTCTCACCGAGATACGGCAGCATGGCATCGAGCACGCGTCGGTCGACCGGCGTCGTTGCGTTGTAATCGAGGTAAATAGGCATGTGCGAGCCTTAAGGAACCAGAGTAAAGGCTGAGTGGATTATGGTCAAGCAAAGCAGGAAGCGAAGGGGCCAAAACACAGGCGGCGCGGAGGGGATCCTGACGCGGATCGAACAGGCGAACAAATTCGATCGATGGCTCACCGAGAGTGTGCTATGTATCGACCGAAAAACAGGAGCTTTATTATGGCGCGTTCAATCGGAGTCACCCTTTCGGCCGCGGCCGTCTTGGCGGGCAGTTGACCATCCTTTTCGGTGCGATCCTGGTGCTCGGCTGGGTCGCCCTGTCGATGTCGCCGCGGACCGCCATGCCGAGCGGCCCGTTCAATACCGCCTATTTCTTGATGGGGGAGGCGGTTTTCATCTTCGGTTTGGCAGCTGGGGCCTGGCGACTGGAATCGGCCTCCTTAGGATGAAGCAATGGGCTCGCGTTTCTATGCTCGTCTTCGCGGCCATCTTAGTATTGTGTTCGCTGCCAGCGGTCTTGGTCTCGGCCTTCATCCAGTTTCCCGTCCCGAACGACGGGCGCCTGCCTGCAAGCTTCGCGCAAATCCTGCGCGTCTCCATGGCGCTGTTCTACTCTACGCTCGCGGCGCTTGGTGGCTTTTGGTTGTATTTCTTCAGCCGCAGCAGGGTGCGGGCGCAATTCCGAGCAGAGCCAGTAGTCTTAGCAGGGGGGGCTGGGAGGTTCAGTCGGAGAAGGATCGCTTACCAGTTCCGTTGCCGGGCCCCGCAGCATAACGATCATCGGCTGGTTTTTACTCGTTGGATCACCGCTCGCCGTTCTCGGGCTTCTGTGGTGGCATCTAATGTTCCCCGGCGTCCCGATTCCGGTATGCTTTTTGGGGTTCTTCTTCTCTGGTTCGGGTGCCGTCTTGGTTTTGGCGATCTCCACGGCCGCGCAAGTCGTCTTTGCCGCGGGATTACTGAAGCTGAAAAACTGGGGCCGTCTAGGCAGCATCACTCTCGAGTGCCTGGCGATTGCGAATCTGGTTCTAACCGACAGCGTCCCGGCAAACCGCATCAAGTTCCAAGCGATTATGGAATCGGTGAGCGCGGCCATGAGCGCGCGTATGCCCCAGCCGGTCCCGGTCGTTTTTCCCGTGTGGCTGATCCTCACCACATCGCTTCCGATTTTCGCGCTGATCCTGTGGTTCCTGGTTACGCGAAAACACGCATTCACTTCCTCGGCTCACCGGCCGGGAACCCCAGGGGACGGGTAAACCGACTTCGGTTACTGAATGTCACTCGCGGGGATTGAGTTGCCTTGACACTCGCGCGGCCGTCCGATAGCGTGCCTTAGGCGCAAGAATTCCGCGCAGCCGAACACAGGAGCCTAAACCATTGGCATCGCCGAGGCCGATTATCACGCTCACCACGGACTACGGCACGAACGATTCTTTCGTCGGGGTCATGAAAGGCGTAATCGTCAACGTTAATCCCGAGGTCCAGATTGTCGACATCACGCACGGGGTTCTCGCGCACGACATTCTTGACGGAGCCCTGGCCATCGGCCAAGCCTTCAAGTACTTCCCGCCCAGAACGATCCACGTCGTGGTCGTCGATCCCGGTGTGGGAACCACGCGCCGGCCGATCTTAGTCGCCGGCGACCAGCACTATTTCGTTGCGCCCGACAATGGCGTCCTTTCTTCCGTCTACGACCAGACCGAGTCGCTGCAGGGCTGGCATGTCACCGCGGAGCACTATTTCCTCAGTCCGGTCAGCACCACGTTTCACGGACGGGACATTTTTGCACCCGTGGCGGCCTGGCTCTCGAAATCCTGGCAGACGTCGAGCTTCGGAGACGCGGTTACCGATCTGGTTCGCTTCGCCATTCCCAAACCAAAGGCCTCGGGCAAGACGATCAAAGGCGTTGTCTTGCGCATCGATGTCTTCGGCAATCTGTTGACGAATCTTACTCCTCAGGAAATTCCGGCGCTGACCGCCACGGACGGCAAATTCACGGTTCGCGCCGGGAAGGCCGAGATCAGCAAGATTGTGCCGACCTTTGCGCTGGGCGCGGCGAACGAACCCATCGCCCTGATCGGTTCGAGCGGCTATCTTGAGATTTCCGTCAACAAGGGCAACGCCGCGCGAACTCTGGGGATTGGCCGCGGCGCGGAAGTCACCGTGGAACTTGGCTAGAAGCGAGCCATCCACTCGGAGCAAAATGCGACCAGCTCTGGTCCTCTCGGTTCCGCTCGCCTTCTCTCTGATCGTCCCGCCGGCCGCGCGTGCGCAGAACGGGACCGATTGGCTCGCCGGCTTGACCAAGCCTCACGATTACGTGCTGAAACGGTCGTCGAGCTATGACCGAACGGGCGGCAATGAGGATTATCGTCCGCTTTCTCCGGGCGACACGCTCACTGTGCTCAACGCGCGCGGCCCGGGCGAGATTTCGCACATCTGGATCACCATCGCCAGCCACGAAACGTACCATCTGAAGAAGATTGTCCTGCGCATGTACTGGGACGGCGAGCCATCGCCCAGTGTCGAGGCGCCGCTGGGGGATTTTTTCGGTCTAGGGCTCGGCGACTATTACCTCTATCAATCGGCTCCGTTGGCGGTGGGCAGTGAAAAAGCTCTGAACTGCTTCTTTCCCATGCCGTTTCAAAAGCACGCGCGCATCACGCTGACCAATGAAGGCGAGGCACGCGCGGAAGCCGTGTACTGGAACATCGACTACCGTGCCTATCGCGCACCGTTGCCCGCCGACACCCTCTATTTCCACGCCCAGTACCGGCAAGCTACGCCGAATCGCGCGTTCCCACAGAATCAAACGAACCTCGAAGGCACGGACAACTACGTTTGGATGGAGGCGGTGGGCCGCGGGCAATTCGCTGGCGTGACCATGTCCGTCATTGAAAATGCCGATGGCTGGTGGGGCGAAGGTGACGACATGTTCTTCATCGATGGCGAACAGCTGCCCTCGATCAACGGAACGGGCACCGAGGACTATTTTCTCGGCGCGTGGGATTTCGGCGGCAAACCGTTTTCCTACGCCTTGTTCGGCGCGCCAGTCGTCGGCCCCGAGCGGCGGGGCAGCCGATGGTCGGTCTACCGTTTCCATCTCGATTCGCCCATCACGTTCACCAAGTCCCTGCGCGCGACCATCGAACACGGCACGGCGAACAATCGCGGCGACAACTACTATTCCGTCGCATATTGGTATCAGAACGAGCCGCACGCGCTATTTCCCGTCCTTCCCCGCGCCGCGGACCGCCTGCCTCGCGCAAATCCGCCCTCGGCGCCCAAGACGCAGCCCTGACCTGCGCTTGTCGACCAGGCCGGAGGGAGTGGTATGATCGCCGCCCTATGAACATCCGCTATGGGCTCTGTCGAGTGCTTCTTGCATGCCTGGTCTTGCCGCAGGCTTTCGGGCAGTCGGCTCGGCCCACCGCCGTGAGCACTCCGATCGTCTTACACGCAGCGCGTCTGCTCGACATCGAAAACGGCCGAATCATCACGCCCGGCGAAGTGCTGGTCGAAGGTGACCACATCGCCGCGGTCGGTCCGCGCGTCACGCATCCCGCCGATGCTCAGGTCGTTGACTTGGGCGAGTCGACACTGATGCCCGGTCTCATCGACGCGCACGTCCACCTCTTCCTCCATCCCGGCGCCGAGGACATGCAGACGGTCGAGGAATCCGTGCCCGAGCGGACGATTACCGCCACGCTTCAAGCGCGCGACGACCTCCTGGCCGGCTACACCGCCGAACGCGATATGGGCACCGAAGGCGCCGGCTCAGCTGATACGGCCGTGCGCAACGCGATCAACCAAGGCCGCATTCCCGGGCCTCGCTTGCGCATCAGTGGCAACGCGATTTCGATTCTGGGCGGCCATGAGGATGCCATTCACTTCAATCCCGCCCAGCACGTCCTCTCGAACGCGACCTACGCCAATACCACGGACGAGCTTGTCGCCGTCATCCGCGAGCAGGTCAAAGAGGGGTCCGATTTCGTCAAGATCTACGAAACGGGCTCCGACTCGCTCCGCGGCGGCCGTTTGCATACTCCCTATCAGTACACCGAAGCCCAGCTCGCCGCGGCCGTCGAGGAAGCGGCGCGTACGGGCCGGCGCGTCGCCGTTCATGCCACGGGCGAGCCCGGCGCGCTCTACGCCGCGCAAGCGGGCGTTGAATCGGTCGATCACGCCTTCCAGCTCAGCGACGAGACGATGCGCATCATGCGCGAGAAGCAAATCCCCGCCGTGCCCACTTTTGCGATCCAGGAATATTTCGCGCAGCACGCGGAAAACCCGGAGATGGGCCGTCACGAGCAGGAGGTGCTCGACCTGCACATCGAGGAATTTCGCAAGCAGCTCGCCGCGGGAGTCCCCATGGCCGTCGGATCCGACGTGGGTCCTTTTCCCCACGGCACGCAGGCGCGTGAACTCGTGCTGATGGTGAAGTACGGAATGACACCCGTGGCCGTGCTGCAGGCGGATATGCTGAATGGTGCCAAGCTGCTCGGCTGGGAAGGGAACATCGGCGTGCTCAAAGCAGGCTATTGGGCGGACGTGATCGCCGTTCCCGGCAATCCTCTCGACGACATCACCGAGGTCCAGCACGTCTCGTTCGTGATGAAGGCGGGCGTCATATACCGAAAGTGATCTCCGTCGGTCGAAGGGCGTTCAGCGCACCTGGGCGGAGGTGGCCGGCGCCTACTCGCGGGTAACCTCAAGCTCCACCTGCCGCGTATCGTCCGAGCTCGGTCCGACCCTCACATCAAAAATACCCGGCTGCACCCGTAGCTTCATATTCTGATCGTAGATCGAGAGATCGGCTGGCGTAAGCTTGAACTCGACCGTCGTTTTCTGCCCGGGTTCGAGCGAGACGCGCCGAAATCCTCCGAGCGCGATCACCGGCTGAGTTACCGAGGCAACCCGCTGGTGGAAGTAGAGCTCGGCGACCTCATCTCCTGCGCGCGAGCCTGTGTTCGTGACCTCGACGCTCACCGTTGCTGTTTCGCTCGGTTTGATCTTTGGCGAGGAGACACGCAGGTTGTCGAAGCGGAACGTCGTATAGCTTAGGCCAAAACCAAACGGGAACAGAGGCGAGCTGTCGGCGAATTCGTAGCTCCGATTTCTTGAAGGCTTGTGGTCGTAAAAATCCGGCAATTGCCCCACGGAACGGGGAAACGTTACCGGCAATTTGCCGCCCGGGTTGATGTCTCCAAACAGCACGCTGGCCGCCGCCGTGCCGCCTTGCTCGCCGAGATACCAGCCCTCCACAATGGCGGGGACCTGCTCGGCAGCGTAATTGATCGAGAGCGGCCGTCCGTTGAGTAAGAAAACAACCGTCGGCGTGCCGGTTTCCGTCACGGCCTGAACGAGTTGGTTTTGGGCGCCGAGCAGATCGAGCGAATCCCGGTCACCCAGATGCTGTTCCGACCAGGCCTCGCGGTTCGTCGTTTCATTCTCGCCGACGACAACGATGGCCACGTCCGCTCCTCGAGCCGCATCGACAGCGGCCCGTATGGTGCCCGTTTGGGTCGCCGGATCGAGCGGCTTCACGTTGTTCTGGTACCAACCGCGCCAGCCTTCGATGCCGTCCGTGATCCGGCATCCTTCGGCGTAGATAACCTTCACGCCTGAGCCGTCGAGCCGTTGGCGAATGCCGTCCAAAATGCTGACGCCGTTGCCCGGTTCGCGGCTGTAGCCGCCGAGATGCACGTCGTGGGCATTCGGGCCAATCACGGCAACGGTTTTGATTTTCCGCACATCGAGCGGCAGCAGCCCGCCCCGGTTCTTGAGCAGCACGATCGATTCCTGCGCCGCCTTAAGCGCGAGCTTTTGATTTTCCGGGCTGTTCGTGATCTTCGCGGTGTAGGCCGGATCGACGTAGGGATGATCGAACAGCCCCAGTCGAAACTTCGCCGTTAGGATACGCGCGACGGCGCCGTCGACTTCCGCCTGCGGCACCTGGCCCGTTCTCGCCTGCTCGATCAACGTGCGATACACCGAGCCGTTCGACAGATCGTAATCGACGCCGGCCGCCAGCGCTTGGCGCGCGGCGTCGGCCGCATCGGCCGCCACATGGTGCGTCTCGTAGAGCATCTGGAGCGCGCCGCCATCGGAGGTGATGAAGCCAGCGAAACCCCACTCGCCGCGCAGCACCTTACCGAGGAGCCAGGGATTGATGTGCGAGGGAAGGCCGTCAATTTCGTTGTAGGAGGCCATCACGCTTCCAACCCTCGCCTCCTCGACGGCGGCTTTGAAGGGCACGAAGAACGACTCGCGGAGCTCCCGCTCAGAAAGGTTGGACGGTGCGGTGTTTCGTCCGCCCTCCATCATCCCGTGGACAAAATGCTTTGCCGTGGCAAGCACGTGGTGCCGGTCAATCGGAAACAAATAGGCCTCGGAAGCGCTTGGCACATGGCCTTGCAAGCCTTCGATCGCCGCCACTCCCATGCGCGAGACCAGATAGGGGTCCTCGCCGTAAGTCTCTTCCGTGCGGCCCCAGCGCGGGTCCCGCGCGAGGTCGATGACTGGGGTGAAGGCCTGGTTGACCCCGGCCGAGGCCATCTCGTCGCCCGCTGCATTGAACACCTCGCGGACCAGGTCCGGATCCCATGTGCTCGCGAGGCCCAGGCATTGCGGAAAGCTCGTACTCCCATTTTCCATGAAGCCGTGCAGCGCCTCGCCCTGAAACAGGCGAGGAATGCCCAGAGGGGTTTTCTCGACCGCGTAGCGCTGCGCCGCATTGTGGAGCACGGCCGCGTCCTGCGGGCTGATTGAATTATCCTCACGATACAGTTCACTCATCATCTTCGTGGCTTGCTCGGGCGTGAACCGGCCGCTCGTATCGAGAACGCCGCCGCGCGCGCCGCCTGCGATCTGATTGATTTTCTCCTCGAGCGTCATGCGCGAAAGAAGGTCGGCGACACGCCTTTCGATGGGCAGATTCGCATTGCGGTAATCGGGAGGCGCCTGCCGCGCACCGGCCAGAACGAAGATCCAACTGGTGACTGCCGCCGCCCCCGCTGTTCGCAGGGCCCGCGAGGGTCCCGGCGCACCTCGGCCACGACTACCTCTGCCGCGAGCGGGAAAATTCATCGAACCCCCTTGGACGATCCCCGGGTCAGCCGCTGATTCATCACCTGCCGTACTCCGGACGGTCTGCTCGAGCGGAGGCGATGTTGAGAAGGACACTATACACTTCCCATTGAGCAGTTCCAGTTACGGGAAATGAATGGCAGCCGGTTCCGCAGGGCCCGAGTGCGGGGCCTCGATCGACTCCGGCAGCTTCGCGTATTCGGTCCGGGCTTCTCTAAGGATCGGGATGTCTGGGTCAGCGTCTTTCCAGAGCGCGAAGAAATCATGGTAGGCCACGCTTGCTCTGACGGAGTCGCCTTGCAGCTTGTAGGCGCGGCCAAGTTCGAGGTGCGCCAGCGCCGACAGAGGGTAGCTGAGTCCGTGAATGGCAGTCATCTTCTGGAATTCTCCGGCAGCTTCTTTCGCTTGCCCCACCTTCAAATAGGCCTGTCCGCGCACGTAGATCGAGTATAGAGGCGGTTGGGTGTTCAAGAATGCCGGCGGGCAGCCGTACTCGTAGTCAGACGTTGCCTCCAGAACCTTCAAGGCCCGCCTGCCGTCTTCGGCGTTGAGGGCCAGCATCGCGCGGATCGTTGGAAGCACGTAGTACTGCACCAAGGTGTCCAAAGGGAATTCTTGATTGAGGCCGTCCGCCAGGCGGTTTGCCTCCCTCGCGTATCCCGCTCTGGCCAGCGTCAGCCCCGCTAGCACTCGTACATCGCGGCCCGGCGCCGAAGACAGGGCTGCTTGGGCTTGTTCCCGGGCCTCGTGAGGGAAGCCGAACTCGGCCTCATGCAGGGCTCCGTAGGCCTGCCAGAGCGCGGCAGTCTCTTTCGCATTGTTTTTGTGGGCTAATTCCACAGCCCGCTGCGAGAATTCTCGGGCACGTCGCAAGCGACCGCCGTACGCCTCCGTATCCGATTGCATGGTCAGCACAATATCTTCGATGCCCGGCTTACCCATGCCCGCATCAACGTGCCGTTGCATCCCCGCTTGATCCCCTTCTGCAACAGCCAGCACGTACATGATCGTTTCCGGAAATCCGTTTTGCCATTTGCGCTCAAGAGCCTGCTGGTAGAGGATCTTGACCTGGTCCCATCGACCTAAAATCAGATCGTCAGCCATGAGAAATGCGGCGTTGAACTCATTGTCCGGGTTGAGTCGCATTGCCTCTCGGCAGGCCATCAACGATTTCTCCCAGCGGCCCAGCTCATAAAGAGTTGCTCCCAAGCTGGCCTGAGCATCGCCGTCGTTGGGATAGGCCTGCGCATATTCAGTGAAAACTTGAGCGGCTTTCTCCAGTTCGCCCGTTGCGTTCAAATAGTAAGCGCCCTCGATGTAAAAACGCTCCCTCTCGCTCACGCGACTGCGGAGATCGAAGGCCTTCTTGTAATTGGGTAAGGCCAGAGTGGGCTCTTCAAGATCCATGTAGCTTGCACCAAGGGATGCGTAAGCCCGCGCAAAATTCGGATCGAGCTCAACCGCTCGCTCGAAGTACGGCAGTGCGAGTTGGTCGCCCCGCTCCTGTGCCGTGCGAGTTCCCTGGGTGAACGCATACAACGCGTCGAGGGAGGACGTAGTGGCTTCATCGAGCGGCTTGTCGTATTGCTGCACGGAGGAAAGAGATTCCCCTAGCTTACTTCGCAATGCGTCGGCAACTTCGCTAAGCACGGTAACCACTTTCTCGCGGCCTACCGCCTCCCGCTCCGCACCGCCGAGCGAATCGCCCGTCTGGCAATTCGCCGCCTTCAAGGCGATGAGGTAGTTGCTTCCCAAAGTGGCGATGGAGCCTGTGAGCAAAGCCTTTGAGTTCGTCCGTTGGCAGATTTCCCGTGCAGTCTCCGGCGTAATGCGGTCTCCGGGCTTGCGGTTCATTAGCTGCAAGGTCAGATTCGCCTTCTGGTCTGAGAGTACGTTGAGGAAGGGCGATTGCTCGAGTTGAATGGCTAGCGCCTGTTTCAGCGTGTCGTCGAACACCGGATCGCCTGTTTTGTTGTCGAAGTCGGCAAGCACGATGGTGTCCTTGTCGGTAAGTTTCACCGGCCTCGGAGAGAGGAGGTACAACCCAGCGGCGGCAATGGCAACGAGGAAGGCCGCGACAGGGAGCAGAACTCTCAAGCGCAAATGGCTCGCTGCTTCGCCCTTGACCGGTTGACTTCGAACGGTCGTTTTCCGTTTTCCGCTGCCAGGCGACTCAAGGACTTCCTCCTGCGGTTCATTCCGAACGGATGTGGCCCCGGAGCGTCCACCATCGGTATCGCGTTTTAACCGGTACAGGTCTGCGCTCATGTCTGAAACATGCTGATAACGCAGACTTCGGTCCTTCTCCAAAGCCTTGTTTATGATTCTCTCGAGTTCCGCGGGCACGTCGGGATTCAATCGAATCGGGGCCACTGGCGCGCGCCTGAGGATGGCTTCAAAAAGTGTGGCGCTACTGTCTCCTCGGAAGGGCAACTGACCCGTGGCCATCTCATAAAGCACCACGCCGAAGGAAAACAGGTCGGTGCGTGCGTCGAGTTCTCTCCCTCGAGCCTGTTCCGGCGACATGTACGCGACGGTGCCCAATGCGCTGCCGCGGCTCGTTAGATGGTCCTGCCCGGCTTCCTGCGTAGTCAGGGTTTGCTCGTTGCCGGTTAGGCTCTGTGCCGAAACGACCTTGGCCAGGCCGAAGTCCAGGATTTTCGGGCGTCCACCGTTCGTGACGAAGATGTTGGCAGGCTTGATGTCTCGATGGACGATTCCTTTTAGGTGCGCAGCATGGAGCCCCTCAGCCACGCCAAGCGCTACATCCACCAGGGCGTCCATTTCCATCGGCCGGCCCGAGATGACGTCCTTTAGCGTTCTGCCTTCCAGAAATTCCATGGCGATGAAACGGCGGCCACTGTGCTCGGCGATTTCGTAAATGGTCGAGATGTTCGGATGATTGAGCGCTGAAGCGGCGCGAGCCTCTCGCCGGAAACGTTCCAGGGATTGGTGATCTTCGGCTACGTCCTCAGGAAGAAATTTCAGGGCCACGTAACGGCCAAGCTGGCTATCCTGGGCCTTATAGACGACACCCATCCCGCCGCGACCGAGCTTTTCGACAATCAAATAGTGGGAGACGCTCTGGCCGATGAAGGCGTCGGAGGCCGCCACAATGTGGCCCATGTTAGGTTGCGACCTGCGGTAAGTCAACGGACGCCGAGCGGAATGTCGGTAGCACATGATATGTCCGGTCGAATTAGCAAGTGAAATGTCCGCTTTTTGGTGCGGGCCTGAAGTAGAGCTACCTGCCGGAGGCAGGCATGGTTTTCTACTCGGAGTCCGCCATGGAGCGGGCGATGAAAATACA
>DASPVZ010000019.1:0-31229 GCA_035622135.1 Candidatus Cybelea sp. | reverse complement strand
TCCTGATCCGGGACCTCATGCCGCCTCAGGAAAATCGCTCTGCGAGCTCCCTATCGCGACGTTTAGGAGCGTTGAATGATTAACCCAGACCGGACAGATCACTTGCTAATAAAAGCGGACATTTTGATTTGCTAACGACACGGACGCCGAGCGGAAGGGTAAAGCCCTCGGGGAACTACCGCTCCGGGCAGGCGAGTCGTGTCGGTCGCACAACCCCGAGCGCGTCTTCTGTATGGCGCGCGCGTGAGCGTTGCGGGAAAAGGCTGCCCCTGTCAGTTTTCCCAGTGTGACCGAGCGAGGATTGTAATTAGGATTCGAGCGCCCCTTGACCCCTCGGCAACCGTGCCCACTGGAGAAATCCTGGATGTCTGAAACTGGGGGCTCCAACGTCGAAATAGCCCATCACCTCGGCGAGCACGGCGTCCTCTCAAAACCTCAGGCCCACGTGATACTGGAGGTCGCCGAGGCTCTTGTCCTTGCGGTCGTCGCCATCGCCACCGCGTGGAGTGGCTACCAGGCGGCTTTGTGGGCTGGGCTTCAGTTCGAGCGCTATGGAGAAGCCAACAGACTGCGGATTGAAGCCGAGGGAGTTGCGACGACCGCCAACCAGGAGCGTTTGTACGACGCCTCGACGGTGGTCGAGTGGCTGAAGGCCGAGGCCCAAGGGCAAAAGAAGCTTGCCGAACTTTTTGAGAGGCGTCTGCTTCCTGAGTTCCGCCCAACGTTCGAGGACTGGAAGAAGACCGACCCGGTGAACAACCCCGCCGCTCCTGCGGCCCCTCAGTTTATGGCCGAGTTTCAGAGCCCCAAGGCGGCGGAGGCGGCCAGGCTAAATCGAGAGGCGGCGGAGGTTTTCGAACAGGGCACGAAGGCACGACAAAGCTCCGATGCCTACGTGCGCTTGACAGTGATTCTGGCCACGGTGCTGCTGCTGACGGCGGTCAGCCAGCGTTTCCAGATCCATGCCGTGCGGGTGGGTCTGGTGGCGATTGCCATGCTCCTGCTGCTCTTTCCGCTCTACCGTATCTTTGAGCTTCCGCGTCTCAGATGATCCTCTCCCCCGCGCTCTTGCGGTCCCTTCTCGCGCAGATCACCGTGCTGCACCGAGAATATCCCCTAAGGACTGAGCGTTACTCGTGGCGGAGCGCCACTAACGGATCGACTCGCGTCGCCCGCCTCGCGGGAATCCAGCAGGCGATGAACGCTACAGCGAAGAGGCAGACTACCGCGGCCGCGAGCGCCCAGGGATCGCCCGGTTGAATTCCGTACCAATATGCGCGGAGAACTCTGGAGAGCGCGAGCGCTGCCACGGTTCCCACGAGTGCGCCTATTACGAGGACCCATCCCGTACTGCGTAAGATCACTCTGAGAATGTCTGTGCGCTGGGCGCCCAAGGCAAGGCGGATGCCAATCTCGTGAGTGCGTTGGGTGACGAGATAAGAGAGCAGACCAAAAAGTCCGATGCCGGCGAGCACAATGGCGAGCAATCCGAAAACACTGGAAAGGTGGGCGAATAGCCGTGGCGTCGCCAAAGAGTCGTCAATCTCTGCGGCCTGCGTCTTGGTTTGAAAGGGGACCAGATCGGGGTCGGCGGACTCGACGGCGCCGCGCACGGCTGGAACGAGTCGGGAGGGCTCGCCGACGCTGCGAACCTCAAAGAACAGCTCACTCAATTTCCACGGCGTTTGTGAATAAGGTACGTAGGCAGTCGCGTGAAACTTCTCCCTCACCTTTGCGAACTTCGCATCCTTCGCGACGCCGATGACCTCATAGGCCTCTGCGGGATCGAATTCGCCCGAGTAGCTAAACCGGCGTCCGATCGGATTTGCGTCGGGCCAAATTTGATGGGCCATGGTCGAGTTAATGACAGCGACGCGCCGCCGCGCGTCGATATCGGTCCGGTCGACGGGACGGCCGAGGATGAGACCAATTCCCATCGTTTCAAAGAAACGCGGCCCGACAGAGTTTGTGTATATGTTTGAAATGGCGCTGGGATCGGCCGGAGGGCTTTCCAAGGAAACCGGACCGTTATTGATCCAGCCGGAGATCAAGGCCAGGCCAGACGCTGTCGCCGAGCGCACACCGGGAATGGCTTCGAGACGATTCAGCACATCGCCATAGGTGTTCACGAGCTTCGCATCGCTGTAACCCAATTCGCTTGGATTGATCCCGAAAAGAAGAAGCCCCTCGCGATGGAAGCCGAGATTTTCGGATTCCAGGTTATGCAGCGTGCGGAGAAACAGCCCTGCATCGGTCAGCAGCAGCAGAGACAGCGCGACCTGGGTGCACACCAGCGCGGTGCGGAGCCTCGAACGGCCTTCGCCGGAGGTGCCGCGCGCCGAACCCTTCAGAGCGGAATTCACATCGAGACCCGTTGCCCGAAAGGCGGGAACGAGCGCAAAGAAAATAGTGGCCAGAACCGCCAGCAAGGCGGCGAATGCGAGGACCACGGGGCTCAGTTGAACATCGAGCGAAACGGATTGCCCGGAGGTGAAAAGTAAAAGCAGTGCGCGCGCTCCCCAGGCGGCCAATGCAATGCCGGCCACAGCGCCTCCCAGGGCGATCAAGGCGCCCTCCACGAGCAACTGACCGATAAGCTGCCGCCGCCGTGCACCTAACGCGAGCCGAATCCCAATCTCGCTCCGCCGCGAAACTGCACGCGTCAGCAACAGCCCGGCCACATTTGCGCAGGCAATCAGCAGCACCAGGGCGACGATTCCTTGCAGCAGGCTGAGCGGGTTTTCCAGGCTGCGCGCGAGCTGACGGCTGCCCTGGGCCGCAGGGTCGATCTCAATGTAAGGCAGTTGAGCGTCTGTGGCGCTTTTCAGGATGTTCCCTCGCAGGAATTGCCGGAAGGTGACGTTGAGAGCGGCCCTCGCTTTTTCCCGGGTGATGCCCGGTCTTAGCCGGGCGACGGTAACCAGCCAGAACCAATTGTGGTTGTCCAGGGGACCGGCCTCGCCGTTTTCCGGCACCCTTCCGAAGGGGTAGATTCCACGGCCGTCGCCAAGCGATACCCACACGTCTGTGTGGTGCCCCTGTTCGAGGCCGTCGAAGCCGGGGGGCGCGACCCCGACAATCGTTACCGCGGTGCCGTTAACCGTAATGGATTTTCCGCTGACCTGGGTCGCGCCGGAGAACAGCCGCTGCCAATCATCAAAATTCAGCACCGCAACGCGGGGGCTGCTTCGCGCGTCATCCTGTGAACCGATTACTCGACCGAGCAGCGGACGAATTCGCAGCGTCGAAAAGAAATCGCCGGTCACCACCGCGCAATCGAGCAGCGTCGAGCGACCCTCGATTTTCACGTTTGTATTTTCGGCATTGAACCCGAACGGCGCATACCCGAACATCCCATCGACGATGTCAGTCCGCGAACGCAGCGCCTGGAACGCACCATACGACATGGAGCCGCCGAAGCCCGACTGCAGGAGAGGGCCCGGCCACTCCTTCACGTCCCAACCGACGAAGACAAGCTGCTCGGGGTGTGAAACGGGTAAGGTTTTGATAAGAATCGCGTGGATCAGACTGAAGATAGCCGTGTTTGCACCGATTCCGAGCGCTAGGCTGGCAACTGCGATGGCGGTGAAGCCGCGGCTCCGACGTAGGTTTCGCCATGCATAAAGGAGATTTCGCCAGAGGGATTCCATGACCGGACACCTCCGTCAGTCAGTTTGGATGGATTTTACCCTAAGGCCGGGCGGCAGAATCTATTCGACCTTGAACTCGGCTCCGCGCCAGGCGGTCGTTCCTCCCTGGGAATCCTGGGCACGCACCTCGAGCCGATATGTACCGTGGGGCAGTTCACGGAGGGGAATCTTTTGCGCGACGCGAAGCCGACTTAGGCCGTTGTCGGATTCTCTGTAAGGCGACACGTTCACGGGCGCAAATTCTGCTTTCACCGCATTAGTGCCGGAATCGAGAATTCTCATTTGCATCGTGACGCTGGTGGCTGGATCTTGCGACGATGGTTCATACACTTCGAAATAGGCAAAGAGCGCGCTATCCTTCCCAAAGCTCGCATCGCCGGCAAGGCCGAACTCGATTCCTTTGCTCACCAGCGGAACGTATTGTGGCGCGAAATTTGCCGTCGTCGCCTCCTTCGCTGCGACGCCAGCATCCCGCAATCGCTCACACACCGCCACCGAGCTCAGCGCCAGCCCTTTCCGGTCGTAGGGAGCAACTGTCAGCGGCATTTCTGCTAGGCCGAGATTCCACCCATCACTGAGAGCCACCTCGAGCTTGTATTCGCCTGGCGGAAGGTCCATCTGTGTTTTGTAGCGAGTCGGCATCCAAAATGGGTCAGAGCTGTCGAGAGCTGTCTCGATCGAGCTGAAGTCCAGCTTAATCTCACCTGCCGCTTTAGGAAAAGTTAGGGCCAGTGTGTCATTTCCATAGTTGCTGTCGCTCGAGCCCATGCTAAAAGATGAATAGGCTCCGTTGACCTCATGGGGAATTCCGCCCGATAGTTTTGTAGTGCCTTTCTCCCACGCAATAAACTTCGTTCCGCCCTGGTCAAAGGTGGGCCAGTATGACGGATAGAGGAGGTCGCTGAAACGCGCCGCAATCGTTCCGTCCATCCTGCGGACGATGCCCATCACCGCAATCCTGGCGTAGAGCGTCCAATTCGACGAGTCCCACTTGCGATAAAGATCCTTCCAGGGAAACTGCACGCTGACGTCCACTCGGGAGCTGTCTCCGCTCGTATAGAAAGTCGCTGCCTGCAGGGAGAGCGGTATTTTGCCGTGCTTCTGCGAATCCAATTTGTGTTCGAGTTCCTTCCCCAGGTCGGTTTCCCTTAAAGGGTCAGACGGGGTTTGCCCAGTGCAATATTGGTCGCGCGCGAATACAAGCAGATTCGGGCGGCCGACTTCGACCCTAATTCGATGGCAGCCCTCCTTCGGGCTTTTTGGAACGTAGGCAAGCCTTTGAAAATCCCGGTTGAGCACCGGCACGCGTTTAATTGCGCTCAGTTCGCTCAAATCCCAGATCCCGCGCGGCGTGTCCGAGGATTGCATGTGCCATCCGAGATTATCCCTCACCAGGGTCCACCAGGCCCCGGGGTCCATCCTCACGATCTGCTGCTCGGCGCCGTCCTGAAATAAACGGAAGTCTTTGATGGTCAAGCCGTGTACTTCCGTCGAATCGCAGTCCGTGGGCAAGTAGGGTTGAGTGAGTGTGAGCTTAAAAAAAGCAGTTACGTCGGCGCGAGCGCAAGGCAACTCCTCTTTGGGAGCATCGGCCATTCGTGCCGGGTCGTAAACGAATACGGGGACGACGACCAGGTTCGATTCGACGCTGACTGGCGGCGCAGTAGCGGTCCCTTGTCCGGAATCGGAAGAGGAAGGCTTCGCCTGGGCGAAGGCAGCCAAGGTGGCCAGACAAAACAGGCATGTCCCGGCCCCTAGCAGTCGAAACGACAGGGTTCTAGCCATCCCCCGGCCATGCCGCTTTCCGACGGCTCGACTCTGCCGGCGCACGTCCGTGTTCATCATCGGGATGATATCATCGCGGCATGGCCGCCGACGGGTTCATTTCTGCTCGACGAGCAAGTTGCTGAAACTGGCCTGGGCAGGTGCCGACACCGTGAATCCCACATACCCGTCAGCAAACCTATCATCGTGCGCCGCTCCGACTCGCTGCCCGTCCACAAGAATCGTGATCTGATCGGCGATACCCTGCACACCGAGTTGCGCTTCGGTCGGGGACGCCTGATCGACCGTGGTCCACGGCACGATCACGGATTCTCTAAAGGAATCGCCCTCAAACGTCATGGCCACAACCTCGAAGGCAAGCTTCTTCTTGTCTTCGGCAGAGGGGCTGACCAGCAGTGCGTAATAACCCTGCTCGTTCATGCGAAAGACAAGGCCTGCGGCTGGATGGACTGGATGCGAGAATTGCCTACGAGCGTTGGAACGGAGGGGGCGTGCGAATACCGCTTTCATGCTCGCGGAAACGCGAAAATCGTGCCACGACGGCCCATAGGCCGCCACGACATTGTCCCGATAAATGGCCTGAATCGCCGTTAGGTCGTTCGATATGCCACTGTCCGGTGCCCGGGACGGCTGCGTAATGTCCGCGCCGGTACGCTCCAGCGTCGAGAGTTCGTATCGCCCAGAAATGTAGTGCGAATCCGGATGTTCCGGCCATCCGCTGCTGCGGTCGGAGAAATCGTCGCGATAGACCGGGTCACCCGGGCCGTTCGTCAAGTGAGATTCATACGGGTAGGGATGCAAGGTCGGCGACACGGCGCATGTCCCTTCCAGGAAATGGACGATGTCCACTGAATCCGGATTCGCTACGACAAGCCGACTGGCCAGCACACGCGCCCCCCGCCGGTCCACCTTGACCTCGATCTTCCGGAGTTTGCGGGAGGTTGGGGGAGGGTAGTAGGCGAGCGTGTATTCCGATTCCAGCAGAGTGGAAACCGCCTTCAGCGCGTCCTGAAGGCCGTTCTCCGATTCCGGAATGAATGTCTCGGCGCCCGCTTCCTTGGCCAGCCGCTCAAACACCACGCCAGGATTATCGATATCGTGGCCCGTAACCAGCGTCACTCTTGCTTCAGAGTGTTTCCCGAACGCGAACTCAGGCTGGCTAGGCAATCCAACCAGGAACAACTGCGCGCGCTGTGAGCGCAGGAGATCAATCAACTGATCGAGGCTGATGCGGCTGTGTTCGTCGACGCCATCCGTGATCACGATGATCGCTTGGCGCGGATCCTTCAAATCGCGCAAGTGGCAGATCGCGGTGGCGATGGCATCGAAAGCGGCGGAACCCTGACCACCCGCAGCCGGTAGGTTCGCCGGACCGGGATTGGAAAGCTGGCTGGCCGTCAACCGTTCGAAAGGCCCCGTCCACTCGGTGAAATCCATGGCCCAGATTTGATCGCCGGGCCGCGCAAGGCGCATGAACCGAGCCGCAATTTCCTGTGCGGAGCCAAGACGCCCCTGGCGGACCATCGAACTGGATGAATCGACCAGCACCGCCACGCTAACCGGACTGTTGCCCGCTTCGAAGAACGCAATCTTCTCTGGATTCCCGTTTTCGCGCACGATGAAATCGCTCGCCGTAAGTCCCTTCACGTCATTTCCCTGATTGTCCTTCACCTGCACAGCCAGGGTCTGAAGCTCCACTTCGGAGCGGATCGGTTGGCCAGACTGGGCCAGGGATGTCTGTCGGCCGCAGAAAGGGGCGCTGTCGGAGCCGCGTGCGAGCCCAATGAACGCGCAGCCTACGCTCACGGCGAACGAAATGAGATATCGGGAAGGAATGCGGAGGACGGAGGGGAACGAATGAGTCGCTTTCGCGACAACCACGTATCGAGGCATGCTGCACCGCTATTCACATGGACGTATGCCGCTGGCCTTTGGAGTATATCTGCGGTGTAACTGCAACTCCAGCACAATTGCAGCGGCAACTCGCTTGTGGCGAACGAGCATCGAGGTTGGACGTTAGTTTGGTCGTGGTTTGGAAGAGGAGAAGGGCGGGTGATGGCCGCGAACGCAGCGCTCGTGCAGGGGGAGTGGCATGACTCACAAGAATAAAAGCAAAAAACTCGGAGAGAACACTTGCTAGTAGGTGGCATTGTTGGAGGAGGACGCTGAGCGCGCGGGTCGCCGGGCCGAATTTGCGCGAAGGAGAGAAAGTCGAGTGTATTTATCGCCACTTGCTGCGGATGCTTAGACGAAGGACGACGGCGTAACCGGAGATTGCCTTCCGGTCTAAGCCATTGGTCGAACTCACACAGCTGATAATTGATATTTTGAGCACTGATTGTACAGGGTGTACAGAAAACTGTCGGTCCGCCGTTAACGTAACTGCAGCACTCAGCGAGATAGGCGGAGTCACCGGAGTGCAAACGCTGGTAACATCCTTTGTTCGTGCTAGGCGTTGTTCGGATCTGCCGCGCCGCTGGGCCTTGGTCGCGCTGCTTCAGGTCAGCTTGATCACGCTAGGCTGTGGCGGCGCTAGCAACCAGCAATCTTCCCCGCCGCCTCCTGCCCTTCCCGACTTTTCTCTAGCCGCCAACCCAACCACGATAACGGTTTTTCCGAACAGTGGGGCACCTGTTTCCGTGTCTGCGACGGCAATCAACGGATCGGTTCAGCACCACAACAACCCCAAGCCATCCAGGAAACTGCCCCCGCCGCAAGCGATCTCTGGCTTTGCCCCACCTGCGGTGGGGAAATAGCCATCGTCGAGTGGTTCACTTCTCACGAGACCACCGAGCCCCGTTCTCCGCCGCTGGTCCCTGCCGCTGCATGAAACGACTCTCTCCAACTCGACTCCCTCGCACGTCACCACGCGCTCCGTACCTGTGCGCCTCCGCGCTGGGCCAATCTCTCCTTCCCGCACCCTCGCCCCGATCTCTCCGGCACCGTACCTGCGCAACTCGTTCCCAAAATCGCCTGCTGTGCTCCACCCCGCACCTTTTCTGGCACCCCACACTACCCTCTACCTTCATTCAATCCCCATAGCCCGCGTCCGCCGCAACCACCGGCGGCTTCCTTCAAGTCGCTGTATCGAAAGCGCCCAAACAACGTCTCTCTACCCCACTCCGCTCATTCGCGCTTCCGATACAGCACTAAGACTTATCAGGACCTGGCCTTCTTGCGGGTGACAATGAGACGCTGTATAACGAGCCTCGATGGGAAGTGACCTGCTAGCATTGCCGCGCCGTTTTGAATCCTGAGACCACTGGGAAGCGATGTCCCAACTGGCGACGTCATCCCGAGGCTTGGCTAGCCAAATTGACGCTTTGCGGCTTCCAAAATTCTCAAGGAGCACCCGCATGGGTTTCGACAAGCAATCTATCTCCAAACGCTTCCCACGCTCCACAAAATACAACCCCGAATGGCTCCTTTCGAGCGTAAGCGGCGCAGCCAACGCTCTCTGGCTCAGCGAGTGGCTCGCCGAAGCCATGGATTTCCGCTCCGGCATGCGAGTTCTCGATCTGGGATGCGGTCGCGCCGTGTCTTCGATTTTCCTGCGGCGAGAATTCGACGTTGAAGTATGGGCTACGGATCTTTGGTTTAGCGCGACGGAGAATATGCAACGCGTCCGCGATGCGAATGTCGACGACGGTGTCTTCCCCATCCACGCGGACGCCCGTTCGCTGCCTTTCGCGTCGGAGTTTTTCGACGCCATAGTCTGCCTCGATTCCTTCCCGTATTTCGGCACGGACGATTGTTACCTCAACTATCTCGCGCGCTTCGTAAAGCCGGGAGGCGCGATCGGCATCGCGGGCGCCGGCCTGATCCGGGAAATGAAAGGGGCGCCGCCTGCGCATCTCCGCGATTGGTGGACCAACGATCTTTGGTGCCTACATTCGGTAAACTGGTGGCGAGATCATTGGCAGAAGACAGGAATTTTAGACGTGCATGTCTGCGACACTATGCCCGACGGCTGGCGCGTCTGGCTCGACTGGCACAAGGAGATCGCGCCTGATAACCGCACCGAAATCAAAGCCATTCAGGCCGATCGTGGCAGATACATCGGCTACGTCCGCGTCGTTGGCCACCGCAACGCCAACGTCGCGCTTGCCGACCGAATCGAATCCATACCGACGCAATACACGAAAAAGCCGCTGCTCCGCAGCTAGATCGCAGCTTCCGGCGAGACCTGCGTCATCCACCTGTGCCGTGTTCGGGCATCCGCTACATCGAAGGTCCTGAGCAACGGCGTTACCTACCATTTCCTTTTCGCGACCGAGTGATTGCATAACGATGTCGGCTCCTTGAACTCGAGTAGACTGCGGTTGCTCGACGACCACAGGCTCGGGAGGAAGGAGCCGAACATGCTGATTATAGGCGCTGATTATCACCCGAGCTTTCAGCAAATTGCTTTTCTGGATCAGGAAACAGGTGAATGCGGTGAACGACGATTGAACCACAGCGATGGAGAAGCAGAGAAGTTTTACAGGGGCCTAAAGGAGCAAGGAAGCAGCGTGCGAGTGGGGATGGAGGCTACCGGGTATTCCCGCTGGTTCGAGCGCCTGCTGGCAGAACTCAGCTTTGAATTGTGGATCGGTCACCCCGCGGAAATCAAAACCCGACGAGTGAAGAAGCAGAAGACCGACCGCAAGGACGCCGAACTCCTACTGCGACTGATGCGGGAAGGCAACTTTCCTCGAGTCTGGGTGCCCAGTCCGGAAAATCGAGACCTGCGGCAGCTGCTGTGGCACCGGCATCGGCTCGTTCAGATGCATACGCGGATCATGAACCAGTTGCAAGCCATCGCCATGAACGAAGGAATGCGTAGGAAGACCAAGCTATGGAGCGAACGGGGGCGAGCGGAGCTAGAGAAGTTGGCCTTAGGTCCCTGGACCAGTCGGCGCCGGCAAGAGTTGTTGGGGCTACTCGATCAAATCGACCCGGTGATCGAGGAACTCAGCAAAGCCGCCGAGCAGGAAGCCCACAAGCGGCCCGAAGTGGTACGACTGATGACTCATCCGGGGGTCGGTTTTCTGACCGCACTGGCCTATGTGTTGATCATCGGAACCCCGGAGCGCTTCCACTGCGGGAAGCAGATCGGCACTTACGTGGGGATGATTCCGAGCGAAGAGTCCAGCGGTGATAAGCAACGCTTGGGGCACATCAGCAAACAAGGGAATTCTCTGCTTCGCTTTTTGCTGGTGGAAGCTGCGCAAGCCGCTGCGCGTAGCAACCCGGAGTGGAGGCGCCGCTTCGTGCGCCTGGCGATACGTCGACACCGGAACATTGCCATGGTGGCGATGGGACGGCGGCTGGCGATTCGCTTGTACTGGATGTGGCGGAATGGCTGTGAGTATTCGCCGTCAATGGAGTTCGGTTCGTACGCGGGACAGCTCGCTACCGGACATAGCGTGCAGTAGAACACCGTCCGAATGAATGGGCATCCCGCTCCCTCGAAAGAGGGAGTTTGAAGAAGTAATCATGGTCGCAACAAACGATCGAAGAGATGTATAGGTCGGGCTGAACCGACCGCAAGATTGCGAACGAGCCGTGGTCGTCGATCGAAGGTCTCAACGCAAAAGGATTCCAAACCACTCCTTCTGAGTGGAAAGGACCAGTGCGCTCAAAAATATGCTTGACGGAGCCGACACCGTTAGAGGCCCGACTTGTTCCGCGCCGTGGTGTGCAGCGGCCAGACAGGCCCTGGATGAGCTCGAAGAGCTGTCTAAGCAACGCTACGTGCCTGCTTATAACTTCGCCGAAATCTATATGGGCCTAGGGGAAAGGGATCGGTCCCTAGCCGCTCTGGAAAAGGTTTGTGCGGACCGGTCTATACTTTCTACCTTCTCGGATGTTGACCCGCAATTCGACCGGCTGCACGCTGAGCCGGGTTTCAAGGATTTGCTGCGCTGCATTGGCAGTGAACCGGACGTTCCAAGACGAGATAGGCATTTTAAAAGCCCTCTGCCCCGCCCCGGCACCAGGATCGAGCCGAGAGAATCTCGCAACCTCGATTCGGAGGTGTCGCTAGCCCGCTGTCCTTCTCTTCCGCTGCTCCGCCAGTCTACATGGCAGATTCCGGTTATGGGAAGCGGGCCTCCGGAGGTACAATCGATTGAAATACCCGGGTTGTGGCCTAGCGAAAAGGCAACGGCGCGCCGTTCGACCCTGGCGACAGCGTAGAGCTCTCCATGACACCTCGGAAATCCCAGGACGGTATTCAGAAAAGCGCACCGGTCACGCTGAAAATAGTCGCTAAGAGCGTTGGTCTAACGGCGGGAACTGTTTCTGCTGTTCTGAATGACTCTCCGGCCGCGAGGTCGGTTCCCGAACATACCAAGAACCGCATTCTAGAGGCGGCGCGGGAACTGAACTACAAGCCCAACTACCTGGCCCGCGCCTTACGCGTGAAGCGCACCTACACGATCGGCGTGATCGCTTCGGAAATTGGCGATCCATACGGCTCAACGGTGATCAGCGGAATCGAAGACTATCTCCGTCGGCACAACTACTTTTTTCTGATTGTGGTTCACCGGCATGAACGGAGGATTTTCGAGAGCCACAGTCAACTGCTCCTTGAGAGGGGAGTCGAAGGTTTCATTACGATTGATATGTCGATTCCGCAGCCGCTCCCTCTGCCGGCCGTCGCCGTCGCTGGCCACCAACCGCTCGAGGGAGTCACGAACATCAACCTCGACCACCGCACAGCCGCCCTGCTTGCCCTTCAGCACCTCATGGAGCTTGGGCATCGGGACATAGCGTTCATGAAGGGTCCGGCGGCCAGTTCCGATGCCGAGGATCGTTGGAAAAGCATCGTTGACGTCGCGGGTGAACTGGGACTGGCCATTCAGCCGGAACTCACCGTTCAACTCGATGATCCGACTGGTCTGGCCGCCCGGGCTCCGGAATATAGTTATCCGTTCGCCAAGGAACTCCTGCGGCGCAATCGGCGGTTTACGGCCCTGTTCGCTTACAACGACAACTCCGCAATCGCGGCCATGCGCGTCATCCAGGATGCGGGCCTGCGTATACCGGAGGAGGTCTCGGTGGTCGGCTTCGACGACATTCAGGCCGCCGCCTACACCAGTCCGACGCTGACCACCGTGCGGCAACCGCTCGCGAAAATGGGCGAGATCGCCGCTCGAACGTTGCTCGAGCGCATCGAGGAGCGCGGGGAGTACGTCCCGGAGATCGCCATTGAACCTGAGCTCGTGCGGCGTGAGTCGACCGCGCCGGTTCGCGCAGAAATCCCGCGCCGCTCGCACGAAGGCAGAGGACTCACATCGTTGTCCGTCGATTAAGCCTGCCCAATCGGCGACTGCGCAATCCTTTTGCCCGAATTCCTGCCCGCCAGCCCCGCCTCCTCCGGGGGCCCAGGGGAATTGCCGTAGAAATTTTCTACAATTGCTGTAGGGTAGAACGAGCACGCGGTTCGGCGTCGGGGCTTCCAACATCAAACAAACGATGAAAGAACGAAACAAACGGGCCCGCCAGGCCATGCGCAACATTTCATGGCTGGCTCTCCTCGCGGTCGCCGGGGCAGCCACAGCCGCCCACATCGCGGTCGGGCAATCGGCCGCGCCGGAAACGACGCCGCCTCCGCTGCCTTCTCTCGCCGGGGATCCCATCCTGGCTCACTTGGATGCCGTAATCGGCTGGTATCGCGATTTGGCCACAAAGTCGCCCGATACCGGCCTGCCGAGCGACGAAATCTACCGGACGAATGCGCAGACCCTTGCCGCCGAAGCCGCGCGGCTTGCCTTCCAATCCGCCGAAGCCGAGGCGGTCGTGATCTCCGAGCAAACGAAGAAAGCGACCGCGGGGCAAGCCGCTGCCGGCGGACCGCAGAACTATTCGCAGATGAAGGCACGAGTAGCCGGGAGAATCGCGGAGACCCAGTCCCAAATCGAAGATCTGACCCGGCAAATTGCCCGATCGCAGGGGGCCAAACAGGGGTCGCTCGTCGCAAAGCGTGACGCGCTCCAGGGCGACCTCGAACTGGATCGCGCCGTCGAGCAGTCGGTCGAAAAGCTGTCCTCGTTCGAGTGGGCGGGCGAAGGCGCCTCGGATCTGCTTACGAACATTAACCAGCTGAAAAGCTCTCTGCCCGAAGTTTTCGGTACGGTGAAGCAGGCGAGCGTTCCGGTTGGTCCGCAGAAACAGGCAAATCCGAACACAAATGCGGGCCTGCTCGAACAGGCCGTCGAGTTGTACCGGCAGATTCGCGCCATGCACACCCTCGATCAGCTTTCGACCCAGGCTTGGCACGTGCGCGAAGCTGCCGATGCCGTTCATATGCCCCTTCGCCAGGCGATTTCCGCCACCGTTCAGAGTGGTCACGAGTTGGCGAACCAGAGCGCGCCGAACGCGACGCAAATTGAATCCATTCACAAGCAATTTCAGCAGATCGTCGGCCAATTCAACCAGCTTGCCCAGGCCGCTGTGCCGCTGGCCCAAGAGGTTGTCGTACTTGATCAGGCGCGCGCGGACCTCACTCAGTGGCGCGCGGCCATGCAGGGTGAGTTCGGCGGCATTCTGGCTGCTCTGCTGATCCGTGCCGCAGCGATTACCCTCGCGCTGGCCTTCGTGTTCATCGTCTCCGAGACTTGGCGGCGGTTCACCTTTCGATACGTTCGTGACGCTCGCCGGCGCCGGCAGTTTCTGATTGTCAGACGCTTCGTGGTCGGATTCCTGTTCGGACTCATTCTCATTCTGGGATTTGTAAGCGAATTCAGTTCGCTCGCCACATTCGCCGGCTTTATTACCGCGGGCATTGCGGTCAGCCTGCAGGCTGTCCTTCTCTCCATCGCGGCTTACTTCTTTCTCGTGGGCCGTTACGGCATCAGCGTGGGTGACCGCATCAGCGTCTCGGGCGTGGTCGGGGACGTGGTCGATATCGGGTTGGTCCGCTTGTACTTGATGGAACTGGCCGGAACGGGCGTCGACGTTTACCCGACCGGGCGCATCGTCGTGTTCTCGAATTCCGTCCTATTCCAGGCGACCACACCGCTCTATAAACAGATTCCGGGGACGGAATTTGTCTGGCACGAAGTCGCCGTCACACTTGCCCCGACAGGTGACTACAAGCTGGTCCAGGAGAAGATTCTAGCCGCGGTCAACGCGGTGTGGGCGAAATATCGCGAAGATCTCGAACGCCAGCACCGCACTGTTTACCAACAGATTGACTTCCCGGTGACCGCTCCGGAGCCGAAACCGACCCTTCAGTTCGCGCAGGCCGGGCTTGAACTGCAAGTCCGCTACCCGGTGAACATTCGCCATGCCTCGGAGGTCGACGACGAGCTCACGCGAAAACTCTTCGACGTCGTTTCAAGCGATGCCCAGCTCAAAGCGTCGGTCACGGGCTCGCCACAAATCCGCGCCGCAGTGAGGGGCTAAGGCCCGGATTTCATCAGTCCAGAGCTTCGCAACGGCCGACCTCCGCTCGGTCGACCTGATCATCCTTTGAGTGCGCGAGGGGGCTATCGGTCCCGCACATGGCGACCGGTCCTCCGCCGAGAGTATCGCGAAACCCTGGCAAGCCGGGCGTTATGGCCTTAGCCCGCTCGGCGACAAGTCTCGTATTGTCTCGCTCAGTTTTTTTTCGACCGTTTTGATCTCTTCATCGCTGATCGTCCGACGCGGCCAGAAGAATCCACGTAAGCCATCCCCGCGTCGGCGCGGCACAATGTGAATATGAAAGTGGGGCACGCTTTGGCTGACTCGGTTATTCATAGCCACAAAGGTTCCCTCGGCGTTCATGGCCCGCTCTACAATCGCGGCGAGCTTCTGCGCGTTCAAGAATAGCGGTCCGACAATCTCGGCGGGCAGATCGAGCAGTGTCCCATAATGTTGCTTGGTGACGAGCAGGCAATGTCCCGGGAAGAGCGGCCGATGATCCAAAAAGGCGATCGAAATGGCATCCTCGAACAGAATATGGGCGTTCAACTCACCCCTGCTGATCTGGCAGAATCGACACGGCCCTGCCGGCTGGTTTGCCGAACGCACAGTCCTCGTCGCCATGAGTCTCACTCGCGCGAGTCGGGTTTCGGTCGCCTGACCCTTCTCCTGGGGGCCCGCCGCGCAGAAGGGGGCATCGCCTCGATTCGAGCTGTCCGCTCGCTATGCGGCGCCCGCCTTACTGGGTCCTGACCCCCAGTTCGAGTGACAGAAAACTAACGATGTCGGTTCCTTCTTCGATTTGCTTGTTGAGCGGACGCCCGCCAGAATGTCCGGACTTTGTGTCATACAGCAGCAGGACGGGCCCCTTCGACGCAGTCGCCGCTTGCATTCTCGCGGTCATCTTTCGCGCGTGCAACGGCGCGACTCGAGTATCCCCGTCGCCGGTGACAAACAGGACGGCAGGGTAACTCGTGCCGTCCTTCACGTTTTGATAAGGCGAATAGGCATAAATATATTTGAATTGCATCGCATTGTCCGCCGAACCGTATTCGGGGACCCAGAAAGGTCCCTCCATGAATTTCTGGTACCGCAGCATGTCGAGCAGCGGGTATTCGCACACCACGGCGCGGAACAAGTCGGGCCTCTCCGTCATGGCCGCGCCGACCAGCAGCCCTCCGTTGCTCGCGCCCTCGATGGCGAGCTTGTCTCGACTCGTGTAGCGATTCGCAATCAACCATTCGGCCGCGGCGATGAAATCATCAAACACGTTCTGCTTCTTCTCCATCATGCCGGCTTGGTGCCAGGCTTCCCCGAATTCGCCGCCGCCGCGCAAATTTGGAACAGCAAACACGCCGCCGAGATCGACCCAGGCGATGGCCTCGGGTTCGAAGGCCGGCATAATGTCGATATCGAATCCACCGTACCCGGTCAGCAGCGTCGGACGCATGCCGTCCCGCGCCATCTGTTTTTTGTAAAACAGAAACATGGGCACGCGCGTCCGATCCTTCGACCTGTACCAGACTTGCTCGACGGCATAGGCCTTCTCGTCGATCGGTACGTGCGGCGCGGCCCACCGATCGATCGAGTGCCGGAGGACGTCATACTTGTAAACACTGGCGGGCACATTGAAGGATTGGAAAGAAAAGAAAGCCTCGGGGCTATTCCACTCGGCTCGAACGCCATACACGGCGCCCAGTCCGGGCAGGGGAATCGGGGCTTCCGGCCGGCCCCCGCGGTCGAAGACCTTTAGCTCCGAGGTCGCATTCCGCACGTACTGCAGGATGACCTTGCCGCCGCCCAGGGACATCCCCTCGATCGTCGCATCGCCTTCGGGAATAATTTCCTTCCAATTCTCCCGGGAGGGCCGGTTCAAGTCCGCCCGAAAAACACGCCAGCGGGGCGCCTTCCAATTCGAATAGATGTAAACCTGGCCATCTTCGGCCTGGCCAAAGAACAGGGAATCGAGGTCGTTCACAATCGGTTGAACGGCGCCGCCCTTGGCGAGGTCTTTGAAATAAAGCTCCGAACGCTTGCTCCCTGATCCGTAGACGACCGTGATCAGCAGCGTGCGCCCATCTTCTGACAGGCGCGCTTCGAGGATTTTTTCGCGCCCGTAGCCTTTCCCGAACACTTCCTGGTCCGCAGTTGCCGGCGTCCCCATCACGTGGTGGAAGATGCGCGTACCGCCTGCCGTTTGCACGGCGTAGTAAACGCCGTGCTTCGATGGCTCAATCGAGACGGAGAAATAATTCGCGTGAGGCAGCTCATCGGGAAGCGGCGCCCGCGTGTTCGTGTCCATGAAGTGGATGGTCACCTCGTCCTGGCCACCGGTGCGAATGGCGTACGCGGCGAGCGCACCGTCGCGCGAGATATCCTCGAGCTGCGCGCTTGTTGAATGGTCCGCGCTCAGGGGATGAGGATCAATCAGCACTTCATCCGTGCCGTTCAAGCCGCGACGCTTGTAGGTGACGAACAGCTCCTGATTGGCTCGCCGTTCGGCAAAGAAATAACTTCCGCCGCGTTCTTGCGGCAGCCCGAGGGTGTCGACGCGCATGAGTTCGGTCAAGCGCCGGGCGATTGCCGCCCGGTCGGGCACCGCCGACAATACGGCCGCCGTGCATTGATCTTCCGCATCGATCCAGGCGCGCGTCTCGGGACTTTGCTGATCCTCGAGCCATCGATAGGGATCGGCGATCGAAACGCCGTGAAGCTGGTCGACGACACCGTCCTTTTGCGACGCGGGCGGGCACTCGGTGGGGGAAGGTTTGGCAAGGCAGGCCGGGGCAAGGGCAGTGCTCGCCGCCCCAACAATCACGAGGATCAGCACCGAGCTCGTCTTCGACCGAGCCCGCTCGCCGTCTCCGCTGCAGAGCATGATCGCCTCGCTTTCCGGCTGGCAGTCCTGGACACCATCGACCCAGGGTTCGCCTGGCCAATCGACCTAGGATTATCTGCAAAAGCCTTCGGTTTGCGAATGGTTTTTCTCACACGAGCCTGAGCTGTGCCCGGATTGTCGCTTCGCGGGACGCCCCAGGGAGGGTTTGCCGCCCGATACGATCAGCGTTTCCTCCCCTGAATAGGGCCTTGTGTCGGCTTTTTCTTGCTATCCCCGGGCCGGATCCCGCGTCATCCAACAGAGGGGCGGAAGCGCCCCGAGAAAGGGGGGTCAAGGTTCCGATAAGACCCTCGAAATCAGGACTTCGACATCGTGTGCGACGCGTTGATCGGCAGGTTGTTCCCTTTATGCCTTGCGTTCCTGTTTTGCGCTGCTGCGTGGGGCCAGTCGGCGAGCGTTGATTCGGGCTTCGCCGAAATCAATGGCGGCAGAATCTATTATGAGGTCACGGGCCGGGGACACCCTCTTGTCCTCATCCACGGCGGGCAAATGGACCGCCGCATGTGGGACGAGCAATTCACGCATTTCTCGAAATCCTACCGTGTGATTCGCTACGACGTGAGGGGCTTCGGAAAATCTCCCGCTGCGACGACCGTCTATTCTGACGAAAACGATCTCGCCTCTCTCCTCGACTATCTTCATGTCCAGACGGCCTATGTTGTCGGTCTCTCGCTCGGTGGCCGAGTCGCGATCGATTTCGCCCTGACGCATGCCGGTCGGGTCGACGCCATTGTTGCCGTGGCCCCGGGCCTCAGCGGTTTTCCGTTCAGCCCCGATCCGACCGAAATGGATACGATCCGCGCTGCTGAAGCCGGCGATTGGCAGAAGGTGACCGATTTGTGGCTTCAGAGCGGCTTTATGGCCCCGGCCATGGAGAACCCCAAGATTGCGCCGCGTCTGCACCAGCTCGCTTTGGAAAACGCGCACGAAAATCTCGATAACCCCGTGCTCGAGGCCATGCCCAATCCGCCGGCCATCGATCGCCTGTCCGACATCAAGACGCCAACTCTGGTCATCGTCGGCAGCCGCGATGTCGCGGATATCCAGGAGATCTGCGGCCTGCTCTACGCGCGCATACCCGGCGCGAAGGAGGTCGTGATTCACGGCTCCGGGCACATCGTCAACATGGAAGAGCCGGAAGGATTCAATCGCGCCGTTTTGGAATTTCTCGCAAGCCTCTCGAAGCCGTGAATCCTGGCCAGAATCGCACCGCGCTCTCGAATCCTCGCGCCGACCTGCTTGGACGCAGAACGCAATTCTGAGCGGCACGGCCCGTTTCGACTACGTTCCTGATTTCGAGGGTTGCCTGTCGATCACGTCCCTGGCACGGTGGAGAACCGGCCGGGCACGGCGGGGAGTGCGATTTTGCGGCCAATATGGACCCGTGATGCCCGGCGACGCCCGCGGCGAGTCCAATGGACGGGGCCTATCCGGGGCCGCTATAATCGGCGTGCAAGCTGGCCCTGGACGGCCACTCGAGGCAACGCGGAGCGATCCCTATGAGCTACGCTCGAACTGACAAGATCTGGCACAACGGCAAATTTATCGATTGGGATGAGGCGAATATCCACGTCCTGTCGCATGTCGTGAGCTACGGCTCCGCAGTTTTTGAGGGTATCCGCTGTTACTCGACGCCGCAGGGGCCAGCGATTTTCCGCAATCGCGAGCACATGCAGCGCCTCCTGAATTCCGCGCATATCTATCGCATGGAGGTCGGCTTCACGCTCGACGAACTGTGCGAAGCCAACCTCGAGCTCGTACGCGTGAACAAGGTTCCCTCCTGCTACATCCGACCCATCGTCCTTCGAGGCATGGGAGGCGGGGGCGTCGATCCCGCATCGGCGGTCATTGAGACCTACCTTGCGTGCTGGGAATGGGGACACTACCTCGGCGAGGAAGCCCTGCGGAGCGGCGTCGATGTTTGCGTGAGCTCCTGGAACCGTCCTGCGCCGAACACGCTGCCGCAAATGGCCAAGGCCGCTGCGAATTACATGAATTCACAGCTCATTCGCATGGAGGCCAATGTGAACGGTTACGTCGAGGGAATCGCACTCGACACAAGCGGCTATGTCAGCGAAGGCTCGGGCGAAAACATCTTCGTGGTGGTCGATGGCAAAGTGCTCACACCCCCGCTGGCCAATTCGGCCCTGCCCGGGATCACGCGCCTCTCGCTCCTGGCCATCTGCGAAGATCTCGATATTCCTTTCGCCGAGGAAGTGATCCCGCGCGAGTTGCTTTACATCGCCAGCGAAGTTTTCTTCTGCGGCACGGCCGCCGAAATCACGCCAATTCGCTCGATCGACCGCATCAAAGTCGGCAACGGGGCGCGTGGCCCCATCACCAAACGCCTTCAGGACGAATTCTTTGCGCTCACCGGCGGGACCAAGCCCGACCGCCACGGATGGCTCTCGCACGTGAAAGCGCCCAGCACCGCAGTCGTTCGCTAGCGTGCGGCCCCGAGGAAGGGCGCCAGGCGATGTGGGCAAACAGAGGGACGGTTCTCGACCGTCCGGGGTGGCGTCGCTTGCCGCTACAGTTTGGTGCCGGCCGAAGCGGTAACCTTCATCGAACGCCAAACGGCGACCCCTTGCCGGAGAAGGTACAGCGATGATCTCTGCCCAATTCGTCGACCATCTGGTCTTTCGCGTGGCGAAACTCGAGCGCACCGAACGCTTCTACGCAGCGGTTTTGGGTCAATGCCCTGATCGGGCCGAAGACAGCGTTATGTTTGCCGTCGGCGACACTCGCCTGTTCTTTACGCGTTCGGTCGAGGACCAGGGGGAGCCGTACGACAAAGAAAAGGTCGGACTAAATCACCTCGCCTTCGGGGTGCGAACGATCGAGGAACTGCACGCCATCCAATCGCAGCTGGATACTGCTATGGTTCAACACAGCGGCATAGAAATCGATCGGTACGGGCACAAAGAGTTTATCTGGCTTGATGATCCCGACGGCCTGCGCGTTGAATTCTACCTGCGTTCCCGCTGAGGCCAGCCGACGACTACGTCCCTCGATCGGTCAGCGCTTCTACACCTGGCAATCTGTCCCCGGCCAGAAACTCGAGCGATGCCCCGCCGCCGGTCGAAATATGCGAGATCTCCGAGGCCACACCGGCCTGCTCGACGGCCGCAACCGAGTCCCCGCCGCCGATGATCGACGTTGCGCCTTTCTTCGTCGCCCGCGCCACGGCCCGAGCGACGGCCAACGTTCCTTTCGCGAACGCGGGCTTCTCAAACATTCCAAGCGGCCCATTCCACACGATCGTGCGCGCCCGAGCGATTTCCCCTTCGAACTCCTCAATGGTCCGAGGGCCGATATCAAGCCCCATCCAGCCTTCCGGCGTCTGGTCGACCGAGGCGGTTTTGGTGACCGTAGAATCCGGCGATTCGGCCAACACGTGATCCACGGGCAGCCGGAATCGGAATTTGCGCGATTCCGCATCGCGGAGAAGGCTAGCGGCAAGCTCAAGCTTGTCGCGCTCGACCAGGGATTTGCCCGTCGGCTTGCCCTCTGACTTCAGGAACGTGTAGGCCATGGCTCCCCCGATTAGCATGGCGTCGGCCAGCTTCATCAGGTTTCGCACGACTTCGATTTTGTCAGACACTTTTGCCCCGCCCAGTACCGCGACGAACGGCCGGTCCGGATTCGAAAGCGCTTTACCGAGATAGGTGAGTTCCTTTTCCATGAGCAGGCCGGCAGCCGCCTGGCGCACGAATCTCGTGATGCCCACAACCGATGCATGCGCGCGGTGCGCAGAGCCGAAGGCGTCGCAAACGAACAGTCCATCGGAGAGCGCGGCAAGGTGTCGCGAGAATTCCGGATCGTTGGTTTCTTCCTCGGGGTGATAACGCACATTTTCGAGCAGCAGCACGTCTTGATCGCGCAGGGCTTTGCTCTTCGTCTCAGCTTGCGTCCCGACGCAATCCGCCGCGAACGCGACCGGCTTTCCGAGCAACTCCTCGAGGCGTGCCGCGACCGGCTTCAGACTGTATTTCGGGTCGGGCTTGCCCTTCGGCCGCCCAAGATGAGAGGCCAAAACGACCCGAGCGCCGCGCTCGCTGGCCAGGTGCAAGGTCGGCAGCGTGGCCCGAATACGCGTATCATCCGATACTTTGCCGCCGTCGAGGGGCACGTTGAAATCAACCCGAATGAAAACGCGCTTGCCGCTCAGATCGAGATCCCGTATCGACAATTTGTTCATC
Source organism: Candidatus Cybelea sp. (assembly GCA_035622135.1). Classification (GTDB taxonomy): domain Bacteria; phylum Acidobacteriota; class Terriglobia; order Acidiferrales; family UBA7541; genus Palsa-295. The sequence continues at coordinate 9,300 of DASPVZ010000019.1, read as the reverse complement.
AGAGTCTTCTCGGCAATTCCGTCGCCTCTTCGAGTCGGTGCGGAGCCGGTCGCCGCGTGCCCGTGTTCTACATTTTTGCCGCGAGGAGCTTGATCAAATCGCGACACCGGCACGAATACCCCCACTCGTTGTCGTACCACGACAGCACCTTCAGACAATTCGATCCGACCACGCGCGTGTAGCCCGCATCGACAATCGACGACCGCGGATCGCCACGAAAATCGACCGACACCAGTTCCTCCTCGGTGTACCCGAGGATGCCCTTCATGGGCCCCTCTGCGGCACGCCGGAGTGCCGCGTTCACCGCCTCGGCCGTGACCGGTTTATCGGTAATCACGGTCAAATCCACTACGCTGACGTTCGGCGTCGGAACGCGCATGGCGTAGCCGTCGAGCTTGCCTTTGAGCTCGGGTATGACCAGGTGCAGAGCCTTGGCCGCACCGGTCGAGGTGGGGATCATCGAAATGGCCGCTGCGCGCGACCGCCGCAAATCCTTGTGCGGCAAATCGAGCAGCTTTTGATCGTTCGTGTACGAGTGAATCGTGGTCATGGTGCCGATGGTGATTCCGAAATTGTCCTGAATCACTTTGGCCACCGGCGCGAGGCAATTCGTCGTGCAGGAGGCGTTCGAAACCACGTGATGCTTCGCGGGATCGTAGGTCTTTTCATTGACACCGAGGACGATCGTTGCGTCGGGATCGGTGGCCGGCGCGGAGATCAGCACCTTCTTCACTGGCCCGCGAATATGCTTGCGGGCATCGGCTCCGGTCGTAAACAGCCCGGTCGACTCGACGACGATCGAAGCGTCCACCGAGGCCCAATCGAGTTCCCCGGGGTTCTTCACTTTGAACACTTTGAAACCCTTCCCGTCGACGGAAATTGTATCCTCCGTGTGCGTGACCGAGTTCGGAAGATTGCCCAGAATCGAGTCGTACTTGAGCAGGTGCGCGAGTGTTTTCGCGTCGGTGATATCGTTTACGGCGACAATCTCGATTCCTGGATCGCCCAGCACCGCGCGATAAATGTTTCGCCCGATTCTCCCGAATCCGTTGATGCCGACCTTGACCGCCATGCTTCCTCCCTCGATGCGTCAATTTGCTTGCTAACAATTGGTGCTAAAGCGTGGCCCGACCAACGCGTTCGACGGCTCCGCCGAATCGACGACCATGTCGAAACAGAGACGAGGGACAGGTAGACTGTTCTACGAGGCGCGAGCCCTGGCCGGCACATTGTCCTAGCCGGCCACCCACGGCCGATTTCGAACGCTTCGACAGCCGCTCTCCCTCCCTTTTACATCGTGCCGCGGTTTGGTTTTTGAGGCCGTGACTCGAGCTACGAGTGGTTGTAATGAATGTCACCAGCGCGGTTACCTTGCACTCTCCGAAGGGGTTACACTCCTGAACGCGCCGAGAGCTGTCGAAGCAAAAATGCTAGGGTAGGAGGAGGCAAAAGTCAATTCGGGCACGGTGTCGGCGTTGGCAAGGCGAGCGAGCTGCCGCGCTCGCTCGAGCGAAAGGCCAGTCTGCGGCGCCTAGGAGGAAGACCCGCAAGGCGCGGGATCAGCAAACGGCGGAAGCGGCGCGGGAGGCTTGCAGAAGCGCACCTCGAACCCGATGGGGCTTGGGTTGATCTGGCACCCGCCGAACCGGCTGGCTTCCGCCATGTGAACAAAATTCCCCTTGCGGTAGGCTCGCTTGATCAACATGTGACGGAACACCCACATCGTCGCCCAAGCATCGATTCGGCTGCGTCCGCTTTTCCTCATATAGAAGCTGATTTCGTCGAGCGGGGCATCCTTGCGAAGATCGACAACCAGCGCCTCGCCTCCCGGGCGCAGAACTCGATACATTTCGTCCAGGGCTTTGATGGGTTCGGAGAAATTCTTGAAGGCCGCCGAGCAGTAGACGAAATCGAACGAGCCATCGGTGAAGGGCATCGCGGAAGCGTTTCCCAAGCGAAAATCGACATCTACGACTGCCTTTCGCGCGTTCGCCGCGGCGATGTCGACGAACGTGCGGCTAATGTCGAGCCCCGTGATCCTGAAGTTTCCCAGCCGGGCAAGTTCGATCGAGAAGAATCCCGGTCCGGGCGCCACCTCGAGAACCTGGCAGTCGCTGCGCAGACGTTCGGCGGCTGACTGGGCCTGCCGCCGGAAATCCTCCATGTCCCTGCGGCGCGTACGGGTATACCAGCGCGCAATCCATCCTTCCATTCCTCTACCCTTGTGGGGTCGTTGCTGCGTCGCGTTCATGGACCCTCCTCTAGATCTATACGCGCGCGCAGCGGGCTTGGTAACTCGCGGTAACGGCGAAGGTCGACTTGTCTTCCCTTCCACCTTGGATTATTGCGTTGGCCGTTCTGGGTCGGATTGGCTCAGCTTCGGCCTGGCGGCCGGGGCGATCCCCGTGCCGCTTGCTCTAGCGTGCGGGCGAATCCGGAGGAAACAATCATTCCGAGCGCAGCGCTTGCATGACGTCGACGCGCGCCGCGCGCAAGGCTGGTAGCATGGACGCGACAACGGCTGCGGTCAGCAGCACAAAAGCAGAGAGGATCACAGGCAGGGCGCTCGGCATCCTCAAATCCAGAAAATACCTGCCGGCCAAACGCGCCGTGAGGAAACCGAATAGAGCGCCGGCGAGTACGCCCGTTAGAGCCATGAGCGCGCCCTCTCGAACCACACCTCGCAAAAGAAGTTCCGGTTGTGATCCAAGCGCCAGCCGGATGCCAAATTCCCGCGTCCGGGCGCTCACGGAAAATGCCAGCACGCCCGCGACGCCAACCACGGCAATCGCCAGCGCGACAGCGGCAAACACGCCAAAGACCAGCGAGTTCAATCGGTTGGGAGTAAGTACCTCGGCGCGGATGTCTTCGAGAGTCGAGGCGTGCTCGACCGGCTGGTCGGCCGACATGCCGCGAATCATGCGTGTGACTGGGGTGACGAGCGAATAAGGATTTGCGCTGGTGTGGATGAACAGGTGACCTCCAAACATGGGACCGTCGGCAAAGGTGGCGTAGATAGTGAGGGTCGGGCGCGGAACAACGTCTTCGTCGTCGATATCGGCCGCGACGCCGATGATGCGGTGCGGTGCCATAAACCGTGCCTTTTCAAGTGGGCTTCCGGGGAGGAATTCGAGCACGGGATCGGTCCAATAGACATGGCGGTTGACAGCATCCTGACCGGGGAACATGCGCTCGGCGAGAGTTTCACTAATGACAACGACCGGTTCTCTCGTTTGGTCATCGAGTGCGTTGAAATCCCGACCAGCCATGACGGGAACGCCAAGAGCGGCAAAAAATCCCGGAGAGATAATGCGCCATTGTGCGCGCGGGTCATCTTTACCATGCACGTGACCGTCCCCGCTGAATTGGAGGCCGGGACCGAAGGTGTTGGCATCCCGCCAAGGGGCGGTCATGCCAAAGGCCGTTCCGCTCACGCCGGGCAACCCATCCACGCGCCGCATTGCTTCCTTGTAGAAATCGAGGACTTGCTGATGCGTTTTTCCGTAGGACATAGCGGGGACATCGATGGCCAGGACGTGGCGAGTGTCAAGGCCGGTCTGCGCGGTCTGCAGTGCGATCAGCGTCGTAATGAACATGCTGGCGCCTGCCAGCAAAACGAACGACGCGGCGATTTGGGTGACGGCGAAGGTGCGCTGGCGGCGGGTTGTGCTGCTCGTCATGCGGACGCTTCCGCTCGATATGTTCAGGGCGCTCGACTTGTCGGAAGACGGCAGGCGGGGAACAAACGCCAGAATCACAGCAGCAACAATGGCCAGCGCTGCTCCGACCCAAAGCAGGCTGGAATCGACCGTCAAATCGAGGGCACGCACCGAGAAACGGGAGGCGTACTGAGCCAGGACGGTCACCAGAGGCTGCGCACTCAAGATACCGAGCGCCGCGCCAGCGCCGCACAACAAAAGGCTTTCGGCCAATAGCATCCGGCGCAGCGCCCCGGCGCTTGCGCCGAGCGCCACGCGGACGGCCAGTTCGCCTTCGCGGCGCACCGTGCGCGCAAGAATCAGGTTAGCCACGTTGGAACAGGCAATGATGAACACCAGGCCCGAGGCGGCTAGGAGGACCAGAAGAACCGTCCGCGCGCCCGAGGTAATCTCGTCGCGGAGCATCCTAGCGTCAATGCGGTAGCGTTCTTTATCCGGGTAGGCCTCAGGATGGTCCCTCTGCATGGAGGCGTAAACGGTGCGCAACTCCGCGCGGGCTTGATCGAGCCTGACCCCGGGAGCCAGGCGGCCGAAGAGTTCTGTCATGCGATGGACCCGGCCGGTCACCATCGTGGCGGAGAGATGATGCGGGCTGGTGACCACGTTGGCGATGATTTCGGTGTCTGCCGGATAAGGGACGGAGGGTTCGAGGACACCGATGATGGTACCGTAGCGGTCGCCAATACTGCCCAGGCGCACGGTCTTGCCGATCACGGAAGGATCCTTCCTGAACGTGGTCGACCAGAAGCGATAGGTCAGAACCACGACGCCGGCTGCTTTCGGGCCGTCGTCCTGGGGTCCGATAAGGCGTCCGAGAACCGGATGCAGGCCCATGACCTCGAAATAGGTGCCACCGACGACGCCCGCGCGAACTTCGCGAGGTTCACCGAGACCGACCATCGTAAAGCCGATCGTTGAGAAATCGCCGAACTCGGCAACCGAGTGCACGCCGGCTTCAAGATCCTTAAGTTCCGGCACAGAGAAGGTTGTATTTTCCTGGCCGAGGCCCTGAGCACTCTGCCGGATGTAGATGAGCCGGTTCTCGCCGCGGTTGACAAGCGGTTTGAGGAGCACACCGCGCACCAGAGTAAAAATGGCGGCGTTGGCGCCAATACCGAGCGCCAGCGTCGCGATTACGGTGATGGATAGTCCCTTAGTACGCAGGAGCGAGTGGAAGGCGACCCTAAGATCGCGAAAGAAGGACATCTGGTTCCCTCCTTGTGCAGTACCAGAATAGCATCCCGGGTGCCAATGCTAAACGCAAGGTTGCAGATCACTTGGCAGATGGTCGATGACCGGGATGCTCGTTTTCAGGAAGCGCATGTCGCAGATCCGGACACCGGATTCGGGTTTAAGGCGCGGTGCCGGCATTGGCGCTGGGGGCCGCCGAAGATTCCCGGTTTTCCTGTTCGATTTTCTGTTGGGCCAGGAAGGGCTCAAAGCACCGGCGGCAGCGGGCCTCATACATGCCGGTTGCGCCGACCACGATCAGCTCATCCGATGCCACGAGGCGCTGGGTATGAACGGCGGGGTTGCCGCAACGCATGCAGATGGCCAGGAGTTTTGTGATTTCCTCGGCCACGGCGAGCAGGTGCGGCATGGGCTCGAACGGACGGCCCATGAAATCAGTGTCCAGGCCGGCGACGATCACGCGTTTGCCGAGGTCGGCGAGCTTGGTACATGCCTCGACCACGGCGTCACCGAGGAACTGTGCTTCATCAATGCCGATGACCTCGGTACGCGGCGCTACTTTGTCGAGAATCTCGCCGCCGGTTTCGACCAGTTCTGAGGCGATCTCCAGGCCGGAGTGCGACACGATGCCGTTTTTCGCGTAGCGCTGATCGATCACGGGTTTGAAGATCTGCACGCGCTGCCTGCCGATCTCGGCACGACGCAAACGCCGGATCAGCTCCTCGCTTTTGCCCGAAAACATCGGTCCGACGATCACCTCGATCCAGCCCATGTTGCCCTTCACAATGTCCACGCCTGGTTCCTTTCCTCGCCGTCGCTAGCCTAGCACATCCCCCAGATTGTTTTCGGGAGTGCGACGCCTGGGCTTCGGTTCGGCCGACGAATCAGGTTTGCTTATCAACGAGTTCGACGGTGAGAAGGATGGTGCGGCCAACAACCTCGAGGCTGAGTTGGGAGACTTTGTCCATCGTGTCGGCGTTGGTGTGATGAAATTCGCCCATGGAGTCGAAGCCGGGGCCCATGCGGCCGTACTCGGCGTCGACGACATCCACGGCCGGAATGCCGACGTGGATAAAGGACATGTGATCGTCGATGATGCCCGTCTGGTAATGAAAGAAGTAGCGGCTATAGCCGAGTTGGCTGGCGGACTGTTCGATGACGTCCTGCAAGGCGCGGTCCGAGCCGGTCTCGCGCGCGACGCTCAGATTCTTGTAGCCGATCATGTCGAGCAGAAGCAGGCCGCGGATGCGGGGAACCGAGCCGCTCATCGAGAGCTGGTAGGCCAGGTGACGGCTGCCGTAGAGGCCGTCGTCGCCCTGAAAGGATTGGATGGCCTCTTCCAGATCGGTCCAGAGCAGCCAGATCTGCATGCGCGTCGGATGGTGAGCAAGGGCGTCGGCAAAGGACAGAAGAATTGCAGTGCTTGATGCGCCATCGTTTGCGCCGATGAAACCGGGCTTGAACAGTGTGTCGTAGTGGCCGGCCAGGATGAAGATGGTCTGCCTGGGGTCAGTGCTCAGGTTGAATTTGCCGATGATGTTGTGCACGGGCACGGGGCCGCGCGGTGTGCTGGCGGTAAAATCGTCGAATGCGACCTTTGCTCCGTCTCTCTCGAGGACTTCGCGGATGAGGTCTTCGGTTTTCTTGTGCCCGGGCGAGCCGGGCCAGCGTTCGCCGAAGCCGGCAACCTGAGCGGTGTAGGCGTAGGCCTGCCGGGAATTGAACGCATCGTGCAGCGAAGGGGAAGAAGCGACGAGAGAGACGAAGAGGGCGGGGAGGACGAGCGTGAGCCCGCGCAGCGAGAGAGGGAGTGTCCGCATCGCGCAATGCCGGGTCAACGGACCACGCCGGAGAGAGGGCTTGAGGCCGTAGCGTACAGCTTTTTCTCGATGCGCCCGGCGAGAAAGGCCTTGCGTCCCGCTTCGACGGCCGCCCCCATCGCTTCGGCCATCAAGACCGGGTCGTGCGCGCCGGCAATGGCCGTGTTCATTAGGACGCCGTCGGCTCCGAGTTCCATGGCCATGGTCGCGTCCGATGCCGTGCCAACGCCCGCATCGACGATCAGCGGCACCTCCGTGATGCGCTCTCGCAGAATGCGCAGGTTCGCCAGATTTTGGATGCCCATACCTGAGCCGATGGGTGCTCCGAGCGGCATGACCGCTGCGGCGCCCGCCTCGATCAGTTTGCGCGCGACGATGAGGTCGTCATTGGTGTAGGGCAGGACGATGAAGCCCTCCTTGACGAGCGTTTTTGTGGCCGCGATGAGCTGCTCGGTGTCCGGGAAGAGGGTCTTCTCATCGCCGATGACTTCAAGCTTGACCCATTCCGAAAGGCCGACCTCCCTGCCGAGGCGGGCGGTACGGACGGCCTCCTCGGCCGTGTAGCAGCCCGCCGTGTTGGGCAAGATGAAGAAATTCTGGCGGTCAATGTAGTCGAGCAGCGATTCCTTCGAACGGTCGGTCAGGTTGACCCGGCGCACCGCGACGGTGACAATCTGCGCGCCTGACGCTTGATGGGCCCGAGCCATTTCCTGAAAGCTGCGATACTTTCCGGTTCCCACAATCAGGCGGGAAGTGAAACCGCGGTCTTGAACGACGAGTTGGTCAGCCATGATCTTTTTCTCCCGCTACATTCTACGCCGAAGAGGAAGCAGGTAAAGAAGACGTAGAAATCGTAAGCGGCAGAGGAGAGAAGCGAATGCCCTAGCGGCCGGTCGAGCGTCCTTGTCTGGCGCGCATAGCGTCGATAAACTTCCGACAGTCTGATTGGGAGGTGTGCGTGCGGAAGCCGGTTATTGCGGGGAATTGGAAGATGTACAAGACACGCGTCCAGACGCAAGCGTTCTTCGACGCGTTTAAGCCCCTGGTGGCGGGCGTCCACCATTGCGGCATTGTGGTAGCGCCGCCATTCACATCGATCGAAGCGGCGATTGAGGCTGCACGTGGGAGCGCGATTTCGGTGGCGGCGCAGAATATGCATTGGGAGAAGGAGGGTGCGTTCACCGGAGAAGTTTCCGGGGCAATGCTGGTTGAGCTGGGCTGCGAAGGCGTGATCATCGGGCACTCGGAACGCCGGCAGTATTTTTGCGAAACGGACGAGTCGGTGAACCGCAAGACTCGGGCGGCGATTGCGCTCGAGCTGAGGCCAATCGTCTGCATGGGCGAAACGCTCGGGGAACGCGAGGCGGGTCGGACACAGGCGGTCCTCCAGCGTCAATTTGACGGTGCCATGGCTGCGTTGACCGTCGATCAGTTCTCGCGTATCCTGATTGCTTACGAACCGGTCTGGGCGATTGGGACCGGCAGGACCGCAACGCCGGAAATTGCGGCCGAATCTCACCGCTATATCCGCGAGTTGGCTGCGGCGCGGTTCGGACCCGAACGGGCTTCCGCAGTGCCAATCCTCTACGGCGGCAGTGTCAAGCCCGACAACATGCGGGGATTGATGGCGCAGGAGGAGATAGACGGCGCGCTAGTCGGGGGTGCGAGCCTGGATGCGCGGTCCTTTGCAGCGATTGTGAATTATCAAGGATGAAAGATTCGCCGTTCTGGCCCGTCGGCCGATTGGCCGGAGATTCCCGAGACCTTGCTACAGAGCAGACGATTCGCTCGCAGCCCCTAGAGTTCGGCGTGGAATATGCTCTTGGCACGGGGAATGGAGTGGGTAGGCCGAGGGCGTGTAGCAGGACGGAACGGGCAGTTCCGGTAAAGGAGAGTAGAGTTTCATGCCATCGTGGGCAAAATGGGGATTGTCGCTGGCCGTTGCGGTCGGCTTGGTGTGGGTAGGTTGGCGCGTGCCGTATGTGCTGGTGACACTGCACGTTCTGGTTTGCCTCGTGCTGATCCTTGTGATCATGCTGCAGAGCGGAAACGCGGCGGATTTGGCCGGCGCATTCGGCGGCGCAGGAAGCCAGACGGCGTTTGGCCCGCGGGGGGCAGCGACGTTCCTTTCGCGTGCGACCACATGGTGCGCGATCGTGTTCATGATGACGTCGCTGACGCTCTCGGTGAAACGCGCCCCGGCCGGCGCGCTTGCGACCGGATCAATCCTCGAACAGACGCAGCAGTCCGCTGCGGCGCCGGCGAAGCCAAAATCCTCCGTCCCCGTACCTTTGCAACCGGCGCAGAAGCCTGCTACGCCCCCGGCACAGCCGCAGACTCCGCCGAAGAAATAGCAGGCTCCGACGGGTTTAAGTCAGCAAGAAACCGCGAACAAACTGATAGATAGCGGGCTTTTTGAAAGAGGGTAGTGCGGTCGAGTGGATTCGAACCACCACGGTATTGCTACCGCCAGCCCCTCAAGCTGGTGCGTCTGCCAGTTCCGCCACGACCGCGCTCGGGTAATCGTAAACGGCACATCGAGCCATTGTCAAACCGGAGACGGCACTGAT
>DASPVZ010000018.1:0-46735 GCA_035622135.1 Candidatus Cybelea sp. | reverse complement strand
CACTCGCGCCAGCACTTCCACTCTCCGCAGTTCCTCCTGGCTCATCTCTGTCCGCCCCAATCCGACCTCCTTTCGGAAGTCGTATTAGGGGGACATTTCTATTTTGGAGAAAAGGGGACATTACTATCGTGGCGCAACACTGCCGCCTTGTCTTTCTCTCGGCACTCAGGATGGCGACGAATCGGGCAATGGGCGGCTTGTGAGGCGCGGAATCCGGATGCTAGACTACGATGTTGCGACCGGGGCGCCTCGCCGCCCCTGCTAGGCCCTGCTCACGTATCAAAAACACGTTGACGAGGTTGATCGTCGTGGCTGATTCCAAACAGGAAGAAACGTTCAAGGTCGTCGATCGGCGGCTCTTTACCGAAGACGGCCAGCTCCGAAGGGATGTGGTCGAGCAGCAGCGCCGCGACGAAGAGGCAGCCCAGAAACCCGCGACGAAGGCTTCCTCAATTTCCTCTTCGGCATCCTCTGCTCAGGGCAAGAGCGGGGCGGCTTCGGCCAATGCGACCGCGCCGGCTCCTCTGGCGGAAGCGGCGCAGCCCTCCCGCGGCTTCCAGTTGCTCGTCGATTTCCTTACCCGGAATGCCGCCGCGATGCTCGGCGGAGTGGCCGACCCGCGCACGGGACAGGCTTATTTAGACCTCGACGGCGCGCGCGAAATGATCGACATGCTGGACGCGCTGCGCGAAACGACACAGGGAAACCTGGCACAAGTCGATGAAGATTTGCTCATCGAGGTGATCGGAAGCCTCAAGCTGACCTATATGGAGGTCTCCAAGGCCGCCGCCGACGCCATGACCAAGAAGGCGAAAAGCAAGGGATGAGCTCTCCTCCCGCTGGAAAGCCCGGATTGAGCGGATCGAGCTCCCGAGAGACCTTCCTTCGCGTCTGGGAGCGGGAGTTCCGGACTACGCTCCGCGTCTTGCGCGCGTTTCCCGAGGGCGCTCTCGGAGGCAAGCCGCACGAGAGATCGCGAACCGCCCGAGATTTAGCCTGGCAGTGTGTGATCGACGAAGGGCTTATTGGCACGATTCCGGAAAGGACGGTGCACGAGCTGCGAAACGCCCCGCCACGGCCTGGCCCGCCGGATACGATCGAGGCCATCGCCAAGGCCTACGAGTTCGCACACCTGGAGGCCTTTGGGAAAGTCGTGTCACTCAGCGAGGAGGAGTTTGGCCGGGCGGTCAGTTCCATTCTGAAGGGCGGCGATCCGCGATCCGAGCATGCCTACGAATGGAACATGCCTCAGCCAGACGCACTTTGGGCAAATCTGATGGACCAGGTGCACCATCGGGGTCAGTTGACCATTTATCTGCGTCTGGCCGGCGGCAAGGTCCCTTCCCTTTACGGGCCTTCTGGCGATCAACCGTCCCCCGCGTATTGACAACGGAGCGCGGGGCAGAGCTAGGCCCCCCTGCCTGTAGAGGAATTGAAGAGCGACGCCCTTCCGCAGAATTATGTCCAAACTCAAATTGACGGTTCTTGGTTCGGGAACCTCGATGGGAGTTCCCACGCTCGGCTGCCACTGCGCCGTGTGCGAATCGACCGATCCCCACGACAAGCGCATGCGCCCATCGCTCCTGCTCGAGTTCGAGGGCCATGCGGTCGTCATCGACACGACCCCCGATTTCCGCTCGCAGGCCATGCGCGCGGGCCTTCAGCGGCTCGATGCCGTGCTCTACACCCACGGTCACGCCGATCACATCCTCGGCCTGGACGATATCCGTCCCTTCAACTCCAAACAGCGCACGGTCATTCCCCTGTACGGCTCGCAAGACATGCTCGCGACGCTTCGGCGCCAGTTCTCCTATATCTTCGATCCGGCCCCCACGGTCAGTTCTCTGCCCATGGTCGAAGTCCACAATGTGAACGGGCCAATCGATCTGTTCGGCGTCAAATTCGTTCCCATCGGCGCGTTTCACGGGCCGCTGCCCGTGCTCGGATATCGGTTCGGCAAGGCTGCCTACCTGACCGATTTCAGCGCGGTTCCGGAGAGCTCGAAGCAGCTGCTGTGTGGCCTCGATCACTTCATTCTCGACGCGCTGCGCTATGAGCCGCATCCCATGCATTCCAACGTTGAACAATCGCTCGCGCTGGTCGCTGAGCTGGCGCCGGCTCACGCCTGGTTCACGCATATCTGTCATGATTTAGGGCACGCCCAAACCAATGCGAAGCTGCCCCAGAACGTGCGGCTCGCGTATGATGGCTTGCAGCTCGAGCTGGAGGCCTAACCTGCACGAAACGAGTCACCAACCGGATGCGTCGAGGACTCGATTGCGTCTCGACGTCGCACACTCGGCCGAGGAATGGACCAGCATCTTCGGCGACCGCCAAGAACGAGCGGTCGTAACCGTCGGGAACTTCGATGGCGTCCACCTCGGCCACCGCGAGATTCTGCGGGCGGCCGCGGATCGCGCTCGAGCTGCGGGCGGGCCTCCGTTCCTGACGCCGGCCGTGCTCACCTTTTATCCCCATCCGGCCTGCGTCGTCCGACCAGAGGCGGCCCCGCCATTGCTGATGACCATTGAGCAGCGCCTAGCCGCCTTCGAGCAGGCGTACATGCAGGCGGCACTCGTGCTTCGATTCGACCGGGCACTGGCGCAACTGAGCCCGGAGGATTTTGCGCGGCGCTATTTGGTCGAGACCATGCGTGCGGCCGCCGTGGTGGTCGGCGCTAATTTCCGTTTCGGTTATCGCCAGGCCGGCGACACCAGGCTGCTCGCCGAACTTGGCTCCCGATTCGGATTCGAAGTGGATGCCATACCGCCCGTCGTCGTAGAGGGCGTGGTGGTCTCCAGCACGGCGATTCGCGAAGCGTTGCGGGCCGGACGCGTGGAGGAGGCCCGCAAGCTCCTTGGCCGGCCTTACGCGCTCGCCGGCGAAATCCGTTCGGGCTCGGGACAGGGCCGCAAGCTGGTCGTACCCACGCTCAATCTCTCAACCGAGCAAGAGCTGCTCCCCAAACCGGGCGTTTATGCCACGCATGTTGTGCTGGACGGCAAAACCTACCGCGCAGCCACCAACGTCGGCTTGCGGCCCACGTTCAATGGCGCAAATCTCACCGTCGAGTCGCACCTGCTTGATTTCAACCAGGAGCGCACGAGCGGCTCGATCGAAGTTCGCTTCCTCATCCGTCTGCGCGATGAGCAGAAATTCTCGAGCCCCCAGGCACTCCGGGAGCAAGTCCTTCGCGACCTCGACCGCGCCCGCGACTACTTCGAGAGGACACCCCAACCGCAATAGTCGCGCAATCCTTTCTTCCCGACTCCGCTTCCCTGGCAACCTCCGCCGGAGGAGGGTTTCGCGTGCTGCTATAATGCTTGTTTTGCAGGGCGGGATTTGGGCGCGCGGAGGCACCCCCGCGAATGAATTTCAAGCTCGCCAGCACGTATGAACCACGCGGTGATCAGCCGCAAGCCATCGGTCAGCTTGTGCAGGGTGTGAACGATGGCGAGCGGCATCAGGTTCTATTGGGCGTGACCGGCTCAGGCAAGACCTTCACGATGGCCAAGGTGATCGAGCAGATCGATCGTCCAACCATCGTCCTCGCACACAACAAAACGCTCGCCGCGCAGCTCTATCACGAGTTTCGCGGTTTCTTCCCGCAAAATGCCGTCGAGTACTTTGTCAGCTATTACGATTACTACCAGCCCGAAGCTTATGTTCCCTCAAGCGACACCTATATCGAGAAGGAAGCCACCATCAACGACGAGCTCGACAAGCTGCGCATGAGCGCCACCCGCTCCCTCTTCGAGCGCCGTGACGTCATCGTGGTGGCCTCCGTCTCCTGCATCTACGGCTTGGGCTCACCCGAGGCCTATTACGGCATGCTGCTGGTCGTTGAGCAGGGCCAGTCTGTCGCCCGCGAGGCCATCCTGCGCAAACTCGTCGAGATTCAATACGACCGTGCCGAAGATCTCCGACGCGGCACATTCCGCGTGCGCGGCGATATGATCGAAGTCTACCCGCCGTACGAGGAATTTGCCGTCCGCATCGAGCTCTGGGGCTCGCAAATCGAAGCCATTCGCAAGATCGACCCGCTCACCGGCGAGATTCGCTCGCGGGAGGGCGAAACTTCCCGGATCACAATCTATCCGAAGACGCACTACGTGCTGCCCGCCGAACAAAGGGAACGTGCGATTCAAAGCATTTACGAGGAGCTCGATTGGTGGAAGCCCGAACTCGAGCGGCAGGGCAAAATCGTGGAGGCCCAGCGCGTCCTGCAACGCACCCTGTTCGATATCGAGATGATGCGCACGATCGGTTATTGCCACGGCATCGAGAATTATTCACGGCATCTCTCCGGACGCCTGCCCGGCGAGGCGCCGCCCACGCTATTCGACTACACGCCAAGCGATTTTCTTCTGTTCATCGACGAGTCGCATCAGACGGTGCCCCAACTTCGCGCCATGTATCACGGCGACCGCTCGCGCAAGGAAACGCTGGTCGAATACGGCTTCCGTATGCCCTCGGCACTCGACAATCGACCGCTGACGTTCGAGGAATTCGAACATCGCACGAACCAAGTGATCTATGTTTCCGCGACGCCGGGCCCTTACGAGCTAACCAAGGCCGGCGGCATCGTCGTCGAGCAGGTGATTCGCCCGACCGGCCTGATCGACCCGCAAGTCGAAGTACGCCCGGTCAAAGGGCAAGTGGACGATCTGCTCGAGCAAATTCGCGTGCGTGCGGCCCGCCACGAGCGCGTTCTGGTCACTACACTCACCAAGCGCATGGCCGAAGACCTCGCCGAATATTTCGCCGAAGTCGGCGTACGCTGCCGGTATCTCCATTCGGAAGTCGAAACGCTCGAACGCGTGCGCATCCTGCGCGATCTCCGCCGCGGCGAATTCGACGTCTTGATCGGCATCAACCTACTGCGCGAAGGCCTCGATCTGCCGGAGGTCTCACTCGTCGCGATCCTGGACGCGGACAAGGAAGGTTATCTGCGCAGCGCAACATCCCTGATTCAGACGATGGGCCGCTGTGCGCGCCACCTGGAAGGAAGGGCCATTCTCTACGCGGATACCATGACGGAATCGATGCAAAAGGCGATCGCCGAGACCAACCGTCGTCGCGCCAAGCAGGAAGCCTACAACCTTGAAAACAACATCACGCCGCAATCCATCGTGAAATCCATCGACATGCAGCTCGTCAAGATCATCGAGGCCGACTACGTCACGATTCCCGTGGACGAGGCGGCCGGCGACATTTCGAGCGAGGAGCAACTCGAGAAAACCATCACGCAGCTCGAAGCGCAAATGCGCGAGGCCGCCAAGAAGTTCGAGTTCGAACGCGCCGCCGCACTGCGCGACCGCATTCGCACCCTGAAGCAGCGCGACCTCGGATTCCTCGCCGCGAGCGACCCTCCCGCGCTTGCCACGGGTGCCGCAGGAGAGGGGCGCGATGAAAATCCCCCGTCGGTCCCGCCGGCACCTGCTGCCGGGGCTGGCCGAGCACGCTCGACTCCGGCCGCTCAACGCAGGCCGCGTTAGAGTTTCAGCAAGTACCGCAGAAGCGAGTGAAGCGTCGCCGGGCAAGGTGCGGGCAGAAGGCAGAGGAACGAGCGTTCTCAGATTCTCGGGCCGCCAGAAAGACGAACCCGTAGAATGCAACCCGCTCTGGCGGCAAACCCATGGGGCCGGCAGGGAGCTTGCTGGGATGGCGTCTTTGGCGGGAATTCAGGGTTGCCCGCATCACAGGCGACAAGGGGAGAATACGTGCTTAAAGGACCGGACCTCGGGGGCTGTGCACGCGGGGCTTTTGTCCCCGCTCTGTTTCTGATCGCCTCCGCCGGGCTGCTCATTTCGCCTTGTGCCGGCCAAGAGGCCCATCCCGAGGAAGCTTGGAACGAATGGGGCCTGTGGGGCTCGGTGTCGGTCAATTCGCCCGATGTCTACGGCAGCCGAGCGCACGGCGACTTCGGCGCCCTCGGATTTCGCTATGGCAGAATCGTCTCCGCGTCGCGCCGCCGTGTGATCGAATACATGGTTGATGTCCTGCCGGCCGAAGCGATGCACCAACCCTCTTACACTCCCTGCGTGTTTTCGGAGGGAAAACCTGTAAGTTATTGCACGACCGGCCAGGAAACGGTTTATGGCGGCGGCATAGCCCCCCTGGGCTGGAAGTTCACCTTTCGGCCCCAGGCGCGACTTCAGCCGTTTGCCGCTCTGAGCGGCGGTTTGATCGCCACCGTACAGCGGATTCCTACCGACATTCCCGGCGAGGCCCTCCTCAATTTCACGGCCGAATGGCAGCTGGGATTCCTGCGTTTCAACGCTTCGCGCACGCGGGCCTGGATGGCCGGATATAAACTTGAGCACATCTCAGACGCGTTTCGTACCAGCGTCAACCCTGGAATTGATCTGAACGTCTTGTTCATCGGCTACTCGTTTTTCAAATAGCCGAATCCGAGAGTCGCCGCCGGGTATCCGTCACGACTGCGGCGCCCGGGAGTCAACTCTTCCGGCTGAAGTAGACCGCCGGAACGAGAATCAGCGCCCCGCCCAGCATGGCCGCGATTCCCAGCGTCTCGTGCAAAACCACAACGCCGAGGCAAGCTCCCAGAAGCGGCTCCAGATTCAGAAAAATCCCGGCTCTCGAGGCGGGAATTTGCGCCAACCCCCAATTCCAGACGAGGTAGGCACCAGCGGTGGCAAGCAGCCCCTGCCCAGCGGAGGCGCCCCAAACCTCGCGTGAGAAGTGGAATCGAATGGCGTCGACTGGTTCAACGCATAGAAATATCAGAAGGGTCCCGATCAGAATCATCCATGCGGTGATTCCGAGCGAATCGTATCGCTCGAGCAGGCGTTTGCTCAGAAGAATGAACCCGGTCGAGGCGACCATGGAAAGCAGGACGAGAAAGTCCCCAGCGAGCGTGGGCCCAGCCGTCGGCCCTGCATTTCCAGCGGAAAGCGCGATCAACAGGGCGCCCAAGGCCGAAAGCAGCAAAAACAGCCATTCGACGGCTCTCAACCGCTCGTGCAGGAACACAACCGACGCAAGCGCGATCATCACCGGCAGGGTGCCGACAATCAACGAGGCATGCGATACGGTCGTCAGCTGCAGCCCTTTGAACTGGCATAGGAACTGGATGGGAAAACCAATTACAATCGCGGCCAAGCTCAGCCAGCCGTCCCGACGGCTCGCCTCACGGATCAAGCTCCTTCGGCTGAGCGCGATCGGAAGCAGGGGAGTGCAACCGAAAAAGAAGCGGTAGCTAACGTTTTCCGATACGCTCATCTCTCGAAAGGCGATCTTGCCGAAAAGAAATCCCGTGCCCCAGAGGCATCCGGCCAGGGCTAGGGCCGCGTTCGCTCGCCAGGTGGATCTCCCGCGGGTCCCGTTCACACTATGCTTCTCCTCAAATCCCCCAGCGGGTAGAACGTTCCGCGCCACACAACGCCGCCTTGCCACAGCGTCACGATCATCGAACGTGCCAGCATCCAAACGAAAATCAGCGCGCCAATCGGATGCGACAAACCCCAGAAGGGCGACTCGCCACACTCCAGCGCTGCTGCCGCTTCGAGGACTGCCGGAAGGGCCGCGGCGACTCCGCAAAAGGCAAGCGCCCAGCCGCGCGCGAAGGCAAAACCCGCCACGGGAAACACGAACATCATCAAAAGACCGGCCATCCGCCCGACGGCCAGAGAAGACCGGTATTCTGCGGCGGCAAAGAAATTCTTGGTGGTGCCGCGGACCATGTTCCGCACACCGTCGTGCCAGCGTACCCGAACCGCTTCGCCGGCTGTTGCCGCGCCGGAGCGTCCGCCCGTCTGCTTCATCAGCTTTGCGAGTTTCATGTCGTCGACGACTTCCATGTGCAGGCGCCGGTGCGTTCCCATCGCTTCGTAGCTCGTGCGAGAAACCAGTTGGAAGGCGCCCACGCCGACGTAGCTGGCCGACTTCCGATCGCGTGCCCGCCAGGGCTTGCTGGTCATGACAAAGAGAAGCCCGAAGAAGGTCATGGCGATCTTTTCGAAGAAGCCGTACATTTCGACACGCCCGAGGAGCGTCAGATGGTCCCAGTCGTTGCTGAGCACAAGGGCAACCGCACGCCGCAGCACGTCGGGTGCGAAGTGCACGTCGGCGTCCGTAAACACGAGCCATTCGCCGGCGGAATGCTCGTATGCCTGCTGCAGTCCGTGGGGCTTGCCCAGCCACAGCGAGGGCAGCGCGTCGACGCTCACGCATTTCAGCTTTGGGTTCGCGCGCGCCGCAGCTTCGAGAATGGCACGCGTGCCGTCTAGGGAGCGGTCATCGACAGCCACGACTTCGTAGTTCGGATAGTCCTGGGCCAGAAGGGTGCGAAGCGCGCCGGGCAGTTTCGCGGCTTCGTCGCGCGCCGTGACGAGGATGGAGACGGTCGGGCAGCGTGCGTCCTCGAGGGGGGGAGCATCGGCTAGCCTCGGCAACGACCCGACGCCTCGCGCGATTTCGATCGTCTCGAGGATCCACAGGAGCGCAATGACGCCCAGCAAAACAGCAAGCAGAACGTGCAATCCCCAATTCCTCCGGTCGGATCGGGAAAATCACGCTATGCTATCACGCGCTCGGTGTCTCGAATTGGGCACGAGTCGAGCCGAGGAGCCGGCTACGGCGGCCCGCCGTTCGATCGGCAAGGCTGGTTCGGTCCGGAGGCTCATTCGCTCACGCGTCGGGCCCATGGCACGCGGGTCGCGGCGTATCCGAACGGATCTGAAGATGGCACGCACGGTGTCGATCGTCGGCGCGGGACGCGTGGGCCGAACTCTGGGCCGCTGTCTGCATCGCCTCGGCTGGGGCGTTGAAAGCGTCATCTCGCGTTCCGACGCTCACGCGCGGGCTGCCGTTCGCTGGATCGGAGCCGGAAAACCGGGCGCGCTGCTTGCTCGGGATATTTTCACCGCTGATCTTCTTCTGCTCGCAACCCCGGACGCGGCCCTGGCCCAGGTGGCCAAGAGACTCGCCCATGTCGGGCGAACGCGTTTGCGCGGAAAAGTCGTGCTGCACACGAGCGGTGCCCTCGACCGAGGTGTTCTTCGGCCGCTCGCTCGTTGCGGCGCGGCGACCGGCTCCCTCCATCCCATGCAGACGTTCACGGGAACGGACACGCCAAACCTGAAAGGCGTGATCTTTGCCGTCGAGGGCCAACCCAGGGCCTGTCGACTTGCAGGACGGATCGCGCGTGAACTCGGGGGCAAGCCCGTGGCCATAGGAGGCAGGAAAAAAGCGGCCTATCACGCGGCTGGCGCGCTGGTTGCCGGACATGCGCTGGCACTCGTCGAGGGGGCGACCGAGATTCTCATGAGGCTCGGGTTCACACGCGGGCGCGCGCGCGAAGCGCTGCTGCCATTGATGCGCCAGATGCTCGACAATTTCGAACGGGTGGGGCCGGAGCGGGCCTGGACGGGCCCCCTCTCACGCGGCGATTACGCCATCATCGCTGCACATGCCCGGGCGCTCAAGAGCTATCCGCGTGAGTTCTCGCGTGCCTATGCCGCCCTGGCCTATCTTTCCGGGCGAGTGCTGGCCGCGGACTCGGCAACCACGATTGCGCTCCTCCGTCGCGCCCTTGGCCCGCCTTCCGAGCAGCCGCCCTTTCGGTCGTCCGATCGGGGTACGGCCCGCGTGAACCGCGGGACGATGAGATTCGCTCGCCCTTCCCCGGAGAAACACAAAGTGTAAGAATAGCCTTGGGAGGGCACTTGAATCAGCTGCACATCCCCGTCGAACACACCATTCTCGGGAACGGCTTGCGTGTGGTCGTCTCGCCCGACCGCTCGGCGCCCTTTGTGACCGTGGGGGTCTATTACCAGATTGGATTCCGCCTCGAACCGCGCGGCCGCAGCGGCTTCGCTCATCTTTTCGAGCACATGATGTTTCAAGGTTCCGAACACGCCGGAAAAATGGAACACATTCGTCTGATCAATTCTTCGGGCGGCGTGCTGAACGGCACGACGCACTACGACGTGACCAATTACTTCGAAGCGGTCCCCTCGAACGCGCTCGAACGCGTGCTGTGGCTCGAAGCCGACCGCATGCGCGCACTGAAGGTCGATGAGGAAAACCTGCGCAATCAGCGCGACGTGGTCAAGGAGGAAGTTCGCGTCAACGTGATGAACCAGCCCTACGGCGGCTTCCCCTGGCTTGATTTGCCGCCTATTGCCTTTCGCAATTGGCCGAACGCGCACAATTTCTACGGGGATTTCGCCGACCTCGACGCCGCCACCGTGGAAGACGTGCGCACGTTCTTCCGCACCTACTATGCCCCGAACAACGCGGTGCTCCTGATGATCGGGGACCTCGATCCGAGCGAGGCATTCTCGCTGGCCAAGCGCTACTTTGAAGAGATTCCTCGCGGTCCGGCGCCGCCGCGCGCCGACGTTTCCGAGCCGCCGCAGACCGCGGAGCGCTTTGGCGAAATCCCGGAAAAGTTTGGCCCGCTGGCCGCCATCGCCGTCGGCTATACGATGCCGCCGCGGGGGACGCCGGACTGGTACACGGCCGGCATGATCGACCGCATCCTGCACGGCGGCCGCGCCGGCCGCGTGTACCGCCGGCTCGTGCTCGAACAGCAGATCGCGGTGGAAGCCGATGGCGGCACCGAGCTCCTCGACACGAATGGCCCGACGCAAATGGTCACGCGCATCTTTCCCAAGCCCGAAATTTCAACCGAGCAGGCCATGGGTGCGTTCGACAGCGTGATCCTCGATCTGGCCCTGGGGGGAACGAACGCGGAAGAGCTGGATCCCGTGAAAGTAAAAATGCGCGCCGATTATTACTCGATGCTCGAAGGCGGGATGGGTTCGTTCATGCCCCGTTTTGGACTCATGCACTATCTCGCCACATTCGCGCTCTTTGACGGCGATCCCGATCGTGTAAATACGATTCTCGACCAATTTCTCGCCATCACGCCCGCCGATGTGAAGTCGCTTGCCCAGAACATTCTTGTGCCGAGCCGTCGCGCAATTGCCGTCCGCCGACCGGTCGACAAAGGCTTGCAGCCGAGTCCCACCGCAGAGGCGCGATGAGCACTCCCGCCACGGCAAACGCCGATCGCGCTCAGGTGCCCGCGCTGAGCCCGGAACGACCCGTGGCCTGGCCTAAACGCACCGTGCGGACACTTCCGAACGGGCTGGAAGTCGTGCTTGCCGAGTCGCATACCTTCCCGAAGATTTCAGCCCAGTTGTATTTTCGCAGCGGCAACGCGGTGGTCGCAACCCAGGCCCCGGGCCTTGCCGAGCTCACAGCCAGCGTGGTTCGCACGGGGACGCTCTCGCGCACCAGCCGCCAGGTGGAGGAGGATTTGCGCCGCATGGGCGCCGACCTCGGCACGCATGCCGGCGCCGACTCGAGTTCGATCGGCATATCCGGTCTTGCCGAATTTTCATCCGGCTTGCTCGGGCTCGTCGCCGATCTCGCGCGCCATGCCTCGTTTCCCGAAAACGAATTCGAACGGGAGCGCCGACAGAAACTCGAGGAGCTCAAGATCGAACGAACCACGCCCGGCTTTCTGGCCAGCGAACGGCTTCGGCGTGTTCTTTTCGGCCCACACCCCTACGCTTTCATCGCGCCGACCGAATCCCAACTCTCCGCTTATCGCCGTGACCAGCTCAAGGACTACTATGACCGGCACTACACACCCGCCAATGGCCTGCTGATCGTGGTCGGCGATTTCTCGAGCGCCCAGCTGATGGTCGAAATCGAAACTGCCTTCGGCGACTGGAATGCCCCCGGGCCCGGGCTCGCATCGGTCCCCTCACCCCCGAAATACCTCGGGCGCCGGGTCTATCTGGTCCAGCTTCCCGGCGCGGTGCAGACCCAGATCCTGGTCGGCAATCTCGGCATCACGCGCCACGATCGCGACTGGTACGCCCTCGTGCTGGCCAACGCGATTTACGGTGGGGCCTTTCATTCGCGTCTCGTCGCGAATATTCGCGAGCAGAAGGGTTACACGTACAGCCCGCGGAGCGCGGCCACACCCTTGCGCCAGCATGGCTTTTTCACCACGAGCGCCGCCGTTCGAAACGAGGTCGTCGCCGCGAGCCTGGCCGAAATCGTCTACGAAATGGACCGTATGCGCTCGCTCCCAGTCACAGTCGAGGAGCTCGAAAGTGCGCGTAATTATCTGGCCGGAGTCTTCTCGCTGGGAGTGGCCACGCAGGACGGTTTGCTCTCGCAGCTTTCCACCCAATATCTCGACCGCTTGCCCGAGGATTATCTGGAAACATTTCGGGAACGAATTCGCGCCCTCACGGCCGAGGACGTTCTGCGGGCCGCGCGGCGTCACTTCGATTCAGCGAACGCCCAAATCGTGCTCGTAGGCGACCGCGACCAGATCTTCGAACAGGCCACGCTTTTCGGCCATACCGAAGTCTTCGACGCCCAAGGCGCCCCGATCTAAATCGTTCTTCCGCGAGCGATTTGCGATATAGGGGTGCTGCGTGCATCCCGACCGCCCTCAGAAAAATAAGGTTGAGGACCCAACCTGCAGGGTGAAAACAGACATAGGGAATGTGTCGCATGGACAGGGACAGGGCATCAAAGCCCTTGCCCCCGTAAGCAACAGACGTAAGGCATCGAGGGCACCGCTCTCGCTCGCTCGATGAAAAGCTTGTTTTTCACAGCTGGGCGAGTTCAGGCTACCCCAGTTGCAGGTTCGCCCTCAGCGGGCGCATTTGCAATGGATCCGCGGCTGCGAAAAAGCGCTTCGACTCACAAGGTTTGATGATGCCTGGCCGCGCCCGCACCGAGCGGCACCTGCTCGGCGATCTCCAGGCCATAGGCCTCGAGGGCCACCACCTTGCGGGGATGGTTCGTCAGGACACGAATGCGCCGCAGCCCGAGGTCGATCAGAATCTGAGCGCCGATCCCGCTTTCGCGCTGCACTTTGCGTTGCGCGCCCAAGTCCTGATCGAGGTCGCCTCGCGCGTGATAGCGAATGCGCGGCACCATCTCGTCGTCCCCGACGCGGTTATCGATCTGAAAGCCGCGTCCGGTCTGATGGAGATAGACGAAGACTCCGCGACCCTCTGCGGCAATGGCCGCGAGCGACTGCTCGATGATCTCGTGGCAATCGCATGCGATCGACCCAAACACATCCCCGGTAAGACAATGCGAGTGAACGCGCACAAGTGGCGTTTCCCCTCCCGCATCGCCCACGCTGCCGCGGACGAGCGCGACGTGCAGTTCGCCGTCGATATCGCTCGCATACGCGATCATGGCGAATTTGCCGTACCTGGTCGGCAGGACCGATTCCGCGATCCGCCGGACATAGCGCTCGTGCTGCATGCGATAACGAATCAGGTCCGCCACGGTAACCAGCTTCAGCCCGTGTCTGCCGCAAAACTCGAGGAGTTGCGGGATGCGCGCCATGGTCCCGTCGTCATTCATAATCTCGCAGATCACTCCGGCATGCTCGAGGCCCGCGAGCCTGGCCAGATCAACGCACGCCTCCGTTTGGCCGGCGCGCACCAGCACGCCGCCGCTCCGGGCGCGAAGCGTGTGCACGTGCCCCGGGCGGGCCAAATCCTCGGGACGCGTATTCGGATCTGTTGCCGTGAGAATGGTGGTCGCGCGATCGGCCGCGCTGATGCCCGTCGTTGTTCCGCGCCGCGCGTCGATCGGCTCGCAAAACGGCGTGCCAAACAGCGATGTATTGCGCAGGGTGATCGGCTTGAGGTCCAGCGCGTCGCATCGCTGCTCGGTCATGGAGAGGCAAATCAATCCGCGCCCGTACTTGGTCATGAAATTGATGGCTTCGGGCGTAATTCTTTCGGCCGCCATCGCCAAATCGCCTTCGTTCTCGCGGTCTTCATCGTCAACGAGCACGACCATCCGTCCCTGACGAATCTCCTCGACGGCCTCGTCGATCGTTGCAAACCTTGAACCCTGTCCGTCCATGCGCGTGACCGCCTTCTCCGCCCCCGCTTCCACCTTCTGCGCCAACAGTTTACTCCAATTCCCACGGGCCCGCCGCGGTGGCCAGGCCGGGACGATCTGACCCACATCGCATCCTGTCGGGCGTATCGGAGAAAAAGGCCACCGGCCTCTTGATGCGGAACCGCCGCCCTCTGTTGGGGCAATGGCGAAAAACGGGGAACGAACGGCCATCCCAGACGGCCAACAACCCTGGTTTCCGACTTGCCGACCGCCCATCACCGCGGCCACAACCACCCGAAGGTTCCCGCCACGAGCAGGGCGTAAATCAGACCGTCGACCACTTCCTTGGACACCACCCGCCAGGGATGCCCGCGCCAGATCCCGTTGCTGAGTTGCCCAATGCCGTAGGCTAGAAACGCCGCCGTGCCGGCCACACGAAAGACGGCTGGATAGGATGCTCCGAAGGCGACCGTTCTCCCCGCCAAGTAGGCAACGAGATAGCCGATGATCAGGCAATAGCCGAACCACAGGGCCAGAAACTTGGGCATCACCGGCGGCCCGCTCGGAAACACCGTCATCATGCCTACGGGACCTTCCTTGTACTTGGCGACCATGGCCGGCGTATTCATGTCTTTGTGTGTGCCGAACGGGAAGATATACAGTCCGCGCGTCAGACCTGCCGCGCGCAGGGCGGGCAGGACCTTATCTTCGTCCGGAAGCTTCGTGTAATCGCTGCGGTGGTACGGCAAAAGCATGTGCATGATCGAGCTGGCCACAAACACGAAGACGGCTGACAGCAACGTCGGGAGCCACAGAGCGCCGAGAGGGATCATACAACCTCCTCTGCTCGTGATGGCGATGCAGGGATTTGATCCAGGGACACTACCCCGGCCGTCGAGCGCAGTCAAGCGCGCGTTGGCCGTCGAGGACGCGGCTTGACCGCCTGGGTCACACAAGCGACATTGCGTTTGATGGTTCCGAGGGGCGGTGCTAGAGTGCACGCGCTCCCGCACCCAGGGCGTGCCCGACAACCTGTTCACGCAAACCACAACTCGCGATCGGACACTCAGCCGCTCGATGGGCCTCCTGGCCACGTCTGCGATCGTGGCCGGCATCATTCTGGGCACTTCGATTTTCGTTCAGCCTGCGGAGATCAGCCGTCTCGTTCCGAACGTGCCCGCCATGATGACAGTCTGGCTGTTTGCGGGCCTGCTGACTCTGTGCGGAGCGATGACCTGCGCGGAACTGGTTTCTGCCTTCCCGCACACCGGCGGCGTCTACGTTTTTCTCAGGGAGGGAGTATCACCCCTTGCAGCGTTTCTCTGGGGCTGGGCCATGTTTTGGACCATGCACTCCGGCATCATCGGCGCCATAGCCGTGATTGTCGCCCGCTATGTGGGCTATTTCATACCGCTCGGCGAAAACGCGGTGAAGGGCGTGGCCATCGCCGCCATCCTGCTTCTTTCGGCCATCAATTATCTCGGCGTGCGCCAGAGCAGTGTGCTCGAGACCGTCCTCACCGCCGCAAAGGTGTTGGCCATCGTCCTGATCTTTGCCTTTGTCTTCGCCACCCCCGCGCCGAATCATCCATCGCCCGCCCCTTTCCGCGGACCGATTCTGCCCTCCGCGGGCCACTTCCTTCTCGCCTTGGTCGCAGGCCTGTTCGCGTTCGGCGGGTGGCACATGGTGACCTACACGGCCGGCGAAACGCGGCATCCCGAGCGAACCATTCCGCGCGCGCTGTTCATCGGCACGCTCGCCGTAACCACCTGTTATCTCGCACTCAACGCCGCCTATCTTCGGGTTCTGCCGCTCAGAGAACTGATCGCCTCTGAACGTGTCGCCGCCGACGCCGCCAGCGCGCTGGTCGGCCACCGGGGCGGGTCGATCGTCTCCGTGCTGGTCATCCTCTCCGGCATCGGGTCGCTCAACGGCATCATCCTCGGCGGGCCGCGCGTGTATTTCGCGATGGCGCAAGACCGACTCGCCTTCGACTGGCTCGGTGCCATTCACGCTCGCTACCGCACGCCATACGCCTCGATCCTCGCGCAGGGCCTGTGGTCGAGCGTTTTGGTGGCCACGGGAACCTACCGCCAGCTCTTCACGCGCGTCGTCTACACCGAGTGGCTCTTCTTTGCCCTGATGACACTCGGCCTCTTCCGGCTACGCGCCCGGGCCTCGTACACGCCCGCATTTCGCGTCTGGGGTTATCCCGTAATTCCCTCGCTGTTCATCCTGGCCTGCGCCACGATCGTGGCCAACCAAATCGCCGCTGATCCGTCCGAGAGTGCCGTTGGGCTCTCCTTCGTGATCGCCGGCCTGCCCGTTTACTATCTCTGGGCGCGCATGCGAACACGCGCCATCGACGCCCGATCGAGCGCACCTGTTTCGAGGCCAGACTCTAAGAAAGGCGCCGACAATGCTGGTCATTGACGTCCACAATCACTACTATCCGCCGTCCTATATCGACGCGCTTCGCTCCGGCCCGAGCAACGTTCCTGTCACCGTTGATCGCGAGGGCCACCCGCACCTGCACTACCCGGGTGACTACAACATCGCCGTGCGCGGCCATCGGGATATCGATTATCGCGAAGGTGTCCTGAAGAACCTCGGCGTCGATACGCAAGTCATCTCGCTCACAACACCCGGGACGCACGTCGAGACGCCCGCGAACGCCGCCCGTCTTGCCAGCATCGTCAACGACGCCCTGGCAAGGGTCGCGAGCGATAAGCGCGGCCGCTTTCTGGCCTATGCCACCCTCCCACTCAATGATCCCGCGGCGTCGGTTCGCGAACTCGAGCGCGCCTGTACACAGCTGGGCATGTCGGGCGCGATGATCTTCAGCAATGTGAATGGCGTCGCGCTGGCCGACGCACGCTACTGGCCGCTCTACGAGGCGGCGAATGCGCTGGGTGCGGTTTTGCACATTCATCCCACCAGTCCTGTTGGCGTCGAGGCCATGACCGAATTCTGGCTCATGCCCCTCGTCGGCTTTCTGATGGACACGACTCTGGCCGCCGCAGGACTCGTCTTTGCCGGCGTTCCCGAACGCTTCCCGCGAATTCGGTGGGTGCTCAGCCATCTGGGCGGGGCGATTCCCTACCTTGCCGAACGGCTCGACCGCGGCTTTCGCGCGTTCCCCGAATGTCGCGCGAATATCAGCCGCCCCCCCAGCGAGTATTTGAAGCAGTTCTACTACGACACGGTGAATTTCGATCGGAGCGCGCTCGAGCTCGCGATCTCCTTTGCTGGCGTCGACCACATCCTCGCCGGCAGCGATTACCCGCATCAGATCGGAAGCATCCCGTCGATGCTGGAGTCGCTGCGCCGCCTTCCCCTGTGCGACGCCGACCGCGCAAAAATCCTCGGCGCGACCGCCGCCCACCTCTTCGGGCTTTCTCGGGATTGAAATCAGGCTCTGGTCAAGGTTCACGAAGCGGCGTTCGAGGGCGCGAGGTCCCGGCGGGCCAAACCGAGCGGCCAATGACCCCGAGGAGCCGGCCGGCCGGAGGGGTGCGGGCAAAGAAAGAAGGGCGTTCCAGCTGGTTCTGCCGGAACGCCCTTTCGGATAATCGTGGTTGTCTTGGGCTTAGTACATGCCGCCCATGCCGCCGCCACCGCCGGGCATGCCAGCGCCAGCGCCCTTCTTCTCGTCTTCCTTGACTTCGGCGACCAGCGCTTCGGTGGTCAGCATGAGACCGGCGATGGAGGCCGCGTTCTGTAGAGCCAGCCGAGTCACCTTGGCCGGATCGATTACGCCCGCGGTGACCAAGTTGCCGAATTCGCCCGTATCCGCATTGAAGCCGAAGTTGTCTTCCTTCGAATCGCGAATGCGGCCGACGATCACGGCACCCTCGAGACCCGCGTTGTGCGCGATCTGACGGGCAGGCTCCTCCAAAGCCCGCTTGACGATGTTTATGCCGATGGCTTCATCGCCCTCGAGTTTGATCCTCTCGAGCGCGGGCAGGCAACGCAGCAACGCCGTCCCGCCACCCGGAACGATCCCTTCCTCGACGGCCGCGCGCGTGGCATGCATGGCGTCTTCGACGCGAGCCTTCTTCTCCTTCAGCTCGGTCTCTGTGGCCGCACCGACCTTGATCACGGCAACGCCGCCGACGAGTTTCGCCAGCCGCTCTTGCAGCTTTTCCTTGTCGTAATCGGAGGTGGTCTCCTCGATCTGCGTGCGGATCTGCTTGACGCGGCCCTCGATCTCCGTGGCCTTGCCAGCACCCTCGACGATCGTGGTGTTGTCCTTGTCAATCGTGACCTTCTTCGCGCGGCCCAGATCCTCCACCTTGACGTTCTCGAGCTTGATGCCGAGATCCTCGGTGATGGCCTTGCCGCCCGTCAGCGTGGCGATGTCCTCAAGCATGGCCTTGCGACGGTCGCCGAAGCCGGGTGCCTTCACGGCCGCGCACTGCAGCGTGCCGCGAAGCTTGTTGACCACCAGAGTGGCCAGCGCCTCGCCTTCCACGTCCTCCGCAATGATCAGAAGCGGCTTGCCCATCTTGGCAATCTGCTCGAGCAAAGGCAGCAGGTCTTTCATCGAGCTGATCTTCTTTTCGTGGATCAGGATGCGCACGTCTTCAAGCGCGCACTCCATGCGCTCGGGGTCGGTCACGAAGTAGGGGGAAAGATAGCCGCGGTCGAATTGCATTCCTTCGACGACCTCGAGCGTCGTCTCCATCGTCTTCGACTCCTCGACGGTGATGACGCCGTCCTTGCCCACCTTCTTCATCGCTTCCGCGATGATCGACCCGATCTGCTTGTCATTGTTTGCCGAGATGGTTCCCACCTGCGCGATCATGTCGCCCTTCACATCGCGATGCAGCTTCTTGAGCTCATCGACGGCCGTTTCTACGGCGCGATCGATGCCGCGCTTGAGGGCCATCGGACTTGCGCCGGCGGCGACCGTCTTCACGCCTTCGCGGAAGATGGCTTGCGCCAGCACGGTTGCAGTGGTGGTGCCGTCGCCGGCGACGTCGGACGTCTTTGAGGCGACTTCGCGCACCATCTGCGCCCCCATGTTCTCGAGCGGGTCCTTCAGCTCGATCTCCTTCGCTACGGTGACGCCGTCCTTGGTGATGACGGGTGCGCCGAACTTCTTCTCGATTACCGCGTTGCGTCCCTTTGGCCCCAGGGTAATTTTTACCGCGTCGGCCAGTACGTTGACGCCGCGCAGAATCGACTGGCGTGAATTCTCGCCAGTCACGATTTGCTTTGCCATGGATCCATTTCCTCCTAAAGATTGTTCCAACTAGATTTTTCGATTTTTGCTGGCTCCCGGACGTGCCAAGCCCGGGCAACTCGTTACCGCGTTGATCGGCGCGGCCTCGCCTTACTTCTTCCCGCCTCCCGCAGCCTTGGCGGTCGGACCGATCTTCGCGAGAATCTCGTCTTCCTTCAGGATCAAGTACTCCTCGTCGTCGATTTTGATATCGTTGCCCGAGTACTTCCCGAACAGAATCCGGTCACCCGCTTTCACGTCCAGGGGGATCAGCTCACCCTTTTCGCGTCGTCCGTTCCCGACTGCGATCACTTCACCTTCTTGGGGCTTCTCTTTGGCCGTGTCGGGGATGATGATGCCCCCCTTGACGACCTCCTTCTCTTCGAGCCGCCGGACCAGAACGCGGTCATGCAGCGGTGTAATGTTCACTGGCATCTTTGCAAATCCTCCGGTGGGTGCTCTCTCTGTGTGCCTCAAAGGAACTGCGTAAAATTAGCAGTCCCAGAAGGCGAGTGCTAATATAGCAAAACAGCCGGCTGTGTCAAGTCGAAACCTGACAGAAGAACGCTCAATTCCCGCTGGTTAAGCCGTAAGTCACAGTATAAAAATACACTTACAAAATGTTCAGGAAGTTATTGTCGATAGGATTTTGCTTCGTCCGACAGACCCTTAAGAGGGAGGCGTTCCGTCTCGGTCGGAACGCTTATGCTGGTTGATGGGAGGCATCGTCGGCCGTGACGAGCACTTTTCGATTCCTTGAGACCGGCCGGTGCGAACGGCGGCCGAGACGGCACGCCAAGAAGTGACCCTGTTCGCGCTTCTTGGCCCCCGTTTGTGAAACCCTGTCGACGAATCCGGGAGCCTTGCGGCGGCGGACCCGGATGAGAAACTTATGCCGGCTCAACCGGTCGATGCAACACCCCTCGCGGCATTTGATCTGGCAATACGTTTTAGCGGCCGTTGCTTTGGGGTTGCGGTTCGGTTTTCCCTAAACAGGACGGTGTTTTCTTCGTATCAGGGTCCGCCAACGATCTTAGCCTTTGGAACTCATTGACTTGGAACTTCGTCCTGGTGTTGCAACGACCCATTGAGACCACCTCAGTTTTTTGAGCGGAAGTTGGATGTTGGCCAGGGAATAGATACAATTCAGCCGTGAAGATGGCCAGGTCAGTCATTCTCGGCACCGCGGCCGCCGCCGGACTAGTCATTCTTTCGCTCTCCTGCGCGCCAGGCGATGTCCGTGCGCAGACATCGGCCTCGAAGACCACACCTGCCACGCATAAGAGTGCCGGGTCGACACCGCCGCTGATCGACGTTGAGGGCTACGATCGCATCCTGGCCAAGTATCGCGGCAAGCCGCTGCTCGTCACCTTCTGGGCCACCTGGTGCGAGCCTTGCCGCTACGAGTTCCCTATGATCGTTGGACTCGCCAAGCAATATGCGCCGCAGGGGCTCGAGGTATTTGGTGTAAGCCTGGACGACGACGCGGACATGCACCTGGTTCGGCACTTTCTGGAAAAGAATCAGCCGCCTTTCCCGAATTACCGGCAGAAACCGGGAATCGATGTCGACGCTTTCTATCGCGGCGTGAATCCAGACTGGACGGGAACCATGCCGGAGACAATCTTTTACAACCGCGACGGCCGCATTGCGGGCCATTTCATCGGCGGGCAGCCGCGCGACGCTTTTGAACAAGCCATCCGCATGATCCTTTCCAGCGGAACGTCCGGCGCGTCGCACTGATCGGAAGCGGCGCGATCGCGCTCCCATTTCTCCCACAGCCCATCGGAGGAAAGCATGACACTTCAGACTCGCGGCAACAAGCTGACCTGGCTCGGACACGCGGCATTTCGCATCACGACCCCCACGGGCAATGTGGTGATCATCGACCCCTGGGTGAAGTCAAACCCCTCGTGCCCGGAACCGCTCAAGAAAGTCGATCGCGCCGATACCCTGCTCATCACGCACGGACATTTCGATCACATCGCCGACGCCGTCGAGCTGGGCAGGAGGCTCAAGCCGCAGATTGTGGGGATCTACGAGACCTGTGCCTGGCTGGAAGGGAAAGGCGTCGAGAATACGAACGGGATGAACAAGGGTGGGACGCAAAGAGTGGGTGAGATCGAGGTGACCATGGTGAATGCGGTTCATTCCTGCGGCATCCAGGACGGAGACAAGATCATTTACGGCGGCGAGGCTTGCGGCTATGTCGTGCGCCTTCCCGGCGGGCTGACGATTTATCACGCCGGAGACACGGCCGTGTTCAGCGACATGAAGCTGATCGGCGAACTGTATTCGCCGGATGTGGCCATGCTGCCGATCGGCGATCACTATACGATGGGGCCGCGTGAAGCCGCCCTTGCCGTTCGTCTGCTCGGCGTGCGGCATGTGATTCCCATGCACTTTGGCACCTTCCCGTTGCTCACCGGACGACCTGAAC
Source organism: Candidatus Cybelea sp. (assembly GCA_035622135.1). Lineage (GTDB taxonomy): Bacteria > Acidobacteriota > Terriglobia > Acidiferrales > UBA7541 > Palsa-295. The sequence goes on along the minus strand of DASPVZ010000018.1, from coordinate 25,202 downwards.
GGCTGCGCGAATTGACGCAAGACATTTCCGGGGGCGTCGAGATCCACACGTTGAAACCCGGCGAAAGCATCGCTTAGCCGCCGGGACGAACCAGGGAGAGAAGACGCGAATGCCGCGAATCCTCGACAAGAGAACAGAAGCGTACCTCGACGGACTGCTGCCCGAACGCGATCCCGTCCTGGCCGACATGGAGCGATACGCGCGGCGGCACGATGTTCCCATCATTGAAGCCGCTTGCGGCAGGCTGCTCCACCTGCTAACGCAGATTTCGGGGGCCAAACGAATTTTCGAGATGGGCTCGGCCATCGGCTATTCGACCCTGTGGTTTGCGCGGGCTGCCGGAGAGGGAGCCGAAGTCTTTTACACCGACGGCGATCCCGTGAATGCCGAACGTGCGCGGAGGCACTTCGAGTGCGCGCGCGTCACCGACCGGGTTCGCATTTTGGTGGGCGACGCACTGGAGCTGATCGACACTGTTCCAGGCGAGTTCGACCTAATTTTTATCGATGTCGACAAGCACCAGTATCCGGCGGCGGTCGGGAAATCCCTGCCGCGGCTGCGCAGCGGGGGATTGCTTGTCGCCGATAACGTGCTTTGGTCGGGACTGGTGGCCGGACGTGCCGGGGACATAAGCACGCGCAGCATTCAGACGTTCAACCGTCGCATATACGGGGCGAAGGAGCTCTTTCCCGTCATCGTGCCGCTGCGCGATGGAGTGGCCGTATGCCGGAAACTTTAGGGGCCTTCGCATGGCAAGGCGGGAGCGCCATCAGCCGTGTGGGGCGGCCCACTCTCCTCGCGCGCGAAGGGCCGGGCATCGCTCTCTCTATTGGTTCGGCGTCACCGTGACGGATTCGGCGAGCTTGAAATCAAGCCGCGTTTCGGCAGGAATCACAATGTCACGCTGGCCGGTGAACGCGGCGCCCGCACCGCCCGCTCCGCCGCCGGCCAGCGCGCCAATCGCCGCGCCTTTGCCGCCTCCGGCGAGCGCCCCGACAATCGCCCCGAAGGCCGCCCCGCCACCGCCGCCGACGGCCGTCCTCTTACCCCGCCCTTTGCTGCTTTCTGCGACGTCCGACGTGCGGATCCGATACGTCTTCCCCGCAAAGCGGAGGGACTCGAGACCCAGTCCCAATTCGGCATGTCCGCTGAAACGGCCGGCGGATTTCGCGTCGCTCACGATGCCGGTTAGTCTCGTGCCGGTCGGCAAAACCTCCGCCCCATTGACGGCGACCGGCTCGGCCAGCGAAGCGTCGAAATGGTCCCCGCTATTGCTCGTTTTCGAACTAACCTGCTGGTCGATGGTTACGGAAAGAATCTTGCCGGCGGGAATGACAATGGGCTGCGGAGCGGGCTGTTGCGCCGGGGACGCACTGGAATTCTCTTGATTGGGCTGGGCGTTCGAGGGGGCCGATGAATTCTTGCATCCGGCCAGCGTCAACACCATAGCCGTCAGAAAAAATCCCGTTCTAGAGCGAAAGGTCGTCATCGGTTTCACCCCAAGTATGATATGAGAACGTCAGGTCCGGGCTACGTGCCGTGATTGTAGATCGCCAGCCGCCCGAATCTCAACTGGGTCATTTCTGCTCGTTGGCAAATCAATTCGCAACGTGCCATGTTCAAGATGCCGCAGGCCAGGCTTCGGCCGAGCGACGATCGTTATCGAGGCAGGAGGGCATGGCTTTTAAAATCTTTGCATTTGTCTTTCCCCTCGGCCTGGATACGCTTGCCTTGGCCATTGCACTCGGGCTTCGAGGATTTCCGCCGTGGCCTGCGGTGCTGCTGTTCTCCATCTTCGAAACCGCTATGCCTGTCTTTGGAATCTCGCTTGCCCTGTTTGTAAGTCCGCGTGTCGAAACCGCTGCCGTGGTCATCGGAGGAATCGTATTGATCGCCGTCGGCGCTCACGCCGTTCGAGAGGCCCTGCGGGGTGAAAAGGAGGTTGAGCAAATCTCCTTCGGTTCCGCCCGCTCCCTACTGCTGGCCGGTCTGGCCATATCGACAGACGAATTGGCAGCGGGATTTCCGCTGGGCGTGTCTGGACTGCCGGTCCCCGGTGTACTGATCACCATTGGAGTTCAAACCGTACTCCTCACCTTGCTCGGTGTGGCCATCGGAAACCGCGCCCGCCGGGGGCTGGCCGCGAGGGCTTCTCGTTACGCCGGCGTTGCGGCGGGCATCGCGTTCACGGCCGTTGGCCTGTGGCTTATCGCCGGACGCCTGGCCCCACGGCTATGGGGCCCTTCCGGCTGAAGCGGCCGCTAGCGGCGGGTGGGCAGGAACGTGCGGAGAAAGAAGGTCAAGTTGGCGGGCCGCTCGGCCAGCCGGCGCATGAAATAGGGGAACCAATCGGCGCCGTAGGGGATATAAATGCGAAGACGATAGCCTTCGCGAACGAGCTGCCGCTGCAGGTCGGTGCGGATGCCGTAGAGCATCTGAAACTCAAAGTGGCCGTGATCGATGCGATTCTGGCGGGCAAAATCCTTCGTGGCCCAGATCATGGCTGGATCATGCGTGGCGATCCCGTGATAGATCCCGCTGAGCAGCAGGAGTTTCATGAGCTTGACGTAATTCGCGTCCACGTCGGATTTCTTGGCAAAGGCGATTTCAGCCGGCTCGTTGTAGGCGCCCTTGCACAACCGCAGGCGGCAGCCAATCGCAAGAAGGTCGCGAACGTCCTGCTCGGTGCGATAGAGATAGGCCTGAACGACAGTGCCGATATTGTCGTGTCTGGCCCGAACGCGCTTGACGATCTCGAGTGTGCGCTCTGTGTAGGGCGAACCTTCCATGTCGACGCGCACGAAATTCGCGTGGTGCGCCGCATGCGAAACGATGGTGTCCAGAAGCTCTTCGCAGACCGAGACGCCTAAATCGAGTCCGAGCTGCGTGAGTTTGAGCGAGACGTTAGCGTCCAGCTGTTCTTGCGCGATGCGATCGAAAATCTCGAGGTAATTCTGAGCGCTCCGGCGGGCGCTCGGTTCGTCATCGACATTCTCGCCGAGCAGGTCGAGACTGGCGGATTGGCCGGCGCGATTGACGGCCCGAGCGGCCTCGACGCCGTGCTCGAGGGTCTGGCCCGCCACGAAGCGGCCCGCCACGCGGCGGCTGACGCCGCTGTTCATGATCAGGGGCGCGAGGCGCTTGCTCTCGGAGAGATGAATCAGCAGCTTACGAACCAGGTGGAAGGATTGAAACTGCGCGTGAGTGGACCGAGCCGCACGATCAGTCGACATGCATGCCGCATTATGCCGCGAGAGGGCCCGAAGCGCCAGGACCTCGCTTGGTTTGCCTTGGTCTGGTTCGATCTGGCCGGTGGCCAGGGCCGGCGTACCGCTAATGCTCTGGAACGCGCCGCGGGAATGTTGATTGACACTCGTTCCCGACGTTCCGATAATTTTGCGCATGGCGGAAAAAGCCAAGGCCGACAAGCAAAAATCGATCGAGCGGGCGCTGGAAGATGCGGTGTCGCGCGCGCTGCGCGACAATCTTGCCCCTTTGCAACGCACTGCCGAGGATCTTCAGCAGGCCTATGCAGATCTCGTCGCAGCCTGCGCCTCGACCCGACCGGCCAATGCGCTTCCGGCCATGCTCCGCGCGCAGACGGCCGCTTCGTCGCTCGCGGCCGGGCTGGCCGTCCTTTCAAACTTCGTAACCCTGGCCCTCAATCCCCGCGAGCACCACACGAGCCCCGAAGAACCCGAAGCCCGGGAATCCGGGGCGGCCGCAACGGAGACGATCGAACAACCTCAGACTTCGCCGGCAACCGCCGCGGTGGACGAGGAATCTGAGTGGGCGGAAGAACCGGTCGAGCCGCAGGGTTCCCCCGTCGAGGTCGAGCTGTCACCCGAGGCCTCCCTGACCGGCGAAGAAGAGAAAGTCACCGCCGACGCTCGAACCTTCGATCTGGCCAGTCTTCCTCCAGAAGTCCAAGACTTACACCGCCGGGCGAACCGCGTGGCCAAAGTTGCCATGCAGGATATACAACTTCTGCGGCCGAAGGACGTCCGGCTAGGCCGCGAGCATAAGGACATCTGCCATCGGCTCCGCACGGATTTGGACAAGGCCCGCAGGGAATACGACCGCCGGTTCCGGGCGATTCTCGACGATCCGATCGATTACTTCCACCATTGGATGGTCGAGATCCTGGCGGCGGGCGAGCCCGAAGCGCTCGGAGAATATCCGTACCCTTCACCGGTTCTGCGGCACTAGAATAAATGGCATGAAGACAGGGACCCGGCTCGCGCTGATCGGTGGAGTCGTGTTTTCCTTTCTCGCGCCGTCCGCATCGGCGCGCGGAACGGGCACCCGGGCGCGGGAAGCCGCGGCCGCCAGGACCATTGCCGACCCCAAATACCTTGAGGAGCTTTCGCGCGAACTAAAGGATGAACATCCCGGATCCGCCTATCAGAAGCTCAGTGTCCTTGCGGAGCGGAAGCCGCCCGGCGTGCTGGGAGCGCGCGCGGCGCTGGCGCTCGGCTACTTCGACTACTCCAACGGACAATACGCGCGAGCGGCCAAGTGGCTCGAACGCGCCCAGCAGGATCCCCTGCTGCGCGACTACGCCGTGTATTGGTCGGCGGAAAACGAATTGGCGCAGGGACACGGCGCCGAGGCGGTCGCCGAGTTCAAACAGTTCCGCCAGGAGTTTCCCGACTCGGTGATGACCGAACAGGCGCTCGAGGCCCTCGGCGATGCGGCCATCGCGGCCAATCAGCCGGGCGAGGCGGTCGCCGCGCTCGATGCCTATCCCGGGACAGCCGATCGCCCCGCGCTGCTTTTCCTGCGCGGCGAAGCTCACGAGCAAGCCGGCGAAAAACAATTGGCCGCCGCCGATTATGAGGCCGTGTACTTTCGCTTCGCGGCGAGCGAACAGGCCCGCGAGGCCGGAACGAAGCTCGATTTCCTGTCCAGCACGCCGGGGGTCGAAATTCCCGCGATTCCCATCGACCAGCAGAAGACGCACGCCGACATACTGTTCGAAGCCAAGGACTGGGCGGACGCGCGCAACGAGTACTCCAAGATTCTGCTCGATTTGAACGGGGTCGATGCGGAACGAGCTCGGCTGCGCATCATCGAATGCGCCGCTCAGATGGCCTCCAGCCCCACGGATCTGGCCGCGCTTCAACTCTCCGACCCCGATGTCGATGCGGAACGCTTCTACTCGCTCGCGCAGATCTACCGTTCGCTCATGCAGGATTCGGAGATGTCGGCGGCGGTCGAAGCGGCCGTCGCGCGGGCGCCCCAGAGCCGCTGGACGGCCCTCGCGCTCATGACCGCAGGCAACGAGTTTTGGGTTGAGCTAGACCGCGACCGCGCGGCTGGGTTCTACAAGCGGCTCGAGGAGGGTTTTCCGACCTCCCCGGAGGCCACGCCGGCCGAGTGGCGCGTCGCCTGGGTCTCCGTATTGAAACGGCAGCCGGAGGCGTCCGATTTGCTGACCGAGCATATTCATCGGTTCCCGACTTCGCCCTTCGTTCCCGATGCCCTGTACTGGCTTGGCCGGTTGTCCGAGGAAGCGGCGAAACCGGCGCTCGCGCGAAGCTATTATGAAAAGCTCGCGGAGCGTTTTCCGGAGAATTACTTCGAGACCGCCGCCGACGCGCGCCTGCGCGTTCTCGGCCAGGGCGCCAGCGAGGATCCCAATGTGCTGGCCGAGATTCCTCCTCCGCCCGCGGTGCCCAAAATGAGTGATGCCGTTTCTGCGGCCGCTCGGGAGAGGAAGGCGCGGGCGGATGCTTTGCGCTCGATTGCCTTTGACGACTCCGCTGAACTGGAATTGCGCGCCGCCTATGCGGCGACGGGCGACCCCCGCCTGCTGCTCGAAGCGGCGCAGGCGGCAGTCGATGCGGGGCACCTCGGCGAGGCCATCGTTGCGGTGCGCCAAGTCTTTCCCCAGCTCGAATCGCGGCCGTTTGCCAACGTGCCGCGCGAGGTATGGCTCACAGCTTACGCCATGCCCTTCAAGAGTTCGATCCGTCTCTGGTCGACGCGCGCGGGCGTTGACCCCATGCTGGTCGCCGGGCTGATCCGCCAAGAATCGGCATTCGAACGGGAGGCGCATTCGAATCGGAATGCCATGGGCTTGATGCAGCTTGAGCCGAAAACGGCGCGGCTAATGGCCCACGAATCCAGAATCCGCTATTCCGACGAGCGGCTGTTTGATCCCGACTACAACGTTCGGCTGGGGACCATGTATCTCGCCGGATTGCGAAAACAATTCGGCAGCGTCGAATCGGCCTTGGCCGCGTACAATGCCGGCGAGGACCGGGTCACCGCATGGACCGCCGGCCAGACCTACCGGGAGCCGGCTGAGTTCGTCGACTCGATTCCGTTCACCGAGACGCGCGAATACGTGGAGATCGTTTCGCGCAATGCGGAAATCTATCACCGACTTTACGGAGAGCCGGATGAACCCCGCCGCGCCACAATCCAGCATCGACAGGGAAGGTAGCCCTTCTCTCTCCTCTAAAGCCGAGCGCTTCACCGAATCGGTCATTCGGGAGATGACGCGTCTGGCACTCCGGCACCATGCCGTGAACCTCTCGCAAGGTTTTCCCGATTTTCCGGCGCCCGCGGAAATCAAACGGGCGGCTCGGGACGCGATCGAAGCTGACATCAACCAATATGCCATCACCTGGGGCGCTCCCTCGTTGCGCAATGCAATTGCCGAGAAGTTCGAGCGAACGCAGGGTGTCGCCGTCGATCCGGAGCGCGAGATCACGGTGGCCTGCGGCTCGACAGAAGCCATGATGTCGGCGATGATGGCCATTATTAATCCGGGCGACGAAGTCGTGGTCTTTGAACCATTCTATGAAAACTACGGCCCGGACGCGATTCTCTCGGGCGCGACACCAAGATTCGTGAAGCTGCGCCCGCCCGACTGGACGTTCGATCCGCGTGAACTCTCCACCGCCTTCGGCCCGGCCACCAAGGCGATCATCCTCAATACGCCAAATAATCCGACAGGTAAGGTTTTCGAGCGTGCCGAACTGGAAGCGATTCGCGATCTGTGCGTCGAGTGGAACACCTTCGCGATCACCGATGAGATTTACGAGCACATGCTCTACGACGGTGCGACGCACGTCTCGATGGCGGCCGTCGACGGAATGCGGAACCGGACGATCACGATCAATGCGCTATCAAAAACGTACAGCGTAACGGGCTGGCGCGTGGGCTGGGCGATCGCGGCGCCCAGGGTCACCTCGGCGATACGCAAGGTGCACGACTTTCTGACCGTGGGCGCGGCAGCGCCGTTGCAGGAGGCGGGTGCGGCTGCCTTGAAGTTCCCGCCGAGCTATTACGAAACGCTGGCGCGCGAGTATGCCGCGCGACGCGACCGTCTTCTCAGCCTTCTCACGGAGGCCGGCTTTCGCTGCTTCAAACCGCGCGGGGCGTATTACATCATGACCGATATCTCTTCGTTCGGTTTCCCCGACGATGTGGCCTTCGCGAAATATTTGGTGAGCGAAATTGGAGTTGCCGCGGTACCCGGTTCGAGCTTCTACCAAAACCCTGCGGATGGCCGCACACACTTGCGTTTCACCTTCTGCAAGACGGAGAAGACATTCCAGGCCGCGGCCCAGCGCTTCGCCCGGCTGAAGCCAAACCCTTAAACCGGGTGCGAACTCAATCGATCGAACGAGCGCCCTAGCTGCATCGGCTTTGCCGACATCCCGTCCCGTTGGGCAGTGTGCTAGAATCCGGGCGCTTTGAGGGGAGCGAAATCGATCGAGATGCAAGTTGAACTGATTCGGCCGGGCACGCGCGTCACGTCCACCGGTGAGGGCGAGTCGCACGATATCACCGCAAGCGGAACGCGCACGTTTCTCTGCTCGATGGTGATTACCGACCAGATCGAGCAGGAATCGATCGACCTCTCGATCTGGGGCTCCGGGGACGGGCAGAACTGGGGCGCGAAGCCGCTGCTCATGATGCCGCAACGATTCTATCGGGGCGAAACGCGCCAAGTCCTCGATTTGTCGCGCAAGCCAGAGATTCGCTACCTCCGCGCCAAGTGGGAGCTTTTCCGCTGGGGGCGTGTGGCCCCGCATCCGATGTTTGTGGTCGGCTTTCATTTACGTGAAGTGCCGGCCTTCGTGCGTCAGCCCGTCAGGACGTAATCCAATCTTCGGCCGTTCGGGGGGCGAACGCGCCAGGGACAATGTTTCCAGATTCGGGTCCAGCGAATACTAGATTTCCCACAAGCCACCGTCCTGGCGAGCCTCGCTCTCCATGCTCAACTTCCGGCTTGCTCCCTGACGACCAAACATGTTCTGCTGGGCGGAGAACCGAAGCTGCATTTCCTGGATTGTTTGGGTACCGTTTGAGGCGTTGATTAAAGGCTTCGCCTTAGCGACTGTCAACGGCAGATTTTCAATTTTCGAGTGGTTAGCCAGTTACCTCTGGTCGGCAGTCAAGAACGGCGGGCAGCAATAGAATTAGAGTCAGGGTGTTGCATTCATGTGTTTCTGCAGTTTATCTTGCCACATTTTCTTAGGGGTTGTCTGTCTGGTTGCTGCCGTGTGGGTGGCTCCGCAGTCATTGGCGACAGCGAACGGGGCTGCATGCACTTTGTGTTTCTACGGCCCGGATAATATTGTCTTCGATGCCGCCGGCAACGCATATATTACCGATAACGATCACAAGAGCCATTTTCGCGTCTTAAAGGTTTCCCAGCAAGGAACACGGATCGCCGAATGGCGAGTCTTTCGCGCCGTTCAGGGCCGTAGCAGTGGGCCCGAAGGCATCGCCATCGATTCCGATGGGAACATCTTCGTCACTGATGGCGGCGCGCTACGTGTGCTGAAGTTTTCGCCCACAGGCAAGCTCCTCATAAGTATGGGGAGCAGGCATCCATGGTTTCACGATCTGGGGCATGTTGCAGTCGACTCAGCCGGTTACATCTACGTTGCGGAGGGTGGAGCAAATCGAATTCAGAAATTTTCCTCCGATGGCAAGCGGGTTGCCCTCTGGCAGCGATCCAAGGGGAATGGATCGGACCAATGGAATACGCCGGAGACCATTGCGGTACGTTCCGACGGCAGTCTGGTGGTTGAAGACGCGGGCAACCATCGGATCGTTGTGATATCGACCCGTAGCGGGCGAACTCAGTTTGTTTTTGGCGGACGAGGGAACGGACCGGGCCAATTTGTCGAGGACGAGGGATCAGGAGTGGATCATGACGGAAACATTTATGTCAGCGATTGGGCGCTGCATCGAGTACAGAAATTTGACCCTTGCGGCAAGTTGCTTTCTACGATTTCCAACTCGGTCGATAATGTCTTGTTCTCACAAAATGGTCCTGCGGGGATTACCGTTGATGCGAACGGCAATCTCTATACTGTTGATGGGTACGGAATTGCCGGGCGTATGAGTGTAGTGAAGTTTTCGCAACAGGGAAAACTGCTGGCCCGTTGGCACTAAAGCGCTGCCTATAAACGGCGTCGGCCTTCCATGACTTTCATCATGGCTCTTCATCAGCGTATTCCAAACCCGCGCGGGATAGTAGCGACAGTGGGTCGATCCACGTCGGCACGAGAGGGACGATGGCTCCGAACGATGAGGATTCAGGTGCCGGAGCTTTCCCGACTCCTTCAGCGGAATGCGCACTCGGCATTCAAAGCGGGTTCGATCTGCGCAGACGCACGGACATTTCGTGTCATGGGCGGCGGCCTGGCCGGTACGGCCACAATAGCCTAGAATGACTGCGAGAAGCGAGCTTCGAGAAACTTCCCAGCTTCGCTGCCGCCCTGAATTGCGGAATCGGATCCAGTTCCTTGAACGCCGACGTGAAGGCATTCGACAGACTCCAGATCGTTCGCGAATGGAGCTCCGTACTTCGGCTCGAAATACAGGTGATGTACGGTCCGGGCCAGATGTTTCGCAGCTTCGAGTTTGCCCTCCACAAACAACTCGTACACGACCACCTTGGCGGTGATCTCCGTCATATAGAGAGCATCGTAAAGTAGACCCTACCTATCCCCCACGAGATCGGCTGGAAAGACACAGTAGCCCTGAGTGTTGGCGACGAAGTTGTGATTGGGATGCGAGTAGAGGGCTTCAAGGGAAGATACTTATTTCATTGCCATAATCTCGAGCACGAGGATCGAGGAATGATGGCGCGTTTTGATGTTCGCTGACGGACTCCAATTGCCATGTACGCTCGAATTTCCTTTGGAGACTTCAGCCGCTTCCGCATGGGTCCAAGTTCCGCTGCGGGCGAGCGACTCCGACGGAAATGCAATCGATTAACGAAAACGGCTTCGAGTGTTTGGCAAGCACGGGCGTGAAGGCGGTTGTACTCGGGAGGCGCGGCATGAAGCGCACAGCCCTCTTCGCGCTCGTTTCATCTCCCCCTGCTTGCAATGCCGGTCAGACCCCCGCCGACACAAATTCCAGAAGAAGGTCCGAATTGGGCTTCGTCATTTCCGTGACGGTTCGCCTAGAAGCCCCCGGCGAGAGAGCGGAGCGGAAGGGGTCACTTGCTCGACAGATTTGAGGCGTATTTCCGAAAATGCGGAAAACGACCCGTTCCGCTCCCGAGTGGAGGAGCAGGGGCAGGGGGAAGCTCCCGACCAAGAGGCATCCCCGCCTGCCCCGGATTGGTGCCGTTGTTAGCTTAGAAGCATCTTCGATGGCAATTGGTTTTCCGGCTGCGCAACTCGTTCGTCGAATCCGCCGTGTCGAACGGCAACGAACTGCCCTGGCCTAACACTCGAATCTGGGACATACTAGGTGAGTAGTCGATTCTCACGGCTCAATCGGTTCCGAACCGACCGATCTCCATGTCCTCGCGCATCGAAGACTACGCGCTGATCGGCGATCTCGAAACGGCTGCCCTGGTCGCCAAAGATGGGTCGATTGACTGGCTCTGTTGGCCGCGCTTTGATTCAGCCGCCTGTTTTGCCGCTATGCTGGGGAGCCCAGAAAATGGCCGCTGGCAGCTCTGCCCGGCGGGGCCCATCCGATCTACCCGGCGGCACTATCGCGACGACACCTTGATTTTGGAGACGGAGGTCGAAACCAGCGATGGCGCGGTAACCATCATCGATTTCATGCCACCGCGGGAAGAACATTCCGATCTGGTCCGCTTGGTTCGCGGGCGGCGCGGGCAAGTACCCATGAAAATGGAACTCAGCCTTCGCTTCGCCTACGGGAAGTACGTGCCGTGGGTAACCCAGCCGCATCGCGGCCTGTTGCGAGCGGTTGCCGGCCCGCAGATGGCGGTTCTGCGCACCGAGGCCCCGCTTCAGGGCGAGGACCTGAAGACCTTTTCGGAATTCACGGTAAGGGCCGGCGAAACGGTGCCCTTTGTCCTTACCTACCAGGAATCGCATCTCGGCACGCCCCGCGCCCTGGATCCGGGCCTTGCCTTGCGGCAAACGGAAACGTTCTGGCGCCAGTGGATTCGTCAATGCTGCTATCGCGGTAGCGGACGTGCAGCCGTGCGGCGGTCGCTGATCACGCTCAAGGCGCTCACATACTGGCCGACGGGAGGGATTCTGGCCGCGCCCACGGCCTCGCTACCGGAAAAGCTGGGCGGAACCCGCAATTGGGATTACCGCTTCTGCTGGTTGCGCGATGCTTCCTATACTCTGCTGGCCCTCATACGCGCCGGCTATCACTCGGAGGCGGGAGAGTGGCTCGCATGGCTGCTGCGCGCCGTTGCCGGGAGCCCCGATCAGGTGCAGATCATGTACGGGGTGGGAGGCGAGCGGGAGCTATACGAGCGAGAAGTCAAATGGCTCGACGGATACGACCATTCACGCCCCGTTCGGGTCGGCAATGCTGCATCCGAGCAGCTGCAGCTTGACATTTATGGCGAGGTGATGAGCGCCATGCATTACGCGCATCACGCCGGTCATCAGGAGACCAAGGCCGAGAGGGGCCTCCAAGTCGCACTGCTCAAACACCTGGAAAAAGTATGGCGGAAGCCGGACAACGGCATTTGGGAAATGCGAGGTCCGCGGCGTCATTTCACGCACTCGAAAGTGATGGCCTGGCTGGCGTTCGACCGTGCCATCAAGAGCGCCGAGCAGTTTGGGCTCAGAGGCCCCGTGGACCGCTGGCGCGCCGTGCGCGAGGAGATACACCAGGACGTCTGCCGCAACGGCTATGACGCAAAGCTAGGCAGTTTCGTGCAGTTCTACGGCTCGAAACATGTCGACGCGAGCCTGTTACAGATTGCGAAGGTCGGATTTCTTCCCGCGACCGACCCCCGCGTCAAGGGAACGGTTCGCGCTATCGAGCGCGAATTGGCCCACGATGGCTTTGTCCTGCGATACAAAACCGACCAGGCACAAGACGGGTTGCCTGCCGGCGAAGGCACGTTTCTGATTTGCAGCTTCTGGCTTGCCGACAATTACGTGCTGATGGGACAACGTGCCAAGGCCAGTCGCCTTTTCAAAAAGCTGGTCGAGCTGTGCAATGACGTCGGGTTGCTGGCAGAAGAATACGATCCGAAGGACAAGCGCATGCTGGGAAATTTCCCGCAGGCCTATTCGCATATCGCGCTGGCCCACACGGCCTTCGAGCTGGCCGGGCTGCCCGAGTATCCGAAGTTGAAACCGCCGCGACGTCCTGCTCCCTGATGGGTTCGTGCTTCCTCAGCATGGCCCACGCCAAACCTGCGCCGGCAAGAATCGGCGGACCATGAATGTCACGAGCGGTGACGAGGAGTACGGCTCCAAGCAGCATTCCGACGCTGCCAGCCCGGGCTGGAATCGTCTTCGGCGCCAGGAGGAGCCAGCTAGCCAGGCCCCCAGCAGGCCGGCCCCCGCAACCGAGGCACCGGCGCCGTACGGCTGCCAGGCGTAGCCGGCAATCTTTCCCACGAGTCCGGCGGTGAGTACAGCAGGAGCCATTGGCGGCGGGTGAAAATGCGCTCGGCCAAGGAGCCCAGAATGAAAATGGCTGGGAAATTGAAAGCGATCTGCCGCCAGCCGCCCGCATGGACGAACAGGGGAGTGATCAACCGCCACCACTCGTGCCGCGCCAGTGCATTCGGCGTTCGCTCAAGCGAATCGAGCAGGCTGTGAAAGACGCATTGCAGGCTTGTGACGACTCCGGTCGTGGCCAGAACGGCGATGGTGGCAACCGGCACCCGGCGATGGGCCGTGTTTCGCAAATGAATCAGAGCCCCTCGACTCTGTCAAGCTAACCCGGCACCGGGCGGGTCTCCCCCGGCAATCAGCCGAGATCAAACGATTCGAGGTAGGCGGGAATCGTGACGTTCCAGCGGAACTTGCTGACGATCGCGTCACGAAAGCTCCCGAGCGGGGTTGGCTCGCCATGGACGAGGAAGGTCTGTCGTGGCGGCGCCTCGAGACCCGAGAGCCAGCGCAGCAACTCGCTTTGGCCCGCATGCGCCGACAGCTGCGCCATCTCAACGACCTGCGCGCGCACGGGGACCTGCTCGCCGAAAATACGGATGGATTTGGCTCCATCCTGCAAAAAACGCCCGCGCGTGCCTTCGGCCTGATATCCGACCAGGAGCACGGTGTTGCGCGAATCGGGCAAACGTCGGGCGAGGTGATGCAGGATGCGGCCACCGGTGGCCATGCCGCTTGCCGAAAGAATGATGCAGGGTGAAACGACATCATTGATTTTCTTCGATTCCTCTGCGGTGCGCGTCATGTGAACTTCGTGCAGGTTCAGGGGATCGAGGTTGCCCTCCTCTTCGTGCTGGAATCCGACCGTATGGTCCTCGTGGTGCTTCGCGTACAGGTCCGTGACGCTGATGGCCATCGGGCTGTCGATGTAAACAGGCAAACGCGGGATGCGCTGCTCCTGTTCTAGCTGGCGCAGGTAGTACATGACGAGCTGCGTGCGGTCGACGGCAAAGCAGGGAATCACGACCGCGCCGCCGCGTTTTGCGGTGCCGGAAATGACCTCGGCGAGGGCATCTTCCGGCGACCCGGCAGGATGGTCGCGGTCGCCGTAGGTAGATTCGCAGAGGAGGAAGTCGGCGCGGGCCGGGGATTCCGGATCGTGCAGGATGGGCTGATCATACCGGCCAAGGTCACCCGAGAAGACCACCAGGGTCTGCTTGCCGTTTTCGGCGATGGTCAACTCCAGCCAGGACGCGCCGAGGATGTGTCCCGCATTGTGAGGACGGACGGAAAATTGCGCGCTGATCGTGAACGGGCCCGTGCGCGGGATCTCGCGAAACTGCTCGAGCGCCTGCTGAGCTTCGGCAACGGTATAGAGCGGTAGGGGAGGGTCGTGGCGGCTAGACTTCTTCTTCGCGCGGAATTGCGCTTCTTCTTCCTGCAGGTGCGCCGAATCGGGCAACAGCAAGCCGCAAAGCTCATCCGTCGCGGCGTTGGCGTAAATCGGGCCGCGAAAGCCGAAGCGGACCAGGCGCGGCAGATAGCCAGTATGGTCGATGTGCGCGTGCGTCAGAAGAATCCAATCGATGGTCGAAGGATCGATCGAGAATTTCTCCCAGTTACGCTGAGCGAGTTCCTGCGAACCCTCGAAGAGGCCGCAATCGACCAGCAGCCTCTTGCCGCCCGTCTCGACCAGGTATTTCGAGCCCGTGACCGTGCCGGCTGCGCCTAGAAACGTGATCTTCGCCATTAGCGCGTCATTCTAAAACGAACCGGCGCAAAGTCCCGCGCTTTTCTGCAGAGAATCAGCCGAGGCTCTAGCTTGACCCCTGTTGTCAGGCTGGCATAGGCTCACGGACTGTGAGAATCGCAAGCCTCATCGCGGCGCTCTTGTTTTTCGCTGCTGCGGCCGCAGCGCAGGACAGGCTCACCGATTCCCTGACCACGGGCGCCTGGGAGCTTGGGCCGCTGGTCGGGGGCGGCTCGGGGCTCGGCAAGTCGAGTAACACGCAATTCTTCTATGCCGGCGGGAGGGTCGGGCGCATCTTCACGGGCCAACATCTACCGTGGCTGTTGCGCGGGAATTTTGAATGGGCCGTCGACGCCATGCCCGTCTATACCTTCTTCACGCCAAGCGGCACGGTCTACGGCGGCAGCTTCAAGCCGGTCATCTGGCAATGGAATTTCACCCGCGGACAGAAATTCGCGCCGTATGTGGCCGCCGCAGGCGGGATCGTCTTCACCACGAACAACATCCCGCCCGGCAACACCTCCTATGTGAACTTCACCCCGCAATTCGTGGTCGGCACGCATCTGTTCACCAGACCGCGCCGTGCGGTCTTTTTCGAAGGCTCGCTCGCCCATCTTTCAAGTGCGAGTCTCGGCAGACACAACCCGGGTTACAACGTCTCCCTGTTGTTTACCGTCGGCTACTCTTGGTTCAAGCCGTGGAAGTAGTCGCATTCTGCTGATCCAGAACTCGACCTATGTCCGATCCGAAAAATCGCTCCGATCACGCACTCGGCATGGATGAGGCGATCACCCGCCGCGATTTCCTGGGCGGAGCGCTTGCGGCCTCCGGCGGGCTGTTGCTCGAGCCCCTGCGCAGGGCTGAGCAGCCGGCCACGGCCGGAGGGGCCGCTCCGGACGACTGGACCGGATACGGAGGCGAAGGGGATTACGCGCACTCGAACGGCAACACGCTCGAGGTGCTTACGGCCGGGCACCAGATTCGCGACGGCGCGTTCGAAACCCTCCCTGCCGATCTGGTCGACACGAAGGAAACGTATGACTGCGTGATTGTTGGTGGCGGAATCAGCGGACTCGCCGCAGCTCTCTTCTTTGAGCGCCTCGGCGGCAGGGGGATGACGACGCTCGTGCTCGAAAATCATCCTATCTTTGGCGGCGAGGCCAAACGGAACGAGTTCGTCGTCGACGGGCACCGGCTGATTGCGCATCAAGGCTCCGCGATTTATCTAACGCCGTATCCTTACAGCTTCATCGGCCGATTCTACGACTCGATCGGCATGACGACCCCAAAACTGACCTACCAGACCTGGAGCGGCCCCGAGCCCAAGATGACACTGTCGCGCACGCCCTACGAATCGGCCGGACTCGCGCGTGGCGAGTACGGATTCTATTTCGGGGCCAAATTCGGCCACAAACCGGGTCTGTGGGTGACCGATCCGCTGGGCACGAAGCTTGGGGGCGCTCCCGTATCGGAGAAGACGCGTCATGAGTTGTACGAGTGGTTTTCGGGAACCGCGAGGGGTCCGGTAGAGTTCACGCCGCCGAAGTATGAAGGCGACGAAATCTCGCGCCGCCTCGACTCCCTCACCCTCGAACAGCACTACATCGAGCGCTACGGGATCAGCCGCGAAACCATCCGCGATTTTCTGTCGCCGGTCGAGGGCGGCGGTTCGGGGTTGGGTCCCGACGCGCTTTCCGCCTTCTCCGACTACGCAGCCGACCTGCTGCATCCGCTCGATCCCGACGACAGCCAAAGCGTGCAGATGTTTCCGGACGGCAATACGGCCTTCGCGCGGTTGATCACGAAAACCCTGATTCCCGGCTCAATCGCGGGCCCGCACACGATCGACGCCGTTTGCCGAAACAGCGTGAATTTCAGTTCGCTCGATGTGGCCGGCGCGCGAGTCCGAATTCGCGTGGGTGCCACGGCGGTATATCTGAAGCATGACGGCCCCCCGGATCGATCGCATACGGTTACCGTGGTCTATACGCGAGGGGGCAAGTTGTGTCGCGTGCGCGCCCGCTCGGTTGTCATGGCCGGTGGATCCTGGACGACGAAGGAAATCATCCGCGACCTGCCCGAAGCACAACGGGCCGCCTACGCACAGTTCTACCGCTCGCCCTGCATGATGGCCAACGTGGCCCTGCGAAACTGGCGATTCCTTTACAAAATGGGTATCAGCGGCTGCCGCTGGTTCGAAGGCTTCGGAAACTATTTCGATGTCTGTCGGCAAGCGACCTGCGGAATCGATGCCGATTCGGTCGGCCCCGATTTGCCGGTAGCCGTGTCGCTGAAGGTTCTGTTTTCCTATCCGGGAATGTCCACAGAGGAACAGGGCATTCGCGGCCGTGCGGAACTGTTTTCGACCTCCTTTCGCGACTATGAACGCCAGATTCGCGAACAGTTCACGGACATGTTTGCGCGCGCCGGGTTCGATGCGCGCCGGGACATCGCGGGCATCATTCTAAATCGCTGGGGGCACGCCTATTTGAGCCCGCAGCCCGGTTTCTTTTTCGGCCTCGACGGCAAACCCGCGCCGCGCGAGATTCTGCGTCGCGGGCCGTTCGGACGCATTGCATTCGCGAACACAGATCTCGCCGGCGCAATGGATCACCGCTGCTCGATCCTTGAAGCACAGCGCGCCGTCCAGCAGCTGCTCGACCAGGTGATCGTCTAACCGCTTTCCGATTCGCACTTGGACCCCGGCTCGTCGCCGAACAGCGTTCGCCCACCGGACGGAGTCTGGCCGACCCGCTCGAGGCCGGGTTCGAGCGAAGCCGAATTATTTCGGCACCCATCTCCACTTGTTCTATCATCTGCGGTCCCTGAGGCTCGGGCCAGGGCGAATTGAGGACGCGCTGATCGGAGAATCGATGAAAATTGAAAAAGCGGTCTTTGTGCTGCACCGGCGCAGCAGCCGCAT
The DNA here is from genome assembly GCA_035622135.1 of Candidatus Cybelea sp. Classification (GTDB taxonomy): domain Bacteria; phylum Acidobacteriota; class Terriglobia; order Acidiferrales; family UBA7541; genus Palsa-295. The sequence continues at coordinate 7,699 of DASPVZ010000018.1, read as the reverse complement.
GTGGCTTTTTCGCTTGGCTCTTATGGCAGGTGCGCTCGTTCTGGTCGCTGGCATGCGCGGACAAATGCAAAATGACTCGTCTTCGACAAACGCGGCTGCATCAGGAGAAGAGGAGTCAGCCGTACGGCCGCGCCCGAACTACCAACTCGCCGCGCGGTTCATGCCGGAACAAATAGACAAGCTCATTTTCGATACCTCCGTCACGCCGCATTGGTTCGAAACCTCCGACCGGTTCTGGTACAGCTATCAAACCACGGACGGCACGCGATACTGGGTCGTCGATCCACTGAAGAAATCGAAACTACCCCTGTGGGACAATGCGAAGATCGCGGCGGCCCTTTCCACACTTACGAATTTTCCCTACGACGCGCAGCACCTTCCCGTGAAGCATCTACGCCTGCTTGATCGAGATACGAAGATGCGGTTCGAGGTCGAGATTCGCAAGAACGCAGTCGTTCCCAACGAGCCCAAACCGGAAAAGAGCCAGGAAGACATCGAGGAGACGACCGGGAACCAGCAGGTGCTGCAAGGGGAAGGCGCGCAGAAAAAAGGAGCCGAAAAGGGCGAGCAAAACAAGCAGGAGAAGAAAGAGGAAAACGAGAAGACGGAGGAGGGCAAAGAAGAAAAACCGCCGGACACGCGAACCCTATACTTCGAATATGACCTGGCCACCGGCAACGTTAGGCGTCTCGACAATTTCGAGGCGCCGCCGAAGCGTCCGAAATGGGCCTCGATTTCCCCCGACGGCAAAACCGTCGTCTTTGCCCGGGGCTACAACCTGTACATGATGGACGCTGCGAACTATGCCAAAGCCGCCAAAAAGCCGGGCGATTCATCCGTCATCGAAACGCAACTGACCACCGATGGCGTGGTGGATTACAGCTACGCGCGCCACATCCTGCCCGAACAGGAAGAAGCGGTAAAGAAAGAGGACAAGGGCGAGGTGAACAAGGCGGGCATGCGCCTCCCGCCGATTACGGTTCACTGGTCTCAGGATTCGACCAAGTTCGCCGTCGAGCGCTCCGATGATCGCAAAGTTGCGCCTCTCTGGGTGATTCATTCGCTGGCCAGCCCTCGCCCGACGCTGGAAACCTACAAATACGACCTGCCCGGCGAAGACATGGTAAGCGTCCCGGAAATTCAGATTTTCGACGTGGCATCGAGGCAGCACATCCTGGTTCAGACAAAGGACTTCCCGGGACAGTACGTTGCGATCGCCGACGCGCCGATGCGCGAAGTCGACCGCCAGGACGTCCGCGAGCAGCGCGAATTGCAAGAAGGCCCCTCCGCACTCATCCAACCGATGAGTCGTTGGCTCTCGGAAACTCACGACAAGCTCTTCTTCACCACCACCAGCCGCGATTTTCGCCGCATCGATGTTCTCGTCGCGGACACTTCGACCGGCGCGGCAAAGAACCTGATTCAGGAACGCTCGAACGTGTGGATGGACGTGCGGCCGCTGCGGCTCGCGGGCAACGGGGATCTCATCTGGTGGTCCGAGCGCGACGGATGGGCGCACTACTATCTCTATGGCAGCGACGGCAGAGTCAAAAACCAGATCACATCCGGCGAATACATGACCGACGAGATCGTCTCTATCGATCAGAAGGCGCGCGTGATGTATTTCACCGCAAACGGGCGCGAACCGAAGCAGGATCCCTATTACACGCACCTCTATCGGGTGGGACTGGACGGCTCGAATCTGAAGCTCCTTACCCCGGGCAACTTTTCGCACGTGGCCGATGCACCGGACGACGGCAAATTCTTCGTCGACACCTACTCGCGCGTGGATGCGGCGCCCAAATCCGTCCTGCTCGACGCGCAGGGCACCGAGCTCGTTGAACTGGAAACCACGGATATGGACCGCGCCCTCCAAGCGGGCTTCAAATATCCGGAAGTCTTTCGCGTGAAAGCGGATGACGGCATCACCGACCTCTATGGTGTAATGTACAAGCCGTTCGACTTCGACCCCCACCGCCGGTATCCGCTGATCGAGTACGTCTATCCCGGTCCGCAAACGGAATCCGTGAACAAGACGTTCACGCCCAAGAGCCCCAACATTCCGCTCGCGCAACTCGGGTTCATCGTCATCGAAGTAGGGAATCGCGGTGGCAGCCCGCAGCGCGACAAGTGGTATGACAGCTACGGTTACGGAAACTTGCGCGATTACGGCCTCGCCGATAAAAAGGACGCTGCCGAGCAGCTCGCTGCCCGCTATCCGTTCATCGATAGCTCTCGTGTCGGGATTTGGGGACACTCCGGCGGAGGATTCATGTCGACGGCAGCCATCCTGCAGTACCCCGATTTCTTCAAGGCCGCCTGGTCGGAATCCGGCAACCACGACAACAACGTTTACAACCATTTCTGGAGCGAGAAATACCACGGCGTCCGCGAAGAGACCCAGAAGGACGGGACTCAGCGGTTCATCTATGAGATCGACAAGAATTCCGAGATCGCCAAGAACCTCCGGGGCCACCTCATGCTCACCACCGGCGACATGGACGACAACGTGAGCATGGTGAACACGATGCGCGTAGCCGATGCGCTGATCAAGGCCAATAAGCGCTTCGAGATGTTTGTGTTTCCGGGGATGCGGCACAGCTACATGCCCATCAACAGCTATGTGATCATGCGGCGCGGAGACTTCTTCGCCCGTTGGCTCCTGGGCGCAGATGAAGAGGAGGCCGACATCTGGGAGCTTCAGATCGAGAAGCAGGCTACGCCGAGCAAGAGGTTCTCCGAATAGCCTTTCCCGGCACTCCGCGCTCGAGCGCGGCCGAGGCCGCGAGCGCGCAGGTTGGGTATCGAAATGTCCATGCGCAGCTTGTCCGGCTTGCGGCACGCGACCCCTGCCGTTTTGCGCCAATCGCCCGTTCGGGGCCCGAGGCTACGACAGGAGCCCGAAACGATGGTATAAAGAGAAGAGTAGGGGCGGCCCAATACCTGGCCCGTTGTATACCAATTTGGCGCAGCGCGGCGGACGACACGCGGGGGGCGGAAAATGGCTCCAAATGCGCACCTGTCAAAATTGACAGTTGTCGATTCCCTTTAAATCCATAAAAAAAGCTACCCTCATGCAGCTCGCTGACGAACACACGCTGCTGGTTCGAACCTTTCGAAACGTAATGGAGTCGATCCGCGACCTAGCCGAATCGGTCCGACGGCGTTATCGAGAGGGCATCCTCAAGCAGCTGGCAACCAAACAATCCCAGCATGCATTCGCGCAATGCATACTGGCCAGCACGGCCTTGGTATCCCTAGCCGTGGCCAGCTACCGATTGCGTTGGAATCCGACGACGACGGCCCTGCTATATGTCGTTGTGGTCGTGTTCTTGGCCCGCGTCGGCCGCTTTGTTTTATCCGTCGTGGCCTCGGTCGCCGCGGCTGTGTGCTTGGCGCATCTTGCGCCCCCCGCCTACTCCTTCCGCGTTGACGACCCGCTCGACGACATAGCCATCGTCGCTTTTCTCGTCGCTTCCTTGATGATTGTTGGACTCGTGTTCCAGCTGCGCAGGATGGCCGAGGAGGCCCGCCTAAGCGTGAGCCGAAGGTTGATTGATGCCGAGGAGCGCGAACGTACGCGAATCGCGAGAGACCTTCACGATGATATCGGTCAACGTATGGCGCTTCTGGAGATCAGATTCGATCAACTCAGAAAATCGGTTCCAGGTGCCCTCGCTGAACATCGGACCGCGATGGACGGACTACTGAAACAAATCGACGAGCTATGCACCGACATCCAAGTCTTGGCGCACACGCTGCACTCTCCAAAGCTGGAATATCTCGGCCTGGTTAAGTCCATAAGCAGCTTCTGCAAAGAGTTCGCGAGCCAGCAGAAGGTAGAGATCGACTTCAAGAGCGAAGATTTGCCAATTCCTCTGCCGCCGGAGGTATCGCTCTCTCTGTTCCGAGTCATGCAGGAAGCCTTGCATAATTCCGCCAAGCACAGTGGGGCACAGAAGTTCGAAGTTGTCCTGTTTGAAACGTCGGATGCCATCTGGCTCATCGTGCGCGATTCGGGACTGGGCTTTGACCCCGAGGCGGCCATGAAAAGCCCGGGTCTGGGGCTGGTCAGCATGCGCGAACGGATCAAGTTGCTGAAAGGACAGTTTTTGATCGATTCGCAACTGAACCGCGGCACGACGATCCACGCCAGAGTGCCCCTCGGTCAGGGACCAGCGCCGCGTGCTAGTCAGCAAAGTAACCCAGAGAAATCGAAACAGTCCGTTAAGGCTTGCCCGTGACATGGCCAGGATAGCTGCAAGGAGGGAGCCCAGTGCCGGGATGTAGCGGGCCACAAACGCGGTCGCGACCGGCAACAAGATCGCCCCGAAAATGGGCAGGGGGCCTGCGCACACACTCGACACTCAGCGTGGTGGTTGAAGACAGCTCGCGCCATCCTCGGTTAGCGCCTCTCGAACAAGCCGAAAGCTCAATCTAACATTGCGCCTTGGATAGCGGATTTTTTCGCGGATTCCCGTTTACACTGACACATGGTCTTGGGTGCTTATTTCGAAGGATGCAGCGTCGGCGAGGAGCAGGAATGGCTGGGTTTGGGTGGTGTGCCACAACGCGGCCGCAAGGATATTCGCTGTCGTGGACTCGATGGGCCCGCGCGCTACCCTGTGTAACTTCCGTCAAGAGCTGGTGGAGCCGATGGGATTCGAACCCACGACCTCCTCGATGCCATCGAGGCGCGCTCCCAACTGCGCCACGGCCCCACCGCAGGAGGTTCGCTGATCTTTTATAGCATCCATGATGAGCAGGGTCAAACCATGGGAGATACAAGCTGTTCCCGTGACACAAGGCCCAGAATCTATTCACTTATCTCATAAATCGCAATCTAGACAGGCTAAATCGATCGGCATGTAACGATGTGTAATGATCCGGCATCGTAAGTATGCTGAGCGGGTCCCAACGTCATGCAGTTGAGACTTTGTCCCCGCTGGATCGGCATCAGATGGAAGACGGGGAGAGCGTAGGTACGCCCTCATCGATGCTACATCGCTGCATCATTTTTTGCTCGGTCTGCCACCTTCTGGTTAGAGCCGCGTGGCTCTTTCTGCCCACGACGGTGCTTGCCCAAAATCCCGCGGACGAACATGTGGGGGTGGAACTGGTCTCGGAGGAAGAGTCGATTGTGCCGCATCAGCAACTCCAGTTGGGCGTCCGATTCGATCTGCAGGAGGGGTGGCACACATATTGGGTCAATCCCGGTGACTCGGGGGAGCCGCCTCGGATTGAGTGGACGTTGCCCACGGGGTTCCAGGCAAATTCGATTCAATGGCCCTACCCGATCCGACTTTCGACGCCTCCCCTCGTGGATTATGGCTACGAACATCAGGTCTTACTCCCCGTCGTGATTCGAACGCCTTCCGGATTAACCGAGGGTGCGACCGAGCAAATGATCGCGCATGTTCACTATTTGATTTGTCAAGAGATCTGTATCCCCGGGCAGAAGCAGCTGGTCTTGGAGCTTCCTGTAAGAGACCACGGTACGGCGAGTTCGAATGCAGCATTGTTTGAATCTACGCGGCGGCAACTACCGAAGCCAATTCCGGAGGGCTGGAAGATCTCGGCAACTTCCGCCGGAGGGGAATTCCGGCTGCGGCTGAGAGCTCGAAAAGTGATCGCTTCCCCTCAATTCTTTCCGTTAGAGCCGGAACAGATAGAAAACGCCGCGCCGCAGAACGTCAGCGCCACACCGGGAGGTCTTGTTCTCCATCTTAAGAAGTCGAATCATCTGTTGAAGCCGATCTCGCGCATAAAGGGCGTGATGGTTGTGTCCGGAACGGCATACCTGGTAGATGTTCGCGTTCTCCAATCATCGGGCCAAGGTCCCGGGCAGTCCAAGCAAAACTAATGGGGGAGATCATGAAAAGGAATTTACTATGCAGTGTGGCCGTTACCACTGTACTTGCCGGTTTGTGCTATGGGCAAAGAGTGGGTGAACCCGCAGCGAACTTTAAGGCGACCGACAGCAATGGTCAGATGCACCAACTTTCCGAGTATCGCGGGAAGTACGTTGTTTTGGAATGGCACAACAACGGCTGTCCGTACACGCGGAAGCATTACGAGAGCGGCAATATGCAGCGCCTGCAAAAGGAGTGGACTTCGCGAGGCGTGATCTGGTTCACGGTAATCTCTTCCGCGCCCGGCCAGCAGGGCTATGTCACCGCCCAGCAGGAGAACGAATATCTGAAGCGCATGAACGCTGTACCCACCGCTGCTCTTTTAGATCCACAAGGGGACGTCGGCCGGCTCTATGCTGCCAAGACCACCCCACACATGTTCATCATCAACCCGGAAGGCCTGCTCATCTACGACGGCGCGATCGACAGCAAAGCCACCACGGACCAGAGCGATATCGCCACGGCGACCAACTACGTCTCGCAGGCTTTGGAGGAAGCGATGGCGGGTAAAGCCGTCAGCACCCCGACCTCACGGCCCTATGGATGTTCGGTCAAGTATGCCCATTGAGAAATCGTCTTATGCGAACGATTAGGATCCGATTGCTCCCTTGAACAACTAGAACCAGTCTCATACATGGTCGAGGCGCTAATTGGTCTCATTCTGGAGATGCTCTGAGCAACTCCCGTAGGCGCGGATGGCTGGACGCTGGGAATTGAACGCCTTCCGAACTCCATCCCCAGCAGGTATCGTAGAGGAGCTCGCACAAAGCCTCGGGAGGAGGATGAAATGAGCTTCCAAAGGCGCCAATTACTTCAACTCTTGTCATATACTTTCGGGTCCAGCTTCATTCTGCCCCAGATTGAATTAGCCATGGCGGCACAGAACCCCGCACAGCCAGCGAGTCCTGCGAGGGAAGCTGCTGCTAAACATGAATCGGGAGGAACGGAAATGGAAAAAGTGACCGGAATCGGAGGGTTGTTCTTCCGAGCGCATGATCCCAAAGCGTTGGGGAACTGGTACCTGCAACACTTGGGGATCGCGCTCACACCAACGAGCGAGGGGGCACCCGTTTGGCAGCAAGAGGCCGGACCGACCGTCTTCACTCCCTTTCCCGAAACGAGCAAGTATTTCGGCGACCCTCAAAAGGTTTGGATGGTGAACTTTCGAGTGCATGACCTCGACAAAATGGTAGCCCAGCTACGAACGGCAGGAATTGAGGTTAAGATTGACCCGCAATCTTATCCCAACGGGCGCTTCGCTCGTCTGCATGATCCTGAGGGGAACCCCATCGAATTGTGGCAGCCTTCATAATTCGGCGCTCCAACATCAGGCGCTTTCCAATGCAGGACTCTTGACCTTTCTGTCATTGTTTCAGGTAACGAAGCGCAACACATCCTGATTTAAAAATCTTTGACTCGGCAAGTTTTAATTGTAATTTCTCCTGGAGGCTAACACCTTCTAGCAACCGTCTCCCTTCTCCAGCAATGATTGGCTGAACGACAAAATGAAATTCATCCACCAGACCAAGCTCAATGAGTTGTGAAGGGATAGCTACGCCGCCGAGCAAGATATTTTTGCCTTGTTCCTGTTTCAATTTAAGAATCTCGTCTTGAGGCTTCGTACGAACAATTCTCGTATTTTTGCCTTCGGCTTTGTCTAACGATTGTGAGAAAACAACAAGTTGTTTGGAGTCAAATGCTCGAGCAAATTCTCTGTCTGCTTTTGTCGCGGACTGGTCTTTTGCGACATCAGGCCAATAAGGAACCATCAATTGATAGGTCTTACG
>DASPVZ010000017.1:0-154837 GCA_035622135.1 Candidatus Cybelea sp. | reverse complement strand
TGCGCGGCCGCTTGCTCCCAAAGTTCGCTGCGGTAGGTGTTCCCTGTCGTGCCCAGCCCCAATTCGCAGAGACCGTAGCTTTCGCTCATTACTGGATCGAGGTTGTTGTCCACGATGTACTCAGCGGACAGATCAACACCGGCCGTCGTCTCGGTCGACTCGTCCACCACGAAGTCAACCGTGGCCCCGGGTGCAATGCCGCTCGACCACTGCGTGTCGATATCCGCTTCTGGCTCGTCACCAGTGACTCCCGGGTCCGGGCCGTCATGGATGACGTTGAGCACCGGAGCCGGACTCGTCTGTCCGAAGATCGCGTGAAAGTCGCTGAAATCTTGCGGGTTGATGTCGGTCTCAGCCACGATCCCGATGCGCTGTCCCGAGCCGTTGAGGCCAGAAGTCCAAAGCGAAGCAACGTTGTAGATGGTCGAGAAATCGTAGGGGCCGAGCGCGTACAACTCCGTATTCTGATAGGGGAAGGTGAAGGCGGGCTTAACCAGGGTGATTTTGCCGGTCACTTTGTTGCGAGAGAAAGTTCCCACCAGCTCGCTCATCGGCCGCCGCGGGAAGTTGTTGAGCGAATCAATCCCGGCGACGACCGGGGCCAGGGCCGCAGGGATCTGGGGGTCGGATGAATTCGCCCAGTGGTCTTCGCCGTTGACTGTGTACTTGTGGATTGCGGTGTGAAATGAAGCCTGCAACTGGCCTGCGTTGCCCGAGAATTCGATGATCAAGCGGCCCTTCGATATCCTGCTCACCTGGAACCCATGCCCTGAGAGCCAGGAGGTGATCGCCTGGATGTCCTGGTCGGCCGGCCCGAACTGCTTGCCGAACTCCTCCGGCGTGAGCCAGCCGTGGTAGTTTGGCGAAGACTTATCCTGCTGCGCGTCGAGTAGGGCTTCGAGGGCGGCTTCCTGTTGCGGGCTGCGCTTGAGCACGAGGAGCATGCGGTTCAGCGGGAGGTCCGACGCCGCAGGGCCACGATCGAACTCCACCCGCGCCAGCGGGTAGGTATTGCCCTTGAGGACGGTCAACTTGGCTTCATCGATGGGCTGCCGGATGCGGGCGGGAACAGGCTGCTGAGCGGCGGTCACGATCGGCAGGCATACAAAGACCGCCAAGAGAAACAGAAACCTGAGGAACGCCATGGGACTGGGTAGCATGGTGCCTCTGGGAACCCTGAGATTCAGGCCTTATCGCAATCCGCCCCGGCAGACCCCTCTGCTCGGCGGCCCAGCTGTTCGCGATCCAGGTCGACCCCTCGCAAGCGCGTCGCACACGACTGCGCGGATCGGCTCGACCCACAATATGGCGGATTCTGCGGCCTGAGTGGGCGAATGTCAAGCAGCTTGCAATTAATTTACTGAAGAGCTAATACAAGAACAGGCGAAGCTGCCGGTTATCCAAGCATCTGGCGCAGAACGTAGTGGAGGATGCCGCCATTCTGGTAGTAAGCGACTTCGAACGGCGTGTCGACGCGTGCGATGGCATCAAATTCACTCTGGCCGTTCTGGCCGCGCAGGCGAACCCGCATTTTCTTTCGCGGCCCGAAATTCTGGGCCAGGCCTTCGATGGAGAAAACCTCGAGGCCGGTCAGGCCAAGCGTCTTCAGATTCTCCCCCGGCAAAAACTCAAGCGGCAGGACCCCCATGCCGACCAGGTTGCTGCGGTGTATGCGCTCGAAGCTCTCCGCGAGTACCGCGCGGATGCCGAGCAGAATGGTGCCCTTGGCGGCCCAGTCCCGCGAAGAGCCTGAGCCATATTCCTTGCCGGCGATAACCAGGAGAGGAACGCCTTCCTCGCGATATCTCATCGCTGCGTCGTAGATCGTCACCCGTTCGCCGCTCGGCTGGTGAATGGTCCAGCCGCCTTCGGCTCCCTGCGCCAGCTGGTTGCGCAGGCGAATGTTCGCGAACGTGCCGCGCATCATCACTTCATGATTGCCGCGGCGCGCGCCGTAGGAATTGAAGTCTTTGGGCTGAACGCCGTGCGCGATCAGGTACTGCCCGGCCGGGGAATCAGGCTGGATCGAACCGGCGGGGGAGATGTGGTCGGTCGTGACGCTGTCGCCTAATACGGCTACCGCGCGCAGACCGTCGAGATCCGCCAGTGCCCCTGGCTTTGCGCCCATATTCGCGAAATAAGGCGGGTTCTTGATGTACGTCGACCTGTCGTCCCAGGCGTACAAATCACCTTCGGGAACCGGCAGGGACCGCCACCGTGCATCGCCCGTGAAGACATCGGCGTACTCTTTGCGGAACATATCGCTTGAAACCGAACTGCGCATGGCCGTTTCGACTTCCTGCGGCGTCGGCCAGATGTCGCGCAGGAAAACGGGTCGGCCGGCCTTGTCGTTGCCAAGCGGCTCGTTGACGATGTCGAAGTCCATCCGTCCAGCCAGCGCGTAGGCCACGACCAGGGGCGGCGAGGCCAAATAATTCGCCCGGCAGAGGGGATTGATGCGTCCTTCGAAATTGCGATTGCCGCTCAACACCGAAACGGCCACGAGATTGTTGTCCTTAATGGCTTTGCCGATCGATTCCGCGAGCGGGCCACTGTTCCCGATGCAGGTGGTGCACCCGTAGCCGACCAAATGGAAACGCAAGGACTCCAGATACGGCCACAATCCGGCTTTCTCGATGTAGTCGGTCACAACCTTCGATCCCGGCGCAAAGCTGGTCTTGACCCAGGGCTTGGTCGTAAGGCCGCGCTCCACGGCTTTCTTGGCCAGTAGCCCGGCGCCCAACATGAGCGATGGGTTCGATGTATTCGTGCAACTTGTGACCGCGGCAATGACAACCGAGCCGTCGCTCAGGTCGAAATGGTCGCCGTTGTTGCGAACGCTGACCTGCTTCGGTCGACCTTCAAACGATTGGGCGAAAGCGGATTTCGCCTGCGCCAGCGGAACCGTGTCCTGCGGGCGCTTGGGGCCGGCCATGGTGGGAACCACGTTGGCGAGATCGAGTTCCAGGCGATCGGAAAAAACCGGGTCGGGAGTCTGGTCGGTGCGGAACAGGCCTTGCTCTTTCGCGTACGCCTCGACCAGCCGAACCTGATCCTCGCTGCGCCCCGTGAAGCGCAGATAAGCGAGTGTTTCCGAGTCGATCGGAAAGAATCCCATGGTGGCGCCGTATTCGGGCGCCATATTGGCAATCGTGGCCCGGTCAGGAAGAGTCAAATTGGATAGACCCGCACCGTAGAACTCGACAAATTTGCCGACCACGCCCTTCTTGCGCAGCATCTGCGTCACGGTGAGCACCAGGTCGGTGGCCGTCGCGCCTTCCGGCAAGCGGCCGCGCAGGTTGAATCCGACGACGGCGGGAATCAACATCGAGAGCGGCTGCCCCAGCATAGCCGCTTCGGCCTCGATTCCTCCGACGCCCCAGCCGAACACGCCCAAACCGTTGATCATTGTGGTGTGCGAGTCGGTGCCCACCAGCGAATCGGGGAAGGCAACCGTCTCGCCGTCTTGCTCTTCGCGGAAAACAACGCGCGCCAGATACTCAAGATTCACCTGGTGGCAAATCCCCGTGTCCGGCGGTACAACTTTGAAATTCCGGAAACTCTTCTGGCCCCAGCGCAGAAAGGCGTAGCGCTCGATGTTTCGCTGCATTTCGAGTTCGGCGTTGAAGGCGAAAACGTTTGGTGCACCGAATTTGTCGACTTGCACGGAATGATCGATCACCAGTTCGGCGGGAAGCAGCGGATTGATCTTCTTGGGGTCGCCGTGCAAATTCCCGATTGCGTCGCGCATGGCCGCGAGGTCGACCACAGCCGGGACGCCCGTGAAATCCTGAAGCAGCACGCGCGCGGGTGTGAACGAAATTTCCCGTTCGCTGCCCGCGCCATTCGACGGATCCCAGGCCGCCAATGCGCGAACGTCGTCGGCGCGAACGAAGCGGCCGTCCTCGTGGCGCAGCAGGTTTTCAAGCAGAACCTTCAAGGAGAACGGCAGGCGGGACACTTTCGCGAGGCCACCGCGCTCGAGAGCACCGAGGTTGAAAATGACCACGGAATCGCCGCCCATTTTGAGATTGGACCGAGCCGCAAACGAGTTTTTCGAAACGGACCTCATACCGGAACCAACCTCCCGAGCGTTCAGAGCGCCGCGCCAGGCATCCTTCAGACCACCGTACGGTCTCATCTTAGTACACGAAGGCCACGGCGCAACCATCGAAGATGCCGGGCCCGGGGTGATCAGCACGCTTTCGCCCCAACCCCGGGATTCGCTCCTGGTCGCAGTAGAAAACAAACAGGGGCTGCTAGTCGAGAAGACTGAATACGGCGACGCCGGTGGTCGTCGGCACGTAGACCTTGCCGTTCACAATGACCGGGGTGATGAACTTGTTGTCCGAAAAACTGTCCCGGCCGTTCGGAGCCTGGTTGCTGTTGTAGAGTTCATTGCCGAGATTCGTCGCGTCATAGGCGTGAAGAATGCCGTTTCCGCCGCTGTTCTCGACCGTCCAAACGATGGCGTTCGAAGTGCCGTTTGCCGATATGCTGGGCGTCGCGCCCGGATAGGCGTAGGTTTCCGAGCTGTGTGAGGACGGCGTGGTGGCCAGCCGGGCGTTCGTGAACGGGAACGCCTTGATCGCGTCACTCACGCCGCCGAAGTACACCGTGCCATTGAAGTAGGCGGGCATGGACCATATGCCACCGCCCAGGATGCCGTCGATTTCCTGATAGATGGCCGTGTCGTTGCTCGGGTTGAATTTGCCCATGGAATCGCGGTTCACAAGGTAAATATTCGCGTCTTTGCCCGCTCCCACCGCCAGATGCACGGTGTTGCCGGACGCGTTCTGCATATCCGGGAGGACCAGCGCGCCGCCGGCACCGAGGTCCTCGTCCCTGTCCGACTCAGCGACCGTGTTGTACATGGTGAAATAGTCGGCCACGCTCAACGAGCCGCCGCTGGTTGAAAGCTTCAGAAATGAATTCCCGAAATCGCCATTCACTGGAAACTCGCTCGAGTTGAGCGTCGTGTCGAAAGTGCCATTCGCGTCGAGAAAATAGACAAAGCCGGATGAATCGGCGGCGAGGCCAGCGCCGGACATCCATATCGAGCCTTCCGAGCCGTTGGGCGTGAGGTTCAGAACCGCGGTTTGCGCCAGGGTCGTTTCGCTGTAGCCCATCACCCAACCCGTGTAAGGGGCCTCGTCGCAGTGGGACGTCCATCCCGTATAAATAACCCCGTTCATCAGCAGAAGGCCTGCGCGCTCGGCATATTGATAGGGATCGAAGGTGGTTTGGCCCTGCGCATTGGGGAAAGAAGCCTGGATTGTCGTCGGGCTGCCACTCTGCTCGGCGCCGGAAGTGATGTCAAGCGCATGCAGCCGCTGATAATACGTCCCACTCGAACTTTTCGACATGGCCACGAGGAAGATGGTGCCGTGTGCGCCGGCCTTGAGATCGATCACGGGTGTCGAGGTGATACCGATCTCCGGCGTGATCTGACCGCAGTTGTGCGGGTCGCTCGTTGTCTCGCCGGAACCAAGAACCGAGGTCTGCCATAGCTCAGCAAACGTATCGGCGTCAAATGCATAGACCAAATCGTGCTCGGTCGCGACGAACACTACGTTGTGAGCAGCACCTGCCATCGTCAAGCCCTGGACATACAAGGGTTCGGCATCAACGTGGCCCTGGACCCCGAGGAAGCCGACCTTGCCGAAAGACGACGAATTCACATTGCTCGTGGTCAGGGTGGTTTCTTCGAGGTACTGCCCGGTGCGGGCGATATCGTTGTGGTAGGTGAGCACAGTTCCCGAGGACGGCTGCGGGGTCGGAGAAGAAGACGAAGCGGATCCGCTCGAGTGCGAACCGCAGGAGCTTAGAAGCGGAGACAGGGCGGCCAGAAGCACGGCCAGGCAGGGTCGAGAAGGGATCTGAGCCCGTTTCAGGAATTTCGAGAGCGTCCGCGGCATCCCGGGCTTTAGTATATGCCACTCCCCGGCTCCCCTGTATTTCTGTTCTTGCCACACGGGCAGACCGCGGTCCAGTACCAAGTCCCTGGGCGGTCGAGGGCCTCCGTTGAGAAGGCCCGAGCCCTCCGGCTGCGAATTGGAACTTGCGCGCCACGGTTGTATGCTTCCCGGATGGATTCTCCGGATCGCTCGCCAACCCGAGGGCTGTTTGTCGGCTTGATCATTACTCTCGCAGCCGTGGTGGCTTATTCGGCCTATATCACACTTCAGATTTCCGGCCTCAAGGCGCTGCAAAAAGACATCTCGGATCGCAACCGCAGGGATTCGCTCCAGCTCCTGCGCGTTCAGAACGACCTGAACTCGCTTGGTCTGGCCATGCGCGACATGCTCGACAACGACGAGCCCTATCCGGTCACCGCGTGGCGTGCGCAATTCGAGCGCATTCACACCGATCTCGCCGACGCCCTCGAACGCGAGGCGCAACTGGCGCTCAGTCGAGAAACGCCGGAACAGAGCCACTATCTTTCCACCTCCCTGACGCAATTTTGGGACGCCGTGGACCGCATGTTCGCGCGGGCGCGGGCGGGCGACGCACAGGGCGCGCGCGAGCAGATCCGCATCACGCTGCAAGCGCGTCAAGCGGCGCTGAGCACGGCCGTTGCGCGACTGTTGGTCGAAAACAATGAACGCGAGGAACGGGCCAGTCGACTGGCCGCGCAAATCTATGATCGCGTGCAGCGGCAGGTCTATTTGTTCCTTCTGGCCACGCTCATCGCGATTCTGCTCACCAGCCTGTACCTGATCCGTTCGAACCGTCGGCTGTTCGGGCAGATTGCGTCGCTGTCGAACCAGCGCAGCGAGCTCGCGCAGAAGCTCATTGCCATGCAAGAGTCGACCCTGCGTTATATTTCGCGCGAGTTGCACGACGAATTCGGCCAGATTCTGACGGCCATCGGCTCGATGCTCGCGCGCGCAGAAAAGCATGCGCCGGAGAATTCGCCCCTACGTTCCGAGCTGCGCGAAACGAGCGAGATCGCGCAGAGCACCCTTGATAACGTGCGCAGCCTCTCGCAGGCTCTGCATCCGGTCATGCTCGACGAGACGGGACTGGAGAGCACGATTGATTGGTACGTGCGAACGACGGAAAAACAGACGGGAGTTGTGATCGATTATGAAAAGTCCGGTGCCGCCTTTGCCGTGAACGGCAGTTCCGGCATTCACATTTATCGCGTGCTGCAGGAGGCCTTGAACAACGTGGCCCGGCATTCAGGAGCGAAGAAGGCTTGGGTGCGGCTTCGCTTTTTGGATGGTGCGCTCGAGCTCGAAGTCGAGGACCACGGCAAGGGATTCTCGACCCCGACATCCAACTCCGGCATGGGACTCGTGGCCATGCGCGAGCGCGCCGAGCTACTCGGCGGCTCGATCGAGTTCTCCCAGGCTGCGCAGGGGGGGACGCGAGTTCGTTTGCACGTTCCGCGCGAGGCGGTCGATGTACACGCCGCGTAAGATCTCCGTTTTACTGGTGGATGACCATCACCTGGTCCGTCGCGGCTTCCGCCGCATGCTGGAGGACGAAAGCGATATCACTGTGGTCGGCGAAGCGGGCAACGGCGAGGAGGCCATTCGGCTGGCCCGACAGCTTCGGCCGCAGGTGGTCCTGATGGACTGCGCCCTTCCAGGAACGAGCGGACTGGTCGCCACGAAAAGAATTCTTGAAGCCCTGGATGGCGTCGCTGTGCTCATGCTCAGCATGCATTCAGAAGACACTCTGGTGCGGCAAGCCCTCGAAGCCGGCGCCTCGGGATACATCCTAAAGAATGCGGTTAATCTGGATCTTGCCGCCGCTATTCGAAAAGTTGCCGCCGGCGAGACGGTGCTCGCACCCCAGCTGTCTCGCTCGGCCGCCCTCAAAGGCGAACGGCACGCCGCGCTGACCGCGCGTGAGCTCGAGATTCTTCAGCTCATCGTGGACGGTAAGTCCAATAAGGAGATCGCCGACGAGTTGGATTTGAGCGTCAACACCGTTTCGGTTCACCGCGCGAACATCATGGATGCGCTCGACATACACAAAACGGCGGAACTGGTTGTCTACGCCATCCGAAACGGGCTGGTGAATATTCCGTGAACCGCCGCTCTTTCCTTGCCGCGATGGCCGGAGGGTTTCTGGCCGGCCGACCGGGTACGTCCCGCTCCCGCGCGACCCTATTCGAGCGGCGTGCCGGCCCGGGATTTCGGCTCGTTGAAGTTTCCGCAACGGCCGGGATTCATTTCCAGCACAATACCGGTGCATACGGAGGGAAACTGCTCCCCGAAACACTCGGAGCGGGCTGCGCCTTTGTTGATTACGACTGTGATGGCTGGCAGGACATCCTGCTCATCAACGGCAACGATTGGCCGGGGCACAAGCGCGCCCGCACGACCCTGCGCCTGTATCGCAACAATCGCAACGGCACGTTCGAAGACGTGACGGAAGCCGCGGGCCTCGACGTCGAAATGTACGGGATGGGGGTTGCAGCCGGCGATTACAACAATGACGGGTTTCCGGACATTCTGGTCACCTGCGTGGGTCAGAACCGCCTGTTCAAGAACACCGGCCACGGGCGCTTCGTCGATGTGACCCAAGCGAGTGGGCTCGGCCATCGGCAGGGCTTCAGCACTTCCGCGCTGTGGTTCGATTTTGACCGCGACGGCCTGCTCGATCTGTTCGTTTGCAATTACGTGAAATGGTCTCCGGAAAGGGATGTTTTCTGCAGTCTGGATGGCAAGCACAAGTCGTACTGCACGCCGGAAGCCTACCGCGGGGAGACCTGCTGGCTGTTTCGGAATCGGGGCAACGGCACCTTCGAAGACGTGACGGCAACCAGCGGGATTTTCGACAGCAGCTCGAAATCACTGGGGGTCGCCCTGCTCGATTATGACCGCGACGGCTGGCCCGATTTGCTCATCGCCAACGACACGCAACCCAACAAACTGTACCGAAACATGCGCGACGGCACCTTCAAGGATGTTGCCGTGGAGGCGGGGGTTGCGTTTAGTAGCGAAGGCAAAGCGCGCGCGGGGATGGGCGTGGATGTCGCAGATTTCGACAATTCCGGAGCCGTGGGGTTCGCCATCACGAATTTCGATAACGAGATGACCGGTCTCTATCGGCCGCTGGGGGGCGGTGCCTTCCAGGACATCGCGACTTCATCGGGGATCGGCATGCCGTCGATCAATACTCTCGGATTTGGCTGCGTGTTTGCCGATGCCAATCTGGATGGCCTCGCGGATCTCATCGTGGCGAACGGCCACATTAACGAAACCGTGCGGAACATTCGCGGCAACGTGGGGTACGCGCAGCCGCCTCAACTGTTTCTCAACGGCGGCCGCGGCAGTTTTCGCGACGTGGCCGCCGAGCTCGGCCCCGACTTCGACCAGCCACGCGTCGGCCGCGGCCTCTGTTACGGCGACTTCGATCGCGACGGCGATCTCGATTTCCTCATGACCACGAACGATGGCCCCGCCTGCCTGTTTCGGAACGATCAGCTCGCGCAGTCGAACAGCATTCGGTTTCGCCTCACCGGCACCAAATCCAATCGAGACGGGATCGGCGCCACAGTTCGCATCTCGCGCAACGGAATCACGCAGTCCCAAATGGTCAAAACCGGATCAAGCTACCTGTCGCAATCGGAGTTGCCGTTGACGTTCGGCTTGGATCGCGACGATGGGATCGAGCGCGCCTGGATCGAGTGGCCGAGCGGAAGGACAGAGGAATACAAGAACCTGCGCGCAGGCCGGACCTATGAATGTGTCGAGGCGAAAGGCATCAACACGCAGCCGGGTTTCTGAGTTTCGAGAACGAGGTCCGGATTTTTTGTCCGGCGGAAGTTCCGAGCTAGAATCGGCTCCCAGGGAGGTGGAGAATGCGTTTATTTTCGGTCATCGGATCGCTAGCGATCGCGGTTTCGATCTCAACAACCGTGCACGCCCAAGCATCCCCTTCGGCGGCCGCATCGAACAGCACTGCGAACGTTCTCAAAGCGGCCGACATCACCCCAGCGGTCTTCCCCGACCGGGTCTTTTACCGCGGCAAGACGGCCTCCACACAGATGCGCAACACGGCTGGTGTTCATTTTCCCGATGACGCCTATTTCCTGGCCGGTCTGGTGGATACCGGCGGCTATTCGAGCGCGATCGCAGAAAAGTATCAGGCCTATCTACTGTCGGAGGCGACGCTCGAGATTGGCGGAGAGGAACTCAAGCCCGGTGCATACGGCGTGGGATTTGTGAGCGGCAATTTCATCGTTACGGACATCGGCGGTCACGATCTGCTTCGCGTTCCCGCGAACCGCGATATGGACATGAAACGACCGGTGCCTCTTCAGGTCGTACCGGGCGCAGGCGCCGACAGCTTTCGGCTGTACCACGGACGCGATTTCGTCGAATTTCGTCGAGGAAGCAAAGGGAATGGGGGCTGAGCGCCTGGCGCGAGCCCAATCGACGAAACGGTACCTCTGCGCTCCGGCGAAGATACCGGCCCCTCTGCGGATGGTGTCCGGAATCGAAGACCTGAGTCGTAGGAGACGGCTTCCCCTCACCTGGTCACTGCTTCGGGATCCATCGCAGCAAGGCGAGCATTACAGCGCAGGATGCGGCAGGAACGATGAGTCCCGTCCGCAGGCTTCCTTCACGGGTTGAGAAAAAGCCCACGGTCCACGGCATAATGGCCCCGCCCAACCCGCCTAGGGCGAACATAATGCTGCCGGTCCGTCGCGCACGCTTGCCGAAGCGCTTTGCCATCCAAGCGACCAGGACCGGATAGATGGCCGCAAAACCGAGGCCTGCGAGCGCAACGCAACAGGCCAGCGCCCGGAATGACTGGATGGCCAGCAGCGACGCACTTCCCGCCAGGCCCATGCCCAGACCGATCGAGACGAGCAGCTTCTCGTTCCCGCGGAGCGGGTTCACGGGAACCAGCGCGCGTCCCGCCATTAGGCCAGCCCAAAAAAACATGGGGGCGAGCGCCCAGATTCCATGGGTCGCCGCTCCCATGCGCCGCGCAAAAGCTGCGGCCCAGCCCGCGACACAGTTCTCCGTGCCGACGTAGAGAAAAAACAAAGCGCCGAGCGAGATTGCAGCCATCTCGCTCGCTCCGATTTCTTGCGCTCCTTCCGCTCGCTCCACCCCGGACAAAGGCACCTTCAGGTCAACGGCAAGCAAGATCAGGCCCGCTGCCAGCGCTCCTGCTGCCACGGCGCACAGGAAGGTGGGAATCCGACTATGGTGCTGAGCCAACAGGACCAGAGGCGGGCAGGCAATCGCGCCGATTCCCCAGGCAAAATTGAGGACACTGAGCGCCGCTACGCGTCGCGATCGAGCAGCCTCTGCGATCCACAAATTCGAGCTCGAGAGAACGAATCCCAATCCAAACCCAAAGATCGCCGTGCCGGCCAGTCCCACGAGATGTGCCCTCGCGCTCAGGGCCGCGATTCCCAATGCGATGGCGACGAACCCCGCAACCAGTATGAATTTGTAACCCCAACGCGGAAGCAGGTCGCTCAAGGCGGCCACCCCGGCCATCGAACCGGCAAATTGAAAGGTAAAGAAAAGCCCCGCTTGCTGGTCGGTGAGCGACCATCGGCTGATCAGAAAGGGAAGGATGGGCCCGAGAAGCGTGGTTGCCACACCGGCGACAACAAAGCCGGCCAGAATGGAGATCGTTGCGCCTCGCGGGGAGGAGAGTTCTCGGGTCGCTGTTTCCATGCGATTCTCAAAATTGCCTGGGCTGCCCCTGCTTGCTTCGGCCATGCGGTCGGGCGAAGAGACCTCAGTCAGGCCGCGCCCTGACGCTGCAGCCTAGATCGCGCCTTCGCTGGCAGGCAGAGAGCCGCAGCGCCAACCATGGCCGATTCCGCCCCGTAGCGCGCCTCGACAAAGCGAATTTCTCGCCAGCGTGGGTTAATGGACCACACGTCAAGGCCCTGGCGGATCTTCGCGATGCGCGACATCATCAGGTGCCCAACTCCGCCACCGACCACAATCACGTCCGGCTCGAGGAGCTCGATGATGTTGCCCAGCCAGATGGCCAATCGTTCTGCGGCTTCATTCAACACCTCGACCGCGAGCTTGTCCTTGCGCCCGGCGGCTTTGCCGACGATCTCCGATGTTACCGCCTCGATTTTCCCGTCTGCCAGCCCGAGCATCTCGGATGCGCCGGCGCCATGTTCGATCAGCCGCTCCTTCGCCCGTTTGCCGATGGCCGTTCCCGAGGCGTAGGCCTCGATGCACCCGCGCTTTCCACAGCCACACAGCGGACCGCGAAAATCGATCGTGACATGGCCGCCCTCACCCGCACCCCCCGAGCGGCCGTGGTAAATGCGGCCGTCCTCGACCATTCCCGTGCCAATTCCGGTGCCGAGGGTGACATAAAACACGTTGCGGTAACCTGCGCCGGCGCCCCAAACCGCCTCCGCCAGTGCCGCGACGTTCGCATCGTTTGCCATGCGCGTGCGCAGCCCATAGCGTTTGGCCATCTCTCGCGCTAAAGGATAGTCCCGCCAACAGGGAATGTTGGTCGCGCCGAGCAATCGTCCCCGCTCGGAATCCACCCAGCCCGGCACGCTGATGCCGATGCCCAACGCCGCTTTCGCCCCGCGGTGGCGGATGAGGGCGTCCATGGCCTCGGCGACCGCGCGCCATCCTTGTTCCGCCGTTCCGCGAGCGGTCATGCGCGTGCGCGCGCGAGCAACGATCTTGCCCGCCGCGTCAACCAGCCCGGCGGCGACCTTCGTTCCGCCGATATCCACGCCGATGGCGAGTTTTCGACTCGTGTCAGGACTCAACGTGATTTCTGCGCAGCAATGTTATGGACCTAAGTCTGAGAGCGGCTGGCGACCATGGCAAACCGCTATTCCCCCCGACCGAGCACCGCTCAACCGTTTTCCGCCAGGGCCATTTCCGGCTCGAGCTCGCGCAGTTCGCGCCACATTTGCCAGGCGGAAAGGATGGCCATCAGCACCAGAATGGTCCCGACCGTCCATTTTTCGAGCAGGAGTTTGCCCACGCCAAACAGCGCGCCATAAACCATCACGCAGCCCAGAATCCAGCACCACAGATTCCTTCCCAGCTCGCGGCTGGGCGGAACTTCCGGTGCGAGCGCGGCGATGCGCTTCCAGCCCGTAACCTGCGGCCGCGCCTTGCGATAGAAGGAGAGCAGAATGCTGTCGGGTTCCGGCGACGTCAGCATGGTAACGACGATCCAGGCCAGGGAAGTGATCAAGGTGGTCGTGAGCGTCGCCTTCGCGAACATGACGCTGGCCGAGCCTGTGAATGGCCCAGGACGACCTAGCAGAGCGAGCCACAACCCGCCGGTGTGGATGATCGCCGTGGAGAGAAGCGCAACGGTCATGGCCGTGATCTCGCTCCATGCATTGATGCGCCACCAGTACCAGCGCAGCAAGTAGACACTCCCGGTCCCGGCTCCCACTTCGAGGACGGCTTCCCAGCCGCCCTTGATCGACGCGAGTTGGCCGGAAACGTAACCGGTGGCGACGACCAGCAGTACGGTGACCAGCTGCGAAATGTGCACGTAATGGCGTTCCCCTCCGTCCCGCTTGATGAATCGCCGGTAGAAATCCTCGACGATGTATGACGTGCCCCAGTTCAGCTGTGTCGCGATGGTGGACATGAAGGCGGCCAGAAATCCCGCGAGAATGATCCCGCGAAACTGGTGCGGCACATGATCGTTGACGATCATCATGTAACTGGTTTCCGGATGCGTGAGCCCCGGATACAAGATGATGGCGGCGACGCCGGTCAGTATCCACGGCCACGGGCGCAGCGCGTAATGGGCAATGTTGAACCACAACACCGAGAGGAGTCCTTGCCGCTCGTCGCGCGCGCTGAAGATGCGTTGCGCGATGTAGCCGCCCCCACCCGGCTCCGCCCCCGGATACCAGAAAGCCCACCACTGCACGCCAAGATAAACGGCGAAGGTGATCACCGGAATCGTCCACAGAGCCTCGGAAGTGAACCCGCGCGAGAAGTCCGGCAGGAATGCCAGGGGATCCGAGCCGCCGTTCTGGGAGCGCAATTCTGCAATTTTCCGAAGAATGGCGGTCGTCCCGCCTGCCGCCTCTACGCCGCAGTAGGCCACGCCGACGACGATGGCCATCTTCAGGACGAACTGGAACAGATCGGTCCATAGCACGCCCCAAAGCCCGCCGAGCGCGACATAAAGGCCAGTGAACGGTATCAGGAAGAAAATGCAGACCACCAGAGCCTGTCCGTCGGCGCCGGAAAAAACCGGGCCGAAGATTCGACTGAGGAAATGCGCGAATCCGGTGAGCAGCGGCCAACCCTGCATCGTGGCGCCCAGGGTGGTCGAGACGATGCTAATCATGGCCTTTGTCACCCACCCGAGAATCAGGCAGTTCATCAACAGGCCGAGATAAATCGCGCGAAAACCGCGCAAGAACGCCGCCGGCCTCCCCGCATAGCGCATCTCGGCGAACTGCACGTCCGTCATCAGCCCGGAACGCCGCCACAATCGCGCGAACAGAAAAACCGTCATCATCCCCGACGGCAGGAACGCCCACCAGATCCAATTGCCGGCGATCCCCTGCGTGTAGACCAGCCCGGCGACAAGCAGGGGGGTGTCTGCAGCGAACGTGGTGGCCACCATGGAGGTTCCCGCGAGCCACCACGACGTATTGCGCCCCGACACGAAATAGTCTTCGGTGCTTCTTCCCGCTTTGCCGCGGAAATAGAGGCCCAAAAGCAGGGTGATCGCCAGGTAGCCCAGGATGGCGGACCAATCGAGAAGCGTGAAAGCCATGTCCGCTCGAATTTATGGCACACATCGAGGCACAGGGCAACGCGAAATGCGCGACTCGGGAACAACGGCCCTTCCCGACTCCTGAACGGCTCAGGGCGTGATCGAGCGATGGGGAGCCAGGGGGTAATCGTCTGTACCCGCGGCACAGCAGCGAAATTGTGAATGGCAGCCGGCTGAGCTAATCTGATCGTTCGGCCTTTAACCTGGCATGATCGACATCCACTGCCACATCCTGCCCGGGCTGGACGACGGCGCGGAGACGCTTGAAATCGCTCGTGCCATGGCCGAAATGGCCATTGCCGACGGCATCACTCACATCATCGGAACCCCACATGCCAACCCCACCTACGCGTTCGTTCCCGAACTGATCGCGCTGAGGCGGAAGGAGCTGCAGGCGGAATTCGAGGGGCGGCTCGTGTTCGGCACGGGCTGCGATTTTCATCTGAGTTTCGAGAACCTGCAAGACATCCGCACGAATCAGGCGCGCTACACGCTCAATCACAAGAACTATCTGCTCGTGGAATTTGCCGATTATTCGATTCCTCCTTCGATGGATCAATCGCTGCACGAACTACAACTCGTCGGCTTGCACCCGGTGATCACGCATCCGGAGCGCAATCCGCTGATTCGCTCGCACCCCCAGCGTCTGCGGCAGTGGCTGCAGCAGGGCTGTTATGCGCAGATTACGGCGGGCTCGCTGCACGGGAGATTTGGCAAACCGGCGCAGGATGCGGCCGAGGCGTGGCTCGATCGAGGTGCAGTTCATTTCCTCGCCAGCGACGCGCACAACACCACCTCGCGGCCGCTGAGACTCAAGGAGACGTTCAAGCTGGTTGCCAAGCGAAACGGCGAGAACGTCGCGCGGGCGCTCCTTCGGGACAATCCGCTCGCTGCGTTCGAAGGCCGCTCACTGCCCCACGTGCCCGAACTAAGCGCCGACTTCGCACCCGAGCAAGCGGGAGCGCGGCCTCGCCGCAAATGGTTCTGGCCTTTCTGAGCCTGCGCTAGTTCCGGTTGCGATTTCCAGGCAGGCGGGAGTTTCCGGCCGGCCCCGATCGATTCCGCTCAGCTGGCAAAGCTTATTTTGTGGGCGTGCTGTAGTGCGAGAGGTCGACCGTGCGCCACTTGCCGGCCATGATTTCCTGACGAATCTCCGCTGCACTTTTCCCTTTGCGCCACTCCTCGTAGGCAAACACGGCTTCCATCTTGCACGTCGCGCACACGGAGGCGTGCCGATCAACGTAGCAGTCGAGCAAACTCTTGTGCCCGACTTCGCGGTCACAGTGGCAATAGCACGGCTGCTGGTAAAGGATCCGCTTCTCCTTGGCAGCGAGCGCATAGATGTTCCGGTTCAGGGCGTCGGGAAATAACTTGGGATCGAGCGTCGCAGGCAAGGGCCCCCCGGGTGGCGCTTCGTGATGCGCAGGAACCTCGGCCGGCACCGCCGGGGAGTTCTGAGCAGCGCCTTTTGCGCCCGGCAGAGCGAATCCCCCGAGCATGGAGCAGACAATTGCCAGCGCAAGCATGGCCGCACGTCCCATTCTCTCCTCCACCGCTCGGGCCTATCCCTTCGGGATTGTACTACGAGGTACGGAAACCTGGGGCAGCCAAACAGCCGCCTGTTCGCAGACTCTGACGGGGCATCGAGTCGCGCGCCGATCAGGGAATGAACAGGGAATCCAGGCCTTTAAACGCTGTCCGGGCCCTTTCTACCATTTCTTTCCGCACCAATTTCTACCCGCGGGTCTTCGTCGTAGGCTGCGGCGCGAGCTTGCGAATTTGCGCGTCGCAGTAGCCAGCCTGGCGGCTGAGGTAGGCGGCCTGGTCGTTGCCATTGGGATCGCGCTTGCCGCGATACTGTTTCTGGCTCCAAATGTCCAAGCCTTTTTGGAACCACAAACGGGCCTCGCGCCAATCTGTGAGTCTCTCGTGGGAAGAAGCCGCCCGCTCAGCGAGTATCATGTATGCTGTCCCCAGGCCGCCGTACGAGACGCTTAGGGCTGTGGCATCCCAGAGACTCTTCGAGCCGCGGATATTCGCAGTACTAATCGCTTGATGAAGGTCTTGCAATCCCTCCGCCGGATTTCCTTGCCGCACCAGAAGTTCGCCAACCGCATCTTCGGTGAACACGAAGTTTGCAGCCGCTAATTGATTGCTGGGGTCGCCGACCATCAATTGCCGGAAAATGTGATTCGCCGCGCGGTGGTCTTCGAGTGCCACCGAGAGATTCTGTTCTGTTTGATACAAGTCAGCAAGGACGTTGTACGACTCCGCAAGATACTCGCTCAGCGTCGCATTCGTTGGATTGGCCGCCGACAGCTGCTTCATGATGTTCAGCCCCTTCGCTGACATCGCGATCGCCTCCTCGGTTTGGCGCCTCTGGGCCAGTATTTTTGCTATGCCGTTATAATCGGCGACCACGTGCGCACGGGAGAACGGGTTCGCGCGGGTGTCCGAGGCGATCGGCTCATGAAACGATATCGCCTTGCGATAATCCTCGAATGCCGCGGAAGCATTCCCGCTCTCTTGGAGCAGGCTGCCCGCGAGGTAGTACTGACCGCCGATGCGGTCCAGTAGCCTGGGATCATTCTCTCCGGCGCCGGTTTTCGCGAGGACAGTCAAGGCTCGCTCGGAGGTCTTGAGCGCGTCCGCAAAGTCACTCATGCTCCGCTGTATGAATTCCACCCTGAAATACTCGTCCGCCAGCTCAAGCTGGCAGTTGACATCCTTGGGATTCGCCGCTGCGAGTGACTCCCGAATGGCCAGGGCCTTGGCGTAACTCTGCGAGGCAGCCGCAAAATCCCCCAGGTTCGCGGCGCCCATGTAGCCGTAGACGTCGCCGAGCCGGTCATACGCAGCGGCCATATCGTGCTCGAGCGAAGGATCGCCGGTCGCCTCGCGCGACAGGCTGTCCAAATACTGTTGCGCATCGCTTGCCAGAATCTTCCTTGCCTTGGTCGCGCCCGGCAAATCTTTGATGGAGTCGTGAATCTCGAACATCAGGGAATTGGCCAGCTTGCGCACGTCGTTAAAGCGCTGCTCTGCGCGAAGCTGATTGGCGCGTGCGATGCGAGCTTCCCGTGTTGCCGAAATGATGCCCGCCAGCAGCGAGATAGCGATGAGAGCGGCGGAGGCCATTCCAACCTTATGCCGCGCAATGTATTTCCGGCAGCGGTACGCAACCGTGCTCTTGCGCGCCAGCACCGGAAGATTCTCTACGTGCCGGCGGATGTCTTCCGACAACTGGTCAGCCGAGCTGTAGCGCAGGTTGGACTCTTTGCGAATTGCCTTCAGGACGATGTTGTCCAGATCGCCCGAGAGGGATCGCTCCAGTTTTTCGACCGAGTCGCCGCGCAGGCTGCTGATAACTTCGGGCGTCAAAGGAGCCTTTTCCTGCAGTCCTTGTTCGGGTCTTTCAACGCGGCGAATCGCCGCACTCGGTTTTTCGGGATCCGTCTCGAGGACCGCGCGCGCCACCTCGTACGGCATACCAGTCGTAAATCGATACGCACGCCGCCCCGCCAGCAGTTCATACAGGACCAGGCCCAGCGAGTAGACGTCCGTCGCCGTCGTTATCGTTTTTCCCTGCAACTGTTCCGGGCTGGCGTACTCCGGGGTCATAACCAAAAGCCCCGCCGACGTCAGCGTCAGGTTTCCCCGCAGACTGTCCGGATCGAGAATTTTCGCGATGCCAAAATCCAGCAACTTGGGCACACCTTCCGACGTGATCAGGATGTTCCCGGGCTTGATGTCCCGATGGATCACTAGGTGCTGATGCGCATAGTGAACGGCCGAACAGACCGTGCGAAACAGTTGCAGTCGCCCTTCGACGGTTACCTTCCTCCGATCGCAATACTCCGTGATGGGCAAGCCATCGATGAACTCCATAACCAGGTATGGCAGGCCATCGGCCGTCGCCCCTCCATCGAGCATTCTCGCAATGTTGGGATGGTCGAGGCTGGCAAGGATTTGCCGCTCGTTGCGGAACCGACTTGCGGTCATTACAGCCCCGATATCGGCGCGGACGATTTTTAGCGCGACCTGCTGCTTGTACTGTCCGTCGGCCCGAATCGCCCGATAGACCGCGCCCATGCCTCCCTGCGCGATCTCCTCGAGAATCTGATAGGCGCCAATGCGCTTCCCGGGCGGCAGACTGAAGCGGGCTTCCTCGCTAACAAAGTCGGGAATCGATAGTGACCTGAGAGAGTCCGTGCCCGCCTGTTCGTGGGAAAGAATCAGGGATTCGACTTCTCTGCGCAGCGACGAATCCGTGCAGGCCGTGTCGAGAAATGCCGGGCGGTTGGCGGCGGGAAGTTCCAGCGCCGACTCCAAAATCGGCCGGACGCGTTGCCATTCTTCGGGAGTCATTTGGCCAACTCGGTACGGCCCATTTCGCGCAAAAGCCAAGCGCGCGCCGAAGTCCAGCTTCGCTTCACCGTAGCCGGTGAAATTCCCAAAACGTCCGCGGTGTCTTCAATGGACAAGCCGCCGAAATACCGCAGCTCGATAATCTGACTCTGCTGGAGGTCGAGTTTAGCCAACCGATCCAGCGCTTCATCCAGCGTCAACAGATCCACATCCGAGTTGCTTGGTTGCGCTACGTCCAAACCGGAATCCAGCGCCAATCTCGTAGCGCCCGCGCCCCGTTTCACCGCGCGCCGCCCGCGCTCGTAATCGACAAGTATCCAGCGCATCAGTTGCGCCGCAAGGCTCAAAAGGTGCGTGCGGTTTTCTACGGCGAGCGACTTCTCTCGGGCCAGCCGCAGGTAAGCTTCATGCACGAGCGCGGTTGTTTGCAGTGTGTGGTTGGGTCGCTGCCGTCTCAGATGATAACGCGCGAGCTTCCGTAACTCGTTGTAAACCAAAGGCAGAATCGCCTCGAGCGCCTTCGGATCCCCATTCCGTTGGCGAAGGAGGATTTCCGTAATCTGCTTGGACGAAGGTGCACCCACTTCGCTCTCCAGGGCTGTAAAGCTGCGCGGGTCGATGCCCGAAGGGTAATCGAAAATCCCGCAAAGTTCAATCTCCCCGGCGGTCTTGTGCAGCCCCCTCCCTCTTCCCCCCCTTGGACCAGAATTTTTTGGCATCCGCGACCCACTTCGCCTTCCTTTCTCGAAGTATCAGGTAGGGAGTTCAGGAGGGCGGTCATGTGGAAGATATGCTTGCCGGCGGCGGTCCTGGTGGCTGCACTGGCCACAATGGGACACGCGCGGACGGCGAGGCAACCACTGACCAACGGCGACGTGGTGACGATGTTCAAAGGGCGCCTTGGTGAGAGCACAATCATCAGTGCGGTCCAGTCGCAAGACACAGGCTTCGATATTTCCGCCCTCGCGCTGCTGCGGCTGAAGAAGATCATTCCGCCGAAAATAATGAATGCCGTCATTGGCGCGGCAAAGAAACAAAAAGCAGCCAGCGATGCATCCGCAGCTGCCGCCGCTCAGAGGGAAGCTCCAGCCAGGGAAGCGGCCAAGGCGGGCGCTGCGGCTCCGCCGGTAGCCCCAGGGCAGCCGTCGGTCCTGATGTTGCAAGGCGATCGGATGTTCAACTCGGTTTGGTCGTTCCGAGTGCAGTAGAGCGGCGCAGCCACCCGGGTGGGCCATGTCTCTGGTGAACACAAATTCGGCAGACGCAAACAGGGCGATCAAGGAATGTGCGAGTTCAGGGAAGTGGCCGCCCGGGAGGAAGCGAGCGAGCAGGCGCCGTGGCTGCCTTCTTTTTTGTATTTCTTTTCTTTCCATTTCTGTATTTGGCGTTTCCAAAACATCCGCACGTCCGCAAGCAACGCCCAGCCCGCCATCGAATAAAAAACAGCTTGAAGCAAAGGCAAAAGAGCTGGTTTCCGAGGGCAAGGAGCTCGAAAAGCAAGGTCAACTGGATGACGCCAAAGATAAATACATCGACGCGGAAGGCTATATTTCAACCAAAGACGCGCTGAACGGATTCGAGCGCATTCGCGCCGCGAAGAAATCACAAGCGGAAGTGCTGCTCGAAGACGCGCATCACGACTGCAACTCGGGCAGGAACGCGGACTGCGCGAAGAAACTCGAAGAAGCGTTGAACGCCGGGCCGGATAAGCCGCTGACCCTGCACTACGATCTGGCGTTGTGCTATGAAAAGCTCGGCGATCGCGCCGATGCGCTTGTGCACCTAGATCAAGCGATCAACGCCACACAAGACACCAAGCAGCGCATCGCACTGGTCGAACTGCGGACGCAGATCATTCTCGGCAACACAGAACCCGCCACAGTCTCCGCAGAAGTCGCTAAGAAAATCGAAGTTTTCAACGAGTCTTACATGCAGACGGACCGCGATCCCGTGGTGGCAGCCGGACTGTGCGACCAGCTCAAGGATTTGCAGGGCGCCTCGCCGCGAAATGCGGCGATTTTGTTTGATCAGGCGAAGTGTGCCGCGGAGGATGCGCGGGACGCCGACGCGGCGCGGCTGCTCGGCGATTACTTGAAACTCGCGCCGGATGCGCTCGATGCCCCCGAGACACAAGCGTACCGGAACAGCTTGCTGTCTCTCACCGCCCTGGATGGCGATACCGGGGAACATATCCGCGCGCACTTTGCAGCAGCCGACCTGGATCTCGATTACCGGCGCTACGATCGGGCTGTCCAGGAATATGTGGCCGTCCAGCAGATCGCTCCGGATTTTGCGCTGACCTATTGGAGGCTGGCGTTGCTCTATGAAGCGTCGGGCGACGTGGCTCGCGCGCGCGATTGCCTCACGAAATACCTCCAGCTTGAGACGGATACTGAGCGCAAGAGCGAGGCTCAGGCGGCGCTGGCGTCGCTCGAGCAGTGGCGGTCGTTTTACGACGACAACATTGAAGAGGCGCACGCATTGATGAGCGATCTGCTCATGCGGTCAATGGGACTGAGCGACGAGGGCGTGAAACATCGTCCGTCAAAAGTCAAGAGTCGAACCAAACTGCCGGCCAAGTACCGCACGACGCTCTCGGCCTCGGAAACTCTTTCGCGGCCATTTGTGCAGCGGCAGATCGACCGCGCCCGTGACGATCTGCAGGAAGCGATACAGCTCTTCCCCATCGCGCCGGAAGCCAATCAGATGATGGCCTTGGTCGAGTTGGAGGACAATGACTGGCCCTCCGCTTTTCGCAGCTATGATGCCGTGGCCAGCGCGGGCCAGCCGGTTGCCTTTTACGCGCAGCTGAATTCTTCCCGCGAAAACAAAATTGTGCTCGCGGCAAAAGTGGAAATCGGCAAAGATGCCCTGCGCTTCGTTTATCTTTCCTCTTACAACGCGAATAAAAAAACAGCGGAGCCGCCAGAAAGCCCAGCCGGTGAAGATGGACTCGGCAATCTGTTTACCTCCGCCGGACTGCCGCGCGACCCGCAAGCGGAAACGCTGGTGATTCCGGTGGCGGAACTCGAAGCCGTGCAGACGGACAAGAGTTTTGTGACCATCAAGCTGCACAAGCAGCACATTTTGCTCGCGCCGGTATACATGGTTTCCTATACGCCGGTAGAAGGACGCGTGGCTCGTGAGTTCGGCAATGAATACACGCGGATGTTTGTGCGTTATCTCGGATATGAACAAGCCCGGCTTGGTAAAGAGGGCATGACTTTCGGCGAGAAATTGCGGCTCGGTTACACATTCGTTCAAACGGGGATGAGTGTCTTCAATGCCGTAACCACGGGCGGCATGGGGGCATTCGCCGTGGTTCAAAATACCGTCAAACTAGCGCACAGATTGAACATGGACATAAGCCACCTTCGGCACAATCTCACCGAGCAGCATCGCGCGCTCGAAGGGCTGGAATTCAAACCGATTCCGAATCAGCCCGCGCCACTCGCCTATCGCGACCACCTGTGAAGAGAGATTTTTCAATCTGACGCAGGAGTTGTGAGGTAGCTCAGATCGATATCGATCGACCTCTTCCTCGCGAAACTGCGCGGACGAGAGACCGCGCAATGCTCAGTTCTTGCACTTGATCGTGCCGCGACAGTTCAGAGCGCCACAGCGGCAGCGGACGACCACCAGCTCCATGTGTGATTTCCCCTTTTCGATGTTTTCAACACTCAGGGAATCGGCTGTTCGCTCCCCAGAAACTCGAAGCCAGCCTCAATGGCTTGAAAACATCGCGTTCTGGCACAGTTGTGACAGGGGTGATGCCTCTGCTTTTCATTGACTCCTAGCCTTCGTCTCACCTTGCTTTGCGAAAAAAATGTGGTACGTGACCGCGTCCCAGGCATTATGGATACCGATGAACAATAGCAATAGTGCGGCCGCTGCGACCGCAAAGGAAGCCTTACGCGCATGACCGCCAGTCGCCAATCCCGACCCGGCTAGGGTTACGTATGCGGCGCAGGGCAGCAGAGCATGAAACAACCAATCCTCAAACTCAGGCGTGTATGCTGTCTGTTTTCGCATGCGGCGCGCTACGACGATCTCGTATGCCAACCCACTCAGGCCCAGCACACACCACAGGACTGCCAGCGCCCCCAAACCTCTCCAAGGAGAGGTTTGGATTGCCGCCAGGAGCAGCACAGCAGCGAAATGAACGATCGTTGGCGTCGCGAAAGCGGCGCCAGCCTCCGCTTGACCTTCTAGGATCGGCCGATTCGCAATCAGGGTTATGACGACGAACTGCAACCCAATCAAAGCGCCCGCTGACGACCCGACAATTACATAGAAATTCTCCCAGCCTGTAAGCGCTGTCATCGCATTATGTAGTCCATCGTCGGGGTTGTTTTCCAAGTCGCTCGAAGCGATAGGCTAATTCTGGTTGGTCCCAGCCATTGTACGCAAGTTGTGCCATCAGCAAGGAGAACGGCTCGACATAGCGGGCCGTGGACAGCGGGCCCAGGTCCACTGGGTTAAAACCCACATCGCGGATCAAGCTAGCGGCTGTCTTCTTTGCTCCCGAATTGTCTCCGCAATATACGAGGTCCGGCGGCCGGCCCTTTTTGCGTCGCTCGAACACGGGAAACAGGGCCTCACTGGGAACGGTGCTGAAGGCCGATATCACATGCGCCCCCAGGAGCTTAGCTGCCAAGGCCTCTGCGCCAGACGTGGTGTGCCCGATGACCATGTGGCTGTCGTTTTTGCTCATAGGCAGAGAGCATGTCAGCAGCATCTTGCCCGATAGGGCGCCAACTTGGGCTAATACATCATCGACGCGCGTCCAGTGAACCGCGAGCAACACAGCATGCGCATCGCGCGTTGCGTCGGCTGGTGTTCCAACGCGCCCTTTCGCACCGCCGTTCTTGGCCAACCGCTCCAGCTTTTGCCGACTGCGAGAATAGCTGAAGACCACTTCATGGCCAGCTTTCGCCCATATGGTTCCAAGCTTGCTGCCCATCAATCCAGAGCCAACGATGCCGATGCGCATATCCTCTCTCTAGCATCCATGTATTTGTCGTCGGGATGATTCGGTGAGACGGGGCTCAGGACCGTCTAGTCTGCGATTTCTTGCTCTCCTCAAATCCCGCAGGAAAGTTAAGTACCGCTGATACGGTAATGTTCCGTCCATTCTTGCTTTGAAAATCTATCCTTTTCATGCACTTCCCTCCTTCTCGAACCGAGTTCGCGGCTGGGGTCTATCGGTGTAGGGGCGCGCCCGATTCACCGCACGAATATCGGCAGAAGGGATCAGTCGTCTGTGACTAGAATACCGCTTAGGGTTTAGTGGCGGAGGGGGTGGGATTCGAACCCACGAGACCCTTTGGGGCCTAACGGTTTTCAAGACCGCCGCCTTCAACCACTCGGCCACCCCTCCAGAATCACTTTCTTTGAAACATTGTAACTTACGACCCGAGACTGTGACAGCTTGGACTGCGGTTGCTGCAATCTCAGTCTTGCGCCGATCTTCGCTCACCTTGTGCCTGGAGCTATCTTTTACATTCCCTCGCTTCGACGGATGGTTTGCTCTCCTCTTCACAATCGAGTGCCACTTCAACGGCCCCGAGTTTTGCTGACCGTGCGGAAATGCTGCGACGGAGTCTTCTTAGAAGTGGAAGCCGATCTCACCAGTGAACGTGCGAGGTGTAACGTAATGGGTGCCGCTGAAGGTCGAGAGAAAATTATACAGTGCGTACTCGTTGGCGGCGTTGACTAGGGTCAGACGCAAACTCCACTTGTAGCGATCACTGTTGAATAAATTGTCTTCACCCACTGCGAGGTCGAACAGATTTCGAGGTGCCACGCGCGCTGGATCATGGTCGTCGTTCTGCTTGTTAATGCCTGGCAGCTTGATCAGCGCCGAGCCGAACTGTGACGCCGAGCACTCGGCAACTCCAGGAACCGAAGAAGGGAGGCTTGAGGTTATGAATGTGCCTGTGCGATTTGAGGCAGAAGGCGGCGCGGGAAAAGAACTGCCGCAGAAGAAGCCGGCCTCGAACTCCTGATCGGCGCTTAGCGGATGTCCGAAGGGATCTTCCATGAGGATTCCACCAGTGGTCGGGTCGGTCTGTGGGCAGTCGTTAAAGGGCTCGACTCCAAAGCAGGGAGCGGCACCAGCGACCGCTCCGCTGTCATATCGCCAGTTGAAGCCAAGCCACGGCCCGCGGCTCCAAGGCTGGTATTGCAGGTGAGTTGTCTGATTGAATTTTTCATCGTGGTCGATCCGGAAAACACCCGTGGAGGCCGTGGGAGTGGCGCCGGCCCCGCCAACTTGCGGCAGAAAGAACCGGGCAGCGACACTGGACATTACGACGTAAGCCGTAAATCCACGAATGTTGGTGACAGTTGTGCGAGCGGCGAAGCCTGGAATCTTCGAATTATGCCACTCGATCGGGAAGGTGATCGGGGTGTTGCCCAGCACGCTGAAGTCGTAGCCGCTGTGCGTGTATTTCCAGATATATTCCCCATCGAGCACGACGTACTTACCAAAGGCTTGCTCAAGACCCGCATGGAACTCGTTACGGAAGCCGGGAGTGAGTGGAGTTAGAGCCGCAGAAGAACAGGCGAGCAACGGACCCAAGACCGGAGATTCGCAACCAATGCTGGACAGCACAAGATTCTCGTTAAAAGGCGTTTCGAGCGTGCGGGCATAGGAGGTGCGAAGGACGGTATTGGTCCGTTTGATGTTGTAAGCAACGCCCAAACGAGGCTCGGCCTGCTCGCCAACCGTCAAACCGTTATAGAGATCGCCGCGGATGCCGAGTTTGAAGGACCAAGCTCCTTTGTTGATCGTATCCTCGACGTAAAGAGCCAATTCCTTGACGTCCGTGTGGCCGAAGAAACCGAAGTAGCCTCCGCCGTCGGTAAGGTCGTAGGCGCACGGGGTATTCGCCTCAGGTTGGCCCTGAGCATTCAGGCAGCCGAGCGACGTCGCAAGCGTGGGATCAACAATCGCCAGATTGTCGTGTTCCCTCAAAGGCGTCTGTTGATAAGTGACTCCGGCCTTTACGTTGTTGATTCCCTTCGCGTAGGAAATGTCCGAGCGAACCCCTGCGTTGGTGAGGAAGCGAAGTTGGGCGACCGTTTCGCGCTGAAGATCAGTGGGACCGAGATCGGCAAAGGGATTTCCGCTCGGATCATAGTTGTACTGATCGCGGCGAACGAAGGCGCCGAACGTAAGCACGGATGAATTGTTAATTAAGTGCGTAAATGTCGGGGCGACGTTGAACGTGCGTATTTGTGAACGTTGGTCCGTCGAGCCCACGGGTTGGCCGCAGAAGGAGATGTCGCAGCCCGTTGAGGCGCTCGGGGCGTCGCCGTTATTCGCGACCACGACACCCCACCAGGGCGAAGCATACGTTGCATCGAAGGAATTCGGCGTCTGGAACCAAGAGCGCGAAAACTCCAGGTTCAAATGCACGGAATTGGGAACCGAGAGCTGGTAGTCAATCCGATCGAAGACGTTTTCTTCGTTGCCCTTGTCGTGCATCACGACAAACTCCGGGGGATCGAGAAACCGGCCAGAATTCAAGCCGTTGGCGGAAACAAAGTTGCCCCACTTCTGACCTCCATAGGCGAGATCAAAGCTGAGGTTGGAGCTTCCGAAGGTGCCATAGGAAGTGGTCAGGCTGCCGTGAGGGGTTGTGACACCCTGTCCCGAGCGTGTTGTGGCCACGATGACAACGCTGGTTTTGTCGCCGTATTCGGCTGGGGGCGCGCCATCAATCACTTCAAGAGATTGGATTGTCTCGACGGGAACCTGATTCGAGAAGATCTTGCTTTGCTGGTCAGTGATGGGCTGGCCGTCAACGGAGAAGGAATTTTCTGCATGATCGCCGAGTCCATGAAAAAGGCCATTCGAGTCCGACGCAATGCCAGGGCTTGAGAGAGTTACAAGCGAGCTTAAGGACGAGGACGTGCTTTCCAGCGGAAGCTTTTCAACAAGTGTTTTATCGATGTCCGTGTGCTCCGTAGGGTCGGTCTCGATCAAATCTGCGCCGCCTTCGACCGTTACGGTAGTGGTGGTTCCGGACACCTGGAGACTGACTTTGACATTGAGCGGTACGGCAGATTGGACCTTGATGTCTTGAGCGGCAGAATCGAATCCAGTCATCGCGACCGAAAGATGATAGGGATCGAAGGGAACATTGGCGAAAGAAAAGTTCCCAGAGGCGTCTGTGGTGGTCGAACGTTGGTACTGGCTCACGGGATTGTGAATCGTGACGGTGGCTCCAGCCACAGCGCCGCCGGAGGAATCGTTGACGGTTCCCGTCACTGTTCCCGACGTCCCACTCTGCGCCAGGAGGGCGGGCGCCTTCGACAAAAGCATCGCTGTCAAAAGCGCAATGGCAATGCGTGGAACTGTTCTCATCTGTTGCTTCTCCGCAAATTGCGGCGAGCCCGGAGGTTCGGGCCGAGGCCGGAGTGGAGGTTGAAGTGACGACGCGCAGTGTTTGGACGGAGCGCTAGAAGAAGCTGGCTCCGGAGATCGCAAAGGCGGGAGGGGCGCGAGAAGAAAAGCGATGAAACACCAACTCAAGGTACGGATTGATCCAGGTGACAGACGCCTCCGCGACGGTGGTCGCCGGAACGGGAAGGCCCCCTCGATGGGAAAGCTCAAACGAAAGGGAATGGGCGAAATGGCAAAGCTGGCATTGCTGCTCGTCGTAGGAGCTGTTGTGCCAGTGAGATGTGGCCTCGAAGGTGAAGCACAACACCACCACGACGAGTAGAAACGACAGGAATCGTTGTGCGATCCCGCTTGACATACACTCCGTAGCACGCCCCGCGCAGGTATGTTACTTAGGCGTTCGCGGGTGCGCAATAGATGCCGCTCGGAACCCCGCGAATATGACAACTTTACCCGGAATGACGCGGGCGGGCTCCTTCATCGTTATGACCTCCAGACCATTGCACACGGAGCGACAGGTGAACCCTCTCTTGGGGTGCTTTCCATTTCACACCGGCCCCCATCTGTAAATAAGAGCATCGGCCGTGAAGATTCTTCGAGTTCTGGTACCCCGTCGTCTCCCGCACCACGAGGCTCCGCAAGTGACCGATAACCCACGTCATTTGTGGCGGTTCTGCAAAATTGTTGGCCCTTGGCTTTTGGCGTGCTCATTCCTGAACTCGGTCCATTGACGGGAACGTTTCCGTCACCGCTTCTCCCCTCCCTAAGCGGGAACGTGGGTTCCCCGCACGAGAGCCACTCGCCGTAGTTGACCATCTCTCGATCGGGCCGAGGAGTTCAGTGATGAACGAGGAAGTTTCCAGTCTAGGTCGTAATCGAAGCACATGGGTCTATGAAACCATGCCTGAGGGCGAAGCGGAACGATTCGAGGATAACCTCGAATCCCGATTGAAAAACCTTGGCGATCGGATGGCCGCGTGGACTGACTCTTCCTGTCTCAGGTTAATCACAGAAAAAGAGTCGACTCGCGAGGCCTCGGGCGAACTCGCCCGGCAGGCAGCCGGTCTGCGCTGGATTGTGAGAATCGCCAAACGTTCTCAGGGTGCCGTTCGAGCCAGGCTCTGGCTCCATATCGAACGAACCCTTTCCGATCTCGAGAACATCGAGGTAGAGATGACGAGCCTGTACGACAATTCCCAGTCTATTTCGGCTCCCCGCCCCCGCCCAGCCGCGCTCGACCTCGAAACCGAGACCGTAGAAAACTGATTTCATCGCGATTTTCGTTCAAGGAGAGAACAGAAATGAAAAATCTAGCGACAGATGGACTTGCTATCTTGGCTGCCCTCCTCATTTTTGTTTCCGTCGCTTTTGGCCAAACGGAAGACCAGACGAAACAGCAACGCCGATTGGAAGCAGCAGGGCAGGTGATGAGCGAGGTGTTGCATATGCCGGACACGATTCCGCACCGTGTTCTGGATCGCACGCGATGTGTTGTTGTTGTTCCGTCGGTACTCAAGGCCGCCTTTGTCGTGGGAGGTAGCTATGGGCGGGGCGCCATGGTCTGTCGCAGCGGCAGGAATTTTTCAGGACCCTGGGGTGCACCATCCATGGTGGCGCTTGAGGGCGGCAGCTTCGGCTTTCAACTTGGAGCAGAAGCGACCGATTTCGTATTTCTCATCATGAATGGGCACGGGGCCACGAGCCTATTGAACAGTAAGGTCAAGCTCGGTGGCGACGTGTCTGCAGCCGTGGGTCCGCTCGGCCGGGATGCGGAGGCCGACACGGATGCCTACATGCGCGCAGAAATTCTCACCTATTCGCGTGCACGCGGCGTCTTCGCCGGGGTCTCGCTCGAAGGTTCGACGCTGCGGCCTGACAACGATTCCAACCAACTGCTTTATGGCCGCAGGATCTCTGCTCGCCAGATCATCCTCGGACCCTCACCGGAGGCTCCGTCTGCAGCGCGACAACTAGACGAGCTACTGGACAAGGTCACCCCGCACCCGGTGAACGCATAGTCGAGAACGGGTCAAGGGGCGATCGGCGCGCTTTGAGGTTTTCCCCGCCCTTGACCCATCGCGCCCGGCACATCGGCCAGCAGAAGGCGGCGTCAAGCTCGTGCAATCGATCACCGCCCAAGAATTCTAGGGAACCGCTTTCTTCAATGTCCAAGCACGCGGTCCCGCGGGGGGCACTTTGCACCGACGTGGATTGCGGGCAGGAGGAAATACAATGCGCAACACTATGATCCGCTGTTTATGGTTCGCACTGCTTCTCCTGGGAGTTGCCACTTCGTCTTCAGCTCGAGCGCGTATCGTCGTCGTTTTCGCTCCGCCTCCCTTGCCGATCTACGTGCAGCCCGTTTGTCCAGGCGATGGTTACATTTGGGCGCCCGGATACTGGGGCTGGGACGACGCGGATGGCGATTACTATTGGGTTCCGGGCACATGGGTCTCGGCGCCGGAAGTCGGCTTTCTTTGGACTCCCGGCTACTGGGCATGGGACGGAAACGGTTTCGTTTTCACCGACGGTTACTGGGGACCCACCGTTGGTTTCTACGGCGGAATTGATTACGGCTTCGGTTACTTCGGCGTCGGTTTCGTCGGCGGGCGTTGGAACGGCGGTCAGTTCTTCTACAATCGCGCGGTCAGCAACGTCACCTTCACGAGCAATGTCTACAACGAATCGGTGACCAAGGTTACGGTCAACTACGTCAGCTATAACGGCGGGAATGGCGGCATCACGGCGCGCCCCACCCCGCAGGAAGAAGCCGTCTCCCACGAACAGCACATCGCTCCTGTAGCCGCTCAAGTCGAGCAAGCCCAGGCTGCAGAGCAAGAGCGTGACTTGCGTGCTTCGGTGAACCACGGGAAGCCGACGGTCGCGGCAACACCTCGCCCGGGAGCATTCGATGACCGAGCCGTCGTGCATGCTAAGAAAGCGGGTGCGCCTTACAA
Organism: Candidatus Cybelea sp.; assembly: GCA_035622135.1. GTDB lineage: Bacteria > Acidobacteriota > Terriglobia > Acidiferrales > UBA7541 > Palsa-295. The sequence continues at coordinate 124,366 of DASPVZ010000017.1, read as the reverse complement.
CCCTCCCCCGAAATCCGGCAACGCCGAGGCGCGTCCGGAAGCTTCCGCACCTAACTCGACGGCCATTCATCCGCGCGAGCTTCCGCCAATCAATCATCCCGCCGCGCCCAACACTGGCGATGCGAAGCTCGACAAGAAGTACCAGCAGCAGCAGGATAAGTTGATCGCAAAACAAGAGCAGGAACGGCAGAAGCTTCAGCAACAGCAAGACAAGGAACACGAACAGCTCGAAAAGCAAAAGCCAAATGATCAATCCAGACAGCAGCTCGAACAGAAGCACCAGCAACAAACACAAAAACTCGTCCAGCGCCATGCGCAGCAGCAGCAGCGTTTGCAGGAGAAGCAGCAACCCGCGCGTCCGCCCGAACCGTCCAGGCCGCCCCGTGGGTAAGCTCGCTGTATAGTCGGGACGCACTAGTTGTCCGGTTCCAAACGACGGATGGCCGGCGAGGATAGGCGAGATTCCTCGCCGGGCACCCGGCCTACGACTCGATTGTCTGTGCCCCGCTTCCTCCAATCGAAGCAAATCCTGGGGCGGACGCGTGCATCACCCCGTACCTATCGGGGTACTCTTGTGCAACTTCGCGCGATCGCCTGAGGCCGAGAGGCTAGCGGTCCTTTCCATAGAACAATTGCTCACGACCCCGAAGCTGACCGTGAAGACCCACCGTCCTATCCAGCAGGCGTGGCGTATTCGCCGCAAGGCGCCGCAAACGCCCGACACGGGAAGCAAATCCGCATATTCTAGGGATATGGTGATTAATCCGCGGAAGATCCTGATTTTCCCCATCGCCCTGGTGCTCGCGCTGTGGGCCAAATTCTATTTCCCAGGCTACATGGTCGATCACGACAAGACTTCTCATGCCCATCTGATCGCGGAGCAGGAGAAGGCCCAGCCTTTAATCGATGCGCTTGAGAAATACCGGGGCGACAACGGACTGTATCCAACGACCCTGGCCGCACTCGAGGGGAAATACGTTTCATCGAGCGTCGAAGCACGCGCTTTTATTTACTCAGCCTATTCGAGCGATCAGCTGCCAAATGGCTTTCGTAACTATGAACTTCAGTCGGAGAATTTCCCCTCCAATTCGAGTCTGTTCCACATCGACCGCTGGGCATTCTACGAGTCGGCGCACGAGCAATGGCGCCTTGGCTGGTGCTCTCACGGGCGTCGAGGGTCAAGGACTGCCTCAAACGGCGTATGCCGTTAATGGCGGAATACCTTATAGGAGCCGTCTCGGGTCCCTCCAGGCGCCAGGCCTTCGCCTCATGTTCGCCCCGAGGTGTGCCCTTCGACGGGAGATTCGGCGGGCCTGTGTGCCGCTCTGTCTACCGCGACCCCCCAAGAACGGGCTAGCCCAAGGCAACCGAGCACCGTGTATCTTAGGAATTCCACTTCCCGGATCAAGATCGCGGCTGCTGCGCTCAAGCTATAATTCTTCGATAGGCTCTTGTAAAAATATGAAACTCCCCCGTTCATCGGCACTCCTACTGAGTGTGTGGGTGCTGTTCCTCGGCGGCTATATTGCGGCTTCGCTGCTGCTTCCGCGTGGTCAAGCGCTGTCCACGGTTAACGACCTCACCGAGGCTTTCGTTGCGTTATTCGCGAACACCTGTCTTCTAGCCAACGCAGCATCTCCCTACCGCCGACGCAACGCCTTCTGGATGCTCTTGGGGCTCGGCTGCACGCTTTGGCTCGGCGGACAGCTGGTGTGGACTTATGACGAGCTGGTTCTACACGAGCAGGTGCTTAGCCCATTTCCGGGTGATCTTCTCTATTTTCTTCACACCGTTCCCTTCATAGCCGCGCTCGCGCTCATGCCGCACCGCCGGAAGATGCGCGAAACGCTGCGCTACGGGTCTCTGGATCTCTCCCTGCTGGCCATTTTTTGGTTGTACCTCTACATCTTCATGGCCACTCCCTGGCAGACGGTCTGGCGCAACGTAGATCTATTCCGTACACGCGACCTGCAGATCTACGTAGCCGAGAACGTGGTGGCCATGATAGGGTTCGCCCTCCTGTTTCTCACCTCATCCGGGGGTTGGCGCACGGTTTACGGGAATCTATTTGGCGCTACGAGTCTGTATGCTGCGGGATTTCTGGTGACTCATCATGAACTCGCAGCCGGCAAAACCTATTCCGGAAGCCTGCTGGCGGTTCCCTTTATCAGCACGTTCCTGTGGTTGGGGACTACGGGCATCATCGCGCGCGGCCTAAAGCTCGAGCCTCAGCCGATCAGTTCTGGGGTGCGGCGCAACACGCAATGGCCGCCGCGGCTGGCCATGATTCTCTTGCTGTGCCTGGTACCTTTCGCGTATTGGTCGGTGTTTGTTAGCAGCGCCCCCACGCCCGTGCGCATGTTCCGACTGGCCTTAACCCTGCTCACGTTCTTCGTTGCCACCTTCCTCCTTTTCTTTCGCCTGCATCTGGTCTATCGCGAACGGACCGAGCTCGTACACGAGCTGTGGGAGTCGCTGTCGAACGTGAAGCGGTTGCAGACACACTTCGTGCAGTCGGAGAAGCTTGCCTCTCTTGGGCAATTGGCCGCAGGCGCCGCGCACGAGATCAATAACCCGTTGACCGCGATTCTCGGTTATGCGGATGTGCTGACCGCGGAAAACCCCGCCGGCAGCCGTCCGCACACGATCGGCGAGAAGATTCGCGAGCAGGCTCGACGAACCAAGGACCTGGTCACGAACCTGCTGAGCTTTGCGCGGCAAGTGCCTGCGGAAAAACAGCTGCTGGACCTCAACGTGGTTCTCGCCGGGGCCGTTCAGCTGCGCAACCTCGATCTGCGAGAAAAAAACATTCGGATCGAGCTCGAAAACCGCACGGTTTTGCCAGCGGTGCGGGGTGACCCCAACCAATTATTGCAAGTGTTCTACCATCTGATCAGTAATGCGGTCGACGCGATGGAAACCATCCGTGGTGGAGTTCTGCTCATCCGGGCGTTTCGCGAGAAAGCCAACGTGGTCATCGAGTTCTCTGACACAGGTCCAGGCATGAAGGAGCCCGACAGGGTTTTCGATCCGTTCTACACGACAAAGCCGGTCGGAAAAGGCACCGGCCTCGGCCTCAGCATCTGCTACGGAGTCATGCAGGAACACGGCGGCCGAATTACCGGCTTCAACCGCGTCGAGGGAGGCTCGACGTTCCGCCTCGAGCTTCCCGCCGTGCTTGCCGTGTTTCCCCAGCTGTCCGCGACGCCTGCCCCGGCCGGCGCTCGGTCGCGCCCCTAGCCGTAACCGTAGGCGAGCAAGGTGATCTAGTTGGAGGCGCGCAGCTCGCGGCGGATCAGATAGGCATCGATGAAGAAGCCCAAGCCGATCGAGAACGGGATGAAACCCAAGGTAGCGGCTTCCCAGGCGTCCGGTTCCCAGCGTGCGAGCGTGGCGAACGTCGCTAGATATCCGAGCGCTCCGGAGACCAGCAGAATGCCGGCTCTGCGCGACGCGGCTGGATGTGTCAGATCTTCCTCGAATTGGACGTTCAGCCCACGCGCGATGGCTGCGAGTCTCTCTTCCGTCCTGAGCTTTCGGCCGCGTTGCCAAGCCCAGGCCCACACGGCTGCAATCGGAAATCCCAGAGCCAATACGACTGCTGCCAGGCCGACTATGCTGTCCGACATGTATCTCTCCTTTCGCGTGGCGGCGCTTCCGATCGATCCGCCGAGCGAACTGCAAACGGAGATACGAGACGAGCCCAGCGAATGTTCCCCTTGAACAAAACGTCGGGGCCGCTGTAGGAGGTCCAACAACCTCGCCTGGAACGGTTCTGCGGGCTGCGGTTTTCGCCCCGCAGGCCTGAAATGGCACCTGTGCTAGAGTGAGCGGACTCATGAACTCGCCAGCCATTGCCACGCAGAACCTAACGCGCGCATTTGGACAGCTCCTGGCTGTCCAGGACGTGAATCTGAGCGTTGCGCCCGGGCAGTTTTTCGGATTCCTCGGCCCCAACGGTGCCGGAAAATCGACCACCATCAGGATGCTAACCGGCCTGCTCGCTCCCTCCTCTGGCCGCGTCGAGATTCTGGGGCTGGACCTCAGCGCCCACCCCGTCGAAGTGAAACGGCAGATCGGCGTGGTCCCTGAAAACATGGCGCTTTTCGGACGGCTGACGGGCGCCGAATACCTAAACTTCGTCGGGCGCATGTATGGGCTCGACCGGGCAACTGCAGCGAGCCGCGCGGCTGAACTGCTCGACTTCATGCAGCTTGCCGACCAACCGAAGGCCCTCGTTACCGACTATTCGCACGGCATGCAAAAGAAACTGGCCCTCGCCGCGGCCGTCATTCATGGTCCGAGAATTCTGTTCTTGGATGAACCTTTCGAAGGCGTCGACGCCATCGCTTCCGGTACGCTGAAAGCCATGCTTCAACGCATGATTTCGCGCGGTGCGACAATCTTTCTCACCTCCCATGTTCTCGAGATCGTCGAGCGCCTCTCGAGCCACGTGGCCATCATTCATCGCGGGCGTCTGGTCGCACAGGGCTCGCTCGAGGAGCTTCGCGCTGGCGTCGAAGCCCAATCGGCAGCGGCACTGCCGAACGGGGAGGCCTCGAGTCCCGGCGAAAAACTGACGCTGGAAGAAATCTTTCTCCGTATCGTCGGCGGTGTTCGCCTTGCCGAGCAGGAACTTTCATGGCTGGGCTGATAGCCTCGACCGAGGCGCGCGGCCAATTCGCCGCGATCGCGCTGGTTCGCTGGCAGCTTTTCGTCAACTCCCTGCGCACGATCCGCGGACGGCTCGAAATGGTTTCCCGCGTCATGATCAGTCTCTGGCTGGCCCTGGGCGGGCTTGGGGGCGCCACGGTTTTGGGCGTGCTTTCCTATTTCTTCCTGACGAGAGATCAGGGGGGATGGATTGCCATGCTGCTCTGGATCGTCTTTCTGTTTTGGCAGCTTTTCCCGGTCATGGCCAGCGCCTTTGCAGAGAGTTTCGACTCGTCGAGCCTGCTGCGGTTCCCGCTCGGCTATCGATCGTTCTTCCTGATGCGGCTGGTCTACGGCTCGCTCGATCCGGGAACGGCCTTAGGGGTCGTATGGCTGCTCGGGATTTGGATGGGCATTTCGGCGGCCCGTCCGCTCCTCCTGCTGCCCGCGGCGTTCGTTCTGCTTTCCTTTGCGATCGTGAACCTGTTTCTTGCGCGCGCGATTTTTGCCTGGGTCGAACGCTGGCTTGCCAAGCGCCGCACGCGGGAAATCATGGGGGTGCTTTTTCTGGTTTTCGTGATCAGCTTCCAGTTTGTCGGTCCGCTCACGGCACGTTTCGGGCGGCACCGGCACCCGGGAATCGCGCAGCTCGCGGAAACCCTCCTGCCCATCGAACGCCTGCTGCCTCCCGGCTTGGCTGCTGCGGGCATCACTGGGTTATGGACCTCGGACTGGGTGGCCACGCTTGGTTCACTCGCGCTGCTCTCGGCCTACGCGATCGCGCTGTTCTGGCTGCTCAATCTGCGCATGCTCGCGCTCTACCGCGGAGAGAATCTGGGTGAGGCCGCCGCGCCGGCGAAACACAGCCGCGAAAAATCGCCTGCTCTAGCCGGATGGGACGTGCCAGGAGTTTCCGGCCCCATTGCCGCGATCGTTGAAAAAGAATTACGCTATCTTTGGCGCAGTGGTCCGATGCTGTTTACTCTATTCATCCCCATGATCATTCTTTTGATTTTCCGCATGACGCCCGGGATGACTGGCAGCGGCACTTTCTTGAACGCCGCCCCCGATTTTGCGTTTCCGGTTGCCGCCGCATATGCGCTGCTGATGCTTACGAATCTTGTCTACAACAATTTCGGAGCTGACGGCGCGGGTGTGCAGCTGTGGTTCATCTCGCCCGTCCGTTTCCGCGACATCGCAGGCGGGAAAAACCTCGCGCACGCGAGCATTGTCAGCGGTGAGATGATTCTCGTGTGGCTGGCCGTTTCCTTCCTCTTCCGTCCGCCCACGATCGCCTATACGGTTGCCACGGTTGCCGCCGTGCTCTTCGTGACGCCCGTGAATCTCAGTGTCGGGAATCTGCTTTCGATCTGCATGCCCAAGAAGTTCGACTTTGGCGGTTTTGGACGCCAGCGCCCCGCCAGTGCGGTCGCGTTCGCCAACCTTCTGGTCCAAGCGGTCCTATTCGGCCTGATCGCACTGGCCTATGTGCTTGGGCGGTTTCTCGGGGGGGTGTGGGTGACCACGCTGATCTTGCTTCTGCTGGCTGCGCTGGCCTGGCTCGGTTACGCGGTCACCTTGCGCCGCATTGACGCATTCGCGCTGGCGCGCCGCGAAACGCTGATTGCAGAACTCTCCCGCACGTAGCCTGGCTCCGCTCCCTGGGTCGGGACTCTCTCCCCCTTGCTGACCTTGGCTATCCGGCCGCGACTCTTTATCGGCTGTACACGAGCAGCGTAAACGTGTCGGGCAGTATGGCCGGTCGCGCATGGGGGTGCTCGGTCGTCGGAGCGGGCGGCGGACCGAAGTCGGCGGTGACCGTATAGATCGCGTGTGTCTCGAGATCGATAGCCATCGTTCGAGCGCCGCGCTGTGTCGTGATCTTCTCGACCTCGGTGAGCTGGCCTGGCGAGTCTTCGTGGGCCACGGTGATGGTCCCGTCGCCGCACGAAGCAAACGCAAAACCCGTGCCCGGATCGAACCGGTTGGCGTCTACGCCCGTTCCGATCGGAACCGTTCCCAGCACCTTGCCGGAATTCCCGTCGACAAACCCCATCACGCCGTTGTGGCAGCCCGGAAACAGCCTCTCGTTCGCGGCATCAATAGCCAATCCGGACGGCGATCGGCACGGCTCGAGAGGCCATGTCTGCTCAACCTTCAGTCCCTCCGCGTCGATCCTGACCATTTCGCTCTTATCGACCAAATTGGCGAACACGTGGCCTTTACCGTCCGCCGCCGCAAACTCCGGCTTGCCGCCCAGCGGGAACGTGCCCACAACCCTGCCCGTCCTGGCATCAATGGCCGTCGAGGTGCCCGCGTCACCGTTCATCGTGAATACGCGTTTCGTGCCCCGATCGTAAATGATCCCGTCGCTATCGTTGTCCGTTTTGACCGTATCGATCACCTTGAGCGTCTGGTAGTCGAAAACGACGACACTGCCGGGCTCACCGTCGCTGGCAAAGCCCTTGCCAAATTCCGGGGCGAGCGCGATCCCGTGCGAGCGATGCAGGCCCGGAATTTCGCCGATCACCGTGCCATCATTCGTGTTGACAACCATCACACGCGTCCCGCGCGAAATAAACAGGCGATGGCTTGGCGAGTCCATGAGCAGATAATCCCACCCGCCCTCCCCACCGAGCTTGTACCTCTTCACTAGGTGATAGCCCGAGCCGCCCGCCTGGGCCGCCCTGACTGACCCGGCGGAGCTGTCCAGCCGGCTCGCGCCGCGAGCAATTCTCGCGCGAGCCGACGCGGCAGTGGGCCCCGAGATCAAATGAGAAAGGGGGGCGACGCTCGATCCCACACTCAGGAAAGCAAGGTATACAACCACAGTTCTTGCCTGTACCCGCGGCACAACTCACCTCCTCGGTTTAAGGAAAGCCGGAGCCCTCCGATTCGCCGATCTCCGAAAAACGAACCGAACCTGGCCGATACGCCGGCTGGCCAGCGTCATCAGAAACGGGATGGCATCCCGACTCACGCGGCGCGTTGTAGCAGACGGCACCTGAAGATTATCTGAAAGGGAGGATATCGACCTACTTGACGGCGGCGGGCAAGTGGAGCGTGATGTGAGTTGTTCGATTCGCTCGGATCAGCACGCGACGGCTCCAATCCGTGAAAACGCTGTAAATGCTGGCCCGCACGTCATATTGCCCGATCGAGTAGCGTTCGAAAACGAATTGGCCGTCCGCGTCCGTGCGCGTCGCGTGGGGATGTTGGCCATCGGAGGTCTGGATGAAGACCGTGGCACCTTCCACCGGGTTGCCGTGCGAATCGAGCAACGTGCCGGCAAGAGTGCCGACCGGCTCGCGGGCCATAGACGCCGCAGCCAGGACTAAGACGGCCGCCAACACACCGAGCGAGCGGCCTCTCACTTTGTTCCGCCTCCTCTGGCCGCCAGCCGCAGCGTCACCTCGGTTTGCTTTCCGGTGCGCACTTCGAGGTTGTGCTTCCATTCGCTTCTTTCGCCCCCAGACGAGGCGCGCAGGTCATAGTAACCGTGGGCCAACTGCGGGAAAAAGAAACGGCCTTGTGCATTGGTTCTCGTTGCCTGCGGGTTCTGCCCGCTGGCCGTCTCGACGAACACGCTCGCGTCCGCTTCAGGGTTGCCCTTCGCGTCAAGGACAGTGCCCGCCAGCGTGCCCATCCCGCCGTCCTGAGCCGCGACAGCCGGGATCGACACAGTCCACAGCAGCAGAGCAAGCAGAGTCGTTCGCATGCCGTTTTTCCGCTCATGTATTCTATTGGGCCGCACGGATCAACATGCGGAGATTTCCCCAGGCGGTTTCACGTTCCATTACCTGTACGGCAGTTCAGCAGCCTCGCCAAGCGAAAAAGCCGGCTGGACAGGCACAATCCTTTTGGCGAAACGGGAACGCCTCGGCTATAATCATTTGATGGCACTGAGGAGGAATCCCGAGTGTTAGCAATCCGCTTAGCCCGCTTTGGTAAGAAGAAACACCCCTTCTACCGCGTGGTGGTCATCGAGAAGACGCAGCCCCGCAATGGGCGGTTCGTCGAGATCGTAGGGACCTATGACCCTGCCAAGAAGCCTGCGGCCGTCGCGCTCGACAACGGTCGGGTCCAGTACTGGCTGGGGAAAGGCGCTCAGCCAAGTGATACAGTGCGCAGCTTCCTGCGCAACCGCAAGCCTGCCTGAGGAATCCAACCCCTAGCCATGCACGAAGCTCTTGTTCAAGTTCAAGTCAGTGTCTCTGCTGAGCCCGGCCGGCGGCGGAGGAACGATCATGAAGGAGTTAGTCGAGGAAATCGCGAAGGCCCTCGTCGATCATCCCGACCAAGTACAGGTGAGAGCGGTTGAGGGCGAGCAAGTGACCGTGTTGGAACTGCGGGTCCATCCTGAGGATCTCGGCAAAGTCATCGGACGCCAGGGACGGACAGCCAAGGCGGTCCGCACGCTTCTCGGCGCAGCTGGGATGAAGCTCAAGAAGCGCTTCACCCTGGAAATCCTCGAGTAGTGACCACCCACCAGGCGCCGCGGGTGACTGTGGCGCGTATCGTGCGCCCGCACGGTTGCCGCGGCGAAGTAGCCTGCCAGATCCTCACCGATTTTCCCGACCATCTCAAACGGTTCAGGGTCGTGCAGCTGTGGGATCGTACGGCGGAGCCGCTGGAGGCCCGGGTGCGCTCGTGCTGGCTGAGCCGCGGCCGCGGCGGACAAGCCATTTTTCATTTCGAGGGATCCGATTCAATTCAGGAGGCGGAAAGGCTGGTCGGCCTCGACGTACAGATTCCTCTGGCTGATCGCCTCGAACTGCCGTCGGGTACCTACTACGTCACCGATCTGATCGGCTGCGAAGTCCACCATCGTGACGGGGCCTGTCTCGGCGCGGTCGCCGATGTGCAGTCGAGCGGGGAAGCGGTGGCTGGAACGCCGATCCTCGTGGTCGATTCGCCCACCGGCGAATTGCTGATTCCGCTCGCGCAGGAGATTTGCATCGAGATCGATGTGGCCGGGAGAAAAATCCGCGTCGAGCCGCCAGAGGGATTGCTCGACCTGAACCGCAATTCCTAATTCGAGCCGAGCTGGCGTACACTCGATGCGCGAGCGCCTCCGCCTCGATAACGCATGCGATTCGACATCCTCACCATCTTCCCCGAGTTTTTTACCGGCCCTCTCGGGCATGGAATTGTTCGGCGCGCGCGCGAAGCTGGACTGATCGAAACAGAAGTTCATGACCTGCGCGAATTCACCCACGACAGACACAAGACCGTTGATGACCGCCCGTTCGGCGGCGGCGAGGGGATGGTCATGAAGGCGGAGCCGATATTCGAAGCGGTCGAGTCGCTGCTGGGCGCCTGTCCGAGCGGGCTCACCTCCGCGGCGGTACCAAAAGGCACAGCCATTGTCCTCTTGTCGGCTGCGGGCAGGTTGTTTCGGCAGGAAACGGCGCGGCGATTCGCCGAGCTCGAGCGTTTGGTGCTGCTCTGCGGGCGCTACGAAGGGGTGGACGAGCGCGTTGCCGAGCATCTCGCGACGCACGAGATCTCGGTGGGCGACTTCGTCCTCTCAGGCGGTGAACTGGCCGCAGCCATGGTCACCGAAGCCGTTGTGCGGCTGATCCCCGGAGCACTGGGGAACGAGGACTCGAGCGTAAATGAGTCCTTCCGCACCCTTCCGGACTCCCAGAACGCTCGGACGAATGCCCAGGCCGGACTTCCGCAGCCCGGCGTCTCCCCTTCGGCCAACTCGCGACTCTCTACGTACTATTCTGTTTTGGACTGTCCCCATTACACGCGACCGGCCTCGTTTCGCGGCTGGAATGTGCCGCAAGCCCTCCTGGGCGGCAATCACGAAGAGATTCGCCGCTGGCGATATCAGCAGGCCATCGAGAAGACTCGCCGCAACCGGCCCGACCTGCTGAGGGAAAGGCCGGTTTCGGCAGAAGACGGTGGCGGAGAATTATCCGACCAGACTGCCTGATGCATGACCTACCCGCTCGAAAAACACGCTATGCCGGTCGAGAACTCCTCGCATGACCCGCGCAGAATGTGTCGGGAGGCGGTGATCCCTCCTCCGCGGCAAAGAAATTGGTCACGGGCAGGCCTGAGGGCGCTCGTCCACTATGGCGGAAGCGCGCTCGCGCTGTTTCTGCTTTTCCGATTTCTATCCGGCCGACAGGTGTTAGCGGCGCTGGCCAAGCTTCCGCCGCGACTCTGGATACTGGCGACGCTTACGTATCTGCTGATTCATTGCCTGGGGATCGCCAAGTGGCGGCTCTCGGTAAACGCCGCCGGGGCGGGTCTTAGCTACCTCCATGCCGCGCGGTGTTACTTTGCCGGCTTGTTCGGGTCGCTATTTCTGCCCTCCTTGATTGGAGGCGATCTGGTTCGCGCTACCCTGGCCATGCGATACGGGAGAACGAAAGCGGGGGTGCTGCTCGGCAGCCTTTTTGACCGCATGGTCGATCTTGCCGCCCTGGTGCTGCTCTCTGCCACCGGCGCAGTTTTGGTACCCGGCACACTTCAGCCACAAAGCCGACGCATCCTTCTCTGGGTCGGTGCAGTCGCTCTGGCCGGAGTCGCCCTCCTGATCACGGTCGCCGCGGTTACTCCCGTACGCCGGCTGTCCATGGCCATGCGAAGGAGGCTCGTGAGCCTCAGGCACGCGTCGAGATCACTCGCCCGGCGGCCCCGCGTGGTGCTCGCAACCCTGAGTATCGCTATCGTGGCTCAGCTTTCGTTCATCCGTTTGAGCATCCTGCTGGCGGTTGCCTGTGGGCTGCGTCTGGGCTTTCTTGCCTGGCTGTTTGCTTGGCCCCTGGCCAAGCTATCCGCAGCAATTCCGGCCACACAAGGAGGGATCGGGGTTCGCGAGGCGGCCCTGGCAGGGCTGCTCGTACCCTTCGGCGCGCCACCGACGCTCACGGTAGCCGCAGGCTTAGCTTGGGAGGGCGTTGTAATCGCAGGGGCGTTGGCGGGAGGCCTCTTCGCGCTGTTCGCGCGGCCGGAGGACGCCGCATTTCGCCATGGCAGATTTCGCAGCCGCTAGAATCGAGAGCGCGTGGCGCGGATGTATTCACGCAGCGCCGTAACATTCGGACCACAGGAGCCCACTCGTCCGGCGTCGACGGGCAGCCCGAGGCGCTCGGCTTGCTCGATGCTGAGGCCAGCATCGTCCAGCTCCGCCAAGCTGTACCCCTCGGTCGGCACGACGCGGCGACCAGAGAACTCCACCGGGCGAGGGGGCCTGTGCGTCTGCCATCTTTTTCTCACGATGTTGAAGAAGTCGTCCCAGTCCCGCCGGTTCCACATGAGCGTTCCTCCCAACCGCCCCAGTTCAGCATGTTGGATGCAGCATGCACTATTTCGGTAGCACGAAACTGTCCATCAAGTTCAACTGGAAAAACCATTAACCCCAAGACTCGAGCGTCGCAAATTTTAACCCCGTATCCCTTAGAAAGTCGCATCCGAATGCCGAGTGTAGCCTGTCGGTTATCGCAGCTTTGGAACGCCTGGTCGCAGAGGAACAGGGAGGGAAGGGGCGAGCCACCCGGCCCTGCTCGGTTACCGGGAACTTGGCAGCGGCTGCTATACTCCTGCGAGGCGCGCACGAGACCTGAGACGCCCGAAATTGTGATGAGCAATCCCGCCATCGTCATCCATTACCACGAACTCTGGCTAAAAGGCGCCAACCGGCGGTTTTTCCTGGGCAAACTGTCGAGCGCGCTCCGGCAGTCTCTGGCCGGCGTGGATGTCGCGCGAATTGAGCAGCCGGGCGACCGGTTTATCGTGCGTCTGCGCGACGGCGGGCAAGTCGAAGCCGCGGTCGAGCGGATCAAGCGCGTTCTGGGCATTGCGTACTTTGCTGTGGCACGCCCGGCCGAGCGCGATATGGAGGACATATGCAGCGCCGCTTGGACGGAGGTTGGACCGCTGCCGTTTGCCACCTTCGCCGTTCGTGCGCGACGCAGCGATAAGAGCTTCCCGCACCGAACCATGGAGATCGAGGCGAACGTCGGCCGATTTCTTCTTGACCGTCTGCGCGAAGCCGGACGTGACGCGCGCGTCAAATTGAATGATCCAGAACTAACCTGTCACATCGAAATCACTCCTGGTCCAGCGCTGGTCTATGCACGGAAGATACCCGGTGTGGGCGGATTGCCGGCGAATACGGCGGGAAAACTGACGTGCTTGCTGTCGGGCGGCTATGATTCGGCGGTGGCCGCATATCAGATGATGAAGCGCGGGGCGCATCTGAGCTTCGTTCACTTCTACGGTACGGGAGCACGGCCCGGCGAATCGTCCCTGCACGTCGTCGATGGGCTCGTGCGACGGCTCGTCGCCTACCAGTTCAACGCAAAGCTCTATCGCGTTCCGTTCGAATCGATCCAGCGAGAGATCGTTCGCTCCGCACCCGAGGATTTCCGAATCCTGCTCTACAGGCGAATGATGCTGCGCATCGCACAAGTCGTGGCCAAACGCGAGCACGCACTGGCGCTTGTCACCGGAGACAGTCTCGGACAAGTCGCATCGCAGACGCTGCGGAACCTGGTGGCCGTGGACGCGGCCGCCCGCATGGTAATTCTCCGCCCGCTCATCGGTACCGACAAGGCGGACATCCTCAAAACCGCGGTAGCCATCGGCACGTATGGGATCTCCTCTGAACCGTTCCACGATTGCTGCCCCGTGTTCCTGCCCCGCCGCCCGGCGCTCTATTCCGCACCACACCAGCTCGAGTCGGCCGAATCGGGACTCGACGTCGATCGGCTAGCCACCCAGGGCCTTCGCGGAGCATCGCTTCAAAAATTCATATGGACCGGCGGCCAGGTTGAGGTGACCGAATCACACGCGGCTCCGCTTCCTGTTACCCGGGACTGAGGTCCTCCCTGCCCCAGTACCATCTTGTCATCAACCTCCCTCCCGAGCGGTTTCCCTCCCACTTGAATCCGCAATAATCGCAAAAAACGGGCGCAAGAATTCGAGGGTAAATTCAACCGCCTGATTCGCGCGAGTGGATGGGAACAACGCACCGAGGAAAAGCCATTGCCTCTGCCGGCCGGCCCGAATGTAGACCCGCCTGCCTCGCCCACGCCGGATTGAAGCGGAACCACCCGCCTTTGTGCTCCTAGGCCCCGAGCGCAGGCTCAAAGCAAGAGCGATACGCAGGGGGCCCCCAGCGAGCGAGGTTTTCCTGTGTACACCAGACCCAGGGACCGCAAAAGGAGTGCACAAGTCAAGGCGAGCGGAAAGCTAGCGGTTGCGCCCCCCGCGATCGCCGTATCCGCCGCGCCGCCCGCCGCCTCCGCGCCCGCCGCGGTCGCCGCCGCCGCCGTGTGGCCCGCCATCTTCGCGCGGCCGCGCTTCGTTGACGACCAAGGCACGCCCCAAAAAATCCTTTCCGTTGAGAGCGGCCATGGCCTTCTCAGCCTCGCCGTCGTCCCGAAATTCGGCGAAACCGAAACCGCGCGGTCGTCCCGTAGCTCGGTCTTTCAGGAGCGTGAGCTGGTCGGGTTGCGCGCCGATGCCGGCGAACAGTTCCTGTAATTGCTCCTCCGTGGCCTTGAACGAAAGGTTCCCCAAGTACAGTTTTTTCACGGTCCTGCTCCTGATGCTGCGCCTACAGAGCCCCTTTTTCGATCCTGAAGATGCCGGATTCCGGCCAACGGGCAGTCGAACAACCGAGCGCGGCCAAGGCCGCGATAGCTCACGCGCGGTCTACGGACAAAAACAGGCGCGCGAGGGGCGGCGACGGATGCGACGGCTGCCCGGGCTGGAGCGAGCGCTCCGGCAACTCGTGAGCATCTTGAGGCAACTGGCCCCCGGGAGTCAACCAGAAGACGATTAACAAACGAGGAAAGGGGGAACGACTGTAGGTCTTCTCGTCGCCCTAGGTTTTAGCCGCTTGACCGCTCGACTTGGACCGCCGTGCCGTAGGCCAGGACCTCGGTCACCCCTTGCATGACCTCGGTCGCGTCATACCTGACGCCGATCACGGCATTCGCTCCCAGCTGGGCGGCGTGGTCGATCATTAGGTCGAGCGCCTGCTCGCGCGTTTTCTCACACATTTCCTCAAACAGAGTGATGTTTCCGCCGATCACCGTTTGAAGAGAGGCGCCCAGGGTTCCCAGCACGCTTCGCGAACGAACCGTCACGCCGCGAACGACACCGACCGAGCGTGCGACGCGATGTCCCGGCAAGTCAAATGCCGTGGTGACCATGTCGCGAGTGATCATCATGGATTTTCCTCCCTATGCTTCGCCCGCGCTCGCTCCCAACATAGAACGAATCGGAAACTCATCGAGATCTGCTCGGCTCACCTTGTGAGGACGGGAATCTCGACGTTCGACGGATGAAGCCTCGAACGATAGATTCGCTGCGTCGCTTTCTCGAAATCGGAAGCTTGGGCCCCAAAGATGTTCGGCACATACTTTTGCGGGTTGCGATCGATGATCGGAAACCAGCTGCTCTGAACTTGCACCATGATGCGATGACCCTTGAGAAAGGTGTGATTGTTCGTGTGCAGATCGATGGGGAACGGAGTGATCCGGCCGGGCAGCAAAGGCTCCGGGTTTTCGAAACTCCTGTGAAATCGGCCGCGAAACACTTCATCCGCAATGATCAGCTCGTAGCCGCCCATTTTCTGATCGGGCTCATATTTTTCCGGATAAACGTCGATCAGCTTGACGATCCAGTCGCTGTCCGTGCCAGTTGTCGAAGCGAACAGATGCGCCACGATATCGCCAGCCACAGTCACCTCTTGGGCGAGCGGATCGGTCTGCCAGGTGAGTGTGTCCGGGCGATTCTCGACGAAGCGCTGATCTTCGGTCAGCCACCAATACCAGCGGCTTCCCTCTGAGTAGGTTTCCTCGATCGGGCGATGGCGATAGGGAACCGGATTAGCCGGGTCGGAGATATAGCTGTCGAAATCCTCCCGCCCCGCATTCCCTGAGTCCGCGTCCGGAGGATCAAACGAGA
This sequence comes from Candidatus Cybelea sp., assembly GCA_035622135.1. Lineage (GTDB taxonomy): Bacteria > Acidobacteriota > Terriglobia > Acidiferrales > UBA7541 > Palsa-295. The sequence continues at coordinate 108,775 of DASPVZ010000017.1, read as the reverse complement.
GCTTCCGGTTTTCACGGAAATACAAATGGCGCGGGCTCGAGTTCTCCTCGGGCGGCCAGGCAGTCCAGTTCTTCCATTGATTGGAGCCGGTTTCAAAGGTGACCGCGCGCTGGACGGGAAGTTCGCCCTGGCCCTTTAGCCAGTACCGAAACCACGGCGCTTGAACCTTGGCGCGGAAGTACTCGGCCGTGTTCGTCCCGAAATTGACGTTCCCGAGCTTGTCGCCGGCCCCCTGGGCCCATCCACCGTGGTTCCACGGCCCAACCGCCAGATAGTCGTTGTGTTTTCGGTCGTTCGCGAGGAGAAGCTCGTAAATGCGCACGGGACCGTAAAAATCCTCTTGATCCCACCAGCCCGCGACGTTCAGGTCGGGCACTTGTAAGGTGAGATTCTTGAAGTAGCGCGTGAATGCCTGCTTGTCCCAGAACTCGTCATAATTCGGATGCGCGACGAAATTGTTCCAGGTGGGCAGCTTGCCGTGGAGGTAGAGCACGTTCGCGTTCGACAGAGGACCGAGCGCCAGATACCAGTCATAGGTGTCGTACCTGTCGAATTGAAATTGGAAGTTCGTTTTGTCGGTCTCCATCAGCGCCGCATATTCGAATCCATAACTTAGCCGAAACGCGCCGTTGTGATGGAAATCGTCGCCCAGAAACATGTCGGCGGGGGAGGCTTGCTCGGAAACGGCCCGGAGCGCGGGATGCGGCTCGAGGAGGGCCATGGCGGTGAGCCAGCCGCCGTAGGAGATACCAGCTTCGCCGGCACGCCCGTTGTTGTTCGGCACATTCTTGAGCAGCCAATCGACCGTGTCGTAGGTGTCGGTGCCCTCATCGATCGAATGGGGATCGCGCGGGTCGCGCGGATCGCGCTGCATGATGAACGTTCCCTCCGAACCGTAGCGGCCGCGGATATCCTGGAACACAAAGATGTAGCCGTCGGGAATCATCTCGCGATAGAGATTCAAGAGCCGTGAGTAGCCCCGGGCGTCGTCGTCCAGCCCGTACGGCGTGCGGGTGAGGAAGAAGGGCAGCGGTTCGGTCGCCTTTTTCGGGACGTAAATCTCGGTGTGCAGTTTTGCGCCGTCGCGGGCAGGAATCATCACCTCACGCTTCGTGAACAGGGAGTCGAAGTCCGCGCTGCCTGCGGCCTGCCGTCCCCTGGCCGGGCCGCTACGGGGCGCGAGGGCCAAGAGCAGCGCGCATCCGGCCGCAACAGCGACCGCCGACCCCCCCTTTGCGGCATTCACCCCTGTGCTCCAGCGCCCGAGCAGCCTGCGCCGGGCGGCCGGAGCATAGCACGCGGGGAGCGGAAAGCCGAGCCTTTCGCTCGACACGCGTGGGGCCCCCAGGAGTGGTTTTCGTCGACGCACAGGCAGGATAGAATGCCCAGGTGCGCGTGCGCGTTCTCTTTTTCGGCCAACTCAGGGAAATTGTCGGCGCCGCGAATGAAGAAGTGGAGCTCTCCGAGGGTGCTCGCGTGGAGGATCTGTTTGAACGATACGGGCGAAGATTTCCGGAATTGGTTGAGTTTCGCCCTTCGATCGCCCCGTCGGTCAACCAGGAGTACGCCGAATGGCGGGCCCCGCTCCGCCCGGGCGATGAGGTAGCGTTTCTGCCGCCCGTTAGCGGGGGATAGGAGGGACGCAAATTGCCACAGGCAGACCAGACGCAAACGGCGGCCTCCCGCGATGTATTCCGGCTCGTTCGCGAGCCCATCGACCCGCGTGCCGTGCTCGAAGGCCTAAAGGCCCCAGAAGACGGGGCGCTCGTCATCTTCGATGGCTTCGTTCGCGACAATTACAAAGGCCGCCACACGCTCTACCTCGAATACGAGGCCTATGAGGCCATGGCCTACCCCAAAATGCGCGAAATTGGCGAGCACATCCGGGCGAACTTCGCGGTTGACCGGGTGGCCATGGTTCACCGCCTGGGACGGCTCGCGATCGGCGAGACCAGCGTGCTCGTCGCGGTCAGCTCGCCTCATCGAGCCGCCGCCTTCGATGCCTGCCGCTACGCCATCGACGCGCTGAAACGGAGCGTGCCCATTTGGAAGAAAGAATATTTTGCCGGCGGGGCGGTTTGGGCGGAAGGCGAAAAGCCCACGCAGCAAGCCATTTCTGAACCGGATTCATCTACTCTTAAATGAAGAGACAGATCGCCGTTGCGGGAGTCGTTCTGGCCTTCCTCTGCCGAGCGATTCCCTGGCCCTCCCGAGCCGCCGCCGAACAGCGCCAAAACGGGGAAATTCGCGTCGAGACAAATCTCGTCGAAATCCTGGCGAGCGTGATTGACGCGCACGGCCGGCCGGTCGCCGATCTGACCCAGGATCAATTCACGATCTTCGAAGAAGGCGCTCCGCAGAAGATCGAGCGCTTCGAGGCGGAAACGAACCGCCCTCTCGATCTGGCCCTCATGGTGGATTCAAGCGCCAGCACGTTCAAAGACCTGAAGTTCGAGAGCGAAGCCGCGGCGCGTTTTGTCCGCCAGGTGGTCCGCCCCGGGGACCGGCTCTCCGTTTTCGAGTTCGATGAGGATGTCACGCAGCTGGCCAAGTTTTCCGACAATGTCCCCGAGCTCGAATCTGCGCTCAAGAAAATCACACCGGGCGCCGGCACTTCCATCTATGACGCGCTGGTGCTCGGCTCGAACGCGCTCAAGAAACGGCCGACCGGGCGGCGCCGCGCGATTGTGCTGGTCACCGACGCCGGCGAAACGACCAGTGTGGCGCATTTCGAAGACGCCCGGCGGGCCGCCATAAACTCCGAGGCACTTCTCTATTCAATAATTATTCGCCCCGTGAAAAACGAAAATGGGCGCAACACCGCAGGCGAGCACGCCCTGATCACCATCATGGACAGCGCCGGGGGGGCCATATTCATTCTGGACGACCTCGGCCAGATCAACTCGATGTTTGATCAGATCAATCGCGAGCTGCGTACACAATACCTGCTGGGATATTATCCGAACCCGGTGCCGCCGCCGGGAAGCTACCGACGCGTGGATGTGCAGGTGAAAAATGGCGACACCGTGCACTTCCGCAAGGGCTATTTCGCTGCCGGAGGACCCGCGGACGGATTTCGGCCCTTTCAAAAACCGAGCGAGGATTAGCCTCGACGCACCCAGGGCAATGAACGAATTCCTCGAGACAGCCATCGATGCCGCACGCGAAGCAGGGGGGATGCTTCGATCCGCATTCGACCGGCCGAAGCAGATTTCCTACAAGGGCGAGGTGGATATTGTCACCGAGGCGGACAAGCGATCGGAGGCCCTGATTGTCGCCAGGCTGCGCCGTCACTTCCCCGCGCACGCGATCGTGGCCGAAGAAGGCTCGCGCGGCACGGCGACCGCGGGGACGTACTGCTGGCACGTCGATCCGCTCGACGGCACAACGAATTTCGCGCACTCCTATCCTTGCTTTGCCGTTTCCATCGGGCTCGCCGAGGAGGGCGAACCGATCCTCGGCGTGGTTCTGAATCCGATTACGGAGGAGATGTTCACCGCCGTGCGCGGCCAGGGCGCATACCTTGGCCCTAGACGCATTCATGTCTCGCCCATCGAAAAGCTGTCGACGAGCCTGGTTTCAACCGGATTCCCCACACATCAGCGCGCGAATAACCGAAACATTTTCTATTACTGGGAGTTCACAATGCGATCGCACGGCGTCCGGCGGGACGGTTCGGCGGCGCTCGATTTGTGCTCGGTGGCCTGCGGCCGTTTCGACGGATTTTGGGAGTTCGGACTGAATTCCTGGGACACCGCGGCGGGCGTACTGATCGTGAAGGAAGCGGGAGGAACGGTAACGGACCTCGAGGGCCGGCCGTATCGCCCGGGGCACCCGAGCGTTCTGGCCACCAATGGACACATCCACCGAGAAATGCGCGATGTCGCAGCGCAAGTAACCGAACGTCCGCTCCCCTCGCTGGGGTGAGCGGGCAACCGGTATTTTCGTTTCCGCCGGAGCGATCTATAATCGCTGCCGATCGAGAACCGCGGGGCGTTCGTCGATGAGACGGAGGAAACCATGCGCGCAGACCGCATAGATGTCTCCTGGGACACCGAGAAGTCGGCCTGGCTCGTGCGAATTACAAGCGGCGAAGAGGTGATCCGGCGGCACTGCAAGTTTCCCAAAAATGCCGACGACCAAACGCTGACAACGGCAGCCGAGAAAACGGCCATGGACGAGGGCTACGAGGCAGGTACAGTCAACATCCGGCGGTAGACGCGAGGCGCTTTAAGCGGCCCAGCCAGGAGCGGTTGCGGGCGGCTACGGCGAAGCGAGTCACGGCCACATCCACGACCCGGGCACAGAAGCTCGGCATGCGGTAGGAGTCGCTCATGGTGAGCCGCGTTCCACCCGGAAGGGGCGCGAATTCCCAGCGCTGCTCGCCGCGCACGCCGCAAGAATCCTCGATTTGCCACTCGAATCGCCTTCCCCATTCACATTGGGTGACCGTGGTCTCGAGCCCGACTTCGCGCCCTCCGAGCCAGCCCGTAATCCTTACCTTCTGCCCGACTGAAAATTCCGACGCGACGCGCTCGGCCTGAAACCGTGCGCGCATTTCAAAGCCGTACCACAGCGGCATGCGCTGCGGAATGAAGAACGCAAACAATTCCCCCGGGGGGACAGCGATATCGATCGAACACCTGAGGTCGGCCATTCCCGCTCAGAGCACTTCCACCAGAATGAGGGAAACATCGTCTTGAGGGGGGCCTTCTCGCCACCCCGCCAGGCGATCGAGAAGGGCTTGCTTCATTTCGCCGAAGGGCAGCAAGGCTGTCTCGCGCACGAACTTCTCTACGCCGGGAACGCCAAGCATCTCGCCGCGCGAATCGAAGATGTCCGTAATGCCGTCCGTGTAGAGAACCATGCGGTCGCCCGGAACGAGGTCCACCTCGACCGAGGGGCTCGCGTCGACGGCTTCGGGAAGCGCACCGAGAACCATGCTTCGCGATTCGAGCAGCCGCGGCTCCGCGCCCGGGGTCACAATCATGCCCGGCGGATGCCCGGCTCCGGCAAACACCATGCGGCGCCCGCCGCGGTCGATGCGCGCCGCAGCAGCCGTAAAGAAAAACACGGAGCTGCCCAAATTCTCCATCACGAAGCGGTTGAGCTGCCGGAACAAGTCGCCGAGCGATGTGTGGGCCCTCAGCTGAGCCATGGTTGCGCTGTAGAGGCGGTTCGCTACCAGGGCTGCGCCGATGCCGTGCCCGGAAACATCGAAAACGAAAAGATTCAGATGCTGATCATCCTGCTGCGGGGTGACCAGCCCGAAATCGCCGCCGATTCGACGCACAGGGTGAAAATACGTGTCCACACGCACACCGCCCCACACGGTCGATTGCGGCGCAAGGCTCTGCTGCACGCGCGCGGCGAGCGCCAACTCCTCCTCGATTTCCTTTTGGCGATCTTCGAGTCTTCGGTTCGCCTCGCGCAACTGCGATTCAGCCAGCTTTTGTTCGGAGATGTCGGTAAAGGTGATCACGGCGAATTCGCGGCCCTCCGGATCTTCGAACCTGCGCGCACTGACCACCACTGGCAGACGGCTTCCGTCCGTCCGCGGCAGCACAAATTCGAAACGGTTGTGACCCAGGCGCAAGCCGCGTTCGCGATGCTGGGCGAGAATCCGCGCTTCTTCCGGCGTGTAGAAGGTCGCGACGGTTCCGCCCAGGATATGGTCTTCCGCGAAACCGGTCATTTCGCGGAACACGGCGTTCGAGAAGACCAAGTTCTGGCAGTCGTCGACGATGACCACGCCTTCATTGAGCGTCTCGAGAATTCCCTCCATGTCGGCAAGCCATACGGGTTTTTCGATTTCCACAGGGTCCCCTTGTCGGCAAAAGTGCGCCACGGCCGGTCGAGGATGTCCGACAACGTGTATCTTATCAATCGCCGGGGAACCGCCCAAGCGCACTTCATTCGATTCCTCGGCGCGAACGCTGGGTTCGGCCAATGGTGGGGTAAAATTACTGTCCTGGGGGAGGGTGGGGGCCGGACGACATGGCAGTTAGCGCGATTGCGGTCGAGACTCCACCGGCGCTGCCGGGGCCCAAGGGCCTTCCCCTGCTCGGCGTGTCGCTCAGCATGATTCGCGACCCGCTGGGGACCCTGCGCAGCGCGGCGCGCCAGTACGGCGACATCGTGCGCATCCCAGTCATGGTGGGCACGCGCATCCTCCTCAACCGTCCCGAGTACATTCAGCAGGTACTCGTCTTCCAACAGAACAAGTTCCACAAAAGCAAGCTGAGCAAGGAGGCCACCGAACGGCTGCTCGGGCAGGGCCTGCTCGTCAACGAAGGTGATTTCTGGCGGCGGCAGCGTCGGCTCGCGCAGCCCGCCTTTCATCGCCAGCGCGTCCAGGAGTATTCCGAGGCCATGCTCGAATGCGCCCAGGCCCAGGTTCGCCACTGGCGCGACGGAGAGAGGCGCAATATCGCGCAGGAAATGATGGAGCTGACGCTCGAAACCGCCGTGCGCACTCTGTTCGGGACCACGCTTCCCGGCGAGGCGCAACATGTCGGTCGCGCGGTGGGATTCTTGATGCGCTATTCGCTGGCGCGCGCGAGGAAGCCCTTCCGCATTCCCTCAACTTGGCCGACGCCGCGCAACCGGCGCGCAAACCGCGAATATGATTTCCTTGACTCCGTCGTCTACCGCATCATCTCGGAACGCAGATCCCAGCCGGATTCCTCCGACCGCAACGACCTGCTTTCCATGCTGATGGCCGCCATGGACGAGGACGGCACGCGCATGACGCCGAAGCAGCTTCGCGACGAAACCATGACGCTCTTTATTGCCGGCCATGAAACCACGGCCCTGACGCTCGCCTGGACCTGGTATCTGCTCAGCCAGAATCCCCGTGCCGAAGGGCGTCTCCATGAGGAATTGCGCGACGTACTCGGCGGCCGACCTCCGGAGGTTCCTGACCTCCCGCGCCTGCCCTACTTGCACGCAGTACTCGACGAGGTCCTGCGCCTCTATCCCCCGGCGTACGTGCTGGCGCGGGTGGCCATTGCGCCGTTCACGATTGCCGGCTACCAGTTTCCCGCTGGGGAGACAGTACTCGTTTCGCAGTACGTGATGCATCGCGACGCGCGCTACTACGAAGAGCCAGACGCGTTTCGGCCCGAACGCTGGCTGGACGGCCTCGCCGAGCGGCTGCCGGCCGGAGCCTACTTTCCGTTTGGCGACGGGCCGCGACGCTGTATCGGTCAGGGATTTGCCAGACTCGAAACAGCTCTGGTGATCGCACTCCTTGCGCAGCGCTTCCGGTTCCAACTCCTGCCGGGACGCGGGGTCGTGCCCGAGCCGCTCGTCACCTTGCGCCCCAAACACGGCATACCGATGACGATTCACACGCGGACTTAGGGGCGGTCCGGGAGGAGGGGGCGAGCTAGTTGGCCCACTTGGACAGCCCGCCGTGCACCCAGGGGTCGTAGGTCAACGCAAAACGGATGCGTTCGGGTATGGGTGGGTGCGAGTAGAAGAGAAATACGTCGACCGGATTTGGCGCGGGGTCGGCCAGGCCAACTTCGCCAAGAATCTGGAATGACTGGGCCGCCACTTCGCCCGAATCCGGCGTCAGTCCATGGGTAACTTCAAGGCCGTATTGATCGGCCTGGTGCTCAAAGTGGCGGGAAACCGCGCTCCCGATGGGCGTGCCGATGAAGGAAAAGACAGAAACCAAAAGCAAGAGCGCAGGCAGCGAGGCCCAGTCCGCAACACCGCGAATCTCCCACCGGGCCCCCGGGCGCCCGAGCAGCCAGCCAATCGTACGGAATCCGGCATAGAACAGCACCAAGAGCCCGAGCGCGCCGAGGCCCAGGCCCTTCCAAATGTGGTTCAGCACGTAATGCCCCATTTCGTGCCCGGCAACGTAGACGATTTGAGGTGTGTCCATTTTCGCGATGGTCGTATCCCAGAGCACAATGCGCTTCGAAGCGCCAATCCCGGTCACGTATGCGTTCAACTCCGTTGTTTTTCTTCCCGCATCCATCCAAAACAGGCGTTCGGGCGGAATCGTCTGGCCGGCGCGATGGACCATTTTCTCAAGGCTCGAGACCAGCGCCGGATCCTTTTGCTCGAGCGGCACGAAGTTGTGAAACAGCGGGTCGATGATCACCGGATGCGCAAAAACAACCAGAGCCATGATCGGGAGAGAAACCAGCCAGAAGTAGAACCACCATCGACGCGGCCAGCGGCGAATCACGGCGTACAAAATCCAAATGATCAAGGTTCCGCCGATCAGAACTATGATTTCGGCCTTCGTCCAGTCCCACAGCCACGACGCCCAGCTCTCGATGCTCAGCCCAAACTTGTGGCTGATCCACTCCTCGGCTATGTCCAGCGGAATGGTAAGTAGGTCGATGGTGAACAATAGCGGAGGCACAAAAATCCAGGCCTGCAGAAACGTCGAGCGAGTAATTGCCTCGCTCGATTTGCGGTATTTTGGCCCAAGCCGCCAACCGAGGATCGCAAGCAGCACGGCCCAAGAATAGAGTGGCGCAGCGAGGTTGCCCCAAAATGAAATCTGACCGAGCCGGCGGGCTTTGCGATAGAGATCCGGGGGCAGCGTGTAAGCCGTGACTTCTTTCTGCGTCCGCTCCCCGGGGGCTTGGGCACCGCGCAAGCGGGGCAGATCCCGAGCGCCCGTCCGAAGCAAACCGCTTACGGCAGGGATACGAGCCCGCCACCCCACCTGGTAAGCCTCGCCCGGCCGATTCGATTCTGTGTCGAGGTTTGAGGGCGCTCGGGCGCCGGGGAACGCGGCCAGGACGAGCGCGGAGATAAGAAACGTTCTGAGCGGCATGAGCGCGATAAGCCATCCCCCAAGGCCTTCATAGAATTGCACAGGAGACGGGGTAAAGCATCCTCGAAAGCCCCCAGCCGAACCCCGGGCTCAAAGAGTTGCGACGCCCTGGCAGCGATCGCGGAAGTGTCTGGGGCAGTCAGGGCAGGCCACCCGCAGTGTATTTTTAGCACCGCAATGAGTTCGTTTCCGTCCAACCCGGCCGCGCAGGGCGCTAAGATAGCGGGTAGGCTGGTCTGGGAGGCGTGCAAATGAACATCGCCAAATGGGGTGTGGTCGCCGCGCTGTTCCTGTTTCCGGGTGTTGCGGCGGCCGGTCGAGACCAGACGAACCAGCCGGCGCAGCAATCTGATCAGAAACAGGCAAAGACTCAAGTCGCCAGCGATAAATCTGGCTCATCCGGCGCCACAGCTCAACAACAGCAAGACCCGTTGGCCGCGGCCGCGCGCCGCGCACGTGAAGAAAAAAAACAGCAGCCGAAAGCGGCGAAAGTCTGGACCAACGACAATATTCCGAGTACGCCAAGCAATATCAGCGTGGTGGGGGAAGGCGGATCCGTAGAAAGTGACGCAACGGAAACGAAGGCGGACCAGGGCGGAGCGGGCCCTGCCCAGGTCAACGGCTCGCAATCTCAGGAAGACCGCAAGGTGGCCCTTGAGACCGATCTTGCCGCCGCCAAAGAGCAGCTAAAGTCGGTCAGAACCGATTGGGACATCCTTTCGCGCAAATACGTGCTCGATCAGCAGACGTATTACGGCAAACCAGACTTCGCTTCAGACACCGTAGGCGCTGTGAAATTGAAGGACGAAGAAGCGGAAATAGCTTCGAAGAAGCAGGATGTAGACGCAGCGCAGAAGAAGGTCGATGACCTCACTGCCCAGCTGAAGGACCTCGAAGAGGAAGGCTCGAAATCGGCAAACGATTCGCAGTAGGCGCTCGGCAGCTGGCCAGACTGACCCACCAGATTGCGAGTGAAGCGGCTGCAAGCGGTCAAGATTCGACCGCTGTGTTCGAATTCGCCTAACAGGGCTTCCTGGCTCTGTCGTCGAAACGGCTTTTTGGTTTGCTCGCCGCTCGGCCAAGGATAAGCAGGGAAACACAGGTCAGAAAATGGCCTGTGGACGCAGACGAGACCACGGGCAGATCCCATGATTTACGGCTGGGGATGATCCCGGGTCAATCAAACAGGGGCTCATGCCGCACAGAGAAAGCTCGCGCGAAGGCGCCGCAGACAAAGCTTTGAGTAAGCCACGGGCTCGCAGTGGCCACCCTACCTCAAACAACGTCGCCGAGAAAAGGCCCGATGAGGCCGCCCTAGGATGCATCGGGCCTTTTTGATTCCGCCCCTTCAGAATGCGTATCGCAGACCAAACTGCATGACCCGCGGGTTCGTCAGCAAGTGCGTGTAGCGGCCGAACGTATTGGCCTCGTCATACACGAGCGACGCAGTCTCCACGTCAAAACGAGTCAGATTCGGCACGTTGAAAACATTCCAGGTGAACTCGAGCGAATGCTGATCGTTGTAGGGCATCTTCCAGGTCTTCGCCAGGCCGAGGTCCACGCCGGCATAGCCGTCGCCGCGGATCGGATTGCGCACGCCCGATTCGCCCGGCAAGTCGTGGCGGAAACCAGCGTAGGCTTCCGTGGGGTTCGGAAACATGTTGACGTACCCGTCGACTACGGTCTTGGCCTGAACGACCGGCGAGCCGGTCAGCGCCGCGTGTCCCTCAAGTTGCCAGTCGGTTGGATAGACGCCCCCATTGTCGACGGTGACCGGAAAACCGCTGCTCCACCGCGCCAGCCCCGAGATCTGCCAGCCACCCACGAGGGCGTCCGCGGCCTTTCCCATATCCGTTCCGATAGCCCGGCCAGCGCCGAATGGCAACTGCCAGACCCAGTTCGCATTGAGCTGGTGGCGAAGATCGAAGTCGGCCGGCCCAATACCCTGGCGGGGATCCCAGGCGTTCGTGATCCAGCTATCCTCGCCGCCCCAGGTGCCAATCCGCTCGGCATCGGAGGCCAAATCAATGGCATGGGAATACGTGTAGTTGAAATCGAACTGGAGCCCGTGGGAGAACTCCTGTTTGAGGGTCACCTGCAGCCCGTGATACCAGGAGGGTGCCATCGTTCGCCACGCATAGAGCGAGGAGAACTGATTGTCGAAGTAGGTGTATTGCCCGGGGGTTGGGTAGTAAACCACATTCGACAGATTGGCGTCGGGTATGCCATAGAGGTCCCAAATCGAGAGTGGCGTCGTTTCGTTGTAGATACCGCTGCAGAAGAGGTCAAAAGCGGCCAGGACCGGGTCGGTTGTCGAGGTCGGAGGAGTAAGATCGTTTGCGTTGTAGCACCCTCCCAGAGGCGCGTTGGGATTAGCGCCAATGACGTAAGCCCCACCGGGCTCGAGCGGCGCAACCATGTCCTTCCAGTACGCCGCCGTCGAGCCCAGAGCCGATTCGTTGAACGTTTCGTCTGTCACTCCATTCTCGTATTGTTTTGCCAGCGCTTGGGCGGCTTGAAAATAAGTGACCTTGGATTTCGGATCGACCAGGTTCAGCGGCATGGCCAAGTCGTCCTGGGCGAGAATGCGATGCCCAAGGTGGCCGACATAGGCGAACTCGACGCTCATATTTCTCTTGATCTGGCGTTCGTAGGAGAGATCGAGCGCGTAGGAATAGGGGGTTTTCAGGTTGTTGTCGACGCCCCAGCAGATGCAGAAATTCCCGAGTGGAAATTGATCGGGGAAGGTTGGTGTGGCTGTTGGAATATACATCTGGTTACCACAAAGGTCGTTCAGCGGGATCGCGTTCGGACCGCTGAAGGTCGCCAAGCGAGGCGAACACGCGTCGGTCTCGACACCGGCTGGATTGGACAGGTCCGAGAGCAGCCCAAAGGAACCGTTTTGGTCATACGTCTGGACCAATTCGTAACCGAAAACGTCGTAGTACATTCCAAATCCCGCTCGAATGGAGGACTCACCGCCCGTGCCGACCAGTTTCTGCAAAAGACCTGAACTGGGTTCGGGGGACCAGGCGAAACCTACTCTCGGAGCGAAGTTCTTGGTTTGCCAGGGATAGTAACTGGCGCGCCCGTACGCAGGGCCCGCCACATCAAACGAGATGTTCGGGCTTGCGCTCGAGGGAATTCCCTGCAATGCGTTCAGGCCGCGCTGATTGAACCATTGACCGAGCGGAACGTTCGGCATGACCTCCTGGCCATCGACCTCGCCGACCGGGGACATTAGCTCGTAGCGAAGGCCGTAATTGAATGTGAGATTTGGACGAAGCTTCCAGGAATCCTGTACATAAAAGTCGTATTCGTCGGTCGAGAAATGGCGATTAATCGGCGCTCCTTGTGCGAGAGTGGTGGCCGCGCCTCCGGAACCGAGCTGGAAGTTGGTCTGGGCATTGACCTCGGTGACCATCCCCAGCATCCCGATGAGGGGCCAGTCATAGCTCACGTAAAAGGAGGGATCAACTGCCGGGCACGGTGTTCCGTCGCACGTGCCGCTCGGGGGGTTGAAGGCACTGGAAGCGTGCCCCGCGAAACCGCTCGTGTTGTTCCATTCCGAATTCGCCGTCGCGTAGCTAAAGGAGGAATTCAAGTTCGTGCTGGCGCTGCGAATCAACCTCACGTCGGTGCCGAAGTTAAACGAATGATTCCCCTTCGTCCACGACAGGTCATCGACAAAATCATGGACGGGCAAAGTGAAAGCGTCGCCATAGGTTACCCCCTGGTCCAGTCCGCGAACGAAAACCCAAGCTTGGTCGCTGTCGCCCGTTGTGTTCAGACTTTGCCGAGTCAGGCCGTAATGGAAGTTGTTGACGAGATTGGAGCGCAGGATCGAGGTATACCCAAGAACAAAGCCTTTGCTGCGATCAAGAACAATGTGCTCCGGTCCGGCCGGCAATTCCGATCCCGAAGGGATATTGGGCAGAAACGGATCTTGGTTCTGGTGGTCGTTGGCCCCGCTGCCGCGGAAAAATAGCTGTTGGTTGCCGTTGGCCGTGAGTTTGTAATCGATTCGACCAACCAGCCAATCGTCGCGCTCTCCGGCCGGAGCAGCAAATCGGTATCCGGAATAATTGTAGTCGTCGCCAACCGACTGATCGTTGGGCAAAGGGTATTGATTGAAATAGGCGATGGAGGCCGGATCCGGACCGAGACCCAAGGGATCCATGGCTTTCAGTTGTGACGGACTGAGGGCGTAGTAATCCGCGGGAACGTTATAGGTTTTTCCGCTCAGTCCTTGCACGGTGCTGGGTGCGGCGCAGCGCGGGTCGAGCGGGGCTCCCGTGCCGCCCTGGTCGCACAGATACATGATGGCGCCATCGCGCAGCGATGCCGTCGGGATCTCGCGAACGGCGCTATCCTGCTGTGCCACGCGGTGCCCTTCATAATTCAGGAAAAAGAAGAGGCGGTCTTTCTGGATGGGACCGCCCAGGTCGGCGCCAAAAACGTTTCGGACGAGTTGCAAGGCCTTGTTCGGAAGTCCGTCGGTCGCCTCGGCGGATTTGATGAAGTAATCGTTCGCTTCGCCGAGGCGATTGCGGTTGAACTCATAGAGCGAGCCGTGAAAGTTGTTCGTGCCGCTCTTGGTGACCAATGCGACTTGGGCCCCGGCCGATCGCCCTTGATCGGCGCCATAATTCGAGGTCGTCACCCGAAACTCTTGAACCGACTCGATCGGTACGGGGAGAACGGACTGAAACGCTTGTCCAGTCGCCTGCTGATTGTCATCGACGCCATCCAGATTCACGTTGCTCTGGTCGCTGTGCTCACCGTTCACCGCGCCGCTTCGCGTGTCTACGCTGGTGTCCAGGTCTGTGCGATCGGAGGTGTAAACAACGCCCGGCTGAAGGCTGAGCAGCTGGACGATGTCGCGCGCCTCGATGGGAAGCTGCTCAAGCTGCAACTGGCCCATGGTGTTCCCTTCGCTGGCGTCCGTCGAGTTGATGACGGGCGCTTGCTCGGTCACGGTGACCGTTTCCTGTGACTGTCCGATCTTCATCTTCACGTTTACCGTGGCAGGCAGGTTCACGAGAAGCTGGATACCCGTCTGCTGGTATCGCGCGAATCCGGGCACCTCAACCGTCAAGCTGTAATTGCCCGGTTGCACTTCGGGAAATACGTAGTTGCCTTGGGCGTCGCTCGCCGTCGTGCGGGTCAGGTTCGTGTCCGCATTGACCAGACGCACGCTCGCATTCGGGATGGCCCCGCCGCTCGGGTCGGTAATTGTGCCGCGCAGTGACGTCGAGGCCTGTGCCCAGGCAGCGTTCGGTGAGAGACACAGGGTGAAAACCGACACCACGATCAGGAAAGACAAATTGACGATCTGTTTCACAACCCACCTCCAGGAACCCGGACTTAGTCACGGGAAATGCAGCAAATACTTCAGGTGGCGGGCGCAATCACGCCCGATGCAGAACTAGCTCGCGACACGGGACCCCCATCGTGTCGCAGATAGGGGGACAGACTCACACGAGAAAACGGAGCACAGCACCCCAAAAAAAACCGAAACCAACCAAGCCCACCCAACAAGATGTTTATAGCGACCGCGTGAAAATGTCAATCGAATATCGGTTGAATCGAAATCTGGAATCGAGTCCGCGGTGACTGTGGCGGCGGGCACCGCCGCTTGCTGCCGGTCGACGCCCGCAGAAAGCGGTACCTCACGAAAAGTCCACCCTTGGGCAATATCCGGCCGAGCCGCGCTATCGATTCAAGGTAGCACGATGGGAACTACGCCGGACGTGGTCACTTGCTTGTGCAAACGGTCAAGCTCGAACCAGCCAGGTGCCCAAAAAAAAGTGAGCGGCCGGTGGGGGTGCCGGCCGCCCGTGGGCATGGGGGTGATGGAGGTGCATGTATTCGAGGTAGCAACCCCGAATCCACGACCAGAATGCGCCTTGCTATCGCAGAGGTCGATAGGCCATCGGTCCGGTTGGTCACGGTACGAACGTACCGCTCGCCTCACAGGTTGTGATCCATTCGAAGCTGATTCGTTGTTGCTGTTACCTGTAATGGGGAGTTGACCGCACGAGTTTGCCCATAATCACGGGATAACGCGCACCGGTCGCCGAAGGCAGGTTGTTGGCCCTACCGTGGTAGGCCTGGTAGGCCAGAACAGCAAAGGCAAAGGCCTCCTTTGCCTCCCCGGGCACGCCGAAACGGCTGGCGGGAACAATCTGGATTCCTGGCAGCGTAGCGGCAAGCTGGGCCATCATCAATGGGTTCTTCGCGCCGCCACCCGCAACGATTAGCTCTTCTATCCTGACCCGCGGCAGCACAAACCGGTTGAGGGCGTCGGCGATCGAAACGGAGGTAAAGACGGTCGCGGTGCGCAACAGGTCGGCCGGTCCGGCGCCGTGTCGCTTGCCCCAGGCGATCAGGTATTCCGCGTAGGCACGCCCAAACTGCTCGCGGCCAGCCGTTTTCGGCGGCTTTTTGCGTAGAAATGGGTCCCGCATCATATGCGCCAGCAGCGGCGCAATCGTGTGGCCTCCGAACGCGATACGCGCGTCGCGATCGAAGCCGGCCCGTCCTCGCGTGGCCTGTTCGACGAGCGCATCAATGATCATATTGCCCGGTCCCGTATCGAACGCACGGACATCCGCCGGGCGCGCGCCTCGGGGAATAATCGTAACGTTGGCGATCCCGCCTATATTGAGCGCCCCGCGAGCCCGCGAGTTATCGCGATACAGCAGGTAATCAACAAACGGGACTAGCGGCGCCCCCTGGCCCCCTGCCGCCATGTCCGCGGGACGAAAGTCCGCCACGGTCGGGATGCCGGTGCGGGCTGTGATCATGCTGGGCTCGCCGATCTGCAAGGTCGAGGCGATTGCCCGCAGACCCAAAAAGCGCGACCGCATTCCCTGGTGATAAATTGTCTGTCCATGCGAGCCGATGAGGCCGACCGAGGCAAGCGGCACCTGCCAGCGCCGGCAGGCCGCCGTGGCCGCCCGGGCAAACTCCTCCCCGAGAAGAAAATTCAGCTGACTGATTTCCGCGGCGCTGGTTGCCCCGCCGTTCGCCGTGCGGAGGATCGCCCGCCGCAGCGCCGGACGGAACGAGACATGGTGGTGGCCCTCAAATTTCGCGTCCAGTGCTCCTCGAGCACTCTCAATGCGCACCAGGGCCAAATCAATTCCGTCCGCTGACGTGCCCGACATCATGCCGATCACGCGCATGGCGCTCCAGCCGCTCGCGGCGGATTCAGGAGAAACCTGCCGCGCAGTGTCGGAGGCATTCTATGCCAGCTCGACGATGTTGCCTTGTCGAGTTTTGCGCGCCCGTTCGGCGGCGAGACCAAGAGCGTCACCGGCAGGTCGGGACCGCCGCTTGACTGGAGCGCTCCCCGTGTACCATGCTGCTCGGTCGTTTCGAGGCTGGCATGAAACTCATTCTCAGGTTTTCGGCCGTCATCTTTGTCCTGTCTCTGCTCGCCGCCGCTCTTCACTCGGAGTCGAACGCGCAACCCATGCGCAAGGTCGCCATCACGTTTGATGATCTCCCTGCAGCGGCTTCGAGCTTCATGACCGGCGGCGAGATCGACGATATGACCGCCCGGCTGCTGGCCACCCTGCAACAGGAAAAAATTCCCGCCATCGGATTCGTCAACGAGCGCAAGCTCTACAAGTGGGGCGAAGTCGACGCGCGAATCAAAGCCCTCCAGATGTGGCTGGATGACGGCTTCGAGCTCGGCAATCATACCTACAGCCACCTGTCCTTGAACAATGCCAGCCTCAAGGATTGGGAAGATGACGTCATTCAAGGCGAACCGGTACTTCGCCTGCTGCTCTCCGAGCGCAAAATGCCGTTGCGCTATCTGCGTCATCCCTATCTGGATGCCGGCGCTGATTTGCAGACGCGCCGGCAGGCCGAAGCCTTCCTCACCGAGCGAGGCTATCGCGTCGCGCCGATCACCTTGGACGCTTGGGACTGGATGTTCGCCCCGGTTTACGCCGACGCCAAAAAGCGAGGCGATGCGGCCACCGCGGATCGAGTCGTCGGGGCGTATCTTGCCTATTCCGACGCTGTCTTCGACTACTGCGAAAAACTCTCGAAGCAAATCATCGGCTACGAGCCAAAGCAGATCCTGCTCCTGCACGCGACCGTGCTGGAGGCCGACCACTTCGGCGATCTGGCCGCTCTCTTGCGCAAACGGGGCTACAGTTTCATCACCCTTGATGACGCACTCGGCGATTCCGCCTATAGTCTCCCGGACACGTACACGGGCGAAGGAACGGGCTGGCTCGACCACTGGGCGATTTCACAGGGGAAATTGCCGCCGAACGGCCCCGCGTTTCCGGCCTGGGTCCTGGCCGCGGCGAGAACCTTACGCCAGCCCCAGCCGTAAGTTGGCGCCCAGCGATTCGAACGGCCCGTTCTCCGTCTGCCTAGCAGGTCGACGTGTCCATCCCGCTCAGCCCTCTGATTCGGGCCTGCCCATGGCGTAGCGGCCGTGCCGACAGGTCCCGAACGGGCCGCGCAGCGGCCGTGTTTTCTTGCTATGCTGTGAGGTCTGACCGCTGGTGCTGATGTACCGAGGAACAGAAATTGAACGAGATTAGGCATTTGATCGCGCAAGTCTATAATGTGCGCGGACTTATCGAGTGGGGCGGAACACTGCTGGTGTGCGCGATCGTTTTCGTCGAGACGGGCTTGTTCACCGGCTTTTTTCTGCCCGGCGACTCGCTGCTGGTCACCGCGGGCGTGTTCGCGGGCGCGGGCCAGCTCAAACTGGCGACATTACTTATTTTCGTGACGCTGTGCGCGATTGCGGGTGACCAGCTCGGCTATTTTCTGGGCTGGAAGGCTGGCGGGACACTCTACCGGCGCGAAGACTCGCGGCTGTTCAAGAAGCGCCATCTCGAGCGGGCTCATGAGTTCTACGAGCATTACGGCGGGAAAACCGTAATCCTGGCGCGATTCGTCCCGATTCTTCGCACGTTTTGTCCACCCGTGGCCGGTGCGGCGCGCATGCGCTACCGAGTTTATCTGGCGTACGACATTGTCGGGGGGTTCGTCTGGGTTTGGGGCATGACGCTTCTCGGCTATACGCTTGGGCGCACCGTGCCCAATATCGACAAGCGCATCCACTATGTGATCGCTGCGGTCATTGTGGCGTCGTTCCTGCCGGCGCTCTATCACGCTTCGAAACAGCGCAAGGGCAATTCGACTCAAGCAGCCGCGCGGGCCGATGCCCGACCGCCCGGCGAGATTCAGCCTGAAAACGAACCTTGAACGATCGCCGTTTCGGATAAGAGACCCCTTCGTTCCAGGCCAGCACAACCCTGACGTTCTGGAAGTGGGCGGGGCGAGTGGGCTGTTGGTTCTGAGAGTTCGCTCTTGGGCCGCCTTCGACATTGCCATGGTGATGATCGGAGCGACGACGGCGAACCTAACCGTTCTGCGTATGCCAAGCTTGGCTGCGCTCGCTGCCGACGCCCGACGGGCCGCCGACGCGGGAAAATTGGCGCACTAGGCCTGTCCCGTCACCTATTGCGGGGCGTTTGTGACGGCAATCGGCGATTGAGTACAATCAACTGCAAATGAAACGCCTGGCCATTCTCGGGTCGACCGGCTCGATCGGACGGCAGTGTCTGAGCGTGGTCGAATCGCTGCCCGGGCGGTTCGAAGTCGTGGCCCTCGCCGCGGGCGGAAACATCCAGCTTGCCGCTGAGCAGGCGGCGCGTCACAAGCCGAAGCTTGTTTCCGTGGCAACGCGCGAGGGCGCAGAGCAATTGCGGTCGGCGTTAAAGAACCTGGGTAGCCAGAAGGGATCGGCTCAACTCCCAGAGATCGTCTGCGGAGCAGAAGGGATTGAGCGCGTTGCGACACACCCGGAAGCGGGGATTGTGTTGTCGGCTGCCGTGGGCGTGGTGGGCTTGCCGGCCACCTACCAGGCCATCGAGTGCGGCAAGAACATCGCCCTGGCGAACAAGGAGGTGCTGGTCGCCGCGGGCGAGGTGGTAATGGAAGCGGTCGCGCGACGCGGGGTCGCGTTGCTTCCGGTCGACAGCGAGCACAATGCCATCCATCAGTGCCTTCGTGCGGGTGAGCACGGAGAAGTAAAACGCCTGGTGCTGACCGCCTCGGGCGGGCCCTTTCGCAAAACGCCCATCCCGCGGCTCTCGAGCGTCACTCCCGAGCAGGCGCTCGAACACCCGAATTGGAAGATGGGCCAGCGCATCACGATTGACTCCGCGACGCTCATGAATAAGGGCTTCGAGGTGATCGAGGCGCACTGGTTGTTTGGCATTGACCTCGAGCGGATCGAGGTGGTGATCCATCCGCAGTCGACAATTCATTCGATGGTCGAATACGTGGACGGCTCGATTCTGGCGCAGCTGGGGCCGACCGACATGCGCTTGCCCATCCAGTATGCGCTCACGTTTCCCGAGCGCGTGCCGTCGAATGGTTGTGCCCTGGACTGGACGACGTTGAAGGAATTGGACTTCGAGCGGGTGCCGGCACGCAAGTTCCCTTGCCTCGGCTTGGCCAGAGCGGCCCTGCGTGAGGGCGGACCCCTGCCGTGCGCGCTCAATGCGGCGGACGAGGTTGCTGTGGCCGCATTTCTCAAGCGGCAGCTGCCATTTCCCGCCATCGCGGCCGTGATCGAAAGGGTGCTCGAGAGCATGCCTCGTACGGGCATGCGGAATATCGATGATGTGATTGCCGCCGACGCGCAGGCACGGCGAATCGCGCGAGAGGCAATCGAGCAACTCGACCGACGCGCGTAAAGGAAACTTCTTCTGCGGGGTCGAATAGAACGAGACTGGGATTCACGGTAGAATATCTAGCAGTGAGGTGTGATGTCGAATTTTCTGTTTAATCTGACTGTTGGCGCGCTGGTGCTCGGAGTCATGGTGCTCCTGCACGAGTGGGGGCATTTTGTGGCCGCCAAAGCGTGCAGCGTGCGAGTGGATGTTTTCTCGATCGGTTTTGGGCCGCGGATTTGGGGTCTGAAGCGCGGCGACACCGACTATCGAATCAGCGCTCTGCCTCTCGGCGGATACGTGAAGATGGCGGGCGACAACCCGGCAGAAGAGCGCACGGGCGAGCCGCACGAGTTTCTGTCGCGGCCGCGCTGGCAGCGATTCATCATCGCTGTGGCCGGACCTTTCGCTAACATTCTGCTCACTTTTCTCCTTTTCCTGGGCGTGCTGGCGTTCGTGGGCATGCCGGTCGAACAATACATGCTGCAACCGCCCGTGGTCGCCGCGGTGCCGAAGGACGCGCATGTCAGCGGAGTCGAACCCAAAGACCAGATCGTCGCCGTCGACGGCACGCCGACCCCGAACTGGCAAGCGGTTTATTCGAAGATTGAGGACATCGATCCGGGAAGCATCGTTCACCTCAAAGTGCTCAGAAACAGCAAGACGCTGGACCTCGGCGTCCCTTTGGGGGGCGGCGACTTCAGGGCGGACTCGGTCGTCGGTTATCCCGACGTGCCGCCCATTCTGGATGATTTTCAGCCCGGCTATGCGGCCGAGAAAGCGGGACTGAAGCCGGGTGATCGCGTGGTTTCGATCGACGATAAACCGATCGTCACCTGGCTCGAGCTTCCCGAGGTTGTCCGCGGCTCCAATGGCCGCCCGATTCATTTTCTCGTCGAGCGCGAGGGGAAGGAAATCCCCATCACCGTTACGGCCAAGCGCACGGCAACGCCGGAAGGGGACATGGCCTGGATGATTGGCGCAGGTTACAAGCACGATCAGACTTTCGAGCATCCAGGCGTGATCGGCTCGGTGCGAGAGGCGACAAGTCAAACGGTCGGACTTGCGCGCATGATGGGACAGATTCTCGTGGGACTGTTCCGCGGAGCAATTTCCGTTCGCGATCTGGCCGGCCCCGTCGGCATCATTCAGCTGTCGGGACAGGCGGCCAAGCGCGGCCCTTTGACGCTCGTCGATTGGATGGCCTACATCAGCCTCGACCTCGGTCTGCTGAATCTTCTGCCAATTCCCATCATGGACGGGGGGCACGTCCTGATGCTGGCGATCGAGAGCACGCTGCAGCGCGACCTGAGCGTGGCGGCAAAGGAACGCTTTGTGCAAGTGGGTTTGGTTTTCATCCTGGGCATATTCGCCTTCGTGATGTACAGCGACATCCTACGCCTGTTCCAGCGTTAGACGGGCGCGAGCTCAGCCTGGCTTCTCTGCGGCGGGCGATTCGCGCCGAACCTTTTGCTATAATCCTCCCAGTTTATGGCTGCCGTCCCTGCACACCGAGTCTCCACCGGGGAGCGAATCAATGCCAATGAACCTCCCGGCCGTCTGCAAGGCGAGCTTGGCGCGCGCGGGATACGCCTGACGCGCCAGCGGCGGGTCCTGCTGCACGTCATGGAGAAGGCGCGGCGCCATTTGGATGCCGACGAAATACTCGAGCGCGCGCAAAGGATCGATTCCAACATCACGCGCGTCACCGTCTATCGCACAATCGATCTTCTGAAGCGCCAAGGTCTGATCGATGAGCTTGACCTTCTGCATCTGCGGGGCGACCGCCACTTCTATGAAAGCCACGGCCCGCGCGACCATATCCACGTAGCCTGCATTCGTTGCGGCAAGGTTCGCGAATTCGAGAGCGAACTCTACGAAGAGCTGAAGCGGCAAATCTCCGCCGATTGCGACATCGACATCACGGTCAGCCGCACGGAAGTCGGCGGAATCTGCCACGACTGCCGCGCGAAAACCGGCTCCGTCGAATAACCCCCGCAGGTCTTGGTTCTCCCTGCCGCCCGAGCCCGGGCCTCCCCGTTAACCCCGAGACCCCCGAAAGGCTCGTGCTCAGCGCCTGCTCGGCGAGATTGAATGCACGGTGCTGGGGTGATAGGCTCGCGAAAAGCCGATCATTCGGCCTTGCTGTGGCAGCACCCGGAAGACAACTCGACCGCCGGGCAACCGTCGAAGCCCAAGCTCTCGCGGCGGTTCGCCAGCTTTTGACCGAACTGGGCGGCGCGCGCGGAATTGAGGAGTTAAATGCGCGGGGAGCTTCGGCCCACCTGGAGCGGCACTTGGGCCTCGGCAGCCTCGAGCGAGTCGAGTTGATGCTGCGCCTGGGACAGCGCACCGGCGTGCGAATTCCCGATCGCGTCATGGCCGACGCCAACACGGTCGAGGATCTGATCGACCCGATTCTACGGAGGGGGGAAGGCTCCCGAGCAGTTCGAGCCGCAACAGAGAATCGCGATCCGGTCGCTCGGCAAAGGCCTGCCCCCGCGGCGGATGCCGACCTCGAGCGACGTGTGCGGGGGGCGGAATCGCTGACCGAAGTTCTGCGCTTGCGCTGCCTCGGCGAGCCTGCACGAGTCCACATCCGGTTGTACGAGGAGAGCGACGAGCCGCGCGCCATCACCTTTGGCGAACTCTATGAACGCGGATCGGCTGTAGCGGCAGAGCTTGCGCGGCGCGGCCTCGAGCCTGGCCAGAGCGTCGCGCTCATGCTTCCGACCTGCGCGGAGTTTTTTCCGACGTTTGCCGGCATTCTGCTGGCGGGCGGAATCCCGGTCCCGATTTATCCGCCCTTTCGCGCCGACCGCATTGCCGAATACGCCGCGCGTCAATCGAGCATTCTGCGCAACGCCGAAGCGCGATTCTTGATTACTTTCCGGCAGACCAAAGGTCTGGCGAATTTGCTGAGGCCAGACATTCCAGGATTGCGCGAGGTGCTAAATGCGCAACGCCTCTGCCAACTGACGCGAGCGCCCGAGCAAGTCAGCGCGGATGACGCCGACAAACACTGGCGGCCGGTTGAAAACCTGGCCCATCACGCGCGAGGCGAAGACATCGCCTTCCTGCAATACACATCGGGTTCGACAGGCGATCCCAAAGGCGTGATTTTGACCCACGCGAATTTGCTGGCCAACATCCGCGCGATTGTCGCCGGCTTCGCAATGACTCGCGAGGATCTGGCCGTGAGCTGGCTGCCGCTGTATCACGACATGGGCTTGATCGGCGCCTGGTTTACGCCCCTGTTTTCCGGCATCCCTGTGGTGGTGATGTCGCCCATGGCATTCCTGAGCGAACCTATGCGCTGGCTGCGGGCCATCCACCGCTACGGCGGAACGCTCAGTCCGGCGCCCAACTTTGCCTATGAGCTGTGCGTGCGGAAAATCGCGGACCAGGATTTGACGGGACTCGATCTTGGCAGCTGGCGGGCGGCATTGAACGGAGCCGAGCCCGTTCAGCCCTCGACGGTCGAGCGCTTCGTTGCCCGCTTTGCGCCGTACGGGTTTCGACGCGAAGCCATGTTGTCGGTCTATGGACTGGCCGAAAATTGCGTCGGCGTATCGGCTCCGAAGCTCGGAACGGTCTGCCGAATCGACCGCGTCGACCGCGCCGCGCTCGAATCCAAGGGCCAAGCCGTTCCGGCAGCAGCGGGCGATCCGACAGCACTTGAATTCGTCGGTGCGGGCCACCCACTTCCGACCGTCGAATGCCGCATCGTGACCAGCGATGGACGAGACGCCGGCCAGCGAATCGAGGGCCATCTGTGGTTCCGCGGACCCTCGGCGACGAACGGTTATTATCGCAACCCCGACGCCACGCGCGAACTCGTTCGCGACGACGGCTGGCACGAATCGGGCGACCTCGCCTACTGGGCCGACGGGGAGCTCTTCATCACCGGGCGCGCAAAAGACCTGATCATCAAAGCCGGGCGCAATTTGTATCCGCAAGAGGTCGAGCAGGTTGCCGGACGAGTGGCGGGGGTGCGGCCGGGGTGCGTTGTCGCTTTCGGGGCGCCCGACGAACGCAGTGGAACGGAAAGATTTGTGGTGACCGCGGAGATTCGCAAACAGGCGGATTCGAGCCGCATCTCGGCGGAAATCTCTCGCGCCGTACAGGATGCCATGGGCGTGCCGCCGGATGTTATCGAGCTGCTCCGGCCGCAGTCGATTCCGAAAACGTCGAGCGGGAAACTGCGGCGCGCCGAAACGCGGCGGCTTTATCTTGCGGGCAAGCTGGGCGAAAGCCGACGACCCGCGTGGCTGCAGATCGCCAGCCTCTCGCTGCGTGGCGCTCCCCCGCGCGCATGGTCGCTCTTGAAACGCGCAGCGGCGACGGCGATTGAGCTTGTGTATGGCCTTTACGCTCTTGCCGCCTGCGCCTTGCTGGTCACCACGCTGTGGGCCTTGGTCGGTCTCAGCCGCGATGCCCAGCGCGCCTCGCGGCTGATTCGATCTGTTTCGCGCCTGCTGTTGCGCGGCGCGCTGATTCCTGTGCGAATTGAAAACGGCAGTCTCCTTGATCAGCTTCCGCGTGCCGGCCCATGGATTCTCACGCCGAATCACTCTAGCTATCTCGATATCATCGTGGCTCTGGCCGTGCTGCCCTCTACAGTGCGCTTCGTCGTGAAGGGTGACGCGACCAAGATGCCTCTGTTCGGGATGCTCGCACGCCGCAGCGGGCAGCATTTTTTCGATCGCAACGATCCGGCAGCGCGGGTGCGCCAAGCAGAAGAAGTCGAGGCGGCGCTCGGACGCGGCGAATCGGTCGTGGTGTACCCGGAAGGTACCTTCACGCCCGTAACGGGCATTCGCCCGTTTCAACTGGGCGCATTTAGGGCGGCGGTCGACTCCAGGCGGCCGATTTGTCCGGTGTCCATCCGCGGCGCGCGGCAAATCCTGCGCGACAAGACCTACCTGCCGAAATTCGGCCGGATCTCGGTAACCTTCGGTCCCCTGATCGAGCCGGGCGAAACCGCCCCAGGGGATTGGCAGGAAATCGTCCGCCTGCGCGATGAGACCCGCAAAATCATTGCCCGGAATTCCCGAGAACCGATGCTTTAGAGGTCCTAAACTCGAACTTTTCCGAAGATCCACACGCTCTTGGCATTTCCGGCCCAGAATGCCGCGGACACTTGACAAAGCTCGGAGACTCCGTTTATAAGCGCCATTAGCTCAAAATCGTCCGGCAACCCCGCGACCCACGGAGGAGCGAATGTTTTACGCAAAAATGCAAGATGACGACGAAGAATTGCCCCGCTATGACGAGGAGGAAGAGGGCCTGGAGCAGCCGCAGGAGGGAGAAGTAATCGAAGAAATCGAAGAGACGGTCGTCGAGGGAGAACCGGGCGATGAGGAGATGGAGCCCGCGCCAAAGCCTGCCGCTCCTCGGAAACCAGCCGCACCTGCCAAACGGAAACCGAAGAAGGCCGCCAAGGCAAAGTCCAAGGCGAAGGCCAAGCCGAAGAAAAAGGCCGCGAAAGCCAAGAAGTCAGCGAAGAGAAGGCCGCGACGGAAGAAGCGGTAAAGCCGCTCAGATATTTGCCTTTTGCCCGCGGGGAAGCGAAAGGCTTGCCTTCTCCGCGGGCTTCTTTATTTCACCGACTCAGGCTTGTAGTTTTCCCCACGCCGGAAGCTCGCGGCGGCCGACCAGCGCCTCAGCTGCCCAAGCGCCCAAATAGGACGATAGGGCCACGCCATGTCCGGCAAACGCGCCCAGCACAAGCGCACTCCTGCTTTTCGGGTGCCAGCCGAACGCGGGCAGCCACGATTCGCGAAACAAAATGGGCCCGCCCCATCGATGAGTAATTCGGACATCCCGCAAGGCGGGATGCAGGGCGTGAACCCGCGCTTCAAGAGATCCGAGAAGTCTCGAGCATTCCTCGGACGCAATCGAAATGCGGTAGAGATCGCGCGAGCCGGGGGCGGAAACCAGCCCCGCGCCCCATACGATCGAGTTGTCGCGGCACACCCGTCCCCAGAGATAGGGTAGATCGCTCGTATAGAAGGGCTTGCGCTCCCGAAGCCCCAGGTCTTCGAGCTGCTTCTCGGGCAGTGGCGCGCTCCGAATCGCGAGCGTCAGGCGCGGCTCGTAACTCTGATCAAATCCCGCCAAGGCAACTGACAGGGCGTTCGTCGCAAAAAGGATTTTGCCCGCCCGCAAACGGCGCCCGCCAAGCTCGAGCGTGGGCGGGCTGCGCCATTCTATCGCGTCGACTCGAGCGTTCTCGATGATCAGCGCCCCTTGGCGGACCGCCGCACCTGCCAACCCGCTCACCAGCCGTCCAGGATCGATGGTGCCTCCAGGCACTTCGGCAACGACACGCAACTCCCCGGAATCCTTCCATCTGATGGGCGATCCCGCCTTGGGCTTCGCGTGACGGGCGATCTCCCACGCTCCGGGCAAACTGATCTCTCCGTCGACATCGAGCTTGCCGAGAATGTCCGCGAAGCCCGCCAGCACGTCGCCGAGAGCAGGAAGATCACCTCCCGCGGTCTCCCCCAAAACGAGCCCGCCGGTCCGCCCGCTGGCCCCCTCGCCGATGCACTGCGCTTCGAGAACGACGACCGGGCTCCCAGGCATGAGGCGGCAAAGGCAGGCGGCCGCCGCAAGGCCGGTAAACCCGCCGCCGACTATGGCAAAATCGACTTCCTTGGGAAGCGGCACAGGTTGGGGGAGGAAGTCGATCTTCCAGGGCGGATTACCCCAGTTTGACCGGGGTTTTGCGCACGGAGGCATAAGGACCTGACGTCAGTAGGCACGATGGCGGCGTCTAGGGGCAACAAAAAACCGCCCACGGCTTAGGGAGAAAGACGCTGCCAGTCCATAGCCAGCTGAAAGTTAAACTCGCCGCACAACTACAGGATACTCTCCGACCAGTTCTCCAGACTGTGCTTCAGCCTGCCCATGAACTGGTGGGCGGTCGCCCCGTCAACCACGCGGTGATCATAGGAAAGCGTGAGATAGACCATCGAGCGAATGGCGATCGCATCGTCGATCACCACGGGACGCTTCTCGATCGTGCCCAGCCCAAGAATGGCCACGTTCGGCTGGTTAATGATGGGCAAACCAAACAGGCCCCCAAACACCCCGGGATTGGTAATCGAGAAAGTGCTCTCGGCAACTTCCTCGGGCTTGAGCTTCTTGGCCCGTGCGCGCTCGGCCAGATCGTTGATCGCCCGCGCGGTGCCCAGAAAATTCTTCTCCTCCGCGTTCTTGATGACCGGTACGATCAGGCCCCAATCGAGGGCCACCGCGATGCCGATGTTCGCTTCCTTGTGCAGCACGACGTTCGTGCCATCGACCGAGGCGTTGACCGTGGGGAAGGCGCGCAGTGCCTCGACGGCGGCACGAACGAAGAAGGGCATAAAGGTGAGCTTCGTGCCGGCGGCCTGCTCGAATTTCTCCTTGGTTTTCGCGCGCAACGCGGCGATGCCGGTCAGATCGACCTCATCCACTGAATAGACGTGCGGCGAAACCCGCTTCGAAAGCACCATGTGCTCGGCGATCTTCTGGCGCATCACCGACATGGGCTGCACTTCGTAGTGGCCAAAGTAGAGCTTCTCGCGCGGAACGGCCGTCTCGAACGCAGCGGTCGACTGCGCGGCGCCACCCGGCGGAAGCGGTGACGGGCCAGTCGGGGCGCGGAACGGAATGGCTCCGCCAACGGGCGGCGCGGGGGTTTGCGTGGGACGAGCGGTGGTGCCTTCGACGGCTTCGAGGATGTCGCGCTTGCTTACGCGGCCGCCAGCCCCGGTTCCGGGTACCTGCGCGAGGTCGATATTGTGTTCGCGAGCGATCCGACGGACAAGCGGTGAGCTGCGAATCTTCTCGCCGGATGCCGCGCGGGCGTGAGCCTGCTCGGCAGCCGCCCCGGGAGGCGGAGAGGGCATTCTTGCGGCGGGTGCGGAAGCGCTCGACGGGGGGGGCTCGGCTTTTGCCTGTGCGGGCACAGGTGCCGGCGCTTGCTTAGCCGGGCTGGGAGCGGTCTGTGCGGCCGCGCCGCCAGCCTCGATGGTGGCCACCACGGTCTGGACGGGAACCGTCTGACCTTCATTGACTTTCACTTCCTTCAGCACGCCCGCGGCGGGCGAGGGGATCTCGGCGTCGACCTTGTCGGTCGAGATTTCGAAAAGCGGCTCGTCGCGTTCGATCTTATCGCCCGGCTTCTTCAGCCATTTAGTGATGGTGCCCTCAAAGATGCTTTCGCCCATTTGGGGCATGACGACGTCCACAGCCATTCTTGACCTCCTGCCAAATTCGCGCTGCGAAAGAGAACCCGCCCTAATATTTTGCCAAGGCACGCGCGGCAGCCACAATTTTTTCGGCGTTCGGCAAAAACCTGTGCTCGAGCGGGGGCGAGTAAGGCACCGGCGTATCGAGCGCTGTCACGCGCAGGATGGGACCATCGAGATCCTCGAATGCTCCCTCGCAAACGATCGCGGCGATTTCGCCTGCAATTCCGCCCGTGCGCGTGTCCTCATGCACAATGAGCAGTTTGTTCGTCTTTTTTAGCGACGCAAGGATCGACTCCCGATCGAGAGGAAGCAGGGTGCGCAGGTCCATGACTTCCGCGTCGATCCCTTCCCGGCCAAGCTGTTCGGCCGCCTCGAGCGATGTGTGGGCGGCAGCCGCGTAGCTGATGATGGTCAGGTCGTTTCCTTGGCGGCGAATGACGGCTTTGCCGATGGGCACGGTATAGTCGCCGGAAGGAATCTCTTCCTTGATGCGGCGATAGAGGAACTTGTGCTCGAAGAACAGGACAGGGTTGTTGTCCCGAATCGCCGATTTCAGCAGGCCTTTGGCATCGTACGCCGTCGACGGATACACCACCTTTAATCCCGGCGTGTGCACGAAATACATTTCCGGATTCGCGGAATGGAACGGGCCGCCGTGAACACTGCCGCCGGAAGGGCCGCGCAAAACCAGGGGAACTGGGGCACCCCAGCGGTAATGCGACTTGGCCAGGAAGTTCGTCACCTGGTTGAAGCAGCAGGCGATGAAATCGATGAACTGCATTTCCGCCACAGGCCGCAAACCGAGGTAGCTCATGCCGCACGCTGCGCCCACAATCGCCGTCTCGCTGATGGGCGTGTCGATGACCCGCTCGGGCCCAAAGCGCGCGAGCAGGCCTTCGGTGACCTTGAATGCCCCCCCGAACACGCCGATGTCCTCGCCGAGCGCCACCACGGCGGGATCGCGG
Organism: Candidatus Cybelea sp.; assembly: GCA_035622135.1. Lineage (GTDB taxonomy): Bacteria > Acidobacteriota > Terriglobia > Acidiferrales > UBA7541 > Palsa-295. The sequence goes on along the minus strand of DASPVZ010000017.1, from coordinate 80,037 downwards.
TCCATTTCCTCGAATAAGGCCTGGCGGATGCCCTCGAGCATGGTGATTTCGGCCATTAGCGCTTGCCTCGTTTGTGGTGCCGCGTGCGCGCGAAGCTTTTTTCTTTCACAAACTCCTTGTCCTTGGGACCACGGCCGAAGGGGACGCGCAGCCGCTCCCCCGCGCCGTCGGTCTTCTGTTGTGCCGGTTTGGCTCGTGGCTCCGCTTCGACCGCCGGCGAAGCCTGTGCGCCATTGTCGCTCAGGGCGACTTCCTTGGCTCCCGGTATTTCCGCTTCGACGCCGCCGAAGCTCTCGACCGTCCACGTCGGCTCGACGCTGGACTTGGGCGGGGTGACCTCTGATTTTGGCCGGTGCCAGTCGGCCTTGATTTCATGACACCCCTCGCAATAGACGCCCTGCTCGGCCAGTTCCGCTGGCGGAAGGGGGGATTCTTCGGCGAACTTCTGGTCTTCGTCGAGTTCTCGCTCGATGCGCGCGTCGATTTCCGCCTTCTTCGTCTCGTCCCAAAGCTTGTTTTCGGTCAAATACGCTTCGTATCGCGTGATCGGGTCGCGGGCCTTCCAGTGGGCGAACATGGCCTGCGGAACATATTCGGCGGGATCGTGCTGCGCGTGCCCTTTCATGCGCATCGTCTTTGCTTCGATGAGCACAGGCCCGCGGCCGGCGCGGCACTGCTCGACCGCATCTTTGGTTGCCCGGTAGACGGCCAGCACATCGTTGCCATCGACCGTTTTGCCCGTAATTCCGTAGGCCAGGGCACGACCGGCCAGATTCTTGAGCGGCACTTGGCGGGACACTGGAGTTGAGTAGGCCCACTGATTATTTTCGAGAATCAGGATGAAGGGCGCGCGCTGCGTAGCGGCAAGGTTCAGCCCTTCGTGAAAAGCGCCTGTCGAACTCCCCCCGTCGCCGATCCAGGTGAGCGTGACGATATTCTGGCCGAGATATCGGCCGGCCATGGCTACGCCGGTCATGACAGGAATCAGGTCGCCGAGCATGGAGATGGGCGAAACCGTGTGGCGGACCTTCAGGTCACCGAAATGGCTGGTGCCGTCCTTGCCGAACGTCGGCGAAGTATATTTGGCCATGTGCTGCGTGAAGATGTCGCGAGGCTTGAAACCCTTGACCAGCAACGCCCCGATATTGCGGATCATGGGGGCCAGCCAATCCCGCGGCTCGAGCGCATAGGCGCTTCCGATCGAAATCCCTTCTTGCCCGAGGCTTGAGTACAGCCCGCCCACGATCTTGTTCTGCCGAAACAGGCGGACCATGCGCTCTTCGAGCTGGCGGTTGAGCTGCATGTAGTAATAGAGATCGAAATGCTGCTCTCGAGTCAGCGGACGATTCATGCGCGGGTTCCCCTTACGGCCAATCCCTCATTTTGCTCCCGTTCGCGCTCGGCCCGACCGATCGCTTCGCGCAACTGGCCTAATGTAACCGGAATCATCTCGCGCGTGAAGACCTGGCCGAAATGAAAGGCGAGGCGGTCTTGCACCTCGGCGCGCGTTGCGGAACGTCCAAGAACGCGCTCGAGGGAAGTGGCTCGCCGGTCCTCAATTCCGCAGGGGATGATCAGATCGAAGTAGCGCAGGTCAGTCGAGACGTTGTAGGCGAAGCCATGCGAAGTAACCCAGCGGCTCAGATGCACGCCGACCGCGGCCAGCTTCTCTTCACTCGCGCCCGTTTCCACCCAGATTCCATGGCGGCCTTCGACGCGCCGCGCCCGGACGCCCCAATCGGCGCTCGTACGAATCATCACTTCCTCGAGCTGCTCGACATACCAGCGCACATCGCGCCGGTGCTCAGCCAGATCGAGGATCGGATAGCCGACGATCTGGCCGGGGCCATGATAGGTGATGTCGCCGCCCCGATCGGTGGGCATGAACTCGACGTTCAGCTGCCCGAGGAGGCGGCTGCCCGCACGCAAGTGCTCGCGCTTGCCGTTGCGCCCGAGGGTAATCACATGGGGGTGTTGACAGAAGAGCAGAAGGTCAGGGGTCGTGCCCGCCTTACGAGAAGCGACAAGCTGCTGCTGGAGGGCCCAAGCGGCGGCGTAGGAAAGGAGGCCGAGGTCGGCAAGGCCGCAGGTTTTCGAGGCGGAAGTCACGAAGGTCCAGCCATTGTTCAGTATAAGACGGCAAAAACCTGCGGCGCTAAAAGTTGATGGTCAAGCCGCGAACTGCGTTGAAGGCATCGCCCATGGCTTCCCAAACCGTGGGGTGGGCATGGATCGTAGAGGCCATGTCGTCCAGAGTGGCCTCGAGGCTGAGCGCGGCGGTGGCCTCGGAAATGATTTCCGTGGCCAGCGGCCCAATCGCGTGCACCCCCAAAATTTCGCCGTACCGGGCTTCGGCCACCACCTTGATGAAGCCGTCGTGCATGCCGAGGATGGTCGCCTTGCTGTTGGCCAGGAAGGGGAACTTGCCCGTTTTCACCTCATACCCAGCTTCGCGAGCCTGTTTTTCGGTCAAGCCGATCGACCCGATCTGCGGCTCGCAATAGGTGGCATTGGGACAACGCGTGCGGTCAAAGGGCTGAACTTCTTTGCCGGCCATGCGCCCGACAGCGATGATTCCTTCCATGGAAGCGGCGTGCGCGAGTTGCGGGAGGCCGGCCACGATGTCGCCGATGGCATAGAGTCTCGGCTCGTCGGTCTCAAGGTATGCGTTCGTGCGGATGAAGCCGCGTTCGACCTTCGCCTTGGTCTTTTCCAGACCGATGTCCTCGGTCAGCGGGCGCCGGCCGACGCCGAGCAAGACCCGTTCGGCGGTGACGGTTTGCGGTTTTCCCGATTTATCGGTGAAGGCGACCGTGGCGCCCTTCGGGTCGCGTTTGACCGAGCTCACCTTCGCCTCGGTCTCGATGCGCATGCCTTTTTTTCGGAAGGCTCTGTCGAGCTCGGCGGAAATGTCTTCATCTTCAAGCGGAACGATGCGCGGCAACATCTCAAGCAGGGTGACCTCGGCGCCAAAGGTGCGGAAGATCGAAGCGAACTCAACGCCCACGGCGCCTGCGCCGACCACCACGAACGTCTTCGGAATGGCCTCCAAACAGAGAACTTCGCGATTGGTCAATATGGCTTTGCACTCGACGTCCACGCCGGGAAGCGTGCGCGCCTCTGACCCCGTAGCCAGCATCGTGTAGGTCGTTTCAAGTTCGGTTGTCTTGCCATCCCGTTCGATGGAAACCCGGCCGGGACCCGAGATGCGCCCCCAGCCGGTGAGCGAGTCGATCTTGTGCTTACGAAACAGCGCGGCGATGCCCAGGGCGTGTTTCTTGACGATTTTGTCCTTGCGCGCGAGCATGGCCGGCCAGTTGATGCTGACGCCCTTGACTTCAAAGCCAAATTCTTCGGCCCGCTTAAAGTAATCGTAGATGTCGGCGTGATGCAGGAAGACTTTGGTTGGAATGCAGCCTACGTGAAGACAGGTGCCCCCGAGGAAGGGATCCTTTTCGACCACCGCTGTCTTGAGACCCCATTCGGCGCCGCGAATGGCGGCAACGTACCCTCCCGGACCGCTCCCGATGATTACCAAATCGTATTTGGCCAAGCCACTCCTCCCCGACCGCGCTAGTTTGCGCTGAGCCCAACCTTCAATTCGCGGACTTCACCGACCAGGGACAGAATTCACGGAAGGATCGCTCGAGCGCGGACCTCTCTGCTTGCGCAACATCGCTCACCCGGATCACGCGAGAGGGAAGTGTAGCAGCGGCACTCGCGCACCGCAACTCGCCAGGGCAGCCGCCCGAACTCAGGAAACGAACCGGTGCGCGGGCAAGAGCCGATCACCCCGCACATCTGCCGCCGGGCGGGCCCAGGCCAAGCGGATTTCTGGCCACCCTGGGAGTTGTTGGTTAGAATGGCGCTCGAAATGACCGTCCTGCCCATCGCATGCTGAGGGAATCGCTAAGGAGGATGTATGTCTGGCTTCGCTGGAGTGGATTTCCTCGAATTTGACTCGCTGCTCAGCGACGAAGAAAAGCTTGCGCGGCAAACCGCCCGCCAGTTTGTTGACGCCGAAGTTTTGCCCATCATCGAGCAGTCAAACCGCGACGGGAAGTTCCCCTCGCAGTTGGTTCCCCAGATGGCCGAACTCGGGTTCTTCGGGGCGAACCTGAAGGGCTACGGATGTGCGGAAATGTCGAACGTCGAGTACGGGCTGGTGACCCAGGAGCTTGAGCGGGGCGACTCCGGCCTGCGCAGTTTTGTGTCCGTGCAATCGGCGCTCGTGATGTACCCGATTCACGCCTACGGCTCGGAGGCGCAAAAGAGTAAATGGCTGCCTCTGCTGCAGCAAGCGAAGGCCATCGGTTGTTTCGGATTGACCGAACCGCAGTTTGGATCGAACCCCGGCGGGATGCTGACGCGCGCCGTGAAAAGGGGGAACTGCTACGTCCTGAACGGCGAAAAAATGTGGATCACGAACGGCACGGTCGCCGACCTGGCCCTGGTGTGGGCAAAGTGCGAGGACGAAAAAATTCGCGGATTCCTGGTCGAGCGGGGCACGCCGGGATTCAAGGCCTGGGATGTGCACGGGAAATGGTCGCTGCGCGCCTCGATCACCTCGGGATTGGCCATGACGGATTGCACGATTCCGGCGGAGAACTTGCTGCCCGGCGTCGAAGGGCTGAAGGGGCCTCTGTCCTGCCTCAATCAAGCGCGCTATGGCATCGGATGGGGCGGCATCGGCGCGGCGATGGCCTGCTACCAGTGCGCGCTCGATTACGCCAAGCAGCGCAAACAGTTTGAAAATAGGCCCATCGCCTCGCATCAATTGGTGCAGGAAAAGCTGGTTTGGATGGTCACGGAGATTACCAAGGCACAGCTGCTTGCGCTGCAGGTCGGGCGACTCAAGGATCAGGGTCGCGTGCATCCTTCGCACATCTCCATGATGAAGATGAACAATGTCTGGATGGCGCTCGAGTCGGCGCGGCGGGCGCGGGACATCTTGGGGGCCAACGGGATCGTCGATGATTATCCGATCATGCGGCACATGAACAACCTCGAGTCCGTCTACACCTACGAGGGCACTCACGACATTCATAAGCTCATCATTGGTGAGCGCATCACGGGGATTCCGGCCTACGTATGACCGGCTGGGGTGAGACCGCTTGGCGCGGGGCCGGCCGTCGGGCCCTTCGGTTTCGAACGATACCCCTGCTCTGCGCCGCAGCGGCTCTCGTGGCGGCGACCCCGGCGCGGCGCGAACCTGAAGCCGTCGGGAGGCCGAAAATACGAGCCGTCACGGCTTTCCTTCACCTCGATCGCGCGCGCTACGGGGAGCAGGTTCAAAGCGCGCTTGATTTCCTCGATCGGGCGAAGTCTGCGTTCCAGAAAGAGGGCTACGTAGTCGAGACGATTCGAATCACGACGCAGCCCTTCCCGGACTATACGCGAGATCTCCCGGCCGAGCAGGCCCTGGCATTTTTGCGCGCGTACGACGCTCTGGCGGCAAAGGACGGATTCGACGCGTCGATTGGTCCGGCCATGAGAAGCGACGCGGACGATCCCCACCAGGCCGATCTGCTGGCGCGCGCCCTGGCGGGCGCGAAAACGCTGGAGGGGAGCGTGATCATCGGCGGGGAGGACGGAATTCACTGGAAATCGATTCGCGCCGCTTCGAGTGTGATCCGATATCTCGAGGCCAACACCGCGCACAGCCAGGGCAACTTCAATTTCACGGCTTCATCCCTGGTTCCCTCCGGCACGCCCTTCTATCCGGCTTCCTATTTCACGGGCCAGGGGAGGCAGTTTGCGCTTGCGCTCGAATCCGCGAATACGGTTGCGCAAGCGCTCGACTCCGCGGCATCAGCCGACCAAGCCGAACAGGCGCTTCGAACTTCGCTCGGAGTTCACGCGCGATCGATTGAACGAGTCGCCGAGGCCCTGGCCAAAGAGACCGGATGGGATTACGGAGGAATTGACCTTTCGCCGGCGCCGCTCAAGACCATCTCGATCGCCGGGGCCATCGAGGGCTACTTGCACGCGCCCATGGGATCGAGCGGGACGATGACCGCGGCGGCCCTCATCACCCGCGCGCTTCGCTCGATTCCGGTGAAGCAGGCCGGATATTCCGGACTGATGCTGCCCGTGCTCGAAGACAGCGTCTTGGCCGAGCGCTGGAGCGAAGGACGGCTCTCGATGGATTCTCTGCTCGCGTACTCCGCCGTGTGTGGAACCGGCCTCGACACCATCCCCCTGCCCGGAAACGTCACGGAGCAGGAGCTCGGGCGCATACTGGCCGACGTGGCGAGCCTGTCGACCAAGTGGCACAAACCGCTCGCCGCTCGCCTGCTCCCGGTCGCGGGCAAGAAGCCCGGGGAGAGGACCGAATTCTCTGACCCCTTCCTGGTGAACGCGAGAATTCAGCCGCTGCGCTGAGGGAACTGCTCGACCCCATTGCCTGGAAGCGATGAGTTTGGATTATGATAACCAGCGGTGCGCGGTGTCCTGCTGCTCGTCGTAAGCTCAAAATCTCAGGGAGCAATCAATGGAACGAGTACTCAGCCTCGAATTCTTGCGTGTAGTCGAAATGGCGGCCATTGCTTCGGCGCGAACCATGGGCCAGGGGGACCGCCACAAATCCGATCAAGCGGCGGTCGAAGCAATGCGTGCCGAAATGGACCGCGTAGGGATGGACGGAACCATCGTCATCGGCGAGGGCGAACGAGACGAAGCTCCCATGCTTTATATCGGCGAGAAAGTGGGCGCGACGGCCCACGGGAAAAACGGAGCTTATCCGAAGGTGGACATCGCCGTCGACCCTCTGGAGGGCACAAATCTCTGCGCGACGGGGGAGCCAAACGCCATCACGGTTCTGGCCGCCAGCGAGCCCGGCGGTCTGCTCCATGCGCCCGATATTTACATGGAAAAGATTATTGTGGGGCCGCCGTGTAAGGGCGCCATCGATCTCGATGCCCCGGTACACGTCAACCTAAAGGCGATCGCCAAGCGGCTGGATCGGGACGTCGAGGACCTTGTGGTCATCGTGCTCGACCGCCCGCGCCATAAGAAATTGATCGAAGACATTCGCAACGCCGGCGCGCGCATTCAGCTGATCGGCGACGGAGACCTTTCGGCAGGAATCAAGGCTGCGGTTCGCGGCACGGCCGTTCACGCGGTGATGGGGATCGGAGGAGCTCCGGAAGGCGTGCTGACCGCGGCGGCCTTGCGTTGTCTGAACGGACAGATCCTGGCGCGGCTCGTTCTGACCAAGCCGGAAGACGAAGAGCGCATGCAGCAGATGGGGATCAAGGATTCAAAACGCATCTACGATACGCCGGACCTCGCCCCGGGAAGGCACATCATCTTCGCCTGCACGGGCGTAACCGGCGGGGGATTGCTGCGCGGGGTGCGCTTCTTCCGCGACGGAATCCGCACGCATTCGCTGATCATGACTCGCGACGAGGGCGAGGTACGGTTCATCGATTCCGTGCACCTGGAAAAACATCCGGCGGTCGAGGTACGCTTCTTCTAGCTCGGTCGAGCTTGCGCATTCGACCCGAAGGTGGCTCCCGTTTTTCTGGCGGCTGGCCATATCCTCGAGCTTCCGCTTCGTGCGTTTGAGGTTTTCGCGAAGGCGCCCGATTCGCTCCGGGCTCTCCGACGCGAGCCTGGCGGCCAGCAATGCCGCTTTCCTGACTCCCGCCGGCGGGTTCTAGAACCACGCCTGCCGCCCGAGCTGCCTCGGGCGTGTCTTTCAAGGCAGAATCCGGAACGTGCCGTCCGGAGTGACGAAGCCGTAGCACATCTGGCTCGTGCTGAATGCGGCGGCTGGACGCCCATCCCGATCAAGCAAAATGAGTCCGCCCGTGGTTCGCGCCCGATGGCTCAGCTTGCGCACGCATGCGTCGGCCACAAATTGCGGGTGATTCTCTTCGGCCTGCGAACCCTCGGGCTTGGCTCGAAGGGGGTAGGGATCCTCGGGCGGGGACGACAGCAGGTCGACGGCCATTTTAGCCATCACAATTTTCATGATCCCTTCGCCGTTTCCCGTGCAGGAGACGCCCCCCCATTCACGGTCCGCGTAGCAGCCGCAGCCGATCAAGGGAGAATCGCCTACGCGCCCGGTGTGCTTGCAGCAGGTTCCGCCGGTCGAAGTGCCTGCGAAGAGGTTTCCCGCCGAATCGAGCGCGACGGCGCCGACGGTTCCCTGCTCGTGGCTCACATGGTGTTCGGCGGCGTGTTCGTCTTCTCTGCAGCGCCGCCAGGCGGCGCGTTCCTCGTCGGTAATCAAATCCTCGGCATGGCAGAGCGGGATGCCGTGCTCCTCGGCGAACTGCTCGGCACCGTAGCCGACCAGCATCATGTGCTGGCTTTTTTCGAGGACCGCGCGCGCCAGACGGATCGGATTGCGCACGCGCTCGACGGCGGCGACGGCGCCGGCCTTGAGGGTTGAGCCGTCCATCAGGATTGCGTCGAGCTGGATGCGGCCGTCGCGCGTCAGGTGCGAACCGATTCCCGCGTCGAAGGTGGGGTCGTCCTCGAGAACGGTGATTGAGGCTTCGACGGCGTCGATCGCCGCGCCGCCGGCGGAAAGGATTTTCCAGCCCGCTTCGAGCGAGCGGCGAATCCCTTCGCGACAGTCCGCAAAAACCCCTTCGGGGATGTTCCAGGCGCCGCCGTGAACGATGAGGGAGGGTCGCAAGGCTCGATCGGATCAGAAATTACCGTGCAGCATCAAGGTAAGGCTGAGAGCGATGAGCATGGGTCCGAGCAGAAAGGCGAATCCCATGCCCAGGAGAAAGCGAACAGCACCGTGGCGCCTCGTGCGCCTTCCCTCTCTTGGAAACGAGCGCAACGGCTGCTCTTGCCGAAGCATGGCGCGAAACACACCCAGGTACGCCAAAACCCAAAAGCGAATCTCGTGCCGGCCTTGCCAGAGCAGGTCAAGGCCCGCGCAAGTGACGAGCGCCCCAACGATGCCGAGCAGCTTAGGCATTCACTGACCCCGCCCGGCGAAGCGCGTCAGAACCGGACGAGCCTGGCGCGCTCGACGATCCGTCGACCCTCTGGCCGCGGCTGAAACGGCCGGTTCGGACCGAGCGCTCTCGATCTCGCTCTCGAGCTTGCCCTCGGCCACTCGCCAGGTGTCGACGATGCGGTGGATCACGGTGATGTTCGGGCCGATGGCCAGAATCCAAAGCGCGAGTCCGAGTTGATGTGCGAGTGCGCCAACAATCATCAGCACCAACCGCTCGGGGCGGTCCCAGAAGCCGACATTCGAGGCCGGAACGAGCGATTCGGCGCGCGCTTTCGCGTAGCCGACCATCACCGCTCCAGCCATGGCCACCCCGGCCAGGATCGCGTAGGGAAAGCGGTTGACCCGCACATAGTAGACAAGAATGCCGAGAAATAGCATGAGATCCGCGTAGCGGTCTAATATCGATTCCAGAAAGCCGCCAAATTTGGAAACGCGGTTCCCCCGCCGCGCGACCGGCCCGTCGAGCAAGTCCCCCAGGCCGGCCAGAATCATCAGTCCCCCGGCCGCCGTGAACCGGCCGGCTGCAAAAAACACGCAGGCCCAGAGATTCAAAACCAGAGCCGACCAGGTAATGACATTGGGGGGAACACCCGTGGCCGCCAACAGAGAAGTCAGACGGTCGATGGGCCAAGAAAGATACCGACCGACGGTCTGCGTCAACATGGAAAGAGGATCCTAAACCCAGTTAATCCTGATCGTGAATTGTGGCTAACCGAACGATTTCGTATTCTTTGACTCCCGCCGGGGTCGCCACGCTGACCTCGTCACCGACCTTCTTGCCGAGCAGCGCACGGCCAATCGGCGAACTGGTCGAAATCAGGCCCTTCGACGCGTCGGCCTCCTCCGGCGTCACAAGCTTATATTCGACCTTGGCGTCTTTGGCAACATCCAAAACGACGATGCGTGACCCGTAGGCGGCGCGGTCCTTCGGCAGGTTGTTCAGATTCATCATGGAAATGTCCGCCATGCGCTGATGCAGCTGGCCGAGACGCGCCGAGACGTAAGCCTGTCGCTCCTTCGCGTACTTGTATTCGGCGTTCTCCGAGAGGTCACCGTGCGCGCGAGCGACCTTGATCTCCTTGGGCAGCTCGTCGTGCAGCTCACGCTCGAGGGCGGCAATCTCGTCCTTCAACTTTTTCTTAATGTTCTCGGTAAGATCAGTCATATCTGGCGAATCGGTCGCGCCTTGCGCGGCGGAAACTGGGTTGGATAAGAGGTATCCGGCCGCGCGAGTGATGTCTGCTTCCTCGACCGAGTATAGAGGATTTGCGGCGATCGTCGCAAACCGAACGTTCCTAGCCCGCGCGGCCCCTCGAGCGAGAGGTTTCGGCAGCGATGGAACTTTGTATAATAAAGTACTTTACACTATGACATTCTTTGCATATTATGGGCGAGCCAGACTGCCGCGCACCCAAGGAGCTTCGTCATGCTGAAGCGCATCGCCGCCATCGTCTTGATCTTCGCTTGTACCGCGGCCGCCTGGGTCATCCTCGCAAGCACGGTCTTCTACCGCACCTATTCTTCCCAGTCGCAACTCAAGGGCCGCATCGCCTCCACCTGGGGCACGGCTCAGGAACAGCTCCCGCCCACGGCAACCTACGAGGAAATTCTGCCTGGGGAGGCCGGGGCGGATCGAGACGGGAAACAGAATCCCCCCCGCGAACAGCGCAGACTTTGCTCGCTGCCCCTTCGAAGCAGCCGTATCGGCGTAGACCTTCATCTCGATTACCGCCGGAAGGGACTGCTCTGGTACAGCACCTATCGAGTCCACTTTGCCGCCAAATACGAGTTCACAAATCCCGACGATGCGCCGCACGAGGTCACCTTCAGCCTGCACCTGCCGGCTGAACAGGCCATTTACGATGACCTGATGTTGAGCGTCAACGGAACGCCGCTGGCGGTGACCAGCCAGAAGTTGAACGCCTACGGCCGGGCGCAAATCGAGCCACACGGACGAGCGGTCTTGAACCTGGCTTATCGATCCCAGGGGGTCGACACGTGGAAGTACAACTTCGGCGACGGCGTCAGCCAAGTGCGCGATTTCGAACTTCGCGCGACTACCGATTTCTCCGGCTTCGATTTCCCGGACAACACACTGTCTCCCACCGAAGAGCATTCCACTCGGGAAAACTGGGAACTCGTCTGGAACTACAGCAACCTCCTATCGGGTTACACGATTGGCATTGCCATGCCGCAGAAGCTTCAGCCGGGGCCCTTGACCGGCCACATCATTTGTTTTGCTCCCGTATCGCTTCTGTTCTTCTTTTTCGTCCTCTTCACCGTTGCCACCATCGGGGGAATCGAACTTCATCCGATGAACTATTTCTTTTTGGCCTGCGCGTTCTTCGCCTTTCACTTGCTGATGGCTTATCTGGTCGATCATCTATCGGTTCATGTCGCCTTCCTGATTTGCTCCTCGGTGTCTGTATTCCTGGTGGTGAGTTATCTGCGGCTCGTCGCGGGCATGCGCTTTGCCGCCTTCGAGGCCGGACTGGCGCAATTCGTGTACCTGATTCTGTTCTCGTACGCGTTCTTCTTTGAGGGATACGCGGGGCTGTCCATCACGATTGGCGCGATCCTGACCCTGTTTGTAGCCATGCAGATGACCGGGCGAATTCGCTGGGCGGCCAAGTTCGGCGCGCCAGGCGCTCTCGGGCCCTAACGCACTTCGATGGTCAAACTGGCGGTTTTCTTATGGCCCTGGCCGTCCTCGGCGGTGAGGATGTAGGTCGTGGTCTTCGTTGGCGAAATGTCGAGGCAGCGGCTGGGCGAGGGCCACAGGGGGCGCTGGATGTCAGGCTCGATTTCTACCGCCTGCGTGTTTGCGACAGCGTAGCACAGGGAGACCCTGTCGCCCCGACGAATGACTCCGGGCGAGGCATAAAAGCCTAGAATCTCGAAACGAGTCCCGCCCATGTTCTCGATCGATTGCGCGTCCTGCGCCCGCTGCTCGGCGGCCGCCTGGGCCCGCGCCCTGGCCAACAATTCACGGTTTCCGCGCCAGCGAGAAAAGAGCACGACTCCGACGTAGAGCGCCACAAGCGCAACCACTACCCAGCTGTAGCGGAGGATTTTGCGGCGGCCATTGGGCCGCCCGGGCTCAGTTTCGATCAGCATCCGGTTTCCTTATAGCCGGGATTCCCTCGCGGGGCGGACGTGCCCAGAGCGGCTTGAGCGGCCAGCCACGCCCCTCGGACCGACTCTGCCTGCTTTGGCTGCTTTACAGGATGCGATTCGGAATGGTATGACGTGCTGCTGCTCGCGCCTGCCGCCTCCGCCCTGCGGCTCGCGAGGCGGTAGCTCCATCCGGAGGTGGGGGATGCCATCCAGTCCGAGTAGCAAACCGTATCGAATGGTCGCACTGCTTCTCGCCCTGTCGAGTCTGCTCTTGGTTCGAGCCGCCTCGCTGCGAGCCGGGGACAGCGCGCCAGCGCGCGACCCGAAGCAGCCTGTCGACGAAGAGTACACGAAGAAGATCAACGAGTACACCACCGCACCGTATTTCACCTCGCCTCTGGTCGATTACTTGCCCGCATCGAAGACGGTTCCGACGCCGAAGGCTGTCCTGGGCGATGTCGCGGGCGCCCCCGGAATCTTGCCGTACTCGAGCCAGGTGTACGACTACATGCGCATGCTCGCCAAGTCGAGCCCGCGCGTGAGGGTCTACTCGATTGGCCGCACCGAGGAGGGCCGCGAAATGATTGCCGTGGCGGTTTCCTCCGAGGCGAATCTCGCGCACCTTGAAGAGAACCGCGCGCGGCTGGCGAAACTCGCCGACCCGCGCACGATCAAAATGGATGACACCGAGGCCGACCGGCTCGTCGACGCCTCCGTTCCGGTTTACTACATCACTGGCACGATTCATTCGGTCGAGACCGGCGCACCCACCGCGCTGATGGAGCTGGCCTATCGCCTGGCCGTCGATGAGAGCCCCTATATCACCGACATTCGCAACCGCGTGATCACACTGATCACGCCTGTGGTGGAGGTCGATGGGCGCGACCGCATGGTCGACATTTACCGCTGGCACCTGGCACATCCCAATCAAAACTGGCCGCCGCTCGTCTACTGGGGCCATTACGTCGCCCACGACAATAATCGGGATGCCATGGCCATGACATTGAAGCTGACACAGAACGTGCTGAATACGTATGTGACCTGGAAAGCGCAGGTGCTGCACGATCTGCACGAGTCGGTTCCTTTCCTCTATGACAACACGGCAGGAGACGGGCCGTTCAACGCGTGGCTCGACCCGATTCTCACCAACGAATGGGAGATGATCGCCTGGCGGAACGTGGCCGATATGACCGAGTTCGGCATGCCGGGCGTGTTCACACACGGGGATTTCGACACCTGGTCGCCGGGATATTTGATGTTCATTGCCGCCACGCACAACGGCATCAGCCGCTTGTACGAGACCTATGGAAATGGGGGCGCGGACACCGAGGAACACATGCTTCAGCCCGAGGAGTATTCGCGCACCTGGTATCGGCAGAACCCGCCGCTGCCCAAGGTGCTTTGGTCTCAGCGCGACAACAACAACTACGAGGAAACCGGGCTGCTGACCTCCCTACACTATTTTTCCGACAACACCCGCCTTTTCCTCAAGAATTTCTACCTGAAGTCGAAGCGGTCTGTGCTGAAGCCCGCGAATGAAGGACCTGCAGCCTACGTGTTCCCCGCCGATGATCCTCGCCCCGGCGCTCAGGCCCAGCTTCTTTCCGTTCTGCGATTGCAAGGATGCGAGGTCTCCCGCGCAACGGCAGCCTTCTCGGTCGCCGTCGAGGAGAAGGAAAAGCACCCCGCAGCCAGAAGCGGCGAAGTCGGCGACGATTCAAAACCGCAGGCGGACGCCGCTGACGCTGGCGAGTCCCAGAAGGGTTCAGAAGCCAAGACCAAAGAAACCGGGAGGACGCTCCAATTCGCCGCCGGCAGTTACATTGTGCGCATGGACCAGCCCTACTCGCGGATTGCCGACGCTCTGCTCGATCACCAGTACTGGAGTCCCGAAGACCCGCAGAAGACCCCTTATGACGACACGGCCTGGAGCTTCCCGGAGCTGTTCAGCGTGCGCGTTACGCGCGTCACGGACAGAAAGGTCTTGGACGTGCCGATGGAAGTCGTGGGGGAAATCAAGGCTCCCGGCGGCGTCGAGGGAAGCGGCGGCGTTTTCCTGATCAACAGCAACGGGGACACAGCCCTCGCTACGCTTCGCTACCAGCTGAAGAACGCGTCGATCGAAGCCGCCGAAGAACCATTCGAGGCCTCCGGTCACAAGTTCAGCCGCGGTTCATTCATTGTGAAGAATCTAGCCGCCTCCGAGCTCGGCAGTGCGGCGTCCACCTTGGGACTCGAGGTGGTCGGCGCGGCGAGTGAACCGAGCGTCAAGACGCATCCCGTGCGGGCCTCCCGCGTCGCCCTGATGCACACCTGGCTCAACACGCAAGCCGAGGGCTGGTGGCGCGAGGCGCTCGACCAGATGCACATCCCCTACGATTACATCAGCACGCAGACCGTAGCACATACACCCGACCTGCGTTCCCGATACGACGTGATCCTTTTTCCGCCAGTCGGCCGCGGCGACCCCATGACGGTGGTGAATGGCCTGCCCACGGATTGGGGCAATCCTCTGCCCTGGAAGAACACGCCGGAAACTCCGAATATCGGCAAGAACGATTCGACCGAAGATATTCGGCCGGGCCTCGGCTGGGACGGCCTCGCGCATCTCGACGAGTTCGTCAAGCAAGGCGGCGTGCTTATCACGACCATGGACACAGCCAATTTTGCCGTATCGCTCGGGTTCACACGCGGAGTGTCGATTACGCGTCCGCGACAGATGAAGATCATCGGAAGCATCCTCCGGACGCGCGTCGTCGATTCCGCGAGTCCGATCGCCTACGGCTACCCGGACACTCTTTCCGTGTACTGTGACAATGGCCCGATCTTCGACGTTTCGAATACGCTCTCCGGACGCCGCTTTCGCCAGCTCGGTCCCGAGCAGACGGAGCGGCCTACCGGCCGCGGCGGCGTCGGCGACCCGGATTTCACGCCGGGCCGTCCCTCCGTTGCCGCACCCGAACAGCCGCGCGCAGAGGCTTGGCAGGCGCAACCACTGACCGAAGATCAGTTGCGCAACGGAATCGGAGTGATCCCGCCGGCCGACCGGCCGCGCGTCATTCTTCGATATGGAGACAGCAGGGAGCTGCTTGTGTCCGGCTTGCTGGAAGGCGGAAACGAAATTGCCCAGCACGCCGCGGTAATCGACGTGCCCGCTGGTGCAGGGCACGTCGTTCTCTTCTCCAATAACCCGATTTATCGCGGCGAGACGGTCGGGAGCTATTCGCTCGTTCTCAACACGATCCTGAACTTCGATAACCTGAACGCCGGGCGAAAGCTGGACGCGAAGTAGGTCGTCGGCACAGACGCCTCCGCTTAGGGCACCGCCTGAATCGGCAGGCCGAATGGCGCGAAGGCTTGCCGGATAATCTTTTCCTCGCCGACAGCGACGATAGCCATGCGCATAGCCGGAAAGTATTTCTGGGACACGGCGTCCACATCGGCCGCGCTTACCTTCTGGATCTTGTCGTTTTCAAGATTGATCTGATCGGGGGGCAGCTCCAGCATCCAGTTCTCGGCCAGCTGCCGAGCAACAGCGCTCCGCAATTGCAGGATGATGGCCTCGATGCCCTGCATGTAGCGTTTGGCTTTGGTGATCTCTTCCTGGGTGGGATCGGTCGTGGCCATCCGGTTCAGCTCGTAAGCCACCTCGTTGAAGCTGGGGGCAGTCACCGCGTTGCGAACGTCGGCCTGGGTGCGCAGGATGGAGGATTGACGGAAGGTGTCGAGAGAGGAAGCGGGCGAATAGGTGTACCCCTTGTCCTCGCGAATATTCGTAACCAGCCGAGAACTGAACGTGCCGCCGTAAATCGCGTTGGCCACTTCGGCCGCTTCATAGTCGCTGGCGCTGGCGAGCGGGCCCACGGTTCCGAAAACGAGCGTCGTCTGAACCGAACCGGCGCGCGGCACCAAAAATACGGAATGAGGAGCGACCGTGGTCGGCCTGGGCGTCTCGTCGACCGGCGGGGTTTGGGGCGCTCGCCACGCACCGAGCTTCTCGCGCAGGAGGGATTCCATCTTCCCCGGCTCGAAGTCCCCCACGGCGACGAACAGCGCCTCGTCAGGCCGGAAGCGCCGCGCGAACTCCGCTCGCAATTGAGCGGCGGTCGTGTTCTCGACCGATGCCTCTGTGGGGGCCACCACGCCGTATGGGTTGTCTCCGAAAAGCGCCTTGGCCAGGGCTCGATTAGCCAGAAAACCCGGCTCCGATTCCCTCTGCTTCAGCGAATCGGAGAGGTTTCGCTTGGCTAGCGCAACTTCGTTTTCCGGGAAGGTCGCGTTTTCCACCACGTCGCTTAGGATCCCGAGAGCCGTCTCCGCGTCTGCCGATAAAACGCTGGTGCTGACGGTGATCCCGTCGCGGCTCGCGCGAGCTTCAAAATCGCCGCCTGCCCCTTGCAACTGCTCGGCGATCTGCCGGGCGCTGCGCGACTTTGTTCCCTGGTCGAGCGTGTCACCCAGAAGCTCAGAGAGCCCCGGGCGATCGGGGGGATCGGCGGCCAACCCCCCGCGCACGGCGATAACCATGGCTAGTTTCGGCAATCCGGGCTGCGAAATCAGCCAAACCGTCAGGCCATTGTCGAGCTTGGAGACTCTCGGTTCGGCCAGCTGCAAGGGCGGCTGTGGGCCGTAGGGGGGCAGGCCGGGCGGGAGTGGCTGCTCCTTTTGGCCCCGCGCAGACCCGCAGAGGGCCAGCGGCAAAATCAGGAAAAAGGCGGTCCGGGCTTTCATCGCCCACCCCCTGTCTTCGCGCCCTGTGCCGCGGGAGCGCGGTTGATGATGGTGCGATTCGTCGATACCAGGTACTTCGCTGCAAACGCTCGGACCTCCGCGGGCGTCACCTTGGCAAGCTCATCGGGCATCGTGTACACGCTGGCGAATGATCCGTCGAACAGCACGGCATGCGAAAGCACCGATGCGCGGCTGACCGGGATTTCAAGCTCCCCGTACCAGTCCGAGCGCATCTTCGCGGCGATTCGATCGATGGCCGCTTGGGTCGGCCCCTTCTCCGCAAGGCCGGCGACCACGCTATCGTACGCGGCGATGACCTGGCCTTCCCCTACGTTTGCGGGGTAGACGATGAAGGAGGTCATCAGCGTCGGCCCGTTGTATTCAAACGGATTCCCCAGGGGCCAGTTCGATCCGCCATCGACCGACAGCGCCACCTGCTTCTGTTTGACAAGCGCTTGATAGAGCAGCGACGCCTCGCCGTTGTGCAGCAGTTCCCCCGTGACAGCGGCCACAATCGCCTCGTGCGACCCGTGCGGCGGCATACGATAGCCGATGGCCAGGGCCGGAACCTCGGCCAGTCGGTCGGTCTCCTCACTCTGGCGCTCGGCCGCCTGCGGGGGCTCTCCAACCTCCGGACGAGACGGCACCTGGCGTGCTGGAATCGAACCGAAATACTTCTCCGCCAGATGAAAGCCGTCCGCGGTCTTGAGATCGCCGACGATGGCCAGCACAGCGTTGTTCGGCGCGTAGTATGCCTCGAAAAACCTCTCGACGTCGCTGATCGTGGCTTTGTCCAAATCCCTGAAATCGCCATAAAAATTGTGGGCATTCGGATAGGTGTCGAAGGCCTTGCCTGGCAGGTCAATGGCGTAGAAAAGTCCGTAGGGCTGGTTCATTACGTTGACGCGCACTTCCTCTTCGACAACGTTCCGCTGGTTCTCGAGATTCTTTACCGAGAAATCGAGCGTCTTCATGCGGTCGGCCTCGAGCCACAAGATAGGTTCAAGCGCCGAGACTGGCGCCGATTCGATGTATTCGGTGAAATCGTAGCGGGTGTCTCCATTATTAAAGCCGCCTCCGCCTTCGATCGCCCGGTCGAACACCCCCTTCGGCGCATTGGGCGTGCCTTCGAACATCATGTGCTCAAACAGGTGCGCAAACCCTGTGCGGCCCTCCGGTTCCAGGCGAAAGCCGATTCCGTAGCTGATACACAGGCCGACCGTCGGCGCGGAATGGTCCTCGGAAACGACTACCACCAAGCCGTTCGCGAGCTTTCTCATCGCCGTCGGCGGATTCCATTCCTGGGCCCCTAGAGCGGTTGGAATTGAAAGGCACAGGAACAGGAAGGACACAGGCAATCTCTTCATCTGTTTTGCTCCGGCTCTGCGCCGCGTTGGTCCGCGGCCTCTCCCGCCAGATTCCGCGGGTCGAATTTTTTGCAAAGGAGTATCGCGTGTCGAGGCGCGAATTTCAACCATTCTCGCCGGATGACCCCCTTTCTGCCGATCGGCCACTTTGCAGAATTCCATAGCCCGGAATCCCCTGCCGCAGTAAGATCAGTCCCCGACTCCCCGGGGATTCCCGAGCTTTTGCCACCCAACCGCGGCGCTGGTTCGTCTGAACCGGGGATACGGCTGATGCACCGGCAGCGGCCCTCGGGTGGGGCCGCCCGAAGACTCCTTGGCAAGATCCCAGGGTCGAGAGGAGCAGGAGAACTATGCTGCGCAAGTCCGCGACCGTTTGTGCCTTCCTTCTGCTGACGCCACTGGTTGGCGCGCAGACGGTGGACGAAATCATCGCCAAAAGCATTCAGGCGCACGGCGGAATGGAAAAGCTCAAAGCCGTCGAGACCCTGCGCATGAGCGGCAAGCTCAGCTTCGGTTCTTTTCAGGCGCGCTTCGTCGTGGAGAACAAGCGTCCCGGCAAAGTGCGCGAAGAGGCCATCATCCAGAATATGGTGCAGGTGCGAGCCTATGACGGCAAGACCGGCTGGCAAATCAACCCGTTCGAAGGCCGTCGCGATCCCGAGCTCATATCGGAGGATGATGCCAAGGACCTCGTGGTCTCCGGCGACATCGACGGGCCGCTCGCCGATTATAGGGAGAAGGGACACCAGGTCGAACTGGTCGGGCATGATTCGGTCGAAGGCACCGACTGCTACAAGATCAAGCTCGTGCTGAAAAACGGCGACGTTCGCTATTACTATCTCGATACGGATTCCTACCTGGAATTGAAGCTGGAGACGGAAACCTCGATCCGTGGAACGATTCGCGAGCAGGAAACGTATTTCGGAGACTACGACTTGGCCAACGGCGTTTATTATCCGTTTGCCTTTGAAACGGGTGAAAAAGGCAGCCCGGACCGGGTGAAATACACAGTTGAACGCATCGAGGTGAATGTTCCGCTCGATGATTCGCTCTTCACCGTGCCGCCCACGAAGGCGGCGGCCAAAACCGGAGGCCATTGATTTCGGCCTGCCGGTCACCACTTCGGGAAAAGGATTCTCTCGCCATGAACAAGAGTTTGAACCGCTCGATCGCCCTGCTGGGCATGGCCGCTTTGTTTCTGCTGGCTGCGCCTCTCGGTGCACAGGTGAAGGTTGATTCCGACACGATTTCCGGCCTCGGCGCTAGAAACATCGGCTCGGCAACTATGAGCGGGCGTGTCGCCGCAATCGCCGCCGTCCATGAGACGGGGCGGCTGACCGTCTACGTCGGAGCGGCCAGCGGTGGCGTGTGGAAATCGATGAACGGCGGCACAACGTTCAAGCCGGTGTTTGACAAGGAATCTTCGCAATCCATCGGCGCGATCGCTATCGATCCCTCGTCGCCGAAGACCATTTGGGTTGGAACCGGCGAGTCGTGGACGCGCAACAGCGTCTCGATCGGCGACGGAATGTACCGGTCGACCGACGGCGGCGACAGTTGGACCAACATGGGGCTCCAGAACTCGGAACGCATCGCCAAGATTCTGATTGATCCGCACGACGGGAACACGGTCTATGCCTGCGTCCCGGGAAAATTGTGGAGCGACAGCGATGACCGGGGGGTTTATAAAACCACCGACGGCGGCAAAACGTGGTCGCAAATCCTGAAAGGGGCGAATCGATCTACCGGTTGCTCGATGATGTCCATGAGCTCGCGGGATTCCAAGACGATCTTTGTCGGCATGTGGGACTTTAGGCGCAAGGGCTGGACCTTCCGCTCCGGCGGCGAGGGCCCCAGCCAGCCAAGCGGCAGCGGATTGTTCATGAGCACGGATGGCGGCGCAAACTGGACCGACCTTAACGAGAAGAGCGCACGCGGCCTGCCCCCCAAACCCTGGGGCCGCATCGCGGTCACCGTGGCGCCCTCGAATCCGGGCGTGGTCTATGCGCTGGTTGAGTCGGCCGCGAGTGCGCTTTACCGCTCCTCGGACGGCGGAAAAACCTGGGAACGCCGCGACGCCAGCCAGATGATGGTTTGGCGCCCGTTCTATTTTGCGAATTTGATCGTCGACCCCAAGAATGAAAACAAGATTTACAAGCCGGATGGCGGATTAATCCTCAGCACGGACGGCGGGAAGAGCTTCAGCGGCATCAGCGGGGGCGCTCACGGGGATTTCCACGACGTCTGGATTGATCCGGACAACACCAATCATGTGATCGCTGCCGACGACGGTGGCGTCTGGTACTCGTTCGACAGCGGCAATAATTGGTGGAAGGCCAACAACCTGCCCATTTCACAGTTCTACCACGTGAGCGTTGACCTGGAGGATCCCTATCACGTCTTCGGCGGCCTGCAGGACAACAGCGTCTGGGTCGGCGACTCGGCCTATCCGGGCGGAATCACGAACAGTCGCTGGATCAACCTGTACGGAGGCGACGGATTCTGGGCCTTTTCCGATCCGACCGATTCTCAGTACGTCTATGTCGAGGCCCAGGGCGGAGAAATTGCTCGGGTCAACCGGTTCACCATGGAATCGCGGGGCATCAAGCCGCAGCCCAACTATGGCGAGGGGAAGCTGCGTTTCAACTGGAATACGCCGATGCAGATGAGCCCTAACGAGTCTGGCACGATCTACATCGGCGCGCAATTCCTGTTCCGCTCGCGGGATAAGGGCCAGACCTGGGAGCGTATCTCACCCGACCTGACTACGAACGATCGCGAAAAGCAGCGCCAGGAGGAATCCGGCGGCGTTACGGTCGACAACTCGGAAGCCGAAATGCACACGACGATCTATTCGATCAGCGAGTCGCCGCGCGACGCCCGGACGATCTGGGTTGGCACCGATGACGGCAACCTGCAGCTCACGCGCGACGGAGGCAAGAACTGGACGAACGTGGTCGGCAATGTCCCGGGCCTGTCCAAGGCCTCCTGGGTCTCCTGGGTTGAAGCCAGCCGCTACGATCCGGCTGCCGCGTACGCGACCTTTGATCGCCATACCTTCGGCGATATGAGCCCGCACGTCTTTAAGACCACTGATTATGGCCAGACGTGGAGTTCGCTGGTCGGGCCCGACAGCGGTGTCCGCGGCTACGCGCACGTGATCAAGGAAGACACGGTGAAGCCGGACCTGCTGTTTCTCGGCACCGAATTCGGATTGTGGGTGTCGCTCGACGGGGGGCAACAGTGGGCGCAGTACAAGGGCGGTGATTTTCCCGCCGTCGCGGTGCGGGATTTGGTTGTCCATCCGCGCGACGCGGACCTGGTGATCGCCACGCATGGCCGCGGAATCTGGATCGTGGATGACATCACGCCCCTGCGCAATCTCACTCCCGACCTTCTCTCCGAACCGGCCGCCTTCGTCAAGGGGCGGCCCAACCAGCAGCGCCTAAATGCGTTCGGGGGCTGGTCAGAGGGCAATGCCTCCTTCAGCGGTAGCAATCCTCCCGACGGCGCGTTCATCACCTATTACCAGCAAAAGCGCCATATCTACGGAAGGATGAAGATCGAAATCTTCGACGCGCAAGGCAAACTCGTCGATACGGTGCCCGCCAGCAGCCGGCGAGGCCTGACGCGCGTCCTGTGGGCGATGCGCATGAAGGCCCCGCGGGTTCCTCCCGCCGCGACCTTGGCGGGCGAGGCGGCCATAGGACCGCGCGTCCTGCCCGGGACCTATACGGTGAAGATGACGCGCGGCAAGGACGTGTATTCAACCGAGCTCGTGATCGGCCTCGATCGCCGCGCGAAATTCAATGCCGATGATCGCCGGGCGCAGTTTGATGCGTCCATGCGCATCTACAATCTTCTGAACGACATGACCTTCGATGTTGACCAGATCAACGCCGTGCGCGAAGCGCTGGCCGAGCGCGCCTCGCAGCTGCCTCCCGGCGACCCTCTCGGCAAACGTCTCGAAGAGCTCGAAAATCAAGCCGACGCCATGCGAAAGAAAATTGTAGCGACCAAGGAGGGCGGCGCGATCACGGGGGAAGAGCGGATTCGCGAGAAGACGACGCAATTGTACGGCGACATCAACGAGTATGAGGGCCGCCCTGGCGATTACCAGGCCGATCGCATCGACTCATTGTCCCGGGAGCTCGGGGACGTGACAAAGGAATTCGACGCGTTTACCAGCAAAGAACTGCCCAGCGTCAACCTATCGCTCGCGAAAAAGAAGCTGCCCCCGATCCATGCCATCACTCGCGAGGAATGGGACCAAGCGGCGAATAGCGGCTCGGGAGGCAGCGCCAGTGCGACCTCTCCAGCCGCGAGGAACGCTTCCCGTCGTCTGGACATGCCGGTATGGAGCAGGTAACGGCGCCCGTTCAATTTGCGGGTCCGCTCAGGCTGGGCGCCTGAGCCCCATGGCTTCCGCGATCACGTCCACGTATTTCAATCCCGCGCCTGTGTTGAACAGGACTACGCGATCCTGCGGCTTGAGGAACCCCGCCGATAGCAAGCGCGCGTAAGCCGCCGTCGAGGTGGCCCCCTCGGGGGAGAGGAATATTCCCTCCTGTTGCGCCCAATCTTTGAGCGAGGCGAGAATATCTTCGTCCGGAATGGCCAGCGCCGTGCCGCCGGAGGCACGGAGGATCTCGAGGATGATGGAATCGCCGTATGCTTTGGGCACCCGCAAGCCGGAAGCAAACGTCGCCGCATTCTGCCACGGCTCGCTGGTCGGGGCGCCCTGCTCGAAGGCGCGAGGAATCGGCGCGCAGCCCGAGGATTGGATGGCGATCATGCGCGGCCTCTGCCCGGGGCGGACCCACCCAAGCTCCTCGAGTTCCGCGAAGGCCTTCCACATCCCGATCAGGCCCACCCCGCCGCCGGTCGGGTAAAACACCGCGTCGGGGTATTCCCAGCCAAGCTGCTCGACCAGCTCATATCCCATGGTCTTCTTGCCCTCGACGCGGAAGGGCTCTTTGAGCGTCGAAATGTCGAACCAGCCCTCTTTGTCCTTGCGCTCGGCAACGATTCGCCCGCAATCGGAAATCAACCCGTCGACCAGGGTCACCTTGGCTCCATAGGTCAGCGCCTCGATGTAATTGGCGAAGGGCACATCGCGCGGCACAAAAATGTGCGCTTCAATTCCTGCGGCGGCCGCATAGGCGGCGAGCGCACCGGCCGCGTTGCCTGCTGACGGTATGGCGATTTTGCGAAACCCATAGTGGCGCGCCATGGTCACCGCCAGACCGAGCCCGCGCGCTTTGAACGAGCCGGTCGGGTTCGCGCCTTCCTCTTTGACGTAAACGTTCGGGTAGCGTCGGCTGCGCAGCATCGGCGTCCAGCCCTCGCCGAGCGTGACGGGCTCGACCTCCGGCAGAACGGCCCGATAACGCCACATCCCGAGCCAGGGCGCGTGCGAGGCTTGGCTTGCAATGCCGTCGCGAGCCCTCGTGCCGCCCGCGGAGGCGAGCTCGTACCGCACGTAGAGTGATCCTGCGCATTCCGGGCACAGCGTCTGCGCTTGATGCGCGGGGATTCCCGCTTTGCATCGCGAACATTCGAAGTGATCGATCTTGGGCATAGAACGGCGAGTGTAGCGCGCCCGCGCTGGCATCCGAAACGACTTTCCCGGACCCCCTTCCGCGGGCGGGCGGAGCGGCACAGCCAGGAAATCAGCGACGACCGGTAAGCAAGGGCTCCAAACGGCCGGTCAATGCGGCGCGAGAACGATCATTCATCGCGCAGGGCCACGATGGGATCGATGCGTACCGCCCGGCGCGCGGGGATGTAAGAGGCCAGCACAGCGACAGTAACAAGGAGGGACGCGACTCCGACGAACGTCAGGGGATCGGTGGGCCTCACGCCGTACAGCATCCCGGCCATCAACTCGGACACCACCACAGCGCCAACCAATCCAACCGCTGCGCCAACGATGGCGAGTCTCAGACCGTGATCGAGCACCATGCGCAGGATGTTTCCTCGCTGTGCGCCGAGCGCCATGCGAATGCCGATTTCGTGCGTGCGTTCACTTACGAGGTAGGAAATCACGCCGTAAATCCCGAGGCTGGCGAGAAGCAGCGCAGCCAGGGCGAACAGAGCAATCATTTCCATCGAGAATCGCCTTTCGGCGAGAGAGGCGTCAAGCGTTTGGTCGAGCGTCTGAGTGCCGAAAACGGGAAGAGAGGGATCGATGCCCTCGACCTCTCCGCGCAACTCGCCGGGGATGGCTGCCGTGTCGAGACGCCCGCGCAGAAAGATGGCCAGATGTTTGCCGTGGGTCTGGTAGAGGTCCAAATAGAGTTGCGGGACGTGGGCTTCGGCGAGCGATTCGGTCCGGGCGTCGGCGATGATGCCGACAACCGTGGTCCACGCCGAACCGGCTCTGGTTTCTTTGAAACGCTGACCCAGGGGATCTTCATGGGGCCAGAAGGTGTGCGCGAACGCCTCGTTGATCACCGCGACAAACGGCGTCTTGTCGGTATCGAAATCGTTGAACAGGCGGCCCCGCAGGAGTGGGATGCCCAGCAACGGAAAGTATTCCGGCGTAACGCTCGACCGTTCCGTCACACTCGGCTGGTCGTCCTGGACGGCGCGTCCATCGATGGTGAAAAAGTAGCGGCCGTCGGCTATGACGCTCAGATCCTTTTGACTCTGATCGAGCGGAATCGACCCGCTGTCTCCCACGGCTGCTTGTTCGACACCGGGCAGCGTTCGGCTGCGGCGAAGGAGTTCGCGCAGGAACGGGGCCTCTCGGGATGCCGTGGCGTATTTGTCGATGCTTGTATCGTTCGGATAGGGCAGACGCACCCGTACAAACATGACATTCCGGGGGTTGAACCCGAGCCGTGCATTCAGCAAATCCCAGAAGCTGTGCAGGAGAAGAGTGGCAGCAATCATCAGCACCAAAGAGAGCGCAAATTCCGTCACCACCAGCACGCGACGCGTGCGGGCCTGTTGCCCGGAACCGGTCGAGCCGCGCCCTTCGCGTTTGAGCATATCCATCACACTAAGACGACCGGCGTGCCATGCGGGTGCCAGGCCGAAGATCGCGCCAGCAACCAGGGACGCGAGGAGGCCAAAAACTAAAACGCGCCAGTCGATGGTTATTTCGCTTGCCCGCGGCAGCTCCACGGGCAGGAGCCGCACCAGAAATCCCTTCGCGCAGAAGAGAATCGCTAAACCGCTCGTTCCGCCGATCGACGAAAGAAACACGCTCTCGGTCAGCAACTGCCGGACAAGCCGCGGTTGCGCGCCTCCGAGTGCCTGGCGGATGGCCATTTCGCGCCCCCTCGAGCTTGCGCGCGCCAGCAGCAGATTTGCAACGTTCACGCATCCGATCAGCAGGACCAGTCCCACTGCGCCAAACAGCAGAACGAGCGAGCGGCGAATGTCGCCGACCACGGCGTCCTTGAGCGGCACCAAGCGCACCCTCCAGGCGCTTTGCGCCGGATAATCGGCGGGATACTCTCTCTCCAATGAGGCGACCAGCGCGTCGACCCGGCTTTGCGCTGCGGCGATGGTCAATCCAGGCCTTAGCCGCGCAATGGCTCCCGGAATATTCCGCCTGTTGCGCGGCGGGTGATAGACCATGGGCGGGCCGTAAAAATTCGTTGCGGCCCAAACTTCGATGTTGCTTTCTTTGGCGCTTCGCCCCGGGGCGCGGAAACCGGGCGGCATCACGCCGATGATTCGGTACAGGTCCGTGTCGAGCCGTATGCTGCGGTCCAAAATATGCGGGTCTTTCCCGAAGACTCGCTTCCACAAGCCGTCGCTGATGAGAACTTCGAGCGTGAAGCCGGGCCGGTGATCCTCGGGATTGAAGATTCGTCCCAACTGCGGCTGGATCCCAAGCAGCGCAAAGTAATTCGGCGCGACGCATAGCAAGCGCACGATGGCCGGCTTCGATGAGTCGGTGAGATTATTCTCGTCGTACCATACTGGCGAGACGTAGTCGAAAATTCCGGAATGCGCGAGATCCTGCCACTCGGGCTGATTCAACCCCACATCGTGCGCACCCAGGCCGGGAAGGTCGTCGATGATGCTCACGAGCTGCTCGGGCTCCCGGTAGGCTAGCGGATCGAGTAGTGTGCCGTCGATGACGCTGAAAATCGCCGTTGTCGCTCCGATGCCCAAGGCCATCGTCAACGTAGCGGCGAGGGCGAAACCAGGAGACTTGCGCAGCATGCGGACCGCGTAGCGCAGGTCCTGCGCCGCCTGCTCAAGCCATGCCCAACCCCAGGCCATACGACTCTCTTCCTTGAAATAGGTGGCGTTCCCAAAGCGGCGGCGCGCGGCGGAGCGGGCCTCATCGGCAGCCATGCCCGAGCGAACGTGTTCCTGGCGGCGCAGCTCGAGGTGCAGGCCGATTTCCTCTTCGAGGTCCCCATCGAATTTCCGGCGATCGAGCAGCACGCGCAGCCGTCTTGCGAGTTCGCCTAACCGATTCATGATCAGGTCCCTTCAGACCGCCTCGATCACCCTGGTGATGGCTCCGATCACGCGCTCGAACTCGGACTTCTCGACCACGAGTTGCTTGCGCCCTTGGGCGGTAAGTTGGTAGTAGCGAGCCCGACGATTTCCGGACGTCGTACCCCACTTGGCCGTAACCCAACCCTTGATCAGCATCCGCTGCAAGGCGGGGTAAAGCGAGCCCTCCTCGACCTCGAGAACCTCACCCGAAATCCGTTGAATGGAATTGGCGATCTCATACCCATGCATCTCGCCGGACCGCGCAAGAGTCTTCAGGATCAGCAGATAGAGTGTTCCGGGGGGAATCTCGTCTCGATGCATCGCGCTCTCTTGGCATAGTTAGACTATGGCAGCTGGAAATCGTTAGCAAGAAATCAGTGGCGGGCCTGCCGTGCCCGCCCGGCACCGTCCCCGGTCTTCCGAGGAGGGTAGAGAAGCGGCGGCCGCCCCGCAAGGCGCGCACTTCTCGGGGAGCATCGTGCGGACCGGGAAGAGCCCATCTGTGTGGCCTTGGTTGTGCCCGCGCTCCTCTAGACCACCACTCACCTTGACATTCTACCAGAAGGTGGTATCGTTCACCTAGAATGTCTACTAAAGAGAACGAACGCCTCGAGCTGTTGCAAGGCACGCTCGACTTGCTCGTCCTCCGCACTCTCCTGCTCGGGCCTGCGCACGGGCACGCCATCGCGAAAGCCATCGAGTTCCGCTCAGACGAAGTTCTGCAGGTTGAGCAGGGCTCGCTATACCCGGCCCTGCACCGGCTGATCAAGCGAGGCTGGATTTCGGTCGAGGAAGGAACGTCGGAGAACAATCGGCGAGCGAAGTTCTACAAGCTGACAGCCAAGGGACGCAGGCAGCTCGAGGTCGAGCAAAGCAAGTGGGACAAGCTTGCCCGGGCCATCGCGCGGATTCTAAGGCCGGCCGAGCAGGAGACGAAATAACCCGCTCCTCGGCCGAGCGGAAGGAAGTCCACGAGAAGTGACTCGCGAGTTGTCGGCGTTCGGCAGCGACGGTGAGGCCAATGGCAAAGACCGCCGGCAACAGGTCGAGGCAAGCGCAAGGGGGGAAACGTGGGACGGCGGAGACGGATGCTCGAGGAGCTCGATCGAGACATTCGCGAGCATATTGAACGCGAGACCGAGGACAACGTCGGGCGCGGCCTGTCGCCCGAAGAAGCCCGCTGCGCGGCGCTCAGGAAATTCGGGAATGTGATGCGCGTCGAGGAGGACGCGCGCGCGGTGTGGACGCCGGTCTGGCTCGAGCAGCTGGCCGGGGACGTGCGCCATGGGCTGCGCGTGTTGCGCAGATCCCCTGGATTTACGATCGTGGCTGTCCTCACACTGGCGATTGGGATCGCGGCAAATGGAGCGGTGTTCGCCGTCGTCAACCGCGTGCTGCTCGAGCCGCTCCGGTATCCCGATCCACAGCAACTGGTAGCCGTCCGGCAGATCGCGCCGGGCGCGGCGGGCTTGGCGAACTTTTCCGAAGGGCTCCCCCTCTCGCCCTCCATGTATTTCACCTATGCCGAGCACAACCAGGCGTTTCAATCGCTGGGCGTGTGGACCGTCCGCACGGCGAACGTCACGGGTCTGGCCGAGCCGGAGCAGGTGCGCGCCGCTTTTGTCAGCGATGGCGTGCTCGAGACGCTCGAGGCCCCGCCGATTCTAGGCCGTTGGCTCTCTCCAGCTGACCAGCTTCCCCACGGCACCAAAACCGTGATGCTGAGCTACGGATTTTGGCAGCGGCGTTTCGGGGGCCAGACGTCAGCCGTCGGGCGCACGATCCTGGTCGATTCGCAGCCTCGGGAGATTGTGGGAGTAATGCCGCAGGGCTTCCGCATCGTCGACGCGGACGCCGACCTGATCGTGCCGCTCGCCTTCGACCGCCGCAACCTGGCCCTGGCCGGGTTTGGTTATCACGCCGTCGCACGGCTCAGGCCGGGCGTGACCATCGCGCAAGCCGACACGGACGTCGAGCGGATGATCCCCATGTGGATGCAGTCCTGGTCGAATGGACCGGGGACCGATCCCAAGGTATACCAGACGTGGAGAATTACGCCCGCGATCCAGCCCCTCAAGCGGGACATCATCGGAAACCTGAGCGAGGTCTTGTGGGTGGTGATGGCCACGGTCGGAATCGTAATGCTGATCGCGTGCGCGAATGTAGCAAATCTCCTGCTGGCCAAAGGGGAGGCCCGACAACAGGAGCTGGCGATTCGGGCGGTGCTCGGTGCGCAAAAAGCGCGAATTGTTCGAGCCCTGCTGGTCGAAAGCGTGATTCTTGGTTTGCTGGGCGGCCTTCTGGGACTCGGGCTTGCCGGCGCCGGCCTGAGGTTGCTGCTGGACGTCGGCCCCGCGAATTTGCCGCGCTTGGCCGAGATATCGCTCGGCGCACGAACCCTCGGATTCATGGTGATTCTTTCCGTGTCCTCGGCTCTGCTGTTCGGGCTGATCTCCGCTCTGAAATTCACTCGGCCGGGAATCGAGAGCGCGCTCGGGACGGAGAGCCGCACAGCGAGCGCCAGCCGCGAGCGCCTTCGTGTGCGCAACGCGCTCGTCGTGGCACAGGTCGGCCTGGCTCTGGTTCTGCTGGTAAGCGCCGGGCTCATGATCCGGACCTTCCAGGCCCTGCGAACGGTCGATCCCGGATTTGCCGACGCGCAGCACCTCGAGCTCATGCGCATTTCCGTCCCGGCCGAGCTGGTGAAGGAGCCGCTCACTGTTACGCAGCTCGAAAACGAGATCGCCTTTAAGCTACGGGCGATCCCCGGGGTGACCTCGGTCGGATTCGGCGATGAAATGCCCATGGAAGAGTTCGCCGCCAACTGGGACGCCATTTTCGCCGAGGGCAAGAACTATCCAAAGAATGCCATCCCGCCGCTCCACCTGTTCAGGTATGTTTCACCGGATTATTTCGCCACGCTCGGCGCGCGGCTGCTGGCCGGGCGCGCACTTTCCTGGACGGACATTTACGGGCACAAAGCCGCGGCGTTGATTTCCGAGAACTTGGCCCGGGAGATGTGGGGCACACCGTCCGGGGCTATCGGGAAACGATTTCGCGAGTTCCCGCAACAGCCGTGGGTCGAGGTCGTCGGCGTGGTCCAGGATGTCCGCGAAGAGGGAATCGGCAAGAAAGCGCCCGAAATCGTGTATTGGCCAACCCTGATGGCCAACCTGTTTGGGCCAGGACCGCTCGAGGCCATCCGCAGCGCAACCTTCGCGATCCGGAGCGAGCGCGCCGGCACGGAGGGTCTGCTCGAGGAGATAAAGCGAGCCGTTTGGTCGGTGAACGCGGATCTGCCCCTGGCTTCCGTACGGACGATGCAGGACGTGTACGACCAGTCGCTCGCGCAAACTTCGTTCACGCTCGTGATGCTCGGAATCGCTGCAGCGACGGCGCTCGTGCTGGGAGTCGTCGGAATCTATGGCGTGATCTCCTACGTCGTTGGTCAGCGCCGGCACGAAATAGGCATTCGCGTCGCGCTCGGCGCGCGCCCGGGGAACATTCTGGGCATGGTGCTTGGCCAGGGAGGCAGGTTGGCTGGGGCAGGAATTGCCTGCGGGCTTGCCGCATCGCTCGGGCTGACCCGCCTGCTGAACACGATGCTTTTCGGCGTCAGTGCCACCGATCCGGTCACCTTCGCCTCGGTGATCGCCGTGCTCGTTGGCCTGACTTTGCTGGCCAGCTCGATCCCTGCTTGGCGTGCCCTGCGCGTCGATCCGGTGACCGCCCTTCGGCACGAGTAGCCACGGCCGCAGGCACTCAGGATCCATCTCAAGCAAGATACGGCGATCTGCCCGCCTATGCGGCTCGCTGGCTAGGTGCCTTCATCCCAGGAGGCCAGGTACTGCTCCTGCTCGTGGGTGAGCTTATCGACCTGCACGCCCATGGATTCCAGTTTGAGCCTGGCGATTTGCCGGTCGAGATGCTCGGGAACGGGGTAGACCTGCTTTTGAAGTTCTCTGGCGTGCTTGACCAGGTATTCCGAGGCCAGCGACTGGTTGGCAAAGCTCATGTCCATCACGGCGGCGGGATGGCCTTCTGCAGCGGCGAGATTGATCAAACGGCCCTCGCCGAGAAGATAGATTTTGCGCCCATCCTTGATGGCATACTCCTCGACGAACGGACGCACCGTCTTTTTGCCGCTGGATAGTTTCTCGAGAGCCGGGATATCGATCTCCACGTTGAAATGTCCCGAATTGGCGATCACCGCGCCGTTCTTCATTTGCTCGAAATGCTCGTGGGCGAGAATCGACTTGTTGCCGGTGACGGTGATGAACACGTCACCGATCCTGGCGGCTTCGATCATGGGCATCACGCGGAAGCCATCCATCACGGCTTCGAGCGCACGCACCGGATTCGTCTCCGTGACGATGACGTCCGCGCCGAGTCCCTTGGCACGCATGGCTACGCCCTTGCCGCACCAGCCATAACCGGCGACGACCAAGCGAAGTCCGGCGATCAGCAAGTTCGTCGCACGCAGCACGCCGTCAATCGACGATTGGCCCGTGCCGTATCGGTTGTCGAACAGGTGCTTGGTCAGCGCATCGTTGACCGCGACGATGGGATACTTGAGCGTGCCGTCTTTAGCCATGGCGCGCAGGCGAATCACGCCGGTGGTGGTTTCTTCCGTACCGCCGAGCACATTGCCAACCAGATCCGGACGCTTGGTGACCAGCGTGGTCACCAGGTCAGCGCCATCATCCATGGTGATTTGCGGCTGGTGTTCGAGCGCGGCGCTGATATGCGCGTAATAGGTCGCGTTGTCCTCACCCTTGATGGCAAAGGTCGGAATGCCGTAATCCTTCACCAGGCACGCCGCGACATCGTCTTGGGTCGAGAGGGGATTCGACGCGCACAGTACCACGTCTGCCCCGCCATCGCGCAACGTGATGGCCAGATTCGCCGTTTCGCTCGTGACGTGCAGGCAGGCGGACATGCGAACGCCCTTGAGCGGCTGCTCTTTGATGAATTGCTTCCGGATCAACTGCAGCACGGGCATGTGCTGGTTGGCCCATTCGATTTTGCGCTTGCCCCGTTCGGCGAGCGACGTGTCCTTCACATCTCCGTTCAGCTTGGCTGCAGTCTCCACGAGAGGCTCCGTTCAGGTATTGGAATTGGGAACACGGGCGCAGCGAACCTTCGGCTACGGCCTTACCGCTCTTTAGGCCCAAGGCGGCGCCCCGACCGCCCAAAAAGTCCTTCGCGAGCCGCCCTAGCTCCGTGAGACAGCGACGACGCCGCGCGTGCCCGCTTCGGCGCGCAGGGCATCGGCCTTGTCCGTGCGCTCCCAGGTGAAACCCGGGCCGCTACGGCCGAAGTGGCCGTAGGTCGACGTCGCTCGGTATATCGGACGACGCAGGTCGAGGGCTTCGATGATGCCGCGAGGCGTGAGTGTGAAGAACGCGCGGATCAGCTCCGTAATCTGCGAGTTCGGAATGGTCCCCGTACCGAACGTCTCCGCCATGATCGAAACAGGTTCGGCTACCCCAATCGCGTACGCGATCTGCACTTCAACTTTCCTGGCCAGCCCCGCCGCGACGATATTCTTGGCGACATAGCGCGCCATGTAGCAGGCCGAACGATCAACCTTCGTCGGATCCTTGCCCGATAGCGCTCCCCCTCCATGACGGCTGTAACCACCATAAGTATCGACAATGATTTTGCGCCCGGTCAGGCCAGCGTCGCCCATGGGCCCGCCCGTGACGAAACGCCCGGTCGGATTGATGTGGAACTTCGTTTTCCTGTCGCGCATCGATTCGGGGATCACCGGCTCGATGACTTCGTGAATGACCGCGTCGTGCAAGTCGGCGTTGGAAACCTTGTCGCTGTGCTGGGTTGAGATCACGACACAGTCGACGCGAGCGGGCTGACCATCAATGTATTCGACGGTGACTTGGGACTTGCCGTCAGGGCGAAGAAAATTGGCGACCCCCGTTTTCCGAACGTGGGCCAGGCGGCGAGTGAGGCTGTGCGCGAGCTGAATGGGCATGGGCATCAGCTCGGGCGTTTCATCGCAGGCGAAGCCAAACATCAATCCCTGATCACCCGCGCCGCCCGTATCGACACCCATGGCGATGTCGGGCGACTGCTTCTTGATGGCCGAGATCACGCCGCACGTTTCGTAGTCGAAGCCGTATTTGGCGCGCGTGTAGCCGACCTCTTTCAGCACGTCTCGCGCCACCTCGGAGAAATCGACGTACGTGGTGGTGGTGATTTCACCGGCAATGACGACCAGCCCGGTGGTGACCAGCGTTTCACAGGCCACGCGGCCCAGCGGATCATGACTGAGAACCCCGTCGAGCACAGCGTCAGAGATTTGGTCGGCTATTTTGTCCGGATGCCCCTCGGTCACAGACTCCGAAGTAAACAGGAACCTCTCGTCGGCGTGCGCCAAGGCCATCCTCCAGGAATGAAAGGCAATTAGCGGGAAATTGCGCTTTCGCTAGGTCAGCACGAAAACGGTAGCACACGGGTTCGGGGCAGTCAATCGAATGCAGCGAAAGGCTTTAAACGAACGATGAAATGTGCGTGCAGCAAGCGAAATGCCGCGGCTGAAAACGGGCAGGAATTGTGCCGGTCGGGGAGAGCACAAACCCTGCTCGTGGGGACCATCCCGGATCGGCACCTGCCGACCGGCTCAAAACTATTTACGGAATGAGGCCCCGTCGCCGTCCGAGCGCTCCCAATCGCGCCGGTAGAGGAGGAAGGCTCGGATGAAGGGGTCGAGGTCGCCGTCGAGGACTTTGTCGACGTCGCCGCGTTCGACCTTGGTGCGCAGATCCTTGACCAGCTGGTACGGTTGCAGGACGTAGGAACGAATCTGGCTGCCGAAGCTGATTTCGGGCTTCGAGGCATCCAGTTTGCGCTGCTCCTCGCGACGCTTTTCGAGCTCGGCCTCGTAAAGCTGCGACTTCAGAATTTTCATGGCCAGCTCGCGATTCTTGTGCTGGCTGCGCTCGTTCTGACACTGCACGACAATGCCCGTCGCAAAATGCGTGATGCGAATAGCCGTTTCCACTTTGTTCACGTTCTGCCCGCCGTGGCCCCCGGCGCGGTAGGTGTCGATCCGGATATCCTCCGGCTTGACCACGATTTCGATCTGGTCGTCGATCTCAGGCACCACGAAAACGGAGGCAAATGACGTATGCCGGCGCGCCGCCTGATCAAACGGCGAAATGCGGACGAGGCGGTGTACGCCGCTTTCCCCGGAAAGCATGCCGTAGGCGTTCTCGCCTTCGATTTGCACGGTCGCCGACTTGATGCCCGCCTCCTCGCCCGGAGTCGAATCGAGCACGTTGGCTCGAAAGCCTTTATCTTCAGCCCAGCGCAGGTACATGCGCAGAAGCATCTCGGCCCAATCCTGCGATTCGGTGCCCCCCGCGCCCGGTTTGATGGTTAGGATCGCGCTCAGACGATCGCTCTCGCCGGCCAGCAGAGTCTTGGTCTCGAGATCTGACACGTAGGCGCCGGCCGAGCGAAGCTCCTCGGCGATGTCGTTCAGAAGCGAATCGCGCTGCTGGCCATTCGCTTCTTCTTCGGCCAGGTGAAAGTAGGTGTCGAGGTCGCTTAGGCGGCCGACCAGGACCCGCTCGGCGTTGATGCGATCTTCCAGCTGCTTGCGTTGCTGCATGAGGCCTTGCGCTTTGGTTTGGTCCTGCCAAAAATTCGGAGCGTTGATCCGTTCTTCGAGGGCGGACAGCCGGGTGCGGGCGGAGGGCTCGTCAAAGATAGCTCCGCACGAGTTCGACGCGCTTCTTGAGCTCGGCGTAGCGCTGCTGAAGGTCTTCGATGTGCTGCATGAACCGATTTTACATTAGGCCCAGCCGAAATCGCTACCCTGCGGGAATCACCACGAACCCAAGACACGAACCGGCGCGTCCTCGAACGGCAAGCCCCGCCGAATGGTCAGTTTTTCGCGGCCTTGGCTGCACCCGGTTTGGGCCGCAGCGCGGCGAGGAGCTCGCCGGCCGGCAACGCATTGATCACATCTCTCTTCTCGATCCACCCCCGCCGCGCCGTGATCACTCCGTACTTCATGAACTCGAGATGGGTGGTCGAGTGCGCATCGGTCGAAATCACGATTTTTACCCCGCGCTGCTTGGCCATGCGCAAATGAACATCGTTCAAGTCCAGCCGATCCGGATACGCATTGCACTCCATGGCCACGCCGTGCCTTTTGGCCGCATCCAGGATTTTCTCCATGTCGTAATCGTAGGGCTCGCGACGCATGATGATTCTTCCGGTGGGGTGCGCAATGATCTGGACGTAGGGATTCTCGATGGCCGCGAGCAAGCGGTCCGTCATCTCCGCGCGCGTCAGATTCATGTAGGAATGCACGGAGGCGACCACGACATCCAGTTCGGCGAGCACCTCGTCGGGCAAATCGAGCTTTCCGGTCTTGAGGATATCGACTTCGATCCCCGCGAGCAGTCGGATTCCCGGCACGCGTTGCTCGGCCGCCCGAATCCTCTTGATCTGCTCGAGCGTGCGCTTCTCGTCCATGCCGTTGGCCACGGTGACTGCTTTGGAGTGATCGGTCAGGGCGATGTATTCGTACCCCAGTCGATGCGCAGCCTGGCCCATCTCCTCGATCGAATTGCGTCCGTCCGAAGCAGTGGTATGCATCTGCAGATCGCCGCGTATCTCCTCGAGCCGCACCAGGCGCGGCAGCGTGTGATGGGAGGCAGCCTCGATTTCGCCTGCGTTCTCGCGCAGCTCCGGCTCGATGTAGTCAAGCTTGAGCTTCGCGTAGATTTCCGCCTCGGTTTTTCCGGCGACGAGCTTGCCCCCTTTGATTGTGGTCAGCGCATATTCATTCAGCGTCCAGCCCATCTCGTTCGCCCGACCGCGCAGCGCGACATTGTGTTCTTTCGAGCCGGTAAAGTAGAGCAGGGCTGCCCCAAAGCTGTTTTTCCCGAGCAGGCGAACATCGACCTGCATGCCGCCGGCCAGCAGCACGCTGACCTTATTTTCGCCGCGAGCCAAGCGCTCGTCGATCCGCGCATATTTCAGGATGTATTCGGCCACCCCGTGGACGTGCTGTTCTGAGTCCTCGCCCGGCCGCATCATGACCAGCAGATCGAGGTCGCCGATCGTCTCGCGCCCGCGCCGAAACGATCCGGCCGGG
This sequence comes from Candidatus Cybelea sp., assembly GCA_035622135.1. Taxonomy (GTDB): domain Bacteria; phylum Acidobacteriota; class Terriglobia; order Acidiferrales; family UBA7541; genus Palsa-295. The sequence continues at coordinate 44,237 of DASPVZ010000017.1, read as the reverse complement.
GTCACCGACTCGACAGCCTGGCAGTCGCGGATGTACGCGGAGAGCCGTTCGGCTTCGATCGCCGCTTGGTCGAGGCGGAACCTTCCCGTCGACCTGCGGAAGAACTCGCACGCTTTCAGGATGTTTTGTTCGCTTTTTTCGCCAAAACCGTCCAGCTCGCGCAGCTTCTCTTCGCGCGCCAATTTCTCGACGTCCTCAACCGTTGAAATCTTGAACTTCTTTCGCAGAATGGCGACTTTCTTCGGTCCGAGCGATTGCAGCTGAAGGACATCGAGCAGCGTCGCGGGGTACTTCTTGAGCAGCTTGCGGCGCAGGCTGTAATCGCCCGTGGCCAGGATTTCACGGATGTGCTCGGCCATGCCCGCGCCGATGCCCGGCAGCTCGAGGAGCTTGTCCTCATTCTTGGCGAGATCCTCGATGCGCTCGTGCAGGTTGTAGAGCAGCTCGGCGGCCTTTTCATAGCTGCGATATCGCCCGATGATGGCGCCGTCGATCTCGAGCAGCTGCGCGGTCTCGCGCAGAATCTTGGCCACTTCTCTGTTTTCCATAACTCCCCTCGCGGCCGGCAAAGCTGTGGGGGGATGCCTTTCTGCCGGCGGGAACCCGGATCCAACTTACTGCGCACCCAGGCGAGCGTCAATTGGCCGAGGCGGAGTTAGCCATCGGGCAAGTCGCGGTCATGTTTTCTTGCCTCCCGTGCGCTCACCGCCCGAAGATGAGGATAGGGACCTCCATGCCGCGCCTGCTGATTCAACACGGCGGGGAAAACTCGCGCGTTTTTGAGCTGCTCGGCGGCCGCCCTATTTCGATCGGCCGCGCCAGATCGAGCACGCTCGTGCTCGATGATCCAAGCGTCTCCCATTTGCACGCCCTGATTCGGGCCAATCCCGACGGCTCCTGGCAGATCATCGATCGAGACAGCTCGAACGGCGTGAGGGTGCGCGGGGCCCGAGTCAAAGAAGCCGTGCTTCGCACCGGCGACGAGATCGTGCTCGGCGAGTTCCGCCTGCGCTTCGAAGATTCCGCTGGACGCGCCGTCGTCGGCTACGGCACGACCAAGCTCCCGCCCAGCTTCGTGCGAGCGCTCAAGCAGTCGCCCTATTCCGCCTCCTTGCTGTCGGTCGAAGCGATTACGGATAGCGTGCCGCCCGATGAGCGGGAGAAAAACGCAGAGGCGCGTCTCAAGAGGATGCTGTCACGTGTCAGCAAAGCGCTCGCCCCCCTCGCAACCGTCGAGCAGGTGACCCAGCGCAGCCTTGATTTTGTCTTCGAAATCGAAGGCGCCGAGCGTGCCTTCGCCATGCTGCTCGAAGACCCGTCGGCCCCTCAAAAATTCGAGCCTGCCTCCGTGCGTTATCGCGACGGATCGCTTCCCCGCCGGGGAGAAAGCCTTCCCCAATTTACGATTTCCCGCAGCGTCATCAGGCAGGTGACCCAGGACGGCATGCCGCTCCTGGTCTCCGACGCAAAGTCCGACCCGCGCCTTTCCGCCAGCCAGAGCATCGCCTTGGCGGGAATCCAGTCCGCCATGTGTGCGCCGCTCGGCATCGGCAGGAAGTTACGGGGCCTGCTCTACGTCGACAACCTGTCGCGCCGCGGAATGTTCGAAGTTGACGATTTGAACGTCTTCGCCATCATCGCCGTCGAGACAGGCATCGCCATCAGCCGCGTCCGCTCTCGTAAGGGATTCCCCGGCCCGCCGGACGGGGGGACGTCGGCCAACTGAAATCCGTTAGTTCTTTGGAGTTGAGAATTCCTGGTGGAACTTGACGTCCACCGCCTGGTACATGTGCGGGGTAGTGAGGCCCTTGGCTTCGAACGCGGCGATCTCTTTGTCATGCACGAGCGTCAGCCCGATATCGTCGAGCCCCTTGAGCAAGCACTGGCGGCGGAAGGGATCGATGGTGAACGGATAGCGGAGCCCGCCATCATCGCTGACCGTCTGGCCTTCCAGATCGACCGTCAGCTCATAGCCCTGCTGATTTTCCGTACGGTGGAAAAGCTCGTCCATCTGCGCGTTCGCCAGCGTGACGGGCAGAATGCCGTTCTTGAAGCAATTGTTGTAGAAAATATCGGCGTAGCTCGGGGCAAGTATGGCGCGGAAGCCGTAATCGAGAATGGCCCAGGGCGCATGCTCGCGGCTCGAGCCGCAGCCAAAATTGGCGCGGGCCAAGAGGATCGATGCCCCCCGATATCGCGGGGCATTCAGCACAAACTCGGGATTCGGCTTCTCCCCCGGCAAGTATCGCCAATCGTAGAAAAGCATGCGGCCGTATCCCTCGCGGGTCAGCAATTTCAAGAACTGTTTCGGCACCATCTGATCCGTGTCCACATTCACGCGATCGAGCGGCGCGACCAATCCCCGATGCTGGATGAACGGTTCCATACCTCCTCCCCCTACTCCGGGCCGTTCAGATCCCACTTCCGAATATCAACGAAGTGGCCTTCAATGGCTGCCGCGGCCGCCATGATCGGGCTCACCAAGTGCGTCCGACTGCCCTTGCCCTGCCGTCCTTCGAAGTTCCGGTTTGACGTGCTGGCGGAGCGCTCGCCGGGCGGGAGAACGTCGTCGTTCATGCCGATGCACATGCTGCAACCTGCATCGCGCCACTCAAATCCCGCCGCCAGGAAAACCTTGTCGAGCCCCTCCCTCTCCGCTTCGTCCTTCACCCGCCGCGAACCGGGCACGACCAGCGCTTGCTTCAGCGATTTCGCGACATGCCGGCCGGCCACCATTTGCGCCGCGACGCGCAAATCCTCGAGGCGCGAATTTGTGCACGACCCAATGAACACGCGATCGACCGAAATGTCCTCGATCCGCGTGCCGGGCTTGAGCGCCATGTATTCGAGGGCGCGTTCGGCGGCCTTCTGGTCGACTGGATCCTTGAATGAACAGGGATCCGGCACACGCGAGTCGACTTGCGTCACCATGCCCGGATTCGTTCCCCAGGTGACCATGGGTGCAAGCTCGCTGGCCTCCAGAGTGACCGTGGCGTCGTATTTCGCGCCCGGGTCTGTCGAGAGCGACTTCCAGTACTCGACCGCGGTCTGGAAATCCTTGCCGCGCGGCACGAACGGCCGTGCCTCCATGTAGGCGAAGGTGGTCTCGTCCGGCGCAACCATTCCGGCGCGCGCGCCGCCTTCAATCGACATGTTGCACATGGTCATGCGGCCTTCCATCGAAAGCCCCCGCACGGCTTCGCCCGCGTATTCGAACACGTAACCGGTTCCACCGGCGATTCCGATTTTGCCGATGACCGCCAGGATGATGTCCTTGGCCGTGACGCCCTTCGGGCGCTTGCCCTTCACCTCGACCCTGGCCGTCCTCGATTTGAATTGCGAGAGACACTGCGTGGCAAGCACGTGCTCGATTTCGCTCGTGCCGATCCCGAACGCCAACGCGCCGAAGGCGCCGTGCGTCGACGTGTGACTGTCGCCGCAGACAATCGTGAATCCCGGCTGGGTGATGCCAAGCTCGGGCCCGATGATGTGCACGATGCCTTGATTGCGACTGTGCATGTCAAAGAGGTTGACGCCGAATTCCTCGCAATTGCGCGCCAGGGCCTTGAATTGGCCGTCTGCATCCGGATCGAGGATCGGCAGATTGCGATTCTTGGTGGGAACGGAATGATCCATCACCGCGAACGTCAGTTCCGGCCTGCGCACCTTGCGCCCCGCGGCCTTGAGGCCCGCGAACGCTTGGGGCGAGGTGCCTTCATGAATCAAATGGCGATCGATATAGATCAGCGAGGGCTTGCCCGGCTCCTCGTGCACGAGGTGGGCTTCCCAGATCTTCTCGTAGAGCGTGCGAGGGGTCATACGGGTCATTCACCTGCGGAATCAAGAGTCGGCGCGCACAAGCCACCGAGGCGCTACGCGCCGTCACAGGCATTGTAGCAACTCGCGGAAACTTCCGCCATTCGCCGAGGCGCGGGGCAACGTGAAGAGAATCCAGACGAACTCCGCCAAGGAGCGAGAACGGCGAAGCAAGCCGGACGCCGATGTCCGGGTGCGCCTATTCCTGACGCAAGGCAAGGATCGGATCGACATGCATGGCTCGCCGCGCCGGGATGTAGCAGGCGAGGAGCGCCACGGCCAGCAGCAGGAAGGCCACGCCAAGAAAGGTGAGCGGGTCGGCCGGGCGTACGCCAAAGAGCAGACTCGCGAGCAAGCGCACAATTCCGAGCGATACAGCAACACCGGCGGCGAGACCCGCCAGCACAAACCTCGCCGATTCGCGGAGAATCTGCCCCAAAACGTTGCCGGGAGTCGCACCTAGGGCCATGCGGATCCCGATCTCGCGCGTCCGGCAGGCAACCGAATAAGAGATCACTCCGAAGACTCCCGCCGCGGCAAGAATCAAGGCCATCACGCCAAACAATCCGACTAGCCAGGCGCGAAAGCGCGGTTGCGCGACGGTCGCGTCGATTGCGGCAGACATTCCCTCCACCTTCGTGACCGGCAAATCCCTGTCCATCTGGGCAACCTGACTGCGAATCGTCTTCGAAACGGCGCCAACGCTCAGGCTGGTCCTCACCACGACTTCCGCTCCCCAAAAAGGCTCCTGCGCGTAGGGGACATACATCATCGGCTCGGGCCCTTTCCCGAGTGAGGAGTCGCGCACGTCGCCCGCGATGCCCACGATCTGGCGAGGCACGCCCGGCCTGGGCGGAAATGCGAAGCTTAACGTCTTTCCGATGGGATCCTGGTTCGCAAAGTAGCGCTCGACGAGACTTTGGCTGATCACCGTGACGAGCGGCGCCCCAGAGCGATCCTCCCGGTTGAACCATCTCCCCCTCAGCAGAGGGATTTCCATTACGCGCAAATACTCGGGACTTGCTGCCACGTAATCGGCTGTGCAGCTGGCGCCCGGGCGGGGAGGCGGACCGCCAGGAATCGAGAAGGGCAGAGTGACGCCAATGGCATGCGCGAGCGGCAGGGGAATGCCCACGGCTGAATCGTGCATACCCGGCTGAGCCTGGAGGCGCCGCAGCAGCTCATCAGAGAAGGCCGTCCACTGGGTGGGCTTCGAGTATTCAAACTGCGGTAGATCGACCTCCGCCTTTACGACCTGGCTCGCATCGAATCCGGGATTCACCCTGGTCAGCGTGAGGAAACTGCGTCCGAGCAGGCCGGCGGCAACGAGGACAACCATAGCCAGCGCAACTTCGGCAGTAGCGAGCGCCCCGCGCGCGACACGGCGCCGACCTCCCTCCCCGCTGTGCGCCGTGCTTTCCTTGAGGGTCGCGGTCAGGCCCGAATCAGCTGCAAACAGAGCTGGCGCAAGCCCAAAGAGGATGCTCGCAAGCAGGGACAGCACAAAGGCGAAGAGCAACACGGCCGCGTCGACGCTGACGGCATGGATGGCCGTCAGATTCTCGGGAAGCAGAGAACGGAGCGCATGAACGCCCCCATAGGCGAGCACGACGCCTGCGAGGGCCCCCAGCAGGCCGAGGAACGCGCTTTCCGCAAGCAACTGGCGGACGATTCTCAGGCGCCCTGCACCTAGAGCAATGCGAACCCCCATTTCGCGCGCGCGGGATGTGGCTCGCGCCAGAAGCAAATTCGAAACATTCGCACACGCGATCAGCAGCACCAAACCGACCGAGCCGAGCAGCACGAGCAGAGGAGTCTTTAGGTTTCCCACCAGGTCCTCTCGCAAGGGAACAAGCTTGGTGCTCCAGCCCTTGTCCTCGGCTGGAAATTTTGCGCCCAGGCGCGCGCTGATGGCGTCCATCTCGGCCTGCGCCTTGGCCATCGAAACTCCGGGCCTGAGCCGCGCGGTGACCGCCAGCCAGCGCAAGTCGGGATTGTTCATCCATGGACCGAACAGCGGGTCTTGCTGCAGCGGAATCCAGATCTGTTCGCTCGAGGTCAGGAACGGAAAGCGAAAAGCCGCAGGCATGATCCCGATCACGGTAAAGGGGCGCATATCGAGATTGACGGAGGTGCCCATTACACGCGACGCTCCGCCGAAACGGTCGCGCCACAGGTTTTCGCTCAGGATGACCACAGGTGCGGCGCCCGTTTTGCCGTCTTCCGGCAGAAATGTACGGCCAGCAAACGGCGCGACGCCCATGGCCCCGAGAAGCTCGGGGGTCACATCCGCGGTGTCGACCTGAAAGGGATCGCCGTGGCCCGTCAAAGTCAGGTCGTGACCTGCATTCCCGGCAAACGCGCTGAAGACATGGTTCTGGTCGCGGAACTCGCGGAAATCCTGATAGGAGCTGCCCGCCTCTTGAACCCCTTCCTGGGGTTTTGTCTCGAATAGGTTAACCAGCCGGTCGGGATCCGGGTACGGCAGCGGCTTTAGGAGTACCGCGTAGACGACGCTGAAAATGGCCGTGTTCGCGCCGATGCCGAGGGCCAGCGTCAAGATGGCAATCAGGGTAAATCCCGGCGATTTCGAAAGCATGCGCCATGCGTAGTGAATGTCTTGTGAGAAATCCTGCAACCAGTTCAGGCGGCGCATATCGCTGCACTCCTGTCGAATCTGCTCAACTCCTCCAAACTCGCGCAAGGCCGCCGTGCGGGCCTCCTCGGCCGACATGCCCGCCGAGATGTTCTCTGCGATCGCACGCTCGAGATGAAACCGCAATTCCTCGTCGAGCTCGTGGTCCATGCGCTTGGGGCGAAACACGGACCGCATGCCGAGCAGCGTCTTCGTTGGCCATCTCACCGTCACGTTTCCTACTCGTGCCGCAGTGCCACCAGCGGATCGACACGCATGGCTCGGCGCGTCGGCAAGTACGAGGCTGCCAGACCTACGGCGATCAGCAGAACCCCCACGCCGAGGAAGGTCAGCGGATCGCTTGGGCGGACGGCGAACAGCAGGTTCGAGAGCAGCCGTGAGAGCCCGAGCGCCGCGGGAATCCCCACGGCGAGGCCGATCAAAAGAAGTTTCGCCGATTCGGTGAGCACGAGCCGCTGAACACGGCTCGCTGACGCCCCGAGCGCCATACGAATCCCAATCTCGTGCGTCCGCCGGGAAACCGAGTACGACATGACGCCGAAGATTCCCGCCGCCGCAAGCACCAAGGCGATACCGGCAAACAGACCGACCAGCACGGTACGGAGTCGTGGCTGCTGGACCGACCTGTCGACGGCCTCCGACATGGCCCGGACATCCCCGACAGGAAGATCCTTGTCCATTCCGTGCACCTGCTCGCGGATGGCGGCGGCGACGTTCGCCGCACTCAGGTTACTCTCGACCACAATCTCCGCTTCCCAGAACGGCGCCTGTGCAAACGGAACGTACATCATCGCGCCAGGCGGCTGGCCCAGACCGACGTCACGCACGTCGCCGACAATGCCCACGATTTCCTGCCGCGTCACCGCGCGCGGGGGAAATTCGAAGCTCAGCTGCCTGCCGATGGGGTCCTGGTTCGGAAAATAAAGCTGTGCCAGCGTTTCACTGATGACCGTGACCGGCGCCGACGAATCGCGGTCCTGCTCGCTGAACCACCGGCCGCGCAGCAGCGGAATACCCATCACACCAAAGTAATTCGGGCTGACGGCAGCGTAATCGGCATTCTGCGATGCGCCGGGGCGCAGGGGGGGATTTCCCACGATGTCGAAGGCAAGATTGATGTAGCCGTCGACGAGCGGCAGAGGAACGGCAATCGCCGTGTCATGCATTCCCGGCTGCGCTTGGAGGCGGCGAAGCAGTCCTTCACCGAAGGCTCGCCACTCAGCGGGCTGCGAATACTCGAGCAAGGGCAGCTCGACTCCCGATTTCATCCGGTTCTCGACTTCGAAACCCGGCCTTACCGACGTCAAACTGAGAAAACTGCGCCCCAACAAGCCTGCGCCGACCAGCACAACCATGGCCAGGGCCACTTCGGCGGCAGCCAGGAATTCACGCGCGAACCGCTGCGGCCCCGACTCGCCCGAGCGGACCACGTCCTGTTTCAGCACGGCCTCCAGATCCGCTCCGGCCGCGAACAGAGTGGGTGCCAATCCAAACAGGAAGCTGGCGAGAATCGAGAGCCCGAGCGCGAACGCGAGCACGGAGCCATCGAGCCTGACCGTGTTCGCCTGAGGGAGGTTCGCGGGCAGCCCCGACCGAAGCCCATGAACGCCCCAGTTGGCGAGCAACACGCCTGCAAGGCCCCCCGCCAACCCGAGCACCGCGCTTTCCGTGAGCAGTTGCCGAACGATCCGTCCACGGCCGGCACCGAGCGCCGCGCGCAAGGCCATTTCCTTAGCCCGCGATGTCGCGCGACAGAGAAGCAGGTTTGCAACGTTCGCGCAGGCAATCAGCAGCACGAGCCCAACCGATCCTAGCAACGCGACGAGCGCCGTCTTCATACTGCCCACCATCTGCCGCTGCAGCGGCACAAGACGAATCACCCAGCCGGTATTCTCGGCGGGAGATTTCGCGGCGAGCCGCGCGCCGACGGTGTCCATTTCCGCCTGGGCCCCGGCGAACGAAACGCTGGGTTTGATCCGGGCGATCACGCGGAGCCAATGCCCGCCCTTGCGGTCCATCCAGGGGCCGAAGACCGGATCCTGCAGAAGCGGAATCCAAACGGGCTCGCTCGAATTGAGGGGAGGGTAGTCGAAACTGGCCGGCATGACGCCGATCACGGTGTAGGACTTATGGTCCAAGCTGATCGAGGTGCCCAGCACGCTCGAGTCGCCGCCAAAGCGATCGCGCCAGAGGTTCTCACTGAGTACCACGACGGCACGAGCGCCTTCCTGGCCATCCTCAGGGAAGAATGTGCGGCCCACGATCGGTTTCACACCCAGCAGCGAGAACAGCCCCGGCGTGATCACGGCGGTTTCAACCGTCAGGGGTTCGCCTCGCCCGGTTAGGGTCAGGTCATGGCTTTGAAAGCCCGCCATTTCGGTGAACACATGGTTTTGCGCTTGCCACTCCCGGAAATCGTCATAGGAGGTGCCGTTCGTCGGGATTCCCTCCTCGGGCTCCGCCATTGTCACGCCGACCAGCTGGTTCGGCTGCGGATAGGGAAGGGGTTTCAGCAGGACCGCATAGACGACGCTGAAAATCGCGGTATTCGCGCCGATGCCAAGGGCCAGCGTGAGAACGGCAACCCCCGTGAACCCGGGTGATTTACCGAGCATGCGCAAGCCATAGCGAACATCTTCGAGGAGATCGTAAAACCAATTCAGCCTGCGCACCTCGGCGCACTCCTCGCGAACCTGCTCAACTCCCCCAAAGTCGCGCAGCGCTGCATGACGCGCTTCTACACGCGACAGGCCCGCGGCAAGCTTCTCTTGAACGGCCTGCTCAAGATGGAATTCGAGCTCCTCGCTGAGCTCCCCTCCGATGCGTTCGCGCCGGAAGAGGGAGCGCAATCTCAGTCGTGCCTTCGCCAGCCATCTCACCTTTTGTCTCCCTGCCTCCCTGCCCGGCCTTGTGGGGCATTCGCTTGCTCGGTTCACGAACCCGGGCCAGGACGGCGCAGCACTCTGGTCACGCCGTATTCATGACGATCCCGATTGCCGCAGACAGGCGTTCCCAATTGGCGTGCTCCTGCTCGAGATAATTCCGGCCGGCTTTAGTCAGCGAGTAGTATTTCGCGCGGCGATTGTTCTCCGATTCGCCCCACTCCGCTTTGATCCAGCCCTGCTGCTCGAGCCGGTGCAGGGCAGGATAAAGTGCGCCCTGTCTGACTTGCAGAACGTCTTTCGAGACCTGGCGGATGCGCTGTGCGATGGCCCAGCCGTGCGCAGGCTCGAGCGCCAAGGTTTTCAGGATCAGCATGTCGAGAGTCCCTTGCACAAGATCGACGGGTTTGGTCATGGCACTCACTCCCCTTAGTAACTGACATGAATATATACCCCTGCTCTTGTCACTAATCAAGGGGAATTGAGGGGCAGGCCGCTGGGCGCCAGCCGCGCGGGAGAAAACGACACGGGTTCGCGTAAAATCTGAACCCATGGACAGGCGCGAAGAAGCGGCCGGGGTCGGCGGGCGATCTCTGCTCTCCCGGGCGGGAGCGCGCGGCATGGGCCGGTGGGCATGCAAGTTGTAACGGACGCCCCGCCGCGCGGAGCCCGTCGCGCCGGATTTATGGAAAGCGAGCGGATGACGGTGCTCGAGCTTCCCCCGAGTGCGCGGCTCGGGGCGATTGCCCGGTCGATCGAGCGGGCCATGCGGACGGGGCAGAGAGGGGAGGTCGAGGGCGCCGCTCGAGCGTTCTTGTCCGCGGCCGCGGAATTCTACCAGGTGCCGAAGTGCGAGATTCGGGTCCTGGCCGCCCGGCCTCTGCGCGTGCGCGAAAACTGGACGAGCGAACTCTTCGGCGACTATCAAAGGGAAACCAGGCTGGTCCGCGTGTGGATGAAGACGGCGGTGCGCAAGGAGATCACCTCATTCGGAACGTTTCTGAGCACGCTGTGCCACGAGTTTTGTCACCACCTCGATTGTGCGCGCTTCGGTTTTCACGATTCCTGGCACACGCGCGGCTTCTACGAACGGGCGGCAGCCCTCTACCACCACGCCAGAGGCACGCCGGCCAAGCGAATCTTCTGGGCGCCGGCTTCGCGCGGCCGCTGGCGAATCGACTGGCCACGAACGAATCGGGGCAGCTCAGGCGATAGCAAGGGTCGGCGAGGGGGTTAAATGGTCGTCTCTGTGTTTATCGGCACGAGCGTCGACGGATTCATTGCGCGGCCGAGCGGCGCGCTGGATTTTCTGCCGCCCGGCGGGGGCGAGCCGCACGGATACGACGAGTTCATCACAAGCGTCGACGCCCTAGTGATCGGCCGAAGAACCTTTGAGACCGTTCTGGGCTTTCCCATCTGGCCGTATGCGGACAAACGGGTCGTCGTGCTGAGCAGTCGGCCGCTTGATTTTTCGCTCATACGCGGAGGCCGTGTGGAGCAGATGTCCGGCTCTCCGGCGGAGATCCTTCGAAGACTCGAGGGCAGCGGCGTGCGTCACGTATATGTCGACGGAGGCGAAACCATCCAGCGCTTCCTGCGCGCAGGTCTCGTCGGGCGGCTGATCATCACACGCGTTCCCGTGCTGATCGGAGAGGGTATTCCCTTGTTCGGGGCGCTCGACGGCGACATCCCCCTGCGGCACATCGCGACCGAGCACTACCCGAGCGGCTTGGTCAAGAGCGAGTACCACATCGCTCGACTTGTCAGCCAAGACAGCGTGGGATAGAGTAGCGACCTTCCGCGGTAAACGAGGGCTGGGGAATGCTTGCCGCACGGGATCGACGCGCAAGGCTTTCGACGTCGGAACGGATGGCGGCCCGCGCAGGGCAGGGCGCCAGTCCCGGGCAGGAACTGCGGGTGCTGATCCGCCGCGCGTCCATTCAACGACGCGTGCGGGAAGTCGCGCTTGAAATCACCCGCGATTTTTCGGGACAACGCGTCCACCTCATCGGCGTGCTGAAGGGTGCATGCATTTTTCTTTCCGACCTGGTCCGCGAAATCGATCTGGAGACCTCCATTGATTTCATTGCCGTGTCAAGCTACGGCAAGGGCAGGGAGTCTTCCGGGCAAGTGCGTTTGCTCAAGGATCTCGACAGCAGCATTGCGGACCTGAACGTCATTCTTGTCGAGGATATTCTCGATACAGGATTGACGATCAGTTACTTGCTGCGCGTTCTCGAACAACGCAAACCCAAGGTCCTGCGCGTCGCCGCACTGCTCGACAAGCCGTCCCGCCGGGTGAAAGATGTGAAGGGCGACTACGTCGGGTTCACCATTCCCAATGAGTTTGTGGTCGGTTACGGGCTCGATTTCAACGAGCGCTTCCGGAATTTGAAGGATGTGTGCGTCGTGAGCCTCCCCGCCGAATAAACCCTGCTCAAATCATGCCAACGACATCCGAGATCGCCCGCCTGATTGATCACACGCTGCTCAAGCCGGAAGCGACTCGCGAGAATATTCGCAAGCTCTGCGCGGAGGCGCTCGAGTACGGCTTCGCCGCGGTTTGCGTGAATCCGACAAACGCGGCCGAAGCGGCAGATTTGTTGGGCGCGGGCCCGGTGCGCGTCTCTACCGTCGTCGCCTTTCCCCTCGGCGCGACCCTGCCCGAGGTGAAGATTTATGAAACGGAAGAGGCGGTCAAACTTGGCGCGCAGGAAATCGACATGGTCATCAACATTGGCGCGCTCAAATCGGGCGAGGACAAGGCCCTCGAAGCGGAGGTTCGGGGCGTCGTGACCGCCGCGCACCGCGGCGGCGCGATCTGCAAAGTCATTCTCGAATGCGCCCTGCTCAGCCGGGAGGAAAAGGTGCGGGGGGCGCGCGCGGCCAGGAATGCCGGCGCGGATTTCGTCAAGACGTCGACTGGTTTCGGCCCCGGCGGGGCCACCGTCGATGACGTGCGTTTGCTGCGCGGCGTGGTGGGCGAGGCCATGGGCGTGAAGGCCGCAGGCGGAATCCGCACGCTCGATGATTTGTGCAAAATGGTTGAGGCCGGGGCGAATCGTATCGGCACGAGCGCCGGGGTTCAGATCTTGGAGCAAGCCCGGGCCAGGAATTGCTGATTGTGGGCCTTGCGGCCCTCGGGTATTCTGCCTGTTTCCGATGGCGACCAAACGAACGGCCAACCTCCCCGGCATCACCGACCGGCGCATCGATGCACTCCTGACCCTGCTGGCCGAGAACGCTACGATCGTCGTCAGCGGTGCCAAGATCGCGCAGGAGATCGGTGTGTCGCGGCAGGCGGTCTGGCGATGGATCGAACTGCTGCGCGACCTCGGCGTGCGTGTGAAAGGCCATCCCCGCACCGGCTACCACATCGAGCGGGTCCCCGACATTCTCCTGCCGCAACTTTTGAGCCACCGGTTGTACGGGACGCCGTTTGCGCGGCGCATCGTGCATTTCTTCAAGGTCGAGTCGACCAATGCCGTGGCCATGCGCATGGGCGAGCAAGGCGAGCCGCACGGGACCATCGTCCTCGCCGAAGAACAGACCGCGGGACGCGGCCGCGCGGGACGCTCCTGGATCTCGGAAAAATCGGCTGGAATCACCTGCTCGGTTCTGCTGCGTCCGCCGGTTCCCCCCGCGCATGCCCCCCTGCTGACCATCGTTGCCGGCCTGGCCGCCCGCGACGCCGCCGCGGAGGAAATCGATGCGGTTCCCGACATTCGTTGGCCGAACGACGTGCTGATTAAGGGCCGGAAATTCTGCGGAATCCTGACCGAGATGCGTGCCGAACCGGACCGCATGCAGTTTGCGGTAGTGGGCCTCGGGATGAACGTGAATCAGGCGAAAATGCCGGGCGAGCTGGCCGAGACGGCCACCTCCTTACGCATCGAGACGGAAAAAAACCATTCGCGCCTCGAACTGCTGATCCGGTTGCTGCGCCATCTCGACCGCTACTACAATCAGTTTCTCGAAGAGGGTTCGGCCCCGATTTTGCGCCGTTTCTCGCAGGTGTCGAGCTATTTCGAAGGCAAGCGCGTAGAGATCGCGACCAACACGGAAACCTTTACCGGAGTCACCGCGGGACTCGAACCGAGCGGGGTGCTGCGGGTCGTGCGCGACGACGGCCGCGGCGTGGAGCCGGTTCTGTGCGGGGATGTGGGAGAGGTTGTTTAATGCTGCTGACGCTCGACGTCGGAAATACGAACACGGTTCTTGGCGTCTTTCGTGGCCCGAAACTGATTGCGCACTGGCGCTTAACGACGGCGCGCGACCAGACCGTCGATGAATATGGCATCCTGACGCGCAACCTGTTTACCCTGGCCGGGCTTGAGCCCAAGGAAATTGACGGGGTGATCATCAGCTCGGTCGTGCCGCCGCTCAATTGGACTCTGGCGGAAATGTCGCGCAACTATTTCCGTCAGCGGCCCTTGTTCGTCGAACCGGGTGTCAAGACGGGGATGGCCGTACTGGTTGACAATCCGCTCGAAGTGGGCGCCGACCGCATCGTCAACGGCGTGGCCGCCTTTCAGCAGTACGGCGGACCGCTGATCGTGATCGACTTTGGGACGGCGATTACCTTCGACGTGATCTCCGCGCGCGGCGAATATCTGGGCGGCGCCATTGCGCCGGGTTTGGGAATCGCCTCGGAGGCCCTGTTTCGGCGCGCGGCGCGCTTGCCTCGCGTCGAAATCAAAGACCCTGGGAAAGTGATTGGAAAGAACACAGCCGCGCACATGCAATCGGGCCTCTATTACGGCACGATCGACATGATCGACGGCATGATCGAACGGATTAAAGCCGAACTGGGCGCTGCTGGCGCGCACCTGAAGGTGATTGCGACCGGCGGCCAGGCCAGCCTGATTTCCCGCGGGTCGAAATACATCGAGCACACCGACGAGTTTCTGACCCTCGAAGGGCTGCGCATCATCTGGGAACGAAATCAGGAGGGCGCGCACGAGAAGACTCCGGCGAAGGGGAAGGTCCCGGCCACTGAGCGCCGCGCATCGTCGTGAAACGGTCGTAAAAATTCTCCGCCCGTTCGCCACATGGAATCGTTCAACTATTTCAATTACTACACGGAAATTGAAGAGTATTTCTGGCGCAAACGGGGAGCGCACCTGCTCGTCTCTCCCCTCGATTGGGCCATCGTCGAGACCTGGCAGAAGGCCGGCATCCCGATTGCCGCTGTGCTCAAGGGGATTGACCGAGCCTTTGAGAGCTGGAACCGGTCGCGGCGGGCGGCGGGAGGCCGACAGCTGAAGAGCCTCGTCTACTGTGTCGATGCGGTGCTCGACGCCGCGGCGGAGGCGCAGGAGGCGGCCGCGGGAACGGGCCCCCAGCCCGAGCGTTCCCGCCGGCCGGCAGCGGAACCGTTCTCGCGCGAGGAGCTCGCAAAGTATCTGACCCGCAACGCGGGCCGTCTTCGCCGCGCGGCAGAAAAACAAAGGGCCTCGCGCCCGACGCTCGCCGCGCGTCTGGGCGAAACCGCCGGCCGCCTGGAGCAAACCCTTCCTCTGCTCGACCCGGCCGCGGCGCTCGATCTCGAGGATCTCGAACGTCGCCTCACCGTGCTCGAAGAGAGACTTACCGCCACGATGTCGGCCGAGGCGGAGGAAAACGACATGCTGGCCATCCGCCGAGAAATGGATCGCTCGCTTGCGCCCTACAGGCGTAAAATGTCGGCGGAGCAACTTGCTCAACTCGAACGCCAGTACACCCAAAAGCGCCTGTACGAACATTTCGAGGTGCCCCGGCTGAGCCTGTTCTATCTAATTTAGCAGTGCTGGACCGGCTAAAGATGAAGGCTCGATCCGCCGTTCCGCCGCGTCAAAAACCAGCGCCAAGCACTTCGCCTCCTGCCCCCCCGGAGGCAATCGAACTGCGCATCGAGAAGCTCATTTTCGGGGGCGAAGGCCTGGCGCGCCGCGAAGGAACCACGGTGTTCGTTCCCTTCGTCTTGCCCTCCGAGCGCATTACAGCCGAAGCGCGCGAGCAGAAAAAAAACTTCATTCGCGCCCGCCTGGAGAGAGTCATCGAGCCCTCGGCGGAACGCGTCCCAGCGCTCTGTCCACATTTCACCCTCTGCGGCGGGTGCGATTACCAGCATATTGGCTATGCGGCGCAGCTTCGATACAAGGGAGACATTCTGCGCGAGACCCTGCGGCGGCTCGGCAAGATCGACTGGACAGGCGAAATCAAGACACACTCCTCCGATCCTTGGCGCTATCGCAACCGCGCTCAGTGGAAAGTACGGCCAAACCCGGAACGCATCCCCTCCGGCAGGGACGACCTCGCCATCGGCTACTTTCGCGCGCATTCGACCTCTCTGTGCGCCGTCCACGACTGCCCCGTTCTCTCTCCCGTGCTGCTGAAAACGATGCTGGCCCTTCGCGATGCGCTGGCCAAGGATCTGCCGCGGGAGCTGCGCGAGGTTGAGGCCTTTACCGATGAGGTTCCCGGCAAATGGGACTCGCGGGTCCTGTTGACCCTGACCATGGCTGGATTTCCGTCGCGCCTCGCCGAGCACGCCAGGAATCTTCAAACGATCGTGCCCGAGCTCTCCAGCTTACTCTTCCATGATCCGAGCGCAGATCGCATGGAGCTCTTCGGCCCCGGCTTCATTCCCTATCCCGTTGGCGAGCGGAACTATCGCGTCGGGCATTTCTCCTTCTTCCAAGTGAACCGATTTCTCCTCGAACAGCTCGCGCGCGAAGTTGTGGACGGGGAGGCTCGGAGCGAGCTAGCCCTCGACCTTTTTGCTGGGGTGGGGTTGTTCTCGACCCCGCTCGGGGGGAAGTTCGAAAGGGTCATTGCTGTGGAATCGAATCCTGCGGCCGTTCGCGACCTCGAAGTGAACACGCGCGAAAACCCCAAGATCGAATGCCGAACGGCCGATGTCGACGAGTTCCTCGACAGATTCCGCGGCAGGCCCGATCTGGTGGTCGTTGATCCGCCGCGGGCCGGCCTGTCTCGCAATTCCGTTCGCCGCATCGCCCAGATGGCGCCCGGGCGTTTCACCTACGTCTCGTGCGAACCGCCCACGCTGGCGCGCGATCTCCGCGGACTGCTCGATGCCGGCTATGAAATTTCTGATCTTCACCTTTTCGATTTGTTCCCTGAGACCTTCCACATGGAAACCGTCGTTCGCCTGCGCCGCCGCTCATGAGCTGCGCCATCCGGCGGCCGGCCGGCTGGCCAGACGGCTGCCTCGAACGCGTGAGCAGAATCGTCCGCGGACGTCGTTCTTCGCCGACTTGCGCTCGCCCTTGAGCCTCATTCCTGTGAAGCGGAGGACGACTGGGCTTCTCGCTGGTAGCTCTCAATGATCCGGCGCGCTTCGTCGGCCTGCGATTCAAGGACGTAGATCTCTGTGCCGTGCGTCCCGTCGGCCGGCTCATCCAACGGAAAAGGATCCGTCGTGACCGGATCCGGAGAATGGATTCCGGAGCTTTCGAGCAGCCGGCGGATGACCAGGGCTTCCACCCTGCTTCCCGCCGTATAAGCGTTCACGATCCTCGGTTGGTCCGGGTGCTTTGTCATGGTTCCATTTTAGCGCCGCCCTGCGGAAGGCTGAGCTGTTGAACCGAAGAGTAATCTGGGGTCCGTAGCTTTTCCTCGGAAGCCCGGTTAAACCGGAGTTATTCGCCGACGGGAGGTTCTTTGAGAAGGTCGGCGATGTCCCGGTGGCCCGCCTCGAGTGCTATGTCGTAGAGCGTGCGACGTTCTGGAGAGCAAACGGTGCGGTCGGCATCCTGCTTCAGCAGCAATCGCACTACCTCCGTTTGGCCGAGCGCCACGGCGAAGGCCAGGGGTATGTACCACCCTTCTGCATAGAGCGGATAGAGCGCGTACTCGCGGAAGGGGTGATCGAGCGCGTCGGCATCGTCTTGAAGAATTGCCCGGACGCTGAGTCCGCACCGCAGGCTGAAAGAAGATCTGCACTTCTCAGTCCCCATACGTGCCGGAGGTGGGCTTGGCCCTTTCCGCGAACGGGGAGCACCCTCAGCGCTCGATGGACGGTAATCCCACGGCGCAGGGGAAGTCAATCATCTCCGACCGCTGTTGCGTACTATTGCGCACCCTCGCGCACCTGTTCATAATCGATTTAGGAGAAACCACGCGAGCCCCATGGAAACCAGTCACGAGGGCAGTGCCACGCCCACGCAAGAACAGATCGATGAGGAAAGCCGTCGGATTCGCCGCCTCCGCATCCTGGTCCGCCTCACGCTCGATACCATTGCGGGAGGCGATCTTTCGGCCGAGGAAGCAGCCGGCATGATCGCTGCGACTCGGCGCGCGGCTCTGGAAATGTTCCCGGGCAAGGAACGCGCGTTCGATTTGATCTACAAACCTCAATTTCAGCGCCTGATGCACGCCGTCTACCGCTTGCAATGACGCGGGAGCTCAAAGCCCCCAGCGCCTGCGCACCCACATCCTCAGGAACAGAATCGCCAGGCTGGCAATCGTCCCGATAGCCGCCTTGTATTCGCGGTTTCTCAGATATTGGGCTCGCGAGAATTTGTCGTTCTCCCTGCGAGGCTGTGCTCGAGCCGCCCGCCGCCTGTTTCCGGGCCAGGGAAAGAACAGGGGGACGCTCGCCGCGTATTCCTCGAAGGCCGCGCCGAAACGGACGCACAAATCCTCTTCTTCGTTCCGCATTACCGCGTAGTAAAAAACCGCGAAATAGACGCCCACCAGAATCCCGGCGATCCATGAGCCTCCCGCGACGATGAATGCCGCGGCGAGGAAGGCGCTGCCGAAGTAAAGCGGATTGCGCGTGTAAGCGTAGGGGCCTGCGGTGGCCAGCTCGGAATCCTTGCGCAAATACCCCGATGAAATGCCGCGGATCAAGAGCCCCAAGGCCGCCGGGATCGCACCACAGGCAATCGAGCGTGGCGTCGGCCGAGCCAGCACCAGGTAGGCAAGCGCCACCGGATAACCGGCGCGCACGCGCCAGCGCATCCAGAATTTGCGCTGGCTCACGCGCTAAGCCCCAAACGGCGCTCGCACGCCTGGACGACTTGTTCAACGCTGATGGACAACATGCTCGGCGAATAGGACGCTTCGCGCCGATAGGTGGTAACCGCCGCCTGCGGATTGCGCACCACGATATCCGCGCGTGAAAACGGGCCGTTGCGCGACGGATCCGTAGGGCCGTACAGCCCAACCACCGGCGCGCCCAGAGCGGAGGCCAGGTGCAGCGGGCCCGTGTCGGCGGAGACGACGAACTTCGCGCGCTCGAGCAGAGCCATGAGCGGGCCGAGCGCAACAGGAAGGGCGATGGGCGCCGGCTGTCCAGCCGATTCGAGCACCCGCTGCGCTATGCCCCGTTCGCTCGGCCCGAACGTCACCACACCGCGCCAGCCGAACCGCGACACGAGCTTGCTATGCAGCTGTCCATATCGCTCCGGAGGCCAGCACTTGGACACCCATCCGCCGCCCGGGTTCAGTACGAAAAACTCCGGCAGGCTCGCCCGAGCGATCTCGCGGGCGACCGTTTCGCGATCCTGGCCACCAACGGAAAGCGGAAACCGCGGCTTGTTTCCCCTTCGCGCTCCCACGGCCTCGACGAGAGTGAGATTGTGGTCGACCTTGTGGGGCCCGCGAGGGTTGACCCGGTCCGTGTACAGCAGCGAGGCAAGCCCTTCGCGGGCGTAGCTGCTCTTGAACCCGATCCGGCGCGGCGCTCGGGAAGCCCAGGCGAGCAGCGCAGACTTGTACAGCGCCTGAAAGTCGACTGCGCAGGTATACCGCGTGGCTCGAATGGTTTCAAGAGTGCCGATCAACCCGCCAAGGCTCGTTCGATTTGCGGAAATGACCCCGTTGATGTCGGGATTGCCGCTGAGCAAGCGGACCCAGCGCGGCTCAACTGCCCAGTCGATTCGCGCGGCCGGAAACGTGTCCCGCAACGCTGCCGCCGAGGGTAGGGTGTGCAGGATGTCTCCGAGCGAGCCGAGCCGCACTAGCAGAAAACTCGGCTCAGCCACGGGCCTGCCGGCGGATGCGGGTCAGGATATCGCGGGTCGAGTGCTGCTTCGTATCTCCACAGATGGCGATGCGCACGCCAAGCGACTGAGCGAGTCCGCGTTCAGGTACCGTTTCAACGGAGTAGTCAGTGCCTTTGGCATGTACGTCCGGGTGAATTTCGCGCATGAGCTCGTTCACATCGAGTTCGTCAAAAATCACTACGTAATCGACCGCCGCCAGGGCTGCAACGACCGCCGCACGCGCCCGCTCGGTCATGATCGGACGTCCTTCGCCCTTCTGCGCTCGCGTGCTCGAATCCGAATTGATGCCCACGACGAGCACGTCCCCTTCCTCTCTGGCGGCCTGCAAATATCGAACGTGTCCCACGTGCAGCAGGTCGAAAACGCCGTTGGCCAGGACGATCTTCCGTCCCTGCCGCCGATGCTCGCTGAGCACATCCTGTAGCCCCTCGCGCGACAGTATTTTTTCGCGGGTGTCCATAGGAGCTCAGCGTCGGGAGGTTGCTTCCTGCTTGAGCACAGCTTCGAGCTCGGCGCCTGTTACCGTCGCGGTTCGCGGCTTCATCACAACCATTCCCGCGGCGTAGTTCGCCAGATGTGCCGCTTCGAGGTAGGTAGCACCGGCCGCCAAGGCCAGGGTGAACGCGGCGATCACGGTATCTCCCGCCCCGGTCACATCGACGGGCGTGTCCGATCCGTGTACGGGAACGTGGGCGGGCACGCGGCAGCCGGTGCGCGTGGACGGCGGGTTGCTTTCAAATAGCGAGAGTCCATGCCGACCGCGGGTCACGAGCAAAGCCTGCAAGCGCATTTCATCGAGCGCCCGCCGTCCAAGCTCCTCGAGCCTGGCCATGTTCCCGGCTATCTCGGTGCCGTAGGCCGCTTCGATCTCCGCTTCGTTCGGAGTTGCCGCCGTAACGCCGGCCCCGCGGAATTCGCGCAGGCGATAGCGCGAGTCGAGCGTCAGCAGCTTCGCCCGGAGTTTACGCACGAGCCTCGGAGGCGCGACTGACAACCCGTAATCGGATATCAAAACGGCGTCGGCGCGACGGGCGACCTGGCGCGCCCTGTGTTCGATGGCCCGCTCCACGCTTTCCGGCAAGGGCGCAGGAGGTTCGTGGTCGACGCGCAGCACCTGCTGCTCGGTTGTGTGCGTCCAACCCGCCAGGTAGCGTGTTTTTGTCGTGGTTGCCCAGCCGCGCACTCGCAAAATCGCGCTCGTATCGACGCGTTTACTGCCGAACAGCTCAAGCAGTTTTGCGCCGCCCGCGTCGTCTCCGACCACGCCGACGGGAATGACCTGGCCGCCGAGATCGGCAATGTTGTTTGCCGCATTCGCGCCGCCGCCTGCGTAGGCCTCGCTTCTTCGATGCCGCAGTATCAGCACGGGCGCTTCACGGGAAACCCGCGAAATCTCGCCAGATACGAATTCGTCGAGCACCAGATCGCCGAGAACACAGATCGTCTGCGAGGGAAACGCGGAGACGATCTCCAGCAAACGCGTCAGATCGACGCTTACTTCAGCGGCCTTGCGCGGCGCTTTCGTCTTGCGGGATTCTCGACCAGGGCTCAACTACCGGCTCCGACGTCCGCTCGTCAACCGTCCGCGGTCTGAAACCTATCACACGCCCGGCGCCGCCAACAATGCTCGCGCCCTATCGGCAGCCGTTTAGGGACGCTTTGGTCGCTCGATTCTGCCCTTGATCGCCCGCCAAAATTCGTCCTCGTTCCTCACTTCGATCGAAATCGGGCAATAGAGCAGGGGGACGTTCTCGGAACGCGCCTTCCCCAGGTTGAAAATGTCCTTTTCCGTGCAGATCAGTGCGCCCGCGCCGGCCTCGACCGCCTCGCGCCAGAGGTCCCCGATCTCCCGCTCGGTGTACGCGTGATGGTCGGGGAAAAACCTGTGCCCCGTCAGACGAAATCCCCACGTGCGCAAATCCGCCACAAATGCGCCGGGATTCCCGATTCCGCAGAAGGCAAACAGTCTTTTCGAGCGGGCCTCGGGATCTTCCCCGCCCGGGTAAGTGCCGCGAAAAGCGCGGACTCCTGCCGGCGCCACACGCGCATAGAAAACGGGCGCTTCGGAATAGCGTCGCACAATGGCCTCGACGGCGGGCGCCGAATCGGCGCGCGTGATGACGATTACGTCCGCGCGCGCCAAGGCCGAGCGCGGTTCCCGCAAACGTCCCGCGGGCAGCAGGCGGCCGCCGCCGAACGGGTTGGTCGCGTCGAGCAGAACGATATCCACGTTGCGCGCCAACTCGAGATGCTGAAAACCGTCGTCCAGGATCAGCCACTTCACACCTTGCCCCACCAGCTCAGCGCCACCGGGGAACCGACGCGCGCCCACGCCAAAGGCAACCTGCGGCCCAAGCCGCGCACTCAATAACTCGACTTCATCGCTGGTCGATCGAGCGGTGCGGCTGCCGGGCAGGCCCTCGCCTGCTTCCCTTGACCAGCCGCGATACCCGCGGCTGAGAATACCGATTTGTGCCCCCTCTCGACGCAGGCGCTCGGCAATCCAGAGCACCATCGGCGTTTTCCCTGTCCCGCCCACGGTGAGGTTTCCGACGCTGATCACCACGGCATCGAGTGCCCGCGGCCGAAGAAAGCCGCAGCGATACGCAGCCGCGCGCAGTCGGGCGGCTACAGAATAAATCGCTGCAACTGGCCGCAGAACCTGTTCCGTGAAAGTCACTTCGGCCGACCTGCCGATTCGAGCACGCCCGCAATGCGATCCAGGCACCGCCCCGTCGCGCCGCGATTCCGCGCGCATACCTTTTGCGCGGCTTGGCCCATCCGTTCGCGCAGGGCGGGATCCTCGATCAGCTGCGCCCAAACCTTCCCGAGCATCGGCCCGCTCGAGACTTCGACGGCTGCGTGCGCGGCGAGGAATTGGTCCGCCATCTCCCGAAAATTCTCCATCGAATTGCCAAACACGGGCGGGCGCGCGAACCACGCCGGCTCGAGTATATTGTGTCCTCCGGCGGCCACCAGCGAACCGCCGACGAAAACCGCATCCGCAATCGAGTACAGCCCGGCTAATTCGCCGATGGAGTCGAGAAGAATGACATCGGTGTTTTCGTCAAGCGGCGCCGCGAAATCCATCCTGCTGCGCCGCGCGAGCCTCCAGCCGGCCGCCTCGATCAGCTCCGCTGCCATGTCAAAACGGTCCGGTTTGCGCGGTGCCAGCACGAGCAGGGCGCGCCGCCAGCGCCGCTGGACAATGTCGTATGCCGCCAGCACGGCGTCTTCTTCCTGAGCGACAACGCTTCCGGCCACGAGCAGAGGCCAGCGTTCCTCCCCGCCCGCTTGTTCCTGCAGCCACGCGCCAAATGCGCCGAGCGATGCTGGCTCCCCGTCGAATTTGAGGTTCCCGACCACTTCCACGCGCTCGGGAGGGGCTCCCATCGCGCGCAAACGCTCGGCGTCCAACTGGGTCTGCGCCAGGAACAGACGGGCGCAGTCGAGAACCTCCGCGTAGAATTCCAGCACAAGAAATCTCCAGCGCTGGTAACGGGCGAAGGCCCGCTCCGAAATCCGTGCGCTCGCGAAGACCACCGGAATTTGAAGCCTGGACGCCTCGCGCAAGAAATTCGGCCAGATTTCGGTTTCCATCACCACAACGGCCGCCGGGTGCATGAATCGCAACGCGCGACGCACCGCGAAAACCCAGTCCAGTGGAAAGTAGAACACGGCGTCGGCACCCTGCAGCCGCTCGCGCGCCACGCGCTGTCCGGTTTCCGTGGTCGTCGAGACGTATACCGCGCGACCGGGCATTCGCTGCTTGAGTCCCTCGATCAGAGGCCCGGCGGCCAGGACTTCGCCGACCGACACAGCATGAATCCAAATCGCGCGATGGCCAGCCGCCGCCTGCGCGCGAGCCCGCATCCCCGGCGGAAGCGACCCAAACCGCTCGCCCAGTGCGCGCGGCTCCCGGCGTCGACAGCCGCGTAAGGCGTAATAGGGGGCCAGCACGGTCATGCTCAGAATGGTGAGGAATCGATAGATCCAATACATTCGAAGGAAAGCCGCTCGAGAATGCCGCCCGCCACTCTCTTCGGCAAATCGCCTATTATAGTTCCCCGCAGCCAGCGCTCACGCAACTTCCGCCAGGCGCCAGGCATCGCACATCCGGGCTCGCTACGCCGTATCGACGCGTTCCCCGACGATGAGAGGTTATCATGCGCTTACTTCTGTTCGCGATTCTGCTCCTCACCGCCTCAAACTGTGTGCCGGCACAGTCGAACTCGACTCCCTCGGCACAGGCTAGCTCGCCTTCCAGCGCCGCCGCGCTTCCGCAGGATCGCCATGGTGGGCTGAGCATTGCGGTCGACTCGTACACGGATTCCGAACGCGCGAAGGGAAAATTCGGCAAGTCCGCCAATCCGATCCCGGCCGGGATCCTGCCCGTCGAAGTTTTCCTGAAGAACGAAACGCCTCATCCCATCAAGGTCGACCTCGAAACGGTCCAGCTCGACGTCCATTTCGACAGTGGCGACCATCAGAATCTCGATTGGCTTTCGATTAACCGCGTCGCGACGCTGATCGTCCACCCGGGCGGAACGCCGTCCGCACCGTCCGAGCGACGCTTCCCGATTGGACTTTCTACGAACAAGGACAAGAAGGTTGACAACATCGCGGGCCAATTGCGCCCCTTCGCCCTCGATTCGGGTCTCGTGCCGCCCCTCGGAACAACCCACGGTTTCCTGTTTTTCAACATGAGCCACGACTTCGCCGCCGCATCCAAGGCGAGCCTGTACGTGCCGGACGTGTCTCTGCTGCCCGACAAGGCTCCTCTCATGTTCTTTGAGGTGCCCTTAGCTTCCCCGCCGTCCTCCTCGCCACAGGCCTCACAAGACTGAGCGGGCCGGGCGAAATGGAAGATCGTGAGAATAACCTCTTTCTTGACCTAGAGTCGAAATCCTGGTAGAAACGTCTGTTCCGTGTTGTCACTTCTTCGCGCCTGCGTTAGCAGGGCCCTTCCCCAACGACGTCTTGAGGATATTGAACGCGGAAATTTCGGGAGACACGTGCGCGCGGAGGCAAGTAAGGGCCATCTGGACCATTCCTGGAGGTTGCTGATGTTCATCAACAGGCCGGATGCGTTCTTCATCCATCGGCTGGTCAAGGCATCCGCGAAAATCTTTGCCGCCAGCGCGGCGCTCATGCTCTCCGTCTCGGGTATCGCTCGCGCGCAAGAACCGTCGGCGCCCCGCGTTCCGGCCGGCGAGGCCAGTCTGAAACTTCCCGACCTTTCTTCCGTGAGTTTTCTCGGGGTGGATGGCCACACGCTGCTTCTTTTTGGAATCGCCTTCTGCGTCTTCGGACTGATTTTCGGACTGGTCATCTATCAGCGCCTGAAGCGGCTTCCCGTACACCAAGCCATGCGCGAAGTCTCCGAGCTGATCTATGAGACATGCAAGACCTATCTGATCAAGCAGGGCAAGTTCCTGCTGCTCCTGTGGGTGTTTATCGCCGCCATCATCTTGCTGTACTTCGGCTTGTTGCTGCACTACGGAGCGGTGCGCGTGCCCATTATTCTCGCCTTCAGCGTGATCGGCATGGCGGGAAGCTACGGAGTCGCCTGGTTCGGGATTCGCGTCAACACCTTTGCGAATTCGCGCACGGCCTTCGCCAGTCTCGGCGGCAAGCCGTATCCGATTTACCGCATTCCGCTTTCGGCGGGCATGAGCATCGGCATGATGTTGATCAGTGTCGAGCTGCTGATGATGCTGATCATCCTGCTTTTCGTTCCGGGCGACTACGCCGGCCCGTGCTTTATCGGATTCGCGATTGGCGAATCGCTCGGGGCGGCCGCACTCCGCATTGCCGGCGGAATTTTCACGAAAATCGCCGACATTGGCTCCGACCTGATGAAGATCGTTTTCCGCATCAAGGAGGACGATGCGCGCAACCCCGGAGTAATCGCCGACTGCACCGGCGACAATGCCGGCGACTCGATTGGTCCGAGCGCCGATGGATTTGAAACCTACGGTGTCACCGGTGTCGCGCTCATCGTATTCATCCTGGAGGGCGTGCGGAATCCGTCGGTTCAAGTACAGCTGCTCGTCTGGATCTTTGTCATGCGCGTCGCCATGCTGGTCTCCGCGGCCGGCGCTTATTTCATCAACGCCGGTCTGGCGAAAGCTAGGTACGGCAGCGTTGAGCGCATGAATTTTGAGGCGCCGCTCACCTCCCTCGTCTGGATCACCTCGTTTGTCTCGATCGGGCTGACCTACCTCATCTCCTACTTCATCATTCCCGATCTGGGCGGTGACACATCGCAATGGTGGAAGCTCGCCTCGATCATTTCCTGTGGAACGCTGGCCGGCGCCGTGATCCCCGAGCTCGTCAAAATCTTCACCTCGACCGAATCACGCCATGTTCGCGAAGTCACTAGCTCTGCCCAGGAAGGCGGCGCCTCGCTGGGCATTCTGTCGGGCTTCGTGGCCGGAAACTTTTCGGGCTACTACCTGGGGCTAGCCATGGTGGTTCTGATGACCGTCGGCTATCTGGTCAGCAACCTCGGCCTCGGTACGATCATGCTTGCAGCACCAGTGTTCGCCTTCGGCCTGGTCGCCTTCGGCTTTCTGGGCATGGGCCCGGTGACCATCGCCGTCGATTCCTACGGCCCGGTCACCGATAACGCGCAATCGGTCTACGAACTGTCGCTGATCGAACAAATCCCCAACGTGCAACAGGAAATCAAGCGGGACTTCCATATCGACGCGCGTTTCGGCATCGCCAAGGATCTGCTCGAAGCCAATGACGGCGCAGGCAACACGTTTAAAGCCACCGCCAAGCCGGTCCTGATCGGCACGGCCGTGGTCGGCGCAACCACCATGATCTTTTCGATCATCATGGCGCTGACGAACGGCATCACCGAGAACGTCGATAAACTCTCCCTGCTCCACGCTCCTTTCTTCCTCGGTCTGGTGACTGGCGGCGCTATGATCTACTGGTTCACCGGAGCGTCCACGCAGGCGGTCACCACGGGAGCCTATCGCGCCGTCGAATTCATCAAAGGGCACATCAAGCTCGAGGGAACAGAACGGGCCTCGGTCTCCGATAGCAAGCAGGTTGTGGCCATCTGCACGCAGTACGCGCAAAAGGGCATGCTGAACATCTTCATTGCCGTGTTCTTCGCCACGCTCGCATTTTCCTTTATCGAGCCTTTCTTCTTTATCGGTTATCTGATCTCGATCGCCGTGTTTGGGCTCTATCAGGCCATCTTCATGGCCGATGCCGGAGCCGCGTGGGACAACGCGAAGAAAATCGTGGAAGTCGAGATGAAGCAGAAAGGCACTGAACTTCACGCCGCGACAGTCATCGGCGATACGGTCGGCGATCCGTTCAAGGACACTTCCTCGGTGGCCATGAATCCGGTGATCAAATTCACCACGCTTTTTGGCCTACTGGCCGTCGAGCTGGCCGTCGATCTGACGGTGAAGAACCCGGGCCTGACGCGGGCCCTAGCCGGCATCTTTTTCCTCATCTCCTTCGCTTTCGTTTACAAGTCCTTTTACGGCATGCGAATCAAAGGCTCCGAGGACGTCGCCGAATCTTCGCCGGTGGCCGACGAGTAGCCTTCGCGCTAGCTAGGCGAGGCTTACGGCCAGGGGCCTCTCGGGCCTTTTGCCGCCCGTGTGAATCCGATCGCGCGCACCCCCTCCGCTCACCGCGCAAACCATAGCCTGCGCGGTCCGGTTGCAGTTAGCCAGGATCCGCCGGGCCGCCGAGCCAGGCCTGGTCGCCTGCGCGTTTCCTTGCTTGCCTTCCCCGCCCGCTCGCTTCCTTTATTTCCCGCGCCTCCCGTAGAATACATTCGTGACCATCAAACTCATCGCTGTTGATCTGGACGGCACGCTGCTCGATTCCGAATCCAAGATCCCCGAAGAAAACGCGCGCGCGATTAACGAGGCGGCTGCGCGCGGAATCGAAATCGTCATTGTGACGGGCCGCCGCTATCACTCCGCGCGAGTCATCGTGGACGCGCTGCCGTGCGACCTCGCGCTCATCGTTAACAATGGATCGCTGATCAAGTCCAAGGAAGGACGGACTCATCAGCGCTTTCTTCTGCCCACGGAAATCGCCAAACGCGTCATCGATGCGACGCCCGAATTTCGCTCGAGCACCTCCGTGGTCTTCGACCGCCCGCGCGAAAATCAGGTGATCCTCGAAACGGTGGATTGGGACGATCCCTTTCGCGGCGGGTATTTCCGTCGCAGCCGCGAATTCATCGCGCAGGTTTCCCCGCTCACCGACTGCCTGAAACCGACGAACGGCGCGCCGGCCGAGGACCCCATTCAAGTGATGTTCGTCGGCCCCTGCGACACGATTCGCGATGTGCGGCGAAAGCTCGAGCGCCTTGATTTCGCTGACCGCTACATGCTCGCTTTCACCGAGTATCTGACCCGCGACCTCTCGGTCCTTGACGTTCTGCGCCATGGCGTCTCAAAAGGCGTTGCGCTTGCCGCTTGGGCGCGTCATCGCGGTATCCTCCGCGAGGAGGTCATGGCCATCGGAGACAACTGGAACGACCGCGACATGCTCGAATTTGCGGGTTTGCCCATCGTGATGGGCAACTCTGTTGACGTGTTGAAATCCCGCGGCTGGAACGTTACTCTATCAAATGACCAGGCTGGCCTGGCCGCCGCCATCCGCCGTTACGTGCTGACGCCCTAGAGGTTTTCCTCGAACTCGGCGAAGCTCAGGCATTCTCGGATCGGGGAGCACGCGGCACCGTTGAACTCGATGATTGCGATGTTACGGACTACCATCTTGGGTGTTCTCCTGACCGTTCTCGCGGCGTTCGTCCCCGCCGCCCGAGCCGACTACGCCGTCCTGCGCTCGGGTGCGCGACTGCATATCACCGGCTACGAGCGAAGCGGCGACCGCATCGTGCTCACGATTGCCGGGGGCACCGTGGAGGTGACCGCAAGCGAGGTCGTCTCCATCGAGCCGGAGGAAGTCTTCCCCGCCAATCCACCGGCTCGCCCGGCGCCTAGCCCCTTCGCCGATTTGATTCGCGACGCTGGCATAAAGCACGGCGTCGACGAAAACCTGATTCACACCGTGATTCGAGCCGAATCGAACTTCAACCCGCGCGCCGTTTCGCGCAAAGACGCGCAGGGGTTGATGCAACTCCTTCCGGAAACTGCCGCGCGCTACTCCATCGCAAACCCGTTTGACCCCGCACAGAATATCGATGCGGGAACGCACTATCTGAAGGATTTACTGGCACAGTACCGCGGGAATCTCTCGCTCGCGCTGGCCGCTTACAACGCGGGGCCGGAAATGGTCGAGCGCTACGGCGGCATTCCGCCGTTCCCCGAGACGGAGAACTACGTGCGGCGAATCACTCGGGAACTGGCGCAGATCAACGCGAAAAGGGCCGCCACGGACGCGGCGGTCGCGCAAACCCACTAGGCCACGAAGACAGTTTGGCCGCTTTCCCTAAGACCAGGGAGTGGACTTTACGGCTGAGGCTGCTGCTGGTCGTTTGGGGGTGTTTGCCCTGGACCCGCGGGGCCGGCCGCACCGGGCGCTCCGATACCGTTCGGCTGCATCCCACCCATGGCACTGCCCATTACCCCGCCCAGCCCGCCCGACTGCCCCATAGCCTGCTGCATGGCGAGGGCTTGTTCTTCCAGGGGATTCCAGATGAATTCCCAGTCCTTGTATTTCTTGCCGCCTTTATAGACCCGGACCGACTTGCGGTCGACCGTGCTTCCGACGCCGATCAGGAATCCGCCAATCACCGGGCTGTCGACTGGACCTGTCGGCTTCATCTGTAAGAGCGCTTGCAACGCGGCGGGTTGCACGCCCATCGCGCCAGCCAGCTGCGCTCCTTGCCCCTGGGGACAAGCGGTTGAACTGTCCGGACCCGTCTGGTCCTGGGTTCCCGAGCTCCCAAATTGAGCCACCGCGGATGACCCGGCGAACGCGCCGCCGTTTGGGGTCATGCCGATCACCCCCGAACCGACTCCAGGGCCACTCGCGCCAGACCCGAGGCCGCCCAGGCCGAATTGGCTCTGCGAACTGGCGAGCTGATTCGCGTTCGTCGCGGGAGGACAATTCGCATTCGACGCAGAATCCTGATCGGAGGAGGAAACTGTAGCGGGGTTGGCGTTGTCACCCGTTCCGGCATTGCCGTTTACACTGCTGCCGCTCGTGCCCAGATTGCCACCGCTGTCCGCATTGGCGCCGCTCGGCTGCGTGTTGGGGATCCTCCCGCCGTTCAGATCGAGGATGGCCATCTGCTGCATGGTGGCGTAGTGAACACTGCCTATGATCTGACCCGAGGCGTTTGTGTAGATAAAACGCCACTTCCCGTCCTCGTCGCTATTCATCGGGTCTCTGAGGGCGGCTTGGCGAAGAAAGTGGATGTTGGCCACGCCCTTCTCCAATTCGTCAAGATCCTGCGGGTAGTGGCCGCTCCGACGGTAGAAGCGTTTGATGGCCGTAACGTACTGTTTGCCGCGCCAAACCATTTCCCGCTCGCGCTGGCGTTGGCCCTGCGTGCGCATATTCGTCATGACCACGGTCGAGGCGATGATCATCGCCGCAACCATGGCCAGCGCCAGCAGCATGGCGTAGCCAGATTCGGCGGATCGGCAGGATTGGCCGTCGCGCCTCCTGCTTCGAGCTGTGTGGCCGTTGCTCACGGGTTCACGGCCTCTTCATCGGCCGGATGCTCCAAGGGAAGTGTGGCACGCCGTCCCGAAGAAATCTCCTCAACCTCCGCCGAATCGTTCCCAATGTGGACGAGGCGAAAGCTGCCCATAAACGTGTCCCCTTCCGCGGCGACGACGACGTCATCGCCGTTCAGGAAAAAGGCGACGCGCCTTTCCGTGCCCGGGCGCGTGGCGTAGCCAAAGAACTGGGCGGGCACCTGAAGGGGCGGCGGGGGCGGCGCGGGCTTGGGGTACGGGTCACCCACGACCTTGGGCACGACGGCCACCGGCCCGCGACTCGGGGAGGGCGCCAGAAGCGGCTCGCCGGTGAAGATATCCCGATGTGATCCCCTGTATTCGCTCCTGTGAATCTGGTCGAGCAGATCGAGTCGAAGGTCCGGCTCTTGGATGTCGAGCGGCGTGAACTTCGCGTCGGAGGCCAGCACACCCTGGAATCCGGGAACGTCGCTCCGGCTGTGAAGGAAAATCGCCGCGGCGATCGCCAGAAGAGCGACCAGCACGTAGAGTTTTACCCGCTGTGACATGGTCAAGACCTAAAGAATGTGCGCAGCTCGAGCTGCAGTTTGATGGCCCCCGCACTTGCGGAGGTCAAGCGCAAATCGTTGAGCAAATAGAAATTCTTCGACTGCTCGAGACCGTTGATGAACTGGATGATCGAGGCGTAGTTGCCATCCACGCCCGTTGAAATCACGATCTGTGTCACGCCGCGGTCTTTGACCTCCGACTCCTTGTACGTTGCGCCGGAGAGCCGCAAGCCCGCTTTGTCGGCAATCGAATTCAAGTCGGCTTCGATGGCCGAATATCCAGTCTCCTTCAAGAGAAAGGTATCCTCGTAAAATCGGTCGCAATCGCGTCCGACGTGCGGCATCGATGCACGAATCTTCTGATCGCGGGCCAATTCCGCCTCGCGCAGCTTGGCCTGGAGCTCGAGGCGCTGGATTTCGCCGCGGAGGTGCTCGGGACTCTCGCTCGAGTTCCGCCACAGCAGAAAGCCCAGCGCAACGTCGGCGGCCAGCAGGACGCCCAGGGCGGCCATGATCACGATTTTTGTTTTGGCCCACGCTCTGGTCGCGTTCATGTCGTCTCGTAGGTAACCTTCAGCTCAACCAGGATGCGGTCCTGGCTATTCGGCTTCTCGTCGCGGCGCTCGGAGGTGATCTCCACGTTCGAAAACGCCTTGGATTTTCCCATGGCTTGGAGAAAGCGAACTTCCTGAACGCTGTCCGCGGCGCCAATGGTGAGGTCTACTTGCGCGCGGCCACGGACGAGCGTTGGCGAAATGGCCACCACGCGAACTCCCGGGGGCATCGTTTCTTCCAGCGCGGCAAACACCTTGGTCCACGGAAAGCTGCGCTCGTCGATCAACGAATTCAAGAAATTCGCGCGATCGAGGATCCGTTGCGCGTCGGCGGTGTGAAAATAGGCAGCCAGTTCGCTTTGCCTGGCGCCCGCTCGGGCCATGCGGTTCTCGAGCTGGGCCACGCGCGCGTGCAATTCCCGGCTCGATTCCCAGGAGGTATACGCGGCCCGGAATAGCACGAGGAAGGCGATCACCCCGATGGCCCCCAGCAGCGCGGAAGCAGCAAGGAACGGCCGCCGGTTTTCCTGTGGCGTGGTCGATAGGTTGAGGCGAACTCTCATGATGTCCTGATTCAGAAACCGAGGTCGGGGCAAGCCAGCCTATCCCGACCCCTGGCTCGCATTCCAGATTTCCTCACGCCCCAGCGTTCAGCATCCAGCCCGCCAGAGCGTCCATATCCTGGCGAATCAAATCCTTTGCGCCCGAGCCAAGCTCGACCGTGTCCTCGAGCCCCCCCACGGGCACCCCTAATTCCTCCTCGAGTTCGCGGTGATAAGCCCCCCCGCCCGGGCCGACACCGGCCAGGCGCGCGCGGTCGATCGACTCTCCCCAGGTGTCTTGATAAAACGCAATCGCCGGGTAGATTTCCTCAAGCATGGCACGAGGGGCGAGGTCGGGGGCCATCTCCGAGGAGCGGTACACGCAGAGATTCCTACCCCGGACAATGACCGTGGTCAGCGTTTTCCCTGACATCCTTACGAGCAGCGCAGCTCCGCGCTCCTCAACGAGCGGAAGCGAGGCCAGCGTCGAGCTGAGCACCACAACGGCGTGGGCCCCAGCCGCTTCGACACACTGCTCGTACTCGCGGAGAATCTTTTGCCTCGCGATCGCGGCGACCAGTTCGAGCTTCGAACCGCGCCCCTCCTGCCGCATCGAGGAGATTACGGTTTCCTCCACATCGAAGGGCACGCTTTTCTTGAGCCGCCAGCGCAGCAGAGGGATGGCTTCCTCGGGACGGCGAGGCAGCGTATCAAACGGCAGGATAAACACGCGAACCACCGGATCGGGTATCAGCAAGGCCAGGGGAGCACCGTGGTGCGGAACCCGGGTGAACAGACGCCCGAGCGCGGCCGTGACGGTTTCCGACTGCAGAACGTTGACTTCGACCGGGGACGGCATGACCGCACCGACCGGCAGCGGCTCGGCCGCAAACGCGTCGAGCTGCCCGGGGGCCTTGCCCCAGTGCGCCGCGGCGATCCGGTTCGGGGCGATCTCCACCACACACGCAGGATGCGGCATGGCGTTCATCCAGCGCGCCAAGCGGCGGACGGGCCCGCGGTCGACGATACGCGTTCGAAGAGCTGCCGAACTAATCAAGGAAGGTCACCTTGTTGATCTCGCGTAAAGTGGTCACGCCCGCGCGAACCTTGCGAAGCCCCGATTCTCGCAGGAAGCTCATTCCCTCTCCTCGCGCGGCACGTTTGATCTCCGACGTTGGACGCCGGTCGATGATCATCTCGCGAATGTGGTCGGAAAGGTCCAGCAGCTCGCTAATGGCGGTTCGTCCCCGATAGCCGCTTCCCGAGCATTCCAGGCACCCGCGACCTTCCTGGAAGGGGTTCTTCTCCCATTCGGCCGGATCGAGCCCGGATTCCTTGAGGACATCGGGGGCGTAGCGGACCTGCTTCTTGCAATTTTCGCAGATCACGCGCACGAGGCGCTGGGCCAGGATGCAGTTTAGCGCCGAAACGAAGTTGTACGGCTCGACACCCATGTTGATGAAACGGCCGATCACATCCGTCACGTTGTTCGCGTGCACGGTTGTAAACACCAGATGGCCGGTCAGCGCGGAGTTGATGGCGATCTGCGCCGTTTCCTGGTCGCGAATCTCGCCGACCATGATCTTGTCAGGGTCGTGGCGAAGGATGGAGCGCAGGCCGCGCGCGAAGGTGAGCCCCTTCTTCTCGTTGACGGGAATCTGGGTGATGCCGCGGACCTGATACTCGACCGGATCCTCGATCGTGATGATCTTATCTTCATCGTTTTTGATCTCGTTGATGGCCGCATAGAGCGTGGTCGTTTTGCCGGAGCCCGTCGGGCCGGTCACCAGGACCATTCCGTACGGCTCGTGAATGTAGCGGCGGAACTTGCCGACTTCATCGGCGTCGAAACCCACCACATCGAGCGTGAGGTTACGGAACTTCTCGCTCAAACTTTCCTTGTCCAGCACGCGAAGCACAGCGTCCTCGCCGTGGATCGAGGGCATGATGGAAACTCGAAAATCGATCGAGCGGCCTTTGTACTTCACGCGGAAACGGCCATCTTGAGGAACGCGTCGTTCGGCGATGTCGAGCTCGCTCATCACCTTGATGCGCGAAAGAATGGTGGCGTGCCAGTCCTTGGCCAGAGGCTGCATGGCGTACTGCAGCACACCGTCGATGCGGTACTTGACCACGACTTCTGCGTCGCGCGTCTCAATGTGAATGTCGCTCGCGCGGCGCTCGAGTGCGGTGAAGATCACCGTATCGACCAGGCGGACGACCGGGCTCACGCCGGTGTCGCGCTGCGTGAGCTTCTCCATGGAGATGTTCTCGTCCGTGTCTTCTCCCTCGGCGATGACTTGCAGCGTGAATCCTTCGGTGGCCTGGTCGAGAACACGCTGCGATTGCTCGGTGCGCTTCAGCAGATCGCTGATCTGCGAGGTGGTGGCCACTTTGATCTGCAGCCGTTTGCCCAGCAGGAGGGAGAGCTCGTCGGTGAGGTGCAGCTGGCTCGGATCCGCCATAGCCACAACCAATGTGCTGTCGTGCGCCTCGAGGGGAACAAAGTTGTAGCGAAACATCATCTCCGCCGGGATACTGCGGAAGAGGTCGGGATCGATGCGCTGGTCGCGGAGATCAATGAACGCACAGCGATAGCGTTCCGCCAGGCGGCGGGCCTGCTCGCGCTCGGCCGTTTCGCTGGGCGCGGCGGCACCGACGGGCGTTGCAGCCGGATTGTTGTTGCTCGTTGTGGACATAAATCCTCAGCCCCCGGCGGACCCAATCTGAAGAGAGAACATGGGGAGGTACAGGGAAACGAGAATCAAGCCTACCACAGCTGCCATGACCACCAAAATGGCGGGGGAGATCCAAATTAGCGTTCGTTGAAGACGCGTGTTGACCTCTTCTTCATAGAACTCGGCGACGCTCGTGAGCATAGCGGCCAGGGCGCCGGAAGCTTCCCCCACTTCGATCATCTCGAGAGCCAGGTCGGGAATCAATTTCGTCGTGGCCAGGCTCGCGTGCAACGACTCACCCTCCTTCACGCGCTCGGCAGCCTGCGCGACGGAAGTCGAAATCAGCTTGCTGCCGATGGCCGCCGAGGAGGTCCGCAATCCGGAAACCAACGGCGTGCCGCCGGCCAGCAACGTGGCCAGCGTGCGCACGAACTGCGCGATTTGCGATTTCAGCCAGATATCACCGACGACGGGTAACCGCGGCTTTAGACGATCGATCACCAGGCCGCCTTGATCGGTGCGCGTCCAGAGAAAAACGGCCGCGCCGGTCACCACAGCGATAGAAGCAAAGACCAGGAAGTAATTGCGCAAGGGCAACGATACATCGAGAACGACCTGCGTGATTTTCGGCAAAGGAACATCCAGGTCTTTGTACAGCGAGGCGAAGCGCGGCATGGCGAACGTCACCAGGTAGGACATGATGATCAAGACCGCGCAGACCAAAATCGAGGGATAAATCAGCGCGGTGACCAGCTGGCGCCGAAACCCGGTGCTGACACGCAAGTAGCTGATGTACTGCTCGATGACCCCGTTCAGGTTTCCGCTGCGCTCACCGGCCGTAACCGCCGTAACATAGACCGGGGGAAACGATCCCTGTCCCTCGAGCGCTTCGGAAAGCAGAGCGCCGTCTCGGACGCGCTGGCGTACATCGCGCAGAACCGGGCGCAGACGGGGAGCAGCGGCGCGTTCGGCAAGCAGGTCGAGCGCCTTCAAGATCGGCAGACCCGCTTTGATGAGTGTGCAGAATTGCTGGTTGAAAATCAGGAAATCCGCCGGGCGAACGGCGCGGTCCGAGCGCGCACGTCCCAGGCTCGACAGCAGCCCCACATGACCGCGCACCTGGAAGACGTAGAGTCCGCGGTCGGAGAGCCGTTGCCGCGCCTCATCCTCCGACTGCGCCGTCTCGACCTGCTGAAAGATGCGACCGGTCGTGTCGCCGACTTTGCAAACGAATTCTGCCATTCTCGCTCGTCATTCCTGGTCTTGTCGGCTGGGAAGTGCCCAGCATTCTAGCATACCGCGTTCGAGGCCACATCGAGGGTCTGAAAACGGACCATTAGTTGGATGTGACAACGGCCAAAAGGCTGTATGCGCCTGACGCGTTTGCGTTTGCGGAAAGCAGCCAGGTCGGCCGAGTTGTCTCCGGCGGGTTAGAAGTCTTGCCGGACAAACCGAGCCGCGCTTGTCGGTTTCCTTCCTGTTGTCTATTCTTTTCTTTGGACTGACTGGAGCGCAAACCGTCTCAGCGATATTCCCTGGACCACTCGCGCGAGGTGAGGAGCCGATATGGCGAAAGGTTATTGGATCACCCTGTATCGTTCGGTGTCGAAGCCGACGGCGCTGGCCGAATACGCCCAGAAGGCGCTGCCGGTGATCGAATCGGGGGGAGGGCACTTTCTGGTTCGCGGACCGGCCAGGAAGGCGTACGAGGACGGAGTACTGGATCGTTGCGTGGTGATTGAATTCGATAGCGTCGAGCGAGCTGTCGCCGTCTATGAGAGCAGCGAGTATCAGGCCGCGGCGAAACTGCTCACCGGCGCAGTCGAGCGCGACGTGCGCATGGCCGAGGGCACCTAGCGGCCCAGCCGATCGGGTTGCGCCGCACCATTCCGTGAAGTCCTCGCTCTCGCCGGCTTCCCGACTTCAAAGCAGCTTGCGAATTGCCTCGGCTAGGCGCAACCTAACCCTATCACTCCAAGGAGGTCTCCCCATGGCGGCCGACGGTCAGGCATCCGAGCAGCCCCTCGAGCACGTCGATCAGTGGGATGAGTTTGTGGCCAGGAGATACAGGGAGGGGAAAGTTCCCTCGGAGTTTCGCAACTATGATGAGCAGGTTCACCCCTCCGTTGCCGAGTTTTACCGTCTGAACCACGCCAAGCAGACCGTCGCTTTTGTCCTCGAGAAGGAAAGAGAGTTCGGCGAACTCAAACGGGGCAAGAAAAGCATCTGGGCCGCCGCGGATTACCTGAACACCCTGGTTGACGACAGCGACCCGGATACCGACCTTACCCAGGTCGAGCACCTCCTGCAGACTTCCGAAGCCATCAGAAAAGACGGGCATCCCCACTGGTTCATTCTGGCCGGTTTTATCCATGACCTTGGCAAGGTTCTTTGCCTTTACGGAGAACCACAATGGGCCGTGGTCGGGGACACTTTCCCGGTCGGATGCGCCTACTCGGACCAGATTGTTTTCTCGCAGTACTTCGCGCAGAACCCCGATGTTCGCGTCCCCGAATACCAGAGTCTATACGGCATCTATCAACCGAACTGCGGGTTGGAGAACGTTCATCTTTCCTGGGGCCACGACGAATACATCTATCGAGTCGCCAAGGACTACCTGCCGGAGCCGGCGCAGTATATGCTGCGCTACCACTCGTTTTATCCCGCCCACCGCCATGGTGCCTATCGGCATCTCATGTCGGCACACGACGAGAAAATGTTTGAGTGGGTGCACAAATTTAACCCCTATGACCTTTACTCGAAAAGTGCCAGCAAGCCGAATGTTAAAGAGCTGAGACCATTCTATGAGGACCTGATCGCGGAGTTCTTCCCAGCCGAAATCGACTGGTAAACGCGCCGGGTTCGCTCGCGATGCGGGCCCGGCGGCGTCCGTCTATATAAGTAAAACAGGTTGGCATCGGGCACGTTGGCTAATCGCGTTTCCCCTTTCCCTGCCGGCGAGCCTTTGTTCAAATGCCCCTCGCCCGGGAACGACCGTACTAAGAGTAATGACGTTATAAGATCGGTCATCTTGCGGAACCAGGTGACGACTGCTAGGATCTCGCCGCTGTACATTTCTCGAGGTGGTCGTCTCCACACCGGGAAGAGCCCGAATGAAAGCGAAACTGCTGAAAATTACCTTGCTGGCGCTTGTTGCGCTTGTGCCGCGCGTGTCGTTTGCAGACTCCTGCACGACAGGGGCGCTCAGCACTGTGCTCGGAACAACCTGCACGATCGGCGATGTGAGCTACACGTTCCTCAATGCCGGCCCGTTCGTGTATTCGAGCAGCGCCGAAGTAAACGGCATGCCGACGGCGGGAATTCCTGCGTCGGATCTAACGTTCGTCCCGAACGCCAGCAACCCGCTAGACCCAAGCTTCTCAATCACGGGTGCCAGTGCCAGCGCGGTTGGTGTAGGAAATTGGCTCGAGGAAGCCTTCCAGTTCTTCTGGACGGCGACGGTGACGGCCAGCGGATTTGAGATTGGTACGGCGACCAACTCAATCGTGGACTTCAGTCTGCCGAGCGCGCCGAGCTATGGCGATGCTACGGGAGGCAATAACCTGGGTACGCCAACTTTCACGACCGCGATTGTGCAGACCGGCGGACCGAACACGAATCCTGACAGCACAAGCATTGACCTGACCAGTATCACCACGTCGAACGGCCCGGACGGCCTGTTTGCGAGCCTATTTGCGCAGGACGGAACAGGGAATGGCGCCCTGACATCGGTGGGCTTCGAGTATCAGTATAATCTCGCGCCGGTGCCGGAACCATCGAGCATGATGTTGTTGGGGGCAGCTTTATTAGCGCTGGCGGGATTGAGGTCGAAAAGACGGACGGCTTGACGGGGACATAATAACCCCACCGTATGCCCGCCCCTCGAAGCCACGTAGGGTGCGCTCGATGCGCTTTGCGATCACGGTTATGGCCACCCCGGTCACCCGCAAATCCATAAGTCATTGAAAAATCTGGTGGGGCTGGGGAGAGTCGAACTCCCGACACGCAGTTTAGGAAACTGCTGCTCTATCCATCTGAGCTACAGCCCCGAAAGGACTTACCTAGTTCTTTCTAACACTTTTTCTAACATTCCAACACGCCCGAGAGCAAAAAATGCTTTCCCCTTTTCTCAAGCGCCGCTCGGAATTGCTCATCACGGGTTCTCGCGTCAAAAAGGCTAGTGTAATTCCGACGTCTGAAGGTCGCAAGATCACTCAAATGACCCTGGGGCGCGACCCCGAGCGAATAGAGGGCGCTCGCCAGTCGACGAGGAAATGAATGCCGACCTGCCAGTCCCGCCACTAGCTATCTCAAGAGGAAGGGCGGGATAGTTGCCCCACCCTTACAGCATTAATCACGAAATCATGCAACGAGGCCCCGACACCATCTCGTTCGACTCGTGTGCAACACGGGACCTCTGGATGACCTACCTCGCACAGAGGAACGGCGCGGACGTTGCTTTGAGTGACAAGCTCGCAGACTCTCCCACATCGATTGGCAATAGCGATTGGATTCGATCTCGGCACAAGCAGAGGCGAAGGGAGCGACGAAGAAAGTCGAGGCGAGAGGCTCTTCGATCGCTTCGACCTTTGACGCGGAGTCATTCAGAAGGGGTGAGCTCACAGAGGAGAGTCTTTTCCGCTTGCCTGCAAATTAGGGCCGAATGCAATCAAACGATCGGTTCCTGACGAGCTGAACGCTGACCCCGGGAGATGAACTGTGCGCCATCGCGATCCGCAAGCACGCGCAATTCTGTCTATTTGCTCAGGGTTACTTTCCCGTGGAGCTCGATGTTGGCCGATGAGCTGCCGACCAGGACGCCGAACTCGCCGGGCGTGGCCGCCCAATCCTTCTGCTCGACATTGTAATAAGAGAACGCGCGGCGATTGAGCGTCACGGTGATGGTTCGCGTTTCCCCGGGCTCGAGATCGACTTTGCCGAATCCTTTGAGCTCTTTGGCGGGCCGCGGGACCCTGGAATGGCCGTCGCTAACGTACACCTCTCCAATTTCCGCGCCTCCGCGCTGGCCCGTGTTCGTGACATCGAAGGAGACGGCAACCGGTTGATCTCCGCCGAACGACTCTGGCGTGATCCTAAGATTGCTGTATCTGAACGTGGTGTAGGAAAGACCGTAGCCGAATGGAAAGAGGGGCTTTACGCTCGATTGATCGAAGTGCCGGTAGCCCAGAAAGATGCCCTCCGTATACGCGACACGCTTCGAGCCGTTCTTCGCGTAGTAGCTGTTGTAGGTGGCATTGTCCTGCCAGCGCCGCTCGAAGGAAACGGGCAACTTGCCCGAGGGACTCACGTCGCCAAACACGATTTTTGCCAGAGCCGCGCCGCCCTCTTCGCCCGGATACCAGGCGTCGATCAGCGCGGGCGTCCCGTCAATCCACGTCGTCATATCGATGTTGCCGCCCGCGGTGACCACCACCACGACGTTTTTGTTCGCACTCTCGACCGCACGCACCAGCTCGTCCTGGCCGCCGGGCAGGGCAAACGTGCGGTCCCGTCCTTCGCCTTCGGTCATCTCATCGAACCCGACGCACAAAATCACCCGATCGGCCTCGGCCGCCACACGCCTGGCCTCGTCGAGCTGGGCGCCCACGCCCGACGTGACGCCGAGGCCGATATTGGCTGATATCCCGTGCACGTAGTATTCGAGCTGGATCTTGTAGGGGTGCCCGGATTCCAGATTCATGGAAACGAGCTCGAGGTCCGTGCTCTGCCATTCCCACTGATCCACCACGAGCTTGCCCTCCACATAGAGCCGAAACCCCTCATGCCCGCCAACGTAGAATCGGTGCTCGCCCGAGGAATCCGGAATGTAATAGCCGGTCCAACGCACCGAATAATCGCGCACGGGCCCGTCCGGACGATATCCCGCGTGGCGCCAGTTGAAATTGACGTGCTCATCGGTGCGAACCAGCGCCGGCTTGCCTTCCAATTCGGCATTGTCGAAGTATTCGCCCCGGAGTCCCCGAGTTTGGCCATCCGGCGAAGTCGAGAATCCGGTCAGTTTGTAAACCTCCGTCGGCTGCGGCTCGCCGGCCGCGTAAAGCACGCGGACCCCCGTTCCGGCGAGTTCGTTGCTGACCCCCTCAAGGAAACTCACCGCAACGAGCGGGTCAACGTGCGAGCTCCCGCCGCCCGCCGGAACGCCCGGCCAGGCCCGCGGTCCGATTACCGCGACCGATTTCATTTTCGATTTGTCGAACGGAAGCAGGCCCTGGTTCTTCAGCAGCACCATGCCTTCCAAAGACGCCTGGAGCGAGACTTGCCGGCCCTGTTCGTTCATCAGGGATTCACTCGGCGTCCGGCCGTCGCGCTCGATGAATCCGAAGCGCATGGCCGTTCGCAAAATGCGCCGAACCTTGTCATCGAGGGTGGCCTCGGAAAGCCGGCCGTCGTGAACAGCGGGAAGCAGATTCGCCCGCGTCATGAATTTGCCGACCGGCATCTCCAGGTCGAGCCCGGCATTGGCCGCGGCAACGCCGTCATACGTCGCGTCCCAATCGGACATGATGATTCCCGGAAAGCCCCACTCTTTCTTGGCCACCTCGGTCATCACGTATTCGTTCTCGGTCATGTGCACGCCGTTCAGCAGGTTGTAGGAATCCATGATTGCGCCGACCCGCGCTTCCTTCACCGCTGCTTCGAACGCCGGCAAATAGATTTCGCGCAAGGTCCGTTCATCGATATCTGAACTGACGTTGTGCCGGTCCCATTCCTGGTTGTTGCCAGCGAAGTGCTTCACCGTCGCGCTCACGCCCTGGCTCTGAATGCCGGTGATCACGGCCACGGCCATGCGCGAGGCGAGGTAGGGATCCTCGCCGAAGTATTCGAAGTTCCGTCCGCACATCGGTGCCCGATAAATGTTCACGCCGGGTCCCAGAATGAAATCGACACCCCGCGCGAGCGCGTCCCGGCCCATCTCGACGCCGACTTGATGCTCGAGCGCCGTGTCCCAGGTCGACGCCATGGAGATCCCCGCCGGGTAACCCATCGACGGTCCCCAGGTGCGCACGCCGAGCGGGCCGTCGGACATCTTGAATCCCGGCAATTCCAGGCGCGGCAGGGGTCGAATGTACATATTCGCGGCCTTGGGGCCTTCCAGTCCGCTGATGTAGTCGATCTTCTCCTCGAGGGTCATTTGCGACACGAGCTTCTGGACGCGCTGATCGATTTCGCTTTGAGACCCTGCTTCGGTCTGCCCCGTGGCCGGAGCGATGGCCGTAAGAAGCAGGAAGGGAACCATAGCGGCCCATGCAGCTTTCCAATTTATGGTCATGAAATTCCTCGTGAATCCGTATGAACCTTCGCAGGCGGGGTGCTCGGCGAACCGTTTGCGCACGCCCGTTCACCCGGGAAGCGCTGAGCGAGCGCCGATCGCCGGGAAGCGCGCCAAAGGAAAGTCGAACCGAGATGGGCGATCCCGGCGCTGAAACCCACGGCTGACCTTTACAAAAACGATTTTCCGGCAGGGCGACTCTGTCATTCTGCCTCGCCAATTGTCAACGGATTTTCAGCCCCTCCTGGCGGCTCGGAACCGGTCGATGCGGGAGCAAACCCCCCGCGGTCAGCTCGTCGTTTGAGGCTATAATGCGCCTGGCATTTACTCTGCTTGAGCGGAGGAGTCTGCCAGCCGCAAGACGGTCGGGCGGGCGGCTGAGTGTCGACGATTTCGCTCCGCACTCCCTATCAGCACAAGGAAAAATGGCCATGAAATATCGGAGGCTGGGACGAACGGGAATCGCGGCCAGCGACATCGCGCACGGCCTGTGGGGCATGAGCGGTTGGAGCGGCTCGGACGACCGTCAATCGCTCGAAGCGCTCGGGCTTGCGGCCGATCTGGGCTGCAATTTTTTCGATACGGCTTGGGCCTACGGCGAGGGCAAAAGCGACGGCCTGCTTGGGGAAATCGTTCGAGGAAACCAAGCCCGGCGCCTCTACGCGGCTTCAAAGATTCCGCCGAAAAACGGCCAATGGCCCGCGCGCCCGCAATACCAATACCGCGACGTTTTTCCCGCCGAGCACGTTATTAGCTACGCGCGCGCCATTCGCGAAAAACTTCGCACCGATGCGATCGACGTTTTGCAATTTCACGTGTGGGAGGACACCTGGACCGAGGAGCCCGAATTTCGGGAGACCGTAGAAAAGCTGAAGAGCGATGGCCTGATCCGCTGGTTCGGCCTCAGCTTGAATCGATGGGAGCCCGAAAACGGCATGCGGGCGATTCGCACGGGTCTGGTCGACACCGTGCAAGTCATCTACAACGTTTTCGACCAGGCTCCCGAGGACGCGCTCTTCCCGCTCTGCAAGGAGATGAATGTCGGCGTGATCGCGCGCGTTCCGCTCGACGAAGGCAGCCTGGGCGGAACCTTCACCGCCGAAACCAGGTTTCCCGCGAGCGATTGGCGTTCGCGCTATTTCGGCCCCGAGAACCTCGCCAACACCGTTGCTCGCGTAGAGAAACTCAAACAACTGCTGCCGCGGGGAATGAGTCTTGCGGAGATGAGTCTGCGATTCGTCCTCTCGAATCCCGTCGTCAGCACGACCATCATCGGCATGCGCAAACCAGAGCACGTCGAGCAGAATATGGCGCTCAGCGATGCCGGTCCTCTCGAACCCGAGCTCCTGAGGGTGCTCAAATCGCACCGCTGGGACCGCAGGCCCGAGCGCTGGTCCGACTGACTGGCCCGCCCCCCAGGATTCTCAGCACAGCCCTTAAAATTCACAGCGGAAGACCGGAAAAATATGCATGACTGGACTTGACGAAATCGAGGAAGCTGCTATACTTCGTGGATGTCAGCGAAGCCCGGGTTGCGGGGAAATTTCTCTGACGAACCGGGCCCTCTCACTGATCATGAGGTGCGGTTGGTTACCAACACCGGATTGTTGAACGACGAGCTTCGAGCATATCCGTTCGGGAGGGTGCGCGAGTAGAAAGCGACCCTAACGAAAAGGACGGACATGCCCGGCGCTCGACGCCGGGTTTTTTTTTGTATGCGCAGCTTCGGCTCCTAACCGACGCTGCGCTCCGCCAGGCGCGGAGATCCCGATGGCAGGTCAATCGGGAGCGATCTTTGAAAACTGAAGGAAGCTGGCATCCCGGCAGCGAACGATTGCGTTCGTTGCCGTGGATAACCGCAAATTTTTGCTCAAAGTAGCGCAATGTGGAAAGGCGAACTTGCCGGGCGCGAACCGAGTGAGGATCGCGGGGAGGCAAAAGCAAGGCCTCGTCGTGGTCGTCCCCGGATGATTGTCCCTAGCGGACAGTCACGTTTGGTAAGTTTTATGGTCAAGCTACTAAGGGCGTACGGTGGATGCCTTGGCGCCAACTGGCGATGAAGGACGTGGCAAGCTGCGATAAGCCCCGGACAGCCGCAAGCAGGCTTTGACCCGGGGATGTCCGAATGGGGAAACCCTGCCTGGCAAAACCAGGTAACGGCCCGCTGAATCCATAGGCGGGCACGAGCTAACCCAGGGAAGTGAACCATCTCAGTACCTGGAGGAAAATAAATCAATCGAGATTCCGAAAGTAGCGGCGAGCGAAATCGGAGCAGCCCAAACCTCGGTATTTATATCGGGGGGTTGTAGGACCGCGTGAGTAGAGTTACCAATCCGGAGGCTAGGCGAACCTGCTGGAAAGCAGGGCCAAAGAATGTGACAGCCATGTAGCTGAAAGCTTACCGGACTCGAAGCGGTATCCTGAGTACCACGGGGCACGAGGAACCCCGTGGGAAACTGGGGAGACCACTCTCCAAGGCTAAATACTCGTTGGCGACCGATAGTGAACCAGTACCGTGAGGGAAAGGCGAAAAGCACCCCTGCGAGGGGAGTGAAATAGAACCTGAAACCGTATGCTTACAAGCAGTCAGAGGGCTATG
>DASPVZ010000016.1:0-50845 GCA_035622135.1 Candidatus Cybelea sp. | reverse complement strand
ATAATCTCAACTATGTTTGCACTAGCACCGTCACGCTCAACTACCTTTCTATCACCAACGTGGTCTTCCGCTGAGGGCGCAGGCGGATTGCAACGTCTCCACAAACCACCTGCAAAAAACCTCTGCCCAGCATCTCTGATTCCGTGTCCTGTTCTGTGGCGACTAT
The DNA here is from genome assembly GCA_035622135.1 of Candidatus Cybelea sp. Classification (GTDB taxonomy): domain Bacteria; phylum Acidobacteriota; class Terriglobia; order Acidiferrales; family UBA7541; genus Palsa-295. Next base: position 50,679 of record DASPVZ010000016.1, on the reverse strand, counting down.
CAGCAACCCTGCACAGGATGTGTCATCCGTCGGTGTTTCCACACGCAACGTCGTGCCTCGCAATCCCGTCGCGCGGAATACATAGCCGTCGCCATCTTGTGAAACAGCCCATCTGCGACGCTGCTCGCCCATCTGCGGTGTACCGAGAGCGAGAATCACCGCAACGGAGATTGCCCACGCGATAGTGCAACGGATAAATATCATCTTTGTATGAGCCCACCGAGCGTTTGCGCGCCCGATGGGCTCGTTTGTTTTTGTCTTAGGCCACGCTTACAACCAACTGTCCTACGGTGTTTCTTTTGGTTGCCGTTGCCGCGCGCTCGCGAACAAGAGCCACGCGGGTTGAATGGTGGTTTTCATACTTCTGGACTAACTCGTGGTCGGAGAGCCCCGCCAAAATATGAACAGGACAGCGCCCTTCGAGTCGTTTTCGGAGCATCACTGCCAATACACGTTCCTTTCGTTCTTCGTCCACAAACAGTCCTCCGGTTCTGTGGGAGAATCACCGCATGATTAGGAGACAGGAAAGCGATGCCGGACACAATAGTACCTGAGTCCAAACTGAGTCCATTTTTGTATGGCCCGTTGCGGGACTTAAAGACTTAAGTGATCGGCAGGTCTTGGAAATGGTGCGTTTTGTGGAGTACTATATCCTGAGTTAAAAATTACGAATCGGCTGCTCTACCAGCTGAGCTACCTCGGCAAACCCAATGTTTAGGCGTGTTGGAGAGCCCTGACAGTTTGTCGTTGGCATGGCAATTGTAGCATGATCCCGAGCCGGCCTGAGGTCCCGCATCGTTGCTGTTCGGAGCCGACAAATCGCCCAGGGGGTCAACAGTGTTTTGTCGAGCACAAGTATTTTCAGGGCATGGGGATAGGCTGATTGCATCATTCGGGGCAGGGCAAACCGCGCCTCCGCGGAAAGGACTAGGCCCTTGGGCATTTTGGCAAAACGACAATTTCAGTTGACGCTTCTCGCCGAATCGCATATTTCCATACCGGTAGAACGACTGCATCCAGCTTGAAGTGGGCGCTGTGATCGTTCCAGAATGGGCAGGTCGACGATTCATTGAATGCGGTGCAAATCGTGCGGCTCAGCAGAGGCTCGCAAATTTGGCGGAGAGATCGCCATCCACTTTCCCGGACCCAGGGACATTGACAAGCCCGCTGTCTTGATCTTTCCTGCGTTGGTTATTTGCATGGCTTGTGGCACCGCGCAGTTTTCTGTTCCCCAAGCCCAATTGCGTCTGCTGGTCGAAGGCGATGTCGCTGGCTCAGATTCCATTTGAGCCTTGATTTACGCGTAAGCGGATACTATTCGAATGCCGATTTTGCCTCCCTTACACGGAGCTTGTAGCCGGGAGAATATGGAGCGTTATCCAGCACTTGGCGCTCGGTAGTTTTTGTCTGCGCGTCTCCCTGCTGAGCCCTCCTTTACCCCTGGGTTCAATCGAGCTCGGTCTGTCGATATTGCCAGTTGTTTGTCGAACTGTGCTGACCGCAGGATCTCAAGTGGAGAGGGGCGGGGTTTGTCCCGAGCCAGAAAGGAAGGCCACAGTCATGAAACAGCCCCAGACGGCCTCTCGTTTTCTGCACCTCTTGGTGGTGTGCGTTTTGGCCTTGATCGGTTTGCTTGCGATGCCCCCGGCCGTCGCGTTCGCTCAGAAGCCGGAAACCATCGAGGCGGCTGCGATGGGGACGGGCACACAGTTGGGTGCCAACGTCGAGGTTCGGCTCGTCATTAATGAGTTCTCTAGCGAGCAAGACCGACAAATACTGATCAAGGCATTCGAACAGAGTCAGAACCAGGGATTGGTGAACGCCCTGAGCAGGATGAGAGCAGTCGGTCACCTTTCTCTGGCCGGCACTCTGGGATATGACTGCAGCTTTATCCGACTGATACGTACCCCCACCGGGCGCAGCATACGATTCGTAACCAACCGCCCGATCCGTTTCGGCGAGGTTTGGTGGGGTACGCAATCTCAATCCTTCAACTTAAGTGCCGGCGAGATCAACATTAACGATCAGGATAAGAACAAGAGCACGGGCCTGCTGTTCCCGGCAGCCATGCTCACCATCGACAAGCAAGGACAGTTACAACTGGATCTCAATCAGAATGCGTGGAAGCTAGTGGATATCCTGGACTGGGCAGGAACTCCGGGCGTCAACTAAGCAGCGATGTGCGACAGAACGCAATCCCTTTTCGGGCGGAGCTGCCCTCCCGCGGCTCACGACTCCGGTATATGATGCGGGATGAAAGCCGATGGACCCGTAAACATACGGCGCTTCGGAGCGTGCAGCGTGAAAGTTAGCCGCGGAAGAGTAAACGGCACATCAGTCGAAACGAGTGGTCGTTTGGTCAAGCGACCACTAATCCTTCGGCTTGCCTCAGCCGCTCTGACCCTCGCGCTCGCTCTCGTCGGCACGGCCGCTCGAGGCCTACAGTCTGCCGCCGAGCAAGAGCCGAAAAGTGAACGGGGGACGTTTCTGGTTGCGCGGCCCGAGCTCAACAATCCGCTTTTCGGAAGCTCGGTGGTCTTAATGCTGCCGATCAAAGATGCCCCGCTCGTCGTGGGCTTCATTATCAACAAGCCGACTCACCTGCTGCTGCGCGATATTTTTCCTGATTCCAAATCGCTCGCGAAGCAAGAGACAACCGCCTACTTTGGCGGTCCGGTGGATATGGACCAGCGCAGCGCGATCTTTCGCTCAAAGACGCCTCCCAAGAAAGCGACTGTCGTGTTCGGCGACCTCTATGTGACCTTTGATGCCGATACCATCGCCTCGCTCGTCGAGGACAGTCAACAGGGCTCCACGGTTCGTATCTTCCTGGGGCGTTCCCAGTGGGCTCCCGAACAACTCGAGAATGAGATAGCCATGGGCGCCTGGTACTCGACTGACGATGATGCCCACCTGATCTTCAGCAGCCATCCCGATGCTGTTTGGCGCACGCTGCTCAAGCGGATTGAACCGCGGCCGCTCGTATAGCGCGAGGGTGTTCGGTTACTTCCGCGGTTGGCAACCCGGCAATCGAAAGGCCCCGATACGCGAGCGGTAGTCTTTGTCGCCCTGTCTCAAGTAATCGCCGACATACCAAAAGGTGCAATCGTCACTCGGGTCCATGGCCGTCGTCGTGAAGTCCTCCCAACGGAATCCGTCTGCTTGCGAGGCCTGACCCTCAGCTAGCACGGTTTCCTTGACCGTCAGCACGCCCCTTGGATCCTTCGCGAGCCGTGCCGCAAAACGCTGCCCCGGAAAATTCGGCACGCCGCCGAACGAGTAACCTATGCCGATGTCGCCATTCCTGTCTATGTCGGCACTCGGAAGGAAACGATAAAAGCCATCCGGCGCGTAGGTACCTTCCTGATAGAGATAGGGGTTGCGGCCCTTATCGAGTCGGAACTCGTACCATCGGATGCCGCCGCCGCCCGCCTTGCTATAAATCGAGTGCACGGCCACGATCGATTCCCGTCTTCCGATTCGGCGGTACACGAGCCGCTGCATCAGCTTGTCCCCCTGCACGTCTAGCCGGACGTCCGTCCCCGGCTGACTCACGCAATGCGTCAGCTGCCCGTTGCAGAGATAGTGATACGGAGCGACCCGGATCTTGAGAGGGCCTTCGACCTTCGTGTTCGACGAGTTGTTCCAGTCGACGTGAACCTTCCAGGCGTAAATGCCGTCGTCCTCGAACACCTTCTTCAGCTGTGTTCCGCCGGCTGCCATCATGATGTTGGGCGCTCCTCGGGGAGGAACGTTCTGGCCATCGATATCCGCGTTGTTCAGGAAATTAACACCGTCGATCACCAAGCACTGTTCGGTGGCAGGCTGGCCGGCAAGCATTTTGTTTCGATCGGCAATACAAACGTGCTTTTGAATCACCGTATCGCCCGTGCTCGTCGGAAGGTAATAGCCGTCGGGCCAAACTGCCGGCCGCGGGTAATCGGGAAACAGTGTCCGCTCAAAGGCGTAGCGATAGTATGTCCCGAGTGGATCAGGGCCCGTGCTGACCGCGTAGCACATCCCGAATGTTCCCTTGGGAGTTTCGACCGCTTCGCCGGGTCTCACGCCCGGACGTCGGATGCGCACCGGCGGGGTCGGAGGCGCTGGATTTGCGGGCGGCGCAGTTGGCGGTCCGGGAGAGGCAGCTTGGCCCGCTTTCGCGATCTGTCCGGGAGGTGCTAATGCGGCCGCCCCGGTTTCGACGTTTTTCCCCGACTCCTCGGGCCGGAGCGGGGAGAACAGCGGCATGACAATCAACCAGCGTCCGGCAAGCTGGTCGTAGCGCACGACGGCATCTCCGTTCAGGTGGGCCTCGCAAGGGCCTCCGAACCCGGTAAAGATCGCGTTTGTCGCCACCGGTCCGTACAGCACCTTGCCGCTCTCCTGATATTTCTCGCCCTTCTTCGTGTATACGGCAAGCCGCACGTTGACGATCTGCACGATGTGGTTTGGGCCGACGGCGAGACTATTGTCGGAAGGATTGCGAAAACTTGTGGTTCCCTGGGGTCCCTCAAATCCAGAACCGAGCCCATCGAAGCTCTCCGCCGTGGGGACCGCCGCCCGTTTGCCCGGCGAGGTCTGCTCGATGGCGGCTGCCGCAGAAGGAATTTCGGGAGGGGTCGCGGTGTCGCTGTCCTTTTCTTGCTCGGCCCCGGCAGGCGGTGGAGAAGTTCCGCAGTCGGCGACTTCGCACGAAGCGGCCTTCCCTAAAGCAGCAGACTCGGCCAGCAAGGCAAGTGGCGGGGAGATATCGAAGCGGATGGCAGGATGAACAACGGCCCCGCTGCCGGCCGGCCCAGGGCCCGATCGTTCACCGGCTGTGTTCGCCCCCAGGGCTAGGAAAAGCCCTGCCAGAACCGTTCCAGTGAGCACAAACTTCGGCCATCGACGCGAGAAAGTCATGAGCGAGCCTCCGCGGCACGGGCGAGATTATAAAGTATGCAGAGCTTTTTTCGCATCTCGTTTGCCGGCTTGGCCGTGCGAAGGGAATGCTATCGAGAGAACGGATACATCAGCCAGGCGATCCCGATGCTCACCAGCACGAACAGAACGAATGACCACAGCACGTATCGAATTCGACCCACCGCGCTGCGGCGGACGATCGAGCCGATCGCGACCGACACGAACAACGCGAAGATCAGCAGGGACCCAAAGTGACCGAGGGGAGCGCAGGGCATGTTCGGCATGTTCAGCATCTTCTGCGGCGCGCAATCTCGTAGGCGTCGCAAATGCCGAGCGCGTTGACGATTCCCGCAGCCGCGATGAACCGTGTGCCGTAATCACCCATCGCGCGCGAAACATCTGGCCCCGCCGACTCGAAAAATCGCGACAACCAGTAAAACAGCCCTGAACCGGCGTCCGCCAAAAACCCCAACGTGCCGAACGGGTCCGGCGAATGGGCCGCAAACACATTGCCGCGCATCAAACAGCCGCTTACCGCAAGCCCTCCGACCGCGGCAAAGAACACTGCCGCACGAATCAGGCGCCGCTCGAGCAGGTGCCCAAGCCCGGGAACGGCCCAAGCCAGAATGACGATGAAGGCTGCAAATGCCGCTCGACCCAGGCGAGTGACCGGCGTGGCCGTTCGGCTCCTTCCCTCTGAGGCCGTGGCGACAAGATCGTTCGACGGAGGCCCTTCCCGAACGGGGGCTTCAACGGTCCCCATGGGCAGCGTTTCCCCGCGACTTGCTTCGCTTCCGGCCATGCCTATCCGATCATGCCAGTAGAGGAAGGATCCCTTCCTGAATTGCCCCGGTGACGCGGGCTTCCTTCTCACCGACATAGACGTTCACTTCGCTGCGCACCCCGAACTCCGGGAGATAAATTCCCGGTTCAATCGAAAAACATGTGTGCGGCACGATCTGTCGGTCGTCCTGCGTCTCGTATCCATCCATGTTGGCTCCGTTGCCGTGGACTTGCTGGCCGATGCTGTGCCCGGTGCGGTGAACGAAATACTTCCCATACCCCGCTTTGTGAATCGTCTGGCGTGTGACGCGATCGACTTCCCAGCCGTGAATCTCGCGCCCCTTGGCGATTGACTCCTTCACAAACTGGACGGCATTGTCCCGGGCCTCCCGCACAATGCGAAAGATTTTCGCGTAGGCATCGGGAACGCGGGGGCCGAGATAGCCCATCCAGGTGATGTCGTAAAAGACGCTGCCCGGGCGGTTCCATTTGCCGAATACGTCCAGCAGAAGTAAATCGCCGGCGCGAATCGGGAGCGCACCACGAGGACCCGGCTCATAATGCGGATTGCCATTGTTCGGCTCGACGGCGACAATGGGCGGCTCATCAACGTTTACATCCTGGGCGCGAAACTGTTCGACCATCCATTGCTGCAGCTCGAATTCGTTGACCGGCTTCCCTTCGCGGACAAAGTCAGCCGCTCGGGCAAAGGCCTCGCGAGTCACGCGGTCGATCAGCCTTCCCACCGACAAGTGCGACTCGAGCTGCTCGGGAGACCAGCTCGCTTCAAACTTCTGCACGAGATCGGCCGAACTCACGACCTTCTTCTTCAGCTTGCGAATCAGCTCGATGGTCCCCGCATCCACTAACCCGATATAGGGAATGTTGTTTTCCGGAGAGTACTGCATGGCGATCTTCTTCGACCCGCTCAGCACCTTCGGCAGCAGTCTGTGTAACTCCTCCCAGCCGGAATAGACGAACTTTCTGCCCGGAACCGCATCGAGCGCACCTTGCTCGATGCGATGGACGAGTTTGCGCGGCTCGCCCCTTGCGGGCACGAAATAGAACCACCTTCGCGTGGCCATGCCGTTGCCCAGGCCGAGAACGTGCGCGGCAATCGGATCGCGGTGGTGATGGTCGTAGAACAGCCAGCCATCCATCTTTCTCGCGCGGAGTTCACTTTGAATTTCGGAGATATTGGCCATCAACGGCTCGCTTTCTGTGGCCACGGCTAGCGAGATTCCCGCGACCCCCATGCGCTTGGAGAGCCCCTGTCACCTGCGAGGATTCTAACAGCCGGCATCGGCACATTCAAAACTCCCCCCAGTCCCCGGAGGGGTCAAGTGGATTTCCGCCGCCACATGTGCCCGACGCTCTCCATCGTCGTGAGCAAGCTACCAATCGACCGAGCGATGGCCGACTGCAACCGTGCCGGATTCCTGATATATTCGGCCCTACCCCTGCGTACCAGGAAGTGGGCCCGAACCAGATGGATGCCATTGCGCTTGAAAACGTGACCAAGTCGTACGATTCCGTCACCGCGGTTGACCAAGTCACCCTGCGCGTCCGACCGGGAGCGGTTCTTGGCCTTCTCGGGCCCAACGGCGCCGGAAAGACCACAACGATCCGCATGATCATGAATATCCTTGTGCCGGATCGCGGCACGATCCAGGTGCTGGGCCAGCCCGTCACCGACGGCACGCGCGAGCACATCGGCTACCTCCCGGAGGAACGCGGCCTCTACCCTCGCATGAAGGTTCGCGAGATCATTGTCTTTGTCGCCGCACTTCACGGCTTGAGCCAGGCCGACGCAGGACGTCGGGCCGCGGAATGGCTTGAGCGTCTCGGCCTCGGCGAGTGGGCCGACAAGAAATTAGTCGATCTCTCGAAAGGCATGCAGCAGAAGGTGCAGTTCATCACGGCGGTGATTCACAGGCCTCCGCTCCTGATTCTTGATGAGCCGTTTTCCGGGCTCGACCCGGTGAACGCAACCACGATTCAGGAGATCATCCTCGAGATGCGGAACAACGGCTCGACGGTCGTGCTCTCGACGCACCGCATGGAGCAGGTCGAACGGCTCTGCGATTCCATTTGCCTGATCAACCATGGACGCAATGTTCTTGACGGCGAACTTCGTGCCATTAAACAGTCCTACGGCAAGAACACACTTCAAGTTGAGTTCAGCGGCAGCGACGAGTTCCTGAAGCATCCCGGAATCGCGCAGGTCACTCGCCTCACCTCCGGTGCCGAGGCCAAGCTCAAGCCCGGCGCCGATCCGCAGGACATCCTGCGAGCCGCTGTCAACGAGCGGACCCGGATCACACGATTCGAACTGCTCGAACCCTCGCTGAGCGAAATTTTCATCGATCGGACCACCCGCGGGTAAAGCGGTCCGCATCATCCAAGGTGAGTGCTGGAAGGCTGTCGGTCGCGGAATCCGTCGGTCGGCGGCGCCAGAGCTTCCGCGATCGGGGCTCGCTAGCCGCGCGGCCCAAACAATGCGGTGCCGAGGCGAATCTCCGTGGCACCCTCTTCTACGGCCACCTCAAAATCGTGGCTCATACCCATCGACAGCACGGGCAATTTGCGGCCGAGGCGCCGGGCCGTGGCATCGCGCAGTTCGCCTAATTTTCGAAAATAAGGACGGAGTTCGACCGCATCGTCGATCGGCGGCGGAATCGTCAGCAAGCCCACTAGGTCGAGATGAGCCAGGGGGCCCACGGCCGCGGCGAGCGACGGCAAATCCCTTTCGGTGACACCGCTCTTGGTCGGCTCCTCGCCGAGCCTCACCTCAATCAGCACGGGCAAACTCTTGCCTTCGGCGGCCGCAGCCGCGTCGAGGCGCTTTGCGAGCGCGAGGTCGTCCAGGGTATCTACGCGGTGAAAAAGATAGGCCGCGCGTCGCGCCTTGTTGCTTTGCAGATGTCCAACGAGATGCCAGACGGCATCCAGGCTGGCCAATGCGGCCCGCTTCGACTCCCATTCCTGGACACGATTCTCGCCGAAATGCCGTAGCCCCGCCTCGTACGCCGTGCGAATCGTTTCGGCCGAGAACGTCTTCGAGACGGCAACGATCGTGACTTCGCCTGCACGGCGCCCGACGCGCTCGGCAGCGCGCGCAACCCGTTCCAGCACGCCCTGGAGGTTCTGAGCGATTTTTGTCCGATCAACCATGCGCGCGATTCTAGCACGCGCATCACGGCCCGAGATGGAAGCTCGGCGCGCGGCATTCCATTTCTGTCGCGAAGGACGCGGGCTCGTATGGGGATGACCCGAATGCCCAAAGCGAGCAACCGGTTCGATGCGCCTTTCGCTCATGACGACCGATGAGACGAGCGACGCGCTCGAAGCGCAGCGTATGTTAGACTGACCCGTTCGCCATGCCTCCCGGCGGAAAACTGATCGCCTTCGAAGGAATCGACGGCTCCGGAAAGCGAACGCAGATGGAGATGCTCGCGCGCGCCCTCGATGGCCGAGGGATCCCCGTTGCACGGATCAGTTTCCCGCGATACGAGGGATTCTTCGGCCAAATGGTCGGGCGGTTCCTCAATGGGGAATTCGGCTCACTTAAAACCGTCGACCCGCACTTCTCGGCCCTGCTTTATGCCGGAGATCGTCTGGAAGCAAAGCCGGAGATACGAGCCGCTCTCGAGGGCGGCAAAATCGTGCTGGCCGACCGCTATGTTGGATCGAATCTCGCGCACCAAGGCGCCCGGGTCCTCAAAGCCCGCCGGCGGGAATTCCTCGAGTGGCTCGAGCGGCTCGAATACCGGATTTACAACTTGCCCAGGGAGGATCGGATCATCTACCTGCGGGTGCCCGCGGCGGAGGCGCAACGGCTGGTGACGAAGAAGCCGGCGCGCGAGTACACGCGAAGACGCCGCGACCTGCAGGAATCAAATCTCGCGCACCTTAAAGCGGCCTCGGAAGTGTACGACCATCTGTCGGAAGGACCGCGCTGGGCTCGCATCGAGTGCGCGACTCAGGCGCGTGATTGCTACAGCCGCGCGGTGCCGGCGGTAACCGGGCCAGGGGTCTCCCGGGCCGGAAATCATCGCTCGATCGCCTTGCGCTCCGCCGAGGAAATCCACCTGGATGTGCTCGCGGCGATTCGGGCTCCGCTGGGCGATTTCGCTTTGCTGAAAGGGTGAACCGGATGGGTTTCGCAGAATTTGTGGGCAACGAACGGATCGCCCGTGCGCTCCAGGGCATGCTTCGCCGCGAACGCGTTCCGAGTGCGTTGCTCTTCACCGGCGCGCGGGGAATCGGCAAGCTCACGCTGGCCAGAATGTTCGCCCAAGCCGCCAATTGCGAGCGCTTGAAGGAGGACTTCTGCGGCGAGTGCGCCGCTTGTGTCCGGATCGCGCGCCTCAGCGACCCGAAGCCGCTCGTCGATGCGGCTCTCGCCGAGCGCGGTGAGAGCGCGGATGCGGCGGTCATCGAGCGCACGCCGCTGATCGTAGAGGGCAATCGCGACGTGTGGCTGATTGTTCCCGACCCCGTGCGGTTGCGTGCGCCCGTCGTGCGGCCGATGGTTCGCGTCGGGCAGTTGCGGGCGGTGCAGCGTGCCGCCCATTTCCATCCCGAAGGGCGCCGACGCATCTTCATCCTCGATGGCGCGGACACGCTGCGGTGGTCCGACGCCGACCTTTTGCTCAAGATCCTCGAAGAACCGCCGGAAACCGCGACCCTCATCCTGCTCGCCCCCGCGCCGGGCCTGTTGCCGCAGACCGTCCGTTCGCGGTGCCTGCAATTTCACTTTGCGCCAGCCCCCCTCGGGCAGATCGAGGCCTTCTTGAAAGAGCGCACGCAGATGAAGCCCGCCGAGCGCACCCTGCGAGCCCAGCTCTCCGACGGCAGCCCCGGCGTGGCACTTGCCATCGATCCCCAGGAGTCCGCGCGCCTGCGGAGAGGAGTTCTTGCGCTGCTCGAAAGGGGCGCTGCGGGCTCGAATTACTCGGAAATCTTCGCGGCCACTGCCCAGCTCGCCAAACAGGAACGGGAATCCTTTGAAAATATTCTTGCGGTGTTCTATAGTTTGCTTACGGATCTGCTCGAACTCTCCGAGAGCCCAGAGAGCAGTTTTCTGCGCAATCCCGATCTGCGGCGCGAACTCGAGTCGCTCGCCAAGAAGGTTGGTGCGACCTGGGTTTTGCGCGCGACCCGGGGACTCGACCACCTGGAAAGCGGTCTGCGAAGAAACATTGCACGGCAACTCGGGTTGGACGCCGTTGTGGTGTCGCTGGCGTCACCGAGCCCCTGAGAGGGCCGGCGAAAACCCCCGAGAAAAAAGTTTTTCAGAATCTTGCAACCGAAAATCCACCCAAGTAGTCATAATTGGTAGCATTCCCAGCAGGAATTCAGCAAGGAGCAATCATGGTTAATCGGAAGCTGTTCCGCCCGAATCTTACGGAGGTGAAGGAGCCCTACCCCGCGCGCGCTCCGCAACAGAACGGCCCCCAGCCGGGACCCATGCCGCGCAAGAAGCCTGCCCCACCCGAGCAGACGCACGCGGAGAATTTCTATTACGTGAAGCAGATGCAAGCGCGGACTCCCGTCGCCGTGGTCCTCAACGACGGAGAAGTGTTGCGCGGGATTGTGGAGTGGTACGATCGCGATTGCATCAAGTTAACCCGCTTCGGGAACCCAAACCTGCTCGTCTACAAGCACTGCATAAAGTACCTTTATAAAGACGGCGAAGAAGCCGCGCACGGCGGCACGAACGGCCAGTAGACCATCCAGCTCGGCCCAACCCGAACGGGAAAGCCAACGGCCCTCTTGTACGACGCTTTTTCGCGGCCCTGCCATTCCCGACCCATAACGCCCTCGGCAGGAAAGCGCCGACAGCGGCGACCGTTCTGATCGAGAAGGGATGAGCGAACCGCACGTTCGCTGAAACAATTTCAAGCCCGGTTGGAGGTCGGGTAGGTCGCGGGTTTGCGCTGGCTCGCCTGCTCGTTAGGGAAGCGGCCTGGCGGCGCTCCCGGGCGATTCCCGACTGATCGTGCTCGATCTTGGCTTGCTGCAATAGGAGCGATCGACGAACCGGTCACGATCGAACGGCAGCAGCTTCGAGAAGGTCGCGGATGGTAATTTCGTCTCCCCCTCCCGGCGGGGGCAAAATTGCTGACGTGCTCGTCGCCCACGGTGCGGCGAGGGCTGAAACCAGCACCGGTCGAGTGAAACCGATTCCTGAACGGGTTACCGTTTCGCGCGAGAACGAGGGTCTACTCGTGGCGCAAGGCGACCATGGGGTCGACGCGCATAGCGCGTTGCGCGGGAATATAGCAGGCGGCAAAACCCACGATCGACAGCAGGAGGGCCACACCGATAAACGTCAGCGGGTCGTATGCCGGGATGCCATAAAGCAGCTGGCCCATCAAACGCGTGAGGGCAAGCGCAGCAGCCGCGCCGATCCCGATGCCGGCAAGCGCCAGAGCGGCCCCCTGGCCCATAATCAGGCGCAGAACGTCCAGAGGGTGCGCGCCTAGAGCCATGCGCAGCCCGATCTCGCGCGTACGCTGGCTCCAAAGATAGGAAATGACCCCGTAGGCTCCCACGGCCGAGAGCAGCAAAGCGAGCCCCGCAAAGATCCCGAGAAGAATCATGGAGAACCGCCGCGAAGCAAGTGAATCGGAGATAATGCCGTCCATGCTTTCTACATCGAAGGCCACCAGTTGACTATTATAGCGTTCGAGGGCTTGCCGAACGGCGCCCGTTTGCGCCAGTGGCGGCCCCGCCGTGCGCAGGAAGACTTGCGTGCCGCGGGATAGCAAAGAGAGGAATTGGTCGGGAATCTGGGCGATCGGCAGATAGCATTGCGCCTGAACCGGGCCGTGGCCGTTTTCGTCGAGCCCCCACTGCTTTACGTGTCCAACTACGCCGACGATTTCCGGAGAGGTGTTGAGGATGTCAAAATTCACGCGCTTGCCGATCGGATCCTGATGGCCAAAAATCAGGCGCGCGAATTCTTCGTCGATCACGACCACCTCGGGCGAATGCTCATCGTCGTTTGCCCTGAGAAACCGTCCGCGCAGCAGCGGAACGCGCATGACCTTCAAATAATCGGACTGAACGGCGTCGAATAACGTGGCTTTCATCTCCGACTCGCTCAACGGTTTGGGCTGACCGGCCAGCCAGAAGGGCAGCTCGGAATCGCTCTCCATGGGAACCGAGCCAACGTTGAGCGAAGCGTTTTCGACGCCGGGAAGACCAGCCAGGGTGCTCTGAATTGCGCGCAGGGCCTCGCGAATGGTCGCCGGCGTCGCGCCGAGGGGTTGGGGTGACGACACGCTGAGGGTGAGAACATTATGCGCATCGAAGCCCGGGTCGACACTCCACAGCTTTCCCAAGCTGCGCATCATCAGGCCTGCCCCAATCAGCAGCAGGACAGCCACAGCCATCTCGATGACAACCAAGATCCTCTGCGTGCGATGGCGCACGCCGCTTGAGCCGCGCCCTTCCTCTTTGAGCGTCTCGGCCAGGTTCGGCTGCGCGCTGCGCAGAGCGGGCACAAGCCCAAAGAGGATGCCGGTGAACATCGACACGGCGAAAGCGAAGCCGAGGACGGAGGCATCCACGCCAATCGAGTCGGCGCGAGGCAGCGCCTCGGGAATCGCTCGAATGGCAGCCTTCGTTCCCCAACCGGCCAGCAACAGGCCTAAAATTCCGCCGACCAAGGAGAGCAGACAGCTCTCGGTGAGCAGCTGGCGAATGACGCGCCCCGGACTGGCGCCCAGCGCCGCGCGGATGGCGAATTCGCGCCCGCGCCCCGTCGAACGCGCGAGAAGAAGGCTGGCTACGTTGGCACACGCAATCAGAAGCACGAAAGCGACGGCAGCAAGCAACACGAGCAGGAAGGGCCGAATGTCGCCGACTACGTTCTCCTTCAGTGGAACCAGCGTGATGCCCTGCCCCTTGTCGATATCGGGGTAGGTTTCGGCCAGATGCTGAGCGACCGAGTCCATGTCCGACTGCGCCTGGGCCAGGGTGACGCCGGGGTTGAGGCGACCGACGGCGTCCATGCCCATCCCGGTGCGACGATTGCGAAATGTGGCATCGTCCCACTGACCGATGGGAACGAAAACATCGCAGTGCGGGTGGAAATTTCCCGAATCATAGCGAAATTTTGCGGGAATCACGCCCACGATTGTGTAGGCCTTGCCATTGAGCTCGATGGACCTCGATAAGACATCGCGCGACGAGCCAAACTTTGCCTGCCACAATCCGCCGCTGATCATGACCACCGGCGGCGCGCCAACCTGATCCTCCTGGGGGTCGAACGAGCGGCCCAGGACGGGCTTGACGCCCAGGACGCGGAAGAAATTAGCCGAGACCATTTCGACCGCGACGCGCTCCGGCTCGCCCATGCCGGTGAGGTCAAAATCGTCCGCGCGGAACGCCGCCAGACCGGACAAGCTCCTGCTATCGCGGACCCAGTCAAGAAAGTTGGGATAAGAGATGGAAGAGCGCTGGAATTGCTTCGAACGGGCGTACACGGCAACCAGGTGCTCGGGGTGCTCGTAGGGCAGGGGGTTGAGCAGGACACCCTCGACAACGGAAAAAACTGCGGTGGTTGCCCCAATGCCCAGCGCAAGCGTCAGAATGGCGATCAGGGCGAAACCGGGAGATTTCGCGAGCATGCGGAGTGAGTATAGGAAGTCTTGCCGAAGTGTGCCCATCTTGGCCCCCTGGCTGGCTTTTGCCGAGCACCTCGATATACGCAATTCACGAGTCAAGAGTTCCACTCTGCCCTTGGCGTCGGTCGAGGGACCGCCTCTAGGACTCGCTCGGTTGGATAACGCAAAACTCGGTCCGTTTGCGGGGCTTGCTATACTTACAATTGGGTCATGCGAATTCTACTGTTTAGCGGCAAAGGGGGCGTGGGCAAAACCAGTCTCGCCGCGGCCACCGGCGTGCGCCTGGCCGAGCTCCATCACCGTACGCTGGTGATGAGCATTGATCCCGCGCACAGCCTGGGCGACTGTTTTGACTTGGGTGGAGACCTCTTTCATGCGAAAACCTCAGATCCCTTGCCGATTGCCGAGCGGCTCTCCATCTTCGAGCTGAATATACAAAAGGAGATCAAGCGGCACTGGCAGGAGATTTCCTCCTACGTCAGTTCCGTGCTGCGCACGACGGGAATTAGCGGCGTCGAGGCCGACGAGCTGGCCATTTTGCCGGGCATGGAAGAACTGAGCGCCATGATGTACATCAACCAGTACAGGCGCGAGCAACGCTATGACGTGATCGTACTCGACGCGGCGCCCACGGCCGAATCCCTCCGCTTTATCAGCATGCCGACCACGCTCGACTGGTACATGAAACATATCTTCCCGTTTCAGCGCAACTTGATCAAAGCCGTGCGGCCGATCGCGAACCGCGTGGCCCCCTTCGAGCTGCCGACGGACAGCTACTTCGCGAATATTCGCGACCTGTTTGGCAAGCTCGATGGCGTCGACGACCTGATGCAGGACCCCCGTACGACCAGCGTGCGGTTGGTGACGAACCCGGAGAAGATGGTGCTTCGGGAAACCGAGCGTGCCTTTGTGTACTTCTCCCTGCACGGCCTTACGGTCGACACCGTGATCGTCAACCGCGTTCTGCCCGCCGAAGTCACCGACGCCTGGTTCAACGAATGGCACACTTCGCAGGAGCAAATTCTGAAGGAGACAGAGGAGTATTTCGCGCCAGTTCCCGTCCGTCGGGTGCCATTGTTTGCGCACGAGGTCCTCGGCAAGACGCGGCTGCAGCACCTGGCCCGAGTGCTGTATCATGGGTCTGAAGATCCCTCGGCGGTGACCCGAACCGAGAAGCCTTATACGTTCGGGAAATCGGACGGGGTGTACGAGGTTCGGCTGCTCCTGCCCTTTGCGGCGAAGGGAGAGGTCGGGCTGTTCAAGAAGGGCGACGAACTTGTCGTCGAGATCGGCACGCTGCGCAGGCACATCGGGTTGCCGCGCTCGATGGCGGCCATGCATCCCTCTCGCGCGACGCTGCAGAACCGAACTTTGACGGTCGAAATGAAGGAGGGGTAAATGACGGACGAACAGGAAACCGCCGGAGGACAACCAGCAACGGCCCAGGGCTGCCTGTGCCGCGAGGTCCTCGACAACCTGAGCAAGCTCTTCGAGATTTCGCCGAACGTGCGCGTGCATCTGGCGAATTCGCGGATCGAGTTCCTGAAAGCGATCCGCGCGGCGATTGATCAGCGCATCGACCACATCTCGGCCAAGACGCAACAGGGGTCTCACATCCCCGTCGAATAATGCCGATCTGGCGCGAAAGCCGGCCGTGGCGCCTCAAATCCCGGCGAGCCTGAATATTTGTCTGTTCCCGACGCGGAAATCCTGATATCATGAAGATGCGTTTGTTGCTCTTGTATAAACCTTTTGGATTCGTTTGAAGGGGGCTGCAAGCTAAGACAGATTGCAGCCCTTTTTTTTGCGACCAGGGGCTCTCCAGCCGGCATCGGATGGGAACGGAAGCGCAAACAGCTCAATCGAAAGAAGGAAGTAAGTGAAAGAACAAGGAACAGTGAAGTGGTTCAATGCCAGCAAAGGGTTTGGGTTTATCCAGCGCCAGTCAGGCGAGGATGTCTTCGTACATTACTCGGCGATTCAGGCCGATGGATATCGCTCGCTCAACGAAGGCCAAGCGGTCGAGTTCGAAGTGACTCGCGGTCCGAAAGGCCTGCAGGCAACGAACGTAACCAGCCTCTAAATTCTTAGAGATTGACCGACCAAGGCGGGCTGCGCAGATGCGCGGCCCGCCTTTTATTTTTGGCTGACGACTCCGCGCCGGGTCGCGACACCGACGCTTCGGGGGTGCGGTGGGAGCCCTGGCCGGGCTGGGCGTTCTCTACGAGCTCGGGGCCCTCCCGCCGCGTACCCACGTGCCCGATTTTCAGCTCGCGAGCGCCGCGCGAGAGCAAAACCCTGGATCTAGGACCGACGGGCCCTTCTTGCGCGCTTCTTCCCGAGCGGTGATTCGCGGTTGTTGTTCTTCCTTAGCCTGCGGCCATCTCTGCCAGCCATTTCAACGGCCCGCCAGAGGTACCAGCTGGCAACCGTGCGGTAAGGACGCCAGCGTTCGCCGAATTTTAAGAGCTCCTTCGGTTTCGGTATGCGCCGTTTGCCGTAGGTGAGCGCGAATCCCTTTTGGATGCCGTAGTCGTGAACGGGCAGAACGTCGGGCCGTCCGAGGCGAAAAATCAGGAACATCTCGACGGTCCACGCGCCGATGCCGCGCACGGAAACCAGTCGGTCGATCAGTTCCTGGTCCGACATCTTTTCGGCTTCGGCGAGCGTCGGCACAATTCCGTCCACGGTTTTCTGCGCCAGGTCCCGGGCGGCAAGGATCTTGGCCCGGGACAAGCCGGCTTTGCGCAGCGCCTGTGTCCGCGTGCGCAAAAGTTCGCCCGGAGCGGGACAGCACCCCTGCGAGCCGAGCGCCTTGACGCGCGCAAAAATGGTGGCCGCCGCTTTCCCGGAAATACTTTGATACGCGATCGCTTCCAGGAGTGATTCGTACACGCTCGAACATTCGTCGAGCTTCAAAGCGAAGTTGCCAACCTGCTTGATGAGTCCCGCGAGTCTCTCATCTGAACGCGACAGCAAGGCATGCGCCTCGACGTGGTCGAAGGGGATCGGCTGACTGGAGGTCGCGGAGTTCACCGTAATGTCTTCTGCCAAGCGGTGGGCAGATCCCCCCTCGATCAGAATTCCTCGACGGGCAAGAATTGCTCGTAGCGACCGTCAGGCATGAGGTAGACGGTCAGCAGGAGCGCCTTCTTCTCAAATTGTACGCGATAGATGCGAAACCGCATCCCTCCGCGCAGACTTTCGCGGATGCGCCGAACTTCCTTTACCGCTCCGAGCGCGCCGAGAGAGCTTGCCATATCCCGCAGGGCAGTTTCGTTGAAATAGAAATCGAGATTGCTGGTCAGGAGCGCCCGGTCGATTCTTCCCTGCGCAAGCCCCTCGACCATACTTCGCACCTGCCGCAGTTCTTCCGCTGAGGCTTCGGTCGGGTGCTGGCGGCGCTCGGGCTCAAGCAAGTAACGCGCAATCTCCTCCGCCAGGGGATCGACCAGCTCAATATCGTCCTGATTCGAGAGCACGGTTACGGCCGCGTTGCGCGTGGGGAAGATCCAATTCGTGGCCAGGAAGCCGGAAACTTCGCCGCTGTGACTTATCGCGGGTACGTTGTCGAGATCCCCCAAATGAAGGCCCAAAGCGTAATGCGTGTAGTCGCCGTCCTTCAGGCGCACTTCGCGCCGAAACTCCTCGTAGGAGGCCGGGCTGAGGATTGTCTCCTTTAGAAATGAGATGTTCCACTTTGCCAGATCGGCAGGAGTCATGCAAAGCTCGCCCGCGGCGAAATACCAACCCTTCGCTTCCCGCAGAGCCGGACGGGCCGGGCCCAACCCGTAGCGCGTGTAGGCGACCGCATCATCCGGGGTCTGGTCGACGCTGCAATCACCCGCGGAGGTCATTCCGAGAGGTTCGAAAATCTTCTCGCGCAACATGGCCATGAGCGGCTGGCCCGCAGCTTTTTCCGCGATTCGTCCGGCGAGGACATAATTCGTGTTGCTGTATTGCCATTTCGTTCCCGGGTCGAAGTCCAGCGGCTTTTTCGCCCATTTGTCGAGAATCGCTTCGGGCGTGGTCGGCTTGAGCCACTCGGGGATGTTGTAATCCTGCGGCGCGTAATCCTCGTAACCGGAGGTATGCGACAGCAGATCACGAATGGTGACCTCGTTTGCGCGTGTCAGATCGGGAAAATATTTCCCGACCCTATCGTCCAAGGAAAGTTCACCCCGCTCGGCGAGCAGCAGGACGATCGCTGCGGTGAACTGTTTGCTGATGGACCCCACCGCATAGCGTGTGTTCCGGTCGGCGGCGCGGTCGGGAGACATGGACGCTCGTCCGAAAGCACGCACATAGGACGTTTCCCCGTTCTCGACAATAGCGACGGAGATGCTGGGCACACCGCTCTCAGCCAGCATCTTCGCGATTTTGGCTTCTTCCTGGGGGCTGAGTGTTTGGCTCGCCTCCTGCGCCGCAGCGTGGCAAACTCCCGCCGCGAAGGCGAGTACAACGAACGCGCCCAGGCGTACCGGATTGCGCCGCTTGCTCAGAGCGCCGCGCTCGCCCGTCCGCCTTGAGCCTCTCGTGTACGGGTACCGCTTCATTCGTTTTGAGTGAGCAGAGCCTTCAACCGTTCCCAGGCCTGCTGGCGGGCTTTCGCGTTCGCCGGGGTCGTGTCGGGCGCTTCGCCCGCACGCATAAAGCCGTGCCCGGCACCCGCATAGGTCACCGGTTCGTACCTCTTTGCAAGTGACTTCATCGCTTCGCTGGCCCCCGGTATGGTCGCATCGATGCGCTCGTCGGCACCGCCGTAAAATCCGTACACGGGGGCGTTGATCCCCTCCATAGCCTCTTTTGGCGGGGGAGGTCCATAGAAAACGAAGGCGGCCCGCAGATCGCGGCGGCTGGTCGCGTAGCGGAAGCTCTGCCCCCCGCCCCAGCAGAAACCCATGACAAAGAGTTTCCCATTCGAAGCCGGAAGCTTCAGCGCGTAGTCGGCGGCGGCGTTCAGGTCGGCGGTGATTTGATCGGGATTGAGGTGGCCGACCGCTTCGATGGCCTGGCTCTGCGTCAGGTCAGAACTGCGTCCACCACCCGGTGCCATGCCCGAGAGCAGATCGGGGGCAACCGCGATATAGCCGGCCTCAGCCATCTCGTCCGAGACGTCCTCGGCCCAGTCGGTGAGCCCGAAGATCTCGTGTATGACCAGAACGACCGGCCGCTTGTCTTTGGCCTCGGGATAGACGACGAGGGTTTCGAGCGAACGGCCGTCGTGCTTCAAGGTCGCCCATTCCCGGTGACGCGGCGACTTTTCCAGTTGCGCGCGCGCCCAATCCTGCGCCGGCGCGGGGCGCGCAGCGACGAGCAGAAGGGTTCCCATAATAACGAGGTAGATCGTCGTGACAGCACGTTTCATCGTTGCCTCTCCGTGGCCGCTCGCGACGCTCGCGTGCCCGCGGCACAAAAACAGGCTGGGATGATATACGCTCGGCGCGAACGATGGCAAGACTCCGGTCGGGCGGCGAGTGAGGGTTTCCGACGTCGGCCGGGCCCGCCACAGGCCTCCGAGAATGGCTATGCTACTATCGAGCGCTTATGCAAACGGGAATTATCGGGCTGCCGCTGGTAGGCAAAACGAGCCTGTTTCGCATTCTTACGCGGGCGCGGGTCGAGGCGCACCTGGCGCCCAACCAAGCACATGTGGGAATCGCGCGCGTGCCGGACGCACGCGTGGCCGAGCTCGCCCGAGTCTTCCGGCCGAAGAAAACCACATACGCCACGATCGAATACGTCGATGTCGGAGGCTTGCAGAAGGACCGCGAGAAGAATTCCGCATCGCTGGTCCCGCTGCGCGAGGCGGACGCCCTGGCACACGTCGTACGGCTTTTCGACGACCCCGCCGTACCGCACCAAGGCGGCTCGCCCGATGCAGTGCGCGATATTGAAAGCGTTGAAATCGAATTGATGCTGAACGACCTTGAACAGGCTTCCAAGCGCATCGAGCGGATCGAGAAGGATCTGAAAAAGAAGAAGGACCCGCCGCTCGAGGCCGAATTGCACCTGCTCGGCCGCGCGAAACTGGCCCTCGAAGCCGAGCGGCCGCTGCGCGAGCTCGAACTCAAACCCGAAGAGAGGAAAATGCTTCACGGGTTCAAGTTCCTGTCGCAAAAACCGATGCTCTACGTCTTGAACCTGGGCGATAACGAAGCGGCGGAAGCCGACCGGGCCATCGAAAGGCATCACCTCGAGAAGCTGACCTCGAAGGCTGGGACGGCCCTGGTTCCCTTCTGCGGCAAGATCGAAGCCGAGCTCGCCGAGCTCGACGACGCAGAAGCCGCCGAAATGATGCGCGCCTACGGTCTGGCCGAATCCGGGCGGGACCGCCTGATCGAGGCGACCTACAGGCTGCTTGGGCTAATCTCCTTTCTCACCTGCGGTGAGCCGGAAGTGCGCGCGTGGACGATCGAACGCGGCATGACCGCACAGAAGGCCGCAGGAGCCATTCACAGCGATATCGAGCGCGGGTTCATCAAAGCGGAAGTCGTGAATTGGCAGGACCTGCTCAGAGCGGGAAGCTTGGCGGCCGCGCGGGAGCGCGGGCAGGTTCGGCTGGAGGGCAAGGAGTACGTCGTAGAAGAAGGGGACGTCATCCTCTTCCGCCACTCGGGCTGATCTCAAGGGGGCCGGGAATGGCCCGCCATCGCCAGACGGAAGGCCGTAGGTCACACAGGCGCCGTGACTTACAGGTAGCCCAACGGACCAGAAAACGGTTGCTGCGAAGGCGGCAATGGCGGTTCGGCAACAGATCGGTGGCACACAACTTTATGTTGGCGCGGGTGTTACATAGAATGTGGGGGCCATGACCACCTCCGACGTTCAACTGATGCTGGACGTGAAGGCCGGAGACGATGCCTCCTTCGACCTTCTACTGCGGCGTTATCGGACGCCCCTGGTCAATTTCCTCTTTCGCATGGTGCACGATCGGGGGACGGCAGAGGATCTTGCCCAGGAGGTTTTCCTGCGGGTCTATCGCGCACGCAAGCAGTATTCGCCTAGCGCGAAGTTCACGACCTGGCTGTTCCGGATCGCCACGAACCTGGCGCTGAACTCGATTCGAGACAATCGCCACCGGCAAATGGACCGTTCGCTCGACGTGCCGGCCGACGTAGAAGATTCGACGCCTCTGGAACTGCCATCGCGCGAGATGCGCATCGACCAGCATATGATGGAGCGGGACCGGTGCGATTTCATCCGCCGGGCGGTTGCCGCGCTGCCCGAGAAACAGCGCGTCGCGGTTCTGCTGCACAAGTATGAGGAGATGGACTACGGCGAGATCGCCAAGGTTTTGGATTGCTCGGAAAGCGCGCTGAAATCACTGTTGTTTCGCGCCTACGAAACCCTGCGGGTCCAACTGGCTCCGCTCGTCACCCAGCCGGCCCAGGCCAGCGCAGGGGAAGGAAGGCCACGATGAAGTGCGAAGATGTTTCAAAAGAGCTCATTCCCTATTTGGATCGCCGGGCCAATTCGGCCGATCGACGAGAAATCGAGGAGCATTTGCTTGCCTGTGAGGCATGCCGGAGGCGAGCCGAGGAATTTCGCAAGCTGTTCGGCGTGCTGGATGAAGTTCCCTTGTACGAGCCGTCATTTGGATTCGATGCGCGGCTGCGCCAGAGAATGGCGGAGGAGCCCGAGCGCCGATGGTTCACCTGGCTTGTGCCTCAACCTAGACTGGCGTTCTCCATGGCGTTGCTTGTCGCCTTGAGCGTCTGGGTGGCCAGACTGCCCCAGAGAGATCCCGGGCCACAGGCGAATTCACTTACGCCCGATGAGCAGTTTCAGATGATCGAACATCTCGGCGTGCTCGAGAATTATGATTTGCTGACGAAATCGGATGTGCTGGCCGAGGTGCCTGCGCCTCCAGCGTCCGAGTCCGATCAGCAAGATCAGCAGCCGCCGGACGGTTCCGGAGGCGTCCACTAGGCGATGCGCATCGGTAGGCTCATCTTCGCGCTCGCGTTTGCGCTCCTCACCGCGCTTGCGGGGCAGCCTGCCCGAGCGCAGGAGAAAGCTAGGCCGGCCAAACCGGCCAAGGCACAGGGTTTTAGGCAGCGCCCTCAAGCGCGCCGCCGGCAAGGGGCGAATCGCGGCCAGAGCAATCCTGCCGGGCACGAGACGAACGGAGGCGCTCGGCAGGGACCGAACGGGCAGGCCAGCCGAGCTGGCGGAAATGATCGGCCCCTACCGCCCGCGAACCGACCTGGCGATGGCGTGGCGCGGCCGCCGAACCAGGATCTGTTCAAGCCCAATCCTAACGTCGTTCGCAATCTGCCGCCGGGGGCTATCGAGCGGCTCCGCAATAGCTCACCGGAACAGCAGGAGCGGTTTCTCGAGAACAATCAGCGTTTCCAAAACCTGCCTCCCGAGAGACAAGCGCAGATTCGGCGCAACCTGCAAAAGTGGAATAGCCTGTCACCGGCCGAGAAAGACCAGATGATCGACCGCAGCAAGAGGTATGGACAGCTCAGTCCGCAAAAGCAGCAACTGTATCAAAACCAGATCCTGCCAAAGTGGCAGCAGATGACCCAGGAGCGCCGCCAAGTCGTGCTGGGCCGGCTGCACACCCTGCAAGCCATGCCGCCCAGTGCCCAGCAGCGCGCGCTCAATAGTCCGCAATTCATGCAGGGTCTCACGCCCGATGAGCAGAATGTGTTGCGAAATTTGAACACTCTGCGCACCCCAGGTCCCCAGTAGGTCAAAGCTCGCTCAATTGATTCGCCGCTCTAATCCTGGCCATTTGTCGCGCGATTCGAGCTCGCGGCACCCAGGAACACAACGCCCGGTGGCATTTGAAAAGATGACGCACTAGCCTTTGTGGTAGGTGCGCGCGATTGAGCGCTTGTCTAAACATTCCTCGGCGCAAGGAGAGCAGGAATTTCAAGAAACCGTACGAATTTTCTTGACACGCGCCAGAACCTGCATACAATCGGGCTCAAAGTGGGAGAAAGTGGAGCAAAGTGGTAAACGGTAGAGGAAAGTGGCGAGGGCAAAACGGCGCGTGATGCCCATCGTTCGCACACCTGCCCAAGCTCTCACGGTCCTTCATGCTGCGCGGCAACCATCTGGCAACGGTCGACGAGAAAGGCCGGGTCAAAATCCCGGCCGATTTTCTTGGCGAGCTGCGCAAGGCGGGCTCGAGATTCTACGTCACGAGCGCCAAGGGCGATCACGCGCGTGTGTATCCCATGAAGGAGTGGGAGGCTATCGAGCGGAAGCTCGCCAAGCTTTCCTCCTACGAACCCACGAAACGCAAGTTTCTGGAACGCACGAACTATTTCGGCCAAGTGGTCGAGGTGGATGGGCAAGGGCGCATTCTGATTCCACCTGTCTTGCGGGAATCGGCGGAGATGAAAGGCGAAGTCGATATCCAGGGGCAGCTTACCTACCTGGAGATCTGGAATCACGCGCGGTTCCTCGGCCGGCTCAATAGCAATCCGATTACGGCGGAAGACGAAAAGGCGTTTGGCGAACTGGGCATCTAGGTTTTGAGCGTTTTGCACACGCCCGTTCTGGTGAACGAAGCCGTGGAGTGGCTCCGCATTCGCCCGGACGGAACGTATGTGGACGCGACGGCCGGGACGGGCGGGCATACGCTGGAAATCGCGCGGCGTTTGACGGACGGCCGCCTGGTGGCGATCGATCGCGACCCGCAGGCCCTGGAAATCGCGCGCAGGCGATTGGGGCCGCACGGGAGGCGGGTGGTTCTAGTGCACAGCGAATTTTCGAGAATCGACGAGGTGGCCCGGGACTTGAGGCTCCCGCCCCTCGATGGCGTGCTCGCCGATCTGGGCGTTTCCAGCCTGCAGCTGGAAACCGCCGAGCGCGGATTTTCATTTCGCTTGGCCGGACCGCTCGACATGCGCATGCACGCCGGCTCCCCGACGAGCGGGCCGCTGACGGCGGAAGAGATTGTGAATCACTGGCCGCAAAGTGACTTGGCCGATCTCCTCTACGAAAAGGCTGAGGAAAGGGATTCACGCAGAATCGCCAGGGCAATTGTTCGGGCGCGGCCGATCCGCGATACCGAACACCTGGCAACGGTTGTGGCAGGGGGCCGAAAGGCAAGGGGAAGGCAGAGACTGCATCCCGCGACAAAAACGTTTCTGGCGCTGCGGATAGCGGTGAATCGAGAAGAGGAGGAACTCGAGCAGTTTCTTTCGCGGACCCCTGCCACTTTGAATTCCGGAGGGCGCTGGGTCGTCCTCAGTTACCACTCGGCGGAGGACCGCAGGGTCAAGCACGCGTTTCAGCGCCTGGCGCGGGAAGGCAGCTTCCGTCTGGTGGTAGGAAAGCCCATAACGCCGGGGCCCGCTGAGATTCGTGCGAATCCGCGCGCGCGAAGCGCGAAGATGCGCGTGGTGGAGAAGCATTGAGCGGGGCGGCGTGCGCAGCACCGGCTGGGAGTGGTTTATGACTGAGTATCACACGGTAAAACGCATTGATAACTCACGTTTAGTTCGCCAGGCGGCCCCGGCCAGGATGCGCGAGTTATGGCAGCGGGTGGCGGTGGGGGCGGCCCTGGCCGGGTGCCTGCTGTTTTATGTGTGGCAGCATTTTGAGTGCATTCAGCTGCGCTACCAGGTCGAGCAGCTCGAGATCGAGCGGACCAAGGCGGCGGAATTGAACGGGCAGCTGCACCTGGAAGTAGCTACGCTTCGCGCGCCAGGGCGCGTCGATGCCATCGCGCGAAATCAGCTTGGGTTGACCATGCCGGTGCCCGGGCAAGTTGCCCCGGCCGATGCGTCTGCGGACGTGGTGCTGGCCCAAGCACAGGCGAGTGTAGCCACTCGGCCTTGATCTTGAGTTCGGCCCGGCCCACCGGGCCTTTCGGCGGCGCGAGGCGATTGGCCGCCACCTGAGCTTGCCACGGAACAGGCCGTGTACACATGGGGCAGCGCAATCCGCGTCTCCGCTGGCTGATCGTCTGGGTTGTGGCCATACTTTGGATGGCGCTGGTTCTGGCCCGCCTGAGCTACCTCCAGCTTTTCTGCTACGGCGAATATTTCGCGAAAGCCCAGCATCAACAGCAACGAATCTTCGAGATCAGCCCGAAGCGCGGCGCGATCTATGACCGCAAGGGCCGAGAGCTGGCCGTCAGCCTGCCGATGGATTCCGTGTTCGCCGATCCCACCGACATCAGCGATCCGGAAATGGTGGCGCATCTGCTTTCGCGCTTGCTTGCACTGCCCGCCGATGAGATCGAGACAAAGATTCGCGAGGCGCGCACGCCGGTTCGACTCGCCAAGAAGCTTTCGCCCGACACGGTGCAGCGCATCGAGGATATGAATCTAAAAGGCATCTTCTTCCAAAAGGAGAATCGTCGCGCGTATCCCCAGCGGGAGCTGGCGGCATCCGTATTGGGTTTCGTCGACGTCGACGAGAAGGGCCTCGCCGGAATCGAGTACGCGCTGGACAGGGAGATTCGCGGGCGTCCCGGTAAGATGATGGTCATGGCGGATGGCCGGCGCCGATGGTATGACCGACGCGAATCGGCCGCCGATCCGGGCGCGAGCGTGGTCCTGACCATCGACGAGACCATCCAATACATCGCCGAAAAGGAGCTCGCGCGAGCCATCTCCGACACGCACGCCGTTCGTGGAAGCGTGGTCATCCAAGACCCCAGTACAGGTGAACTTCTGGCCATCGCCAATTGGCCGACATTTGATCCGAACAGCGCAGGCTCCTATCCTGACGATATGCGCATGGACCGCGCCGTGAGTGCCGCCTACGAACCGGGATCGACCTTTAAAGTCATCACCATGGCCGGAGTCATCCAACATGGTGTGGCGCGCCCCAATGAGCTCGTCGACTGCCAAATGGGATCGATTGTCGTCGCCGGAAGGCTGATCCACGACTGGAAGCCCTTTGGCGTGCTCACGGTTACGGGCGTTCTTGCGCATTCGAGCGATGTCGGGACAATCAAGTTGGCTCTGCGCCTCGGGTCGCCACGGTTCTACGACACCATTCGCCAGTTCGGGATCGGCCAGCCGACCGGAATCCTGCTGCCCGGGGAAAACCGGGGCCTGCTGCGGCCGGTTGAGAACTGGACGCCGAGCTCGATTGGCTCGCTGGCCATGGGGCAAGAGGTCAGTGTCACGCCCATTCAGATCATTTCGGCGATCTCTGCCGTCGCCAATGGGGGGACTCTGTATCGGCCGCGCGTGGTTCGCGAGGTTCAGGGCGGCGCGCAACCGACGGCCTTGCCGGCGAGCGATCCCACGCAGGCGACCGATCCGAAAACGGCGGCCACCGTTCGGGAAATGATGGAAGACGTAGTTCTGGAAGGCACCGGCAAGCTGGCCCAGCTGGACGGGTACACGGCGGCGGGAAAATCCGGCACGGCCCAGCAGATCGATCCATCCACGGGAAGATATTCGCGCACCAGGTTTAACTCGTCGTTTGTGGGATTTGCTCCGGTGAATAATCCCGTCGTCACCATCCTGTTGGTCCTCGATTCGCCGCAAGGAGAGCACCATGGCGGGATGGTCGGCGGGCCTGTGTTCAAGCGCATCGCCGAGCAAGTGCTGGCGTACATGGACGTGCCTCACGATGTTCCCGCCCCCGGGGACAACGAAGTCGCGAAGAACTCGGCCTTGTCGAAGAAGGCCTTATCCCGCGCGGCGGCCCACACGGACCCCACCGAAGCGCGTTTCGAGGCCATGGCCCGCAAGAATGAGCCACGAGCTCCCACCATCGCCTTTGGCGGCGACGCGATTACGGTTCCCAACGTTTCCGGACACACGGTGCGAGGGGTGACCGAGGCTTGTGCGCACCTTGGGCTCGTGCCGTCGCTGATTGGCAACGGCGTTGCACTCGAGCAGTTCCCTCAGGCGGGAACCGTCGTCGCGCGCGGCAGCCGGCTGACCGTGCGGTTTGGCCGTGCGGCAGGCGAGTCCCCCGCCCGTGGGAGCGGAAATTGAGAACGGCTGTAGAAGGAACCGAGGCCAGCGGTCAAGGTCAATCGGCAATGAACGGAAAGCGCGAGATCAACGTCGCCGAAGTCATCGAGGGCATCGAAGCGGTTCGCGTGAGTGGACCTGTCAACGCGCCCGTCCGTTCGATCGCCTATGACAGCCGGAGGGTCGAGGCCGGCGCCGTGTTTTTCGCCTTGCCGGGCGAAAAGGTTGACGCCATACGGTTCGTTGGCGACGCTCTTTCGCGCGGGGCCACGGCGATCGCCAGTTCCCATGCGCGCCCTCGAGACCTAGCCCGCGAGATCGCCTGGATTGAGCTCGTGAGTGGACGGGAGCGCCGCGGACTGGCATTGGCGTCAGCAAATTTCTATGCCTGTCCGGCGAAGGTGCTGAAGCTGGTCGGGGTGACGGGCACGAACGGCAAGACCACGACCACATTTCTGGTCGATTCCATCCTCCACTCGAGGGGTTTTGTTTCGGGCTTGATCGGCACCACCGGATATCGTACGCCCGCAGGTTTCCGCCCGGCGCTGAACACAACGCCCGAATCTCTCGATCTCCAGCAGATGTTCGCGGAAATTCGCGATGGCGGCGGCACACATGCCGTCCTCGAGGCCAGTTCTCACGCCCTGGCCATGGACCGGCTCTGGGGCTGCCATTTTGGCGTGGCTGTTTTCACCAATCTGACGCGCGATCACCTGGATTTCCACAAAACGTTCGAAGATTATTTCGCCGCCAAGCGTCGTCTATTTGAAGGCACCGGGGCAGGGCCGGCTGATTTCGCCGTGATTAACGCAGATGATGCGTATGCGGATCGCTTGGAAGGCCTGGCGCGGCACACGATCACCTACAGCATCAAACCCGGCGCCGATCTGGTCTCCCGGAACGTCTCCCTCCGGTCCACGGGCTTGGAATTCACGGTCGAAACTTCGGCAGGCAAAATCGACGTCCGCTCGCGTCTGGTCGGGGGCATCAACGTGTACAACATCCTGGCGGCCATCGGCGTGGGCCTCGGGCTCGATATTCCCGCCGCGGAAATCGAGGAAGGGATTCGGAAACTCGAGCTGGTGCCGGGGCGCTTCGAGCGTGTCGAGGAGGGACAGCCCTTCCTGGTGATCGTCGACTACGCGCATACCGACGACGCCTTGCGCAATCTGATCTCGACGGCCCGCGAGCTGAATCCCTCGGGACGGATCATCACCGTGTTTGGCGCCGGTGGCGAGCGCGATCGTACCAAGCGTCCGCTCATGGGCGAGGCAGCTGGATCGCTGAGCGATCTGGTCGTGCTCACGAGCGATAACCCGCGCGGCGAAGATCCCTTGCGCATCATCAATGACATCCTCGTGGGATTGCAGAAGGTCACCGCGAAATACCGCACGGAGCCGGACCGCGAGCGGGCTCTCGAGATTGCCCTCGATGAGGCGCGGTCGGGAGACATCGTTCTGCTCGCCGGCAAAGGACATGAAACCTACCAGGTGCTCCGTGATGGAACGATCGATTTCGACGATCGCGAGAAGGCGCGGGCTATCCTGAAGCGAAAGGGATTTCAAGCAAACCTCCGATGAAAGGCCTCTCGAATTGTGCCAGGCCAGGTCTTTGATTTCAGGAAACGTACGATCCTGGAGTTTCTGAGAGCGCGGGGATTGAGCGAAGAGCTGAGCGGGCTGGAGACCGGATGCGGTGGACAGTCGAACAAACGTCTAAAGCGCTGGGTGTCCCGGCTCCCGCCGGCCTTGATCCCATGGCCCGGCTGGCCGGCGTCTCGATTGACTCGCGGACCCTCCGACCCGCCGAACTGTTTATTGCCATCCACGGTCCGCGTCACGATGGACACGCCTTTGTCGCTGCCGCACTCGGTGCCGGAGCTCTGGCCGGGGTGGTGGCGCGCGGCCGTGTCCCGGAATACCCGGCTGAACTCCAGGCGCGCTTATTCGCCGTGGATGACACCCTTGCCGCGCTCCATCGCCTGGCCTCGCGCGCTTGTGAGGTGTGGAGGCGGGCAGGAAGCGGGCGGCTCATCGCCGCCGTGGCGGGCTCGGTCGGCAAGACCACCACGAAAGAAATTCTGGCGGCGCTCGTGGGCGCGCGTTTCCGCGTGCTGAAGACCGAGGGGAATCTCAACAACGAGTACGGCTTGCCGCTGACGTTGTTGCGCCTTGACCACGAGCACGATGCCGCTGTCCTCGAGCTCGGAATGTCTCATCGCGGGGAGCTGGCGCAATTGACGCGAATCTGCTCGCCCGATGTGGGTGTGATTACGCGGGTAGCCATCGAGCACCTTGAGTTCTTCCCCTCGATCGACGACATCGCCCTCGCCGAGCGCGAACTGATAGAGCATCTTCCCTGGCCGAAGGCAACCGCCGTCTTGAATTCCGATGATGAGCGAGCGGCCAGTTTCGCCCAGGTGGCGCGAGGGAACGTGGTGACCTTCGGCACGCGTCCACCAGCGGAGTTTCGCGCCGAGGCCATCGAGGAACGCGGTCTCGAGGGCTCTTCGTTCGACTTCAGCTGGCCGGCCGGGCGCACCCGGCTGGAGCTGCCGCTCATCGGGCGGCATAACGTCATGAATGCGGTTGCCTCCCTGGCCGCCTCGAGTCTATGGGGCATTGGCGCCCAGGAGGCACGAGAGGTTTTCTCGACGCTCAAGCCAGCGGACAAGCGCGGCGAAGTGGTTCGTTTCGAGGACGGTTTCAGCCTCATCAACGATTCCTACAACTCCAGCCCCGCGGCCCTCACCGCGCTCATGGAGCTGCTGGCGGCGACTCCCGGCTATCGGCGGCGCATTCTCGCTGCGGGAGAGATGCTTGAGCTCGGCCCCCGCTCGCCGGAGCTGCACCGCGAATGCGGTCGCGCCGCGGCGAACCTGGGCATGGACTGGATCTTCGGCGTGCAGGGCCAGGCCGCCGAGTTCCTGCGCGCTGCGATTGACGCCGGCCATCCCGCCGGCCGCGCCCGCTACTTCGCAAGCTCAGAAGAGGCCGCCGAATTCCTGAAGACATTCCTGAGCCGCGGCGACCTCCTACTCCTCAAAGGGTCCCGCGGCGTACGGATGGAACGTATCCTCGAGGCCCTCGATACCGAGCATCACCGAGTCATCCCCCTGACTCCCCCCCACCAGGTCGCCTCGAGCCGCAGGGGACGCGACTGAAATGTTGTATTACCTGTTCTACTATCTCCTGCGGCCGTATTTCAGCGCGCTGAACGTTTTCCGCTACATCACCGTGCGCACGGCCGTGGCCAGCCTCACCGCCCTGCTCCTGTCCCTCTTGCTGGGTCCCTGGGTGATCGAGCGGCTACGCCAAATGCAGGTCCAGCAGTACATACGCCAGGAAGGACCGAAGGCACACCGAAAAAAAGCGGGCACGCCAACCATGGGCGGAGTACTGATCGTAGCGGCCATCGCGATTCCAACCATTCTTTGGGCCGATCTGCGCAATCCGTACGTTCTGCTCGCCCTCGGAGCCACGCTCGCGTTCGGCACCATCGGTTTCATCGATGACTACAACAAGGTGGTTCGCCGGCGCAATCTCGGACTGACCGCGCTCCACAAGTTCCTTTTGCAGGTTTTGACCTGCCTGGGAGTTGCCGTTGTTCTGGCTTGGCTGGAGACCAAAGGCGCCTATACGACGCAATTGACCGTCCCCTTTCTGAAGAAGTTGCATCCCGATCTGGTTATCGAGCCGCTTGTAGCGCACCGATTCATTTGGCCGCTGGCCTTCGTTCCCTTCTTTGTCTTTCTGGTGATTGTCATCGCCGGACTTTCCAACGGCGTGAACCTCACCGATGGTCTGGACGGTTTGGCCATTGGCTGCGTCCTGGTGTGCTCGGCTGCCCTGACCGTGATTACCTATCTTTCAAGCAATGCCCGGTTCGCCGAGTACCTGGAGATCCAAAGGATTTCCGCTTCCGCCGAGCTGACCATCTTCTGCGGATCGGTGGTTGGCGCTTCGCTTGGGTTTCTCTGGTACAACGCCCATCCCGCGGAGATGTTCATGGGAGACGTTGGGTCGTTGGCCCTGGGCGGGGCCATCGGCGTCGTTGCGGTGATCTTGAAACAGGAAATCCTGCTTCTGTCGATCGGTGGCATTTTCGTGCTCGAGCTGCTTTCCGTCATCATACAAGTGGGTTCGTTCAAGCTTACCGGCAAGCGTGTGTTTCGGATGGCGCCGCTGCACCATCATTTCGAGCTGGCGGGCTGGAGCGAATCGAAGATTATCGTGCGGTTTTGGATTGCCGCTCTTGTGCTCGCGCTGTTTTCACTGACGACTTTGAAATTGAGGTGAGGGAAGTGAGGCCGGGGATCGATCTGCAAGGAAAGCGCGTGCTCGTGGTAGGGCTGGCGCGCACCGGCGTTGCCGTTTCGCTGTTTAGCGCCGGCTATGGTGCGACCGTTACGGCGACCGACGAAAAACCCGAGCCCGTCTCGGCTGACTCTGCCGCGAGGCTGCGCGAGGCGGGCGTCAGACTCGAACTGGGCGCCCACAATCCACGGACATTTCTTGACGCGGAATTGATCGTGCTCAGCCCCGGGGTTCCGGCGAATTTGCCGGTGCTCGAGGAGGCTCGGGCGAAAGGAATTCCGGTGTGGAGCGAGATCGAGCTAGCCTGGCGATTCTTGCGCGGCAAGCTCGTCGCCATTACCGGCTCGAACGGCAAAACAACGACAACGTCTCTGGTCGCGCACATTCTGAAGACGGCGGGCATTCATACGCTGGTTGGCGGGAACATTGGCGTGCCGCTGCTGGCGCTGGTCGAATCGTCGACGCATTCGACGGTCACCGTTGCGGAAATCAGCAGCTTCCAGCTCGAAACCGTCTGGGAGTTCCGGCCGGAAATTGGCGTACTGCTCAATCTCACGCCC
The DNA here is from genome assembly GCA_035622135.1 of Candidatus Cybelea sp. Classification (GTDB taxonomy): domain Bacteria; phylum Acidobacteriota; class Terriglobia; order Acidiferrales; family UBA7541; genus Palsa-295. The sequence continues at coordinate 18,571 of DASPVZ010000016.1, read as the reverse complement.
GACCATCTCGACCGCCACGCTTCGTTCGACGAATACGCCCGCGCGAAAATGCGCATGTTCGACAATCAGCTGGATCGGGACGCGGCCATTCTGAACGCTGATGACCCCGAAGTGACGCGGCGGATGCCCCCGCGTCCGACCATCTACTGGTTTAGCAGGCAGAAACGGGTTGCCTCGGGGACCTTTCTGCGCGACGAGCAGATCCTGTTTCGGATGGACGGATCGGAAATTCCGCTCGCGCGCCGCGAGGACATATCCCTGCGCGGAGAACACAACCTCGAGAATGTGCTGGCGGCCTCGGCCGCCGCCTATCTGGCCGGGGCGGATCCCGCTTCGATCTCGGCCGGCGTGAAAACGTTTCGGGGGGTCGAGCATCGCCTGGAATTTGTGGCCGACATCGGCGGAGTCGCTTTTTACAACGATTCGAAGGCCACAAACGTGGACGCCACGCGTCGAGCGATTGAAGCCTTTCCCGGGCCGCTGCTGGTCATCCTGGGCGGACGCGACAAGGGCGCTCCGTACACGCCGTTGCGCGAACCCCTGCGCCAGAGGGCCCGGCTTGCCCTGTTGATTGGCGCTGCGGCGGAGAAGATCGAGGTGGACCTTGGCGGGGCCGTGCCGCTCATCAAGGCCGGAACGCTCGACTGCGCCGTGCGGGAGGCCCTCCAAGCGGCCCAGCCTGGCGACACGGTTCTGCTCGCGCCGGCCTGTTCGAGCTTCGACCAGTTCCAGGATTATGAGCACCGCGGACGCCGGTTCAAGGAGTTGGTCGCAGGTCTTGAGAAAGGATAGCGATGCCTCGCAGCCTTCAGCCTGATCGGCAGTTGTTCGTTGCAACGCTCGCCATGTGCTTGATGGGCGCGGTCATGGTCTTCAGCGCCTCGGCCGTAACCGCGAGCGACCAGTACGGCAACGCATACGTTTTTCTCCTTCGACAGCTCGTGTTCGCCGCCTTGGGCGTCGCGGGCATGTTCTGGCTCATGAACGTCGACTACCGCAAGCTCCGGCAGCCACGGGTCATCTTCACCGGCTTGGGAGCCACGGTGATTCTGCTGATCGCGGTCTTCTTTCTCGACCGTTCGCACGCGACGCATCGCTGGATTCGGCTGGGGCCGCTCAGCTTGCAGCCTTCGGAAATGGCCAAGCTCGTGGTGATCTTCTTTCTCGCCTGGTTCCTTGAGATTCGACGCGCGCGGCGCCGCGCGGGCGTCAATCAGTTTGTCGACACCCTTTTGCCCGCCCTGGGGACCGTCGCTTTAATCGTGGCGCTCATCCTGGCTGAGCCGGACATGGGTACGGCCTGTATGATCGCCTTCATCGCCGCCGTGATGCTGTTTGTCGCAGACATTTCGCTTCGCTACATCCTCCCCGTAGCGCTCGCTGCTTTGCCGGCCATCTATCTCTTGATCGTTCGTGTACCCTATCGTCTCGAGCGCGTGCAGGCTTTCTTTTCCCCCGGCGCGGATCCCCAGGGGCGCGGATTCCAGCTGTTGCAGTCGCTGATCGCCGTCGGCTCGGGCGGGTTTAGCGGCGTAGGGCTGATGGAGAGCCGGCAAAAACTGTTCTACTTGCCCGAGGCTCACACCGATTTCATCTTTGCGGTCATCTGCGAAGAAATCGGATTCATGGGGGCCATCGTGGTGCTTACTCTCTTCGCCGTCTATGGCTGGCGCGGTTTGGTCGCGGCCATGAAGGCGCCCGATGATTTCGGACGCTTCCTGGGATTGGGGATTACCACCCTGGTGGTGGGCCAGGCGCTGATTAATCTGAGCGTGGTTCTTGGGCTGATGCCGACGAAGGGCATACCGCTGCCATTCATCAGCTACGGAGGATCGAGTCTGCTCGGCACGCTATTGGCAACGGGCGTGCTTCTGAATATCAGCCAGCACGCGGAAGACACGTGAGCGGCGATGCGCAGAATCTGCTGATTTCCGGCGGCGGCACGGGCGGCCACGTGTTTCCGGCCATCGCCGTCGCGCACGAATGGCTTTGCCGCGGGAATCGGGCCGATGCAAAAGGAGAACGAACGGTCGTGATTGTCGGAACCAACCAGGGACTCGAAGCGAAACTGGTGCCTCAGGCCGGCCTGCCGCTCGAACTGATTCGTGTGGCTGGGCTCAAGGGCATCGGTGGCAGGAGATTCTGGCGCAATGCGGCGCTCTTGCCTGCTGGACTATGGGATTCCGAGCGGATTCTGGAGCGTCATCGATTCCATGTTGCCTTTGGCGTGGGCGGTTACGCGTCCGGGCCTATGATGCTGCTGGCCGCCATGCACCAGGTTCCGGCCGTGGTGTTCGAACCGAACGTCGAGCCCGGGTTCACGAACCGAGTTCTGGCGCATATGGCGACGCGCGTGGCGGTGGCTCATTCGGAAACGGCGGCACGGCTTGGCGGGAAAGCCGTGGTCACCGGCTGCCCGGTCCGCAAGGAGTTCTTCTCTGTCCAACCGCGCACCGAGCGGCGGCCGTTCCAAGTATTGATCACAGGCGGCAGCCGCGGCGCCAGGCCCATTAATCAAGCCGTCATGGACTCGCTCGAGATTCTCGCCGCGCGAAAAAGCCAGCTTTTCATCGTGCACCAGACTGGCGAACGCGACTATAATGCCGTACGCGCGGCGTATGCGGAATATGAATTCCCCGCGGAGGTTTTGCCCTTCATCGAGAACATGGCGGAGAGGTTTGCCCAGGCGGACCTGATCGTCTGCCGCTCGGGCGCGATCACCGTGGCGGAGGTTTCAGCGGCCGGACGCGCCGCCATCTTCATCCCCTTCGGGGCTTCGACCGACGCCCATCAGACCCGCAATGCCCAGGCCATGGAGAACGCCGGAGCCGCCCGTCTGCTCCCGCAGGACGAGCTAGGGCCCGGGCGCCTGACGGCCGAGATTTTTTCGCTGCTCGACCAGCCCCAGAGACTTGCGGAGATGGAAACACGCGCTCGCCGACTCGCGCGTCCGCGCGCCGTCGAGGATATTGTGGACCTGCTCGAGACCGCCGCATTTTCGAGCCGGAGCGTGGTGGCCGGACGGCAGGACAGTCGATCCGGGGGGGGCAAGCAAGGGGCCGGGGCATGACCGTCACATTCCGCAACTTCCAGCGTATTCATCTCGTCGGCATCGGCGGGAGCGGCATGAGCGGCATCGCCGAAGTGCTGCTTTCCACCGGTTACGCCGTTTCCGGCTCGGACTTGAGGCTGTCTCCGGTGACCGAGCGGCTGCGGCAACTCGGAGCCAGAATCTATGAGGGCCACCAGGCGGACAACGTGGTCGGCGCGCACGTCGTGGTCACCTCCTCGGCCGTTCGCTGCGACAACATCGAGGTCGTCGAAGCGCATCGCCTGAAAATCCCAGTCATTCCGCGGGCCGAAATGCTGGCCGAGCTGATGCGCCTCAAATGCGGGATCGCCGTGGCCGGCGCCCACGGGAAAACGACCACCACCTCGATGGTCGCCGCCGTGCTGGCCTCGGCGGGGCTGGATCCCACCTTCGTGGTCGGCGGGCGCGTGAATCATGCGGGAGCGAATGCGCGGGTCGGCCAGGGCGATTACATGGTGGTCGAAGCGGACGAAAGTGACCGCTCGTTTCTGCTGCTTGCGCCGGTCATCGCCGTAGTCACCACGATTGACCGCGAACACCTCGATCAGTACCCCTCCCTCGAGGAGATTCAGGAGACGTTTATCCAATTCGTGAACCGCGTCCCGTTTTACGGCACCGTCATCCTCTGTCTGGACGAGCCGAATGTGCAAGCCATCATCCCGCACATCAAGCGCCCCGTGATTAGCTACGGCGTTTCCAGTCAAGCGGACGTAATCATCACGGATATCAAGCTCGAGGGCCTTTCGAGCGAGTTCCGGCTCACGTATCGCGGGGACGACCTGGGCTTGTTCCGGCTTCCCTCCCCTCCGGGAATCCACAACGTGCACAATGCTGCGGCGGCGGCCGCCGTGGCCCTCTCGCTCAATGTTCCCGCGGAGCTGATCCGTACCGGGCTGGCCAAGTTCTCGGGAGTCGGGCGCCGATTCGAGATCAAGGGTGGCTATGGTGGGGTCACCCTCATTGACGACTACGGCCATCATCCGACTGAGATTCGTGCGACTCTCGAAGCCGCGCGCGGGTGCGGCCACAAGCGTCTTCTCGTGCTGTTTCAGCCGCACCGCTACACGCGCACCAAGCACCTGTGGGAGGAATTTACCCACTCGTTCAACCAGGCCGACGTGCTGGTTCTGACGGAAATCTACGCGGCCGGCGAGTCGCCGATAGCCGGCATCACGGGCGAACGCCTGGCCGAGGCCATCAGCAGCGCCGGACACAAGAACGTGGTTTTTTCTAGCACCATGCAGGGCGGCCTCGAGTACATGCTGCGCGAGGCGCGGCCGGGCGACGCCGTTCTGACCATCGGTGCCGGCAGCGTAAATCGCGTGCTCGATCAGCTCGCGCTTCTGCTTGGCTCCAGGGTGTCACCGATTCATGCGACTTAGCGACCCGATCGCTCAACGCCTCGAACAGCTTGGCGCCCAAGTGCGCCCCCGCGTCTCGCTCGCCGAGGAAACCTCGCTGGGGATCGGCGGCAGGACCGACCAGATCCTGCTGCGCCACTATGAATCGATCCCCGAAGTGATGCGCTTGCTTGCCGAGAATCACATTCCACACCGTTTTTTGGGCGGCGGCACAAACGTTCTGATCGATGACGGCGAGCTCCCCTGGGCGGTGCTACATCTTCCCGCCGCGCATCCCGGCGTAGGCCTCGAGGGCAATTTTGCCCACGTCGCCGCATCGGCCGATCTCGGCGGCACGGTGACCTACTGCGCCAAACACGATCTCGGCGGGATGGAGGGTCTGATCGGCGTTCCGGGCAGCGTCGGGGGAGCTCTGCGCATGAACGCCGGCGCTTACGGGATGCAGATCGGGTCCTACGTGCGCGAAATCGAGTTGTACCGTGCGGCAAAAGGGGAGATCGAAACGATTCGTGGCGATCAAATCCGCTTCGATTATCGACATACCTCCTTCGCGCCCGACGACGTCATGCTGCGCGTGAAACTCGAGCTGCCCTCGAAGCCTTACCGGGAGATTCTGGCCGGCATTCGGATTTGCAACGAAAAGCGCCGTTCGAGCCAGCCGCTCAACCAGAAGAGCGCGGGCTGCATCTTTAAGAACCCCCCGGGCGGCTCGGCCGGACGCATGATCGACGAGCTCGGGCTGAAGGGTCACAGGGTCGGAGGCGCCATGGTCAGCGAGCGCCACGCAAATTTTTTTATCAATGTTGCGAATTCCTCTTGCGCCGACATGCTCAAGCTGATTGACTACGTTCGCGACCGCGTGCGCAGTTCCTACGGGATCGAGCTCGAAAACGAGGTGATCGTCTGGCGAAATTAAGAGCCATGGACGTCGACGCGTTCCCGCAGGAGCTCCTCGCGGACGAGGAGCCGAAGTATCTCCGCCGCCAGAGACCGCTCGAAATTAAGCGCCGCAAGTTCGGCCGCAAAGCGTGGAAGACATACCTGCGCGCGACACTCTGGATCGGGGCGGGAGTGACCGGCGTTTGGATCGCCTACCAGGGCACAAATTTCCTCCTCGCCGCGCCCGAATTGCAGCTCATTCACCCCGAGCAGGTCGAAGTGTCAGGCACCCGCTTCGTCTCGCGCGCGAACATTCTTGAAATCTTCGCCGCCGACCGCGGCAAGAGCATCCTGCGCATTCCGATCGCCCGCCGGCGCGCCCAGCTTGAGTCCATCGCCTGGGTCGAGCGCGCCACCGTTCGCCGGGTTCTTCCCGACGGTGTGCAGGTCGAGATTACCGAGCGCATCCCAGTTGCTTTCTTGCGGCAGGCAGGCGACATGGCCTTGATTGACGCTCAGGGCGTGATCCTCGAGCGGCCGCTGCGCACGGATTTCAGTTTTCCGGTCGTGACCGGTATCGCGACGGATATGCCGCTCGCCGAGCGGTCGAAACGGATGCAGCTCTTCACCCAGTTCTCCGGCGAGCTGGAGGATGCGCGGGCCGGAGCCATGGACGGTGTTAGCGAAATCGATATTTCGGACCCAAGCGATGTGGTTGCTTCGATCGATGGCCTGCCCAAATCGGCAGGAGACAGTTCGTGGCTGGCGACCGAGGGGCCGATTGTTGTGCACTTCGGCGACGCGGATTTCGGCGGCAAGTACGACACGCTGCTCGATGACATCGGCCAGTGGCGAGCGGCGGCGGGCCGCATCCAGTCGGTTGATCTGCGCTTCAGCCGCGAGGCAGTGGTCAACCCGGAACTCGCCGCGGTCGCGGCGTCCTCTGACCTGGCCGCGGCTTCCGCGGCGCCCGTTGAATCGGCCGTGCAACCCGCCGTTCGGCAGCGCACTCGGGGCGCTCGATCGTCGCGAGCCAAGCGCAAGTCGGGGCCCCGGCGCTCCGAGTGAGTGTGTTTGCGGGATGGACAGTCTGAGGGAGCAGGAAATTTGACCAGGAAGGAACGGCACGTCGTCGCACTCGACATCGGCAGCACGAAGACCTGCGCGCTTGTCGGCGAAATGGAGGAAGAATCGGGGGTGAAGTTTGCGGCCTTCGGGGCCGCCGAGTCGAAGGGCTGGCGCAAGGGGCAAATCGTCAACCTCGATCTCGCCGTGAGCTCCATTCGGCGAGCGGTTGAGGAAGCCGAGACGATCGTCGGAGTTCCGGTCGAATCCGCGCTGATCGGAATTGCGGGCAGCCATGTGCGCGGGGTGAACAGCCGTGGCGGGATCACACTGGGCGCGCGGCCCCGTGATATCCAGCGCGAAGATGTTCGCCGCGCGATCGAAGCCGCGCGCGGGGTGTCCCTGCCGGAGGACCGCGAAGTGCTGCACGTTTTGCCGCAAGAGTTTTCGCTTGACGCGCAAGACAACATCCGCGACGCGATCGGCATGGTCGGGCAGCGCCTGGAGGCCAACGTGCATATTGTGACGGCTTCGGGCACGGCGACGCAGAACATTGTCACGGCGGTGAATCGCGCCGGCGTGCGCGTTGACGACACTGTGCTCGAGCAACTGGCTTCGGCCGAGTGCTCGGTCACCCAGGACGAGCGCGAACTCGGCTGCTGCCTGCTCGATATTGGCGGCGGCACGACCGAGCTCATTGCCTTCGTCGGAAATGTGGTACGGCAGACGGCGGCGATTCCGGTTGGCGGCGACCATTTCACGAACGATCTGGCGGTTGGCCTGCGCACGCCCGTTCCCGAAGCCGAGAAAATCAAGCGCCAGCATGCTTGCGCGTTTCGCGAACTCGAGAAGGAAGATTTCTCGATCGAGATCGCCAGCGTCGGAGACCGCCCGCCGCGCACCGTCTATGCCCGCATGCTTGCGGAAATCGTCGAGCCGCGCGCCCAGGAGTTGCTTTCGCTCGTCCGCGACGAACTGCGCCGCGGCGGCCTGGACTCGCAAATTCCGGCCGGGCTCGTTCTCACCGGCGGCGGCTCGCATCTGCCGGGCCTGGTCGAGCTGGCGGAAAAAACGTTCAATCTACCGGTGCGCCTGGCGGTGCCACGCGGCCTTCTGGCCATGAGCGATGAAGTGGCGCAGCCGGAATATGCAACGGCCATCGGCCTTGTGCTGTATGGCGCGCGCACGCGGCGTCTCGCTGGAGCGCGTCCGACGGGCTGGACGGGCAAGCTGAAGGCTTTATTTGCGGGCCAGTGACGTTTGACTGTCCCGACGCGGGCTGCCGGGAGCCTGGCTCGTAGCGAGTTTTGGGATTTGTGCGGTGGGGTGACAAATCCTGAACGGATGTAGGTGTGCGGGGCAAGACTTTTTGGGAGGAAGAATGACGCCGAAAGAATCTGGCATTCGGGTTTCGTTCAGCAACGAGGAAACGCAGAACGGGGCGAAGATCAAAGTGATCGGCGTGGGCGGCGGGGGTTCGAATGCCGTCAATCGCATGATCCGTGCCAAAGTGGAAGGCGTCGAGTTCATCGCCGCCAACACCGACCTGCAGGCACTCAAGTTGTCAGCCGCGCCGGTGAAGTTGCAGCTCGGCGCGAAGCTGACCAAGGGTCTCGGCGCCGGCGCGAATCCGGAGGTCGGCCGCAAAGCGGCACTCGAGGACACGGAAAAGATTCTCGAAGCGCTGGACGGCGCCGACATGGCGTTTGTCACCGCCGGGCTCGGTGGTGGCACGGGCAGCGGTGCAGCGCCCGTGGTCGCCAATCTGGCGAGCGAGCTCGGCGCGCTGACGGTTGCCGTCGTGACCAAGCCTTTCGCGTTCGAAGGCAAGCGTCGCATGTTGCAGGCCGAACAGTCGCTGGCCGAGCTGATCGGCTGCGTCGATACGGTCATCGTGATTCCGAACGAACGCTTGATGGATTGCGTCGAGCACGGCACGAGCTTCTTCGAGGCGTTTCGCATCGCCGACGACATCCTGCGCCAGGCCGTGCAAGGCATCAGCGACATCATTACGATTCCCGGCATCATCAATCGCGACTTCGCCGACGTGAAAACCATCATGTCGGGCCAAGGGTACGCGGTCATGGGGACGGCGGTGGCCTCGGGCACGAACCGCGCGGTTGACGCCGCCAATCGGGCCATCAACAGCCCGCTGCTCGAAGACAACTGCATCCAGGGTGCACAAGGAATTCTGATCAATGTGACCGGCTCCTCGTCGCTTTCGATCCAGGAGGTGCACGAAGCCTCCACCATCATCCAGAAAGCAGCGCACGAAAACGCGAACATCATTTTCGGCGCGGTGCAGGACGACGCGATGAAGGAAGCCGTGAAGATCACCGTGATCGCCGCGGGCTTCCGCGAAGTGGCCAACCGCAAGGCCAATACGCGACCGTCGTATCTACCCAAGACGTGGAAGGCCGGGCGCGAACAGACCGCGCCGACGCCGGCTGCTCCGCCGCCTCCGGCAAACGTGGTCCAGCAGGTTGCGCGTAACGTGGGCGAGGTTGCCCGAACGGTCAACGAGGTCGTGCGCGATGTGCCTGTCGACGACCTCGACGTGCCCACATTTCTCCGGCGGCAGGCGCAAAAAGCCTAGCCGGCACACCCCAGAACCGATGCCGGGGGCTCGTCAGCCGCCCTCTCCACGGCCTTTCCCGGGTGTGCCCTGCCTGTTCTACTTCTGTCCGAGTGCCGTGTAGAATTCTGGAAGGTGAGTGTCCTGGTCCGCATTGAACGGCACATCTTCGACGCCGTGGTCGTCGACGCTCGCGCAGATCCCGGGCAAGAGCTGTGCGGCTTGTTGGGGGGCCGGGACGGCGTGATCACGCGCGCGTTTCCGACGGCAAACGCGGCGCTCGATCCGTCCACGCGATATGAGATCTCGCCGCGCGACATCTTCGACCGCATGCGCGAAATGCGCGAGGCGGGCATCGACCTGCTGGGCATTTACCATTCCCACCCTAACGGCAAGAACGAGCCCTCCCCTCGCGATGTCGAGCTGGCCTTCTACCCGGAAACCCCCTACCTCATTGTTTCCCCGCTCCCGGGCGTGTCCCGTCCGATCCGGGCGTTCTTGATTCACGACGGCCAAGTGAGCGAAGTCGAAATCCAAGTTGTTTGATATCTTCCCTTGGGCGGGCGCGCGGCCCGCGCCTAAAATAACCCATCGAGGCAAACGACCATGAACCGCCGTCAATGGCTACGGGGGTTGGGAGTGGCGGCACTCGGATATGGCCTACAGCGAGTTCCCTTCCTCTCCTCAGCCCGGACAGCGACGGTCGACCCGCGCGGGGTCGCGCGAGGGAAGAAGGTTCTCATGTTTACGAAGTCTTCAGGCTACGAACATTCCGTGGTCAAGCGGAGTGGAGGAAAACTCAGCCTGGCTGAACAAGTCGTCGTCGCTCTCGGCAGCCGCCACGGGTTTGACGTAAACGCCACCAAGGATGGCCGGGTCTTTTTGAGCCCCGAGCTCGTCCGTTACGACGCCTTCCTTTTCTACACAACGGGCGACCTCACCACTATCGGCCAGGACGGGAATCCGCCGATGAGCCTTCAGGGCAAGCAAAGGCTCCTCAGTCTGGTCCGCGCGGGCAAGGGTTTTGTTGGCACCCATTCGGCGGCCGACACCTTCGATACGGTCGGGAACCGCTTCGATCCAGAGCTTGAACATGATCTCGACCCATACCTCAGGATGCTGGGCGCGGAATTCCTCATGCACGACCAGCAGCAGAAGGCGCGGCTGGCCGTCGCGGACAAGAAATTCCCGGGTATGGCCGCACTCGACAACGGTGTCGAGATCCTCGAAGAATGGTACCCGTTCCGCGATTTTCAGCCGGATTTGCACGTGCTGGCGATTCTGGAAACCCAGGGCATGGCGGGGCCGCATTACGAGCGCCCGCCGTTTCCGAACACCTGGGCGCGGATCGAGGGACGCGGGCGGGTTTTCTACACCGCCCTCGGTCATCGCCCAGACGTGTGGATTTCGACGATGTATCAGACCCTGCTGGCGGGAGGGATTTGCTGGGCGCTTCGGGACGTGGATGCCGATGTCACGCCGAACATCCTGCAAGTAGCGCCGCGAGCGAATGATATTCCCCGCTCAGCGTTTGGGAGCTCGATGGGCAATTAGCCAAGGCCGATCCCCTTCCCCGAGGGCGACTCAGGAGTTCGCGCCAGAGGCGTGAACGGGCCGAGCGGCCTCGGCTGCCTCGGCGGCGGCCAGACGCTTTGCGTACAGCGGAAACCTTGCCGCGAGCGCAGCCACTTCGCCGCGCACGCTCCTCTCAGTTGTCGGGTCGCCGAGATGATCGAGCACGTCAGCGATCCATCCGGCGATTCTTTCCATTTCGGGCTCGCGCATGCCGCGCGTGGTCACCGCCGGCGTTCCGACCCGAATGCCTCCCGCCTTCATGGGCGGCAGCGGATCGAAGGGAATCGCGTTCTTGTTCACCGTGATTCCGGCGCGATCGAAAGCCGGCTGTGCCACGCTGCCGACCAGGCCGCGCGAGTTGATGTCGATCAGAAACAGGTGATTGTCCGTGCCGCCGCTCACCACGCGATAACCGCGTTTGGCAACTCCTGCCGCGAGCGCCTTCGCGTTGGCCACAACCTGTCTTCCATATTCTCGAAATTCCGGCTCCATCGCTTCCTTCAGACAGACTGCCTTCGCCGCAATAATGTGCATCAGGGGACCGCCTTGGATGCCCGGGAATAGATTGCGGTCCAGATCCTTCGCAAACTTTTCCTTTGCGAGAATCATTCCACCTCGAGGCCCGCGCAGAGTCTTGTGCGTCGTGGTCGTGACAAAATCCGCGTGCGGGACAGGGCTCGGATGCACGCCTGCGGCAACCAGTCCAGCAATATGCGCCATGTCGACGAACAGCAGCGCGCCGATCGAGCGGGCGATCTCCCCCATGCGAGCGAAGTCGATGATCCGCGAATAGGCGCTGGCGCCCACCACGACCATTTTCGGCTTGTGCTCGCGCGCCAGGCGGTCGAGCTCGTCGTAGTCGATGACCTCCGTGTCTCGCGTGACGCCGTACTCGATAAATTTGTACATCTTGCCCGAAAAGTTTAGCGGATGGCCGTGCGTCAGGTGACCGCCGTGAGCAAGAGCCATGCCAAGAACGGTGTCACCCGGCTGGAGCGCCGTCATGTAAACGGCAATGTTTGCCTGTGTGCCCGAATGGGGCTGCACGTTCACGTGTTCGGCGGTGAAAAGCTGTTTGGCGCGATCAATGGCGAGCTGTTCGGCCTGGTTGACGAATTCGCAACCGCCGTAATAGCGCTTGGTGCCATAGCCCTCGGCGTACTTGTTTGTCAGAACCGAGCCCGCCGCAGCCAGTACAGCCTCGGAGACGAAGTTCTCCGAAGGAATCAGCTCGATGCCAGTCGCCTGGCGCCGCAGCTCATCGCGCAGCGCTTGGGCGACTTCCGCGTCAACTTCATCCATCGGACGGCTCATGCGGCGCAGTTCAGTCGTGTCTTTAACTTCGGCCCGGTCTTCGGTCATAGGGCTCCACGATCACCCGCGGCGGCTGCTCGAAAGTAAGTCCTGACTACGCAACTCTAGAGGGCAATCTGAGGTCCGTTGCCGCCTGCGGCAGCAGAGTATACCCGGCGGCAGAAAGAGGCAAGACACCGAAAAACCCGCGCTGCGCGGGCAAAAAAGGCAGAAAACAGGAACTCAAAAAGCTCGCTTGCACCCCGGAAATACCGGCTCACGCGTGCGGCCGTCGCAGGCGCACCGCTTGCGCCCTGGCGAAATCCTACGGCGCCGAACGCCCGCCCACCATCGACCGAAGACCTATGACGGAACGCTTCAGCGGGAGTTTCACTGCCGGGACAGCCTGGCGCGTCCAGGTCGAGCGGGAGCGAGGGCCGAGGCCAGTTCCCAAGCGGCGGTGAGGGCGCGCCGCAGAGCAACCCTTCCTACGGCCTCAAGTTTCACGTTCGTGGCGCCGCGTTCGCCCCATTTTCCGCTGCAAGGATGGAATGCGTCTGGATCGGCCTTGACGAAAATCTGTTGCTCGATGGGCGTCAACTTGACCATTCCCCATGACAGATCGGGATAGCCCATCGTGGCGAAGATCTTGCCCCCTACCCGAAAATCCGGATGATGCATATGAGATTTCGCCTCGACGTTCGGCAGGCTGAGCGCGAGGCGGCGAAATTCCTGACGAGTCACCGCCATCCGCGTCTCCTAAGCTCGTTTCTTATCCACACGGCCGGTTCCGACCCTCAGGAAGCCAGTCGTGAGGTGATCGCTAGCGAGGATGCACCGAGAATCGAGCAATGAGCAGAGGCGCGATGATGATCGCCAGGACTGCCGCGGCAATCAGCCATGCTCCACGGTGCCCAAAGTTAATTGTGTAACCGATGCCGAAGCGCTTTTCAACCAGCAGCGCAGGGTCGTTCGGATTGAAGTAGAACATTCCGGCTTTCCAACATCGGTCGGGCGTGCGGTCGCCAATGACCGGCCCGACCGAAACCGGCGCGGAGCCTCCCTGGTCTCGAGCCAGATTCCCTCCCCCTTGTCCGACCGAGAACATGACAACAAATATGGCAAGGACGAAAACGAACGTTCCGGCCAGCAGCAGCGTGAGGTGCGGCTCTTCTGGCGCGTTCGAACGCAGTGGACTTGCCAGTCCCGAAAAAACCAGAGCGATGAAGTAAGAAACGGCTGTGATGACTCCCAACTGCACACTACGGAAGCGGCCTTCCCGCACGGCGGCATCCCCGCTCGACCGAATGTTGCGCGTCCAGTGAACGATCGCATAGGAAGACAAAGCGAGAAACACGCACAGTCCACCAGCGATCAGCAACGGCCCGTAGACGCCGGCAAAGGAACGTGCCGACCAGCCGTTTGGTCGGCCGTCGAGCCCCCAGTGAACTGCGAACCGCTCCGGAATGTGCTCCCAGTTGGCGCGGAGATACGCGGCGCGCGCGGCGAGGATCGCGAACGGCCCCAGCTGCAAGAGCCAGTAAGCCGCCCCAGCAGAACGAGCCACCAGAACCGCTTCACGGTTCGGGATTGCACTCACCGCATGCGGGAGAACTCGCGCTCGCGCACGCAGGAAGGCGATGAATTCTCCGGCGATCTGCCAAACGATAGCGAAGATCACAAGAGGCAAGACATCTGAGACGACGCCGACCACCAACATTGCGATCGCAATCAGAGAGTGAATCCACACGGCCATGCGGAACTGGCGCACAACGCGCCGCGCATCAGAGGAGTTGCGGAAGGCCGGGTCAATGGTGACGGCGAAAAACAGATCCCTGCGCGTGATCTGAGGCAGGAAATGAAACATCAGCCCGATCAAAACAATCTCGCCGCCGATGAATAGACTGGGACTCGCCACGGCATTCCCGTTCATGGGCTCCGCTCCTCGGTCTTCGGGGCCTTTCGAGCCCGAGAGCCAGGGTCCCCACCCGGTGCTTGTGCACAAACCATGGCAGCGGAAATCGCGGCGATCAAGTCGCCGCAGGCTCCGAGGTCGGTGTGCAGTTGCATCAGGACCGTCCTTTCGCCAGAGTCCAGGTCATCACATCGCGCGCATGGAGTGCCAACTGACGAGCGATGTCGTTTGGCGAGATTCCCTCGGCCGCGGCCTTGGCCAGAAGGCGTTTCAATTGTTGCCTGAACATGCGCCCGGTGTTTCCCGTCGAGCGGGAGGGCGTCGGGCGCGACACGATGCGGGCGCCACGGCCGCGGCGCAGATCGAGCCAGCCTTCGCCGGCCAGGATGCGATAGGCCTGAGCCACTGTGTTGTGATGGACGGTCAAATCGGCGGCGAGCTGCCGAACGGTGGGAAGCCGAGCGCCGGGCCGCAGTTCACCTGCGACGAGAAGAGCGCGAATCTCGGAGGCGATCTGCTCGTAGGCCGGAACCGACGAAGACAGATCGATTTCGATGAGGGGTGCCCGTTTCATTGTCTAGTATCTGTGTACAATATACACGATTCGCGCAACGACGTCCATACCCGCCATCCGCCGCATCCGCGAGCTTGAGCATGTGTCGACGGATGAACTGCTACGTCTGGTAGCACCTGCCGACGGCGGGATCGGCTCGGGCCCTAGGAAGCGGCACCAGAGCGCCTTTTGCCGGAAAGTCTCCTGGCGAGCGCGGCCCTGGGGGTCTATCCGAGGGCCATGATGTGAAAGCCGGCGTCAACAAAGATGATGTTGCCGGTCACCCCGCGGCTGAGATTGCTGCCGAGGAAGACGGCCGTATCGGCGACTTCGGCAATGTCGGTATTGCGGCGCAGAGGCGAGTGCTGCGGCACAAAATCCTGAATCTTCGAGAAATCCTTGATGCCGCGTGCCGAAATGGTCTTGATCGGCCCGGCGGAAATTGCGTTGACACGAATGCGGCCAGGACCAAGTTCGCTCGCAAGGTATTTCACTTCCGCTTCCAGGGCCGCTTTGGCTACACCCATCACGTTGTAATTCGTGACGACACGCGTCGAGCCGAGATAGGTCAGGGTCATGATCGAGCCGCCATCGGGCATCAGCGGCACAAGGGCCCTCGCCACGGCGACAAGCGAGTAGGAACTCACGTCCAGCGCAAGCTTAAAACCGTCGCGCGAGGTGTTCAGAAACGGCTGGCCTAAGTCCTCGCGATTGGCGAACGCGATGCTGTGAACGATCACGTCGAGTTTCCGTCCTGCGCTCTGGAGCGACTGGGCAAGCCCATCGATGTCGGATTGCTGCTGCACGTCGCAAGGGTGAAGCGCGGCGGCGCCGAGCTTCTGGCCAAGTTCTTCGACCGTCGGTTTGGCGCGTTCATTCTGAAACGTAAGCAGAAGCGTTGCGCCTTCGCGGACGAAGGCCTGGGAAATTGCGTACGCGATGCTCCACTGGTTCCAAACGCCGAGAACGATTGCCGTCTTGCCTTCCATGAGCTTGGACATGGTCCGTCATTCTACCCGCAAAGACAGTCTCTGGCGGAATGCTATTTCAGCCGAACCCGCACGGACCGACCGGCTATTTGAGCAGACGGAGGAGTTCGCGGATGAAATCGGCCAGGATCGGCCAAAGGGCACCGGCTGTTAGCAGAACGGCAATTGCCCTCTTTCGACCCGATGAAGAGTCGGGGCGTTCTGCGGCACCAGCGCGGCCATGCTTCAGGCAGAAACCGCCTGCGAGGGCGGCCTGGTTGCACCTTTGGCCTGCCGGCCCAAGATAGAGGCACGGCTGGCCGCGAGACGTCGGGGGTTTCCGAGCGGCCCACGATCGACCCGCGACACCGGCCGAGGACCCATAGGCTCGGTTTTCATCAGGGTAGTTGACCGTTTCGCGCCGTTCCATTGCGCCTCGCTTTTCCGCTCAGCTAAAGTGGAGACCCTGTCGCCTACGCATGTCCGAGACCAACATCGCGCCGACCTCCGCCCATCTGACCAGGATGAAGCTCGAGCCCTACTCGGCCGAGATTCGCCTGGAAAAACTGGTGCTCGGGGTAGACAACATTCATTATGACGTGTATCTCAGCCCGAAATTCGTCGAGTTCAGCCACAAATACCTTCAGGACCTCGTGCGCCAGTCGATCAATCTTCCCACAGGGTACGGCAAGGAGCGCCGGCAGGCGGCCGGTACACCCGAGCACGGAGCCTTCCGTCGGCTGCTGACCGAGATCCTGCAAGAATCGCTCACTCGCGCCAAATTTGAACAATCGATCGAAACCGACGTTCTGCACCAACTCGCCCTTCTGAAGTTCTTCAACCAGGAAGTGAGCACCCAGTTTTCGAGCATCCTCGTCGAGTGCAAGGACTGGATCCGCTCCCGGGGCGAGCTATTCGAGCACAGCGAGCAGGCACACGTCGTGCGTTCCAAGATTGCGGAGGCGCAGGCCGATCGGAAGAACGTCATTCGGCAGGTTGGCGACACGCTGTGCCGAATCTGGCGCGAGATCGAGGAAACCATCCTCACGCGATCGCGCCGCGCGCTTTTTGGAGAGGGCTTCAACGAACCCTACGAACTGCTACAGAATCGTTTTCTGTTTGTCGAGGGCAATGACGATCAGATGCTGCTCGAGCATTACGTCCTGCTCGGAAATTTCATGAACGACCCTGACCGCTTTGATGTGTTCGACAACCTGCTGCTCGACTTCGTGCGCGAGTTCGTGCTGCCGGATGACGACACTGAGGAACTGGTTAAGGCGCGCAAAAGCCACGAACGGCTGCTCGAACAGGCCAGAGCGCTGCGCGCAGAGCTGGCCCGTGTCGAGCAGGAGATGGAGGAAGCGGCTGCGCGCGCCAGCGACGGCGAAGGAGGCTTTCCGCGATTGTTTCGTCCGCGCATCGCGCTGAACACGGCGGGAAGGCAGGAACTTGCTGAACTGCGCGGGAAGTTTTCGTCCATCGAGAAAGAGCTCGAGACACTTGCGCCGCGGATCGAAGCGGCCAAACAGCGCATGGACTTTCTGTCCTCGGAATACCAGAACCGGCTCGGCGATTATTTGAACCAGCCGCAGAATGCGCGTCGGCTATTTGACCCGCTGGCTCCATCCGATGAGGGCGACGTCGCGCCGGAAATCCGCGCCCAGCTTCTTGAAGAATGGGTCCATCGGCTCGAGGAACGGGATCTGGTTTTCCACGTGCTTGCGGGATACGAATTGCGACGGATTCATGCGACCTACTGCCCGCCCATCCACCTCCAGCAGCTCAAGAAGGCGCTGGTCAATCGCGAGGAGGCCAGGCGCCTCGAGCAGATTCTCGAACAGTTTCCTGCGCGAAAAATTTCCGTTAAGGCCCTCGAGGATTCCTCGCGCGCAATTCGGCGACGATCCCATGATGAAACCCTGATCGCTTGCTCCCAGTTTGCCGAGGACCTAATGCGTCTGCGTCGTGACCGCAGAAACTACCAGCACGTGGGTGCCTGGATGGAGCGCATCAATCTGGTCCGCTCCGAACGGGCCCGCGAGCTGTCACGCGCGAACCGCAGTCTATACGAGTTCCTGCACCCGGAGGAGAACCGGCCGACAGAAGATCCGATCATCAACCACACGATCATCAAAGCCGACGTGCGCGGATCGACGGGAATCACGAAGGACTTGCTTTCGCGTGGCCTGAACCCGGCCTCGCACTTCAGCATGAACCTGCATGAGCCGGTCAAGCGCATGCTCGAGCGGTACGGCGCCTCGACTGTGTTTATCGAGGGCGACGCGATCATCCTGGCCATTTATGAAAACGAATCGACGCGCGCGACCCGGCGCGCCGTGGCGAAGGCCTGTGTTCTGGCCCGCGAGATACTGGCGGTAACGAACGCCTATAACGTGCGGGCGAAGACCTCTGATCTTCCCATGCTCGAAATCGGCGTGGGCCTTGCCTTTCAGGATTCGGCCCCATCGCTGTGGGCGGACGGCGACTCGAAGATCATGATCTCCCGCGCGCTCAATCTCTCCGACCGCCTGTCCAGCTGCTCGAAAATCGCGAAGCGGCTGTTCAACGACGCTCGTTCACCGTTCAATGTGTTCATCATGCAAACGCTGATGGAAGACACCATCGGCGATGAAGGCGAGGAGCTTCTGGTTCGCTACAACTTGAACGGAATTGAGCTGAACGAGGAGGGTTTTCAGAAGCTGAACTCGGAAATCTCCCTGGCCCCCATGAGCGGCACTTTTCCGCTGCCGTGGGGCAAGGAACGCGTGCAGCTGTACTTCGGCGAGGTCCCCTTCGGGGAATCGCTCGAGCCCGTTGTCGTGCGCAAAGGCCTTGTCCGCCCGCTGTTGCAGGGAGGCAAAGTCGGAGCGCCGGGAACACGCGCCTATTACGAGATCTGCACGGATGCCAAACTGATTGAGATCGCGCGCAAGAAATTCACCGCGCGGGGTCGTTGAACGTTCCTTCCCGGGGCCGCTCGGTTTGGCTTGGTTTCGTCCTGCCTCAACAGGCTCGACCCTCACTGTGTCGGGCCGCCCGCACCCGCCCCCCGCGGAGCCACTGGCTACTTGCTATAATCTCGCGCGGAGGCGAAAGGGGTCCGGTGATCCTCGTGGCCTTCAAAGCCATTGATCCGACTCTTCGCGAGCCGGGTGGTGGGTTCGACTCCCACACGCTTCCGCCAAAGTCCCGTTGAATCTGCTGCCCTTACTCCTCGGACGCATCGCTTTCTGGCCTATTTGGCCCCGGTTTTGGCCCCAAGTTGGCCCCGAAATTTGGCCTGAACCCCTCGAGTG
>DASPVZ010000015.1:0-70682 GCA_035622135.1 Candidatus Cybelea sp. | reverse complement strand
TTCGTCCGGGTCGAAAGGGGTTTACACTCCGAGAAGCTTCATCCCCCACGCGGCGTTGCTGCGTCAGGCTTTCGCCCATTGCGCAAGATTCCCCACTGCTGCCTCCCGTAGGAGTCTGGACCGTGTCTCAGTTCCAGTGTGGCCGATCATCCTCTCAGACCGGCTACCGATCATCGCCTTGGTGAGCCGTTACCTCGCCAACAAGCTAATCGGCCGCGGACCCCTCTTCTGGCCCCTTGCGGGTTTGATTGCAAGAGCATGTGCCCTCGCAGTGTTATGCGGTATTAGCCCCGCTTTCGCGGGGTTATTCCCCACCTGAAGGAAGGTTGTCCACGTGTTACGCACCCGTTCGCCACGAGAACCTGTATTGCTACAGGCCCCCGTTCGACTTGCATGTGTTAAGCACGCCGCCAGCGTTCGCTCTGAGCCAGGATCAAACTCTCGTTTGAAACTGGTTGCTCCGACCCCTGCCCGCGGATGCGAGGGGGGCCGGCGCGAACTGTTGAATATGTCGCTTGGTTTTGCGCCCTCAGAGCTCACCAGAGATGAGTTCTGAGGACCTCAAATATCCCGCGCCCGAACATGGGCTCGGGATAAATCCCTTTCCGCCTCGAAACTTCGGGGCAGAACACGGATTGCCAAACGGGTTCTGGCATGTATCATCCGATTGTCAAAGAGCAGGTCTTCCCAGGCCAGCTGGAAGGACTACGGGCAATTCGCGATTCTACGCGTCGCCTTTTCGGTTGTCAAGCGAGAATCGAGATTGACCCGTCCAGTCTCGGTTTGCCCGTGCGAATTTGACTCCGCACGGTACGGCGGAATTTTTCCGACAAACTGTTTCTCGCATGTGATTCAATACCGCGCGGTTAGACATCGGCTCGCCACTAACCGGAAACGTGCTCGCCCGGCGGAGGGAACCCGGCTGTTCGCCTCGGCGGAGGAGCCAGGGTCGACCTCCGGCGCCGCAGTAGATGCGTCGAAATTGTTCCGGGATCAGCAGTCGGGGGCGAAAAAGCGAGGTGAAAGCGAATGTTGGAGCGACGGCGGTTTCTCGCGAGGTGCTCTGCCTGGGGGCTTGGGTCGACACTTTTCCCCGGCGTGCTGTGGACGCTTGCCCAGGGCGTCGAGAAAGTAACGGCCGAGATGATCGTGCAGGCCGCGGCGATCGCCGACGTGCCGATTCCGACCGAAGACCGCCAGATGATGGTCGAGAGCCTCAACGACCACGTTAAGGGCTACAACGACATTTACGCGCTGCACCTGCCCAACCGTGCGGCACCCGCATTCAATTTCGATCCGGTCCTGGCGTCGACGAAGTTCGAAACGGAAAAGCGCCCCCTGCGCATCTCGCCGGCGCCTGCCATCGCTTCGTCCGCTGTGCCCAAGAACCTCGAGGATGTTTGCTTTTGGACCGCGCGCGATCTAGCGGAACTGGTTCGCACCAAGAGAGTTTCCGCCGTCGCCCTCACGAATATGTACACCGAGCGCCTGAAGCGCTACGACCCCCAGTTGCACTTCGTGATCACGCTGACGGAAGAACGCGCACAGACCAAGGCGCGGGAGGCCGACCGCGAAATCGCCGCGGGCAAATATCGCGGCCCTCTGCACGGGCTGCCCTGGGGCGGCAAGGATTTGCTGGCCGTTGCCGGGTATCGCACGACCTGGGGTGCCACGCCTTACGAGAACCAGCAGATCGACGAAGATGCCACGGTGGTGAAACGGCTCGACGCGGCAGGCGCCGTGCTCGTGGCGAAGCTAAGTCTCGGCGCGCTGGCCATGGACGACGTTTGGTTCGGCGCAAAAACGCGAAATCCCTGGAATCCGGCGCAGGGTTCGAGCGGGTCGTCGGCAGGATCGTCGTCGGCCACGGCGGCGGGGTGCGTGGCGTTCAGCATCGGATCAGAAACGCTCGGCTCGATCTCATCGCCCAGCACGCGCTGCGGCTGCACGGGTCTGCGTCCGACGTTCGGGCTGGTGCCGCGCACCGGCGCGATGGCGCTTTCCTGGACGATGGATAAGCTGGGGCCGATCTGCCGGAGCGTCGAGGACACGGCCCTGGTGCTGCACACGATTTATGGGCCCGATGGCGGCGATCGGACCGTTCGGCCGGCCGCGTTCAACTGGGACGCGGCCCTCGACTGGCGCAAGCTGCGCGTCGGCTACCTGAAGAAGGCCTTCGAGCAGCCGTTCGAGCCGCCCCCTGCGCCGGCGAAGCCTCCGTCGCAAATGTCGCCGGAGGACAAGAAGAGGGCTGAAGAGCAGAAGGCTCGGCGCGACGAGTTCCGCCGGCACGCCGAATACGATCGCCGATTCCAGCAGACGGCCATCGCGAAACTCGAGTCGATGGGCGTCGATCTGGTTCCCTTGGAGCTGCCGAAATTCCCGTACGAGGCGATGACGCCGCTGCTCGAGGTGGAAGCCGCCGCGGCGTTCGATGAATTGACGCGCACGGGGCGCGATAAGCTCCTGACCCTGCAGGGCCCCGACCAGTGGCCGAATATTTTCCGGTGCGCGCGGCTGATTCCGGCGGTCGAGTACATCCAGGCCAACCGGGCGCGATTGCTGGCCATGGAAGCTGTGGCCCGGGCATTCGAAGGATTCGACGTGATTGTCGCGCCGACCGACAGCCAGCAGCTGGTCGTGACGAATCTTACCGGGCATCCGGCGCTGATCCTGCCGAACGGCTTCCGGGGTGAGGACGCACCTCCCGCGCAGAAGAATGACAAAGGCGAAATCGAAGGCGACTACGGCGGACCCGGCACCCCGGTCAGCTTGACCTTCCTTGGCCAACTCTACGGCGAAGCACGATTGCTCGCCTTTGCGCGCGCGTACCAGAACGCGACGCCCTTCCATCGGGAGCACCCGAAGCTGACGGCCTGAACGAGCCTGGGCTCAGCTCGTCGCCGCGTCAGGCGTGATATTCTGTGCGGGCAGCTCCGTGTGTCGAAAAATTTCATACTCCGAGGACAGTCCAGTGACCTTTCGAATTCTCTCCTGCGCCGTACTTCTGCTGGCCGCGGCAGTGGTCCCTGCGGCGATTCCCGCCCGCCACAACACGGCCGTTGCGCGTGCGGACAGAACGGCTAACGCGCCCGTCACCCCGCAGCAGGCCGAGGTCGAGCGCGGGCGATACCTCGTCGAGGAAGTGGCGAAATGCCAGGAATGCCACACCCCGCGCGATTCAAATGGCCAGCTCGATCACTCGCGATGGCTGCAAGGCGCCTCGATCTGGATCATGCCCGTGCATCCGGATCAGAACTGGGCGGAACGTGCGCCGGCTTTGGCCGGATTTCCGGGCCTTACGGAGGCGCAGGGCGAGCGCGTGCTCGAGAACGGGGTCGGGCCGAACGGGCTGCCCATCCGCCCTCCGATGCACATCTACCATATGAAGCACGATGACGCGGTGGCCATCATCGCGTATTTGCAGTCGCTATCACCCGGCTCATCGCCCGAGTAGCCGCCCTGGCACACCGTGTATCGCTAGGCAATAATCCGAACAGGGGCGGTCGGCCATCAATTTCGCCGCAGATTCCTCCGCTAGCGTGTGGACGTTAGGTGTATTACACCAGAGCCTTGGTGAACGAACTCAGGGTAGCACTCGCACGGGAGCCCGCCAAAACGCCGCCTTTTGACCCGTGGGGTCGAGTACGCTCACTTGACAGTCGTATTCGCCCGCCGGTAGCTGAGCGAGGGGAATGCGGAAGCTGAGAGGAATCGTGCGAAGGCGGTTGGTCAAGCTCTCGGTCGCCTCGATGGGCCTGGTTTCGAGCGCTTTCCTTCCTCCGCGGAAGAAGCTTACGAATGCAACCAGGGGCTGAAGGCTGGGTGCGCCCGGTTCATAGGCCTGGAGATAGATGTACATGTCCTGGCTCTCCCGGAATACACGCGTGACGCTGGGAATCAGTTTTTCCCCGTTCTGCACCAGAGGGTTCACCGACTCTTCCTTCTCTCGCTTATCTTTGTTCTTGACCGCGTTGAAGATCGCGTCTCGAAGCTCGATCCGCTGGCTGCCGAGGACCACAGCGCTCAGCGGAATTTGCTTCTGCACTCGATTCAGGTTGGGAATGATGAAGTCGGTCTGGTAGGTTCCGATCCTCCCCGTTTCTTCGTCGCGCGCGAGGAACTTGATCGTGTATTTTCCGGGCAGAGTTGTGAAGCCCGCGTCGTACTCAATCGGCCGTCTGGCCAGTTCGCTGGCGGTTCGATCGCTCAGCTTGATATTCATTTTGTCGCGCAGGTTCGTGATGGTGGTGCCGTAGTTGTCTTTGATTTCGCCGATGAAATCGAGCAGCGTGTGTTCGGCACCGCCTCTTTTCGCCAGAGCCAGCTCGCGCCCTGGAACCTTCACAATGACGGGAACGAAGTATTCGGCGCTGTTCAGTTGGAAATAGTCGACCTCCATGGCGATGGTGAGATCGGTAATGGGATCGGGCAGCATCAGCGCATCCTCGAGCTGCCGCTCCTTGTCGGCCGCGGTGAAACGGCTGAATTTCTTCTCCGCGTAGTAGCCCTGACGATACTCGAGGTTCGCGGACACATTTCCGTTGAGCGAGATTTTGATGCGCCGGAATTTCCCATCTTCCGCCGTGTTGGTCGTGTAATAGCCGAGGATGTAGTAGCTCGAGAAACTGCGCTCGGCCTGTTCGATGCCCTTGGTCAGATCGTTGTAATCGAACAAAGCCTTTCCGCCCGTGTCGCCGGCGAGGGCGTAGAGGGTGTCCTGCGATTGCTGGAAATCGCTGGCAAGAGCCAGCGCGGCGGCTCCGGAATACATTACCACGCTGCCTTGCGACCCCTCTGACGCATCGCCGAGAGGGGCCTCGGCCACCAGACCGCGCGCGTCGATGGGCCAGAACGACACGCCGCTGCGGATGGCATCATCGATTGTGGCGTGCAGCTGCGCCTGGTTGTCGAGCCCATGCAAGGTGAGGCCGCTGGCGAAATAGATCAAACATTTTTTCTCGCTGAGCTGACCCAGCATTTTGGCGGCGGTTTCCAGGGCGGACAATTGGCGGTCGTTGTTGAAGGTGTTGAACTCGGAGTCATCCTGACCGAATGCGGCACCGATGTCGGAGGTGCTGGCGTCGCCGCTCGATTCGCCGAAGCCTTGGCCTTCCCCCACGATCATCGTTTCAAGGATGCTCAACAACCGGTCACGGTCGGCCGTGAAATCCGCGAGGACGTCAACGCTGCCTCCCTGATATCTGAGAATCGCAGCGAGATCTTCCGATCCCATGCGGTTTCTCACGAAGTTCTCCGCGGCCGCGAGAGCCCGCATCTGGTCCGCAGGCGGCATGGCCGTCATGTCGAAATACAGCGCCAGAAGCCGGCGATCCTTGTATCGAAAGCTGCCCCGGGGCTCCGGAGTGATCTGGGTGCGTGTGAGCTTGTCATAGATGGTGACGTTTTCCGGTTTCTGAACTGCCGTCACGGCGGCGGGCGTTTCCTTCAGTTCCTGATACTCACAGAAACTGATGGTCTGCGCGACGCCGTCCTCGGTCAGTTTGAAATCGCTTGCCCTCAAACCGGCGATGGGGTCTCCCTTCTTGTCCGTGACCGCGACGGTCTCGACGACAGCCCGTGTGCTGACCTCGATCGTACCCTTGGCATTGTTTTCCTGCGGCGCGTTCTGCCCCACCTGTTGCGCGAGCGAAGCGAGCGCGACAAAGACGAACAGTGTGGCAACCCGTTTCATGTCAAAACCTCAGTCGCAAGGTGCTCTGCAGGCTGCGCATGGCATTCGCGGCCACGGGGAGTCCGAATTGCGCATTGTCGAGCGTTGCATTCCAGCTCGCGAACGTCGGGTGGTTCAGGAGGTTCGTCGAATTGATCCCAAAATCGAGATAAAACCGCTCCAGCCGGAACGTGCGCAGGATCGAAGCGTCCAGGCTGAACTCGGCCGGACCAGTGATTGAATCTCTCCCTGCGTCACCCCATTGGCCCGAGGCCGGCGCGGCGTAAGCCGACGGGTCGAGGTGCAACCCCGGCGGAGCGGCATCGAGCGGGGCACCGGTCAAGTCCGGCCGGATCGTTCCGGTGACTCCGGTGCCCGGGACCGGAAACAGACCGTAGATTGGGGTTTCAGGAAGACCGCTCCCCACGGTGATCTGGGCGAGAAAGGTCCACTCTTTCCAGAGCTTCCCTCGCCACCCGTTCACGAGACTTCCGCCACGAAGCCCCATCCCCGTCGTGTATTGGATCTTCGTATTCAGTAACTGCCGCTGATCAAAGACCGATAGTCCCCGCTCGCCTTCGAGGTTGAGCCAGTTTTGGGCGATCGAGGGCGGGTTCGACGTGGTTGTCTCCGTCGACAAAGTCGGGCCGGAATTGAACGGATTCGTATTGGGTGTGTTCTGCGTTGGCAACAGCGCGCCTTGCCCTCCAATGGCCGAATCATCATCGATGGACTTCGCGAAGGTGTAATCGACGGTCGCCGTCAACCCGTTATGGAGCCTTCGCCGCAACTGAACTTCGCCCGCTTGACGCGCGAGGTTGCCGTTCGAGGCTAGGTAGGCGAATCCGATCGGGCAGCTTGGGCAAGGATTTGCCAGGCCGGGCGGGAAGGTATTGGGCAAGAACTCCTGAACGCCGCGCGTCCCCTTTGTGCCGAGGTAAGTGAGCGTCAATTGCAGCGAGCCGGGCAGGTCGCGGCCGAGGGCCAAATTCCAGTTCTGTGCGTAGCCGGGACGGAAGTTTGGATCGACGGCGTAAACGTCGGGAATGACCGCGGAGCAGGGCGTGAATCCATTCGCCAAGCTGAGAGGGCAAGCCAAGCTGTTTTCGACGGCCAGACTTTTCGACAGCGGCTCCTGCTGCGCCATTTCGAGTGCGAGGGTTTGATAGACGGACGTGTCGTAGTAGATTCCATATCCGGCGCGAACCACGAGCGAGGAACCCGATACGGGGCGCCAGGCAATTCCAACTCTCGGCTCGACGGCGCGCTTATCGGGGCGGATGAGCGAGGTCGGATACCTTTGGCCGGTCAGCGGGCCAAGCGGGTCGGTGGCCACGACCGGCGCCGCGGCGGCGAAGCCCGGAGTGATGTCCAGGTTCACCAGGCGGTCATACAACTCGGTGATCGGCGCGCCGTATTCCCAACGAAGGCCGGCATCCAGGGTAAATTCCGGCCGCATTCTCCAATCGTCATTCACGTAGGCGTCGTAGACGGATTCGCGAAAATATTTGTCGGCATTGCCGAAGGCGATCGCGCTCGCATCGGGAATTCCCAGGAGGAAATCGGCGAAGTCGTCCCCTCCCAGGGCTAGGCCGTTTTCGACTCCCTCTGTGGCTGCGCCCGTAAATGTGAAGGTGCCCCTCGGATTTTGCTGCGACAAATAGTTGAATTCTTGCCTGCGGAAATCGCCACCAAATGTGACGTTGTGGTTCGCTCGGTTCCAAAGGACGGAGTCGGAAACCGCGCTGGTTTGATTGCGGTCAAATGAGCTTTCGGCATCGGACAATCCAACCAGGCCGCTTGAAAACGCGAGAGTCGGCGGACCCCAATTCATAGGGTCCTGATCGTTACCCGTGATACCCGCTTCCCCCGAAACGTTCTGACGGTCCTCCCAGTACGGCGTGACGCGCGTAGCCAACCGACTGAAACGGTACCCGAGGTTCATGAAGAGTGCGAAGCCGAAGCGATGCGACCAGTTAACCCGCGTGTTGATTCCCAGGACATCGGTCGCATCGAGGAAGCCGAAGACGTTGGGACTGCCCGTCCGCGTGCTCACAAGAGCCAGGCCGCCAGACAGCTGATTTTTGGAATTGAGGGTTTCATCCAGACGCGACAAGAGCGCATCCTGATGGGTGCTGGTGAGCATCGGGATCTGGTAATTGTATTCTGGGTCGCCGGCAAAGTTGGGGGCCGGGTAGAGAGCGAGCAGCGCTTGCGCCTGAGGGCTGATTCGCCCTGGCGGAATCTGGTTGCCGGGGAACGGCTGCCCTGTTGTCGGATCAAAGATCTCGACCGGTTGTCCCTGCGCGTTTTGCTCCTGCGAGAAATCCCCTCCGCGTTCGGCCAAATCGGGCACGAGGGCGGATTGGGCGGTCTGGTTGCGGCTTCCCGTCCATTCATAGGCCACAAAGAAATTCGGGCCGTGAGGCATGAGGTGCGGAATCTTGAGCGGACCCCCGAGTGTTGCCACACCGGTCAAGCGGCTGTAGGAAGCCTTTGGCGTGTTCTGGCCGCTCAAGGAAAACGGCCGAGCATCGAAAGCGGAATTATCGACGAACACGCCGATTCCACCGTTGTACAACCCCTGGCCGCCGTTCCGGTTGTTGCCGAAGGCGGCGAGTTGTGCGAATGGCGAGGCCGCTCCATTGTTCACGCTTCCGTTGATAAGGAACCCGTTCGAGGCCAGTTCGCCGAGATCCTGCCCGGATGTGTCGGCGCGCGTAGGTGTGTTGGTCGGTGCCTCGGCGGGCTGAGGCGCGACTTCTTGGGCCGGCGGAGTTGCGCCGGCGGTCCTCGCCTGACTAGCCTCCGCTTCACGAGCGGGCTTGATTTCGGCCTCGATCGCCCTCACCGGCAAGATCTTCAGTTCCCAAGCCGTCGGCTCCGTATTCGGTCCGACCACTACATCGCGACTCGCTTTTGCGAAACCCTGCATCTCTACTTCGACAGTCCACCTGCCCTGGTTCAAGCCAGGAAACGAATAGAGCCCGTGCAGATCGGTCGTCGCGACGAATTTCGTTTGCCCCTGTGTGGCCGTCACCGTGGCCCCGGGGACCGGCAAGCCGCCGAAGGTGACGACCCCGCGATACTCGGCAGGGGCGGCCAGGCTCGCGGTGCCGAGCCAGGCCATCAGCAAGAGGAGACCAAGGATCCGAAGCCAGGCCATCGATTGCCTTTGTTGCCTCAATTCTCGAGTGGACGCCGGAACTTCCTCCGGGCCTGGGCTCCGGAGGAGATGCTGGCGCCATGCCCCCGCCGCGCGAACTGCCGTCGACCAGCGGGCCGGATATCTTTGCTGCGCTTGGCGAACGGCTCGGTCTCAAGCTTGAGTCTCACAAGGGGCCCGTCGATGTGATGGTGATTGACCATGTCGAACGGCCTTCCGCAAATTAGGGCCGACCATCCGGGCGACCTTCAGTTTTCCGAGGGCTTTTCGATATTCACGATCTCAAGCGTCTCGACCTGGCCCTTGGTCGATTCCAGTTTCAAACCGAGCTGCTCCTGAATGGCCGTGAAAATTGAAGGTCCGGAGGAATCGGCCGGGGGTGCGTTGTCTAGCGCCTGATCGTTGCCTGCGTTCTCTTGCTGCGCGCGTGGACTCTGCGCCGCCCAATGGAGCGTGAAGTCATAGTTGCCGTCGATCCCCGTCTGGTCCAGCACCAAGCGGCCGCCGATTTCCGGCTGTCGTGCGAGCACCTCGGCCAAGGTACGAATCGGCATTCCCGTTGAGCGAATTTCGCCAGGAGACATCATAATGCCGAGCCCCCGAGGTCCTCGCGGAGCGTTTGCGCCGGCCGGTTGCGCCGGTGGAGCGGCCGCTGGGGTGAGTTTCGGGCCGCCCTTGGCGACCACCAGCGCATAAACGGGCAGCTCCTTGGTCTCATGACTTACCTTTAGCTTGAAGCGGTCCTCGAGCAGAGAGCGAAGCATCAATCTGATTTGATCCATGCGCTGCTCGCGAGGAAGTTTCTCGAGGTCTCGGGCGACCGTGTCGTCCACCTTGGCCTCAATGTCGTATCCCTGCGACTCGATCCAGCCGGGACCTCCGGAGATCTGGAAAGGCTGGAGGTGATAGGCGAACTCGAGCAGGTCTTTTGCCGGGATGTTTGTGGTTGTGAACCTGCTCGGGTCGCCGAGCTGGATGAATCGGTTGGGAGCCCCGGACCGATTGGGTTTTATGGAGGCAACTTCGAACGAGGGCGACGCCGCAGGGCTTGTCTGTTCCGACTGCGCGCGCAGGCGGGATGCGCTCAAAGGAAGGGAAACGACAACTCCTGCTACGGCTGAGATGGCCAGGAGAACCAGCCTGAGTCCTCCCCGCGGCCTCACCGGGCTCCAGGACTCCATGCCCAGATCGTCAATTTTCCGTCGGCGTCTCGATACGATCGATGATAAGAACATCTATGGGCCCCTTTCGCGATTCCAGTTTCAAACCGAGCTGCTCCTTAATGGCTGTGAAGATCGAAGGCCCGGAAGTGTCCGGCGGAGCTGCTGCGTTCATAATGGGCAGGTCACCGCCTGCCTCCTTCGGCGACGATGCCGGTCCGTCTGCCGTCCATTGCAAGGCGAAATTGTATTTGCCCTTGAGTCCGGTTTCGTCAAAAACGAACCGACCTCCAAGATCTGGCTCATTGGAGAGCACGTCCGCCAGAAGGGCGGTGGGTGCATCAGTGAAGGTAATCTTACCCGGCTGCATCATTGTCCCTTGAAATCCCTTCGAATCCGGACCGGTTGCCTCGACGAGCTTCGGCCCATTCGGTGCCATGACCAGGGCATAACCGAGGACTTCCCTTGTCGAATGACTCACGCGTAGGCCAAATCGATTCGCGAGGAGTGACTGAACCATGAATCGGACCTGCTCCTCCATCTGCTCGGGTGGGAGTTTCGATATTTTTGTGAACAGCGGGTCTTCGATTTTCGCTTCAATGTCGTAACGATCGGAATTAACCCAGCCCGGCCCGCCGGTGAGCTGAGTATCGGAACGAAGGTTATAGGCAAACTCTATGATGGATTTTGTCGTTGCATTTTTCGTGGTGAACCGGCCGGGGTGGAGCCCGACAGAAAACCTTCTGTCGCCAGATCGATTCCGTTTGATGGAGGTGACCTCGAAGGAAGGCGATGCCGCAGTCTGCATGTGTTCTGACCGCGCGCGTGGCGCATTCACAAAACCGAACGCCAGAGGGCCGGCGACCGCCGCGACCGCGACCGCACCCAATAGCAGTTTTCTGCGAAGATTGAGTCTATCCCCTAAGCATTCGGTCATGATCCGGACAATTCGTCTCTTGAGGTCGGCGCCGGCAATCCCGGACGCACAACCTGTAGGCGCTTCGAGGTAGAACCTGCAAACCCTGAGTATCCCTTCCGCATACACGCCCGGCTCGGCGCCGATGCGCAGCACTTCTTCGTCGCAGGCGCGTTCGCGCTCCTTGAGCAGTCTGGTCCGGATCCACCACAGCAACGGATGGAACCAGAAAATGGCTTGAATGGCCGCGTGAATGGCAGCCGTCAGATTGTCGCGCCGTCGGACGTGGCACATCTCGTGCGCGGCAATCGCACCGAGTTGCGCCGGTGTCAGCTGATCGGTGATACCTTGGGGCAGCAGCAGTACGGGCCGGAAAATCCCGAACACACCAGGTTCAACCGGCGACCGTGTGGACATGGCTGGGATCGGCACGTTGAGTGCCAGCGGCGTCGCTGCGCGCTTGATCGACCGCATCTTGTGCCAACTTCGAATCCACAAAGTCGTCACGACTGTGAAACCGCACAGCCAAATCCCGAACAGGACAATGCCCAGGACCTCCAGGGAATGGGGAGGCGATGCTCGAAGCTCTACTGTGGCCCGCACCGCCGCAAAGGGATGGCCGACACCGGCAATCAGAACTGACCACTCGGGGTGCGTCACCGCGGGCAGCGTTCTCCATCCGAATCGGCCGCCGATGCTGACCAGGAATGAAAAGGGAACCAGGAACTTCACCGAGGCTGCGAACCAAAGCCAATAACGGACGGCCGCCCGGCTTTGCTTGCATAGGAGCGCGAGCAGCCACACGGCGAGAACGCAAAGAGTCGATTGCCAGAGATGATTCTCGAGGAGCGGCAAATTGGGGACCGTCATTGGGTCCGATCCTTTCGGGCGAGCCTGCGGAGCGTCCTCTCGGATTCCTTTATGTCTTCGAGCGTGAGTTTCCCGGATTCGACCAAGTGCGCCATCAGAGGTTGCGGGTGTCCCCCAAAGAGGGACAGCAGCTCGTCGATCAGCCGGCGATGCGCCTTTTCGCGGGAAATGGCCGCCTCGAAAATGTGGAAATTGCCAACCTTTTTCACCCGACGCACGGCTCCCTTGCCTTCCAAACGATAGACGGTGGTCTGCACGGTTGTGTAAGCAGGCCTGCGCTTTTCAGGAAAACTTTCCTGGATCTCCCGGATCGAAGCGCGGCTGGAGGTCCAGAGTACTTCCATGATCTGCAGTTCGAGCTTGGTCAATCGTGGCTGCGGCATGCCGTCTCCTATGTTTGTATGTAACCCTACTATCTGTATAGGCGCTTGACAAGAGTATTTTGAACGGAAGGGCGACCGCGGCGAGGAAAGGTTCGACGAAACCGCGTCGGCCCAAGAGGCCGGCGATGGGTCTATTCTTCTCGCAGAGCGACCAGGGGATCGATACTCGTGGCCCGCCAGGCCGGTAGGGCGGTAGCGACGAAAGCCACCGAGACCAGCAACACGGGCACGACCAGGAAGGTCAGCGCGTCCATCGTGCTGACGCCGAACAACATGCTGGCCATTACGCGACTCAGCACGGCCGCTCCGGCCAGACCCGCGAGTACGCCGATCAGCGTCAACTGCATTCCCTGCCCGACAACCAGACCAATAATGTCTCCCCGGCGCGCGCCCAGTGTGACCAAGATGCCGATATCGTGCGTGCTCTGAGAGACCAGATAGGACAGCACGCCGTAGAGACCGACGGCGGCCAGTGCGAGTGCGAAAGCGGAGAAGGCGCCCAACATGGTCGTCGAAAAGCGCTGGCGTGCCAGCGAACGATACAGGAGGTCCTGCATGGTGCGGACTCCGTAGACGACAACCCCGGGATCGACAGCGTGAATCTCGTCGGCGATGGCCTCGGCGAGACCTGCTTGGTTTGAGGAGCTGCGAGCCACGAGAAAAATGTCCGGATCGGGTGCTTGTTGCTGTGGGAAATAGGCGACGATCTTTCCTTCCGTGCCCAGGCCGTATTGCTTCACCACTCCGACGACGCCGACGATGGTGATGGGTTTCTTCGGATCAAACCACAGACGTTTTCCGATGGCGTCGTTGTGCGGCCAGAAGCGCTGCGCGAACTTTTCGTCAATGAGGGCGACCTGGGGCATGTCCAGGGTGTCCTGCGCGGTGAAGTAGCGGCCTGCGAGGAGAGGAATCTGCATGGCCTGGAAATAGGCCGCGCTTGCAGTGCGCAGATCAACCTGCAACTCCTGCCCCGGAGGCGGGGTGTAGCCCTCGACGTTAATGTTCCCCCATCCGACCGATCCAGTGAGGGGAAGCACGGAAACCCCACCTTCCGCCCTGATGCCGGGCAGCTGGTCAACGCGAGCTTCGATTTCGCGGTAGAAGCCGGCCAGGAACCGATCCTGACGATACTTCGGGTCATTCACGGCGAGCTGCATGGTCAACACATGATCGGTCGTGAACCCAGGGGGCACGTTCTGCAAACGGACGAAGCTGCGGAGAAGGAGGCCAGCCCCGATCAAGAGCATCAGGGAAAGAGCGAGTTCGAAAACAACGAGCAACGCGCGTAAACGATGACGCCTGATGTGCAAACCGCCGTCGGCCTGTCCACTGCGGCCGCCCGCCTTGAGAGAGGCGTTCAGGTCCACTTTGACGGCTCGCCATACCGGTACGAGGCCGAAGACAAGGCCTGTGGCAAGGGAGATGGCGAACGTGAAGGCCAGAACGGCGCCATTGATGTGGATGTCCTCCAGCCGAGGAATGTTACCTGGGTTCATGGCCCGGACGACGGAAAGGCTGAGCCGTGCGACGAAGAGCCCGGCCGCACCGCCGAGGAGCCCAAAGAGGATGCTTTCGGTCAGCAATTGCCGCGCGATGCGCTGCCAGCCGGCACCGAGAGCCGTGCGGATGGCGATTTCCTTTTCCCGGCCAACGGCGCGGGCGAGGAGAAGGTTCGCAATATTGGCGCAGGCAATAAGCAGGACAAGCCCGACCGAGCCGAGAAGCACAAGCAGCGCGCGGCGCACATCCCCGACGACCTGCTCCTGGAGACCGACGACGTCCATGCCAAAGCTGCTGTCGCGCTTGTCTTTCTCGCGGATACGGGTGGCGATGATGTCAACGTCGGCCTGCGCCTGGCGCAGGGAAACGCCCGGCTTGAGGCGAACGATGATGTTGTAGTTCTCATCGCCCCTGCGCTCGGCGGCATCGGGCCCCAAAGGCAACGGCAGATAAATATCCACCTTGTCCATGGGCGCTTCGGAAGGCAGTACTTCCGAGTTGAGCATGAAACCGGGCTGCAAAACTCCCGCCACGGTGAATGGATTCCCATCAAGGATGATGTTTTGCCCGACGATGCCCGGGTCGGAATGGAACAGTCGCTGCCAGGTGAGGTAGCTGAGGATGGCCACCGGCGCTTTTCCCGGTGCGTCCTCCCTCGGCAAGAGCAGACGGCCCAGCATGGCCCTTGCGCCGAATATGTCTAGCAGGGTCGATTGTGTGCGCAGAACTTCCACGCGCTCGGGCTGCTCGCGTCGCGTGAGAGTAAAAGGGCGGCTTTGGGCAAGCGCCATTTCCTCGAAGGAGTGATTCTGGTTTTGGAGGTCCACGTACTCGCCGGGAGAGGGCCAGTCGCGAAAAATACCGATTCTTGGAGAGTGCAGCCATACGGCGGCGAGGCGTGCGGGGCCGGGATAAGGCAACGGGCGCAACAGGAGTGCGTCAACAACGCTGAAGATGGCTGAATTCGCGCCGATTCCAATAGCCAGAGATCCCAAGATCACCGCTGTCAAGGCGACGTTCTTGCGAAGCATCCGCAAGGCGTAGGGCAGGTCCTCTAGCCAATCCATTGCGCCTCCTGCTGCTCTCGATCGTACGACGGTACATGAATCTTTGGCTAGGAAAGCTTGTCGATCGAATCCCGCTAGGCTACCCGCCTACCGGGTCAGTCAGAGAACCAACGAAATCGGCATCCGCATGGTGCTCGGAGCCCGGCCCCGTACCGTGCTTCGGCTCGTTTTGGCGAATGGGCTGCGGCTCGCCTTAGCGGGAGGAGTGATCGGTACCATCGGCGCGTTGTTGCTGACGCGCTTAATGAAGACCTTTTGTTCGGAATTGCCGCCACCGATCCGCTAACCTATCTAGCCGTCGCGGTTCTGATGGGAGGTGTCACGGTTGCAGCGTGCTATATACCGGCGCGGTGGGCGGCGCGCGTCGATCCCATGATCGCGCTGAAGCATGAGTGAAACAACCGGTGTTTTTGCGTCGGTTCGATCGTTCTCTGCGGCCCCGCTCGGCCCGCCCTCGAACCGAAACCCATCGCCGGGGATGTGCCGAGTCCCTTGATACGCCCTTCGGCAGCTTACGCCGCTCTGAACCGCTGGCGAATCTCACCCTTGCCAGCGGATCGATGGGGCACCCATACGGGTTTCGTGAACAGCCGCCCCGGACGTGAGTCCATGGCCTGCCTGTCAGCGGGCAACACGACACGGTGAAATCGGCCCCTTTTCCTTGACGCAAGTTGCTGTGAACGATACGCTTGCCAGGAAGCTGCCGCTGGAATTGGGCGAGGGTGCGGGTAGATCTTTGATGATCGAGGCCGCAGAAAATGTGTCCGTCCCATCGGTGATGAGCGAAGCCCTCAAGAGTGGGCTCTTCGCCCTTCAGGATTACACCCTCCTATCCGTCCAGTCGATTTCTAACCTCTTCACGCCTCCGCAATACTGGAGCGACACGCTCGAACAGATGGACCTGGTCGGCGTCGGCTCTTTGCCCATCGTTGCGATTGCTGCCGTGTTCATCGGCGGTGTGCTGGTGCTCAACACGGCCTCCCAATTCGCCCGGTTCGGGATGACCGCCCTGACCGGCGATGCCGTAGCCATTGCGCTGGTGCGGGAACTGGGGCCGACAATCACGGCTCTTCTGGTGGCGGGACGGAACGCCTCGGGAATCGCGTCCGAGCTTGGATCCATGGTGGTCACCGAACAGGTGGATGCCATGCGTGCGCTGGGCACCGATCCGATCCGCAAGCTGATGACTCCGCGGGTCGTGGCCGCCACGCTCGTCCTGCCGCTGCTGGTGGCCATTGCGGATTTCCTCGGGCTGCTCGGCGGGTACGCCATGGCGCATTTCACGCTTCGCGTCGGCGCGATCCAGTTTTGGACCCGCGCAGTCGATTCGCTCGCCGTTGGCGATGTGGTCATCGGTATGGTCAAACCGTTTGTCTTCGGCCTGATTATTGCGACCGTCGGCTGCCACCAGGGGCTGCGCGTGCGCGGAGGAACGCAAGGTGTGGGCCGCGCAACAACCTCGGCTGTCGTAATTTCTTCCGTGGCCGTGATCGTCGTCGACTTGTTCATCACTCGCCTTTTCATCTTCATCTTCAATCTGTAGAGTCGCCCCCTGACCCTTTCGCCCGAGCACATTTGCGTATACATTGTGACCGTGACGGGGTCGGTCGGCTGAATCGCCGAAACCGCGAAGATCTGCCTTTGTTCACCGCTGCCGTGATTGCGCCTAACCTCTCGGGCGCGCCCAGAACCGCGCAAGCCATCGCTTTGCTCTCCCGGTAGGCACCGGCTCGGTGCGCGAACTCGGGATGCGCTTGGAAAGCTGAGCACCGTATGCTTGCAATTTGCATCTATAATCGCAAAAGGGGAGAACCACCCATGATCGGCACTGTGTCCGGGGACGGGCAAGTGGGTAGAGCGCATGGCTGAGACGAGTACGCGCCAGCCCCTGATTTCGTTCGAAAACGTTCACATCTCCTTCGACGAAGGTGAAATCCTGCGCGGCATCTCCTTCGAGATCTGTGCCGGCGAGACCATGGTTTTGCTTGGCGTAAGCGGATCCGGCAAAACCGTCATCATGAAGCTTGGGGCCGGGCTCTTACGGCCAGATGCCGGCCGGATTTGGGTCATGGGGCGGGATATCGGACTCATGTCGGAGAGGCAGCTGCTCGATTTTCGGCGCCACTTCGGGTTTGTCTTTCAGGAGGGCGCGCTGTTCGACTCGATGACCGTGGCCGAGAACGTGGCCTATCGCCTTCGCGAAGAGAAGGTCAGCGAAGAGGAGATCGATACGCGGGTGCGCACCGTGCTTCGGTTCGTCGAAATGGAATCGACCATCGACAAATTTCCAGCCGAGCTCTCGGGCGGGATGCGCCGCCGCGTGTCCATCGCGCGCGCGCTGGTGGATAATCCGCCGCTCGTTTTTTACGATTCGCCGACGGCGGGACTCGATCCAGTGACTTCGCAAACCATCATCACGCTCATCATGCGCGGCCGCGATTTGCAGGGTGTTACTTCCTTGGTGGCCACCCATCGTGTGCAGGATGCGTTTGGCCTGGCCAATTTTCGGTTCGATCAGACGAGCGGACGGGTCGTCCCGGTTGGGCGAAACGGCAATCGCGCCGAAGCGCCACCCACAAACGTTCTGGTGCTTCGGAATGGCCAAACCTATTTCGCGGGAGAGGTCGATGGTCTCTTGCAGACATCGGACGAATTCTTGAAGAGATTTCTCGTGTAGCCGAACCGCCGTTTGCAAATCTCAACCGCGCGTTGCCGCGTTTGATTTCGAGGAGGAAGCGATGGCACAACGGAAGCTAAGCTGGTCGGAGCTCCGCGTCGGAATCTTTGCTTTGGTGGCTTTGATTATCATGGCGCTGGGCATCTTCTACATCACCGGCAGCCGGGGACTCTGGGTGTCGAAATACAACCTCAGGACCTACTTGCCCGAAGTCGAGAACCTGCAACACGGAGCTCCCGTGGCTCTCGACGGCTTGCCCATCGGCAACGTGGAAACCGTGACCCTGACGTCTCATCCGCAGAACAAGAGCGCGAACGTGACCGTAGTCATGAGGATCGACAAGAAGTATCGCGACGAAATCCGCACAGACTCGACGGCCAGCCTAGTGACCGAAGGCCTGCTGGGCAACCGGTACGTTGAAATCACGCGGGGCGTGACCGGCACGCCCATTCCCCCCGGCGGCGTGGTCCCCGGCAGCCTGGTTCCGGAAATCAGCGACGTGGTCCAAAGGGGCTACGATGTGGCCCAGAATCTAAACGTCCTGTCGACACAGCTCAGTGGCATCATCGAGAAGATGAACCGCGGAGAGGGCACCATCGGGAAGTTCGTGAATGATCCTTCGCTGTACAACCATTTCAATGAGGGCGCGGTGAAGTTTGAGGCCATGATGACGTCGGTTCAGGAAGGAAACGGAACGGCAGGAAAGCTGTTCACATCCGACGAATTGTACAATCGCTTTAGCAGCGTCGTGGGCAAGGTCGATGATGTCATGACTGCAGTTCGCGACCAGAAAGGCACAATGGGCAGGCTGATTTACGATCCGTCGATGGCCCAAAACTTCAAAGGGATTGCGGAGAAGAGCAACGCAGTGATCAGCGATGTACAGGCCGGCAAAGGCTCGCTGGGCAAATTCGTGACCGACGACACGGCGTATAACAATTTCCGCGACGCTTCTGCCAATGTCCGCGACGCCACGGCCAAGCTGAACGGAAACGAAGGTACGCTCGGGAAGATGTTCAGCAATCCCGCCTTATACGACAACATGACGGGCCTGGCGGGTGATATGCGCCTGCTGGTAGATGATTTCCGGCGGAATCCAAAGAAGTATCTGCAGATTCGCGTTCACATCTTCTAGACGGCCCGGACCGGCCCCCGGGCGTACAGGTACGCAAGGAATTTGCGAGGCACGGAATCTAGACTCCGTGCCCCTTCTCTTCGCTTGCGGCCGCGCTTTCGAACGCGCGGATCGACTCGACAACGGGTTTCCCTCCGCTGTCGATGCGCCCACCGACATAGCCCTGCGGCTGTTGCGGCCGGCGACGTTCCTGCCCTCGACAGACCTGGCCGGACGCCTTGTCGAGGTAGGTTCCGTTGCGCGACTGGCTAGCATCGACTGCGTCGCGCAACGCGAACCCACGCCCTTGAGGCTCCTCGACAAGATGGGGCGAGAACGAGTGCAGGATCGCCCTCTGCGAGACCTCCCGAAGCGGAACGGTAAGCCCAAAGGCCAGACGGACCGTTCGACTCCCACCGGCTGGCCTCGCTCAACTTTCGCTGTCGAAAATCAACTCGATGTGCTCCTCTCGTTCTTGCCTCTTGGCAGGCGGCGAAAAGCCCGCCTTTCGCTTCGGACCGCGCGGCGTCAGCACCCAGGCCATCTGCTCCATCTGCCACAGAGTCTGCCGTGTGCGATCGATATAATCCGTGCAATCGCGCACAGGGAACTTGATTTCGTGCGCCGGGTCCACGGCACGGCAGATCACGACCTTTTCGCTCGCGCTATAGCCTCGCTCGATGTGAGCGCGACTGCACGTGTCGCACAGCGACGGACCGTGTATGGGCGTGCCGTTCTTAACTCTGATTTCCATCCCATGGACCTTTCTCGCGAGCGAATGGCGCTCGCCTTCGGGAAAAGACTGCAGCCTCGGACCAGGGCACAGGCAAACGCCGTCGCGGCGTTGACCCCGCTCCGCCCTGAGGTTTTGCCCCGCGCGCAGCCGCCCAAAACGAAAGAACCTGGTCTTAGGCCACCTGCCGCGGGAAGCAGTCCTCTACGGAGTTTGGTTCACTAAAAGTACCCGGAACCAGAAAAACACTCCACCCGGCTGCGAATGTAATTGAGCTACAAAGGCTTGCGAATGATCTACTGCGCGGGACCGGAGCCCATTCGGCTGCGATCCCCGAGCGACGCCCCAAGCCTTGCTAACGAATTGTCTTTGTCGCTATCGGTCATGCCGAACGTCCTCCAGCATCGGCAATCTTACGAGAACAGCGAGATTGATGCAAGCGTAAACTGTCGAGGGGCGGAAAATCTCATGTCAATGGCATCTCTGGCCAGCTTAAGTGCGTATTTGCAAAGGCCAGTGACTCTCGGAGTACAATCCCACGAGAGAGATCCGTTCTGCAACCGGGCTGCTTATCCGCCGCCGATCATGCGAGGGTGAGCCCATGGTCGAACATGTCGTAATTCAAGCCGAGGAGAGGGAAACCGGCCGGCTCGAGGCCTTCAGCGATGGGGTGTTCGCCGTGGCCATCACCCTGTTGGCCCTGGACCTTCAGGTGCCGAAACTCGGAAATGCCGCCTCCGTGGGCGCCGTCGCGCAGGCGCTTGC
The DNA here is from genome assembly GCA_035622135.1 of Candidatus Cybelea sp. GTDB lineage: Bacteria > Acidobacteriota > Terriglobia > Acidiferrales > UBA7541 > Palsa-295. Next base: position 50,654 of record DASPVZ010000015.1, on the reverse strand, counting down.
GCGCCAATGGCCGTCCTATATCGCATTTGCCACCAGCTTTTTCACGGTCTTGATCATGTGGGTGAGCCATCACTCGATTTTCAAACTTGTGCAGAAGTCGAACGCGCGGCTCCTGTTTGCCAACGGACTTCTGCTGATGCTCACCACGGTCGTCCCATTCTCAACTTCTCTCGTCACGCAATACCTCCGGTCCCCGGCGGCCAAGATGGCCTGCGCCGTGTACGGCGGGACATTCGTGCTGATCAGCCTGGCTTTCAACCTGCTCTGGTACGGCCTGCTGCACGACCGCACCCTGCTGAGGGCGGACGCTTCCGAAGAAGTGATCCAGCGGATCGACCGGAGCTACCGCGTTGGAACGCCGATGTACGTGCTGGCCACGGTGGGCGCTTTTCTGAACCCGTACGTCACGATCGGGCTGTGTACCGCGCTATGGATTTTCTGGGCCTTCACCGCGCGCGGCGAATGTGAACAGTGAGCGCGACCACACGGGAGAATTTCATGTCTCCGCGGGCGAAAATTCCATGGCCATGTCGCGGATGCGGCGGAGGTCGAGCTTGCCGGTGCCCAGATGAGGCAGCTCGTCGATGTGGAAGAACTGATTGGGCCGGGGCACCCAGAGATTCGGGAGGCCGCACTCGGGCAGCCGGTCGAGCACGGCTTGGAGTTCCTCGGGTTCGAGAGTGTGCAACACGACCAGGCGTTCGCCCTTCCGTCCGTCCGGCACGCCGGCAACCACAAACGTCTGCTCGGTCGTGCCGGCGAGTTCCTGCAGTTTTTCTTCGACCTTGATGTGCGGCACCATCTCCCCGGCGATCTTGCTGAACCGGCTCAGGCGGTCGGTAATGGTCAGAAATCCATCCTCGTCCTCGGCGGCGATGTCGCCGGTCGCATACCACCCGTTTTGCAGAACCTCAGCGGTTTTCTCGGGCTTACCGAGATAGCCCTGCATAACGTTGGGCCCGCGAACGAGCAGCAGTCCCGGCGCTCCAGCGGCGACCGCTTCATGCGTATCGGGATCGACGATGCGGACGCTGATTCCCGGCAGCGGATGTCCGATGCGCCCGCGTTTCGCGCCGACCTGACGGAAACCGGGGGCGCGAAAATCCTTCGTATTGACCGCGACGACCGGCGAGCACTCCGTCGCGCCGTAGCCTTCGAGCGGACGGATGCCGAACCGATCTTCGAAGGCCAGCGCGACACGGTCCGGCAGTTTCTCGGCGCCCACCACCACAAACTCGAGGCTGCCAAAGTCCTCCGGTGAGCAGCGGCGCAGATATGCTTGCAGAAATGTCGGGGTGGAGAGCAGAAACGTCACGCGATAATCGCGCACGAGTTCGCTGACCGCGGCGAGATCGAGCGGACTCGGGTGATAGACGACTCCCACGCCCAGCTCGGCCGGCATCCACAGCGTCACCGTAAAACCGAACGAGTGAAAGAAGGGCAACACGCCAAGCAGGCAGTCATGGCGGTCGAGCATGAATGTCTGGGCCACCTGCTCGATATTGGAGGCGATGTTGTAATGGGTGAGCATGACCCCTTTCGGCTCGCCGGTGCTGCCGCTAGAGAAAATCACGGTGGCCAGATCGTCGAGGCCGCGCGTGCTACCGCCGCTGAGCGCGCGCTCGAGCCAGCTGCCCGGCAGCAACCACAGCAGCAGGGCCATGATCTTCTCGCCGAACTTGGGGGATCGAGCCGCATCTTCCAGAAGGACCGCCTTCCCGGGGACCTCGAGGGGAATTTTCTCGAGCAGCGCCTTCGTGGTGAGGACCGTTTCGAGCTTGCATTGCGTGGCGCACGACTTGAGCGCTTCACTCGAAGAGGTGTAGTTGAGGTTCACCGCTATCTTCCCCGAGAGCGTGGCTGCGAAGTTCACCAGCGCGCCCGGCACCGAGGGCGGCAATAGAATTCCGACCATCTCCTGTCCTGCCCAGGTGGTGCGCAGACGGCGCGCCAGCAGGATGGCGCCCAGGAGAGCACTTGCCCATTTCATCCGCGGCCGCCGCTTGTCTCCCATGGCGAACCGGAACGGCTTGCGGTGCGCCGTGTTGATCAATCCGCGATGGAGGGTGCGCAACCGTTTTTTGTGATGGCCATAGGCCTCCGTCTGCAAATTCTGCACGGCCCGGCGCACTTCAAACGGGGTTGCGGTGGGCGGCATGGGTGCTCCAAAGCTCACCGTCACGGGGTAAGGAATCGACCTCGGCACTTTCCACAGGAAGCGGCCACGTTCGAAGCTGAAAATGCTGCCCCACACGCCGTGCAGGTTCACCGGCACGATCGGTGCCTGGGCACCCTTCATGATGCGCTCCATGCCGCGGCGGAAGGGAAGCAGTTGTCCGATACGCGTGATTTGCCCTTCGGCAAAGATGCAAACGACTTCGCCCGAGCGGATCGCGTTGGTGGCTTCGCGCAGCGACTGCAGCATTTCGCGGGGCCGCAGCTCGGACGAAATGGGAATGGCCCGAATGATTTTCGCGAATGGCTTGATGTAGGGCAGGTCGTAAATGCCCTTGAACATCAGGAAGCGAATGGGCCGGTCGGTCGAGGCGATCAACAGCATCGCATCGACCAGCGACAGGTGGTTCGAAACGAACAGAGCGCCGCCAGTCTCCGGGATGTTGTCGCGCCCTTCGACGCGAATGCGGTACAACGAGTGCGTCAGGATCCATAGCACCAGCCGCAGAAGAGAATCCGGCAGCAGATAGATTGAGTACGCTGTCATGACCAGAGTTAAGGCGGCCCCGTCGAGGAAAATCCCACGCGCCGTCTGGTGAAAGGTGCTGGAGGACAGGTAGTAAGCGCCGCCGGCCAGAAGAACGCCAACAAACGAAAGAAAGTTTGCCAGCGCAACCACCCCGCCTTTGTGTTCGGGAAGCGGGCGATGCTGAATCAGCGCGTTCAGAGGCACGGCAAAGAATCCACCAAAGAATCCAAGAAGCGCTAGCAGCAGTTCGGAGCTCTCCATCGTGTGGCCAAATGGGTAGAGCAGTCCGCCAAAGATCGTCATGCCGAGCGCGCCCAAAGGAATCAGTCCGTATTCGATCTTCCCGCCGGACAGATAACCGGCCGCAAAACTTCCCGTCCCGATTCCTATGGAAAGGGCGATCTGGAGATAGCTGATATGCGTCTCGTCCACTCCCAGAACAAATTTTCCGAAAATCACGACGGTGAGCTGCAACAACGCTGCCAGGAACCACAGGTAGGTGTTTCCGACCACGGCCCACGACAACACGCTGTCGGAGCGCACAATCTTCAGCTGCGCTCCGATATCCGCAAAGGGATTCCAGGGAAACTTGCGCGACCTATCAGCCGAAGGCACCCGCGTCACGGCCAAGCTCGTAGTGAGTCCGACGGCCGTGCATCCCAGAAAGAGCAGGGCCGCGATCACCTCGCGGCCGCGGAAGCGTTCGGCCAGATAACCACTAGCCATGACTGCCGCGATGCTTCCTAGGAAGGTCCCGAGCTCGAGGATTCCGTTGCCCCACGACAGGCGCGTTTCCGGCAATAACTCCGGCAATAGGCCGTACTTCGATGGTCCAAAGAGCGCCGACTGAGTGCTGATCAGAAAAACTCCGGCACATTCCATGGGGAGGCTGTGCCGAGCGAAGGCAGCAATGGCGAAACCCATCACGCCGACTTCCATCAACTTCGTTCCGATCACGACGCTGCGTTTGCTGTAGCGGTCGGCAAAATAGCCGCCCAGCATGGAAAACAGGATGAAAGGAACAGCGAACAGGCCGCTCACGATAAAAACCAGCCGATCGCGCTGGCTCGGTGTGAAGTCCATCGCGACAATGATGTAAATGACGAGGAATTTCAGCCCGTTATCGTTGAACGCATTCTGAAACTGCGTGACGATCAGGCCCCAGAAGCCGAGTTTCCAGGGACGGTTCTTGTGCTCATTGCGAAGCGCGCCTGAAGCGATTGAGGCGCGTTCCTCTGCCGGCACCCCTGCCGTTGCGGACGTAGGTGTCTCAGCGGGCATGAATCTTCGGTGAGTCTACCGCACAACACGGCATTTCGCTCGCGAGCGGGAGGTGACCTGTGTGGCCTAAGACGCGTTGACTTATGCGATGATGGGAAGCGAGGATTTTGCCGCAACGGCCGGGCCGGACGGTGCTTCCGCGGGAAGCGGGGTTTCGCGCTTGCGATATTTCGCTTCGACGTAATCATCAACCAAAGCTTGGAATGCGGCGGAGAGCTCGTCGTAAGTCCCTTCGAGCGTCGTGAATTTCTGCCCGTCGATGTACACCGGGCAGCGCGGCGCTTCGCCCGTGCCCGGCAAGCTGATGCCGATGTTGGCCGCCTTCGATTCGCCCGGGCCGTTGACGATGCAGCCCATCACGGCCAGCTTCAATTCCTCGACACCCTCATAGTTGCGCTTCCACTCTGGCATTTTGCGGCGAAGGTAGCCCTGAATGCTCTCGGCAAGCTCCTGAAAGGTGGTGCTCGTCGTCCGTCCGCAACCCGGGCACGCCGTCACGCTCGGCGCGAAGGTGCGCAACCCGAGCGACTGCAACAGTTCGCAGGCGGCGTAGACTTCCTCGCGGCGATCCCCTCCCGGTCGCGGCGTCAGCGAAACGCGAATGGTGTCGCCAATTCCCTCACCGAGCAAAATCCCCATGGACGCCGCCGACCACACCAGTCCCTTCGCTCCCATCCCCGCCTCGGTCAAGCCCAGGTGCAGCGGCTGGTCCGTCTTGCGCGCCAGGTCGCGATAGATATCGATCAAGTCGCCCGGACGCGAAACCTTGCAGGAGATGATGATCTGATCTTTGCGGAGGCCACATTCGAGCGCCAGTTCCGCCGACTGGAGTGCAGAAATCACCATACACTCGTTGATAATCTCTTCCGAGGTTTTGCCCAGATCGCGATCGGTGTTCTCTTGCATCCTGCGCATGACGAGCTCCTGATTGAGCGAGCCGCCGTTGACGCCGATGCGCACGGGCTTGCCGTTGTCCCGAGCGACTTTGCAGATGGTCGAGAACTGCTCGTCCCGCCGCTGCCCATGTCCGACGTTTCCCGGATTGATGCGGTACTTGTCGAGGGCAAGCGCGCAATCCCCGTATTTCGTGAGCAGCACATGCCCGTTGTAGTGAAAATCGCCGATGAGGGGGGTGTCGCAACCGGAGTCGAGCAGCCGCTTTTTAATCTCCGGAACAGCCGCCGCCGCTTCGGGGATGTTGACCGTGACGCGCACGAGTTCCGACCCCGCCTGGACCAGCTCAAGGCACTGCTGTGCGGTGGACGCGATATCGGCAGTATCGGTGTTGGTCATCGACTGCACGACGATCGGCGCGCCTCCGCCCACCTGCACCTTGCCCACCTTCACCCCTACCGTCGAATGGCGTCCGTGGTTCATGTCCAGGGTCATTTTACGCGAAAGGAAGGCTAAACACGTAGCGAGGAAGGGGCAGGCGGCTCTCCCGCCGCATGCCGCTCGAAATACCGCCGATGCCTCACACCTCGGGCCGGCGGGCGCTGGCCGTCTTGCCGGCCGCCCGGGGCGGCGGAACCACGGTAGCCATCTTGCGAATCATGGCCAGCACCAGCCGCTTGTCATCGTCGGAGAGTCCTGTCGAGTACCTTTTGATCTCGGCCAGGAAGCGAATCTCATCTTCGGAAAGCTCGCCAAGGACCTTGCGCGTTTCGCGGTCCTGCGGTGTGTCGCTGCCGGGGAAAAAATCGGCCAGGCTGATTTCCATGGCTTCGGCGATCTTGGCCAGGGTCTCGAGCGAGGGAACCGTGTGCCCGTTCTCGACCCGGGAGAGATAGCAACGCAGCAGGCCGGTGCGGCGCTCGATGTCGCCCTGCGACAGACCGCGGTCGCTGCGATAGGAGCGAATCACCTCGCCGATGTTGACCTTGGGTTTTTCTTTCGGCATGGGTACCTTTTCCTACAACACGGCGTTATCTTACGAAGCACCCCCTCGAGGTGCAACAACATTTTCGGCCGTTGTTTCCCGCTGAGATATCCATCGAATCCTCGGCCGAAACCCCCTCGACAAGCCCTCAAACCACCGTTTGAGGGGCGCAAGTCGGCTGCGCCAGCGGTTTGTTTTTCGTGACTCGCTTGTTCTCATAGAGCGCGGCGTCGGCGCGCTTGAGCAGCTCGTGCCCCGTCTCGCCGGGCCGAAAATCCGTCCAGCCGCGAGAAAATCGGCAGTACAGTCGGTCGTGCTCGTACTGAACTTCGAGCCCTTCGACGCGCGCGATGACCTTGGTCACTTCATCGGTGCGGCACTCGGGCAACAGGACCATGAATTCATCGCCGCCCAACCGCACGGCCAGGTCGGAGCCGCGGATCGCGCGCTGCAGGCGCTCGGAGAACTGCTTGAGCAGAAGGTCGCCGGCTGCATGGCCGAAGCGGTCATTGATTTGTTTCAGATTGTCGATGTCGATGAGCAAGAGGGTCAGGGGCCGGCCATGCCGGACGGCCCGACTCATCTCTTCAGCGAGCCGCTGCTCGCCCGAGCGCCGATTGTAGATGCCGGTCAGCTGATCCAGTGCAGCCAGCTTGTACACCTCGGTGGTCAAGGACTCCATTTTGGACAGCGCTTGGATTTGCGTCGCGATTTGATTGCGCATCCGGATGATTTGATACTGCTGGTACACCGAATACACGGAAAAAAGCAGGACGATCCCGACCAGGGCCCGCACCGATTGGCTCAGATAGAACGAGTACGTCCCCTCCTCATGGCCGAGCATGGCCGGAAATGCGAAGGACGCCACCGCGAGGGTGAGGAGAATCAAGACGAGGACAGTCGACGACCACAACCACCATTGGCGACGGTCGAGCCTCTTGTACCCTTCGTGAAGCGCGGCGGCTTCAGTCTCCGAATCGGTCGCAAGCAAACTCATCTGGGCTTTGGTCACATTGATCGAAAGGCGATCCACACTCAGCTTATTCTGGATACAGCGGATCGCGCATAAATTCCAGGCGGGAATGGGCTGGCGGTTCCCAAATGGTTATCTCTTTTTCTGCGTCTTACCCTGAAGTACACTTCGAGCCGGCGATCCCGTGAGTGATTGAGGGAGTTTTGGAGACCGGGGAAAACGTATTCCCTCCACCGGCTATTGTGCTAGCATACACCCCCAACAAAGGGGCGGCATCCCGTGCGGCATCGGGCAGCCGGGACTTTGCGCGAGTTCAAGCACATGGATGAGGCGGCGCGCTCATGATGGGGCTGGCACTCTGTCTGGTGTCGGGGGCCGCTTTTCTGGTCTTGCTGTCGCTGTTCGCCCGCGGATCGGAAACGGGCTCCAACAGCACGGCCGAGGCGGTCATCGAAGCCCGAGAAGCCCTTCGTTCGCTGCAGACGGCCCTGTTGGCTCCGGAACTGGTCGACCGCATCTTCGCAAAAACGGATCTGCAATTCGTCAGAGCCGCATGCTCCCGGCGCGTGCAGGAGAAGTTCCTCTCCGAGAGAAGAACGATTGCCCTTACCTGGGTCGCGCATTTCCGACAACAGCTGCTTAGCTTGAAACAGTTCCACACGACTCACGCCCGCCGCATTGCCGAGCTGAATCCGCGTGCGGAACTTGTTCTGGCCGTGGATTTCGCTGCGCTGCTCCTCGCTTGCCGGATCCTACAGCTCACGTTGTACCTGCGCGGCCCGTACGCGGCCTCCGGCATGGTTCGCCGCGCTACCGGAATAGCCGGCAAGGTATGCGAGGTTTCCGAACGATCTTTGGCTTTCTTGAACCCGCCCGGCACCCATCTGGTTGGGCACGGATCGGCGGGTAGCAGCGCCGTTCCCTAGGAGGTTCTTTGGCGGCAGCAGCAGAGCGCTGCGATGTTCAGGGAGCCGTCGACCATGTGCGTGCGCGCACGCTGACCGAAATCCCGCGTTTACTCGATCAGCTCATCTATCTTGCCTCCCTGCGGGATTACAATTCCGGTCTGTACTACCACGAGGGGCTGGCCGATCGGTTCGGCCCGGACGTGGCTTGCCAGGCGCTGGCAGACTGCCACCGCGAAGTGTGCCGCCTGCTGCTGGCCTGTTCGTTGGACGAACTGGTAGGGCAAATGCTCGACTATATGAGATCGTCGCGGGCTACGTCGGGCGATTTCATCTCCGCATGGAAAGACCTCGAACCATACCGCGCGGCTGTTCCGGTGCGGACCGAACAATTCTCAGCGCAATTCTTGTTCTCGAACTTAAGAATCGCTTTGGCCATCACGGAGGAGCGTTTGGCTGCCCGAGCCGCGTAGACGGCCGGGCGTTTGGCCACGGCCCGCGCCGCTCCTCGCTCTCTGAGAATGCGGGTTCAGACCGCGCACAAACCTTCCCGAAACGCCATCCCGGCTTGGCTCATCGCGGAATTTGCGCAATGCACCTCTCGAGATAACCAACCAGTATCTAGATCCCGGCAGACCATGGGGGGAGGCGCTCGTTTAGCTTTTCGCGTCATGGGCCGCGCATCGGTCTGGTCTACCGCGATCGGGTATGCCAGGCTGGGTCCTAAGCGAATAAATCCAATGCCCGTTTCTGATTCGCAGGGGTCCGGCGGCTTTCTCGAGAAACGCTCCGTCCCGCGATACACGCTGATCGCAACTGTCGAAGTTGAGGAGTCGACCAGTGGGGTTCGCATTTCGGGACGAGTGTCGGAAATCAGCCGCAAGGGATGCTATATCGACGTTCTCAACACGCTGCCGGCCGGGACCATGGTTCGGCTTCGCATCATTCGCGATCAGGGCACGTTTTTCACGCGCGGCAAGATCATCTACGTCCACGAAGGGATCGGAATGGGCGTGCTCTTTGTCGATCCGGCACCGGACCAGATGCAGATTCTCGACTCTTGGATTGCCGACCTCACCGCGTAGCGAGCGCCCCACCGAGTTCAACAGCATCCCCCGCGCATTGCCGAAAACCCGACGTACAATAGAACGACGGTTCTCGAAGGAGGCTTGGGGTATCCGTGGGATTCAGTGCAAGCACGCGACAGCTGGGCGACGTGACCCTGATCGATGTCCGCGGCCGTTTCACTCTGATCGAGGGGGAGGCCGTTCACGACTTACTCGTCGATTTGCTTCGGGACGGCCACCGAAAACTTCTGCTCAATTTTCGCGATGTTTCCTACCTGGACAGCTCCGGCCTCGGGCAACTCGTGCGCGCATTGTACACGGCGCGCAAAAATCAGGCGCAACTAAAGGCTGTCGAATTGAACCCCCGCGTCCAGGAGACGCTGCGCCTCACCAATCTCCATCAGGTGATCTCCGATTATGCCGACGAGCAGACCGCGCTTCACAGTTTCTCGTCCCCACCTTGTTGATTCCGTCGAGCCCATTCCTTGGCGGAGTTCCTACTGGCGGAGGGAACCGAATCGACATGGCCCTGCGGCCACCGGATTTTGAGTCGCGTGTTCCAAAACGGGATCCGTTTGTCCGAACGTGGGGCGCTGAAAATCTGCTAACCCCTTTTGTTTTAATGGTGCTGGTGGAGGGAATCGAACCCACACGGCCTTGCGGCCACCGGATTTTGAGTCCGGCGCGTCTGCCAGTTCCGCCACACCAGCTTTTGTCTTCTAACTCTAGCTTACCAAATCACTTGCTGCAATACGTCGCATGGCGGTCAGGCGAGCGCTCTTCGCCAAACCGAGATCAAGTCGGGCGCATCCACCCGCGTCAGATTATGCGCAAGAAGAACACCACGGCAGGCGCTCGTTCTCAGGCGGGTAGGGGTCTCGCGAGAGGCAGTGGCGGCCACTTGAAGTCATGACCCACAGCCGAGCGTGTCGATCTGGGCCACCTTCTGCCGATTGGAACGATCTCTTGCCTACTTACGCTCGACCCTCGGCGGCGGCAGCGAATTTCGCCGGCTCGACAATCGCGCGAAACACGCGGCCACGTCCAATCACGAGTTCGCCGGATCGCGCTTCGACGTCGAAGATCAAGAACCGCCCTTCCTGTCCGACCAGTCGCGCCCGTGCGCGAACTAGGGCGCCGAGCGACACCGCTTTGAGGTGATCGACTTCGATGCGGGTTCCTACCGTGATCGCACCCGGAGACAGTTCTGCCTCGACCGCCTGCGCCGCCGCCAGCTCCATCAAACCAATCATCGCAGGCGTCGAGAGCACGGCCGGCAGCCGCGGGTCGTAGGACCGAATCGTCCATTCATGCCGCACGGGCATCTCGACACTGGCCTCAAGGCCGAGTCGTGGGCGCCCACTGTCAAAGACGGGCGCGGGCGGGGGATTCCGCCGAGGAGCGCGCCGGGCCGAGGCCGCCTTGTTCGCAGTGCCCGGGCGCGCATGGCGTCGAACTTTCTTTTTGCCCTTGTTCCCGGCGGCGCGCTTCATCTCGAGGTCTGCCGCATGGCCGCTGCAATCGAACGGGGATCCAGAAAGTGGCGTGCGATTTCCGTGCAGGTAATGCCCAATTGGTTCCACAGGCGCCGTTTCAGGCTGCGGTAGTCCTGTGCCCCGCTGAATACATCGCGGATCAGATCGCGAAAAGCCGGCGAGTAGTTCAGCAGCTGGACCATCCGTGTGGTGATCGCGGAGCCCAAGAAGTTTCCGCGGAAAACCTTTCGCGCAATGTTTGCGGCGAACTCGAGGTCGGTCAAAACAAAGGCGCGCAGTCGTTCGGGGTAGGCTTGCGGCTGCCCTTCGATCAGGGCCTGCGCGAGCAGATCGCCCGAACGCAGCGCGTAGTAGAGCCCCTCGCCCGTAATGGGGTCGACGCAGGCCGCCGCGTCCCCGGCCATGGCCCAATTCCTGCCCGCGATTCGCCTTCCGCGAAGGGTCTGGGCCTGCGGAGACGGCAGCACGTGGCTGAAAAAGCGCGCTCCGCCCGTTGGAATGCTTTCCTCCTCGACGAAATCATCCAGGTGGCGCCTCAGCTGCTGGCTCGAACCCTGGCCCATCTTCGCGCAAATGCCCACGGACAGATGGTCGGATCGAGGAAAGGACCACAGGTAGCCCTCAAACTGCCGCAGGAACTTGATTTTGATAATGTCTTCTTCCGTCGGCACGAAGTAGCCCAGCGTGACTTCCAGATCCGGGGCCCCGAGCGCCGTCGTTCCCGGAAAGAGTTGATTTCGCGCTCCGGCGGCAAGCACCACAAAGTCGGCGCGACGCGTCTCGCCCGAGGCGGTCAGTTGCACGGTGTCGCCGTCAACGTTCACAGCCGTGACGCGCGAACACACCGTCGTACATCCGGCGGCTCGTGCGCGGTCCAGGAGCAACCCGTTCAGCACTTTCCGCGCGTAGATCACAATCGGATAACTCATCTCAAACCGCGCGCGATGTCCGCGGCTCGAAATCAGCTCGGCGATGCGAACGATCTTCTTGGGCTGGGGCGCGTCGAGCAAAAATGGATACGCCTCGATGGCCTTGTGCGTAAGCCCACCGCCACACGGCTTTTCCCACGCCAGATGCTCGTCGAAGATGGTGACCCGAAACCCTGCACGCGCCAGTTGCTCGCCGCAGAGTGCGCCCGCAGGCCCCCCGCCGACGATGCTGATCTCCTTGATACGCGCCTCCGGCATGTGTACGTCAGGATAGCGGAAAGGGACCCCGACACCAGCGCGAGTATAGCATCGAATGTCGTTTCGGGCAGGGCCGCATCGGACGACCTCGACGGCCACGCACGGCAGGCTCCTCCCTCGCCGCGTGCTACAATTGTTTCGCTCGATTATCCCGTTCGGGACGATCGAGGAATAGACGTTTGGGACAAGTCGTCTCAGAAACCAAGCTGATTTCCTGCCGGGGCGAGTGGAAGCGCGACGGGCGTGTGGTGGTGTGCGCGAGCGGAGCGTTCGACCTGCTTCATCCCGGCCACATCCGGCTGCTCGAACGGGCTCGGGGTCTGGGCGACATCCTCCTCGTCGCGGTCGAAAGCGACGCGGCGGTTCGCCGGCGTTCGCGAACAGTAGGGTCGCCCGGGAAGGGCCCGCTGCGCCCGGTGATGCCCGCCACAGAACGCGGGGAAGTCCTCGCCGCTCTGGCCGCCGTCGATTTCGTCGTCCTCTTCGAAGAATCCTCGCCTGGGGAATTCCTGGCTCGCCTGGCGCCCGATATTGTCGTCGAGGGTCGCGCGGCTACCCGTGTAGACCGGCATGCACGCCCCGAGGCGGCCCGCTCGAGATTCGTGCACATACCGCCCGAGCCGGGATACTCGACCGCCGGCCTTCTGGCTCGCATCAGCTCGTTAGAGGAATGATCCTACCAACCGTATCTGAGCTCCTCGCCTCGGTCGGCCGTCTGCCTGCCGTTGACGACGTTCTGGGAACTCTGCGGCAGAGCGGGGGAGAAGTTCGCCTGGCGGGTCTCACGGACTCGGCCAAGGCGCTCCTGGTTCCCCTGGCCTTCGCCGGGTCCGGACGTGCGACGGTTTTTCTGGTCGAATCGAACCAGCGCGCGGAGGGCTTCGTTGAACCCCTGCGCTGGTTCTACCGCGCCCTGACCGGCAAGGACGGCAAGCGAGTCGTGCTGTTCCCGGCATCGGACGTTCTCCCCTACGAGAATCGCTCGCCGCATCCGGAGATTTCCGAAGATCGGGCTGTAGCTTTGTGGCGTTTCGCCTCCGGTGAAGCCGATGTACTCATCGCGCCAGTCGAGGCGGCCTTGTGGCGTATGCGCGAGCGCGGTTTCTACGCCCAGTTGGCGCGCACGATCGAACGCGATCAGGAGATTCCACTCGAAGAATTCCTCGACTTTCTCTCGAGCGCCGGCTATGAGAAGCAGCTCAGCTGCGACATGCCCGGCCAATACGCGGTTCGCGGCGGGATCGTGGATGTGTTCTCGCCCGAGGCGGCGCAGCCTGTTCGCATCGAGCTGCTGGGCGACACGATCGAATCGATCCGCGCCTTCGATCCCGAAACGCAAAGATCGACGGGTCCAGTCGAACGCGTGACGCTGATGCCGCTGACGGAATTTCTGCGGCGCGCCGTGGTCGTCGAGCCCCTGCAGGTGGGAGGGGGCGCAGGAAGGGATCGGGAGGATCACTCGCCTCCCGCCGGCTTTTATCCCGGCTGGGAATCTCGTGCTCTTCTCGGCGAAGAGCGGAACTGGACGCTCTTTGATCTCGCCCCGGAACTCATCACCATCGAAGACGAACCGGGCGACCTCGAGTTGGCGGTCGAAAAATACCGCGCCGAACTGGCCGAGGCCTTCGACCAATCCGAAGATCCCATTTCTGAGCCGCCCAATCGCTACATTCTGGACCCTGAGGAATGGCTGCTCGCACGACAAATGGCCCCTCGGCTCGGGCTCGAGCGTCTCGAGATGGAGCAGGAGAGGGGAACCGAGGGTGGTGCGCGGGAGGAAGACAGTGGCCGCGGCGATTCTCGCCCGCCTGCTCCGCCGATCGTTGCCGGGCCGGTCGGTTCCGACGACATCCCTCGCGATTTCCGAGAACCTCTCCGCGTGCTCGCAAGCCAACCCACCGCGCGGTATCACGGGAATGTGGCCGCATTCCTGACCGAGGTGCGCGGCCGGGTGACAGCTCGGGAGCACGTCTTAGTCTCGGCTGCGAGTACGGGCGAACTCGAGCGTCTCGCCGACATCTGCCGCGAGTACGATGTGCCGTATGCCCTGGGCGAACTTGAAGAGGATGTCACCGTCACCCGTCTGGCCGGCGAGGGATCGAGCGGCGGCCTCTCGGCTGTCACTCTTGTCAAGGCCCACCTCGAAGAGGGGGTGAGCTTTCCCGAAGCCCGACTCATCCTCTACGGGAACCGGGATCTGTTCGAAACGCTTCCCGCTCCGCAGCGCCCGCGCACGCGCCCCAAAGCGGCCAGCTTTTTCAGCGACCTCGCCGACCTCAAGAGTGGCGATTACGTGGTTCATCTCGACCACGGGATCGGCCAGTTCGACGGGTTGCGCCAGGTTTCCGTCGATGGAGCGAGCGACGAGTTCATGCTGCTTCGGTACGCCGATGATGCCCGGCTTTATGTTCCGCTGGCGCGCCTTGACCTCATCCAGAAATACCAAGCGCTGGGCGGGGCCAAGCCCGTTCTCGACCGCCTCGGAGCGGGCGTTTGGGAGGCGCGAAAGACTCGCGTGCGCAAATCGCTCAGCGACATGGCCGACGAGCTCTTGGCCCTTTACGCGGAGCGCAAGATGGCGCCCGGCCACGCCTTTCCGCCCGACTCCAACTGGCAGCGCGAGTTCGAGGATGCCTTCGAATTTGAGGAAACGCCCGACCAACAACACGCTATCGACGATGTGAAGCGCGACCTGGAATCACCTCTGCCCATGGACCGCCTGCTGTGCGGCGATGTTGGGTATGGGAAGACGGAAGTGGCCATGCGTGCGGCCTTCAAGGCCCTCGCCGATTCCAAGCAGATTGCCGTGCTGGCGCCCACTACGGTTCTGGCCTTCCAGCACTACGAGACCTTTCGACGCCGCTTTGCCGCATTTCCGGTTCGCATCGAGATGCTGAGCCGGTTCCGCACCGAGAAAGAACAGAAGAAGACGCTGGCTGAACTCGAGGCAGGGAGGGTCGACATCGTCATCGGGACGCATCGCATCCTCTCGCGCGACGTGAAGTTTCACGATCTGGGACTGCTCGTGGTGGACGAAGAACAGCGCTTCGGCGTCGCACACAAGGAGCGGCTAAAGGAAATACGCAAGAACGTCGACGTGCTGACGATGTCCGCCACGCCCATCCCGCGCACCCTGCATATGTCGCTCGTCGGCTTGCGCGACATGAGCGTGATCGAAACTCCACCCAAGGATCGCCTGGCCATTCAAACGACCGTCGCCCCGTTCAGCGAGACGCTCATCCAGCGTGTCATCGGCGAAGAGCTTGCGCGCCAGGGCCAGATTTTCTTCCTGCACAACCGGGTCGAGTCCATCGCTTCGATGGCCACTTTGATCATGAAACTGGTTCCCAAAGCGCGTGTTGTGGTTGGCCACGGACAGATGCGGGAAACGGAACTTGAAAGGGTCATGCTGAAATTCGTTCGCGGCGATGCCGATGTGCTCGTCTCCACCACCATCATCGAAAACGGCCTGGACATCCCTCGCGCGAACACGATCCTCATTAATCGCGCCGACCGCATGGGTCTTTCCGAGCTCTACCAGCTGCGCGGGCGAGTCGGACGTTCAAATCAGCGCGCCTACGCCTATCTGCTGGTCCCCCCCGGCGGCAATCTGAGCCCCATCGCTCGACAGCGCCTTGGCGCTTTGAAGGAGTTCAGCGACTTGGGCGCGGGCTTCCGGATCGCCGCGCTCGACCTTGAATTGCGGGGCGCGGGCAATCTGCTTGGACGCGAGCAGCACGGCCACATCGAGGCCGTCGGGTTTGACCTCTACTGTCAGATGCTCGAACGGGCCGTGGCCGAGCGCAAGGGTGAAGCGGTCAGCTCCGAACGCCGGGCCACACTCAACCTCGGGCAAGAAATCCGCATCCCACCTGAGTACATTGAGAGCGAGAACTTGCGCCTGCGCCTCTACAAACGGATTGCCGGCGTGGCCTCGGAAGCGGAGCGAAATGAGGTTCGCAGGGAGCTTGAGGACCGCTTTGGTCCTCCTCCTCCGGCGGTCGAAAACCTCCTCGATTACGCGGTCCTCAAGGCCCTGGCCGAAAAGCTCCTGGTGGCCACCATTGATCGCCGGGGCGATCAGCTGGCCTTCCGGTTCTACGACGAGACGCCGCTTGGCCCGGAGCGTCTGGTGAAATTGATTCGCAAACATCGCGACATGCGGCTCGACCCGAGCGGGGTCCTCTGGCTCGACTGGAGAGGCTATCAGGGCGGGGCGATGGCTGCTGTCAGAAACGTATTGCTGCAACTACAATCGTAGGGATAAAATCCCCTCGGAGCTCGTCATGAGAATTGGTGAACTGTGCTCGGTTGAATTTCTCCTTGTCGGGGCATCGCTCTTGCTGGCCTCAACGCCCCTCGTTGCCCAATCGAAGGGAACGGTCGTCGAGCAAATCGTGGCCCGCGTAAACAATGAAATCATCACGCTTTCCGACTACCAGAAAGCGGACCAGGAGCTGAAGGACGAAGTCAACCAGGCATGCCAGGGGTGCACGCCGGAGAAGATCCAGGCGGAGGTAAAAGATCAGGAAAAGGACCTGCTGCGCGGATTGATCGACGCCGCCTTGCTCGTCGAACGGGCCAAGGACATGAGCATCAATGTCGATAACGACCTAATCAAGCAGCTCGACGACGTGCGCAAGCAAAACGGCCTGGCCACCATGGATGATCTGCGCAAGGCCGTCGAAGGCTCCGGGATTGCCTGGGAGGACTATCAGACCGAGATGCGCAATAAGCTGCTGCGCGACAACGTCATCCGCCAGGAAGTGGCCGGCAAGATGGACATAAGCCCGGACGCCGTAAAGCAGTATTATGACGCGCATAAGCAGGAATTCGACCTTCCCGAGCAGGTCGTGCTCGCCGAAATCTTCCTGAGCACAGAGGGGCGGACACCGGAAGAGATTTTCTCGATCCGCAAGAAGGCCGAAGACCTGCACAATCGGCTGGCCAGGGGGGCGGATTTTACCCAGCTCGCTGAGCGCTATTCGGAAGGCCAGACGGCGAAGGATGGCGGCGTGATTGGTACATTCAAGCGCGGCATGCTGGACAAAACCTTGGACGACGCCGTGTTCAAGCTGAACAAGGGCGAAATCACCGACGTGATCCAGACGAAAACGGGTTTCGAGGTTCTCAAGGTGGTCGAGCACTATCAGGCCGGGCTGCAGCCGCTCCCGGTGGTGCAGGACAAGATTCAGAACCAGCTGTACATGGACAAAATGCAGCCCGCTTTGCGGGATTATCTGGCGCAACTGCGCGAGGAAAGCTACGTGCTCGTGAAGGCCGGCTATACGGATACGGCCGCCGTTCCAGGCGAGACGGCCATCCAGGAAGTTGCGCCGACGCCGGACGCGCAGTCGAAGAAGAAGGGCAAGAAGAAACTGCCCCTGCCGACCAAGAGCAGCGGCTCCTGACGCGCGGATTCCGATTCACCGACTAACGACGAACCTGGAGTTGGCCGGCAGGTTTGTCCGGGAAGGGGACGAGCCAGGCCCAGGTGTGCCTGGCTGGACGCCGGTTTCCGGAGTACACGATCAAGCCATGAAATCTGCCTATGTCGCCGACCTCAAAGACGGGCAAGCCGTCGAAGCCCTCTTCCTGGTTTGCGAGAAGGAAATTCGCACCGCCGCGCGCGGGAACACGTCCTGGCTTCAACTCGAGCTCGGCGACCGCACGGGCTCGATTTCCGCAAAGATGTGGGAGAACTTCGCTCCGCTGGTTGAAACGTTCGAATCGGGCGATGTGATTCGCGTCCGCGGCCGGGCCAAGGTGTACAACAATCGGCTCGAGTTGTCAGTCGAGCAGATCGTGCCGGTTCGAGAAACGGACTACGATCTGAACGATTTCCTCCCGCACACAAAGCAGGACATCGAGGCGCTCTACGCTCAGCTCTGCTCGGCGGTTGCCTCGGCGAGGAATCCCTGGATCCGGCAGCTTCTCGCGAGCGTCATCGAGGATCCCGCCATCACCCCGCGCCTCAAGCGCGCCCCGGCGGCCATGACCATGCACCACGCCTTCATCGGCGGCTTGCTCGAGCACATCGTGAGCCTGATCGGCCTTTCGGCCGCAATCCGGCCGTATTATCCCGAGCTCGACGCCGACCTGCTTCTCGCCGGCGTCGTCCTGCACGATGTCGGTAAGGTCGATGAGCTACGCTACGCGCGCGAAATCGATTACACGACAGAAGGTCGCTTGCTCGGCCACATCATGTTGGGCGTGGGCCTGGTTCGCGATAAGATCAAGGCCATTCCGGGGTTTCCGCCCAGGCTTGCCGTCATCGTCGAGCACCTGATCTTGAGCCATCATGGCACGTACGAGTTCGGGTCGCCTGCGCTTCCGCAAACGCGCGAGGCTGTCGCCCTGCATTTCCTCGACGATCTCGACTCGAAAATGGCTGCCGTTCGGGAGACGCTCGAATCGAGCTGCGCACCGGACGGGTGGAGTTCGCGGAATCCGTCGCTTCGCCGCGCGTTGCTCCTCGCCGAAAAGTACTTTGGCGATGCCGCGGCCGCCGCTAAGCCGGCGCAAGCGGCAGAGGCTGCGAGCGGAAATGGACGGCAGCTGAGCATGGATCGTCTCGGTGAAAAGACATGAATTCATCCCTACTGTGCCACTAGCACATGTCTGACGCGGCCAACTCGACGCCGGGAAACGCGACGCGACCCGTGCCACGCCGATCCGTTCTCGATCTGGCGCCGCTCGAGCTCGATTGCATGAACACGCTGTGGCCGCTCGGCGAAGCCACCGTCCGCGACATCCGCGAGCACCTCGCCGAGCGACGTCCTCGCGCCTATACGACGATCATGACGATCATGGACCGCCTGGCCTGCAAAGGGATTGTCGAACGCTCGAAACGAGGCCGTGCCTACGTCTATCGTGCGCGGTTGAGCCTCAAGGAAGCCCGCAGCCAGGCCGTCGGCCAGCTGATCAACAGCTTCTTCGCCGGATCCCGGGAAGCTCTCCTCGAACAGCTACAGGCAACCGCGGCGGTCCCGGCCTCGCAGGCCATGCGGGCCGCGGCGTCAACGGGAGGGGAGAAGATCGCCTCCGGCGTTCAGGGGAGCGAATCGATACCGCCAGAGGAACCACCCTCCCGGGCTACCGGCAGCACGACCGCCGTCCCCCCGGACGACGATCGCCTAGACCCCGCCTCTCCCCTGGCCCCCGAGCGAGGTTACTGATCGCAAACAGCCGCGCCACGCCGACCTTTCTGCGCTAACCAGCCCGTGCTACCTTTCGACTGGATCTCGCTCGCACGTGTGGAGGATGGCGTTGAACCGGCTCATCGAACGCAACGGCGAACGGGGGGGCTCACGACTGAACCTCGTGCTCACCTTGCTGGTTCTGGCCGGGATGGTGTTCACGGCGGTGAAGATCGTTCCTCCCTATTTTGCGAACTACCAGTTCCAAGATGCCGTCCAGAGCGAGGCGCGTTTCGCCCTGGCGGGCTATCCGAAGAAGACCGAGGACGACATCCGGGACGACATCTGGAGAAAAGCCCAAGAACTCTCGATCCCTCTCAAGAAGAGGGAGGACATCCAAATCCTGCTGCAGCAGGGGGACGTCAACATCTCGACCGCATACTCCGTTCCGGTCGACTTGATGGTCTATCAATTTACGCTTGAATTTCATCCCCACGCGGACAACCGCTCGATCTAAAATAGGATTCTGAATCAATTGAGATGGGCTTAGGCGAACCCAGCGCCCGATAGCGGCAGTTTCGGTTTTAGCTCTTCGAGTCTGCAAAGGTTCAGCGGAGAACAAGATTGCGCATTCGAATCGCCCGCGGTTTCTGGACTTCACGTGTCGGTATGGCGATTCTCTGTCTGGTCCTGTTCGCCTTGCTTGCCGGCACCTCCGTCGTGGCTTATTACTACGTTCAGTTTGGCCGTTTGGTGCGGCAGCGGCTCACCGGCCAAATCTTCCAAAACACTTCGCAGGTGTTCTCGACACCGGGAAGGCTGTATTCCGGCGAGACCTTGACCATCCAGAACCTCGAGGAATACCTGATGCACGCCGGCTATCAAGAGGGAGAGGTGCCCGGCTCCCCGGGAGAGTTCCGCATCACGCGGAACGTGATGGAGATCCGGCCGTCGGAAGATTCCTATTTCAAGGGCGCGAACGCGATTCGCGTGGAGTTCTCCGGCCCCTACGTTTCGCGGATCACCGATCTTTCGAGCGGCGCGCAGCGGGATTTCGCCGATATCGAGCCGGAACTGATTACGAATCTATTTGACAGTTCGCGCGAAAAGCGGCGAGTCATTCGTTTCGAGGATCTTCCAAAAAATCTCGTCGACGCCGTGCTCGCCGCGGAGGACAAGCGGTTCTATGACCACGGCGCCCTCGACCTGGTTCGCGTCTTCGGCGCCGCGTTTTACGACGTAAGCCGCGGGCAAAGAGCCCAAGGCGCCAGCACGATCGACATGCAGGTGGCGCGCTCGTTCTTCTTCACCACGCGGCGCGTTTGGAGCCGAAAAATCAAAGAAGTGCTGATGGCGTTTGAAATCGATCAGCGCTTTTCGAAACAGCAAATTTTCGAACTTTATGCCAACGAGATCTACCTCGGCAATCGCGGGAGTTTTTCGATTCGAGGTTTCGGCGAAGCCGCCAACGCCTACTTCGGCAAGGATGTGCGCGAACTGAATCTGGGTGAATGCGCGTTTCTGGCCGGCATCATCCGCGCTCCGAACCGTTACTCCGCCGCCGAGCATCATGTGGATCGGGCGAACGATGCGCGCAACCGCGTTCTGGGCGAGATGGTCGAGGACGGATTCATCAAGGGTGCCGAGGCCGCGCAGGCCAAGGAGGCCTCGCTCAAATTCGTCCCCGGCGGTATCGCCACCGGATCGGCGCCATATTTCGTCGACATGGTGAAGGACCACCTCCTCGCCAGGTTCTCGGAAACCGATCTTGAAAACCGCAGCTACCGGATTTATACGACACTCGACCCCACGCTCCAGGACGCCGCAGCACAGGCGGTGGCCATCGGGATCGAGGGCGTCGACAAACTTCTGGCCCACCGCGAGGCGATATGGAAGAAGCGCGGCGAGGCTGCTCCGGAAGTGCAATGCGCACTGGTGGCCATGGATCCGCACACGGGCGAGATTCGTGCCCTGGTCGGCGGACGAAATTATGGGGAGAGCCAGCTCAATCACGCGCTGGCCCGGCGCCAGCCCGGTTCGGTCTTCAAACCGTTCGTCTATGCGGCGGCATTCGACAACACGATCGAGAATCTCCAGCCCGTCGTCACTCCGGTCACCACGGTTGACGACGTGCCGACCACCTTCGATTTCGACGGCAAAGAATACACCCCGAACAATTACGGCGAGGAATTTTACGGAACCGTAACGGTTCACGATGCCTTGATTCACTCGCTGAACGTGGCCACGGTCAAGGTGGCCGAGATGATCGGTTATCAGCGTGTCGTCGATCTCGCCAGGCAGATGGGGCTCGGAAACAACATTCAGGCCACTCCTGCCGTGGCGCTGGGCGCGTATGAGATGACGCCCATTGATGTGGCCGCCGGATATACGGCCTTTGCCACCAACGGCGTTCGTGCTGAGCCCCTGTTTATCCGCAGCGTCATCTCATCCGACGGAGGAATCGAGGAACAAAACAACCCGCGTACGCGCCCCGTCCTTGACGCGCGCGTTGCCTTCCTGACGACCAGCCTCATGGAGGATGTCATCAACCATGGGACAGGCTATCCGGTGCGCGAGATGGGATTCAATGCGCCCGCCGCCGGAAAGACAGGCACCTCTCGCGACGGCTGGTTTGCCGGTTACACCTCGAACCTGCTCTGCGTGGTCTGGGTCGGATTTGATGACAATCGCGACATCGGCCTTACCGGGGGTCAAGCGGCGGCGCCGCTTTGGGGCGAGTTCATGAAGCGCGCGAGCCTGCTGCCAGCCTACCGAAACACCCAGGAGTTTGATCCTCCGGCAGGAGTGATTCAGGAGGTCATCGACCCGCAGACCGGTCAGCTCGCCACGCCAGAGTGCCCGAAGACGGTCACACAGTATTTCGTGGCTGGCACCCAACCGGGCCAGTTCTGCCAGTTGCACGGCGGTGCCGAAGCTGCCCAATCATCGCTGGGCTCCTGGCTCTCCCATCTGTTCGGGCACGACGCGACTCCTCCTTCACCCCCCGTCGCGGGGACCAACCCAGCAGCCCCCGGTGCTGCTGCCGGCAAGCCCGGCCAACCGCCAAACCCAGGCGATCAGCCGGAAAACGAAAAGAAAAAGGGGCTGCTCGATAAGATTTTTGGTATCTTTGGAGATAGCAAGAAGCCTCCGGACAAACCAAAGGATCAGCCGTAGGCTTTCCTGAGTTATTCCGGCCGGGCGAGGGCCGGAAAAGGAGCAGGTGATGAGACATTCGCTCCTGTGCGCCATCGCGCTGGCTCTCGTCCTCACGCCCGGTGCCCCGGCCCAAGAACAGACACCTTCCGGCGTACCTTCCGCATCCACGGCAGCAGAGAAGCTGAGCCCTCGGCAAAGTGCGGAATTGCGTGCGGACATCCTTATGGCCCGCAAGGAATTCGTCGACGCCATCCGGGCGTACGACGAGATCCTGAAATCCGACCCGAAGAACGCGCAAATTCTCAACAAAGTCGGCATCGCTTACGAGGAGTTGCCCGATCTCGGCCGGGCCGAGCGCTATTTCAAGAAGGCCATGCGCGAAGACAAGACCTTCGCGAGCGCGATCAATAACCTGGGCACGGTTGAGTACATGAAAAAGCGCTACGGTAAGGCCGCCGATTACTACAAGAAAGCGCTCGAACTCCATACCGAGATGGGTGCGATTTACGTGAACCTGGGTTATGCCTACCTGGAAGACAAGAAATATCCGGAAGCGATGACGGCCTTCGGCAATGCGCTCAAGGTTGATCCCAGCGTTTTCGAAAGGAAGGAAGGGGGCGGAACCATCGTCCAGCAGCGCAGCACAAGCGATCCGGGCCTTTTTTACTTCTTCATCGCCAAGAATTACGCCCTAGCCGGCGACGCCGAACATGCCGCTCACTATCTCAAGATGGCGCGTGATGACGGGTACAAGGAATTCGCTTCCGCAGCGAAGGATCCCTCGTTTTCGAAAGTGATTAAGGATCCTCGCGTGCAGGAGGTCCTTACGGTGGTACCTTCCTACGCGGTTGACCGCCACAAGATGCCTGGGAACTAAGCAGAGATTTGAGGGCTCGAAACCCGGGCGACGCCTGGCGAGGAAGCGCGAAACAGCTTCGCTCAACACCCCGCTGACTTATCTCATATATAATACGCGCGGATATGCCTCTTCCGCCGCGATTCGGCATCCTGCTCAGTGTTTTGGCCGCCATCGCGCTTCTAGCGTGGCGCCCTGCGCTGCCGCCGGGCGAGGTTCCCTCGACCGCCTTGTACGATCAAGCCCTCCGGAATTCCCAGGCCACATCGAGGATCGTCGAACTTCGAATCGACGCTGAAATCGAACCGGTCCTCGCCGAATACATCGTCAACGGAATCGAGGACGCAAACAACAGTCACGCCAGTCTGGTTCTGATTACCATGAGCACACCGGGCGGGCTCGACGAATCGATGCGACAAATCATTGGGGCGATCCTGCAGTCGAAAGTGCCGGTCGCGACCTATGTCTATCCGAGCGGCTCGCGAGCTGCGTCCGCCGGATTCTTCATCCTCCTCTCAGCCGACGTGGCGGCCATGGCGCCGGGAACCGACACGGGGGCCGCTTCGCCTGTCTTCATCTTCGCCGGCCAGACGGTGCAGATTGATGAGACCATGCGCAAGAAGGTCACCAACGAGGCTCTCGCTTATCTGCGCAGTTACGCCACGAAACGGGGCCGGAACCCCGATCTCGCCTCGACGGCCGTCACCGAGGCCAAGGCGTTCACGGAAAAGGAAGCTCTCGACGGCAAGCTGATCGACCTTCTCTCCCCCTCGCCCGAGGATCTGCTGGCCAAGCTGAATGGCCGCACCATCACGCGCTTCAACGGATCGACAACGGAGCTAGCTCTAGCGAATCCCGTGATCGTGAACCAGGAAATGAGCACTCGGGAGAAATTTCTCGACCGCATCGTCCAGCCCGACATATTCTTTGTGCTGCTCATTGTCGGGGTGCTCGGCCTGTACACCGAATTCACGCATCCCGGGCTGTTTGCGCCGGGCGTGATTGGGGGAATCGCGCTGCTGCTGGCCCTGTTCGCCATGCACATGCTCCCCATCAACATTGCCGGTGTGCTGCTCATCATCCTGGCCATTGCGCTGTTTGTTCTCGAGGCCAAGTACCCGACCCACGGGGTTTTGGGGATCGGCGGAGTCATCGCCATGGTTTTGGGCGCCTTGATGCTGGTTCGCTCGCCCATCACGGGCGGGGGCGTGAGCTGGTGGGTAGCCCTTGCAGCGGCGCTGCCCTTCGCGGTCATTATTGTGTTCCTCGGCCGGCTGGTCATTCGTTCCCGGGCATGGAAGGTTGCAACGGGCAAGGAAGAACTCCTCGGCGAGGAGGGCGAAGTCACCCAGCCGATTGACGCCCACGGCACCGGAATGGTTTTCGTGCATGGCGAGCTCTGGCGCGCGGCAACAAATGGAGCAACGATTCCCAAGGGCGCACGCGTTCGGGTGAGGCGAATCGAGGGGTTGCTCTTGCACGTCGAGCCGGTCAAGTCGGCACAGTAGGCGCGAGAGAAAAAGCGGAGGATCGATAGATGGGCACATGGGCGATCGCGGGAGTCGTGGCCGTTTTCCTCTTTCTGATCTGGCTGTTCAACTGCATCTACATCATCAAGGAGTGGGAGCGCGGCGTGGTCTTGCGCCTTGGGCGCATGGTGCCGGAAGCCAAGGGCGCGGGGCTGCAATTGATCTTTGCCCCGATTGACAAGCTGATTCGTATTTCCCTTCGTATCGAAACGCTCGAAATTCAGCCGCAGGACGTGATTACGCGCGACAACGTTTCGGTGAAGGTCAACGCAGTGTGCTACTTTCGGGTCGTGGACGCCAATCTTGCTGTCTCGCAAGTGCAGAATTATCTCTACGCGACATCGCAGCTCGCCCAAACCAACCTGCGCAGCGTTCTCGGGCAATTCGAGCTCGACGAAATTCTGTCCGAGCGCGAAAAGGTAAACGCAAAGCTGCAGGTTATCCTTGACCAGGATACCGAGCCCTGGGGTATCAAGGTAACGAAGGTGGAAGTCAAACAGGTCGACATACCGGAGAGTATGCAGCGCGCCATCGCCCGCCAGGCGGAGGCCGAGCGCGAGCGCCGCGCCAAGATCATTCACGCCGACGGCGAATATGAGGCCTCGGCCAAGCTCGCCGAGGCGGCTGCGGCGCTGGAAAAAGAACCCGTATCGATCCAGCTGCGGTATCTGCAGACGCTTACGGAAATCGGCGTCGAGAAGAACACGACGATCATTTTCCCGCTGCCAATCGATATCATTACGCAGTGGATGAAAGTCAGGGAGGCGAGCAAGTAACCGGAATGGGCGGTGGAGGAAAGCGCGGAGGCGGAGACCGGATACTCGAAAGCCGGCATCTGGTGGGCCTTTTTCTGGGCGTCGTGCTTCTGTGCGGAGTTTTCTTCACGCTCGGCTATATCATGGGACACACGCAGTACGATACCTCCGTGCACGCAGCCGACGTTGCCGCACCGAAGCCCGCCCTTTCCTCTGCGCCTTCGCCGAAATCCGAGCCGGAGGTGGATAGACCGGCTGCGCCCTCGGTCAACGAGTGGGATTTCTATTCAAAGAAGCCTGACGATCGCCTGTACAGCTCGTCGGGATCTTCCCCCTCGCAACCGCCGGATGGCCCTTCCCGGGATCCCCAGCCCCGGGCAAGCGCAAAGCCTGCCATAGCGCCGGCCAGAATGCCGGCCCATTTCGAAGCCCCGCATATGCTGAAAAACTCGATTGTGCTCCAAATCGCCGCGCTCCGCCGCGCCGGCGACGCCCTCGCTCTGGCCGACGCACTAGAGCAAAGAAGATTTCCCGCATTCGTCGTGACCCCCGCGGCAGATCCCTACTATCGGGTGCAAGTCGGCCCGTACGGGAGCGAATCGGCGGCCGAGGCCGCCAAGCGCGCCCTTGACCACCAAGGCTTTAAAGCCATCATCAAACGTTGAATGAGTTTCCCTGGGTACACGAGGGCGCTCCTTGCTCTGGGCAGCGGCGCACTGCTGGCGCTTTCGTTCCCGAACTATAACCTCCCTCTACTTGCGTGGATTTCAGTCGGCCTGCTGGTCGTCGCCTCGGCGGGCTCGCGACCGGGCGTCTCGCCGCTCTATGGGTTTCTGCACGGGGTAATTTTTTATCCCGTCAGTTTGCCGTGGATCGATGTGGTCATGCGGCAATACGGCAATGTTGACCCCTGGTCTTCGGCCGGAATTCTGCTGCTGATCGGAATCGCCGGCGGACTCATCTGCTCAGTTTTCTCCTTCGGCGTGGCCCTCGCCTCGCGCAAGAGTAGCGCACTTGCCTGTCTCCTAGCGCCTTTCCTCTGGGTCGCGCTCGAGTTCGCGCGCACACACCTGCCCATCATCGGCTTCCCCTGGAACCTCACCGGTTACGCCGCGAGCGGCAATCTCGCCTTCCTCGAGCTGACGCCCGTGACGGGAATCTACGGCCTCAGTTTCCTGGTCGCCGCTTACGGCTCACTCCTCGCTTACGCGATCCTCACCAAGCGCCGACGCGTCTGGAAGGCAGCCCTGCTTTCGGCCGGGGTGCTGATGGTGATTGCCGCGTTCGGGGGCTACCTTGTCCCGACGGCCACGGCCGACCACGTCGCTCATCTGGTGCAAACGAATTTTCCACAGTCGGAGCACTACCCGGACAACTGGCTTGCCCTGCACGCCCAGGAACTCAACCAACTCGAAGCCATCAGCATCGACGCGGCCAAAAGGTCGCCAGGGTTGATCGTCTGGCCGGAGGTGCCCGCGCCCTTCAGCCTCGCGGATCTTGCCTTCGCCCAACGCGCGGTCGAAATCGCTCGCGATTCGCGCAGTGATTTCCTGGTGGGCGTCGTCGATTGGAAATTCACTCCGGGACAATCCTACGCGACAAACAGCGCCGTGCTCCTTGACCCCGCTGGCCAGCGCTCGTTCACCTACGACAAGATTCATCTCGTGCCGTTCGGCGAATACGTCCCCCTGCGGAAGTGGATCACCTTCGCCGGCCGGCTCACCGCAGACATCTCCGACTTCACCGCCGGCAGCGAGTACCGCGTCGGGCAGCTTCCCGATTCGTCGCCGTTCGGGACACTCGCATCAACGAAGGACGGCAAATTCGGTGTATTCATCTGCTACGAGGCAATTTTCCCCGACGAGGTTAGAGAGTTCACAAGCCACGGCGCTCAGCTCCTCATTAATATCTCGAACGACGGCTGGTTCGGCCGCTCCTCGGCACCCGCGCAGCACCTGATGATGGCTCGTGTGCGTGCCGTCGAGAGCCGAAGATGGCTGCTGCGCGACACGAACAACGGCTACACGGTATCCATTGATCCCTACGGCCGCATCGTGGCGAGCATGCCCACGGACATTCGCGGCGAACTTGACGCGCCCTACGCCTTCCGCAGCGGCCTGACTCCCTTTGCTCGCTTCGGGCCCTGGTTCGCGTGGCTTGCGGTCGCCTTCTCCGCCGCGCTGCTGGGCGTCGCAACCTCGCGAGCGGGGAAAAATCGGCCAACGGCCAGCCAATGAGGGCTGACGCCCAGCAGAATCTCCTCCCCTTCCACCTGGCGAACCAGGTCAAGCAACATCTTCCGCCGTGGCAGGTCCGCCCAGCGAGCCTCAAAATCCCGTGCCAGATACCCGGGCCCCTCGACGGCAAACAATTCGACCCAGGAGAAACCCGCCTCTGCGAATTCCGCGCGCAATTGTTCGGGCCGGTGAAAGAACGCTCGGGTGAAATACTCGGGCCTCTCGGTCGGATTGCGGTGCTGACCCTGGCGCAGGTCGCGGCGAAGAATGGGCGCGAACGCGGGATCGTCGATGAAGCCCCGGGTGAGGCCATCGAAAAGCGACCCAAAGCGCGAGATCGCGGCAGCAAACAGGGGCCCGCCTGGTCGGAGGACGCGCCGCGCCTCTTTGAGCGCACGCACGCGGTCGGAACGTTCGGTCAGGTGGTATAGAGGGCCGAGCAGGAGCACCGCATCGGCCGATCGATCGGCGCGGCTCAACCCTCGCGCGTCGCCGATTTCTGCGGAGGCAATTTCGCCGATGTGCCGCGCCGATTCGATGTGGCGCGGCACGATGTCAATCAGATGCGTTCGGTATCCGAGCGAGCCGAGCCAGGCGCTGTAGATTCCCGAGCCGCCGCCGATGTCGAGGATCGTTCGAGGCGGAGGGGGCAGATAGCGGCGGAGGAGTTCCTGGGTGCGGGCCAGTTCGAGAACTCCCCAGCCGGACCTCAGGCGGTCGTCCTCCGGCGTTTCCGTGTAATGCGAGATGATATCGGACATGCCGGGAAGTATAAGGCGAGAACCCGGCGACAGAGGCGCGCCAGTTAGGCAGGGATGCGTTCCGGAACATTTTCGAGCGATTTCACGTACCATGATGTGCGGCCGAGACTATGCGCGTACGCAGACCGAGCAGACAGGAAACAAGAAGAGAAAAGACGGCTCGAGGAAGCCGGGCGATGACGCGCCCGGCATACGGGGGGGACCGGAGATGAGACGGAGGATGTTGATCACGGCGGGGATGCTCGCGGCGGCGGCGGCGAGCACAGTCGGAGCCCCGGGTGCGTACGCGGACGATTGGTCAAAGACCTATGCGATCACCGGTCGCGCCGATCTCCACGTCCAGACCGACGACGGGGACGTCAGCATCGAGTCGACGGATCAAACCGGTATCTACGCGCACGTAACGACCACGCGCTATAAGATCGGCGAGGAGGTGCACGTCGACGAGAGTCAAAGCGGCGACACGGTGAACATCCACGTTCGCATGCCGCACTTCAACTGGGGATTTTGGGGGCACGGCGGGTCGGTACGGGTTGAATTGCGCGTGCCGCGCAACCTGAATCTCGACGTCACTACAGGCGATGGAAACGTGAGCGCGCAGCCGGTGTCAGGCAACCTTCGGATTACGACGGGCGATGGCAATATCAAGGCCAACGGCTTGAAGGGCGATTTGTACATGCATTCCGGCGATGGCCACATCGAGGCGTCGGGGTTGGACGGCGCGCTGCGGGTGGATACGGGCGACGGGCACGTCACCGTGGGCGGACGATTTGACTTGCTCGATCTCCGCACCGGCGACGGGAACATCGACGCCACGGCCATGAACGGCTCAAAGGTGGGCAGCCCTTGGAGCCTTCATTCCGGCGACGGCCACATCAACCTGCGCGTGCCCGGCGATCTGAGCGCCGACCTCGAAGCCCATACGGGCGACGGCAGCATTACCGTCAACATGGATGTTACGGTCTCCGGATCGCTCACTCATTCCTCGATCCACGGCAAACTCAACGGCGGAGGTGGGCTGCTGAGGCTAACCTCCGGCGACGGGTCGATTCACCTCGAAAAACTTTGATGCCTCCGGGCTGGGCGCAACCGGATGCCGGCCCCGAACCTCCCGCCCGCAACATCCGGATTTGCAAAACGCGCTGACATGCAGCATGATCTCTGGTTTGCTCGACCAGTTTCGTGCCTCGGTGTGCGAGGCGACGAAATCGGACAGGGTACCTTCGAGTGCGAAACAATCGGGACGGAGAATCTCAAGTGAAACGGGGGAACGGAATGCGCAGGCCGCTCCATATCGCTCCGCCAAAGGGTCGGCTCGGAGTGCTGACGCCGGGCCTGGGCGCGGTGAGCAGTACGCTCATGGCCGGAGTTGAGCTGGTGCGACAAGGGCAAAGTGTTCCAGTAGGATCGCTCACCCAGATGGGTACCATCCGACTGGGCAAGCGAACCGAGGCGCGCGTTCCCCAAATCAAGGATTTCGTCCCCTTAGCCGGGCTGGACGACCTCGTTTTCGGGGGCTGGGACGTGTATCCCGATAATGCCTACGAGTCGGCAACCAAGGCGGGAGTACTCGAAGCGAAGGACCTCGAGAAGGTAAAGAAGTTCCTGAGTGGAATCAAGCCCATGAAGGGGGCATTCGACCAAAACTACGTCAAGAATCTGCACGGTCGGCATGTGAAAAGGGCGAAAACGAAACTTGAACTCGCCGAGCAAATTCGTGAGGATATTCGCACCTTTAAAAAGAAGAACAAATGTGAGCGGCTGGTCATGGTCTGGTGTGGGTCGACGGAAGTTTTCCTGAAGCCGGAGAACGTGCATCGGGATGTGGCTTCCTTTGAAAAAGCCATGAGGGAAAATCATCCGGCCGTTGCGCCATCGATGCTGTACGCGTACGCCGCGATCAGCGAGGGCGTGCCGTTCGCCAATGGCGCGCCAAATCTGACCGTGGATATTCCGGCACTGCTCGAATTTGCGCGTACCAAGCATGTTCCCGTGGGCGGCAAGGACTTCAAGACCGGTCAGACACTGATGAAGACCATCCTCTCCCCGGGCTTCAAGGCGCGCATGCTGGGCGTCTCCGGCTGGTTCTCGACCAACATTCTGGGAAATCGTGACGGCGAAGTGCTGGATGATCCGGGATCGTTCAAAACGAAGGAGGAATCGAAGCTTGGCGCGCTCGATTACATCCTCCAGCCCAAGCTGTATCCGGAACTGTATGGCAAGTTCTACCACAAGGTGCGCATAAACTATTACCCGCCGCGCGGGGATAACAAGGAGGGCTGGGACAACATCGATATCTTCGGCTGGCTGAACTATCCGATGCAGATCAAAGTGGACTTCCTGTGCCGGGATTCGATCCTTGCCGCGCCGATTGTGCTGGACCTAGCCTTGTTTTTTGATCTGGCGAACCGCGCCGGCCTGCGCGGGATCCAGGAATGGCTCAGCTTCTACTTCAAGTCGCCGATGTGCGCTCCCGAGCTCTATCCCGAGCACGATTTGTTCATTCAACTGATGAAGCTGAAGAATACGCTGCGCTGGATGATGGGCGAGGAGCTGATCACGCACCTCGGCGCAGAGTATTATGATTGAGTCGAGACGAGCTGGCAGGATCGGGCATGGAGAGCAGGTCTGGTCGCCGGACAGGGGTCAGCTTCATGGCTCGGACTGACGCGGAAGGGAGGTTTCAGGAATCGGCCGGTTGGACAGAGCGCCGTGGGGTTCTGAAACCGGTTGTTGTCTCTCTGTGTTCGCTAGCGGGACGAACGATTCCCACGAACGGGCAAACGATCCCGCTCAGCTGTTGCGAAATGCGGTTAACTATAAGAAAATAAGGAAGTTAGATGGGCATTCGGGCGGAAGTTGAGTTGCCATAGAGGAAGCGAGGTCAGTCTCTGTGGACATTGTTCGGCCAGAGCTTAAACGAAAAAAGAGGATGCGCCGGATCCTCTATGGGGTCGGAGCACTGGTGGCGGTCGTGGTCATAACTGGTGCGCTGGCACGCCTGAAGCCGGCCGCGCCCTCGGTCGACAAGGCCACGGTTTGGCCGGACACGGTCAAACGCGGCTCCATGCTGATCGATGTGCGCGGGCTCGGCACCTTGGTTCCCGAAACGATTGACGTCATTTCCGCTCCCGTCGATGGAGTGGTCAAGCGGCGCTACCTGCTTCCCGGAACACCGGTAAAAACGGATACGGTGATCATGGATCTAACCAATCCGCAGCTCGAGCAAGAGGTGATGGATGCGCAATATCAGCTAAAGGGCGCACAGGCCACCTACGAAGAGACCAAGGCGCTGCTCGAGAACCAGCTGATGGACAAGCGTACAACGGCGGCGGGCATCCGTTCGCAATACCAGACGGCGGACCTCCAAAGACAGACCCAGGAGGAGCTGTTCAAGGACGGCCTTACGCCGGAATTGACGATGAAGACGGCCCAGGTGCAGGCAACGGAGCTCAAGAAACAGGACGAGCTGGCGCAGAAGGAAGTCGAAACCTTCCAGAATTCGATGGAGTCTCAGCTGGCCGTGCAGGAAGCAACCATCGCACAGAAGAAAGCACTCTATGATCTGTATTCATCGCAGCTCGAGCAGATGCACGTGCGGGCGGGAATCGACGGAATGTTCCAGGAACTGGATGTGGATGTGGGACAGCGCGTGACGCAGGGGACGCCGCTCGCGAGGGTGACGCAGCCGACCAAGCTCAAGGCGCAACTGAAGATTGCCGAGACGCAAGCCAAGGACGTGCAGATCGGGCAGAAGGCCGAAGTCGACACGCACAACGGAATCATCAATGGAACGGTCGAGAGGAAAGATCCCTCGGTCGTAAACGGAACGGTCACCGTGGACGTCAAACTGGACGGACCACTGCCTCAGGGAGCCGTGCCGGACTTGAGCGTTGAGGGAACGGTCGAGATCGAGCGTTTGACCGATGTGCTTTACGTCGGCCGCCCGGTGCATGGCGAGCCGAATACCACGGTCGGGCTGTATCGAGTAGGAGGACCTTGGTCGGATGCCAAGGAAGCCGTTCGCGTGCAGGTAGAGCTCGGAAAAACCTCGGTGAGCAATGTCCAGATCCTGAAGGGGCTCGACGTCGGGGACACCGTGATTCTGTCGGATATGTCAGCTTACGACGCCTTCGACCGGATCGAATTGAAGTGATTGGGAACTTTTGAACTGCGGGGAGCGTATGGACCGTTGTGGCGGGGAAGCGCGTAACTCCGCGTTCAGTTTTGACAAAAGGAGTCCAGCATGAACAGCACGGACCAGAGTCTGATCCGGTTGGATGGCGTTACGAAGGTGTTTTACACCGATGAGGTCGAGACACACGCGCTCAGCGGCGTGCACCTCGAGATCAAGAATGGGGAGTTTCTGTCCATTGCGGGTCCATCCGGCTGCGGCAAGTCGACTCTGCTCTCGATTTTGGGCCTGCTGGATTCGCCGACCGACGGAAACTACTGGATCAATACGAAGCCGGTAGCAAACCTTTCGCTCTCCGACCGCACGCGGATTCGCAACCGGGAGATCGGGTTCATTTTCCAGGCCTTCAACCTGATCGGTGACTTAACCGTGTTTGAGAACGTCGAGCTGCCCTTGACCTACCGGAGCATGGCCTCGGCGGAACGCAAGAAGCGCGTCCAAGAAGTGCTCGAACGCGTGGGCATGGCCCACCGCATGAAGCATTACCCGTCGCAGTTGTCCGGCGGTCAGCAGCAGCGCGTGGCTGTGGCGCGAGCGCTGGTGGGTTCGCCATCTATCCTGCTGGCCGACGAGCCGACGGGAAACCTGGACTCGAAGAACAGCGAAGCCGTCATGGATTTGCTGCGCCAGCTGCACCGCGAGGGCGCGACGATTTGCATGGTCACGCATGACCCGCGCTATGCGAGCATCGCCGACCGCACGATCCATCTCTTCGACGGCCGCATTGTGGAAGAGACGGTAGGCTCGCGCACGGCGACCGTCTAGCGCTGGTCTCCTAACTCAATCCAGTCAAGCTTAAAAGGGAGTTCCTTACTCTGAGGGAGGGGTGTGCGCGGACGGTTCGTAGGCGGCGAAATTTCCTGACGCGAGGTTAGAACTCAACTCACCTGTTTCCGAGGTGCGGATGAGCACGAGGGATCTTCGAGCATCGGTTCACGAGATTCGAAGATGAATTCGCTGTGCGGTACGCCCTGCGGATGCTCAGGAACAACCTAGGCGCGCGGCCAAGTCGATCCCTGGTGGCTTGCGCTCGGCGTAGAAACGACGAGTGAGGAGCAACCACATGGGGAAAACGGCCCGTTGAATGAGCGGAGGGGTTGAACCGAGGTCAACAAATGAATTCCGTTCTACAAGACCTGCGATACGGACTGCGAATGCTGAACAAGAATGCGGGCGTCACTCTGCTGGCGATTTGCGCGCTGGCGCTAGGCATCGGCGCCAATGCCGCCATCTTCAGCGTGGCCGATCCGCTCCTGCTGCGGCCGGAGCCGTTCCCGAACCTTAGTCGGCTCGTGCTGGTGTTCAACAAGGTCGGCACAATCACGGACGAGAATTCCATGTACCCGGCAGATTTCGAGGCCATGCGCGAGGAGAGCAGCTCGTTCGAAGAGTTGTCCGCCTACTCCCGGCGCGACGCCAACCTGACCGGATATGGCGACCCTGACCGCGAGCTGGCTGCGAAGGTGACGCCAAACTTTTTCCATGTGCTCGGCGTTCAGCCATTTCTTGGCCGCGGCCTCAGCGCCCAGAGCGGTACCCCCGGGCACGATGACGAGGCGGTGCTGAGCTACGGGCTGTGGCAAAGCAAATTCGCGGGCGATCCGGGCATGATTGGCAAGCGAGTCGAGATCAACGGCCGCGCCTTCACGATCACCGGAATTATGGGCAGGGATTTCAATTATCCCGTGGCCACGAATCTCTGGCTGCCCATGGCCCTGACCGCGGCGGACAAAACGGATCGGGAAAGCAATTACCTTTTTGTGGTGGGATTGCTGAAACCGGCTGTTTCGGCCTCGCGCGCGGCGGCGGAGCTCGGCGCCATCGGGCAGCGGCTGGCCCACGAGTTTCCTCGCTCGAACGAGCGGCTGGCCATACGCACCGTGTCCTTTCGCACCTATGCGACCGACGAACAGACTCACGACTTCATGCTCCTGCTGCTGGCAGCCGTTGGATTCGTGCTGCTGATCGCCTGCGCTAATGTCGCCAATCTTCAGCTCGCGCGCATCGCCGGGAGGGAGCGAGAGATCGCTCTGCGCCGGACGCTGGGGGCGAAGCGATGGCGCATGGTGCGGCAACTTCTGACCGAAAGCGTGATGCTGGCGCTGGCCGGTGCCGCCCTCGGGCTGCTACTTGCCGACTGGGCGGTTGGACTGATCTTGGCCAAGATGCCCGCTGCGCTTTCGCAGTACTTTGCGGGATGGAATCGCATTGGGCTCGACTGGCGCGCCGTGGCCTACGTAATGGCCATTGCGGTGCTCTCTGGCGTCCTGGCCGGAATAGCTCCGGCGCTCGGCCATTCAAAACCCGATCTTTCCGACGCGTTGAAAGAAGGTGGTCGAGGGGGTTCGGGGCGCGCTTCGCATCGGCTGCGGGCCGTGCTCGTGGTCGGGGAAGTTGCGGCAGCGTTGGTGCTCCTGGTGGGAGCCGGCCTGCTCGTCAAGGGGTTCTACGCCCTGCTCAGCGCAAACGAAGAATTCGACCCACAGAACTTGCTGACCATGCAAATCGCGCTGCCCATGGGGAAATATCCCGACCAGGCCAAAATCGCGGCCTTTTACCACCAGGCCCTCGACCAAATGAGCACAATTCCGGGTGTCCAATCGGCGTCCCTCGCGAGCTACTTGCCCTACAGCGACAACCAGAGCTATCACCCATACACCGGTGCCGGGGCGGCGTACGCCCCTGATGCGAGCCACATCGCCCTTGCCGAATCAATCAGCCCAAATTATTTCCGCACGCTGCACTTGCGGCTGCTTCGCGGACGCGAATTTGCTGGCTCCGACGGGCCAGACTCTCCGCGCGTTGCGATCATCAGCCGGTCGATGGCGGACCGCTATTGGCCTGGGCAGGACCCGATCGGCCAACGCGTTAAGCAAGGCCAACCTGATTCGAAGCGGCCATGGCTCACGATCGTCGGCGTTGCGGCGGATGCGAAGTACAGCCCCTTTCCGGCCGATGCAACCGTCTATTTCCCCTGCGCGCAGAACGCCGATACGAGCGTCGCGTTTCTGCTGCGAACCAGGGGAGACCCGCTCAAGCTTGTCCCCGCCGTACGCTCGAAAATTCAAAGCGTTGATCCGGAGCAGCCGGTTTACGAGCCCCAGACGCTCTCGCACCTGGCCTATGAACAACTGATTGGAATCGCCTATATGGCAGCAATGATGGCCGGGCTCGGGGTCATCGCCCTGGTGCTCGCCTCGTCCGGCGTTTACGGGGTCATGGCCCATTCGGTCACCGAGCGCACACACGAAATCGGCATCCGGCTCGCGCTCGGCGCCGCACCCTGGGAAGTGCTTCGATGGATCGCAGCGCGCGGCATACGATTGTCGGCCATCGGGCTCGCCATCGGTCTATCTGCCGCCTTTGCTCTCGCGCGACTGCTCGGGAGTCTCCTTTTTGGTGTTTCGGCGAGCGACCCGCTGATTTTCACGGGCATACCCGCGTTTCTGGCCCTCGTCGCGGTGCTGGCCTGCTATGTGCCGGCGCGACGCGCTATGCGCGTTGATCCGATCGTGGCGCTCAGGTACCAGTGAGCGACGAATGACAGCAGACCAGATCCCGAGACGTCCGCGGCGGGCCGGGCGGAACCAACTCGCGAGTGCCCCGCTTTCGTGGTGAGTCTGAGGCATCACGCATTCTGTGCGAATGAGGAGATAGAGATGAACAGAACAGTGCTTGTTCCGATTCTGGCAGTGATCGCAGTGTCCCTTCTTCCGCTCGAGGCGGCCTTCGCGCAAGAAAACACACCGCCGAGCGATCAGGAATGTTCGGCGAGGAACTACGAGGTGAATGATCTCGCGACGTACGCGGAGACCCGCCAGGAGCAGCTGATCGCAAGTTCGGCAAACCACATTGATCCCGGGCAAAACGGGTCGGTTCGGGTTCATGGCTGGGATCGGTCGGGCGTTCTCGTGCGCGCTTGCATTCAAGGTGCGGCGCCTTCGGAATCCGAGGCTCGAACGCTCGCTTCGCAGGTGAAAATCACTCGCGGCCCCGGGGAAATCGAGCCGGACGGCCCCTCCGAGGACCATTCCCACCACTGGAGTGTGTCCTACGAAATCTGGATGCCGAGCGCCTCAAATCTCGACGCCCACGCAAACAACGGAGGCATTTCGATCGAAGACGTACACGGTGAGATTCGCTTCGACACGACGAACGGCTCGGTTCATCTCGATAAGGTCGGCGGAGACGTGGATGGATCGACGACCAATGGCTCTCTTAAGATCGAACTCGCCGGCAATCGCTGGGAAGGTCGCGGGCTTCGCGCCGAGACGACGAACGGAAGCGTGCATGTATACCTACCCGAAAACTATTCGGCTCAGGTCGAAGCGTCGACCGTAAACGGACGCGTTCGCGTGGATTTCCCGATCACCGTCAGCGGCGAGATTGGACGGAACCTGTCGTTCCAGCTCGGATCGGGCGGCCCAACCATCGAAGCGCGGACGACGAATGGCGGAATCTACATCGGACGAAGCTGAGCGTGGTCTGAAACGTGCCGCTGTCGTTCTCGCCGGCCCGGTCGGGGTGGCCGCTCTCGAAGCCGCCCTGCGGTCACCTGGTCGTCGAAGCGGGCCACATGCGGTGACGTCCGAAATGGCGCGATCCCGAAGTCGACGAGAGCGAGGTGAACCGTGACAGCGCTAACCGAGGACATCAAGTTCGGGCTGCGCATGATTATGAAGCATCCCAGCTTCACGGCCATCGCTGTCCTTACCTTGGCTCTCGGCATTGGCGCGAATACGGCGATTTTCAGCTTCGCCCACGCGATACTGGTTCGGCCAATCGCGCTGCCCGCAATCGATCGGCTGGTAATTCTGGCCAGCGGCTCTCAAAAAGCACCCGCCTCCGCGGCGGACTATCTGGACTGGAAAGCCGAGAGCGCCTCGTTCGAGTCCATGGCCGCCTATGAACAAGCGGACCTGAACATGACGCGAGTCGGCGCGCCGGAACGCGTGCTGGGGGCCCGCGTCAGTGCGGATTTCTTCGAGGTATTGAATGTCAAGCCGGCGCTCGGCCGAAGCTTTTTACCCACCGAGGATCAGCCCGGCCGCGATCAAGCCGCCCTGCTTAGCTATGCGCTGTGGCAGCGCCGGTTTGGGGGAGATCCCGAGGTGCTCGGACGGGTGATCGAGCTCAATTCGAAGGCGTACACGGTCACCGGCGTGATGGCGAAAGAGTTCG
Source organism: Candidatus Cybelea sp. (assembly GCA_035622135.1). Taxonomy (GTDB): domain Bacteria; phylum Acidobacteriota; class Terriglobia; order Acidiferrales; family UBA7541; genus Palsa-295. Next base: position 13,350 of record DASPVZ010000015.1, on the reverse strand, counting down.
AGTTTCCCGTACCCACCGACGCTTGGATTCCGCTGGCCTTGACTCGATCCGAGCGGGCTGAGCGCGCGGGCGGAACGCTTTACGTCATCGGGCGGCTAAAACCCGGAGTCTCCGCGGCCCTAGCGCAATCCGATATGACCACAATCGCCGCCCGGCTCGCTCGCGATTATCCGGCGACCAACCAGGGGCTGCACGTGCATGTCATGTCGCTCGTCGAGTTCGTGGAAGGCGACATCACCCGCGCGTACACCTTTATGCTCCTCGTCGCAGTCGGCTTCGTGCTTTTGATCGCCTGCTCAAATATCGCGAACCTGCAGTTGGCCCGCTCGATGACGCGACAAAGAGAGATGGCGGTCCGTGCCGCGCTGGGCTCGAGCCGGTGGCGCGTCGTTCGGCTGCTCCTGACCGAAAACGTCCTTCTCGCCCTGCTTGGGGGCACGGCAAGCATCGCCTTCTCGAATTGGGTGCTGGGGTTTTCCGCAGCCAAGATGCCCGCGGAAATCGCCCGGTTAATTCCCGGCTGGAACCAGATTCATCTCGATTGGCACTCGCTCTCCTACACGCTGGTGATCGCCTTCGCCTCTGGCCTGATCGCGGGGCTGCCCCCGGCGCTCGGCACCTCGCGTACAGCCTTGACAGGGGCTTTGAAGGAGGCGGGGAGCGGCAAGACGGAAACGCGCAGTCGGCAAAACATCCGCGGTTTGCTCGTGGCCGGCCAAATTGCTGTGGCCCTCGTTCTCCTGATCGGCGGGGGTCTGATGGTCAAGGGTTTTCGCCGGCTCGTTGCCGTTCAACAGTCGTACTCGCCCAAGACCATGCTGACGTTCGAGGTCAGCTTGCCCAAATCACGATACGCAAACCCAGCCAAGCGCGAGCTGTTCTACCGAGAGGCGCTCGAGAAACTCGGTGCCATGCCCGGCGTCTCCTCCGCCGCCGCGTTCACCACCTTCCCGGCCAGCAACAACGGAGTGTCGTACACGGACTTTCAGATTGAGGGCAGGCCCCTCCCCCACCCCTCTGCGATGCCGCGGGGCGTGATTCAAACGACCAGCGCGAACTACTTCGAGATGATGCATGTTCCGCTGCTCGACGGTCGCGAATTCACTGAGCAAGACCGCGACCAGATGCCGGCCGTCGCCATCGTCAGCCGAAGGCTTGCGCGACTCTATTGGCCGAGCGAGACGGGGCTCGGTAAGCGCATCCGGATTGGTGATCCAACGCCAGAGGGCCCCTGGCTGACGATTGTGGGGATTGCGAGCGACGTTCTCTACGATTGGACAAACCAGCGGCCGGAACCGACCATCTATGTTCCCTACGCGCAAGCGCCGGCGCAGGATAGCTTGCTCGCGATTCGCGCCTCCGCAATTTCGGAAAACCTGGGCAAGGATGCCCAGGCACAGATTGCCGCGATCGATCCTGAGTTGCCGATCTTCGAGGTTATGACGCTTGAGCAGGCCATCCAAAACTCGATCGTGGGTCTCGCTTTCATCGCCAACATGATGGCGGGACTCGGCGTGATTGCCCTGGCCATCGCTCTGGCCGGTGTCTACGGTGTGATGTCGTTCGCTGTCGCCGAGCGCACGCACGAAATTGGTATTCGATTGTCGCTTGGCGCACAACGCCGCGATGTGCTGTGGCTCATCTCGCGACGGGCATTGTTGCTGACGCTGCTCGGCTTGACGGCGGGACTGCCCTTGTCGGCCTGGCTCGCACACCTGCTCGCGGGGCTGATTTTTGGCACGAACGCGATCGATCCGGCGACGTTCTTGTCGATTTCGACGCTGCTAGCTGTCGTCGCGCTTCTGGCCTGCTACATCCCCGCGCGACGCGCCCTGCGCGTCGATCCGATCGTCGCACTGCGGTATGAGTAAACCTTTTGGCCACGGGGAGACCGGTCATGCAAGCGATTCTCGAGGACGCAAAGTATGCGGTCCGGATGCTGGCGAAGAACCCAATCTTCGCGATTGTGGCGGCCGTGACCCTGGCTCTCGGCATCGGCGCGAACACGGCCGTCTTCAGCATGGTCAACGGATTTCTCCTGCGCCCTCTGCCCGTCGAACATCCCGAGAAACTCACCGTCCTTGCCCTCAGGCAACGGCACGGAAACGTGGACGGCCAATTCTCGGTGCCCGATTACCGAGATATCCGTCAAGCTACCCCCCGGGTGTTCTCGGACTTGTTCACCTATCAGATGGGGCTCGATGGCCTGAGCGTAAACGGCAAACCCGATCGTATCTTGACGAACTACGTGTCCGGCAACTTCTTCTCGGCGCTGGGAATTGAGCCCGCTCTCGGCCGGCTGATTCTGCCCTCGGAGGGAGAGGTTTCAGCGGCCGATCCCGTGATGGTGCTCGGGTACGGCTACTGGAAGGCGCATTTTGGCGGCGATCCCGGAATCGTGGGGCGAAAGGTCTCTGTGGACGGCCACCCGGTCACCGTGGTGGGCGTCGCACCCGAGGGATTCTCAGGCCTCGCGTCATTTCTGAGTATCCAGGCTTATCTGCCGCTTGGCATGGCCGTCTTCGAGGGCAACCCGAACGATTTCATGATGAATCGTGGATTGCGCAATTTTCGAGTGCTCGGCCGCCTGGAAAAAGGTGCCACGCTCGCGCAAGCCGAGGCCGCCCTCGCGGTTGAAGCGCGGCGCCTTTCGGCAGACCACCCAAAGGAAGATCAGGAGCTCGGTTTGGAGGTCTATCCGGAGATGCGCGCCCGGCCCATTCCTGACCCCGACAACACCGTGATGGTGATTTCCGGGCTGTTTCTGGCCCTGGCCGTGCTGGTTCTCGCGCTCGCTTGCGTGAACGTGGCGAACATCCTGTTGGTTCGCGCGACCGTTCGCCAGCGCGAAATGGCCATTCGCGCCGCTCTCGGGGCAGGCCGCACACGGCTGGTTCGCCAATTGTTGACCGAGAGCCTCCTCCTGGCACTCGCCGGCGGAGTGGCCGGGATCCTCCTCGGCGGGTGGGTCAGCTCCTCGATCGCGCGTCTTCCGCTCGGTACCGATCTCCCCATCCGTATGGAATTCAACCTCGACTGGCGCGTTTTTGCCTACGCCTTTGCCGTGGCCCTGATGACCGGGGTAATCGTGGGCATCGTGCCGGCGGTTCGAGCTTCACGCGGGAATCTGGCCGGCATTCTCCACGAAGGCGGGCGCGGAGTCATCGGAGGTAAGAGCCGGCTGCGGCACGCGCTGGTGATCGTGCAGGTGGGCGGTTCGCTGGCGCTTCTGATCATCGCCGGACTGTTCACGCGCAGCCTTGGCAAGGCGCAGCGGACCAATCTCGGGTTCGATCCGAATCACGTCGTGAATTTCATGATGGATCCAACCGAGATCGGGTACTCGGCAACCCAAGGGAAGGAGTTCTTTAAGAACCTGCTGGATCGCGTCCAAGCGCTGCCTGGGGTGACCTCGGCAGCCCTGGCCAATTGGGCGCCCATGAGTTACTACACGGCCGCCGACACAGTCCGAATCGACGGCTACGAACCTCCTCCCGGTCAGCCTGAGCCTTCCGCGCAGTACAACGGGGTCTCCACAAGCTACTTCAAAACGATGGAAATTGCTTTGGTCCATGGCCGCGCATTCACTGACTCGGACAGCGACGCGGCACCGTACGTAGCGATCGTGAATGAAACGATGGCCAAGGCCTATTGGCCCGACAAGGATCCCATGGGCCGCCATTTGACCATGGCCAGCGAGCCCAAGCATTCAATGGAAGTGGTTGGCGTAGCCAAGGATTCCCGTTTCGAGGGCATGACCGGGCCGGTCGGCAGGCTGTTCTACATCCCGTTCATGCAGCACTACGCAACCAATTCCCTGGCCACGCTCCAGATTCGGACCCTGGGTGCGCCGCAGGCCATGATTCCGGCAACCGAGTCGCTCGTCCAATCCCTTGCGCCTGACTTGCCCGTCTTCGACGTGAGGACGATGAGGGAAGCCATGGAAACCCTGAACGGCCTGCTATTGTTTGAGTTCGGCGCGGCCATCGCGGCCGCTCTGGGAACTCTCGGGCTCGTGCTCGCGATCGTCGGAGTCTACGGCGTCGTCTCGTATACGGCCAGCCAAAAAACGCACGAGATTGGAATCCGCATGGCGCTCGGAGCGCAGCCCGGGGGCATTTTGACAATGGTTTTCGGCCAAGGAATGCTCATTGTGGTGATCGGTCTCGTTCTGGGGCTGGGTGCGGCTCTTGCGGCGGCTCGTGTGGTCGGCAATTTCGTCGCGGTGAGCTCGACCGACCCGGCGACCTACATCATCGTGACGCTCGTCTTGACCTTCGTCGCACTGGCTGCCTGTTACGTCCCGGCGCAACGGGCCATGCGCGTCGATCCGATGGTGGCTCTGCGACATGAATAAGCTGCGCTTCTCGAAGGGGAGCGAACCGCGGAAGGAAAGGCTGTGATTCCCTAAGGAATCGCGCCGCGACAGGGGGAACCAATGCAGAATCTGATGCAAGACCTTCGCTACGGAATTCGCATGCTGGCAAACAATCCCGGCTTCACGCTGGTCGCCATCCTGACCCTCGCACTCGGAATCGGTGCGAACACCGCCATCTTCTCGCTGACCGACCAGGTGCTGCTGCGCGCGCTGCCGGTGCGGGACCCGGGACGGCTCGCCATTGTCCGCGCGGAGGGATGGAAGACAGGACATGTTTCTTCCGACGGTGACGACAGCATGTCCTTCTCGTATCCGGAATACAAGGACTTGCGCGATCGCGCGCCGGCCTTCTCGAGCTTGCTCGCGCGTTACGGTCTGTCGCTCAATGTGGCGGCAAACGGCTCGACCGAACGCGCCGAAGGCGAACTCGTTTCGGGCAACTATTTCGACCTCCTGGGCGTCGAACCGGCGCTCGGCCGCGTATTTTCGCCCGAGGACGAGACCGCGCCGGGTGGAAACCCGGTTGCGGTCCTGAGCTACGGATATTGGACGCGGCAGTTCGGCAACAACCCCGAAGTCCTGAACCGTGTGCTGACCGTGAACGGAACTTCGCTCACCGTCGTCGGTGTAGCACAAGAGGGATTCAGCGGCGTGCAAATCGGCCGCTCGACCGACGTGTTCATCCCCATGACAATGAAGGCGCTGATGACTCCGGGATGGGACGGACTCGATGAGCGCAATGACGCCTGGCTGAACGTGATCGGGCGGCTCAAGCCGGGCTTCACGGTGCCGAGCGCGCAAGCGGCGGTTGCTCCGGCCTTTCGCGCGATCGAACAAGCCGAGATGCCCCTACTTAGGATTTCGCCCGGCAGCAAGCAGGAAAAGCGGTTTCTTGAACGGCACATCGTGCTCGATGAGGGAACTCACGGCCGGCCGATTTTGCAGGCAGGTGCCGAAACCCCCTTGCTTGTGCTGCTGGCCATGGTGGGATTGATCCTGCTGATCGCGTGCGCGAACCTGGCCAGCTTGCTCGTGGCCCGCGGTGAGGCGCGGCAGCGCGAAATGGCCGTGCGGCTGGCGCTCGGGGCAGGACGCGCACGACTCGTGCGGCAGCTGCTCACGGAGAGTTTTGTGCTGGCCGTGGCAGGAGGTGTAGCCGGCGTGCTCTTGGCCGAATGGACTCTCGGCAGCCTGGTCGGCTCTCTCCGGCAGGGTGTAGGCGCCCAAGGACTCCAGGCGCACCTGGATTCGCGGGTCCTCCTGTTCGCCCTGGGGATTTCCCTGCTGACCGGTGTTCTGTTCGGTCTCGGGCCGGCGTTGCGCGCGACGCGCACCGTTTTACAGACAACCTTAAAGGATCAAGGCGCGAGCGTGTCGGACGGAAAATCGAACGTGCGCCTCCGAAAGTGGCTCATGATTTCGCAGGTTGCCCTCACCGCGATGCTGCTGGCCTCCGCTGGATACTTCGTGAAGAGTCTCATGAATCTCGAGCGGCAAAATCTGGGGGTCAAGATCGATCACGTGATCCAGTTCTCCCTTTCGCCGTTCCTCAATCGCTACACCCCGCAGCAAACTTCCGCTCTGTTCGATCACCTACGGCAGGAGATCGAAGCGCTGCCAGGCGTGCGCGGCGTGGGCATGGCCCGGGAGGCGCTTTTCGATGACAGCGATTGGGGCAGCAACCTCACCTTTGAGGGATATACCCCGGGGCCTGATGAAGACATGCACGTTTTCCGCAATTCGGTCGGACCAGGCTATTTTTCGGCCATGGGAATTCCGTTGCTGGCCGGACGCGAGTTTCGCGAGAGCGACACGTCGACGAGCCCCAAAGTCGTCATTATCAACGAAAAGACGGCCAAAAAATACTTCCCGGGACGCAACCCGGTCGGCATGCACATGGTCTGGGGACAGCATAATCCCCCCGCCCCGCTCGATACCGAGATCATCGGCGTGGTCCAGAACAGCAAGCACGAGGACTTGCGCGATGAGATCCACACGTTCGTCTACCAGCTGTACACGCAAGACCCCACGCTCAGTTACGGCACCTTCTACGTGCGGACCGGTCAGGACCCCCTGGCGATTACCGGAAGCATTCGGCAAGTCGTGAAAGGGCTCGATTCCAATCTGCCCATTTTCGCCGTGAGGACGCTCGCCGAACAAGCCGAACAGTCGGTCTATACCGACCGCTTGCTGACGTTTTTCTCGTTGTCCCTCGCATTGCTGGCTTCGTTGCTCGCCGCCATTGGACTCTACGGCGTGCTCGCCTACATGGTGGCGCGTCGGACGCGCGAAATCGGGATCCGCATGGCGGTTGGCGCGAAGCCCAGAGACGTTTCCTGGCTCGTTCTGCGCGAGGTCATGACCATGTCGGGGATCGGACTCGCGATCGGTCTGGTCGCGGCGTTCACCCTCGGGCTTTTGATTGAGTCCGAGCTCTATGGAGTGAAGGCGAGCGACCCGGTAGTCTTCGCCGCCGCCACGGCATTGCTGGCCACGGTAGCCTTTCTGGCCGGGTGGCTGCCGGCGCGCAAAGCTGCGGGAGTCGATCCCATGGTAGCCCTCCGCTACGAGTGACGTCCCGAGCCCTCGGGTCCCGAGAGTCGCGATCCGCTGGGCGGGCATCAGCTGGCTCGCGATCGATAACCTCGAGTGGTACAATCCCGCGCGGTTGACAGGAAACATTGCAGCGCTCACAAGCCACAACGGTCTGTTTTGCCATTGCGCAGTTGATCGTCGCGCTGTCCGCGGCCATGGGCGCGAAGGCATGGCCCCGAGCGGGTCGGCAGGCCATGCGCCCCGGGCCGCACGACGCCGTCATTTCTGGCGACGTCGATGCCTATATTGCCGACGAGATGCGCGAGCAGAGGATTCCGGGCCTGTCGCTCGCCGTGGTGCTCGACGGACGGCTGATCAAGGCGCAAGGCTACGGTTACGCCGATCTGGAATTCCGAGTGCCCGTTACGCCGGAGACGATATTTCAGTCCGGTTCGATCGGCAAACAGTTCACGGCGACAGCAGTCATGATGCTCGTCGAAGAAGGCAAAATCGGCCTGGAGGACAGCATCACGAAGTTTTTTCCCCACGCGCCGGCGAATTGGACCTCGATCACGATCCGCGATCTGCTGAGCCACGAGTCCGGCATCAAGAATTACACCGACGGCAAGGAGGTGAACCTGCGGAAGGACTATACCGAAGACGAACTCGTCGACGTCGCCGAGTCCCTCCCACTCGATTTTCCGTCCGGCAGCGATTGGAGCTACAGCAACACGGGATATGTGGTGCTCGGCGTTCTGATTCACAAAGTAACCGGCGAATTTTACGGCGATTTTCTGCACGAGCGCATTTTTGCGCCGCTGGGAATGAAGACGCGTGTGATCAGCGAGAGTGACATCATCCCGAACCGCGCCAGGGGCTACCAGCTCGTCAACCATCAATGGAAGAATCAGGACTGGGTTTCGCCGACACTGAATACGACCGCTGACGGAAGCTTGTATTTCACAACACTCGACCTGGCAAAGTGGGATGCCGCGCTGTATGCGACGAAGTTACTCAAACAGTCCTCGCTCGACCAGATGTGGACGGTTCAGAAACTCGGAGGCGGTCTGAACCGAGGCCAGCCCAACAAGGGCCATTACGGATTCGGCTGGTTCATCAACAGCATGAACGGGCACCGCTTGATCGAACACGGCGGCGCCTGGCAGGGATTCACCGATTCGATCTGCCGCTATGTGGATGACAAGTTGACCGTGATTGTGCTCACGAATCTCGACGCGGACCATTCCAATCCGGACAGAATCGCCCACGAGGTGGCGGGATTCTATATCGGGGCACTGAAACCGCCACCTCCCCCGAAAGCGATTCGAGACACCGAGCCCGAGGTCAGCGAAGAATTGCGCCAGCTGGTCGCGCAACTAACCGCTGGGAAGGTCGATCTCGCCATGCTCACCGTCGAGCAGCAGAAGAGGCTCGACGCGGACGCGCAGCAAGCCATAAAGGAATTTCTGGCTGACCAAGGGGCGCTCGAGAAACTCGAATTGCTGAGCCGCAAGGAGGAGAACGGCGAGCGCGTGTACACCTACCGTGCGCGGTTCGAGTACGGCGTGTTGGCGCTTTCGATGCGGCTCGCGAGCGACGGCAAAATTTCGGACCTGGGATTCAAGCGGGAGTGATCGTCTAGCGCGCAGGAGCCGCCGCCTGGAATGGCCGGCGGGGGGTGAACAGGCGCCGCATCGCTCGAATCACCGAGCGCATGGTCAGGATAATCAGGGCAAGCATCACCATCACGATGGCAGCAGAGGCGTAGGGATGGTGCGCCGCAAGCCAGGTCAAGAAAACCACCGCCCCATCCTCCCCGACGCTCAGCGCGATGTTCGAAAACGGCTCGGGCGAATGCGTGACCGCCGTTCGCGCCGCCACTTTGCCGCCATGCGCGGCAAGGGCAACCAGTCCGCCAAGCAGTGTGGCCACGAGTTGTTCTCCGCGCGGTAGTTGCGACGTGGCCCCATAAGCCAGCACCGCCGCCACGGGCACCCTTACGAACGTCTGCAGCGCATTCCAGAGGAGGTCGAAGACAGGGATTTTGTCCGCCACGAATTCCACCAGGAAAAGCACGGCGCAGCCGGCGATCACATAGCTGTTCCCGACCAGATGAAGGCTCGGCGGGAGCCCGAGTACACCCGTCCGCGACAGGATTCCCAGCATGGCCACCGTCGCGTACACGTTCAGTCCCGCCGAGAAGGACACGACAAGCAGCATCGCGGTGAGGTCTCCGCCTGTCGGTAGGGAAGGAATGATCGCGGTACCCATGCTCATTCCATTCTACCCGGAACCCGAGGCCCGCTACCAAGCGAGAGCCCTAAATTCTTGTGCCGCGAGAATGTCAGGTAGGTCGTATATACGGGACGGAATCGTCCGTGGAGAATTCCCGGGTGGCTGTTGGTAGAGGAACTATCGGACGGCTGCGGACGCGGTCTTGACTTGCGGTTGAGCAGGAAACCGGCGCGCAAGCCAAGCGCGAACTTCCACAGGATGATAGTTGAACGGGCCGAGGCCGCCGCGATAAACGATCCTGCCGGATTCATCGACCACGTAGAGGCGCTCGGGCCAGCCGGCGTAGAGGTGGTCGGCGAGGTCGCTCATGGCGTCGATCCCGAGCGGTAGGGGGAAATGGAAGCGCTGCGTGAAATCGTTGGCGATCAAGACGCGCTGCGCGAGATTCTTCGGCTGCGCGTAACACACGTTTTGGTCGATATTGGATTTCATCTCCCACTCGTCGAGCGGATGCGCCTCCCGAATGTAGATGGCCAGAAAGTCCACGCGGTCCTTATAGTCGTTGTACATTTTGACCAGATCGCCGATCTGGCGGCGGAAGGGCGGTCAAGTGTAGCTGCCGAAGATCAGAACGAGCGGACGTGCGCCGATGCGGTCCCGAATACGGAAGGTCGAATGGCCGTCGAGCGCGTAGAGCGGAGCGTCAGGTGCCGGATCGCCGACATGCAGATCCCCGCGATGCCATTCGGGCAGCGCGTAGCGCAGAAACCCATACAAATCGCGCGGGCTCCCCATAAAATAGCAGCCCGCGCCAAACGCGATCGCGAGGACCACGATGAGGACGAGTGCCGTCCATTTGAGTACGCGTCGCATGGTGGTGTTTCTAAGGGCAACAGGATAGCGTGTCGCCCAAATGACTTCAACTGATGCGCTATTGCAAAGTGAGAGTTACGCCGGTCTCCTGAGTGACGGTGGCGGTTTGGCCCATCACATACTGGACCCCGCTTCCCGTCACAACAATGCTGAGGTTTCCACTTTGGGACGGGAGGTTGTTCGCATCTCCGGAGTACTGGGCGAGCACCACGAATGTGCCTACGCCGACGGGAGTGGGGTTGTTGATTGTCGTTTGCGCCGAGCCGTTCACAAGATTCACGTTCCCAAACAAGGTCTCGCCGCTGGGAGAATTGAAACTGATCAATCCGGTGACGGTGTCCTGCGCGCTAACAGTGGCTGTGAGAATGGAGCTTGCTCCGGCCACAATTTTGGTACTCGATGCTGAAAGTTTCGTGGCCGTGGGGAACGGCCCACTATCGCCACCGCCACCCCCGCCACCACCTCCGGAGTTTGACCCGCCGCCGCAAGCCGCAAGCAGACACAAAATGCAGGTGGTGGCAAACCACGGGACCCGACGAAGAGATTGCCGTCTTTGCCGCGGAGAAGGCAGTGCGAGCAGAAACAACGCGACGGCCCCGGTGATCGTACCGAAGCCGAAACACATGTCGCGAGGCGGCGGCAAAGAAAAAATCGCACCCCTTCGGGTACGCCGGATCGCGGCCGTCGCTGAATTCGACGGTGCGAGCGTACCAACGTTCACCGTTGCAGTGGCCGCGGCGCCGTTCGTGAGAGTGACCGAAGACGGCGAGACCGAGCAAGTCTCGCCCCAGAGCGCAAGTTCCTGGCAACTGAGAGCAACTGTACTGGTATAAGTGGTTAGCGGAGTGATCGTGATCGTAGCCTGGCCCGTTTGGCCGGCGATCATCGCGAGCGAGGAAGGGTTCGAAGAGATGGTAAATCCAGGTACGTTTACGGTGATGGGCACGTACGCGGTCGAGGGCCCGTAATTAGAGTCTCCACTATAGTTCACGACGACCGTGTCGGTCTGCTGAGGAACGAATGTTGCGGTGCCCAGGAGAACCCAGTTTCCGTGAGAATCCAGGCTTGCCGTCGTAGAAACTGGAGTTATTTGAGTCCCGGCTACGCTGGTATTCATGGTGATGGTGCCTGTTGGTTTGAGGGAGGCGTTGCTGCCAGGATTTCCCGTGCTGACCGTGGCGGTAACGGTCATCGTCCCGGGATACTCAACCGGATTTGGATTCGCCGTGCCACTAACTGTGGTCCGGTAGAGAGCAACGACTGTAGACGGCGCGGAAACTGAGCTCGCGTAGTTGGAGTCTCCGTTGTAGTGAACCGTGAGTGAGTGCTGGCCGGAGGGCGCGGAGAGCGTTACCTGAAGACTGGCCACTACCTCGACGACTCCCGGCTGAGGTGAGACGGGAGAGCTGGAAGAGATAGTTGTAGCAAGAGGGGTCGTTCCATCAAATACAGTGTAGTTTGCAGTGGGAGCGACGCCGGTGCTGTTCGATTGCGTTTGCACACCAAACGGATAAGCACTACCAATGTAAGCGGGACCGCTCAACGCGACTACCGTCGTCGTGGTGGGTGCCGTGGTGACCGTGACGGCATCGCTTCCGGAACTTGGGTTGAAGCTCTTGTCGCCGGAGTAGCTCGCCGCAAGATTATGCGAGCCGCCGGTGAGCTGAATGGTCTGATACTCGGTGTACCCTTCGATGTTTAGCGGAAAAGTTCCCGGACCGAGCGCCGTGCCGTTGTCTGTAATTGTGACGCTTCCGGTCGGGCAACCGTATGCGAGTGCCCGGGTGGTCGAGTTGACGCAGTTCGCGCCGGAACTGTTTGTGACGTTCGATCGCAGGAGGTAGGGCGAACCGTAGGGGAAGCTCGTTGCATTCGAACTCGTGATTGCGTTTGTCGTGGAATTAAAGGTCACGATGGCCAGATTCGTCTCGCTGTTCTCTGGATTAACCGCCATCAGCGTAGGAGGCGAATCGCTTGCCCCGAATGTGCTGTCGCCAGGATAGTGCGCGATCAGGTTGTAGTTTGTCCCGCCGGGCAGAAGATTGGTTGAGCCCGAAAACGTGGCGCAGGGCGAGCCCGAACAGCTTCCCGTTGCCAGCACGAAATTGCCGGCATTTACCTCGCCGCTTTGTGACGTCCCCGTTTCGGCGATCAGGGCGACGAAACCGGTCGGAACGGCGGTGCCGGATTTGGGCGTCACGTTGCCGCTGAAGCTGACGCTCGTGCTGTGGGTGATCGCAGCGGAGGGAATGGTCAGGGTGGTCGTCGTACCTATGAAATTCGCCGAGGGCCATGCGTTTACCAGATTCGTGACATTGACCGAGCCGAGGCCGGTGGCCAAATCATAACCGGTGGTGGTGCTGTATCCGGAGAGGACGCCATAGATATCGCCCGACGGATTAACCGTGCAATCCGGCGTCGCGTTCCCGCACGGCATGGCGATGGTCGAACCCAGGGGAATGTCGTGGAAGACTCCCGCCTGCGAGGCGAGGCCGTAGAGAACGTAATTCGCATTTCCCTGTCGTCCGTATTTCTGGTTGACCAGCGTCATGATTCCCGCAAATGCGGGCGAAGAAACCGACGTACCGCCGTAGCCCTGAAAGCTGTAGCCCAAATACGGTGAATTCAGACTGCAACTGTTGCTTGAAACTGCATCGCTTTGGCACACGATGTAGAAGCTGCCGTTGAAGCCGTTGCTCGCGAACAGCGACACGTCAGGAACGTCCCGCCTCCCGTCGCTCGGAACCCCCGTGCCCTTTTGCCAGGCGGGCTTCGTATAACCCCCGGCGCAAGACGTGGCCGTCTGGCCCGTGGGAGCCGTGCAGTTGCTCTGGCCGCCACTTCCGCCGACGACAGTCAGCAGGCCATCACTTTGGGCGGCGTAGTTGTTGCATACCTCTTCGGCCGTCGTCGCCCCGAAGAAGGAGAATGTCTCGGAATTTGTGCAGGAGTCGTTCCAGGTCATTTCCGGTATGTAACTAATGGCGGAAGCTCCCGTTGTCGGGTTATTCGTCGCGCTCCAATAGGTCGAGAAGTCACCGAGGTCGTTAAAGTCCGTGCCGCCGACCGACACGTTGTAGGGAGTAGAGGCAAATCCGCTCACCGAAAGCCCATTCTGCGCGTACTTCTCTCCCACATCGCAAACCGCGGATCCACCATCCCCGCTGGCAACAAGCACGGTGATGCCCTGCGCGGCCGCTTGCTCCCAAAGTTCGCTGCGGTAGGTGTTCCCTGTCGTGCCCAGCCCCAATTCGCAGAGACCGTAGCTTTCGCTCATTACTGGATCGAGGTTGTTGTCCACGATGTACTCAGCGGACAGATCAACACCG
>DASPVZ010000014.1:0-40147 GCA_035622135.1 Candidatus Cybelea sp. | reverse complement strand
TGCTGAAGGAGCGGTTGAATCCATCCACCATTCAGCGGAAGGAGGACCGAGCAGCACAGGCTGCTTGATGTTGGTTGCCAGGAGGTTTACAGTGCCGAACCAAAAGAGCCGCTGCAATCAACTAAAACTCGGACATTCTCGGTAAGTCTTTTACCATCCAGATGGTCACTCCCCTAGGCATCGGCTCCCCTGGGTCACGCCTCGAGCGGCACTGTTTTCATCCAGGCTTTGACTCACACCCTCGACTAGATTTTTTCCTCGTCTCAATACCGCCTGTGATCGATGAATGCCCGAGCCCCGGGCTCACGGTGCTAAAACACGATACTCCGATGGCTGGCGCTGCCCAGTTCGACGGCCCGATTCATCCCCCGAAATTGAATGGACAGAAGGGTTCGCGTGCCGCTTTTCCCCTTGGTGTACATGATCGCGTTGTACTCGCTTTTGGCTGGCAGCTTGACCCACTTTCCCGCCACCGTGCGCGTCACCTTGTCAGCCTGCACGAATTTCACGCTGGCGTCCGCGCTGTAGGCCTCCCAGGTGACGATGAAATCGTCCCTCTCTTCTGGTCCGCCGTTGGGATTCACCCACGGCACGACCACATTCAGCTCCCGCGAATGCTTGCCAAGCGAGCGCGGCTTATACCCTTGGGCCTGCAGATTTCGGCGCGCGCTCTGTGCGTCCTGCTCGTCGTGATACGGGCCGACAAGCACCTCGTACGACTTCATCCACAATAAACTCTTGGGAAGCACGACTGCCTGGAACTCAAGCTTGTTCAGGCCACTCAGGATCTGACTTGCCGCCAATTCGTCTTTGAACTTTCCAACCTCGAAGTACTTTCCCAACGGCATGTCAGAGTTGATCTCAAGCGCATCTTCGGCGTTCTCCGTTTCGCTCGCTCGATCTGCAGCCGTCGCGGCCAGCACTTTCTCACCGCTCGCGGCGTCACGGGAAGCCGCAAGCGCACCCTGCGCGGTCTCCGGCGAAACGGGAACGGCAGTAGGTGCGACCGGGGTAAGTGGCAGGGACTCGACGGCAGAGAACGCAACAGCGGGCGCGGGAGTGATCGCCACTGCGGGTTTGGAACGATCGCGAGGAGCGGCCTTCGTCACGGTCGCCAGCAGAGGCTCTTGCGCTCCGGGGCGCGCCATTGGCCGCGTCGTTGATACGGATGACGCTGCTGCAGCGGCAATTACCGGCGCGCGAAACTGAAGGGCCTCCCCAGCAGGCGATGCCACAGACGGCCGAGCCGCGGAGGACGCGGCGCGTTCCTTCGCCGTTGGCTCAAACCGTTCGCCGAGCCAGATCAGCGCATCGCCGATTCGTTGCCGCGCGTGAAACGAGAATAGCATCGCCACAAAAACAGCAATCAGCAAACCCGCAGCCAACCCGCGCGAAAACCCGCTCCAGCGCGACGCCCCCCGCGCCCACTGCGAAAAAGATTGCGCCATAACTGCCCTTGTCGCATTCGCAGCGAGTGCAGCGCTTCGGGATCGGGGCACCGGCCCCTCAACTTTCGTCGGGCTCGCCAACGGCTTCGAGCTTTGGTTGATACAGATGCGCACTTGCCGCCGCGCTTCAGGAGAAAGCCGATGGAAGCGTAAGCCTCCCGTTTTGCCGCTGGGGTATGTCCACACCGGGAAGCCTTCCGCCGGGATACTCGCCCCGCCCACGGAAAAAGAGAACGAGATCTTGCGATTGACTTCCAGCGGAGCAACCGCGTGAAAGCAAATCCCTTCTTCGGACATATTCAGGACGATCCCGCCGTTGTCTGGTTCGAAATGGATGTAGACTAGCCTTTCCAGTTCGACCCGTGGAAATCGGCGTCGGTCGGGCTTCATGGCAGGTAGCGACATGCGGGCGCACCCCCCGGGAGGCCTCAGGCCAAACAAGACCTTACGTCATGGAACCGAGCAGAACGATGAATCAAATCGCCGGGAGGGCTGGAACGGCGAGATACGTCAAAACGGGCAGAAGGGTACACGAGAGGCGAAAGCTTGGCAATAGTACCTGAATAGTATGTCCGACATAGTACCTGAATAGCACCTGGATAGTCCGCGGAAACGCCGCGACAAATGGTCCGCCCGTGCCGGAACCGCGATCCTGCAAACGACGCTTCAATTCCCCGAAGAGGTCCTCCAATAGAGGGCACCTATCCGCCTCGGACATTCAAGCGCTTCCCGATGGCCCTAATCCCAATTCCCTCTAACGATGTTGATCCTCAGTTCCCCTGTCGAGTTCTGACATAAACTTGCCCTCCCCGGCGTCACGCTTCGATCACTCATACCGGAGGGCGACCATGGGATCGACGCGCATGGCCCGTCGTGCTGGGATATAGCTGGCACCCAGCGCCAGCACGGCAAGTAATACCGGCACACCGGCGAATGTCAGAGAGTCGGTGGGGTCCACGCCGAACAGAAGGCTCGCCACCAGGCGCGTCAGGGCGAATGCGGCAGCGACGCCGACCGCTAGCCCGGCGCCGATCGTGACCATCCCGTCGCGCAGTATCAACCGCACCACCTCGCTCGGCTGAGCGCCAAGAGCCATTCGTACGCCAAGCTCATGTGTGCGCGAGCTCACCCAGTAGACGACCAGCCCATAGAGCCCCACGCCGGCTATGACCACGGCCAACAGGGAAAACAGACCCAGCAATACAGCACGGAAGCGGGGCTGCGCAGCGAGTTCTCCCAAAATCTCGTCCATGGTTCGGACATGGGCGATCGGTTGATCCTTGTCGAGCGCGAGGATCGCCCGTCGAATCGGGTCGGTAAGGCTGGATGGCTGTACCCGCGTGCGGACGAGATAGGCGACGTTCGGCGGTATCCATGCCTGTGCGAGCGGCACGTAAACCTCCGGGTCTGCCTCCTTCATGACTCCTTCCTGTCTGACATTCCGAGCTACTCCCACAATGTCGCGCCACTTCGGCTCTCCGCCCCAACTGAGATTGATTCGTTTCCCGATCGGATCTTCGTGCGGCATGTACTGCCGAACAAAAGCTTGGTTGACGACGGCCACCATCGGAGTTCCCGCTCGATCGCCGCTCGTGAAAGCTCGTCCCGAGATAAATCGAATCCCCATCACCTGAAAATAGTCAGGCGTAATTGCTTTGTACTCGGTCTCGAGCTCATGGCCGGGCTTTGCCGCCCCGTCGATCCTTAGCCCAGTCGCAGCGCCGCCCTCCACGGCCAAGAAGTTCGCGAGCGCCGCCCCTTCGACGCCAGGCAATGCCCCGATTCGCTCAAGTGTTCTTTGATAGAAGGCCATTCGCTCCGCCGGTTGCGCGTACTTCGGGTTCGAAGGATTGATCCAGAAGGTAAGCAGTCGGTGCGGCTCGAACCCCAAACTGACCGACGTTAGCCGCAGAAAGCTGCGGACCATCAGCCCCGCACCGATCATCAGAACCAGCGATGCTGCCAGTTGGGCCGCGACCAGAACGCCGGGACGGCCGCGTTGATGACCGAGAGTCGTCTGAATTCCCTGCGCTTCCCGCAGGCCACCCTCGAGAGAGGGCCCACACGCGTGCAGTGCTGGCAGCAGGCCGAACGCGAGCCCCACCAGAATGGAGGTCGCCGCTGCGAACAGCAATACTGGGGTGTTGACGGTGACCTCGGACAGCCGCGGAATGTCCTGCGGTGCTGCGGCAATTATCAAAGGAACGCCCGCAAAGGCGAGAGCGACGCCGGCGACTCCCCCACAAACCGAGAGCATGCCGCACTCGGTCAATAGTTGACCGATGATGCGGGCCCGGCTTGCGCCCAGTGCAGCGCGCACAGCGATCTCTGCCCGCCGTCGTGTCCCCCGCGCTAACAGCAGACCCCCAACATTGGCGCAAGCTACGAGCAACACGAATCCAACCGAGCCAAAAATCGCCAGAATCGGTGACCGAACGTTCCGGTTCGCATCGGCTTGCAAGGGAGTCAAATTCAGTGACCAGCCCCCGTCCAGCGGATTTGCCCGGACAATCTGGTCATAGGTCAGCGCGATGTTTGTGCGCGCCTGCTCGAGCGTTACTCCCGCTTGCAGCCGTGCAACCGCCGCTACGTCCCGATTCGCTCCGGCATGGTTGATCGGCTCTGTCCAGGGTAGCCAGACGTCGGTGAGGACCGGAGGTTCGCTGTCGGGAAAATGAAACCCTTCGGGCATGACCCCCACGACCGTGAACGTTTTCCCGTCCAGCGTAATCCTTTGTGCCGTCGCAATTCCGCCCCGGAAAAGACGCCGCATCAGCGGATGACTGACCACCACGGCCTGAGCGCGTCCGGGCTTGAATTCGTCTGTGATGAACGTGCGACCTTCGAGTGGTTTAATGCCAAACACCGAGAAAAAATCCTGGGAGACCGTAACGGTCTCGACTTGTTCGGGCTCCGTCAGTCCGGTGAGCGTCGCATGGCCTTCTTGAAAGAACGCGGTCGCAGCGAAGACGTCGTTCCGACTGCGAACCTGATCGATATCGCCAGGCGAGCTCATAAAGTGGTCCGAGCCCATCTCGATGTTGAGAGGTCTAGAGAGCTTGCTGGCCGAATACACACGCAGGATGCGATCGGGATGCTCGTACGGCAGAGGCTCGAGTAGGACCTTGTTGACCACGCTGAAGATGAGGGTGTTCGCGCCAATGCCCAGCGCCAGCGTCAGCACCGCAACAATCGAGAAACCGGGAGACTTACGCAGCATGCGCGCCCCGTAGCGAACGTCCTGGCAGAAGTGATCCCAGCAGAGGAGGCGCCCGGATTCGTAGAAACGCTCCCGGGCCCTCGTGACGTTGCCGAACGCGCGCTGGGAGGTGGCTCGTGCTTCGTCCTCCGAGAGGCCTTGTTCGCGCAGGCGATCGATCTCACACTGCAGATGAGCCTCAATTTCGGCGCTGAAATCTTCGATCTTTCGCTTGCCTCCGAACACGGCTAGACCTCCCGTAGGGTCATGTCCCGGAACCCGCGCCAGGCGCCGCAGCACAGGACAGCTGCGTCCTTTCGACGAGCCGTTCTTCCTCGACCTTTGCTCGAGGGCGGGTGCCATCCCTTGCCCGAACGATCAGCCTGCTGAGACTCCCTCGATCGAGTGTGCCCTCGAGACCCGCGAGCCTTTCTCCCGGGTCTTGGGTAGACATTTAACCTGAGGATGAGCGCGCCCGGGTAAAATGTCAACCCGAAAGTACATGGCCTCCATCAGCGGCTGTGGCGCGTTCCGTGATTCAGGATCGCTCTGCGCGAAGCGTGACGAGGTCACAGGCGCGGACGGGTACGGTGTCTCCTGCTGGCGCGATCGGATTCTCAGTCAAATCGCTGATCCAGACCTTTGCGGGCTTAGGCGACGCCCAGAAGAGCTGAACTTCGCGATCCTGGCCGGACGCGCCGAAGAGGCGAATGATCCAAGCCCGGCCGTCGTCGCTAGGCTTCAGACTCATGACGAGCACGTCGTCCGGTGCAACGCGCAACAGTGGCGAGCGCGGGCGATTTGGGCCTGCGGCGGGCGTCGCGATCAGAGGTTGGCTGAGACTGGTGGCGAAGCGAGCCGCAGCAGCAGGATCGTAGCCGTTATGTGGGCGCAAGGCATAGCGAAACGCTACCGGGCCTTCCTGGTAGGCGCGGTAGTTTGTTCCCCAGTGGTTGTTCATCACCCACGAGTAGAATTTCTGCGTCGGCTCAATGCGCTTGCGCCACACGTTCGGATCGCGCTGCGAGCCGAGCAGGTTTGCGCTGATCTCGCCGATCTCAACGAGCGGTGCGTCGAGAGTGGCCCAGGTGATGCCGTAGAACTCGTTCGCGACGTCAATCCAGCGCCCGACCGGCATCCAATTCTTGCACGCGCCGGGCAATTGATCCGTTTCCGGCCGCAGGACGGCGAGCGGCAGGTCCATGCGGATCTGGCCGTGCTCGACGTTGAATGGAAAGGCAAACTGGAGGCTCTCTTTTCCGCCGCGCTGGGCCCAGTCGCCGCCGGGACCCGCCTCTCCCGGAGAGGGATTCAGGGGGGCGCGCGTTTTGTCAACAATATTAATCAGCTCAACGAAATCGCTTCCTGCCACGAGGCGGATTTTGCGCACGAGCTTACGGCAGCCGGGCGCGTCGGAGTTGATGCGGAGCGTGGCGACCAGGGGACCCGGTTCTTCGATGCCGAGTTCCGCAGGGCCATTGCTCTCGAGGTCGGCCAGATTGTTGCCGGGCAGAAACAGATACTGATTGATTTGCTCGGCGCTCCTCTCGCTCGCCAGGTTCCTGCCCGTGGAGTAGTGAAAGAGCTCAGTAATCCCGCCGGTCTTGGGGTCTACGCGAACACGCACGAGGCCGTTATCGATCGTGTTCTCCCCGATCGTCACCGGGCGATTTGGGCTGTGCGCACCGCCTGGTGAGACGGCGTAACTCGCGGAACAAAATGGCGGCACCCGACTGGCCCACATCGCCAACTCGCCGGTCGAGAGCCGCTGTGACGGCACGGGCTCACTTGCAGCAGTGGCGCGATCGCCGGTCATCAAAAGTTCTTTCCCGAGGATGACCAATCCCGCGCGCGGCCACGAGTTCGTGTTGTAAACGTCCACGGCGCCAAAGCCATTCCTGGTCGCGGGGTCGGCCACACGGCGAAGTGAACGATCGAGCAGGTCGCGCGATTCGCGTGCAGCTTCAATGGCGAACGACCGCTTGATCTCCCACTGTTCTCTTACGGATTGTTGTTCCGGATCGGAAACACTGTTCCATGCCCCCCAGGTGTGTTCGGAGTAGAGCAAGACGTTGCGCCAGGCGTCCCCGAAGGCGGCTGCCGGATAACTGCCGAAGCTGCTGATGGCGAACAGCGCCTGAGCCTGAACGAGGCGGTCCGCCGTGTTGCGGTTCATGGCCGTTTCCAGGGCGGACGATCCGGCGCCGTCCTCCCAGTACGGTGTCAGGTCTCCCTTGAATTCTGGCAGTTGTCTTCCGTGCCGTGCTTCGAAGGCGGAAAAAGCATGGCTCGTCGAAGAGATATAAAACTTCGGCCAGACATACTTTGCGTTCCAGGCACGGATGTCTTCGCAAATCGCCGGATCCGGTTCTGCGTTATCGCCGTGTCCGGACCACCGGATATAAGAAATCTCGTACGGGAAATTCAGTTGTTCAAGGCGATCCTGGTACTTGGCAATCCAATCTGGCGTGATTTTCTGAAACACGTGGGACATCGCGTAGCCGGTCCACGGCACCCACACGAGCAGACGCTCGCGACCAGAGGGTGAAACCAACCAGAAGGGCCTGTCTTGCCAAGCTTGCATCAGCGCCCCGATACGATCGAACCAGTTCGGCGCGACGGAAAAATAGCGGATGCCGGCCTGTGACATGGCGGTTACCGCGCCCCAGGTGAAGCCGGGAACGTCGCTGATCATCGCTGAGTCCACTTTTACTCGGCAGCGCTCGCCGAGCTGTGTTCCGCAGCGGAACGCCTCGAGCAACTCCTCGGGCCGGCACAGGCCTGTCAATTCATTCGCGTACATCCCGTTCAGGGCCACCCAGCCTTTCCGTACGGCTTCGACGAACTCAGCTTGATCCGATGCCGATGTCTGCCGCATCCACAGGTCGGCGGCCCAGCAGCCTTCCAGATTCCAGACAAAGCGCGAACCTTCCGGATAGGCCTCGGTGCGGCGCGCCAGATCCATCCCCATCTGAATATTGCGCACTTGCTTCCGCTCGATATTGGCCTGAAGGTCCGTGTAGCCAATGTCGTTGTGCGAGTGCGGCAAGACGAATATGAGAACCTTGCGCACGGGCTTGAGCGTGGTCGAGCCAGATACAATTGTCGCTCCCGCGATTTCGACGCTTACGTCCGCTGCACGTTCGGTTCCGACCTCCGGAACCAGCATTTCGATGATCCTCGTCTCGGACGCGACCGCTTGGGAAGCGTGCACATCGCCGATGCGAATCAGCGCCGTTGCGCCTTCGGAGGGCACTCGATAGTCAGACGGCACCGCAATCTGCACCGGCTGAAACAGCGTTCCGTGTTTTCCGATCAATCCGCGAATAGGTGTGATTTCGGGCGGAGAACCCTCCGGCGGCTGCGGTTGCTGTAATGGGCATCGAGCCTTGAGCGCAAGGAGCCCGGTGCCCCCCATGGCGGCTTGCCTCAGGAATTCACGCCTTCTCATCAGGGAATCTCATACATCGGGGGGCATACGCCAGGGAAGTCCAAATTCGATCACGGTTTCCTCGGGTGTCTTTGCCGAAGAGGCTGGCATGAGATCGCCCGTGCGCGGCGAACCTAGACAATGCGGTTACTGTTTCTTGCCACCGACTCGGGAGGGGGAGTGAAATCTGCGCGACATTCCGTTTTTGGCTCGGTTGCCATCTCCGTCCATCCTAGCCGACGCGTCTTCGCCTTGCGGCGCGGTCATGCCTAAACTAGAACAATTTCATGAGCGCCAACCTTCCGCCGCCAGTGGCCATGATGACCAGGTTCATGACGATCAGCATTGTGTCGTAGCTCCAGCCGATCGTCCCCGCGGAGCCCCAGAACCCGGTATGCCAGAGGAAGACTTTCTTCTCGATCGCGCCGAGCATGACCAGAATCAACCCGAACGCGGCAATCTGCGGCAACACCCCGAAGGCTACGCCCAGTCCCCCCGCCAACTCCGTTGCGCCCAGAAAAATCGTGAATGACTTGCTCATTCCGATGCTCTTGCTGCGCGCCTCGGGGTTCCTGAGATGGCTCCAGCCGCTCTTCACAAATACAATGGCCACCATTAGGCGCAAGAGCAGCAAAGCCAGATCGGTGAACTGCGCAAGCTGCGGGAATGTCATGCGATCGCTCCGTAGAATATTGGAACAGTGTTGCTCTATCGGCGGACGGATTGCAACCGATTTGCCGCGCACAACGCACACATGCATTCGGCAGAAACAACCGTTCGTCCGGGATCACCGGCCGTTTACGGTGTTTGACACGGCGTCGGGCGGTTGTTAGCCTCGACTAGGCGGCGCTCATTCTCTTTGCCAACCCGTCAGCCGGGATCGATGGCACCGTGGGGTGTTATCTGGCCCGGACCAGCGCCCGCCCATCCTCATGGACGGCCACTCTGAGCGCGAGCCCATCATCGAGTTTCGCAACGTCACCTACGCGCTCGAAAACGGCGCCGGCCAGAGGGAAAATCTCCTCGATTCCCTGAGCTTCACCGTTTTTCGCGGAGAGACGCTCGTCCTGCTCGGCCGCAGCGGTGCCGGAAAGACCACGGCCCTTAAGCTGATCAACCGGTTGCTCGAGCCGTCCGCGGGTGAAGTGCTCGTCGAAGGCAGATCCACCCTCGCCTGGGACACCATCGGGCTGCGCCGCCGGATCGGCTACGTCATCCAAGAAACGGGCCTTTTTCCCCATTACACGGTGGCGGAAAACGTCGCGCTCATCCCGCGGCTCGAACGCTGGCCACCGGAGCGCATCGGAAAGCGCGTCGACGAGCTCCTGGACCTGGTGGGCCTTGCCGCGCCGCAATTCCGCCGCCGCTATCCGCACGAGCTTTCCGGCGGACAGCGACAGCGCGTGGGCCTGGCGCGCGCCCTCGCCGCCGATCCCGCGATTCTGCTTATGGACGAGCCGTTCGGTGCGCTCGACCCACTCACGCGCGCAGAGGTTCGCGGCGAATTTCAGTCGCTCAAGCAGCGGCTTGATAAGACCATCGTCATCGTCACCCACGACATCCATGAGGCCATCATCCTCGCGACACGAATTGCGCTGATTGATTCCGGCAGGCTTTGCGCCAATTTTTCCTCTGAGGAATTTCTGCGCTCTAGCGAGCCCGCCGCCCTGGCTTTTGCCGCCCAGCTTCGCGATCTCGAAATACTTCGCGCCCGTCAGGCGCCCAGCGAAGGGAATCGCCCATCTCGTGACGAGGTGGGCCAGGGCTCGCCTCGACCGGCGGAGATTGAACATGGGCCTCGCTGAATTTTTTGCCCGCCATGCCGGCGAAATCCTGGAATCGACGGGCGAGCACATTTGGCTCGTCGCCTGGACAATGTTCTTTGCCATCGGCATGGGCGTTCCTTTGGGAATTCTGGTGACACGCAGGCCGTGGCTTGCCAAACCGATCATCGGGGGAGCGAACGTGGCCGAAACGATTCCGAGCCTCGCCCTGTTCGGCTTTCTGCTGGCCATGCCCTGGGTCGGCAATCGCGCCGACCGCCTGGCCATCGTCGCACTCACGCTCTACGCGCTGCTGCCCATCATTCGCAATACCTCTGCGGGAATTTCCGGAGTCGACCCTGCCGTGAGGGAAGCCGCGCGCGGAATGGGCATGACCGACGGGCAGGTCCTCTGGCGCGTCGAACTGCCGCTCTCGATGCCGACGGTGATTGCCGGCGTTCGCGTGGCCACCGTGTTGACCATCGGCATCGCTACCATTGCCGCCGCCGTCGGCGCCGGCGGCCTCGGCGAGTTCATCTTTCGCGGCCTAGCCATGGTCGACGACCGCGTGATTCTCGCCGGCGCGATTCCTGCCGCGCTCCTTGCCCTGGCCGCCGATTTCCTGTTAACCCTCCTCGAACGCCGCCTGCGACCCGGCCCGGCAGGCGTTCGCTAACGTCGAATGCCTCGGGCCTGGCTGCTTCGCGCGACTCGGCTGCTGGTACTGTGCGGGGCTGCGGTTGGCGGCCTAGCGGGGTGCGGAGCTTCCCGCTCGGACGCGATCGTCATCGGCTCGAAGAATTTCCCCGAGCAGGCACTCCTTGGCGAGATTCTCGCGCAGCAAATCGAGTCGCGCACCCATCTGCGCGTCATCCGACACTTCTATCTGGCCGGATCGTACATCTGCCAGCAGGCTCTGCTTTCCGGGCGCATCGACGCCTATGTCGAATACACGGGGACCGCGCTGACAGCCATCCTACACGATGCGGTTGGCGACGATCCAGCCGATCGCCGGCCCGCCGCCGTGTTCGGCCGCGTCGAGCGCGAATACAAGCAGCGTTTTGGAATCGACGTCTTGCCATCGCTCGGATTTAGCAACGCCTTTGCCATTGTCGTTCGCGGAGAGGACGCCCGTCACCTGCACCTCGGAACGATCAGCGACGCCGCCCGCTACACGCCCGGGTGGCGCGCCGGCTTTGGCTACGAGTTCATGGAGCGCCCGGACGGCTTCCCGGGACTTGCGCGCGTATATGGGCTGCGTTTCGCAAAGCCGCCCGAAATCCTCGATCTGGGTCTCTTGTATCGGGCGCTGCTCGATCGTCAAGTGGATGTCGTGGCCGGGAACTCGACCGATGGAGTGCTCGCCGCTCGCGACCTGACCATGCTCGAAGACGACAAGCACTACTTCCCTCCCTACGAAGCGGTGCCCGTCGTGCGCGGTGGCGTTTTCGCGCGTCATCCCGACGTCCACGCGGCCATGGTCGACCTCACCGGCAAGATTTCCGATGCCGATATGCGCCGCATGAATTACGAAATCGACGCCAACCACCGCGACATCTCAGTCGTTGCGCGCACCTTCCTGCTCGCCCAGAAGCACTGACGCGCGCCGCCCCGGCGCGTCCGAGAGGGAGAGGGTCAGCAGCGCTACCGTACTGTGGATGATCTGAACAAGATCATTCCTGACGCAGGGTGATCATGGGATCGACGCGAGAGGCTCTCCGCGCCGGGAGGTAGCAGGCACCGCAGGCGACCAGGGTCAATAGAATCGCGACCCCCAGGAAGGTCAGCGGATCGGTTGCCGCGACTCCAAAGAGAAGACTCGACATCAGCCGCGTCAATCCCGCCGAGGCGATTCCCCCGATGGCGATCCCCACGACCACAAGTTCGACGCCTCGTTTAACCACCAGCCCCATTACGTCCCGCTGCTGCGCGCCGAGGGCCATACGCAGGCCAATCTCGTGCGAGCGTTGGCGCACGGTGTAGGAAGTGACGCCATAAATTCCAACGGCGGCCAGGGTCAGGGCGAGAAACGCAAACGCTCCGAGCATCAGAGATGCCAGGCGCTCGGCGGAGAGAACCCCGGAGACGATTTCGTCCATGGTTCGCACATTGAAAACGGGCTGGTCTTTATCGACCGACCAGATCGCGCGCTTGATTTCCGGCAGGGCGACCCCCACGGGCAGCGCCGTGCGCACCACCAAGCTCATCGTCTGATCGGAGGTTTGATGGCTAGGGAAGTAGATGGTGGGACGCGGCTCGGCAGCAAAGCCCGTGTCGCGAACCCCGCCGACCGTCCCGACGACTTCTCGCGGCTTCTGCCCTGCATCCGGTATCTCGAGGTGCAGGCCGATCGGATTTTGGCCCCGGAAAAAACGCCGAGCGAGTGTTTCGTCGATGATGACCACTCGAGGGTGATCGAGATCGTCCTGGTCGGTGAACACTCGGCCCTTGATCAAGCGAATTCCCATGGTGGCAAAAAAGCTCGGACTCACGTCCCTGTAATCGGCAGCCAAGTGCTGGCCAGGCGGCAGGGGAGGCTGCTCCTTGACCACGAAGAAACCCATGTCCATGTCGTCCTGACTAAGGGGGACGATCTCCGCCAGCGCCGCAGCCTGAATGCCCGGGGCAGTTTCGACACGCCCGAGGAACCTCTGAAACTCAGCCATCTGCTCCTTAGGCTCTCTGTACCTGGAATCCGGTCGATCGTTCGGCAACTTGATTCGCACGGTCAAGAGGTGGTCGGGGTGGAAGCCGGGGTTCGCCGCCAGTAGATGTGAAAAGCTCTTGATCATAAGGCCGGCCCCGAAGACCAGAGCGACCGCCAGGGCGCTCTCGACGATGACCAAGATGGCTCGCGTTCGCTCTCCCCGAGGGCTCTCGAGGAATCCCCGTCCGCCCTCTTTTAATGTTTCGTTCACGTCCGACCGGAAGCTATGAAACACGGGCACCAGGCCAAAAACCACGCCGGTCAGCAGGGAGACGAGAAAGGTGAAGAGGAAGACGGTCGCGCTCAAATGGATTCTTGGCAGCAGCACCGCATCGGCCGCGTTGGGCACGGGAATTCGCGAAGGCATGTAGCGGGTCAGCAGGAGGGTTGACCACACGCCCAAAATCGACCCCGCGACGCAGCCGAGAAGCGCAAGCAGCGTGCTTTCGGCCAAAAATTGTCGGATGAGGCGCGCGCGTCCGGCGCCGAGGGCCATGCGCACGGCGACTTCGCGATGCCGCCCGACGGCGCGAGCGAGCGTCAAATTCGCCACGTTTACGCAAGCGATCAGCAGCACGAGCACGACCGCACAGAAAACCACAAGCAGCGCGGGCCGGAGATATTCGGTGCGGGCCGCTTCGAGTGGCACGAGCAACGCCCCATAATCTTTTCTCTGAGGGCGTCGTTCCGCCATCCGTTCCATGATCACGTTCATCTCCGACGATGCTTGGCCGAGAGTCGTGCCGCGGCGGAGCCGTCCAAACACGCCCAGATCGGATTCCGCGCGCTTGAGCCATTCGCGATCGAAGGGAACGACAACATCTACGGGGAACAAGACATCGAGTCGCGCGGGCAAGACTCCGATGATCGTGTATTCCTCGCCGTTCAGAGTCATGCTTCGCCCCACGACGCCGGGATCTGCGCCAAACTTGAGCTGCCAATAGCGGTAGGCCAAGACCGCGAAATTGTGACGCGACTCGCCCTCGCCGACTCGAAAGGTCCGGCCGAGGACCGGCTTGATTCCGAAAAAGTCCCCGAAATTGGTGGTGACGCGCAGGCCGGCGACCTGCTGGGGTTCGCCGCTGCCCGTAACGGTTCCCGTGCCATGCTCGAACAGGAAGAGATCCTCGAACGATTTGCTCTCTTCCTTCCAATCCAGATAGTCCTGCCCGGTCGGTCCGATCCGGGCCCATCCGCTCTTGTGGTTGGTGACCCAAATGACCACAATACGGTTCGCCGCGCGCACGGGCAGCGACTCGAGCAGAACCGTATTCACCACGGCAAAGATCGAGGCATTCGCGCCAATGCCGAGGGCGAGGGTCAGGACGGCGACGGTCGAAAAGGCAGGGGACTTGCGCAGCATGCGCAGGCCGTAGCGCAGGTCCCGGGCGAGATCCTGAAGCCAGGAGACGCGGCGCACGTCGCGGCACTCTTCCTTGGCCCGTTCGAGTCCGCGGAGCTCAACGAGAGCGGCACGGCGCGCCGCGTCGGGAGACATGCCACGGGCGACCTCTTCTTCGGCCTTGCACTCGATGTGGTAGCGGAGTTCGTCATCGAGTTCCAGGTCGACCTGCTCCCGGCGAAGAAGCGAACGGAGTCTGAGAGGAATCGTGTAGAGCCATTTTTCAGCTCGCATGGTTTGCCTCCGTAGGCTCTTTGGCCCACCCCCCCGCAATGCGGGAAATACCGTCCTATTCCTGGCGAAGCGCGACGATCGGATCGACACGCATGGCTCGTCGTGCGGGCACCGCGCATCCAACGAGAGCGGCCGCAATCAAAACCGAAACTGCTCCCGCGAACGTGGCGGGATCGGTCGGCGACACGCCCACGAGCAAAGTCCGCAGAAGCCGAGTCAGGCCCAAGGCCAGCGCGAGGCCAGCGACGAGCCCCGGAACCAGGGGCCGAATGCCTTGCCCGAAGACGAGCCGGGCAATATCTCGACGTGTTGCGCCGAGAGCGAAACGCAGGCCGATTTCCTGCCTGCGCCTGTTCACCGCGTGAGCGATGACGGCGTAGAGACCCGTCGCAGCGAGCACAGTGGCAATCCCGGCGAACACCGAGCAGATCCCTCCGAATAGATTGACGGTCAGCCGGTTCTGAGCGATGTGCTCGTCGAGCGTGCGCACGTCGTAGAGAGGAAGACCCGCATCCATCTTCTGGACTTCACGCCGGATTGCGTCTGTCACGGTCTGGGGCGGCACGCTGGTTCGCACCATGAGGAGCGTCCGTCGGTCGGGCCTTTGGGCAAAGGGCAAATAGATCAGCGGATCACGTTCCAGATTTTGCGGGAAATTCTGCAGGATGTCGGGCACGACGCCAACCACCGTCAGCCAGGTTCCCGCAGAATGTTCATCGACGATCCGCAACCTTCCTCCCAGTACGTCGCGCAGGGGCCAAAACTTGGCGGCAAAGCTCTGGTTGACAATGACTGCCGGCGGCCCCGATTTGCCGTCCGTATCCAGGAACAACCGGCCGCGCAGCGGGCGGACTTGCATCAGCTCGAAATAATCGGTGCTGACCACCAAACCTCCCGCCTCGGGCCTGTCGATCGGATTGACGCTCCGTCCCTCGAACTCGAAGGCAAACGGGATCCACCCGCTCAAGGGCAAGTTCGACGCTAGGCCGGAGAGCCCTACACCGGGCAGGGATCCGAGCCGCTTCGCCAACTCGCTGTGAAAGGCGACCCAGCTCTCCTCGGTCGCATATTTCGCTTCGGGGAGATTGACCTGCATGGTGAGGACGCCGGCTGTCCTCACGCCCACGGGCGCGCTGTACAGTTTCACAGCACTGCGAACCATCAGTCCTGCTCCGGCGAGCAAGACCACGCAGAGGGCCGTTTGCATGCCGACCAGGACATGCGAGAGCCGCAAGCTGGGTTTTCCCGGGACGAGGCCGCCGGCCTGTTTCAACGCAGCATGCACGTCTGATTTCGCCAGGCGCAAGGCCGGCGCCAGGCCAAAGAGAATCCCGGTGGCCACCGAGATCGCGCTCAGATACACGAGCGCACCGCGATCGAGCGAGAGGTGCAGCCATTCGGGTTTGGGAATGACGCTCACGCCGCTCTGAAACCAGCGAAGCCCGGCTTTGGCCACCACCCAGCCCAATACGCCGCCCGAAAGCGAAAGCCCCACGCTTTCGACCAGGAGTTGCCGCAGGATCGCGGCTTTCCCCGCTCCAATCGCCACACGAATCGAGATTTCTCGGGCACGCTCGGTGGCTCTGGCCAGCAACATGTTCGCAACGTCGGCGCAGGCAATCAACAGAACGAAGCCGACCGCAACAAACAGCTCGAGGAACAAGGGTTCCATGTAATACAAGCCGTAGAGCTGCTTGACGGGCATGACGACCGCGGTAATGCCTTTGTTCGTGTTGGGGTATTGAGCGGCGAGGGCCCCGGCGAGCGAGGTCATTTCGGCGCGAACGGAGGCAAGGGGCACGCCCTTGCGCAATCGCCCGAACAGCATGAGGCTACGACTCTCACGCCGCTCGCGAGCGGCGTCGGGAACCAGCGGGACCCAAAGGTCCGTTTCCTCCGGGAAGCGCCGGCCGGGCGGCATCACGCCGATGACCGTGTGCGGAATCTCGTCGATGGTGATGGCTTTTCCAACGATGGCTCGATCGCCCCCGTAACGATCGCGCCAAACGTGGTAGCCGAGGATCACGACGGCCCGCGCGCCGGGCTTCTCGTCCCCGGCGATGAACGTGCGCCCCAGCAGCGGCCTTTGCCCAATCAGCGAAAAGCCATTCGCCGACATTCGAACGCAGTCATAACGTTCCGGCAGCGCGCTGCCGTCCGTGAGGTTCGCCGGCTCGAACTCGTACGCGGCAAGTCCCATGAGCGATTTCACGCGCGTGCGATAGTCGCGAAAATCCGGATAGGACGTCGACCATTGCTCACCATGAGCGGCGCTGGTCGAAGTGACCGCCACGATCTCGTTTGGGTTGTCGAGCCCCAGGTCCCAGCAGAGCGCTCCCTGCGCGATGGTATACATGGCGGTGTCGGCTCCGATCCCGAGGGCCAGCGCCGTGACGGCAACCGAGGTGAACGCCGGGTTCTTCGCCAGCATGCGCAGGGCATAGCGGACGTCTCGACGGACGTGGTCCAGCCAGCGGAGCGGCAGGACATCTTGACACTCCTGTTTTGTGCGCTCGAGGCCGCGCAACTCGAGCAGGGCGTCGCGACGCGCGGCCTCGGGAGCCATTCCCCGCGCGATGTTCTCTTCCGTCCTGCGCTCGATGTGGTAGCGCAATTCATCATCGAGTTCCTGGTCGACGCGGCCAGGCTCGAGCAGCGAACGCACTCGCAGCGGAAATGTGTAGAGCCATTTCTCAGGTCGCATCGCCCACCTCCCGCTGGACGGGCCTTCCGGCCACAGGTGCCGAAACCGCGGACGAGACCAACGGGAGCGACTCGCGAATGGTTTCCGTCGGGTCGAGAGCGGAACTCAGAAGGCAACTCATCTGCACTTGGCGTCCCCCTGCGGCTTCGAATTCCTTGCCGCGGCGAATTATGCTTGCTCGAGTTTTACGACATGCGAGATAGCCGCCGACAGACGGTTCCAATTCTCCGCTTCGCGCTCGAGGTGGCGGCGGCCGAGGCGTGTGAGAGAATAGAATTTCGCCCGGCGATTGTTTTCCGTCGTCCTCCACTCGGCCTTGATCCAGCCCTCCTGTTCGAGCTTATGCAGCGCGGGATAGAGCGATCCGTCGCTCACCTGCAAAACGTCTTTTGAGATTTGCCTCAGGCGCTGGCTGACGGCGAAACCGTTCATGGGTTCGAGGGCCAGAATTTTCAACAGAAGCATGTCCAGAGTGCCTTGCACCAGATCGGAAGGTTTGCTCATTCTCCTCTCACCTCGGTAACCGAGAGAATATAACCGCTTTTCCACTCGGTAAGCAAGGGGAAAATGGCGATTCCTGCTTTGCGCCTCGGCTCCGGGTTATTCTGCGGCGGCGTGACGGAAGGCGCGCAGGATGTCGTCGAGCGCGATGATGCCTTCGAGCTTGCCGAGGTCGGCGCGGTTCACCACGGGAACGATGGGCCATTCGGCAACCCAGCGGAGGACCTCGTCAAGGGATTCGTCGGGAAAAACCAACGGCAGCGGACCTTTGAAATCGAGGTCGGCGGCGGTGAGCGGGGCTTGCTGCGGAGCGGGCCCCAACGGGCCCGCGGCGCGTTCTGGCGGGAAATCTAAATTCTGCGAAGCCATGGTTTGCTCGCGCGGGGGCGAGGCAGAGGGACCGGTCTCGGACGCGCGGCGCATCAAGCGGACAATTCGGTCGCGGTCAAGCAGCCGCCATTCCCCAATCTTCATGCGGCAGAGCACGGGAGCTTCCGGCCTACGCTCCATCGTTCCCGTCTGGATCCCTTCGGCATTCGCCCTAATCTCCGGCGCTTTTCCCGTCGGCGCGGAGGGGGGACGAAATTCCTCTACGCGCCGGGCGATTTCGCCGATCGAGTCGGCGGGCCCGACAACGATAACGGCGGCCGGCGGGCGCATCGCATCTTCAATGGTGAACGCGACTTGATCCCGGCGTTCTTCAATCGAGGGCAGGAAGATGCCGTCCTGACGGGCGAGGAGATCGAACAAGGGGACTTTCTGATAGCTGCGTGAAATGACATAGGCCACCATGGTCGAAATAATTACCGGAAGAATCGCCGTGTAGCTGCTGGTCAGTTCGATGACCATAAAGACGGAGGTGATGGGGACGCGCAAGAAACCGGCGAAGAACGTACCCATGCCGACGAACGCAAAAGTGGCCACGGTTCCGGTGAGGTGAGGGAAGAAGTGCTGCTCGACCCCGCCGACCGCACCGCCGAGCATGGCGCCGATGAACAGCGACGGCGCAAACATTCCCCCGGGAGTGCCGCTCAGGAAGGAGATGCCCGTCGTCAGGATTTTCAGCAGGCCGAGAATCAGCAAGAGGTGCCAGGTGAACTGGCCGTGCAGGGCCTCATCGATCACGGCATAGCCGGCGCCCATCACTTGCGGCAGTTTGATGGCCACCACTCCGATCATGAGTCCGGCAACGGCAGGCTGGAAACTACGGGTCCAGCGGGGAAGGGCCTGGATGCGCGGGCGCGCATAGGCGATCCATTTCAGAAACAGGAGAGAGGTCAGACCGCCGACGATGCCGAGAACGATGTAGGCCAGGATCTCCCAGGGATGGACAAGCTGGAATGCCGGAACGCGGAAAAGGGATTCCGGGCCGAGAAACCAGCGCATGGTGACCACGCTTGAAAACGCAGCAAGAACGATGGCTCCGAGAACGCCGGCGCTCCAGGTGCCGATCACTTCTTCAATAACGAACAGCGTGGCGGAGATGGGGGCGTTGAAGGCGGCAGCCAGGCCAGCGGCCGCACCGACCGGTGCGATCATGCGGATTTTCCGTTGCGAAAGCCGCAGCCCGCGGCCGATCGCCGAGGCGATGCCCGCCCCCATCTGCAGTGACGGGTCCTCAGGGCCTAGGGACTGGCCGCTGCCGATGGCGAGCGCACACATGACGAATTTCGAGATGACCGTACGGAAGGATATGTAGCCGTTCAGTACGTACACGGCGAGTTTGGTCTGATTTACGCCGCTCCCGCGGGACCTCGGGAACACCCGGATGGCCAGCAGGCCTAGTGCCAAACCTGCCACTGTGGGCGCGAGCAGCACGCGCAAGATGCTCGGGGTCAGCGATGAACCGAGCAGCACAAAGGTCGTGAACTCGATGGCGATACGGAAGCAAACGACAGCAAGGCCCGAAAAGATTCCGATCAGAACGGCCAGAAGAAGGAACAGCCGCTCTTCGCCCAAGGCGAAGAACCTGCCCATCCAAGCCTCCCAGAACCGGTCCCGCGTCTTTCCGGACCGCTCGGCGGAGGACGGTAGGGAAACACCGATTGCCTGCGACGAGCCGAGCGGGCGCGCGATCGCAGGTTCGCTCATGATTCAGACCTCGGATGCGATTCGGACAAGAGCAGGAGCGCTCGATTGCCGACGTCGGACGGTTGACCGCAGGCCTGGGAAGCGGTTCTCTCGACCTCGAACACCCAATTCACGGCTTCACCGACCAAGGCCGGATTTCTGGTGAGGCTCAACTTGGTCCACGCTTGCTGATTGGCCTTGAACGCGGACTCGAGCTGTTCGAGCGACGAGAGGCTCGAACCCCCTGCTCGCGAGGCACACGTTTCCAGCAGGCCCTGGGCCTGACCCATGGCGCGCGCGACCCGCTCGGCCCGCTCGCGCGGGGAAAGCCGCGGCAGGAAAGGATCTTGGGCTTGAGCCTGGCGCGCAATGTCCAAATCGGCGGAAACCCCGAGGCTCGTCCGTTTCAATTCAGGCAAGGCTTCGAGGTATCGAATGGCCTCCGCATAATGGCCCATTTCGAACGCCGCGGTTCCGGCCCCGGCGAGGGCCTCCGGGTCCCACTTGTGGGCAACCAGAATTGTGCGGTATTCGTCGAGCGCGTGGTCCCAGAGGCTGACCCGCAGGAGCAGTGCGGCAGCCTGCTTCTGAAGCTTCGTGTCCCCGGGGGGCACGTCCTGCGCCAAAGCCATAATCTCCGGTTGAGCCTGGTTGAGCATCCGCCGTCCGAGCAAATACTCGCACAATTCGCGGCGGACGTCCCATCGTCTGGCGAGCGGGTCGCTGTTCCACACCCCATAGATCGCGCCATAGTAACAGCGCAGGGCGTCCTGTACGGACTCTCCGTGCCTGGCATCACGCGCGGCAATGCGCGCAAGGGCAAGATTGATCTCGCCGCTTCCCGGAGACTCGGCGAGAAGATTCAGAAGGTAGGAGCGTGCCTGCTCGTATTCCCCCGCGGCAATCAGAGCCTGCGCAAGGTGAAGCTGGAATACGGGGTTTCCCGGCGAGAAGACGAGGGCGTTGCGATAGTCCTTGGCCGCATCTCCCGGCCGACCGGCCCGGAAACTGGCCTCTCCCTTGGCAAACCACTGGTCGGCCAGAACGTGGATGTCCTTGTGATACATGCGGGAGACGAACGCGGTCAGGGCCAAGAAAACGAGCATCAGGCCGAAGCAGCCCAGCAGCACGACTTCGCGGGAATAGCCGGCGGAAGATCGTTGGGGCACACGAGCAAGGCGGCGCTTGAGCAGAGAACCACTCGTCATATTTTGCGCGGGACTGTGCCGAGTCACAGCGCGTCAACAGGATAATTCATTTTCCGGCGCGCGCGTACTACCCCTGGTGATCCGACGTTGTGCGAAACGGCGAGTCGCTTGGCCAACGCGACGATGGATTCCCTCTCAGGCTTGATCGATCAGGCGGTGATGGATGGCGTAGAGCGCAAGTTCGAGGCGGTCGGAAACGCCGAGCTTGTCAAAGATATTGTGAAGGTGGTTTTTGACGGTTTGCTCGCTGATGAACAGTTTCTCGCCGATCTCCCGGTTGCGGAACCCCTGCGCGACAAGCTGAACGATTTCCTTCTCGCGGTCGCTCAGCAGCGGCTTTTCGCGGCGCTGGCCGGCTTCCGCGGATTTCTTGAAGGCGTCGATCACCTCGGCGGTCATGCGATTGTCGAGCCAGATTTCGCCGTCGAAGACCTTGCGAATACTCTTGACCAGCAGGTCGCTCGCCGATTGTTTCAGCACGACGCCGCGGGCGCCCAACCTCATGGCCCGCACCACGTCGCGATCGTCTTCGGCGGCTGTGAGCACGATCACGCGCGTCGGCAACGTATCGAAGTTCACCTCTTCGAGAACGCCGAGGCCGTCTTTTTCCGGCATGCGCAGGTCGAGCAGAAGAATATCGGGCTTCAGCTTGTTCAGCATTTTGGTGCATTCGACGCCGTTCGAGGCCTCCCCCACGATCTGCACGTCGTCGGCGGCTTCCAGAAGTTTGCGGAGCCCATCACGGAAGATCGCGTGGTCGTCCGCGACTAGGATTCGGATGGCCTGCTTCGTTTTGCTCATTTTCAATTTAACGGAATTTCGATCGTCAGACGGGCTCCGTGGCCAGGGCTAGATTCCACCGTCAGCGTGCCCCCGACGCTGCGCGTTCTTTCTTTAATGGAAATCGGGCCGAGACGCAGCCGGTCGAGCTCCTCACTCGTGTATCGCCCAGAGAAGCTAAAGCCGCGACCGTTATCGTCCACAACTAAAAAGACTTTCGCCTCGTCTTGACCTAGTTTTACCACGACGTGGCTGGCGTTCGCATGCTTTTTTATGTTGTGTAGTGACTCTCTGTAAATCTGAAACAGTTCGCGACAAAGGCGGTCGGGAACGCGGAAATTGCGGTCTTCGATGAACAGGTCGATGGCAATCCCCGATTCATTTCTGAAACGCTCGGCGAAACCCAACATGAGTTCGCGCATGTCGGCGCTTTCGACGCGAAGCGGGCGCATGTCCTTTACCATGCGGCGGAATTCCTGGCTTTCCTGCTGCAGGATCTTCTGTAGCCCGGCCAGGTCGCCCGCTAAATCGGGCGTTCTGTCCGAGAGCCTACGGCGAAGGACATCGAGCTGAATATTTAGGCTCAGCAACGTCTGCAGCATGCCATCGTGTAGGTCGCGAGAGATGCGGCTGCGCTCGGATTCAACGGCTCGGGCGCGGAGATTGCGGAGCAGGAAAATGTTCTCGAGCGGCGGGCCGATGTGGCGCACGACCTGTTCGAGCTGGCGCAGGCCCGCGGCGGAAGGGCCGCGCTTGGGGTTCGTGAGCAGGACGCGGCCGATCGGACGCCCCCCGGCCTCGAGCGTGGCCGCCAAAACTGTTTGCGCAGCGAGCTCTTCGCGTGTCGCCTGCGGCGGCGAGGGCACGGCGCGAAACCGCTGGCCTGAGCGACGGTCCCAGGCCACGCCGGACCCGGTACCGTTCCGGAATTGCCAGGCCATGGTCACTTCGAGCGAGTCAAGCAGGTAGGCCTCAGCACGCGAGAGCGGCAAGGTCTCGGCCGCGGTCGGCTCGCGCTCATTCGCGCGAACCTTCCACACAAACAGGCGCTCGAGTTCGTCTTCGCGAATGGCCAGGCAAGCCAGATCGCATTCGAACTTGATGGTCAGTTCGCCGAGGGCCTGGCGAACCGATTCGGTCAGACCCCGATCGAACTGCAACAAACCGGTGAGCTTTTCGACGAATTGCTGCCGATCGAGATGCTCGCGTTCGCGGGCGCCGAGGAAACCCATGCCCAGCCCCGAAACGATCGTGCCGCAGCCGATCAACAGCCAGTGCGAAACGCTTTGCCACCGCAAGGGCGAGGCCCAGCCCACGCGCAGGATGGCGCCCGCGGTTGCCAGAAGGACCAGCGTCAGAACGGCGCGCGTGCTGCCCCGGGTTGAGAGCGCGAATACGGTGAACAAGAACAGGAACCAGAAGGCGGAGACGGACGGGGTGAGGTACAAGAAAGCGCCGAGGGCCACGAAATCAGCGGCCAGCGGAAGGCGGAGCCGCGGCTCGCCGCCCCAGCGCTCGAGCAGGGCGGCGGCCAGGGCCACCGCCAGGTAAGCGGAAAGCAAAACGACCGAGGCGCGGCGAACCGCCGGCAACGATGTTTCGACCAGAACAATCAGCGAAAGCGAGGAGAGGACTACCCGGCCAAGCGTCACCTGGCGTTCCAGATAGACCCGCTCTGTCGTTCCCAGATCCATGCGCCGCGGGCGACACGTCCCCCGAAAAGTCTAACAACAGGGTGGTTGTGCGCAAGGGCATGTTCTCTTATGGGTAATGCCGACTTGGGGCGGCAGGGAGCGGCGTGCCGATTTACACAAGGGGCTGTGAAATTCACCGGCCCAGAGGATTGACAGGCGGTAGATAATCGATTCGAGCAAGATGCGGGGAGCCGCCGGTTGGGGCAGCGATTCACGCGAAGCGAAGCAGGCCGCATTCTGGGACTGGAACCGAGCCGTCTTCGCTATTGGGAGCGGCTCGAGCTGGTGCGGCCCGAGGCGCGCTGGGGCGAGCGCTTCTACGGCTTTGGCGATCTGATCGCGCTGCGGACCATTCAGCGGCTGATCGCGAGCCGCGTCCCGGCCAGGCGGCTCCGCCGGGCCGTAACCTCCCTCGAACGGCAGTTTGGCGCAACCCAGCTTGCGCTCGAGCAGTTGACTCTGGTTGGCTACGGACGCCGAGTGGCGGTCGTGCCGCCTGGCGGGAATACCCCCATCGATCCGCTCTCGCGACAATGGCTTCTCCCTTTCGATCGTGAGCTTGGTTCGGGTGAATTGCGGCCGATGGCCTCGCGAACAGCCGAGGACCTGTTCCAGACGGCGCTCGATTGCGAATCGAATCCCGAGTTGCTGGCCGAAGCCGCCGACAATTACCGCCGCGTTGTCCACCTTGTGCCGGGTTGGCTCGAGGCGCACATCAATCTCGGCGTGGTGCTCTACCAGCTGGGGCGAGTCGAGGATGCCCAGTCCGCTTTTCACGCCGCCGTGCGCCTCGACCCGGAGAGCGGAATCGCCCGCTACAATCTCGGTTGCGTGCTCGAGGAACGCGGCGACATTGCTCAGTCGATCGAGCATCTGAAGCGGGCCGAAGAACTGATGCCAACGCATGCCGACCTGCACTTCAATCTCGCGCTCGCCTATGAAAAGCAGGGCGAACGACGCGACGCACGCCAGCAATGGATTCTTTACCTTCGCTATGCGCCGAACGGGCCCTGGGCGGAACAGGCGCGCGCTCGGTTGCGCCAATATCGAACCCACGGGAAAGGGAATCCGCCGATTCCTTTCCCGAAGAAGGGGTGACTCGGAACGCGGCAGAGAGTTCCGGCGCCCGTGATTCCACCCGGGAATTCAACAGGATCCCGCGCATGGGCGGGAAGGGCACCCCCGGGTTCAGTCCATGCTCGTTTGGGCAAAGCCGGTGCGGCCCGGAAAGTTAGAGTTCCCGCAGGGCCATGGCCACCGGGCGGTTGGCCGCACGGATGGCGGGGGCCAAGCCGCCGAGAATCCCCATCACCAGACCGAAGACCACACCCATTACGAGAAGGTCGAAGGTGATCTTAAAGGCGAAGGCGACATTCGAGAAGGTCTGGAAATTCATCGTGTTCGTCGTCAGCCCGTTCAGGGGAAGTACGGCCAGGCAGCCGAGGAGCCCCGCCAGGAAGGAAATCAAAAGGGCCTCAAACAGAAACGAAAGGATTACATTCCAACTGGAAAAGCCGAGCGCGCGCATGGTGGCGATCTCGCGGCCGCGTTCGGCGACCGCGGAATACATCGTATTGAGCGCCCCAAAAACCGCGCCGATCGCCATGATGCCGGCCACGATGCCGCCCAGGACGGTAATCAGGCGAGTCATCGTTGTGGATTGTTTGGCGTAGTAGTCGACTTCGCGCGTGACGTCCACGTTCAGCCGCGGATCCCGGGTGACCGCGTCCTTGAACTGCTCGAACGCAGCCGGAGAGGTGAGGTGAACGGTCGCCGACTGAAAGATATTCGCGGGACGCTTCAACACTTCATTGAAGATACGTCCGTCGCACCAGACCTCGGAATCAAACGCCGAGCCTCCCGCGTCGAAAATGCCGACCACCTTCCAGTGGCCACCCCCAAAATTCACCGTGTTGCCGACGGCGAGGCCCTCGTAGCTCCGCGCGGCATTTTTGCCGGCCACAAGCTCGGCCAGACCCGGGCGGAACATGCGCCCTTCGACGATTCTTGCGAATGTGCGGATACGCAGCACGTCCGGCGAAACCCCGCGGACCTGCACATTCGCATCGGTCCCCGTGGTGATCAGAGGAAAGGGCATGACGCCCACGACTTCCTGCGTCACGAGCGGGCCTTCCGCATCGCGCGCAACGCCCGGGGCGTCCTGGACGACGCGAACAGAATCGAGAGTAATGCCGCCCATCATTTCTGTGGTGGAACCGGCACGCATGACGAGCGCGTTGCCCGCCGAACCGGAGGCCACGAGCGTGGCCCGGAATCCGCGAGCCAGCGAAAGCATGGCCACAAACACGCCGACCGTCCCAGCGATGCCGAGAATGGCGACGATCGTGGACGTCCAGCGCGCCTTCACGCTGCGGAAGTTATAGGAGATCGGGACCGAGCCCAGGAACGGAGCGAGCAGGCCTGCCAGGATCCCCCCCACCACGACCAAAACAAACAGAAGAGCGATCGCGGCCAGCAGGGTGATCACGATTCCGAAGAAGAGCTTGGGCAACATGCTCACACCCTCCTCAGTGCGTCCACCACGCGCAGGCGCATGGCGCTGACCCCGGGCAGGATTGCGCTCAAAACGCCCACCACGAGAGCGACGAGGAATCCAAAGACCAGCACGGATGGCGGAAGAAGGAGTGTCGGCAACATGCTGCCAGCCATGGCCCGACCGAGAACTGGAACAGCGATAGCGGCGAGCCCCAGGCCCGCGCTGCCGACCAAGGCAATCACGAGAGATTCGGCGATGATGAACCCCAAAACGGCGCGGTCGCCGAATCCGATGGCCTTGAGAACAGCAAACTCCGCGGTCCTTTCCCGGACGGAAATAGCCATGGTGTTGCCGGTGACGAGCAGCAGGGTGAAGAAGACAACCGACCCAATCGTCAGGATGAGGAACTGGATATTGCCGAACTGCTTGACC
Source organism: Candidatus Cybelea sp. (assembly GCA_035622135.1). GTDB lineage: Bacteria > Acidobacteriota > Terriglobia > Acidiferrales > UBA7541 > Palsa-295. The sequence goes on along the minus strand of DASPVZ010000014.1, from coordinate 14,078 downwards.
CAACCGGCAGCCCAAGCCGATTCGGTCTCCGTCTTGGTTTCGTCGGGAGAGTTCTGGAATTCCTGGTCGATCGCCTTGGCAATGCGCGGTGAGTCATCGGGATTGTCAACGCGCAGGCTGTACCATCCGATCTGGCCCTTGAACGATTCCGGAACGCGCTCCTCAAAATAATCCCATTGGAACCAAAACTGTGTCTCGTCATCCTGGGGACGCTTGCCGTGATACACGCCAACAATATTGAATTCCCAGGAGGTGGCGCCTGGGCCGAAGACGGATGACTTCAGGGGGATACGGTCGCCGATCTTCCAGCCAAAACGCTCCATCGTGCGCGCGCCGACAATGGCGCCCTGACGGTCTTTGAGGAAGGCGTTCCACTCGTCATCGGGAACGACCAGCTCGGGAAAAACCTGCCGCTGGTTCTCCGGATCGATCACGAACTGCGGAAAGAAATTCTTTTCGTCCTGGTACACCCCGCCGAACCAGTTGTCGTGCGTGATGCTCTTCACTCCCGGGATGCGCAGAATCTTGTCCTGATAGGAAAGCGGAATCGTATTGATGATGGACGTGCGGTTGATCGTAATCAGACGATCGGCCCCGGCCACGTCAGCCCCCCGATTGAACGCATCGCGCACGACACCGAGAAAAGCAACGAGGAACAGAGCGACGGCGAAGGAACCGATGGTAAGCAGCAGGCGAATCTTCTTGCGAAAGAGGTTCGCCAGGACCAGCGCGCTGAACTTCATGCCACACCTCCGCCGGGGACCTGCTGCCTGGGATCTCCCGATTCGACCAGCACGCCCTTCTCGAGATGCAAGGTGAGATCGGCTTGACAAGCCACAATCGGGTCGTGCGTGACCATCAAGACCGTCTTCCCATACTCCTTCACCAAGCGCCGAATCAGATCCATCACCTCATCGGCGCTCCGGCGGTCGAGATCGCCCGTAGGCTCGTCGCACAGCAGGAAGGTCGGGTCGGCCACGATGGCGCGAGCGATAGCCACACGTTGCTCCTGTCCCCCGGAAAGCTGCCGCGGGAAATGGTGCATGCGATCGGCGAGGGCCACGATGGCCAGGGCCGTTTCGACGTGCCTGCGTCGCTCGGATTTCGAAAGCCTGGTGAGCAGCAGAGGCAGTTCGACGTTCTGAAACGCGGTGAGAACGGGAAGCAGATTGTACATCTGGAAGATGAAGCCGACGTGCCGCGCGCGCCACTGGGTCAGCTTGCCGCTCGACATATGGGTGAGCTCGTCGCCGGCGACGGTGATGCTGCCGCGGGTGGGCACGTCGAGCCCTCCCAGCAGGTTGAGGAGGGTGGTCTTGCCCGAGCCGCTGGGGCCCATGAAGGCCACGAAATCGCCCTTGTCCACGTCGAGATTCAAGCCTTGCAGGACATGAATCTCTTCGTTGGCGCGCCGGTAGGTTTTGTCGAGACCGCGTACCTCAATTAGACTCCCTGACCGTCCGTTGCTGCCATCCACGCGAACCATTTGGGCTCTCCCTGGGGCTATCGTTTGATTTCGACGGGCTGGCCGTCGTGCAGGTCGACCGGGCCCCGCACCACCACGGTATCGCCTGCCAGAAGTCCGGCGAGGATCTCCGTATCCGAGCCGCGATTCTCTCCCGTCTTCACCGCGCGCCGCTCGAGGTGATCTTCCTTGACCAGGAAAACAATCTTCTGATTGCCATCCTCGCGAATGGCATTCTGCGGAATGGTGAGCGGGACCAGGGCAGCAGCTCTTTGCGGTTGGTCGCTGAGGAATGTCACCTTCACCCCCATATCGGGAAGAATCCGAGGGTCGAGCTTGCGGAATGCGATGCGCACTTCCACCGTGGCCTTCTGCCGATCGGCGGTGGGGATAATCGTTCTGACAAAGCACGGGATCTGCCAGTTCGGATAGGCATCGAGGACAGCGGTCACTTCCTGGCGCGGGTGGACGCGCGCAATGTAGTTCTCGTTGACATCGACTTCGATTTCATTCGAGTTCATATCCACGATGGTGGCAATCCCCGTGCGCGTGAAGCCGCCGCCGGCCGAAACGGGCGAGACCATCTCCCCCACCTGGGCGTCCTTGGAAACGATGATCCCGCTGAAGGGAGCGCGGATAACGCAGTTATCAACCGCCTGCTGCGCCTCGCGGATGCGTGCGTCGGCCGCCACCACCTGCTCTTGCGTCACGTCGATTTTTGCCTTCAGGCTGTTGACCGCCATGGTCGCGTTATCGAGCGCCTCCTGGGTCTGAATCCCCTCCGCTTCGAGCACCTGTGCGCGATGGAGTTCGATCTCCGCGTTTTTGAGTTGCACCTGCAGATCGAGGATTCCGGCTTGCGTCGCGTCGCGATCGGCCTTGGCCGAGGCGAGCGTCTTCTGTGCGTCGGAATCATCCAAAGTGGCCAGCACGAACCCCTCGGGGACGTGCATTCCCTCGGTGAAGAAAACGCCCGTGACACGGCCTGTGATTTTTGCGGCGACGGTGGCACGCCGCTGGGGGGTGACGTATCCGCTGGCGTTCAGCAGGGCCTGCGGGCCGATGTCCGGCTGCTGCACCACGGCCACCTCCACGACCGGCTTCTGATGGATGTACGCATAGACGCCGCCGACCGTTACGAGCGCAGCCAAGAGACCGCCGAAGATTATGGCCATGCGCTTGCCGGCGGTCGACGAGCTGCGTTTGCGATCGTCGATGCGCAGAGACGCCAAATCGTGTGCCCCCGTGCGCTCTTCAGGCATGATATGGCTCAATAGTGTAATGGAATTGCTCCCTGTTTTGGTACGCATCCAGAGAGGGGAAAATTACCGTCCCCTCCGCGCCCGATTGCCGAGGAGCGTCGAAAGTCTACTCGGGGATGAACTGGCCGCGAGGCGAGCGGACCGTAGGGCCGGATTCAAGGCACTATTTTCTTGACTCCTCAGGAGTTAGAGAGTATAAGTGGGTGTTGTGCTGATACGAGTTCGACCAACGGCCGTATGCCCGACGACAGCCCCGTAGGGCAACTGACACAGTAACCTCTACGCATCGCGTTCATCGTTAACGATCGCAATCAGACCGCCGCCCTCGATTTGCTGGGCGCGGGCTGGGCTCAAGCGGGCAGCATGAGTTACAATATCACTTCTGCTCTGACCGGCTAAATATTGGGGTACCCATCCAGTCGCTTGGCCCGGGATTGGCTGTGATGGATATAGGGGGCTCGGGGTCGTCGAAAGAGTATTCGGGCCATTCGGTGCCATGCAGGCAATTTGGGAGGGTGGTGAATGACCGTTAGAAACACAGCGAAGTGGACGCTGGCCTTCGCGGTTACCGCGTTGCTCGTTGCCGGGTCCGTACAGGCGTCCCCGCGGCCGAGGAAAAAGACGCAATTTGACATGTTTGTCCCCGTCGCGCCGCAACCGATCAAAACCGACCGCTATTGCGGCAACCTCTCGGGCGCTCTGTCGGCGGACGACAACTTCTTCGACGGCTTGGTGCGCATCGATGAGGGGCGTCGCGTGGAATTCCGCAAGGATTCACAGCCTGTGAAGGAGTTCCCGTCGCAAGTAGCCGTAGCGCTTGCGGGCGACGTAACGACCTGCTCTCCCGCCGGCAGCGGACCAGCGCTCGATTTCGTGCGACCCGGAAACGGTTCGTCGCCGCGCGAAGTGAGCGACTTCATGAGCGGACTGAAGTTCACTGCCGCCTGGAAGAACGGCGACGGTCTTCAGCCCGTGCAAAATTTCTCGGTCATAAAGACCACCCCGAACGACAGAACCTGGCACCTCGGTACGAACGATCAGATTCCGTGGCGCTTTGCCTTCCAGGTACCCTCTCAGGGGGTTCCGCTGACCAATCAACTTGTCATCTCCGTCTACGCGCCTTCCGGGGCGAAGCTCGCGACGTTTACGGCCGGCGTGCTCTCGCGCTTCCCCAAGCATCACGCAAAAACGATTCGAGGCGAACAAGCCGACGAATAGGTTCCCTGCCTGCCGTGCCCATTCCGGGGTAAACCCAAGCGTTTGCGGATTGCCCCGCTGAGGGCGCTTTGCCCGCATTCCCGACCGGTCTCAGTCAGTTGTTTCGATCTTGCCGATTTGTGCCGGAGCTCGATGTGCGTCGAAGGAAAGGCTTGATGCAGCCATGATTCAGCCGATCCGACGAGCCGACGGCGGCTCCGGAAGCCCAGCGGAGCCGCCCGGCTCGCGAAGAAAAAAGGACGCCTACTGAGTCGGGGAGATGATTTGTGTGAAGCCGATGGTATTGATGTCGCGGAGCATCGGCGTGAGCGGCGGCAACAGGCTAGGCGTTAGAAAGTTTGTGTCGAAGTTGTAGCCGCGGGTTGGCGGACTATAGACCGTGTTGCAGCACTTGTAGACGCCCGTGGCTTGATGATTGTAGAAGATACTGACAATCGAGCCTTTGTACCACAAGGTTTGTCCGCCCCAGTCCTCGAGGAAACGCAGGAAGTTGTGTGCCCCACCATCCGTGCCAAAGTCCTTATACGGTCCATAGCCGGCCGGGTACTGGAAGGGAATGCCCTTCCCGGCAGCGACAGCGACTCGATACGTTGTCTGACTCGCATTGCGGCCGGTACCGTTCGCGATAGCGCTCGAGGAGAAAGCGAACGAGTTCACGTCATTCCAGCTGTCAGACAGAAACGAGAAGGCGTCGGCTATCACGGCGGCGCCCACCGACGCCCCTGTGAAACCGGTATTCAAGCCCGGGTTATTGTAGTCGCCATAAAGGTAAGCCGGGTTTTCCGACGCGATGGTCAACCCGCAAGGGACAGCGTTGCAGGTTCCAATGTTGATTGTGCTGCCATCGATAATCTTGAGCGCCCGGCGGTAGAAGATGGGCGGGTTTTCGCGCAAATCGCCCGCTCCATTGGCCGCAATTGCGTAAGGCCAGGCATAAGGCGAGGTAATGCCGGTGGGCGCCGGGCAGGTGGGGTTGGGGAGCAGTATCACAGGAAGCAGGGTTGCAACCGTGCCCAGCTGGCTGGGTGTCGCCGTTCCGTTCACGGGAACTCGCCAGAGCTGCGCTGGCAGGGTTGGCGACAAGATGTTCCCATACGTCCGCAAATAGGCGGGTTGCTGGGATACGCCATTGAGGTAATCCGACTCAGCGTCCTCGGTCGGTTCGAGCGCCCCGTCCGGGCAGCCATTCGGGTCCGCAGGAGTGATGTGGTCCTCGTAGCCAAATCCGCCGGTGAGGGCGGGCGTGGTCGAAATGGACGCCGGCGGAGCGGTATCGGGCTGATTGCCGCGCCGATCGGAGAAGTAGACGGCATAGCCGGTAGTGTTGAGAGCCGTTTTGCCGACCGCGTCGTTCACGAACCAGTTGTCCAGGTTGGCCACATCGAGCTCGACATAATGCATCACGCCAGCAAGCGGAAGCTGAGTGTTCAGCAGAGCGTTATCGCGGAGCAGGCCTTCGCGAGTGTCAAAGAGAACGTTGGGCCAGTAGTCGGTGCCCATTTGACTTGGATGGGTTGCTGCCGTATTCCCGCAGTAGCCGTTTCCCGCGGTAGCCGTCGAAGGATTATCGCGCAGCCTGGCGAGACGGATGATCGCCTGTGGACTGGGATCGACACACCCCACGGTGACGCCACCGTTGGCGACCGGACCTGATGTATTCACTTGGGCCGCCGGCATGGGGGCCAGATTCGGAGGCGGGAACGCGGCAAAGGCAGGAACGCCGCCCACGCCAACCAGCGGGTTGATATTCCGGCCGGTAAAACCGTAGTTCAAGATGTCCCAGGTGACGTCCTGCCAGGTGCCGGCGTTGTTCTGCATGTCGATTTTCAAACAGCCGGTGACGGTCGGATAGTAGGGCTGCTGCCAATAGCCGTTCGTCGCGCTGTAGGCGCCGGTTGAATACGACATGGGCAAGGGGAAGACCGTGACGCCCACACTGGCAGCGGTAAGCGCTAGGGGAGGGGCGGCATAGGGTAGCGTGCCGGTTGGCCACCTTCCGTTCCCGGCGGGAACCTGTGCTGCGTTCGTATTCCAGGCAAGCCCGGCGAGGTCCACCGGTGTGACGGCATTGCCTGACCCGTTCGAGGCAAGCAGCGGAAGGGCCGTGGCCGACGTGCTGCTGATATCGCTCGTAGCGCAGGTGCCATCCGAGCCATAGTCGGAGAGAAGGATGCGCAGACTCACCTCGCTGTAATACTGCTCGGACAATTTCGCGGGATTCGAGGTGTTCTCGCCAGCCACCGGGCGCCGGATCAAATCAATGGGCTGGCCGCCGATAGCCGGGGTGGCGATCGAAAGGTTAAGAGCAGTCACACCCGTTTCTTTGACGCCCACATTGTTGTTGTAAACACCCGAGGCCACGTTGGCAAATGCAGGCTCGTTCGGCGCGCCCAGGCCGCCAAACCAGTTCGTGGTTCCCTGAACGCTCTGGGCAGCGGTCTGCGCCAGCAGGTTGGCCGTTCCCGAGCCAGTCGTGATATCAACCGCGCCGCCGTAACCGTTGTTCGTCGGCCAATCATTCTCGAGGTTCGAAGTGATGATTTCCCCGGCGGCGGTGGTCTTGTCCGCAAGGGTCAACGTGGCGCCGGAGGCCAGCCAAAGATTCCCGTTCGAGTGCACGCGGCCGCCGAAGTTGAAGTTTGGACCGGCGAAGAAACTGAGATCGGTCTGCGAGAACATACCGAACTGGAACAGGGGAATCGCTACGGTCTGAACCTCGCGCTGCAACTTGACCTCAGCGCCGTAAGCAGTGTGCGCCGTGACAGCCAGCGTATACGGAGTCATGAGGGCGACCATGCCGGCATAAGGGCCGGTCGGCACGGTCCCATAGCCAGCCGCCGGATTGCCGGCTGCATCGGGCACGAACGACACTGTGTATCCGGAACCGTTCACTGTGCTGCCCGGAGCCAGATACTCGACGCCGGGAATGGTCGGAAATGTGGAGGTGACGCCGCCCGCGCCGTTGATCGCCGCCGCGCTCACTGCGTAATTGGCATCGAAGCTGTTTTCGAGATTCGCCGTGAGCATTTCCATGCCGGCCTCGGCTCCGTAGAAGGCCAGTTGCCGGTCCGAGTTGGTGCCACCGAGCCTTTGATCGCTGGTAACGAGGTAAGCCAGGCCCGCGATCATGGTGGAGATCAGTAAGAGAATGACGAGGGCCGTAATCAGCGCCATGCCGTTCTCGCGACTCGTACGCACGGGATCTTCTCCTTAGGAAATCCTCAGCACAACGGATCAAACGAATGCCAGGTCGAATTTTCCTCTCTGATTCAGTTCTGAAACTCGTTGTAGAAATCGAGCCCGCGAATGCTGACCACGGTTTCCAGGTTGTTTCGGAAATACTGGTGGGTCAGATTGTAGGGATTCTCCGATCGCGCAAAGAGCAGAATATAAGTGTCGCGGATGTAGGCCAGCTGGGCATAGGTCGGATTTTCCTGATTGGCCGTCACCGTTACCGGGCTTGTCCCGGCGTTCATGATGTCGTAGAAGAGCTGCATGTTCTCGATCGCTTCCCCCACCGCGTTTGCCGGTTTGAGGTTTACCTGTCGCATGAGTTGGGGGTTTTGGGTATTTGCGTTGTTGATGTAGTAGGTGACCATCCAAATCCGCGTGGCCGTAGTTGTGGGGTAGGCGCGAGAACCGGCCGGCGATTGAATTTGGGAGATTGTTCCAGCCGGCTGGCCCGAGGCGTTTAGGTTGAACGCATCGCCGGCCGAGAAGGTGATGGCGTTTCCAGCGACCGCGGAAACTACCACGAGAGCCATGTGTCCGGTGCTCTCGGTTGAGCTGACGTCGCTCTCCGTCTGGCTCGGGTCAGGACTGACACTGTTGTTGTTCTCAAGCAGGATTAGGTCGCCCGGCTGGATGGTCGTACCGATCGAGATGCAAGTGGGATCGAAGGTCACCGTCGTCGTGCTGCCCGCGGTGACGATGCTGCCCGCCGGTGCGGGATTGGGATTCGCAGCCGCGCATCCCGTGGCCCCCCCGTTGGTCGGGGCCAGAAAGATGGGGAATTCGTTCAGCCAATGCCCGGAGGCATCGACGAGGGACGTATCCGCGTACATGATGGTGATCATGTCGGTGGCCTGGCCCGATACCGACGTGGTTGGCCCCAGCTGAAATCCAGAGGCAATGGCGGGCAGGGCGACCCAAGTGTTCGGAAAATTGCCGATGCCGGTCGGACCGGGCCGCGCGACGGCAGAGGTGGGCGTGCCACCACCAGTATTGGGAATGGTGATGCCGCCTTGCGGTATACCCTCCCCGGCCTGGGTGATGTCGCGCACCATGTAGTTCAAGCCGGCGCGAAGGTTCTCCTGGGTGTCGGCCATCAAAGTGACAGCCTGCGTGGCGTTCGATGCGTCGGTAAGAGCTTTGAGAGTCGTGCCGATGATCAGAACGACCACCGCCAGGGCGACCATCAGCTCAATCAAACTGTAACCGCGTTCGCGTCTCATCGGCGCCTCACCTGCGTCCTTTTTAAGAGAAGTTCGAGATATACGTGTTCAGCGTATAGGTGCGCTTGAACTGGCCTGCTGTGTAGTTGATGGTGACCGTGATCTGCCTAAGATTCGCGACCGTGCTCCCGTTGATGGTCACCGTGTTGATCACAATCGTACGAGTGAAGCCAGCCAGCGCCTCGCGCACCGGCGGATTGAAGTTCCCCGACGAATTGGGCACGAGAATTGAATCCGGCTGCGTACAGTCATCATCGGCTGTGCCAAGAATTCCATCGGGCCCTGGCGCGCACAGGCTCACCGGTCCAGGAACAAATATTCCGGCAGCGCAAACCGCGGAGGCCTCGTTGCAGATCGTGTTCCAGGTCGCCTGGCCCATATCACGAGCCGTAAAGATCGATTCGACAGCCTCGGCGGCCTTTTGCTGAGCAATGTAGTCGTATTTGGACATGCCCATGAAAGCCAGACCGTTAGCCAACAAACCCGCGAGCCCCAGGACGCCGATCGTGAGGACCAGCACGGCCACGAGGGTTTCCAGGAGCGAAAAACCCGATCTGCCATCCCGAATTCTTTGTCTTTCCATTTCCTGCTCCGTCGTTTTACTGATCGAACCAGAAGTTCGGGCCGCCATACCAGGTATGGATCCGGCCGGTGTTGCCGAGCACCGTCACCGCCCGGGCACTGCTCGGAACATTGGGCACGCCGACGAACACGGTGCCGTTGATCGGGTTGCCGTTACCGTCGGTGAATTCTCCATCGGTTTGGAATTCCATGCCGGAGTTGGGTCCGCCCGTGACACCGTCGAAATAAATCCCGTTGGGCACGCTCAAGGCGCCGGAAAAGTTATCCGGCGTATCCACCTCGCCACCAAAAGTCATGAACTCGACCGTGTTCTCAATGGGCACGGTCAGAAACGGGGCCGCACTGATGGTGTTCGCAGGTTCGGTAATCTGAAACAGTTCGAGCGTATTTTTGTTCACAAACTGAACGACAATGGTCCTCCGTTCAGAAATGGCCAGTTCGCGGGCCTCACGCAACACCGACTGCACCTGGTTGGCAGCCGCATTGGACCGGTAGCGCTGGAGTGTGGGTTGCATTTGCACGATGGCCATGCTCGCCACAATCATCAAAATCACAACGGCCACGGTCACTTCAATCAGAGTGACACCTTGCTCGGGTGCCCCGGCTCGGCCATAGCAGGTTGTTCTGTCTCGGTTCACGGTTCGCCACACAATGTGAAGCGACACTTGCAAAGAATCTGTGCGAGGCAAATTGCAGGGGCTGATGGTGCAATCCGCGGACCATCTCCATCCCCCCGGAAGTCCCAGCGAATGATGGACCTATCATGCGGCCGGGCGGGTGGCGGAGCTGGGCTCCGGGTAGGCTGTTTCGAAAGGTAACCGATCGGTTGATTCCCGTCTCACCGAACTGGCCAGAGCAACCACAACTTTTTTCGCCTAGTGGAACTTGACAGCTCCCTACCATTCCCCTCAAAATATCCTTAGGCGAAGAAAAAGCGAAAATTTAGGCTCGCCCCGCCCCCGCTTTCCTCGCCTGATCGCAAGCGCGCCCGAGCGCGAAAGATGACCAGCTATGGCTCACACCATTTCTGCTTTGCGCTCACAAATGGAAGCGGCCCTGGCCAGTCGCGTCCTCGCGCCCTTCACGTATCGCAACCGCAGGATTGTAGAGACCGTTCCAGCGGGTATTCCGGAAATTGATTCATTGACCGGGGGACTGCCGCGCGGCGGACTGACGGAAATCTGCGGGCCAAACTGCTCGGGACGAACCAGTTTGCTGATTTCGGCCCTGGCTGCGCGCACGACGAGCAGGGAAGCATGCGTGCTCATCGACGGACGGGACTCGTTCGATCCGCATTCTGCCGAACGGGCTGGCGTCGAACTGAGCCAACTGCTATGGGTGCGCTGCCGAAATATGGACCAGGCCCTTCGCTCGACCGATTTGGTCCTGCAAAGCGGGGGTTTCGGCATGGTGGCGCTCGACCTCGGCGATCTCCCGCACGAAGCCGTTCGGCGCGTTCCGCTGCACGTGTGGTTCCGGTTCCGGCGCGCGGTGGAAGATACGCCGACGATTTTCGCCGTGATCGAACAGGAACCGCATGCGAAAACCTGTGCATCGCTGGTTTTGCGAATGGAGGCGGCGGCCGGGCTCTGGCCGAACGCAAGCGATCGTGCAGAGGATTTTTTTGCGCGGCCGCATACCTTTCTGTTTGAGGGCTTCGTCCTACGAGCGAAGAAGGACCGTTCGCGCGTGCAGGCTGTCGAATGGGGTGCCGATGGCGACCAGATGGCGCTTTTTAAAACCGTCGAGTACCCGCTTTCGAAGTGGACAATTCCAAAAACAGAAAAGCGAACCGGAGAATCACGGAAATAATCCGATGGCCTTTGCTTCCATTTTTGTCCCCCATTTTATGGTGCAGGCGTTCACGCGTTCCGAGCCGGCGCTGCGCCGCGGGGCGCTGGCCATTGTGGACGGCAATGCTCCTCTCTGCTGCGTGGCAGCCGTCAACGAGGCCGCGGAAAAAGCGGGGATCAGGCCGGGCATGACGAAATCGCAGGCGCAGCAATTCTGCCCTATCGAAATTCGCCAGAGGTCGCACGCGCAGGAGAAGGCGGCACATGCGGCGCTGCTCGATGTGGGCTGGTCGGTTTCGCCGCGAATTGAAGATACCGCGCCAGACGCCATCGTGGTCGACATAGCCGGGCTCGGCTCTCTGGTCGGATGCGCCGAACAAATTGCGGAGCGGCTTCGGGAACACGCCCTGAGGCTCGGCCTCTTCGTGCAGATTGCCACCGCTTCGAAGATCGATGCGGCCGTTGTTGCCGCGCGCGGTTTCCGGGACACGACCGTAATGACCGAAGGCGAGGAAGCAAAATGGATCGGCCGGTTGCCCGTCAACGCGCTCTCTCCGTCGGCCGATGTGCTCGAAACGCTCCGTCGCTGGGGCATCGACACTTGCGCGGCCCTCGCGGCGCTGCCCCTGCTTGAGCTTTCCGAGCGACTCGGGCAAGAAGGCGTTCGGCTGCACGAACTGGCGCAAGGGCAAAGCGAACGTTCGATCGTGCTGGCCCAGCCGGCCGTTCATTTCGAAGAGGAAATGGAACTGGAGGATGCCGTCGAGGAACTCGAGCCGCTGTCGTTCCTGCTCGGCCGATTGCTCGGCCAGTTGTGCGCACGTCTGCTGGCCCGTGGGCTGGCCGTCGGCGCGATTCACATGCGATTCGAGCTTGCACCGTCATGGGAAAGGGATTTTCGCCCTCGAAGCAGCCCTACGCCCCCTCCGGCGGCCTTGAAAATTTACGAACGGGTTTTGACTTTGCCCGTGCCCATGCGCGACGCGAAGATGCTTTTGAAACTGGTGCGCTTACATTTGCAGTCGGACGCCCCCGCGGCGCCCATTGTGAAGATTTTGCTGGCCGCGGAAGCGGCCAGGCCACGCGTTGCGCAAGGAGGGCTGTTTCTGCCGAGTTCACCCGATCCGGAAAAGCTGGAATTGACGGTGGCGCGACTGGCGAATTTGATCGGCGATTCGAATATCGGCTCGCCGGAATTAATCGACACACATCGGCCGGGGGAGTTTCACATGCGGCGCTTTGCCGGACCGCACCATGCAGCGGAGATGAAGCGGCGCGCCAGAGAAACGGACGGTGAGAAAAACCGAGCGCCGACAACCGGATTTCGCGTTTTCCGGCCGCCGCTGCCGGCCCGCATGGATCTTCGCGACCGATGCCCGCTGACCATCCGCTTTCCCGGCGTCCAGGGACGGGTGATCCGAGCCTCGGGACCGTGGCGCAGTTCGGGGGATTGGTGGAGAGAAGACGGTTGGCACAACGACGAGTGGGATGTCGAGATTGAATTGTCTTCCCTGGTCGGCCCGCGCGAAACAGAGCCGATTCCTGCGCCCGGCCTGCAGGCCTGGCCCGCCCTGGACGCGCGCGCGGGGACTGCTAATGCGAAATCGAAACTGCAGATTACGAATCGGGCAGCCGCGTCGCACCGAGGTTTCTACCGGATTTTTTACGACTCGATTCGCAAAGAGTGGTTTGTGCGAGGATCATACGATTGAGCTACGTCGAACTGCACGCACGTTCGGCTTTCAGTTTTCTGGAAGGCGCCGCGACGCCGGAAGAACTGGCCGGCTTGTGCAGAGAATATCAAATGCCGGCCATGGCCTTGCTCGATCGGGACGGCGTTTACGGCTCGCCGCGATTCCATCTGGCCCTGGACAAAGTCTCTCTGCGCGCCCACATCGGCGCCGAAGTAACGTCCCCGGAAGGCTGGCGGTATGCCCTGCTCGTCGAATCGCGCGCCGGTTATCAGAATTTGTGCCGCCTGATCACACAGATGAAGCTGCGCGCCAAGAAGGGAGAAGGGCACGTTCTCGGCGAGGAGATCGGGGAGAAGGCCGAGGGATTGCTTTGCATGACGGGGGGAAGGGAGGGCCCGCTGGCTTACGCGCTCAGCAAAGGAGGAATGGAAGCGGCCATCGAAACCATCCGTCAGCTTTGCGAGATATTCGGGCGCGGCAATGTTTATGTCGAATTGCAACGGCATTTCGATCGCCAAGAGGAAGCGCGCAATCAAGCGGCGATCCAGATCGCGCAGCAACTCGATTTGCCCCTGCTGGCGACCAATGGCGTCTGCTACGCGCGGCCCGAGGAGCGAGAAGTGCTGGATGTGTTTACCGCGATCCGCAATCACCTGACTCTCGCCGCCGCCGGGCGCCTTCTCAGTCGCAATTCCGAGCGTTGTTTGAAACCTCCCGCGGAAATGGCGCGGCTGTTTGCCGATCTTCCCGAAGCCGTGGCGAACACAGAAGTTCTGTCCTCGCGGTTGAAATTCACGCTGAACGATCTGGGCTATCAGTTTCCGCGATATCCGGTTCCGGACGGCGAAACGCAAATGAGTTTTCTGCGCCGGCGAACCGAGGAGGGCATGCTGGCGCGTTACGGCGCCGGCCAGGAGAAGGCGCGGCAGCAGATCGAACGCGAACTTGCGCTGATCGAGAAGCTCGATCTGCCCGGATATTTTCTGATCGTGTGGGACATCGTGCGCTTCTGCCGGGAAAAGAACATTCTGATCCAAGGGCGGGGTTCGGCCGCGAACAGCGCCGTTTGTTACTCGCTCGGGATTACCGCCGTCGATCCGGTGGGCATGGATTTGCTGTTCGAACGATTTCTCTCCGAGCAGCGCGGCGAATGGCCGGACATCGATCTCGATCTTCCGAGCGGCGATCAGCGCGAGCGCGTGATCCAGTACGTTTATCAGCGCTACGGCCGGCGCGGCGCGGCCATGACCGCCAACGTGATCACCTACCGCGGACGCTCCGCCGCGCGCGACATCGGCAAGGCGCTGGGCTTCGACGAATCGTCGCTTGCGCGATTGTCGTCGCTCGTCTCGCGCTGGGGATGGCAGGACCCGCGCGACACCGCCGCGCAACAGTTCGCCTCCGCCGGCCTCGATGCCGCTCATCCGCACATTCAAAAATTTCTGGATCTCTACGTCGCCGCTCAAAATCTTCCGCGTCACCTCGGCCAGCACTCCGGCGGAATGGTGATCGCGCAGGGCGAGCTCGATTCCGTGGTTCCGCTCGAGCCCGCCACCATGCCAGGGCGCGTCGTCATCCAGTGGGACAAGGACGATTGCGCCGATCTCGGC
>DASPVZ010000013.1:0-65952 GCA_035622135.1 Candidatus Cybelea sp. | reverse complement strand
GGTCGGAGGGGTAGCGAAAGAGCACCGCTAGAGTGAAACTGCCGAAAGAGCGTCGCGTTTGACCAGCCCTTCGGGCGATGGTATGGAATCGAGGCCAGCGGCTCAGGCGTCTCAAAAACAGCGGTCCGCCGTCGCCTCCGTTTCCCCCGCAGCTCTCACCAGCCTCCCGCCGAGCTAATCGGCTTGACGAAAGCCGAGTCCTTCCGTTACCGTTTTTCTCCGGGTCGACCCGTGCATTCGGCCGCTGCGTTTGCCGCTTGCCACGCACCAAGCGCAATGAAATTCCGCTAGGAGACCATGAAGGTCTTATTTCTATCTTCGGAAGGACTGCCGTATTCGAAGACGGGCGGCCTGGCCGATGTCGTCGAGGCCCTGCCAAAAGCCCTGGTCGAGGCGGGACACGAAGCGGTTGTGCTCCTGCCGCGATATCGCGGCAACAAGATCACGGTCACCGTCGTTTCGAGCCTTACGACTCCCATGGGCGACCGCCTGCGCTTCCCCGCTATTGCCGAGGGGCAAGCTGTCGCGGGCGTGCGCTACTTCTTCGTTGACGATCCGGAATTTTTCGATCGCGAGCAGCTTTACGGCGACAAAGCAGGGGATTATCGCGACAACGCCGAGCGTTTTGCGGAATTCTCGCGCGTGGCCATCGAGTTCGCCAAGCGCGTTTGGCTGCCCGACGTGATCCATTGCCACGATTGGCAGGCGGCGCTTGTGCCGGTTTTGCTGCGGACACAGTATGGGGAAGATCGGGCGGTGCGTTCGTTGCCGGTTGTGTTCACCATTCACAACTTGGGTTACCAGGGCCTGTTCCCCTACGCCGCACTGCGGGCCATCGGACTGCCCGACACCTTGTTCACCATGGATGCCTTGGAGTTTTACGGCAAGGTGAATTTCCTCAAGGGCGGGCTGATTTTTTCCGATTATCTGACCACGGTCAGCAGGCGATACGCCAAGGAAATCCAGACGCTTGAATATGGTTGTGGCCTGGAGGGCGTGATTCGCGGCCGCGCGGAGCGCCTGGTCGGGATTCTGAACGGCGTCGACTACTCGGTTTGGAGCCCGGAAGTGGATACATTCATCGCGCAGAATTATTCGGCGCACAACCTCGAAGGCAAAAAGACGTGCAAGAAGGAGCTGCTCGACGCGTTTACTTTGCCGACGGAGAACATGGGCCGGCCGCTGGTCGGAATCATTTCCCGCTTTGCCGATCAAAAGGGGTTTGATCTGATCGCCGAGGTCGGCTCGGAGCTGATGAACGAGGACCTGGCGCTGGTGGCGCTCGGTACCGGACAGCCGGAATACGAAAAGCTGTTCAAGGAGCTGGCCAAGAAATTCCCCTCCCGCGTGGGCGTGAAGATCGGCTACGACAACGCTCTCGCTCATCGCATTGAAGCGGGATCGGACATCTTTCTGATGCCATCGCGGTACGAGCCTTGCGGGCTGAACCAGATTTACAGCCTGCGTTACGGGACGGTGCCCGTCGTCCGGGCAACCGGCGGGTTGGATGACACGATCCAGAATTTTGATTTGAAAACGCAGAAAGGCACCGGTTTCAAATTCGAGGACTACTCGGGAGCGGCGCTTCTTCAGTCGATTCGCGCCGCACTCAGAACGTACCAGGAGCCGAAGTTGTGGCGGACGCTGCAGCTGAACGGCATGGGCAAGGATTTCTCCTGGAAGGCCTCCGCGGCGGGGTATGTTACTGTGTACGAGGCGGCCAAACGGGCTAGAATCCCGAGGATGGTTCACACATCTAAAAGATAAGCGCGACTATGGCCTGGACCCGAGGAGAGGGTGGTTGCGCGCGAGGGAGAAATGTCGGAGAACGTTCAAGCAGTTAGTGACTCAAACTTTCAGAACGATGTCATCGAGGCGAGCAAGACGCAGCCCGTGATGGTGGATTTCTGGGCGGACTGGTGCCGCCCGTGCCACATGCTTTCGCCAACCGTCGAGGAGATTGCGCGCGAGCATGCCGGCAAGTTGAAGGTCGTGAAACTCAACGTCGATGAGAACATCGGCACGCCTGGCAAGTACAATATTCGCGGTATACCCACCCTTCTGCTTTTCAAGGGCGGCCAGGTTGCCGACCAAGTGGTTGGGGCCGTACCGAAAGAGCAGATCGAGAAAGTGATCCAACGGCACATTTCAGCCTAGCTCGCCCGAAGAAAGGCTCAGCAAACGAGCCGAAACGCTGCCATTGGGCTGTCGGCCCGCTCCTGATTGAGTACCATGATGGGGAGTGGGGTGTGCCGGTACACGATGACCGCGCGCTGTTCGAATTCTTGATTCTGGAAGGCGCGCAAGCCGGCTTGAGCTGGGAAACCATCCTCAAGAAACGGGAAAACTACCGCAAGGCGTTCGATTCCTTCGACGCGGCGAAGATTGCCGCCTACGACCGGAAGAAAATCCGCGCACTCCTGGCGGATGCGGGGATCATCCGCAATCGGCTCAAAATCGAAGCCGCGATCTCCAATGCAAAGGCGTTTCTCGCCCTCGGGAGGGCCTTCGGCAGCTTTGACCGCTACATCTGGCAGTTTGTCGGTGGCAAGCCCAAGAGGAATTCCTGGGCCTCCTCGCGTCGGGTTCCCGCGCGGTCGCCGGAATCCGATGCCATGAGCAGGGACCTCAAGAAACGAGGGTTTCGCTTCGTGGGCTCGACGATTTGCTACGCGTTCATGCAGGCGGTCGGCATTGTCGACGATCACTCGCGCGGCTGCTTCCGGCGCCGAACCTCGGCGCACTCGGCCTCTGCACCCAGGCCGGATCTGGTCCCGGTTCTTCCGCGGAACTCTCAGGGGCTGGGATAGACCGTTCCCGCCACCGGCAGGATCGATCGGCGTCTTCCGCCTTGTGCTGTGCGTCCAGAACGCAGAAGCCGGCCCCCTGTTAGCCTTCGCCTCTGGGGTCATCCCTGCTCAGGAAACTAAGGTTGGCCGGTTGGCCGCGGCTGGCCGGGGGAAACTTGTTTTCACCTGGGGCGCGGCGTAGGATGGATTCGTTTCCGGCGCCGCCTTCCTGTTGTGCTTTTCATGCATTAATTCTCGGGGCGGGCAAGGTGCGGCCGGGAATGGGCAGTGCGCGGAGCGCCGGCAGTGAACGAAAAGGCTCGAGCCAAGGCCGTAGCAGTGGTGGGCGCGCAGTGGGGCGACGAGGGCAAAGGGAAGGTCGTCGACTATCTGGCCGGCTCGTTCGACTACACGGCCCGCTATGCGGGCGGGCATAACGCCGGGCATACGGTGATGTTCAATAATCACCGGTTCATCCTGCAGCTGATTCCCAGCGGAATCTTGCGTCCGGGCAAGAAAGCGGTGATCGGCGCGGGCACGGTGGTCGATCCCGCTGCCTTGGTAGCCGAGCTCGATAACCTCAACAAATGCGGCATGGACGTTCGCGGCCGGCTCTACTTGAGCAATCGGGCACACCTGATTTTTCCCTATCATCGCGAAATGGATCGCGCCGCCGAAGCAGCCCGCGGCGCAGCGAAGATTGGCACCACCTCGCGCGGGATCGGTCCCGCTTACGAAGACAAGGCCGCGCGGCGCGGTCTGCGCGTTTGCGATCTGCTCGACCCCCGGCATCTTGCCGAGAAACTTCGACCGGTGATCGCCGAAAAAAACATGATCAGCGCGGCGACCTTCGGGCATCCGCTCGAAACCGAGGGCCTCGTCGATCAATACCTTGAACTCGCCGCGCACCTGCGCGATCTTGTGGTGGATACGGCCGTGCTCCTGAACAATGCCCTCGAGAGCGGAGAGACGGTGCTGTTTGAGGGAGCGCAGGGCACCATGCTCGACATCGATCACGGCACCTACCCCTACGTCACGTCATCGAATGCCACCTCGGGTGGTGTGGCAACCGGCCTGGGCGTGCCGCCCACACGGATCACGGGAGTCGTGGGGGTGACCAAGGCGTACACGACACGGGTCGGCAGCGGCCCGTTTCCAACCGAGATGGTCGACCTCGATGCGGCGGAAGTGCGCACGCGCGGAAACGAATTCGGTGCAGTGACCGGCCGGCCCCGGCGCTGCGGGTGGCTCGATCTGGTTGTGTTGCGCTACGCGAAGATGCTGAGCGGGATCGATTCGCTCGTGGTAACCAAGCTTGACGTCTTTGATGAGCAGAGTGAAATCAGGGTTTGCACCGGCTATCGGCTTGAGGGCAAGCGGCTCGAGGAAATGCCGCCGGACGTCGAGACGCTCTCGCAAATCGAGCCCGAGTACCATACGCTGCCGGGCTGGCAGAAGCCCACCCCGGGAATTCGCGACGTCAAGGATTTGCCGGCCGCCGCACGCGATTACCTGAACTTCATCTCCGACCAACTCGAGGTTGAGATCGGCATGATCTCGACCGGTCCTGAACGGGACGCGACAATCGTCCCGCGAGGGACCAGGCTCGCGGCCTGGCTGTAGTCCATGCTTTCCTTCGAAGCGGCGCGCGCCCGGGTGATCGAGCTCGTGGGCGCTCGGACTGGCGCGCCGCGAACTGAAATCGTCGACATCGCTCGCCATGCTGCCCGTGCAGCGCAGCGCGTTTTGTCCGACGATGTATGCGCAGACCGGAATTATCCTCCGTTCGACCGCTCCACGCGAGATGGGTATGCGGTCCGGTCGGCCGATGCGGCCAGGCCGGGCGCGAGACTGCGCCTGATTGGCGAGAGCCGGGCGGGCATTCCGTTTGATTCTGTGCTCGGGGCGGCTGAATGCGTGCGGATCTTGACCGGTGCGGCGGTGCCCAGTGGAGCAGACGCGGTCGTGATGCAGGAGTATGTGCATCTCGACGGCGAATCGCTCACCTGCGAGCGAGCCGCAGTTGCCGGACAGAACTTCGTGCCCGCGGGAGCCGAGGCGCGAGCCGGAGAGGTCGTTCTGGCGCAGGGGGCGCGACTCGGCTACGCCGAATTGGCCATGGCCGCGCAGGTGGGACAGACGACCCTGCGCGTGAATCGCCGGCCGAAAGTGGCCATTCTGTCGACGGGGGACGAAGTCGTAGACGTCGATCGATCGCCTGGGCCTTTTCAGATCCGCAACAGCAACAGTGTTTCACTGGCCCTGCAGGCGGCCCTCGCCGGCGGCGAGTCGATTCTGCTGGGGAATGCGTCCGACGATATCGGCGACCTGCGGGCGCACATCGAACGGGGACTCGATTCCGACATGCTGGTCCTGAGCGGCGGTGTGTCGGTGGGCAGGTACGATTTCGTCGAACAGGTGCTGCGCGAATTGGGGGCGGAATTCTATTTTGACGCTGTGGCCATCCGGCCGGGGAAGCCCGCGGTCTTCGCCTGGTGTCGGGGCAAACCCGTGTTCGGCTTGCCGGGCAATCCCGTATCGACCATGGTCACGTTCGAGCTTTTTGTGGTGCCCGCCATCGAGCTTCTCAGCGGGGCGAAGCCGGGGCCCTTGCCGCTCTTCAGAGCCAGGTTGGCGCATGCGGTCGGCGAAAAGCCGCCCCTGGCCCATTTTCTGCCCGCGCGGGTAAGCTGGCCGGGCGGCGAGCCGCAGGTAGAGTCGATCCCCTGGCAAGGTTCGGGCGATGTTGGGCCTCTGGTGCGCGGCAATTGCTTCTTGGTCATACACGGGGAGAAACAGCAGTTCGGCGCGGGAGAGTGGATTGACGTGCTGCCGCGCCGCGGGGTGTTTTAGGAATGCCGAAGCTATCGCATTACGACAGCGAAGGCGGCGTACGCATGGTCGATGTTACGGCCAAGCCGACCACCAGGCGCACGGCCGCTGCGCACGCATTTGTGCGTATGCAGCCGTCGACGATCGCGCGCGTCGCACGCCTGGACTCCCCGAAAGGCGACCCCCTTCAAGTCGCGAGAATCGCCGGAATTTCGGCGGCCAAGCGGACTTCGGACCTGATACCACTTTGTCATCCTATCCGGCTGACGCACGTGGATGTCCGCGCAAAGCTGTGCAAGAATGGCGTGGAGATCAGTGCCGAGGCCACAGCGACGGGTCCCACGGGTGTCGAGATGGAGGCGCTGGTGGCCGCATCGGTGGCGGCGCTGACGGTCTACGACATGTGCAAGGCGCTTGAGCGCGGCATGGAGATCACCGAGTTGTACCTCGAGCGAAAAGCGGGCGGACAAAGCGGGGAATTTGTGCGCGCAGGTGGCGGCGAACAACCGGCGGGCCGGTCAAAACGCGGCGCGGCATCGAAGCGCGGGCGCGGGAAGGGCCGCGAGTGATGGCGCAGGCAAAGAACGTCAAGGTCCTGGTGGTCGACGACAATGCACTGGTCCTGGACCTGCTGATGAAGGGCCTCGCGTCGCATTGCGATGCGCGCGCCGCAGCCGACGGCGCCGACGCGCTGCTGAAGATTGTCGACGATCCACCCGATTTGATTGTTTGCGATTACCGCATGCCGGGTCTTGATGGGCGGCAACTCTACGATAAGCTGCGCGCCCGAGCGCAAACGAAGCAAATCCCATTCATTTTTCTGGCTAGCCGCGGCGACATTGAAGAAAAACTGCGCCCGCTGGTCGAAGGGGTCGAGGAATTCATCACCAAGCCGTTTTTCCTGAAGGACCTCGTGCGTCGCACGAAAAAAGTCATCGATCGCCTGCAGCTCGAAAAGCTGCAGAATCGCGCCGTGCGTCCCGGCGTAATTCAGGGGCGTCTAGAAGAGATGAGCATGCTCGACTTGATGCAGTCTCTCGAAATGGGGCAAAAGTCGTGCGAGCTGACCGTTCGCCACGGCGGCGAGACCTGCGTCATGGCCTTCGGGGCTGGACAGTGCAAGGACGCGCGCCTCGGGAAAATCGAAGGCGAGGAGGCGGTCTTTCAGGCCGTCAAATGGTCGGAGGGAGACTTCGAGATCAACTTCAATGCTCATCCCTCGAGGGAGATCATTTCGCGCACCACGACCGGGTTGCTGATGGAGGCGCTGCGTTTGTTCGATGAAGAGCAGCGCGACGGCGCCGGAGAGAATGCCGCCGTCAGCAAATCTTAGGCGCTCGGTAGAATGCTTTTCGGCGGGCGAGAGGTTCCAATCCGGCGTTGTGCCGAACTCGCCGCGTAGAACATGCGGGTTTCCATCCTGACCGTCAGCGATTCCGTTTCTAGCGGCCGCGCCGAAGACCGCTCCGGCCCGGCGGTGGCCCGACGCTGCGAGGAGTTGGGCTGGGAAATCGTGTCCTCGACGGTTCTTCCCGACGATGGCGATCGCCTGCGGGGCTTTCTGGCCGACCTTGCGGATCGCAAGAGCGCCGATGTGATTCTCACCACGGGCGGCACGGGCTTCGGGCCGCGTGATGTGACGCCCGAGGCCACCATGGTCGTGGCCGAGAGGCTTGCGCCGGGGCTTGCCGAACACATGCGCGCCGAAGGCCGGAAGAAGACGAAATTTGCGGTGATGTCGCGCGGCGTGGTGGCCATCCGCGGCGAATCGATCATCGTCAACCTGCCCGGGAGCCCGAAAGGCGCCGTCGAATCGCTCGAGGCGATTGCCGATCTGTTGCCGCACGCCATATCCGTCCTCCACGGCCTCCGCCACGACTGATCTGGCCGTAGCCCCGTCGTTGGCCGTGGGCCGCAGCGCCCGCTTCCTTCACCCATCTAAAGGCGTCCGCTTTTCTTAATGATCCGTGCGGGGTTCGACTCATTATTCGATGACGAGCAGCTCCGTTCGAGCTCGGGAGGGTTGCGAGGGGTGTCAAGCCCTGGCAGGGAGTTGACCGCTGTGCTAGCATGACCCCCTTGATTTGATCTGATCCAGGCTGGCGTTTACTCGAAGCAGCACCGCGGGTAGCCGGCCTAAGATTCGTCCATGCCGAAACAGTACATCCCGATCCTGATTTACGCGATTCTGGCGGCGGCGTTTCCAGCGGTCACTCTCGTCCTATTCAAGTACATACGCCCGGATTCAAAGCCGAGCGGAGCGAAACTCGCGCCGTACGAATGTGGCATTCCCCCGGAGGGGACATCGCGCGGCCGCTATTCGGTGCGGTTTTATATTGTCGCCATTCTGTTCGTCATCTTCGACGTTGAAACGATTTTTCTGTTCCCGTGGGCGGTCAAGTATAGCCAGATGGGCGTGTACGGCCTGGTGAGCATGGTCATCTTCTTAGGAATCCTGTTGGTGGGATACGTTTGGCTGTATAGGAAGGGCGCTCTCGATTGGGTCTAGCGGCCGTCATTTCTTCTCATCCGATTCTCGATTCCGGCGTTGATTTGTGCCGCCTTGACTCGATTTTTTTCACCCTGTGGTGAGACAGGTGAGTCTCGAACTGGCTTGGGCATTTGAGCTCAGTCGATCGGACCGAACGTGACGAACGATGCGGCAAAGAAAGATCCAAATCTGAAGCCGCCGGAAGGGCCCGGGGGCGGCTCCCCGACCCCGCCCCAGTCGGCTCCGCCGCCATCGGCAGCACCGGCCCCGCCGGCCGCAGCGCCGCCCAAACCGGCTGCTCCGGCCAAGGATACCGCTCCCAAGCCCCTTCCCCTCGAGAATGAACTCGTCGGGCGTCTGAAGGGCCGGTTTGGCGATTTGATTCGCCAGGCTACGCTCGATCGCAAGCAGGCCATCATCTTGGTTGAAACCGCGAAGCTGCGGGAGGTTTGCCGCTACTGCCGCGACGAAGAAAAGTTCGACATGCTCACCGATCTGACCGCCGTCGACTGGCCCAAGCGCGAGAAGCGCTTCGATATCGTCCTCAACCTGTATTCCTTTACGAAGAACGAACGCTTGCGACTGAAGGCTCAGGTGGCCGAGCACGAGCCGGTACCGAGCGTTTTCGAGGTTTGGCCTGCGGCGAATTGGCTCGAACGCGAGTGCTATGACATGTTCGGGATCGTCTTCGAAGGCCATCCCGATCCGAAACGCATTCTGTTGCCCGATGAGTGGCAGGGTCATCCGCTGCGCAAGGACTACGACATCCTGAAGCAGGACACGGCCTGGGTTCGCGAGAATTTGGGCATCGAGAGCGGCCAATAGAATCGGATCCATGAGTGAGGGGCGCACAAACGGAAGCTCGGTCAGCACGACGGTGCTGGGTGCGGACGAGATCATCCTCAATATGGGGCCGCAGCATCCCTCGACGCATGGCGTACTGCGGGTGAAGTTGAAGCTTGACGGCGAACGGGTCATCGGCTCGGAGTGCATCATCGGCTACCTGCATCGCGGCGTCGAGAAGATTGCCGAGCACCGCAGCTATCAGCAATTCGCGCCGTACGTGGACCGCATGGACTACGTGGCGGCGGTCTCAAACGGGCTGGGCTACTGTGAGACCATCGAAAGGTTGCTGGGGACTGAGGCGCCGCCGCGCGCCAAAGTCGTGCGCACCATTTTGACCGAGCTGCAAAGAATCGCCAGTCACCTTCTCTGGCTCGGCACGCATGCACTCGACATCGGGGCGTTGACGCCCGTTTTTTACTGTTTTCGCGAGCGGGAAGAGATTCTGAAAATTTTCGAGAAGTATTGTGGAGCCCGGCTTACCACGCACGCCTTTCGCATCGGCGGCCTGCAATATGAAACCTACGACGGCTTCGAGCAGGACGTGAAGCGCTTCTGTCAGAACTTCGACAAGAAAATCGACGAATACGAAACGCTGCTCACCGAGAACCGCATCTGGGTGGGGCGCACGAAGGGTGTCGGCGTTCTTACCGCCGAAGACGCCGTTGCACTGGGAGTGACCGGCCCCGTTTTGCGCGCGAGCGGCGTGAAATGGGACATCCGCAAGGCGATGCCCTATGCCGCCTATGACCAATACCAGTTTGAGATTCCCACGCGCGGGACGGGTGATACCTATGACCGGTACATCGTCCGCATGCAGGAGATGCGCCAGTCACGGCTGATCTGCCTGCAAGCGATCGAGAACATTCCGACCGGTGCGATCATGGCGCGCATCGGTAAGGTGCTGAAGCCGCCGCCCGGCGAGGTCTATCACTCGATCGAAGCCCCAAAGGGTGAGTTGGGCTACTACGTCGTGAGCGACGGCACCACGCAGCCGTATCGGGTTCGCGTGCGACCGCCTTCCTTCATCAACCTGCAGGCCTTCGACAAAATGGCGAAAGGTTCGCTCGTGGCCGATGTGGTGGCCATCATCGGCACGCTCGACATCGTGCTGGGGGAAGTCGACCGCTAATGAACCACCTGATTCCGACTGCGATCCAGCAGTACGTCCTGCCGGTGCTGTACGGCATCGTGATCGTGGCCATCCTGCCCCTGCTCGCCGGTTACATCGTGTTGATGGAACGCAAGGTCATGGCCGACATGCAGGCCCGCCTGGGTCCCATGCGCGTCGGGCCCCATGGTTTGCTGCAGCCGATCGCCGACGCGCTCAAGCTGCTCATCAAGGAAGACATCATCCCGGAGCACGCCGACCGCTTCATGTTCTGGATGGCGCCGGTGCTGAGCGTGGGCATGGCACTTTTGGCCTACGCCGCGATTCCCTTTGGGCCCGTGTTTCAAGTTGCGGATCTGAACGTCGGACTGCTGTTCATTCTGGCGGTCAGCTCGCTCGGCATTTATGGCATCGTGCTCGGGGGGTGGGCTTCGAACAGCCACTACTCTTTGCTCGGCGCGTTGCGCAGCGCCGCGCAACTCGTAAGCTACGAAACGGCTGCGGGACTTGGCCTTGTCTCCGCCCTGATCTGGGCCGGCTCGCTTTCGATGAAGAGCATCGTCGAGGCCCAATACGATCGTGGCGACTGGTTCATCGCCTACGTGCCTGTCGGATTCTTCATCTATCTGGTCGGTTCGATCGCAGAGACCAATCGCGCGCCATTCGATTTGCCGGAAGCCGAGTCGGAACTCGTGGCCGGCTATATGACGGAATACAGCGGCTTCCGCTGGGCCCTTTATTTCTTGGGTGAGTACGCGAACATGATGGTCGTGGCGAGCATTGCCACGACGCTTTTCCTCGGCGGCTGGCTGCGTCCCTTCGTGCGCTATCACGATCATTTCCCGGGCACGTCGGTCGAGCTGCTGGACATCGTGCCGTCACTCATCTTCCTTTTCGCTGCGGCGTATTGCCTGCGCTTGGTTCCACGCCAACCGGTGAAGATCCAAAGAATGGTTATGGCCGCGGTGGCCGGACTCTGCCTGGTACTTTCGGGCGTGATGGCTGCGGCTCTGCTCGCCTCGCCCGGCGTGATGGCCGGCATCCACGGCGCATTCTGGTTCTTGGCCAAGGTATTCGCCTACATCTACGGTTTTCTGTGGTTTCGGTTCACCTTTCCGCGCTATCGCTTCGACCAGTTGATGCGTCTGGGCTGGCGCTTCCTGATTCCCCTGTCGCTTGTCAACGTGATCGCGACGGCCGTAGCCGTGGTGGTGAGCGAGGAGTGGGGATTGCATCCGCTGGCCTCCGCGCTGATTATGCAGGTGCTGACCCTGGGCGTGGCCCTGTGGCTGGCCGGCCGCGGCGAGGAGCCCGCGGCAAGGGAGCCTCAGGTGGCGGAGGGTGATTAGATGCTGAACGCCTTCTTGTTCTACTTTTTCGCGATCCTCGCCGTGGGGTCCGCAATCCTGATGGTCACCCGCCGGAACATCGTGCATGCCGCCGTGTTCCTGATCACCGCGCTGCTCGCGACGGCCGGAATTTTCCTTCTGCTCCAGGCCGAGTTTCTGTTCGTTACGCAAATCATTCTGTATGTCGGCGGAATCATGGTGCTGTTCGTGTTCGTGATTATGCTTGTGAATTTGGATGTTTCGCTGCAACTCGTGCAATTCAGCCGCCAGCGATACGTTGCCGTGGCGCTGGCCGTTGTTCTGGCCGTGCAGGTACTGGGCGCCTTTTGGGTGGGGCGGACGTCGGTGGGCGCCGGCCCCGCGCAGGCCATCGAGGCGAAGAACACTGAGGCCGTGGGGCAGGCGCTTTTTCAGCATTACCTGCTGCCGTTCGAGATCGCCTCGATTCTGCTGCTGGTGGCCATGGTGGGCGCGGTGGTAATGGGCAAGCGGAGGATTTGATGCTTCCGATTGGCAATTATCTGTTTCTGAGCTTCACCCTGTTCACGATCGGCGTGATCGGCGTGCTCACGCGGCGGAACGTGATCGTAATGCTGATGTCGATCGAACTGATCCTCAACGCAGTCAATATCAATCTCGTCGCATTTTCGCGCTATTGGGGCACCGTCGACGGACAGGTATTTGCGATTTTCGTCATCACCGATGCCGCCGCGGAAGCCGCCGTGGGGCTCGGCATTATTCTGGCCTTTTTCCGCAATCGGCAAACCGTGCTGGCCGACGAAATGGACATGTTGAGATGGTGAAGAGCGCCCCATGAACGCGCCTTATTTTCTCGACCATATCTGGCTGATTCCGCTCTTTCCGTTGCTCACCGCGGGACTCATGTTGTTGGCCGGAAGGCGACTCAAGAACCCGGTCATCAGCGTTCTTTGCGTGGGCAGCGTGTTTGTCTCGTTTCTCTACTCGGTGGGAGCCTTTTTCCAGTTGTTGTCGCTTCCCGTCGAAGACCGCGTCGCAAGCAAGCATCTCTTTGATTGGATTCCGGCCATTCCCTTTCACACCTTGGCCGGCACGCTCGGTCAATTCCGTGCCGACTGGGGGTTTCAGATCGATCCGCTATCGGCGGTGATGATTCTGATCGTCACCGGGGTCGGCCTGCTGATCCATGTCTACTCGACCGGATACATGGCTCACGAGGGCGGCTACTATCGTTTCTTCGGCTATCTGAACCTGTTCATGTTCTCCATGCTGATGCTGGTGCTGGGGAACAATCTCCTGGTCATGTTCGTCGGCTGGGAAGGGGTGGGCACGTGCAGCTATCTGCTGATCGGATTCTACTTCCGGAGAAAGTCGGCCGCCGATGCGGGCAAGAAGGCCTTCGTCGTCAACCGCGTAGGTGACGCCGGCTTTCTGCTCGGCATTTTTCTTACCTCGGCTCTGCTCGGCACGATTCATTTCAACGAAATCGGGCCGGCGCTGGCGGCTGGGAATTTTCAAGCCGGCGACCCGCGGATCCTGGCCATTGCACTGCTTTTGTTCGTCGGCGCGACCGGCAAGTCGGCGCAGATCCCCCTGTATGTTTGGCTGCCGGACGCCATGGAAGGCCCGACGCCGGTCAGTGCGCTCATCCACGCGGCGACCATGGTGACCGCGGGCGTGTACATGGTTGCGCGCATGAACATGATTTACCTGCTGGCTCCTGCCGCAATGAGCGTCGTTGCCGTGATCGGAGCATGCACGGCGCTCTACGCCGCATCCATGGGCGTTGTACAAAACGACATTAAGAAGGTCCTAGCCTATTCGACCATCTCGCAGCTCGGCTACATGTTCCTGGCCTGCGGCGTCGGCGCTTTCACAGCGGGCATCTTTCACCTGATGACGCACGCCTTCTTCAAAGGTCTGCTCTTTCTTGCCGCCGGCAGCGTGATTCATGCGCTTTCGGGCGAGCAGGACATGCGCAAGATGGGCGGCCTGGCAAAAAAAATTCCCGTCACCTACTGGACCATGCTGATCGCTTCGCTCGCCATTGCGGGAATTTTCCCGTTTGCCGGGTTCATGAGCAAGGATCTGATCCTGAGCAAGACCTACGAGAAGGATTTTTGGTTGTGGTCGATCGGCTATCTGACCGCCGGCATGACCGCCTTTTACATGTTCCGGCTGGTGTTTATGACCTTCCATGGTCACTCGCGCGTCGGTCATGAAGCCGAGCACCACATCCACGAATCCCCGAAGTCCATGCTGATTCCGCTCGTGATTCTGGCCGCCCTGTCGGTTGCCGGCGGGTGGCTCAGTTGGCCCGAAATTCTGGGGGGCAACAGTCGCTTCATCCATTTTCTCGAGCCGGTGATCGCGGTTCCTCACGCCCTGCGGGCGGAGGCGGCTCGGGGCCCGGGTTCGCAGACGGGCGAGATTTACCTGATGCTTTTGTCCGAAGCCCTGGTCCTGGCCGGCATTTTCCTGGCCTGGTACGTCTACATCAAGCGCAGGGAACTCGCCGAGCGTTTGGCCCGGGCCTTCGGCGGACTCTACGACCTGGTCTACCACAAGTACTACGTCGATGAACTCTATGACGCGCTATTCGTCAACCGCGCGGAGGATTTGGGTCTGGCGCTCGGCTCCTTCGACACGAACATCATCGACGGTTTGGGTGTGAACGGCGCAGCTTGGCTGACGCGCTTCGTCTCGCGCCTCTCGATTTGGTGGGACACCTGGATCGTCGACGGCTCCGTGCGCCTGGGCTCGCGAATCGTGTGGGTGTTCAGTTGGCCGGTGCGCATGATTCAGGACGGCCTGGTGCAGAACTACATGCTGGTCATTGTCATCGGGCTCATCGGTGTTTTGGCGTATTACTTCCATCTGGCGCACAGCATGGTCCATTAGCGCGTCGGAGGGGGCCGGAGGTTTGGGCCGGGATTTTGCCCCGGTAATCTAACGTAGCTTGCCGTAGCGGCGAAACGCAAGGCGAGGGACGGATATGTTCTTTTTTGCAGACAACCATATTTTGAGCACGATCCTGTTTACGCCGCTCTTGGGCGCCATCCTTTTGTTGTTCATTCCTCGCGAGCGCGCTGACCTGCATCGCCTGATCGGCAACATCTTCGGTTTCCTGGGCCTTCTGGTCTCCCTGCCGCTCATCTGGCGCTTCAGTCTGGCTCCGGGCGCGCCGCGGTTCCAGTTCCTCGAGGACTTGAGCTGGATTCCGGGGATTGGGGCGCGCTACACGCTGGGCATCGATGGCCTGAGCTTCCTGATGGTGATGCTCACTACCGTGCTCGGCGCGATTTCAATCCTGTCGTCCTGGTCGGCGATCCGCAAGCGCGAAAAGGAGTACTACATCCTGTTTTTGCTGTTGCAGACGGGTATGCTGGGCGTCTTCGTGTCGCTCGACTTCGTGCTGTTCTACGTGTTTTGGGAAGTGATGCTGGTCCCCATGTATTTTCTGATCGGCGTGTGGGGAAGCGAGCGACGCCTGTATGCGGCCATCAAGTTCTTCCTGTACACCCTGGCCGGTTCGGTGCTCATGCTGCTCGCGATTTTGGCCATTTATTCCAGCGCGCACACCTTCAGCATCAAGGACATTCTCGAAGCGGGCCATCCCTTGTTTTCGCTCACGCTCGAGAAATGGCTCTTCTGGGGCTTTTTCTTTGCCTTTGCGATCAAGGTGCCCATGTTTCCCTTTCACACCTGGCTGCCCGACGCGCACACCGAAGCGCCCACGGCCGGATCGGTGATCCTGGCGGGCGTCCTGCTGAAAATGGGCACCTACGGATTCCTGCGCTTTTCCGTGCCCATGTTCCCGAACGCCACCAATCAATTTCGGGGAATCATGATCGTGCTTTCACTGGTGGCCATCGTCTACGGGGCGCTCGTGTGCATGATGCAGAAGGACATGAAGAAGCTGATCGCTTACTCCTCGGTGAGCCATCTCGGCTTTTGCACGCTCGGCATTTTCGCCCTCACGCCGCTCGGGATTCAGGGCAGCATCATCCAGCAGATCAACCACGGAATCTCGACCGGTGCCCTCTTCTTGATCGTAGGCGTGCTCTACGAACGGCGGCACACGCGCTTGATTTCCGAATTCGGCGGCCTCTCGACGCCCATGCCGAATTTCGCCGCCCTGTACCTGATCATCACGCTGAGTTCGCTGGGCATGCCGCTGCTCAACGGCTTCGTCGGCGAATTTACAATTTTGCGCGGGACCTTTGACGTGCCGGTTTATGGCTGGCACTGGGCCACCTGGGGCGTGATCGGTGTGATTCTCGGGGCGGCCTATCTGCTTTGGCTGTATCAGCGGGTGATGTTCGGGAACGTGACGAAACCGGTGAACGAAACCCTGCCTGACCTGAACTGGCGCGAGTACGCAACGCTCGTTCCGCTCATCGTGTTGGCGTTCTGGATCGGCATTTATCCCAAGCCATTGTTTCGCGTCCTGGACCTGCCGACCGAACGCCTGGTCGAGGTCGTGAACCCGGGGTACTACGCGGCGCGGGCGGGCACGTTTCGCGATCGAATATCACCCACTGCGCCGCCGCCGGCTCAGGCGCCCGCCAGGGATGGGCAGGTGGCAGCCGCATGGCCCGCGGCGGCACGCGCCGAAGTGAAGTAGTGAGGAGAATCGATGGACCCGCAAGTACTTTCGCAGATGGCTACCGACTCGCTGTTCCTCTTGCCCGAGGCGATGCTCGCGCTTTTTGGGCTGGCCATCCTGCTCACCGACTTCTTCCTCGCCCCGAACCAGAAATCCTGGAATTCGGTGACCGCCTTCCTGGGGGTGGGTTTTAGCGCGGGCTCGTTGTACTCGCTCTATGAGGTGGCCCGCCAGAGCCGTGTCGCCTTCGGCCAGTCGATCGTCATCGACCCGTTCTTCATATTTTTTAGCGCGCTGTTCCTGACCTCGACGGCACTGGTGATCCTGCTTTCTGTCCGCTACATGCAAATCGAAGGCGAGCAGCACGGCGAGTATTATGCGCTGATGCTCTTCGCCACGATTGGCATGATGTTCCTCGCCTGCGGCAACGATCTGATCGTGCTGTTCATCGGTCTGGAGACCATGGCGCTCGCCTTCTACATCCTCTCGGGCTTTTTGCGCGGCGACCGGCGCTCGAACGAAGGAGCGATGAAGTATGTCCTCATGGGCGCGTTCAGCTCAGGGATTCTGGCCTACGGGTTTTCGATCCTCTACGGCCTGAGCGGCTCGACGAATCTCACCGACATCGGTGAAGCGCTGGCGCGTCGACCGGCGAACGACCCGCTGACGTTTATCGCACTGGCTACGGTCGCCGCGGGCGTCTTTTTCAAGATTGCGGCCGTGCCCTTTCATCAATGGGCGCCGGACGTCTACGAAGGGGCCCCGACCACGATTACGGCGTACGTCAGCGTGGCCTCCAAGACAGCGAGCTTCGCGCTCCTGCTCCGACTGTTCCTCACCGTTTTCTGGCCGCTGCGCGTCGATTGGATCGCCCTGATGGGAACGGTCGCCGTTCTTTCGATGACCCTCGGTGCCTTCGCCGCCATTACCCAGACCAACCTAAAGCGCCTGCTCGCCTACTCATCGATTACCCAGGTCGGCTACATCCTGCTGGGCTTTGTGGCCAGCGTGAACAAGGACGGTTCGCTTAACAGGCTGGGCCTGGAAGCCATGGCCTTCTATCTGCTCGTGTATCTTTTCTTCAACACCGGCGCGTTCGCCGTCGTGATTCTCTTGCGCCGCAAAGGGGTGATCGGCGACGATATTGAGGATCTGAACGGCTTGATTCAGCGCAATCCCGGCGCTGCCATCCTCATGTTGATTTTCCTGCTGTCTCTTGCGGGCATTCCTCCCACGGCGGGCTTCGTCGCGAAGCTCCTTGTTTTCTGGGCCCTGATTGAGACACAGCACTATGTGCTGGCCGTTCTCGCCGTAGCCTACATTTTACCTGCCGTGTACTATTACTTCCGCCTGGTGTCCGCCATGTGGGTGCACGAAGCGGTCGATCCTGTGCGTCCGGTGATTACGGTCGCACAGAAGTTTGCCCTGGGAGCCATGACCATCGTGACTCTGGCCGCCGGAATCTTCCCTGAGCAATTCGTAAGACTCGCCGCCTACTCGATTTTCACCCCTTTCGGGCACTGAGGGCGGCGCGCGAATGTCCTCGCGGGATCCAATACCATCCAAAGGCAAGGGAGGCCTGCTTCGCCAGCTGGCTCTGGCCATGGAATTGCCGTTTGTGATGATCGGAGGCGTGGTCATCGGCGGCGGCCTGGGCTACCTGCTCGACCGCTCGCTGCACACCTCGCCCGTGATGACGCTGGTTGGAGGTCTGCTTGGCTTCGCTGGGGGGATTTGGGACATCATCCGCCGACTATCGCGCGAGGAGAAGAGGGAATGAAACGGCGGCCATGACCTCGCCGAGCGACGATGCGGCCTACTACGCGGCCGCCGAGCGCCGCATCGAATGGCTTACGATCGCTGTCGGTGCTGCGGGAGCAGCCTCTGCCGCGATCTTCTGGCGGCCTCTGGCCGGCACCGGCGTCGCCATCGGAACGCTTCTCTCCTGGATCAACTTCCGCTGGATGAAGCAGGGAATCGGCGGCTTGACCCATCTTTCGGCGGCCCAGCAGGCGAGCGAAAGACCTCGTGTGCCAAAATCAACCTACCTGAAGTTTATTGGGCGCTACGCTTTGTTGATCGTGGTGGCCTATGTTATCCTGCGTGGCTTTGGATCGATGGCTGCGGGCCTCCTGGCCGGCCTGTTCTCGGTCGTGGCCGCGGTGCTGATCGAGGCTGTTGCGCTGCTCTTCCGTCGCGTGCCGACCGACCGCGTAGGCTCCTAGAAGAGAAGATGGAACACCAGATCTGGGTCACCGTAATCGTCAACCGCGTGCTGGGCAAGCCCGCGCTCGCGCTTCTCAGCGCATTGCACATTCATCCCGCAAACCCCGCGTACCCGGTTCCCTGGTACGTTTCGATGGAGATTCTGGTCTTTCTGCTGTCGATCGTGTTTTTCCTCTGGCTCAGGAGTCGCCTTTCGGTCGATCGACCCGGTGCGACGCAGCAGTCGGTCGAAATGCTGCTCACGAATCCCATGAAGGTAGGTGTAAACGACTTGCTCGAGGAAAGCGTCGGTCACGGCTGGCAAAAGTACGTTCCGATGATCGGCGCGATCGGGATTTGGGTGCTGTTCTGCAACCTGATCAGCGTCGTCCCGACGCTCTCCTCCCCCACAGCACAAGTGAGCGTGCCGCTCGGCTGCGCAACTGTCGTTTTCCTCTATTACAACTGGACCGGCCTCGTGAAATACGGTCCCCTCGGTCACGGGAAGCATTTCCTCGGCCCCGTGCTGGCCATGTCGCCGTTGATGCTTCCGATCGAGCTGATCAGCCACTCGGCGCGCTTGCTCTCGCTTACCGTCCGCTTGTGGGTCAACATGCTGGTGAGCGAGCTGCTCTACGGGATCTTTCTAGGACTGCTGCTCGACCTTTACGCCTATCTCGCCAAGCTGAACGTGGCCCTGCATTCGCTTTTCATTTTGCCGTTGCTTCTGCCTATCGTCTTCATAGCCCTACATATCTTCGTAGCCGTGCTCCAGGCGTTCGTGTTCACGATACTTCCCGTGATTTACGTTTCCGGAGCCGTTGCGGAGGAACATTAGTTCGGCATGATAGCCGCTTCAGTGTGAGCCCGGCTGCACGAGGGGTGCCCGGGGACCACCGCCTGGCGGCAAATTCATAACGAGGAGAAAACGATGAGAAGGTTTGTCTGGTTTGTTCTGGCCGCGGTCGCGGTACTTTTGTTTGTACCCGCCGCGTTTGCAGCGCAGGGAGCCGCGCCTGCGGCGGGCGGAGGCGTGGTCAACTGGGTCGCCATCACGGCCGGATTCAGCATGGCGATTGCGTCGGCGGGCTGCGGGTTGGCGCAGTCGAAGGCGACGGCGGCAGCCTGCGAAGGCATGGCCCGCAATCCGGGAGCGACCGCCGCAATCCGATTCGCCCTGATTCTGGCGCTGGTGCTGATCGAGTCGATGGCCTTGTATACCTTCGCCACAATGTTCATCCGCGTGAAATAGGACGCAACGAAGCTTCCGGGGCCCGGGGGCCCGCGCGTTCGGTTCCCCGGGCTTTCCTGCCCGCTGGAATACCCGCCTTCGTAAGCCGCTCGCCGGCGTTGCTAGAGGCGCCTGCCTCCCTTCTCTGCTTGCTTTACGACCAACGCCGTGCTGCTCGGCAAATTGATTCAGCGCGGTAGGAGGGAGTTGGCGGCGGACTGAGCGATCGCCAGTACTTGGGCAGGGAAAATGCCTAGGTAGAGCGTGCCGGCAGCGGCCACGAACAGGGCCACAGCGAGCGCTGGGGCCACGGTAGTCGGCGAGTAATCCTTCGACGGCTCCCAGAAGTACATGGCGATGATCACGCGCAGGTAATAATACGCGCCGATTACGCTGTTGATGGCCGCGATCACGACCAGCCAAACCACGCGCGAGTCAAGCGCGGCTTGAAAGGCGAAGAATTTTCCGAGAAAGCCGGCGGTTGCCGGGAGCCCCAGCAGCGACAGCAGGAACAAGGAGAAGCATCCCGCCAGCAGCGGTTGGCGCATACCGAGGCCGCCGTAATCGCGGATGTCGAGGTGCTTTTCGCCCTGCTGCCCGAGGTGCGCCAGGACCAGGAACGCGCCAATCTTCATCAGCGCGTAGGCCGCAAGATAAAACAGAACGGCGGCAATCCCTAGATCCGTCGAAGCGATGAAGGCAACCATGATGTAGCCCGCATGAGCAATCGAGGAATAGGCCAGCATGCGCTTGACGTTCGTCTGCACGAGCGCGGCGAGATTACCGATGAACATGGTCAGTACGGCCGAAATCCACACGGCCCAGAACCACAGGCTTCCCGCCGAACCGAAGGCCACAGAAAAGATGCGCAGCATCACGGCAAACGTCGCAGCTTTGGGCGCCGAAGCCAGCAGCGCGGTCACGGGCGTGGGCGCGCCTTCGTAGACATCGGGCGCATAGATCTGGAAGGGCGCCACCACGACCTTGAATCCGAGTCCGACGAAAATCAGACCCAGACCGAGAACGGCCAGATCGGGCAAGCGCTCGGCGCCCCCGAGAACGGACTGGATCTTGCTGATTTGCGTCGAGCCGGTGGCGCCGTACACCATGGCAATGCCGTAGAGGAAGAATGCCGTCGCAAACGAGCCGAGAAGGAAGTATTTGAGCGAGGCTTCATTCGACAGGAGGGCGCGGCGGCGAAAGCCGGTCAGGATGTAGGTCGATATCGAGCTCATCTCGAGGCCCAGAAACGCGGTGACGAGCTCGTTCGCGCCGCCAAGGATCCCCATTCCCGCCGTGGCGAACAGAACCAGCGCGTAGTATTCCCCGCGCTGGATGCCTTCCGCTTCCAGATAGTGGATCGAGCCGAGAATTGCGAGCGCGGCAGCCCCGATCACGACCACGTGCACGAACAGGCTGAAGCCATCCACGTGGATCAGGTTGTCGTACGCGGGGCCTGGATCGTGCGCCGCGATGTGGACCGCGGCCAGCGCCAGGAGCGTTCCGGCAAAGGCGATCCAGCCGAGCACTTGCTGACGTTTCACGGCGAGGAAGGGGTCGAGAACCATGACCAGAATGCCCACCGCGCAGAGCACAATTTCCGGGGAGAGCCGGTGAAGGTTCGCGATTTGGTCGGCGGAGATCGGCATCATGGGTCGAGCTGCCCTCGAACGGTCGTTGAACCCGGACCTCCACCTGGCGTCAAGGCCCCCAGCGAGCGGGTCGGTTTTTGAGCCGTGCTCAAGCTCCACCCCCGCCAGGCGGGGGATGCTCGGTCGGCGTTTTGCATCCGGTTCAGCGGGCGGAGGACGTTGTCGGCCGCAGCAGCCATACGACGGGTGAACAGGGGGGAAGCAACGCCCATGAAAAGGATGGCCAGGGCCACCGTGGCGAGAATGAGCTTTTCGCGGGGGGATGCATCGGGAAGCGTGCGGTTCGCTTGGACGGTCACTTCGCCAAACCCGACCCTCTGATAGGCCCAGAGCAGGTAAATCGCGGACAGTACGGCGCCGCTCGCCGCCCAGGCAGCCCATGCGTAATGCGCGGCAAACGTGCCGATAAGGATCAGAAATTCGCCGATAAACCCGTTGAGAGGTGGCAAGGCCAGCGAGGACAGGGCGATGAACAGGAAAAAGGCCATAAGCACGGGCATGGGAGTCACCAGGCCGCCGAATTCCTTGATTTCATGCGTGTGCCGGCGATCGTACAGCATGCCCACGGCAAGGAAAAGCGCGCCTGTAGAAACGCCGTGGTTGAGCATCTGGTAGACTGCGCCTTCGATCGCGATGGTATTGAAGGCGAAAATTCCCAGCACAACGAAGCCGAGGTGACTGACCGACGTGTAGGCAACCAGGCGCTTCAGGTCGCGCTGCACGGTGGCCACCAGCGCACCGTACACGATGCCGATGATGGCCAGCGTGCCCAGGTAGGGCGCAGCTTCGAGCGCGGCACGGGGGAAGAGGGGAACGCAGAAGCGCAGGATGCCGTACGTGCCAAGCTTGAGCATCACGCCGGCGAGAATGACCGAACCGGCCGTCGGCGCTTCCGTGTGTGCGTCGGGAAGCCAGGTATGCAGCGGGAAGAGGGGAACTTTGATGGCGAATGCGAGCAGAAACGCAGCAAAGAGCAGCAGCTCGGTTGTCCCGGGGAGCGGGATGACCCCCGCCTCGAACCGTGCGAGAATTTCGGGGAAATCGAACGTGGGGGCGAGGCCGCGCGTTCCGGGGCTCAGGTTGTAGAGCCACAGGATGGCGACCAGCATCAGGATGGACCCGAACATCGTGTAGAGGACGAATTTGATCGCCGCGTAGATGCGCCGATCGTGTCCCCAGATGCCGATGATGAAATACATGGGAATCAGCGTGAGTTCCCAGAAAACGAAGAACAGGAACAGGTCGAGCGAAACGAAGA
Source organism: Candidatus Cybelea sp. (assembly GCA_035622135.1). Taxonomy (GTDB): domain Bacteria; phylum Acidobacteriota; class Terriglobia; order Acidiferrales; family UBA7541; genus Palsa-295. The sequence continues at coordinate 43,603 of DASPVZ010000013.1, read as the reverse complement.
CGCCGATCATGGCCGTTTCGATGAAGAGCAGGGAAATGAAGAAGCCCTTCACGTTCCGCTCGATCGATTTCCAAGAGCAGAGGATGGCGAGCGGGGTGAGAAACGTCGTCAGGAGCACGAGAAAAAGGCTGATGCCGTCGATTCCAACCAGGTAGTGGATCCCAGGGCCGATCCAGTCGTGAAGCTCCTCCAGCTGAAAATTGGGATTGCCCGAATCGAATGCGCGGACGAGAAACAGGGAAATGCCGAACTCGGCGACCGAGGCTCCGAGCGCGATCCGGCGGATCCACACCTGGTCGTTGCCGCGCAGGAGAAGAATAGCCAGCACGCCGAGCAGCGGGAAAAACGTGATGGCCGTGAGCAGATGAGTTCCGGGCATCTAGCGCACCATCCACAGGCCCAGCAGCAATATCGTGAACCCGACCGCTCCAAGCACGACCCAACTGGCATAGCTGCGGGCGTTCCCGGATTGCAGTTCGCGCAGCCGGGCGCCCGCGTGGCGAGCTGCATCGGCCACGCCGTTGACGGTCCCATCGATGAGTTTTTCGTCGACTACGTGCCAGAGGACGCTCGTCGAGATCCAGAGCAGGGGACGTACGATGAGCGCGGCGTAAATCTCGTCGACATAATACTTGTTGTAAACGAGCGTGTAGAGTCCGCGCATTGCCTCCATCGCGCGTTTTGCGGCTTCCGGCCTGCGGATATAGAACCACCAGGCCAGCAGCAGGCCGATGATGGCGGCAATCACGGGCGGGCCGGTGACCGCATGCAGCAGCTCGGCCTGGGGGTCGAGGGCCGTGCCGGCCGATTCGTTGCCCCCCACGGGAAGCGACGCCTGGCCTGAAGCGAGCGGTTCGACTGGGTAGGAAGCAAACACCGGATCGAGGAAGGCTTCGAAGTAATCGGTTCCGCCGACGATATGCGGTGCGGCGAACCACCCGCCCCCGACCGAGCACGCGGCCAGCACGATGAGAGGCACGGCCATGCTCTTGGGCGATTCGTGGACGTGAACCTTCTTCTCGTTGTAGCGCGCTTTGCCAAAGAAGGTGAGAAAGATGAGGCGGAACATGTAGAAGGAAGTGATGCCGGCGGCCACCAGGCCGAGCAGCCAGAACCAAAGATTGCGGTACGGCCCGTCGCCCGCGGCAGCGAGGATTTTGTCTTTGCTGAAGAATCCGGAAAAGCCGGGAATGCCGGCGATGGCGATCGTGGCGAGCAGCATGGTCCAGTAGGTAATCGGGATCCTCTTGCGCAGGCCGCCCATCTTGCGCATGTCTTGTTCGCCGCTCAGCGAGTGGATGACCGAGCCGGCGGCCAGGAAGAGCAGGCCCTTGAAGAAGGCGTGGGTCATCAGGTGGAAGATCCCTGCGGCGTATGCTCCCACGCCGCAGGCGAGGAACATGTAGCCAAGCTGCGAGACGGTCGAATAGGCTAGGACCTTTTTGATGTCGGTTTGCAGCACGCCGATGGTGGCGGAGTAGAAGGCGGTGACTGCCCCCACCAGGGCCACCACGAACATCGCCAGGGGCGCGCGCGAATACAGCGGATGCATGCGCGCCACCATATAGACGCCCGCGGTGACCATCGTTGCAGCGTGAATCAGCGCGCTGACCGGCGTCGGGCCTTCCATTGCGTCGGGCAGCCAGACATAGAGAGGGAGTTGCGCGGATTTCCCGACGGCGCCGGCGAACAGAAGCAGGGCCATCGCGGTCAGGGCGCCGATGGACGTCGCGCCTTCCGCCGGCCGCGCCGCCAGCTGATTGAAGATGGTCCCGAAATCGACGGACTGAAAGGTCCAGAAGGCCAGCAGGATGCCAACCGTGAAGCCGAAGTCGCCGATGCGCGTGGTTATGAACGCTTTCTTCCCCGCATCCGTGGCGGATTTTTTCAGGAACCAGAAGCCGATCAGCAGATAGCTCGACAGGCCGACCCCCTCCCAGCCGACGAAGAGAAGAACGAGATTGGCCGCGAGAACCAGCGTCAGCATGAAGAACACGAACAGGTTCAGATAGGAAAAGAATCGCGCATACCCCCCTTCCTGGGCCATGTAGCCGATGGAATAAACGTGCACGAGCAGGCTCACGAAGGTAACCACGAAGAGCATCACGATCGACAACTGGTCGACTTCGAGAGCGAAATCGACGCGGAACGATCCGGCGCTGATCCAATTGAAATATCGTTCGAAATAGGGAATCTGGGCGGGGTTGAGGGCCAGGAACTCGCGGATCAACTCGGCAACGGATAGAAACGAGAGGGAAACCGAGCCGATTCCGACGGCGTTCACGGCCCACTTTGGCCAGCGCCAGCCGAGAAGCCCGTTGAGCGCCGCCCCAAGGAGCGGCAGGGCCAGAATGATCCAGAGATGGTCGAGAATGAACATGCCTCAGAATTTCAGGAGGTTCACGTCCTCCACGTTTAGCGAGCGCCGGTTGTGCGCGATGGTGATGACGATTGCCAAACCCACGGCGACTTCCGCAGCGGCTACGACGATCACGAACAGAACGAAGACGAGTCCATCGAGCTCATTCCACTGCCGCGCAAAGGCCACGAACGCGAGGTTCACGGCATTGAGCATCAGCTCGATGGACATGAAGATGGCAATGATATTGCGTTTGAAAATGAAAGCGATTACGCCCAGCCCAAAGAGAATCGCGCTGAGCACGAGATAGTAGGAAACAGGGACCAGGTTCATTCCTGCCTCTTGGCCAGTACCAAAGCGCCCAAAATCGCGATCAGGATCAGAATCGACGTGGCCTCGAAAGGAAAAACGTACTGCCGGAAGAGCAAAACCGAAAGCGCGTGCGTGGGATGGGCCTCTGGGGTGCCATTCACCGCCCTGGCGCTGGTCGGCGACCGCCAGAACCACTGTGCGATTTCAAGCAGGAGAACGACGGCGAGCGGCAGGCCCGCGTATTTGGCCATCTGGCTCCAGTTCGTGCGCTCTTCTACGCCTGCATTGAGCAGCATGATCACAAAGACAAAGAGAACCATGATGGCCCCCGCATAGACGATGACTTGGACCGCGGCGATGAATTCGGCGCCCAGCGTGAGGTAGAGGATGGCCAGCGCCACCATAACCAGAATCAGCGAGAGCGCGCTGTGGATGGGCTCGCGCGAAACGATCAGCAGGACGGCGCCCAATATGGCCAAGCCCGCGCAGACAAAGAACAGAATGAAAGGAAGGCTCATCCGCGCTTCCCGAGGAGAATCACGAAAGAAGTGGCCAGGAGGTTCACGAGCGAGACAGGCAGCAGCAGCTTCCAGCCAAAGGACATCAGCTGGTCGTAGCGGAACCGCGGCAACGTCCCGCGAACCCAAACGTACAGGAATAAGAACAGGCCGACTTTGGTGATGAACCAGAAGGGGCCCTGGACGAGCGGCATCACCGCCGGAAGCAGGCAGAGGATTCCGGCCACCAGGGCCAGCAGGGTGAAGACGGCCAGTTGGAGCCGGGCCACGCCGCGCATGCTCGTAACCGTATCGTAGGCGCAGTAGAGCGCCAAGGCCAGGAGCCCCACCCCGGGCAGGTACAGCTGCCATGTCCAGGACTCGGGAAAGGGGGCAAGCCAGCCGCCAAAGAACAAAATCGTGGCCAGGCAGGAAACCGTGATCATATTGGCGTATTCCGCCATGAAAAACATGGCGAACTTAAAGCTCGAATACTCGGTGTGGAATCCAGCGACCAGTTCCCCTTCCGCCTCCGGCAGGTCGAAGGGCACGCGGTTCGTCTCGGCGATGGCGGCCGTGATGTAGCAGAGGAACCCGATGATTTGCGGCCACACGTACCAATGGCCGATATGGCCGCGCTGGCTCTCGATGATTCCGTTCAGGCTGAACGAGCCGGCGAGCAGAAGAACGCCCACAACGGAAAGAGTCAGTGAAACCTCGTAGCTGACCATTTGCGCCGAACTGCGCAAGCCGCCGAGCAGCGGGTACTTGCTGTTCGACGACCATCCCGCCAGCGCGACGCCATAGACGCCCATCGAGGTGATCGCGAACAGGAACAGGAGGCCGATGTTCGAGTTCGAAATCACGAATACGGGCTGGCCGAACACGCGCACGTTCGGGGGGCCGAACGGTATCAGGGCCAGCGTCGTTAGCGCAAGCGAAAGCGCAAGAAACGGTGCGAGAACGTAGACCAACTGGTCGGAAGCCGGGGGGGTCACGTCTTCCTTGAAAAGGAATTTCAGTCCATCCGCGAGCGGCTGAAGCAGGCCGTGCGCGCCGACATAATAGGGTCCCCAACGCGACTGGATGTGCGCCACGACTTTCCGCTCGAACCAGGAGAGGTACGCCAGCGCCGTCATTGCCAGGAAAAGAACGACGGCAATCTTGACTAGCGATACCACCAGGACCGCGTGTTGGGAGATGAAATCCACGGCGTATCTTTGGCCTCGTTCGTCGAATTGAGCCTTGTAGAATAGCGGCCAAGCGTGCCGCTGCTAAACAGAAAGTCATCGGATGAAAAAACGTCGCCCCCCGCAATGTCATAGGCCGCGTCGACGCTGTTCGAACCGGCACGGGAAACTTGCGCGCCTCCCGCCAGCAGATTCGGCACGGATAGGTCGTATCCCGGGACGTGCCGGCGAATTTCCTCCAAGGCAGCCTCCGGAGTGCGCAGCTTGATCGGCGAGCCGAGGCCCAGCATGGCGAGCTGATGCGAGACGATGCGCAGCAAATCGAAGTCGCTGCGCGGTCCCTGCGGGTCGATGGCGCGACGCGTCATCTGCACTTCGCCGGCCGTATTCGTCAGTGTACCGTCCTTCTCGTATGTCGAGGCGGCGGGCAGCACTACGTCGGCACGCTGCGCCGTTTCCGTCAGGAACAGGTCGTGAACGACGAGCAGCTCAAGACCGGCCAGCCGGTCCGGCACGGCAACGTCGAAGGTTCGCACGGGATTCGCGCCCACGACGTAGAGGGCTTTGAGCCCTCCGGAGCGAGCCGCTTCCATCATGGCTCGCGCACTCATTCCCGGCACGGAGGAAATCTGACTTCCCCAGAGTTTCGAGAAGCGTGAACGCTCAGCTGCGTCCGACAGAGGCGCGTAGCCCGGAAGCCGATTCGGGAGGACACCCATTTCCGCGGCGCCGCGCGAGTTCGCATAATCTCCGAGCGGAATGTAGCGGGTCTTGCCCTGGAGATGTGAGCCGAGCGCGACGAGACTTGAAACTCCCGGCCCTTGAACCCCCGCGCCGAAGAGAATCAGCACATCCGATTCCCGCTCGAGCGCTGCCTTGAGCCCGCCCAGCGCCTCGACCACGCTCGAATCGAGCTGCCCCTGGCCGGTTGCCAGCCAGCCCACCGCCCCGGCGCAGGCATTCTTCGGGATTTCCACGACTTGGGCGGCTTGGCGATGAATTTTGCTCGGGCGATCGTTCACGACATACAGCCGTTGACCGTGGTGACGGAAGGCTGTGCGAATCTGCCAGGCGACGAGCGGGTTCTGCTGCGTCGGGTCGTTGCCGATCAGCAGGACGGTTTGCGCCGTGTACACATCCCCCATCGTCGCGCGCCCGTCCGCCGCCCGGGGGCCGAGCACAGCCGCCAAGCCCGCGTAGTCGGCGGTGCGATGATGATCGATATTGTTTGTTCCCACGCTCGTGCGCGCCAAGCGGTTCAGCAGGTAATTCTCTTCGTTCGTCGTATGATTCGAGCCGATGAACCCAACGGCTGCCGCGCCGTGCTTCTCGTGGACCTGCTTCAAACGGCGTGCAACCTCCGCAAAGGCCTCTTCCCAGCTGGCCGGTTCGAGCTTCCCGTCACGGCGAACAAGCGGCTGGCGGATGCGCTCGGCATGGGAAGTAAAGTCGAACGCGAACCGGCCCTTCGCACAGAGAAATTCGCCGTTGATTCCGGAATGATCCCGATTGTTCGCGCGGAGGATTTCGTTGTTGCGGACGCTTAAGGTGGTCTTGCAGCCGTTCGAACAATGCGTGCAGGGGTCGGGAACGTAGGTCATCTCCCAAGGCCGCGTCTGATAGCGATAGGTGCCGCTGGTCAGCGCGCCGACGGGACAGATGTCGATGCACATGCCGCATTCTTCGCAGGCGAGCTCGCCCGGCTGGTTCGGCAGAATGACCGATTGCACGCCGCGCGCCCCGACGCCCAGGGCCTTTACGTCCATGCCTTCATCGCATACCCGAACACAGCGAAAGCAGAGAATGCAGCGCGGAGCATCGTAGTAGACCAGCGGAGACCATTTCTCCTCCGGATAGTGCAGTTTCTCTTCGACGAAACGCGTGTGGTCGAGGCCGTAGCGGAATGTCATGTCCTGCAGCTCGCATTCGCCGCCCTTGTCGCAGACCGGGCAGTCGAGCGGGTGATTCGAGAGCAGGAACTCGAGCATGTCCTTGCGCGCTTTATGCACCTGCGGCGTGCTGGTGCGCACAACCATTCCATCGAGCGCGGCGAGCGTGCACGCGGTTTGCAGCTTCGGTGCCTTTTCGACTTCGACCAGGCACATGCGGCAGGCAGCCTGCAGGGAAAGTCCCGGGTAATAGCAGAAGGAAGGCACCTCGATGCCCTGGCGCTTGGCCGCCTCAATGACCAGCGTTCCGGCCGGCGTGGTGATCTGCTGGCCGTCAAGAGTGAAGGTGATTTGTTTCTGTTCCGCCATCCTCTACCTAACCAGGCTTTACAAAGGCCCGCCACCGCTGCCGGGTTGCCTGCCGCGCCCCGAGCGAAGCCCCAGGGCGCAAGAGCATCCGGGCTAGCCGATAGCCGCGAGCTCCTCCGCCGATTTGTACGCGCACTTCCCTTTCAAATGATCTTCGAATTCCTGGCGCCATTTCTGGACGATGCTGATCGTAGGCATCGCCGCGGCATCGCCGAGGGGGCAGAAAGTGCGCCCGAGCATGTTCTTTGACAGCTCTTCGAGCAGCGGAATATCTTCCCCTCGCCCGCTGCCTTCGTGGAAGCGGTCGAGCATCTTGCGCAGCCAGGCCGTGCCCTCGCGACAAGGAATGCACCAGCCACAGGATTCGTGCGCGTAGAAGTGCATGATGCGCCGCGCGACGTCAACCATGCAGGTCTCCTCATCGATCACCACCGTGCCGCCGGAGCCAAGCATCGATCCCGCCTTGGCCACAGAATCGAAATCCATGGGGATATCGATTTCCTCGGCCTTGAGCAGAGGGCAGGAGCTCCCCCCTGGAATCACTGCTTTGAGTTTCCTGCCGTCCGGAATCCCGCCCGCCACATCGTAAATCATGCGCTTGAGATTGAAGCCCATGGGCAGCTCGTAAATTCCAGGCTTGTTGACGTGGCCGGAAACAGCGAACAGGCGCGTGCCGCCGTTTTTCGGCGTGCCGAGGCCTGCATACCATTCTCCGCCACGAAGAATCACGGCCGGGACGGAGCTGAGCGTTTCGGCGTTGTTAATTACGGTCGGACAGCCATAGAGACCAACCACGGCCGGAAACGGCGGACGAATGCGCGGATATCCCCGTTTTCCTTCGAGCGACTCCATCAAAGCCGATTCCTCGCCGCATTCGTAGGCGCCCGCGCCCGTGTGGGCCCAAAGGTCGAAGTCAAAGCCGCTGCCGAGGATGTTTTTGCCGAGGTAGCCGCGCTCATAGGCTTCGGCGATGGCGCGCTCGAGAATATCGATCACGTACCGGTATTCGCCGCGAACGTAGGCATACCCGTGGTGCGCGCCCACGGCTCGCCCGGCGATCACCATGCCTTCGATCAATTGATGCGGGTCCATCTCGAGCAGAGGGCGGTCCTTGCACGTTCCCGGCTCGCTCTCGTCGCAATTCGCAAGGATGTATTTCAGCTTGCTGGGGTCCTTGGGAACAAAGCTCCATTTCATTCCCGCCGGGAATCCAGCGCCGCCTCGCCCGCGCAGATTCGATTTTTTCACTTCATCGATGACCTGCTCGGGCGTCATCTGTTTCAGGGCTTTTTCGAGCGCTTGGTACCCTTCGCTCTGCAGATAGATGTCGATGGATTTTGAGCCCGGGATGCCGAATCGGCGGCTGACCACAGGCACTTCGGCGGGATGACGTTCATGCACCGAACCGGAGGTGACCGGCGCCGGCGCAGGCCTTCTCCCGTCCTGGAGCTGTTCGAATATGAAATCGACCTGGTCCGCATTGAGATTCTCGTAGAAGTCATAGTTGACTTGCATGGCAGGCGCGCCGGTGCAGGCGCCCATACACTCGACCTCTTCGACCGAGAAGGTCCCGCTCGGCGACACCTCCCTGTTGCCGATTCCCAGCCGCTTCTGGACATGCTGGTAGAGTTCCTTGCCGCCGCGCAGCATGCAGGAAATATTCGTGCACACCTGGATGTGGTAACGCCCGGCCGGTTTTCGCCGCAGCATGGAATAATAGGCCAGCGTTTCGGTGACCTGCAGGAGGTTCAGGTCGAGCCTCCTGGCAATTTCCGTGAGCACGTCGTCGTCCAGCCGACCATAATGGTCCTGCGCATACAACATCATGGGAATGAGCGCGGATCGCTTCACCGGATACCGCGAGAGCAATTGCGAAAACTTCGTCTCGAGCTCGGGAGGGAATTGCATCAGCGGTCCACTTCTCCAAGAACGATATCCGTGGTGCCGATGCAGGCGACCACGTCGGCGATCAGCCGGCCCACCACAAGCCTCGGCAGGCACTGCAGGTTGATGAATGACGGGGCGCGAAACTTCACGCGATACGGTTTGGGCGAGCCGTCACTCACCAGGAAGACGCCCAGTTCGCCGCGCGGCGATTCGATGGCCTGATACACTTCACCGGGCGGCGGCGCAAAACCCTCCGTGTAAATCTTGAAGTGGTAAATCAATCCTTCAATCGAGGTCTTCATCTCCTCACGCGGCGGAGGAACCACACCGGGCGCCGTCGAGCGGAACGGTCCCTCGGCCGGAACTTTGTCCCAGGCCTGCTTCACGATTTTGATGCTCTCGCGAATTTCGGCCAGCCGGACAAGATAACGCGCGTAACAGTCACCCGCCGTTTGGGTGGGTACGTTGAACTCGAATTCCTCGTAACTGGAATACGGGAAAGCCTTTCGCACATCGTAAGCGATCCCGCTGGCGCGCAGCATGGGGCCGGAGACGCCCAAGGCGATGGCGTCCTTGGCCGTCAGCACACCGATGCCTTTGGTGCGTCCGATCCAAATGCGATTGTTCGTCAACAGATCTTCGTATTCGGCGATATGTCCGGGCAGGGTGCCCATCACGCGGCGCACGTTGTCGAGCCAGCCGGGCGGCGGTTCGAGCGCCAGCCCGCCGATGCGGAAATAGCTCGTCATCATGCGCTGCCCGGAGACATACTCAAAGATCTTCAGGATTTCTTCACGTTCGCGGAAACTGTAGAGGAAGACGGACATGGCGCCGAGATCGATGGCATGCGTTCCCAGCCACACCAGGTGCGAGGCGATGCGCGTCAGCTCGGTCAGCAAAACGCGGATATACTGCGCGCGCTTAGGCACCTCGAGGCCGAGCAGCTTCTCGACCGCCAGGCAATAGCCGAGATTGTTCGAAAGCGGCGCGAGATAATCGATGCGGTCGGTAAGGGTGATCGCCTGGGAGTAGGTTTTCGCCTCGCAGTTTTTCTCGATTCCCGTGTGCAGATAGCCGATGACCGGCTCGGCCTTGAACACGATTTCACCATCCAGCTCCAAAACGATGCGCAGCACGCCGTGCGTTGAGGGGTGCTGCGGCCCCATGTTCAGGACCATTCTTTGCGGGGGCCGGATGGACTCCGTAGCGGCGGCCACTGCGGCGGAGGGGTTGCCTGTTAGCGCGGGTTTCAACGGTATCCCTCCATCGGATAGTCCTTGCGCAGCGGGTGGCCTTCCCAGTCATCGGGCATCAGGATGCGGCGAAGGTCAGGATGACCTTCGAACTGGATTCCAAACAGGTCGTAACCCTCGCGCTCGTGCCAGTTCGCTGTCGGCCACACGGGCGTCACGGAGTGAACGACGGGGTCGGCGCCCGATAGCTTCACCTTCAATCGCAATCTCGCGCGCTGATCGATCGACACAAGGTGGTAATTCACTTCGAAGCGCGGTTCGAGGGGGAAACGATCCACGGCGCTGATGTCGGAGAGAAAGGTGAACCGCAGCGAGCGTTCCGAGGCGAGATATTCAGCGGCCCCCAAAAGGTGCTGCCGGGGCACCACGACCGTCGTTTCACCTCTAAACTCAATCACCTCAGCAACGGCGGATCGGTTCCATTCTCTCAGTTTATTTACTGCCGGATGTTTGCTGAGCTCCTGTGCTTCCACTAGGAATTGATTCCTTCAGGGCGCGGAGCTTCAATGATCCCAGTCGAGCGCGCCCTTCTTCCAGAGGAATACGTAACCGGTCAACAAAATTATAATGTAGAGCACCATCTCGACAAACCCGAACAGCCGCAGTTCGTGGTAGACGAGGGCCCAGGGATAGAGAAAGATGGCTTCGATGTCGAACAGTACGAAAACCAGCGCCACCATGTAGAAATGTACGGAAATCGGTTCGCGCGCATCCCCCGTGGGGCGGATGCCGCATTCGTAGGGTTGGTCCTTCTCGCGCGTCCGTTTATGCCGGCCCACGATCGCGGAAACAACGATCAATGCCCCGGAAAGGCCGCACGCAAGCAGGAACATCAGCAGAAGCGGAGCGTAAGAATCGACGTAGCTTGTTTCCATGGTGGCTGCGTCGGAGCGCGCAAGCGGCCGAGCGCACCCGCGAAGTTGATATAATAGCGGCGCCAGCTCACATCGGTCAAATAAACTCCCAAAATTCACGATATGCTGTTCCGTGGCACTAGCGGGATGACGGATGAGTTCGGGATTCAACACCGATATACGCGTCGGCGAGCGCGTCTTCCACGTCCAGACCGAGGATCGCGGCCCGAGCCGGCCTGTGATCGATACCATGGTGTATCACAGCGGTCGCGTGCTTCATCGGCGAAGCTCCAACTACAGCGACTTCAGGGATTCGGCCGAGTTTAGTCACGATGCCTTGCACGAGCGCGTGCAACAGCAGCATAAGACGGTCATCGAAGATCTTCGCTCCGGGCGAATCGGCGCGGATCCGGCGGCGCCGGTTGAGCCGAATGGCGAGAAACGCACCGTGCCAGAGGCGTCGACGGGCATTCAGGTCCAGCTGCTCAACCCTGAATCCTGGCTCACGGCGGGAACGATCTCATTGAATGTAGAGATTCTGCGCAGGTCCGATCAGCAACCCGAACGCGGCGCTCAGGTAGAAGCGCTGATCGAGGGCTCGCTCGACGAAGCGTGCCACGCTGGAACCACGGACGCTCAAGGACGTGCGCAAATCCTCTTCCCCATGCCCAGACTCGGAAAGGGCGGGCTCGCCCTGGTCATCCGCGCGAAGGCCGAAGCGGGTGTGGAGGACCTTCGATTCGTTATTCGGTCGAATCCGAAGCCGCTGACCAATTCACCGTCATGAGAGTTACCGTCAACGGCGAAGGCCGTGAAGTTCCCGATGGCCTGACCGTAACCGGTCTGCTCGAGCATCTCGGCCTGGCCGCGGGCCGCATCGCGGTCGAGCGCAATCTCGACATCCTTCCGCGCGCGGCCTGGTCAGAAACTCTGGTCCACGCGAGCGATAGTTTCGAGATTGTGCAGTTTGTCGGTGGCGGATAGCCGGGCATCCCGCCTCCTCTTCGCGCCATCCCACCCCGACCAAAAAGTCGCGGTTCCTATGACCCCTTTCCCGGCCGCCCGACATCCAACCTAGGCTGGGCCCCCAGGGCTCGTGCGGAGGACAATCATGGCAACTACAAGAGTCGCAGTAGCGCCGATGCGGGTAGCATTGATCCCCAAGGCGGGAGCAGATTTCGAGATCGTCGAGCGGGAGATTCCCAAGCCGGCTGCAGGCCAGGTGCGCGTCAAGGTCGAGGCCTGTGGTGTCTGCCACAGCGACGCGTTCACCAAAGAAGGTTCCTGGCCGGGGATCGAGTATCCCCGTGTTCCCGGACACGAAATTTCCGGCACGATCGATGAGCTGGGCGGGGGTATTTCCGTGTGGAAAAAGGGGCAGCGCGTCGGTGTCGGCTGGCACGGCGGCCACGATGGCACTTGTCTGGCCTGTCGGCGAGGAGACTTTGGCAACTGCCAGAACCTGAAAATAGCGGGCATCAGCTATGACGGCGGATATCAGCAATACATGTTGGCTCCTGTCGAGGCGCTGACGGCGATGCCGGAAACTCTACGCGACGCCGAAGCTGCGCCGCTCCTCTGCGCCGGAATCACCACGTTCAACGCACTGCGGCACAGCTGCGCCATGCCCGGGGATCTTGTTGCGGTGCTCGGCCTCGGCGGTCTGGGTCACCTCGGGATTCAATTCGCGAACAAGTTTGGCTACAAGGTTGCGGCCATCGCGCGCGGGCCGGAAAACGAGGCGCTCGCAAGAAAACTTGGAGCGAGCGTGTACATCGATAACCAGGCCACGAGCGCGGCTGGGGCGCTGCAGAAACTTGGCGGGGCACAAGTGATTCTGGCCACAGCCCCGAGCTCAAAGGCGATGTCCGAGTTGATCGACGGTCTGGCTCCGAACGGCAAGCTCATCGTGGTGGGTGTGGCCTTTGATCCCATCCAGGTCACTCCGGTCCAGCTCGTCACTGGAAGTCGAACCATTCAAGGCTGGGCTTCGGGGACGCCGACGGATGCCGAGGACACCCTGCGCTTTGCCGAGCTGACCGGCGTGCGCCCGATGATTGAAACCTATCCGCTCGAAAAAGCGAGCCAGGCCTACGCGCGCATGATGAGCGGCAAAGCGGAATTCCGTGTCGTTCTCACGATGTGACCGCAAGCCAAAGGCCTGGTTCTTTCACCCGATGCCGGCAGGGCAAGGGAACCTGCTGTCCGTGGGGGGCTAGAGGCGCGAGAGGATATGCCCGAGCTTGTCGCGCTTGGTGAGCAGGTATGAGCGCGAACGCCGGCTCGTGCGCGGCCGGCAGGGCAGTCGCTCGACCACGCGAATGCCCGACCGTTCGAGCTGCTCGACTTTATCGGGATTGTTCGAGAGCAGCCGCAGGGCGCTGACGCCCAGCGCCTTGAGCGCTTCGGCCGCGAACTCGTAATCGCGCGAATCGGCGGCGAAGCCGAGCTTTTGGTTGGCCTCAACCGTATCGAGGCCGGCGTCCTGCAGCTCGTAGGCACGGATCTTATTCACCAGGCCGATCCCCCGGCCTTCCTGTGGAAGGTACAGCACGAGCCCGAGAGGCTCTTTGGCGATTTTGCGCAGCGCAAATTCGAGCTGGGCGCGGCAGTCGCAGCGCTCGGAAGCAAAGGTGTCGCCGGTCAGGCATTGCGAATGGACGCGCACCAGAGGCGCCTGGCCCGGCCTCAGGAGCGTCAAGTGACCGTGAACAATGGCCACGGCCTCCTCCCTTGGCCGGGCTCCTTGGATCGCATAAATATTGAATTTGCCGAACGAAGTCGGCAGTTCTGCGCGCGCCGCCACGCGCGCATTCACCCTTTTTGTGGTCATGGCATTCGGTTCGAGCCCGCTCAAGTGGGCATTATAGCAAGCCGGTTCCGCGCCCGGAGGTTACACAATTTGTCATTTCTTTACATCGTCGCGAGCTTTGGCTAAGTTAGCGCCTGAGGTGCTCTCGAAGCTGGCTACGGCATGAACACGGTCCCCACGCTCAAGGATTTCCTTCTCACGCTCCTGCTGAAAGTGGGCTGGGCGGCGGCACTGGCCGCTTTGCTGGTTCGCTTCAAGTCATTCCGCAAGCTGCTCTTTTCCGAAAATCGCGGACCTGAGCAAAAGGCCATGCTGCTCCTGTTTCTTACTCCGCCCCTGGCGACCGGGGTCATTCTCCGCATCTTCGGCCACTACCAGTTCTTCGATTTGATGCTGGAAGGATCGTTTTTGATGGGGTTGCTCGGCGGACGAATGGTCGGCCTGCTCGGCGGCGCTTTGATCAGCCTGCCCGCGTTTGGCATGCACGAGTGGCTGTCGGCCCCCGTCGCCGCCCTAGTGGGCCTGCTGGCTGGCGTGGTTCGCGAAAGCATGCCGGAGAAGGAGGACATTTGGCGTTTCGGGCCGTTCCTGTTTCTGAACATCCCGCAATCGATTTGGAGGCTGGTTCGCTATCGGCAACCGAATTGGGCCATGCTGCCGCTCTTCGCCTGCGCCGCCTTTGAGTCCGGCCGGGTCTTGCTGGCCGGTCTGATCGAGGTCCACCCGGCCTGGCTCCTTGCCGATTACCCGCAAAACTGGGGGTTGCGGCTGCTGCTGGTTCTGACCTCGGTCATCTGCGTCGGAGTTCTGATCAAGATCTGGAACAATACGCGGACGGAAATGAACCTCGAGCAGAACCAGCAGCTGCTGCTCAAGGCGCGCATGGACGCACTGACCAGCCAGATCAACCCCCATTTTCTCTTCAACACGCTGAACACGGTTTCCTCGCTGATTCGCATCGATCCCGACATGGCTCGCGACGTCGTGCTCAAGTTGTCGAATATTCTTCGTCGATTATTGCGCAAGCACGAAACCTTCGTGCCCCTTCGCGAGGAACTCGATTTCATCGACGATTATCTCAACATCGAAGTCATCCGATTTGGGCGCGATAAGCTGCAGTTTTTCAAGGAAGTCCAGAGCACGGCGCTTGATGCCTTTGTTCCCAGCATGCTGCTGCAGCCGATGATTGAAAACTGCATCAAACACGGCCTGGCACCCCGCCTGGAAGGCGGACGGATTCACGTCCGTGCCCAGCTCAAAGGCGGGCGTCTGGCCTTGGAAATCGAAGACAACGGAATCGGAATTCCGCCCGAACGCCTGAACGAAGTCTACGGGGGCGGGATCGGCATCAGCAACGTCAACGAGCGCCTAAGGCTTCTCTACGGCGACCAATACAGAATGGAAATCCGCAGCCGGGAAGGTCAGGGAACCGTGATTCACATCGAAATTCCTGAACTGGCCGCGGTCGAATCCGCCGCCAGCTGATCCGCGCGGCAAGCGGGTTCGCCTGCCGGCTGGCTTTACTCTGGCTCGAGACGACTGCGAAGCCTCTCGAGTTCGCTTCTGCGCTCGGTGACCGTAGTTTCGACGCCCCGAACGATTTCCGGAGGAGCCTTGCGGCGGAAAGAATCGTCGGCGAGCCGCTTCTCTTTCGCTTCGATGTCCCGCTCGAGGCGCTCGATTTCCCTCTTCAGGCGCTCGATTTCGGCAGGTCTATCGACGCCTTCTCCGTGCACGATGCGCAAATCGAAGGCCGCTGTCGAACGCAGAACGCCGTCGGAGGAGTCCAGCCGTTCGGCGGACATGTGCAGAGCGGAAAGCGTGGCGAGGCGCAGGATGGGCTCGAGGTTGGCCTGAACCATGCTGCGCAGTTTCGGGTCGGAGGCGGAGAAATCCGCCGAGACCTTGCGGTTTGAATCGATTTTCAGTTCGGCCCGAATGTTCCGCGCCGAGACGATGATCTCCTGGAGCAGGGCCATATCGCGTTCCGCGGCGGCGTCGGACCAGTCCGACTCCGGCTGCGGATAGGGTTCGAGCGCGATGGACAGCAGCGCCAGAGCAGCGCTGCCGGTGCCCTCGGCCAGCGCCGCCGAGGCCAGCGCTTCGGCCGAGACCCTGGACGCCCCGGCTTGCTGCGGCGAGCGATGCCAAAGCTCCTCGGTGAGGAAGGGCATGACGGGATGCAGCAGGCGAAGCGCCGCGTCGAACACGGCAAAAATGTTGCGCCATGCGGCGAGGGCCAGACGCCGGTCCTCGGCCGCGAGCTGCGGCTTGAGCCATTCGATATACCAGTCGCAAAAGTCGCCCCAGAAAAAGTGATAAATCGTCTGGCAGGCTTCGTGGAAACGGAAGTCTTCGAGCGCGTCGTTTACCTGCGCCGCCACGGACGATAATCGGGAGAACATCCAGCGGTGCGCGAGTGCAGCCGATTCGGGAACGTGATAGGGGGCGCGTTCACGGATCCGCGGAGCAGCTATTTCCTCGATGGAAATTCCGCGCGCCTCGATTTTTTCGAGGTTCACGAACAGAAAGCGGGCTGCGTTCCAGATCTTGTTGGCGAACGCGCGGGCACTCCGGATGCGGTCTTCGCTGAGAATGATGTCAGTGCCCGGTGCGGCCATGCTGGCCAGCATGTAACGGAGGGCGTCGGTGCCGTATTGTTCGGTCAGCTGCAACGGATCGACACCGGTGCCTTTCGTCTTCGACATTTTTGCGCCTTCCGCGGTGCGCACCAGCGAATGCAGGTACAGGCGCCGGAAGGGAATGCGCTGCGAAACATCACCCGTGATCAGGTGCGGATCGGTGGTGAGGTGAATGCCCATCATGATCATGCGGGCGTCCCAAAAGAACAGGATGTCATAGCCGCTGATGAGCAGGCTTGTAGGGTAAAACTGCCGCATATCCTCGGTTTCGACGGGCCAACCGAGCGTCGAAAAAGGCCACAGGCCGGAGCTGAACCAGGTATCCAGAACGTCGGGATCCTGCGTGAGATTCGCTCCGCCGCATTCGGGGCATCGGGTCGGTATGCTGGCCGCGCGCGCGTGACCTTCCACAATTTCGACCCGCGCGTCCAGGGCCGGGACCATCTCCTTGCAATTCGCGCAGTGCCAAATCGGAATGCGGTGGCCCCACCAGAGCTGCCGGGAGATACACCAATCGCGGATGTTGTCGAGCCAGTTCAGCAGGATCGTGCGCTGGTTTTCCGGGACAACTTCGAGCAAGCCGCTGCGGACGACGGCCTTGGCCGGCTCGGCGAGGGGCCGCATTTTCATGAACCACTGCGTCGAAATCCGCGGCTCCACCAGCGATTTGCAACGGTCGCAGGTGCCCACCGCATGCCCATGTTCCTGGATCGAGTCGATCAGGCCCAGCTCCCCTAGATCCTTGACGATTCGGCCGCGTGCGGCGAAGCGTTCGAGCCCCGCGTATGGTCCGGCGGCTTCGTTCATGCACCCGGTTTCCGTCATGACCTCGATTTCCGGCAGGTTGTGGCGTTTCCCGACTTCAAAGTCGTTGGGGTCATGGGCAGGCGTGATCTTGACGACGCCGGTGCCGAATTCACGGTCGACATAGGCGTCGGCGATCACCGGGATCTCGCGGTTCACGAGCGGCAGCAGCACACGTCTGCCGACATAGCGGCGATAACGATCATCAAGCGGGTGCACGGCGACGGCGGCGTCGCCGAGCATCGTCTCCGGGCGCGTCGTGGCCACTACAAGATATTCGGTTCGGCTGGGCTGGCCGTCATCGATCAGCGGATAACGGATATTCCAGATTTCGCCGATGCGCTCGTGGTGAACGACTTCCAGATCACTGATGGCCGTCTGGCAGCGCGGACACCAGTTCACCATGTAGCGCCCGCGGTAGATGAGCCCTTCGCGATAGAGCCGCAAAAACGCATGCAGAACGGCGCGGTAGAGAGCAGGCTCGAGCGTGAAGCGCTCGCGAGTCCAGTCGCAGGAGGCGCCAAGCCGGATCATTTGCTGTTTGATCAGCCCGCCGCTTTCCTCCTTCCATTTCCAGACGCGGCGCTCGAACTCTTCGCGGCCGAGGTCCTGGCGCTTGATTCCCTCCTGGGCCAGCATGCGCTCGACCACAAATTGCGTGGCGATGCCGGCGTGGTCCATGCCGGGCAGCCAAAGGGTGCGGTCGCCGCGCATGCGGTGCCAGCGGACGAGCATGTCGATCTGCGTGTGTTCGAGCATGTGCCCGATGTGAATTGAGCCGGTCACATTCGGCGGCGGGAGGGCGATCGAAAAACGGGGACCGTAACCCGAGTTTTCGGCGCGGAACAGTTTCGCGTCGAACCAGGCCGCGGCCCAGCGCTCTTCGATCTCCTGTGGCTCGTAGACCTTGGGTATTTCTCGGGGCATTGCCACACACCGTGAAGCTTGCACAAAGGCGAACCCCTCAATATAAGCGGCGCCGCGGGAGCACGTCAAACGAAGTGGTGATTGGGTCGTGTGTGAATTTGAGCAGTGAGCGGGGTCAGCGCCCTTCGGGCTGGAGTGAGCCGGCGCGGCCTGTTGTTCTAACCTTGGATTATTTCAAGTGGCGCAGGGCGGGTTTCAGCGGTGCGGCAGGAAAGATCCAGGAAAGCGAGTCGGGCCCTCGGATCCGCCAGCTACTTTTGTTTTTTGGTATCTTCGTTCTGTAGCAGGTTTTCCACGAGGGGCTTGACCACGCCTTCGGCGAGCAGATCGTGGAGCTGAGGTCCGAGCCTCTCGAGCACTTTGGCAACCACGTCGTCGACGGACGGCGAATCCTTGCCACGATCGGAATTCATTTCGAGCGGCGACGTGGGCGGCGGTGTCAGGAACGGAATGTCGCGGAGCGCTTCCCGATTGGGGGGCGGTAGAGTGGGAATTCGCTCACTGGCTTCCTCGGCGCCTGAGCTCGGACTGCTTGGCGCGAAAATCGAGGAGTTCGATTCATCGCCCAGGGAATCTTCGCCGCGACGGGCGAGCAACGATTCGGCGGATTCTGAGGCGGAGAAGGGAGGCAACGGGTCGTTGGGCATAACTCCGCCGGGCGGGTCGGCGGTGCGATCCGGGCTCAAAACAGACTGTTCGGAGGGAGTGGGCGCCGTCGCGGTTGGTTCGCGAGTATCGCCCGATTCCGCGGTCGTCGCGTCGGCCGGCGTAGGGACCGAGCTTTCTGCTGGCTCGGGCGAGCTGGGCGCAGTCTGCGGCGGCTCAGCTGGCTGGAGAACGGGCGGAGGCGGCGCAAACCACGATTCCCCGGCAGGTTCGCTTGGCGCGAAGAACGGTTCTTCGGCCTGCGGCGCCGTTTCCGGCACCTGCTGCTTCTGAGGAGCGTCGATGGCTTGTTTTTCCTGACCGCTCGAGAGGAGGGCAGGTTGCTCTTTCGAGGCCTCTTCCTTCTGCACGTTCTTAGGCGCCCCATGAGAACCAAGGATTCTTGAGATCCATCCGCTCTCGTTGTACTCGGACGGAGACGGTGCGGTCGCATCCATCCAATCGCCGGGCCCTCGAACTGCGCTCGGCGCAGGCTGCCGATCAGGGGACGGGGCCGGCGGGGTCGGCGGCTCACCATTTCGGGCTGAAGCTTCCGCTGGCGTGTCGGTCTCGGGCTGGACGGGGACGGTCGGCTCAGCTGGCGGGGCGCTTTCAATCGGCTGATCCAGCTCAGCCCTGGCAACCGGCGCCGACGCCTCTACTTCTTCCTCTTGAACTTGAACGCGCTTGGGCGGAACCTCCCGCTCGGAGGGGAACATTTCCGGGTGAAAGTCTTCTATGCCGGCGAAAGCAGGTTTGCGGGCCAGCTCGGGCGGCACGTCAAAATTACCCGCGTTACGCCGCCAGTCATTGGCTGTCAAGCCGTCCTCGACGTCCTCCTGATCTTCCGCTTCGTCCGCCTCCGTGGAAGCGGCGCGCTTGGGCGGAGCCTCATCCTTGTCGCTGCCTCTGCGACCTCTGCCAAAGCCATAAATCAGAGCCGCTTCTTCGGGAGACGGCTCGGGGAATTCAGGCAGCGGCTTAGGCTGAATGCGAGCGGGCGCGTCAAGCAGAGGCGATAAGGGTTCAACGGCCGGCGGGGGAGGAGCAGCGGCGGCTTCCCGTGCCCTGGCCATTTCGGCGGCAACCTTGGGGTTCTTTTCAAGGGCCGAGGTCACCATGGCAATCAACGGATCGGGAGGAACAAAGGGCTTTTTGAGAACTCCGTCCGCTCCAACTCGGCGCGCCTCTTTCTCGTCGAGCGGATCGAAAGCGCCGACCAGCAAGATGACCGGAACATGCGCGAACCGTTCGTCTTTCTTCACAAATTCGCAAACTTCGTAGCCGTTGCGCACGGGCATGAACACATCGGCGAGCACCAGATCGGGAGACAAATCCGGTATGCGGCGAACAGCCGCTTCACCGTTGCCGACCGAGACGACATCGATTCCGCGCTCTTCGAAGGCCAGAGCAACCATCTTTTGGATGTTCGTATTGTCGTCAGCAACCAGGATTCTCGGCACGGATGTCCCCTCGCGACAAGTCCACATGGACAGTCGCCCGCACATCTATAGCTAACATCCGTGTCAATGGGCGTCAACGAACACGAAGTACAGTAGTGCCTCAGCGGTTATGAGGGGTAAACAGCGGACAACTACCAGGGGATAAGCTTCTTGAGGCCCTTCTTTTTCTTGCTGCTGGATTCAACGCTCGGATCGGCTTTGTCAGCCTTCGCCGGCTTCGCATTCGCCTGGGCGTCTTGCGCGGACTGGCCGTTCGCCGGTGCGTTCTGGGGCGCTGCCGCACTAGTTGCCGCTGCGGGTTGGGCAGCGGGCGGATCAGGCGGGGCGCTCCCGCCCTCAACCGAAGAGGGCGTAGCGGTACCTGCGCCGGGGGCGCCCACATCAGCCGGAGCGCTGGTTGGGGCAGCTGTGGTGGGGACCGGAGTGCTCCGAGGAGATTGCGGCTGCGATGCAGGCTGCGCATCAGCAGGCGGCGTTATGATCTGCACGCCCACATTTGTCCCGGCGGGGGTTGACCCGGCGGGCGCGGGAGTTGACTCGACCGGAGCGCCCAGGTCAGTTCCGTTTGCATTCTGAGTTGGATCTTCGGCGGGCTTATTGGCCTTGTCAAAATCGGGCCCCTTCGCTCCCTGGATGAGAACGTCGCGTGCGGAAACGGCGTCGTCCGGGGGATTCAAATTCGGCGCGCCGGAACGAGCAGCAGTTTCGAGCGAAGGCCCGGATTTCAGCATGCCCACCGGAAAATGCACGAGCGTGTTCTGGTGGTGCCGTCTTTGATACATCTGGGCTTGCTTCATACGCGCCAGTGCCTGCGGGTCGACCGCGGGGACCGCCATGCCCATCTCGCGCAGGCGGCTCTTGGCAGCAGAAGCCAGAGGCGAGAGCGGATAATCCTGAACAATGCGGTCGTAGCATTTGGCAGCCAGATCGGCCCAATGGTTCTTGTCGTCTTCATTTTTCGAGGCTTGCTTGGCTCGCCCGTACACATCGCCCAGCATCCAGAGTGTTTGGTCGCTCTGGCTATAGAGCGGATAGCGCTCGGCCACCTCCACCAGCCGGGCGGTCGCTGCCGCATAATCCCGCTTGATGTAATAGAACCGGGCGATTTTGTACTCGCCGTCGGCGAGCACTTCCTGGACGTCGCGCAAATCCTGTTCCGCTTTGGGTGCGAGCGGGCTCTGCGGATACTTCAACAGGAATGTTTGAAATTCCTGCTCGGCTTCCCCTGCTTGCGTCGTGTCGCGGTCCGCCTTCTCCATCATCCGGAAATGTCCCATGCCGACCTGCATCTGGGCATAAGCGGCCTCGTCGAGGAAGGGGAAAAAGATGATGAAGTTCTTGTACTCTTCAATGGCTTGGGTGAGGTTTGATGTCCCGCCCTCTTTGTAATACGAGTCGGCAACGGCCAGCTTGGCCTTGGCCAGATACTCGCTGTCGGGGTATGTGTTGATCAAGGTTTGCAGATTGAGGCGCCCTTCCGTATAGCGGCCCTTCTGGACCGATGCCATGGCCCGCTCATAGAGCACCTTATCTGGTTCGGCCGACTGGCTAGTATCGTGGGCGGGGTTCTTGCTCGGTTTTTGCTTGACGACATGGGCCTTGATCTTCTTTTGCTGGGCCGCATGCGGAGGCGTCGTCTTCTTCGTGTGCTTTTTCTGGGCTTGGGGGGCCGGTTTCTGCGCGGGTTTGGCGGGCTGGGTTTGCGGTTGAACCGGGGGCTGTTGACCTTGATCGCTCGAGCCGGTTTGGGCTTGCACGGCCTGAGCCTGCGCGCTGCCGCAGAAGACCAGCGCAAGAGAAGCAAACAGAATTCCGCCCAGCAGGTTGCGATTTCTCGTCAAAAACCCAGCCTTCATTTCTGACCTTTATCCGCAGGATTTTAGGGTTTAGAAACCGTCTAAACCCGCTGGCGGATGGCCTCCGTCGCTAGCTTGCGCATTTCCCGCGCGGCCGCAGCCGGATCCGGTGTATGGAAGATCGAAGTCCCCGCCACGAGCGTATTGGCCCCGGCCTGCACTAGCTCGGCCACGTTACCAAGATCAACTCCGCCATCTACCTCGATCCGGAACCGTGCATTATAGCGCGCTCGCCACTGGTTCAGTTGCCGAATTTTCTCGACCGCATTGGCAATGAATTTTTGGCCACCGAATCCCGGGTTGACGGACATGACAAGCACCGTGTCCAACCTGTCCAGCACGTCTGACAGCATCAGCACCGGAGTCGAGGGATTGATGACCGCGCCGGCCTGGGCCCCGTGCTCGCGAATCATCTCGAGCGCGCGGTCCAAATGAGGTGTCGCCTCCTGGTGTACCAGGATCCGGCCGGCACCGGCGTGGACGAAATCCTCGATGTACTCTTCGGGCTGTTCGATCATGAGATGCACATCGAGGGGCAGGGGGGTTGCTTTGCGCAAGGACTCGACCACCGGGATGCCCAGCGAAATGTTGGGGACGAAGTGGCCGTCCATCACATCGACGTGAATCACGTCCGCGCCACCCTCTTCCACTTTCTTTACTTCCTCACCCAGCCTCGCAAAGTTCGAAGCGAGAATGGAGGGAGCGATTTCGATTCTGGAGTAGGTCATGAATTCCCGCGAGTTCTGCGGATTCTAGCACAAGGGTTTGCCCTCGGTGGGGCTCATTCGGCCACCTCGAGCACGATTTGGGAACTTTGATCGACGCGCTGGCCGCGCGCCGGTCTCTGACTGACGACGTAGCCGGGCGTGGCATCGGCAAGGTCTGCCGGCGAGATCGTTGCGACCTTGAGCCCGGCCGGTCTCAGCCTTGCCTCTGCGTCAGACAACGGCATGCCCACGAGCTCCGGCATGACGTAGGCTGCCGGCCGCGGGCCGAGCGAGACAAGCAGGTCGACGTGTGGGCTGACATTGTCGATTGCGCCGGCCAGGGGGTCTTGCTGGATCACCTCTTCGGTCTCCCAGCCGGGCAGATACGCACTTGAAATCTCGCCGACTTGCAACCCGCCGCGTAGAAGCTCGATCCGCGCCGCGCGCAAGCTGGTTTCTTGGAGCTTCGGAACGATCGCGCGCCGCGGACCAAGGCTCAGCGCGACGTGCGCATACTGGCCGATCTTGACACGCATATTCGCTGGCGGACTCTGCCGAACCACTTCGTCGACAGCCATGGGGCTGTAGATGCGGTCCTCGATTTTCATCCCCAGCCCGCGCCCCTGCAGCATCTGCTGGGCGAAAATGGCCTTCATCCCGACCACATCGGGCATGGCGACTTCGCGACCTTGAATGGCGAATCGCATGGCGGTCAGCGCGCTTAAGAATGCCACGGAGGCCAGAATGAACAGGATACGGGCCATGCGGAAGAGCCATTGCATGCGTTGGCGTAGACTCAAGGGTCTGCCTCGGCTTCACGTTAGCACGATCCTCGCCGGGTGCAAGAACCTAGTTTTCCGTTCCTTCTCATCTGGGGCCATAATCACTTGGATGACCCATGCCTGTCGCTAGGAGCCAACTCCAGCGCCTGGACCGCTACCGCTGGCTTGTCCCGCGGTCGACAAAGCCCGGTATGCGCGCCGACGCGCTGGTTTATGCCGATGAGCATCTTCTTGAGCAGATACTTGGTGACCTTTCCCTCGACCAAGCCATGAACGTGGCCTTTCTGCCCGGGATTGTCGGGCGCTCTCTGGCCATGCCCGACATCCACCAGGGCTACGGTTTCCCGATTGGCGGCGTTGCGGCCACAGACGGTCGGGCGGGGGTCATTTCGCCTGGCGGGGTCGGCTTCGACATCAATTGTGGCGTCCGCTTGCTCACGAGCAGCCTCGACCGCCAGGGGGCTGTCCCGAGAATGCGCGAGCTGGTCAACCAATTGTTTGAAGCCGTCCCCTCCGGCACCGGATCAAAAGGCCCCGTACCCTGCGATTTCTATCAGCTCGATGAAATTCTCGAGCGCGGCGCCGCGTCCATGGTCGAACGTGGATTCGGCGAGCCGGCCGATCTCGAATGCTGCGAGGAATCCGGTGCCATGGACGGCGCTAGCGCGGGACGGGTGTCCGACCGCGCCAAGCAGCGCGGCCGTACCCAAATTGGCACGCTCGGCAGCGGCAATCACTTCCTTGAGGTGCAGTACGTCGAAAATATTTTCGAGCCAGGGATCGCAGAGATTTTTGGGCTCGAAACCGATCAAGTGGTCGTGCTCATTCACTGTGGTTCGCGCGGCCTCGGCCATCAAGTCTGCACGGATTTCCTCAAGGTGATGAACGAGGCCATGCCGCGCTACTCGATCACCCTGCCCGACCGCCAGCTAGCCTGCGTGCCCGTTCGCTCGCCCGAGGGCGAGGATTATCTTGCCGCCATGGCCGCTTCCGCGAATTTCGCATGGGCGAACCGCCAGGCCATCACGCACTCGACGCGCGGCGCGTTCCGGCGAATCTTCCGAGACGATGTCAGCCTGCGCGTTGTCTACGATGTTGCCCACAACATCGCAAAGCGCGAATGTCACACCGTCGAGGATAAGCGCCGGGATGTCCTCGTCCATCGCAAAGGTGCGACGCGCTCCTTTCCTGCCGGCTCCCCCGAACTCCCGGCCGCCTACCAGAACGCGGGGCAACCCGTATTGATCCCCGGCTCCATGGGAACTGCCAGTTATGTCCTGGTGGGGACCGAACGTGCCATGCAGGAAACCTTTGGCACGGTGTGCCACGGCGCCGGGCGAGCGATGTCGCGTACAGCCGCGAAACGGGGGCGCGACGCTCGGGTTGAAACGAAGAAACTCGAGGAGCTAGGAGTGATTGTACGCGCCGAAACCCGCGACGGAATCCTCGAAGAGATCCCCGCGGCTTATAAGGATATCGACGCGGTGGTCGACGTTGTTCACAATGCCGGCCTTGCCCGCAAGGTTGCCCGCCTGAAACCGCTGGGGGTCGTCAAAGGGTAGTGGGAATCCGCCGTGCCGGGGTTGCGGAAACACGAGCACGTCATTCGCTTGAAACAGAGGGCGTAGAATGTTTGCGTGTGCGTTGGGGGTCTAGGCTGAGATGATTCATCCCCTGGAAACCGAGCGCTTACGCCTTCTCCCCTGGGGGACGGACGATTGGCGCGAGCTCCAGCCCATCGCTCAGGATCGGGAGGTCATGCGCTACATCTCGAATGGCCAGCCGTGGACCGATGAGCGAATCCGCGAGCTGGTCGACCGCCAAATTGCGGGATTTGCACAGCGCGGCTTTTGTTTGTGGAGGCTATTGCACAAAGCCGGCGGTCAAATGGTCGGTTTTTGCGGTTTGCAGCCTCTGGCCGGAACCGGCGAAATCGAAATCGGCTGGTGGCTCGGCCGGGCCTGGTGGGCCCAGGGACTGGCTACCGAAGCAGCCCGCGCAACCATGTCCGACGGCTTTTCGCGTGTCGGTCTGGAGCGCATCGTGGCCATCGCACAGCCGGAGAATCGCGCCTCGCTTCACGTCATGGAGAAGCTCGGAATGACGTTCGAGAGCGAAACGACGCACCGCGGCTTTCGCGTCGTTCTCTGCGCCATCACCCGACTGGCTTGGGAGCGCAGCCTCCCGGATTGAACGGGGCAGTGTTTCGACGGTGTTGGCGTCCTTGTGACCCGACCGAACTGCGGCGTTTGACTGAAGCCGGCGACGTCTTTTTGGAATAAAGAATGTGGTAGGCTTTGCGGGCGCTGGCCGGGCAAATTGCCGCTCGGCATCGCTCATCAAGGCTGCCTGAAGGAGAGATCGTGAGCGTGCATGCCACTCTGACCCCCGCGGTGCCCGAGGCGGACGCGTACTACTGTGAGGTTCCCTCCGACCCGTGCCTCATCGTCATGTTTGGGGCCTCCGGAGACCTGGCACGGCGAAAGCTTCTACCTGCGCTTTTCGACCTTGCCCGCCACGCGTGCCTGGCCCCGCGTTTTCGCTTGCTCGGGTTCGCGCGAAGCCCGATGAACGATGACGCTTTTCGCACGCATGCCAGCGAGTTTCTGCCCCAGGGCGCGTCTCCGTTTCCGAACGGCTACACGCAAGAAAGCTTCAGCAAGCAATTGGCTTATTTCAACGCGGATTATGACGATGCGCAAGCCTACCGGCGCCTCTCGGCGCAGCTCGACAAGCTCGATGGGGAGGCCGAGCTCGGAGGTAATCGGCTCTTTTACCTCGCGACACCTCCCAACGTTTACGTCCGCATTATCGAGCAACTCTCGAAGGCGGGGCTGGCTAAGCCGAAAACGGAGAAATCCTGGACGCGGGTGATCATCGAGAAACCGTTCGGGCGTGACCTGGCATCTTGCCGCGACTTGAATCGAACGGTCTTAAGCGTCTTCGACGAGCCGCAGGTGTATCGCATCGACCACTATTTGGGCAAAGAAACGGTGCAGAACCTTTTGGTTTTCCGCTTCGGCAACGGCATCTTCGAACCACTATGGAACCGGAACTACATCGACCACATACAAATCACGGCGGCCGAATCCCTGGGGGTCGAGAACCGCGCGGCGTTCTATGAATCGGCCGGCGCCTTGCGCGACATGGTGCAAAGCCACCTCCTGCAGCTTACCTCTCTGGTGGCCATGGAGGCTCCGGCAACCTTCGCGGCGACCGCCGTGCGAAACGAAAAGATAAAAGTGCTTGAGTCGATTCGCCCGTTTACCCACGAGACGATCGGAGCGTCCGTTGTGCGGGGGCAATACGGTCCGGGCCAGATCGACAACAAGGATGTGCGGGGATACCGCGAGGAGCCCGGCGTGAAGGCCGATTCCCCCACGGAGACCTTCGTGGCCCTCAAGCTCTTCGTCGACAACTGGCGATGGAGCGGCGTGCCCTTCTATCTGCGAACCGGAAAACGGCTAACGCGCGGACACACGGAGATCGCCATCCAGTTCAAACAGGCTCCGCACAAGGTTTTTCAGGGACAGGATGCCCGGGCCAACTCGCTGGCCCTGAGCATCCAGCCGAACGAGGGAATCTCGCTGCGCTTTGGGGCCAAAGCGCCGGGATCGGAAATGCAGATTCGTCCGGTGACCATGGATTTCGGTTATCGCCAGGCATTTGGCGGAGCGACGCGTGACGCCTATGCCACGTTGTTAAACGACTGTATCCGCGGCGATGCGACGCTCTTTGATCGAGCCGACAGCGTTGAGGCGGCCTGGCAAATTGTCGATCCGATCATCGACGCCTTCGAACACGCCGCGCCCGAGTTTCCGAACTATGCCGCGGGCACGGCCGGGCCCCTCGCTGCCGATGGCCTGATGAGCGCTGACGGGCGGCGATGGAGGGAGTTGTGAAGACGCGCCCGGGGGGTGGGCCCGAGACTTCTCGAAGAGAACGGCGGGCGGCACGATGATCCTTGCTGGCGACCTGGGTGGAACCAAATCGAACCTCGGGTTGTTCGACCTGCGCAACGGCAAGCTGGTCCGCGTGGCCTATCAGCGCTACACCAGCCACGAGTATTCCGGTCTGCATGAAATCGCCCAGCTGTTCCTCAACCAAAACGGCGCCAAGGTTAGCGCCGCTTCGTTCGGGATCGCCGGGCCGGTCGTCAACAACGTGGTTCGCGCGACGAACCTGCCCTGGGTGGTTGACGGCGGAGAGATTGCGCATTTCCTGGGCCTCAGCCGGGTTCGCTTGCTGAATGATTTGGAATCAACCGCCTACGGCATTCGCGTGTTGGGACCGAATGACCTCGACGTCATCTATGCCGGCACTCCCTGCCCACAGGCCACCCAGGCCGTGCTGGCAGCAGGTACCGGCCTGGGCGAAGCCATGCTCTTCTGGGACGGAAAACAGCATGTGCCGGTGGCTACCGAGTCGGGTCATGCGGACTTTTCTCCCAGCACCGACCAGCAGGCCGATCTTTGGAAATTCCTGAAGAAGAGGAATGAGTTCGTAAGCAGCGAGACGATCCTGTCTGGCCGAGGATTCCAGAACATCCACGAATTCCTGAGCCCCTACGATAAGCATCCGGGGTTTGACCCCGGCACCGATCCGGCGCCCGAGATCACCCGGCGGGCGATGACCGGCGAATGTCCCGTATGTGTGGCCACGGTGAATTTGTGGATCGAAATCTACGGCTCAGAAGCCGGCAATTTCGCTCTGCGAACTCTTGCGCGGGGAGGCATTTACGTCGCCGGTGGAATCGCTATTAAGGTGCTGCCCAAATTCAAGGATGGCCGATTCGTCGCCGCGTTCAGGCGCAAAGAAAAACTCGAAGACTACCTCTCGAAGATTCCGATCACCGTTGTGCTCAATGAGGATTGCCCGCTGCTGGGGGCCGCCTATGTGGCCTCCACCACCCCTTGATCGGGCTTGGGCACCGCCCCTGCTCAGACCTAATCGAACGATGTCATAAAACCGAAGTCCATGCTGTGTGCGGTTTGTGGCGGAAGCCTACCGGCGAAAGACAGAGCAAACCGCGATTCTCGAGCCTGTCTTGCAACCCCGGAACCAATCGATCTCTGGAGAACCGAGCTACCTCGGCCGTGCGCCGAGCGTGTAAGCCCGTGCGCGTCGGCGAGCGCGACTCACCGTGTGCCGATACCGTAGACGACGCCCACTTGAACCCGATAGTTTGACTGGCTGGGCGTGTTTGGCTGATTCGTGTAGAATTTCGTCGAAAGATAGTCGAATTCTAGGAGGCGGAAGGACCACCGCTTCTTGTAGTGCATATCGAGGCCCATCCCCCCTTCCCAGGAAAAGGCGAAATCTCCATTGACTTTGGCCGGAAAACCTCCAAAGGCGGGGATGCTGTCGCGGTAATATCCTTCACCAACCAGAGCGTGGCCCCAGGGAGTGAATTTGTGATGCCCAAGCGGGAAGAACTGGGGGCCTACAAGCGCAGTATGCAGGCTGGTGAATCCGACGTAGGCCTTGTTTGCGTAGGCCCCGGACAACTCGCCCTGCGCGCCGACCCAGCCTCGAAACGTGTATTCGGCTGAAGCGGTCCAGCCGGGCATGTTGAGGTAGTATCGGGTAGGCGCGTCGTAGCGGTTGAATGCGGCACCCAGCGCGAGCTGAATCTTTGGAGTCGGCAGCGGGGCGCGACCTTTCTTTTGACCCTTTGCCCCAGACACGCTCTGTTGCTGCGCTGTCGTTTGGGCCCGGGCGATCGAGGCGGTCGCCACTAGCGTCATGAACGCAAGGATGCACAAGAATCTCTTCATCCGCACCGCCCTTTTAAGCCTGCCGCGATATAAGAGGCGCCATCATATATTGCTGGCTGGTCTCATTGTCTAAAACTTTCGCATCCGTCCGCCAGTCGGTATGCCGCACGGGCTGGCTTGCATTAGAACGCAATCGGGCCGAACGGGTTGTCTGGCATGACCAATTCAGGGGGGCGAGCGCGGGAGAAGGAACGACAGGGCGGGTTGTGCTTGCGCACAATCTCTAGTTCGGTTATCGAGCGAATTCGATGAACGTGCCTTTTCTTGATCTCAGGTCGGAATATGCGGGCCTCCGTGAGGAGGTTCGGCGGGCGCTCGATCGTGTCGGCGAGGCGGCGGCCTTCGTTGAGGGCCCAGAAGTCGAGGCGTTTGAGCGGGAGTTCGCCGATTTCTGCGAGACAAAGCATTGCGTGGCACTGAGCAGTGGAACAGCCGCCCTGCACCTAGGTCTGCTTGCCCTCGGCGTGCAGCCGGGCGATGAAGTGATCACAACTCCGAACACGTTCATGGCCACCGCGGAAACCATCACCTACTGCGGAGCGCGTCCCGTCTTTGTCGATGTTGCTCGATCAACGGCAAATCTCGATCCGCTTCAAATTGAACGCGCCATTACCTCGCGAACACGCGCCATGGTTCCCGTTCATCTTTACGGCCGGCCTGCCGACATGGATGCGATATGCGCGATCGCAAACGCGCACGGAATCCGCGTGCTCGAGGATGCGGCCCAGGCGCACGGGGCCCGTTATCGCCGCCGGCGGGTAGGATCGATTGGCCATGCCGCCGCCTTCAGCTTCTATCCGACCAAGAATTTGGGCGCCTACGGCGAAGGAGGAGCCCTGGTGACCAACGACGACCAGGTAGCGAGATTCGCACGCATGGCGCGTTCTCATGGTCAGAGCGGACGGTACGAACACAAATTCGTCGGCTACAATTACCGAATGCATGGTTTTCAAGGCGCGGTATTGCGCGTCAAGCTGCCTCGTCTGTACGGCTGGATCGAGAGGCGCCGGGAAATTGCCGGCGAGTATCGCCGGCTGGTGGCCGATACGCCAGTCGAGCTTCCCGTCGACGATCCGCGGGATGAGTGCGTCTATCACCAGTTTGTCATCTACGTCCGGAATCGCGCCGACGTGGCAGCGCAACTCGGGGCACGCGGCATCGAAACGGCGGTACATTATCCGAAGCCCCTGCATCTGCAGCCCGCCTACGCCGCTCTGGGCTGTCCGGTTGGAACATTTCCGAGTGCAGAATGGGCCTGTGAACAGGTTCTGAGTCTTCCGATCTATCCCGCCCTGAGCACGGAGCAGGTCGCTTACGTAGGCAGCGCTGTGCGCGAGATTTTGGAGCGGGCGGAGGCTCGCCTGACCTAGCCTTTCACTGCATCGAGGGGCGAGTCGCTCGGAGTTAGTGGGGGCGTAGCCGCGGCCTCGGCCGCTTCCTGTGAAGGCGCGGGGGAGTAATTGTCAGCGTCAGGCAACGCTTGACGCAATGCTTCGGCAATTCCCTCGAAGATTCTCGCGCAGGAATCTCTGAGCGCCTGGTTGGCCGAGCGCATCAGCGATTCGATGGCAGTCTGCCCGTGTTCGTTCAGGCGTCGGACGGCGGAAACGATCCAGGAATCCGCGCTCGTGCCGAGGCGCTCTTGGAAACGTTCCGCCGCTTCGCCGCTCATCCGTTCCAGATTTTTGTACCAGTCCTTTTGATGTGCGTCTTGCTCGGATCGGTATTCGACGAGCAGGGCGTTGAACTCGCTCGCCAGCGCGCTGCGCCCGTCGGCAATGCTACTTTCCGCCTGCGCGGCCATTTGAGTATGAAGCCGGGCCAGCGATGATTCCGCGCTGGTTTCGAAATTCCGGAGCAGCTGAGCAGCTCGATTCTCGAGTTCTTGGGTTTGGCCTTCGACTGCTTCCTGGCTTCGGGCCGTGAAATGCTCGGTTTCTTGGTCGGAAATGCCGCGAAGGACCTGACCGAAAGCCGCCGCGGTGAGTTCTGCGGCTTGCTCGATCTCTGATCTTGCGCGGCCAGCCGCCTCAGCCGCCGCACCGTCGAGTTGACCCTGGATGCGCGCTAGCTGAGCCGAGGATTCGGCCCCGAGGTCGCTCGCGAACTTTTGTTTCGCCTCGCTGGTCTTTTCCTCAAGGCCGGTGCCCGCCGCCGCGACGGTCTGCTCGACAACGGTCTGCAGCCGTGCCCGTGCGTCGCGTTCGAAACCCTCGCAGGCCTTCTCGATCGCTTCTGCCGCGGCCTGCGATGCGCGTACGCCGCTCGCACTCAGGTCCTCGTTCCATTTTCCAAGGGCTTCCTGCCGCGCAGTTTCGAACTCGCTTCGCGCCTCAGCCACCGTCCCGTCCAGGCCAGAGGCGAATTCTCGCCGCGTCGTTTCCGCCATCTGGCGCAAGCGTTCGCGGTGCAGCCGCAAGGTCTCCTCGACCTGAACCTCCCTGGCCGACATCTCGCGCGCAGCTTGAGACGCCCGGTCGACCTGTGCGGCAAGCCTTCCCTCTACCTCTGACGATGCGCTCTCGACCGTTTTCTGTTTCCAATCCTCCAGGGCCAGGCGGGCCCTCTCCAGTGCGGCGGCCGTAGTCGCCTCGGCGCGTTCCCCCATTTCCTGGGTTTGTGCATCGAGAATGCCCTGAAAACGGCGGCTAAGCTCGTCCAGCGAAACACGCCTCGAGGCTTCCAGCTGCGCGGAAACATCATTCATGTGCGCCGCCGAGTCCTCGATTTCGGCAAGGGAAGTCTTGGCCCGCCCCAGTTCCTCATCGACCGCACCCTTGATTCCGCCCAGGCTCTGCTGAGCCGCTTCGAGCGTTTCAAGGAGAGGCTGCCGCAGCTCGCGGATTCGCTCCGACAGCTTCCGCTCCACCTCGGATGCGATCTCTTTCGCTTCGCCCGACAACTGCTGAGCGATCCGGGCTACGCCGCCGTCGAGCGACGATTCGAGCAGTTCGTTCCACTGCGCCTGTGCCGCGGCCATCTCCGAGTGCAGGCGTTCGCGCCAAGCGGCCATCGACGGTTCGGAAGCGTCGCCATTCGGGGTTTCCCCAACCGCATAGGAATTGCGCGTCGCTTGGACCGCTTCGAGTTCGAGGCGGGCGCTCGCCAGGCGGCTTACCGCTTCGCTGGCGGCCCCGGTTTCCGCGCGCAGCGCATCGCTGCTGCGCTCGACTTCGGCGATCAGCTGCTTGGCGTGGCGGAGCCCCTCTTCAAATTCCGCCTGCAGCTGGCCGACCAGCTCGGCTTGCTGCTTCGCCATCTGCTCGCGCGCTGCGTTCTGCGCGCTTTCGAACTCCTGCTTCCATTCCCGGTAGGCCTCCTCGGAAATCCACGCCTGTTTTTCCTCGGCAACCTTGCGGATTTGCTCAGCGGCATGTGCGGCCGCCTCGTCGACGGACTGCTTGACCGCGCCTTCCAGCTGAACCCTGAGTTCGCGGAACTGGGGGCTTTCGACCGAGAGGGGAACTCGAACCTCGGCCTCGGAAGCGGCGGATTGAGAAGCAGCACTGCTCAGATGGCTCATGGATAGGTCCTCAGCCGTGGGAAGGTTTTGAGGGTTATCGGTTTGGTCTCTGCCATAGAGGCCAGGATCTGCTTCCGCTGTCGATGATCTGAGCACTTCGGTCGACAGATCCCAGTCCGACGGAGTAGGTTCATAGGACCAGAGATTGATCGGTTTCTCGAGCTCCACGGAGACTTGAAAGAATTCCCGAACCGAGTGGGGACGCTGGATCCACGCCACGCGAGCCCGTGCGTTCCGCAGCTCGGAACCGCGCACGGTCTCGAGCGTGACCCAGGAGTTTTTTGGCAGGTGATATCTCGAGGCGTATCGGCACCCGTGAAGATTGAAGCTCAGCGTGGCCGTGCGTTCCTCGAACGGTTGACCAAGCAGATCAACCCCGCGGATGAGCACAGGTAAGGACTGCGCGACTCGCTCGCTGCGACGCCGCTGGATGCTGGACTCGTGCGGATCCACTTCCCGGTATCCTGGTTTCGCCTTTAGAAACTCACACTGGCCGCGTGCTGGACGATGCGGCCGGTGACCATACCATTCTGTTGCGCCGCGGTCCAGAGAAGAAATGCGGTCCTGTGGAAAAATTATTTGGCGGCCTAGTGAGATTTCTTTTTGCCCATCGAAGTCGAAACTCCGCCGCTGAGCTGCGCCAGTTCATCGAGACCAGCCTTGCATTGCGGCGCATAGGGTCCATTGGGAGCAGCGTCGATGCACTTCTGGTAGGCTTCCGTCGTTCCCGACGGGATGACGTAGATTTCCTTGCCTCCCTCTTGTTTGGAATCGATTTGAGCGGACAGGCAGGATCCCAGCAGGAACCACGCTTGTGCGTCCTTGGGGTTGGCCGCCGTTACCTTTTGAAACGGCGTCGTCGCCTCTTTCTGGCGCTGCTTATTGTAGAGAACGATTCCGAGATTCTTCCAGCACACGGTGCCGCTCGAGCCATCAAGCGCCGCCGCCTTTTCGCAGTCTGCTCCGGCCTGAGTGAGTTTGGTTTGCAGCACGGTCGGGTCGTTCTGCGCAACCGCTGCATTCGCCAGATTCGTGCTCAGCCCGTTATACTCCCCAGGAGACGGCTGAGTATCCACGGCCTTCTGAAAGGCGCTGACCGCGTCATCGTAGCGTCCGGCACATTCGTCAGCGGCGCCGAGATTCTGGAGAACCGTGGCCAAATTCTTGACGTCCTTGGCTTGAACGCCCTTGGCTGCCTCCTCGAAATTACTCGCTGCACTCTGGCAGTCCGCTGTGCGCTTTTCCTGCAGAGCGCTCTTCTGGTCCGCCGGAGCGGTGCGAATCTGTTGCCCAAGCGCATCGGCCTCCGTGAGGGCCTGGCGGCCAGCATCGAAGTGCGCCTTCATATTCTTGAAGACGTCCTGTTCTTCCGCCCTCTTCTTTGCCTCCGGGCTATTCGCGAGCTCCTTGTAACTGATGGTCGGAATGGTGGCCGACTGCCCCTCGGCCAGCTGGAACTTTTGGTTGAAAGGCGGCATTTGGGGGTTATTCGTGTTCACGCTCAGATCGTAAAGCCCGGCCTTGAGACCAATCTGAACAAACTTGCCGTTTTTGTCGGTTTTCAGCGTGAAAACCTGCCCGCTCGCTTCGCCCTTTATGGTCACCGTGGCATCGGGCAGGGGCTTGCCGTCTAAGTCGAGCACCTGCCCGTCGATTCGATTGTTTCCTTGCGCGGAGGCGGTGCCGGCACACAGGCAGAGCAGGGCAACCATCCCCAGAAAATGAATCCATTTCATTGCACTCACCTCCCTTTGTTAACCGAAACTCATTATGGCGCAACCCGCGCGCGGTAGGCGATAGGATCGGGAATGCCGGCTTCGGCAAAGGCCCGGAGCCGCAGCCGACAGCTGTCGCATGCCCCGCAGGCTTCCTCGTCGAACTGATAGCAAGACCAGGTAAGTCCCAGTGGCGCGCCCAGCTCGACTCCGCGGCGCACAATCTCGCTCTTTCGCATGCCAATCACCGGCGTCACGATGGAAATCTGCGTTTCCTGCCGCGTACCCTCGCGGATGACCCGCTCAAACGCGCGGTAATACTCGGGACGGCAATCCGGATATCCCGAGCTGTCTTCCGCCACCGCGCCGATAAAAATAGCCTTGGCCCCGATCACTTCGGCCCAACTGACCGCCGCGGCAAGAAAATGAGCGTTGCGAAATGGAACGTAGGTGACGGGAATGGACCCGTGCCGCAGGACTTCCCCGTCTTCGGGCACGGGGATTGCGGAATCCGTCAGCGCCGAACCGCCGATCTGCTTGAATGCATCAAAGCGGACAACCAGACGCTCGCGCAGGCCATAGAAGTCCGCGATATCGTGGAAGGCGCGGCGCTCGCGCGACTCGGTCCGCTGGCCGTAGCTGGCGTGCAGCACGGCCAACTGATGCGTCCGATTAGCCATCGCCGTTGTGACGCAGGAATCCATCCCTCCGCTCAGCAGCACGACGGCTTTGTGCGTGTCGAGGGTCATTTCCGGATGCGAGTATAGACCTATCGGGCTGGTTATGAAAATTCCGTGCGCGCGGGCGGGCCCGGGCGGCAACGTCGGCCGCAAGCCTAGACGCCCTTGGTCGCCGGATCCCAGATGAACTTGTGCAATTGCAGGCCAAGCCGCACGGGGAGGGCATCGGCGACGATCCATTCGGCGAGAAGACGGGCTTCAAGGCCCGCCCAGCTGCCCCCCGGATCGGCGAAAACGGGCGAAAACAGCACCTCGCGCACGCGCTCTTTGAGCCGATGGTCACGGATGAAATCGCGGGCGAACTCGTAGTCGCGCCGCGTCGAAATCACGAACTTGATTTCGTCCTTTCGGTCGACGGCCGCCAAATTGGCCATTTCAAACGTGTCGGCTGCGCCCGAATCCGGGCATTTTACATCCACGATCTTGACCACCTCGCGCGGCAAACCGCCGACGAATCGCTCGCCACTGGTCTCGATCAAGACCGTATAACCCTGATCGAGGAGCTCGCGGGCAAGTTCGGGGGTTTCCGGTTGCAGCAACGGTTCGCCTCCGGTGATTTCGACCAGGGAAATGCGGGTCGCACCATCGCCAGCAAGCTCGCGCACCTGGTCGAGCACATCCGGGATGCTCATGCGTTTGCCTCCATAGAAGGCGTACGGCGTGTCGCACCACGTGCAACGCAGGTTGCATCCCGTCGAGCGCACAAAGATGCAGGGCAACCCGGCACGCGTGCCCTCGCCTTGAATGGACTTGAAGATTTCCGTGATGAACATAAGCAAGGCCCCGCGCTTCAGCGCCGGGCGCCCGGCGCGGTCGCGCGATTCTGCCGCCTCGATATGTAAACGGCAAATGCAGCTATGGCGATCATCTCCGCCGCAGTAACGGTGAGGGCGACCCGCCAGCCCCACCCAAACGCCAGCCAGCAGAACGAGGTGATCACGGCGGGGATACCGACGACCAGAAATGCGCGATTCATGATTTGCTCAAGAAGCCCATGTCAACCCGAGATTCAGGCCGGGGCTCATCGCCGATAGGTTGCGGCCGAATTGTCCGTCTCCCAGACGGTGATGCTCGACAAACCGGCACCGTGCGCGCCTCGGGCCAACTGCTTGGCCACCTCGTCATAGATATATTTCGCGACGTTCTCCGCCGACGGGTTCAGCACGTCGAACGGCTTGAGTTCATTGAGGTAGAGGTGATCGAGGGACTTGATCACCCCCTGAACCACCTGCTTTAAATGAACGAAATCATAGAGCAGCCCGCTCGAGTCAAGTTCCGCCCCGGCCAGGGTGACGCGAACCCGGTAGTTGTGCCCGTGCAAATTCTCGCATTTGCCCTGGTAATTCCGCAGATTATGGGCAGCGGCAAACGTTTCGTCGACAAAGACTTCGTACATGGTCGGTTTCGGATCCGATGCTCACCGGCATCGGTCGGGCCCTGCCGCAATTACTCCGGCTTGTGCATGAAGCGCGCTACCTCAGCGAGGTCGTGCGTCGTCGAATATTCGGGTAAGGACTCAAGAAAAATTCTACCATAGTGCATGCGCACGATGCGGTTATCGAGAATGGCCAGAATCCCGCGGTCCGATCTGGACCGAATGAGCCGTCCAAACCCCTGCTTCAAGGCCAGCACGGCCTCCGGCACCTGATATTCGGCAAATGCGTTCCGCCCATCCTCGGCTAAGGCGCGAACGCGGGCAGCGACAACCGGATCGCTGGGCACAGCGAAGGGAAGTCTGTCGATGATTACGCAGGACAGCTGCGCGCCCGGAACGTCGACGCCTTGCCAAAAGCTGGCCGTGGCGAACAGCACGGCGTTCGGCGTCGATCGAAAGCGCTCAAGCAGGATGGACCTCGGCGCAGTGCCTTGCAGAAGGAGCGGGAAACCCACCTCGGCCGAAACACGTTCATAAACGTCCTTCATTTGCGCGTAGCTCGTGAACAAACAGAACGCGCGGCCCTCGGAGATTTCAAGGAGCTTTTGAATTTCCCTAGCCGCGCTGGCGGAGAAGGTGGCATGCCGTACGTCGGGCAGGCAGCGCGGTATGTACAGCAGGGCCTGCTCCTTGAAATTGAACTCGGGAGGCAGAACCGCTTCCGCCGAGGGCACAACGCCCAGGCGCTGCTTCAAGTAATCGAAGCGCCCGCCGACGGCGAGTGTCGCCGAAGTGAGTACCACGGTGTCGAACTGCTCGAAAAGCCGTTCGCGCAGGATCTGGCTCACGTCGATCGGTGTGGCAGCGAGAAATACTCCGCGGCCGCGTCGCTCGTACCAATACACGTAGCTCTTCTCTTCGCTCTCCAGGAGAAACCTGAGCTCCCGCCGCAGTTCCGCTGCGCGCCGGGCGAGCCCGGCCACCTCCTCGGGTTTTGGTGAGATCGCGGCCAACTCCGCTTCGACGCGCTTGAGTCCTGCGGACAGCTCTTCGTACGCCTCGCGATTCTGGTCGACAAACGAGCGCCGTTGGGCAGGTTCGAACGGGTAGCGGCCTTCGCGCGCGCCGAAATTCTCGAAGAAGTGCCGGCCGCGCTCGCGCATGCGCAGGAGATACTTGCGCAGCACGGAGGCGTCGATGTGCAGCATACGCAGCATCGCCTCGGTGTCTCGCCCGAGCTCGTCGAGCTGATAGCTTGAAAGTTGCCGCCCGAAATGCTCGCTGGCCACATCCTCGATCTCGTGCGCCTCGTCGAATACGACCGCCGAGTATTCCGGCAAGATCGAGCCGAAATCGTCCCCGCGGAGGGCTAGATCGGCGAAGAAGAGGTGGTGGTTGACAATAATCAGGTCCGCTTCATGCGCGCGCTGATGCATCGCGGTTATGAAGCACGTCTCAAACTCCGGGCACTTCCGCCCGGTGCAAAGATCCCGTCGCGCGTCGATTCGATTCCACAGATCGGCATCGTCCGGCAAAAAGGTCAGCTCGCTCCGATCGCCGGTCGCGGTGAGCTTCTCCCAATCGCGAATCTGCCCGAACCAGTCCACTTCATCGAGGCCCTTGAGCGCAGCCTGGCCGCCCAGCTGATGGACCTTCGCGCGGCAGAGGAAGTTTGAGCGGCCTTTCATCAGCGCCGCCTTCAAATTCGGCGCGAAGTTTTTCTTTAGGAAGGGTACGTCCTTCTCGAGCAGTTGCTCTTGCAGCGACTTCGTCGCCGTCGAAACGACCACCTTGCGCCCACTGCGAATGGCCGGAATCAGGTAGGCCAGCGTTTTGCCCGTGCCGGTGCCCGCCTCGATCAAGGCCTGCTGATGGCTGGAGAAGGCTTCATCGACGATCCTGGCCATCTCGAGCTGTGAACGCCGAAACTCGTAGGCCGAGTGGCGATGGGCGAGCATCCCGCCCGCGCCGAAAATCGCATCGACGGTTATCTTCTCTTCCGATTTGACAGTGGCTGCTTTTCTGCTCATCACTCGGCGGGTGCCCGCGCCCAAACGCAAGCGCTAACATAACACAGCACAAAGCGGTTCGTTGCGCGCCCATGGGCGGGGGCTCGTGAAAGAAGCGAGCTTGTGAAACGCCAACGTGGTAGTGTGCGTCTGTTGAAATCGCTCGGGGGATTTCGATCCAATTCATTGGAGGGGGGAGGAAAATGCGTCGGTCGATCTGCGCAAACGCACGGAGTGGGTTCGCTGCTTGGATGTTCCTAGCCGTTGGGATTCTGGGATTTGCGGGGGTCTTGCCGGTCGCTTCCGCGCAGGACGGCCCTGCGCCCGCCGACGACCCGGCCTACACGGCCAAGATCAAGGAGTATACGACCGAGCCTTTTCTATTGACCGAGTTCGTCGATCATCTGCCGGCCTCGAATACTGTGCCGTCGCCCGACAAGATTCTAGGTTACGTGATCGGCGCGCCGAACAAGCTCACCTATACGAAGGATATTTACCGCTATTTCCGCGCGCTCGCCGCGGCCAGTCCCCGCGTGAAGGTTTTCACGGTCGGCCGAAGCGAAGAGGGACGCGATTTCATGCTCGTTGCCGTCAGCGATGAATCAAATATCGCGCAGCTCGATAGTTTGAAGATGATCACCGCGCAGCTCGCCGACCCGCGCAGGATTGATGACGCCCGGGCGCGGCAGCTCATCGCAACCGGTAAACCGATCTACTGGGCTTCTGGTTCGATCCACTCCCCCGAAACAGGCTCGCCGGAAATGCTGATGGAACTCGCCTACCGGTTAGCCGTCGAAGACACTCCCTACATTCAGAAGATCCGCAAGAACGTTATTTTTCTGATTACGCCTGTGCTCGAGGTTGACGGCCGCGACCGCATGGTGGACCTGTACAACTACCGCAAGGCCAACCCCGACAAACCCGCCCCCAACCTCATCTATTGGGGCCACTACGTCGCCCACGACAACAATCGCGACAACATCGGTATGGCGCTCGAGCTCTCCAAGGTGCAGATGAAGAATTTCCTCGACTGGCATCCGCAAGTGCTGCATGACCTGCACGAATCGGAGCCCTACCTCTACACCATGACGGGAACCGGCCCCTACAACGCGTGGCTTGATCCGATCGTCTTCAGCGAATTCCAGGAAATGGCGCACTACGAAATCGAGCAGTTCACCCGGCGGGGTGTGCCGGGCGTGTGGACCCATGGGTTCTATGACGGCTGGGCGCCCAACTACATGCTCTACGTGGCCACCGGGCACAACGCCATCGGCCGTTTCTACGAGACGTTCGGCAACGGCGGCGCCGACACGCGCGTCCGCACGCTCGGGCCGGAGGAAACCTCGCGCGAATGGTACCGCGAGAATCCGCCTCTGCCGAAAATCACCTGGTCCATGCGGGATAACACCAACATGGAGGAAAGCGGCCTCCTCTTCGCCTTGGGATACACGGCCGATCACGCCCCGGATTTTCTTTCCAATTTCTATCTGAAGAGCAAGCGCGCCGTGGCCAAGGCGACGACCGAGGGCCCTGCCGCTTGGGTCATCGTCAACGACGGCCGCCGCCCCTCGCTCGAGGTTCGGCTCGTCCGCTTGCTCCAGCAGCAAGGCATCGAGGTAAGCCGGATCGATCGGGAGGTCGAGGTCAAGCCCGCCGCTACGGCCGGGGCGGGAGAGAGAAGCAAATCACGAGCCCTGGCGGAAGGAGCTTCGGGCGAAGGCGGCGGGGAGGCGAACAGGGGCGGCACGGCCTCGAAATCCGAGGCCGCGAAGCCGGTTAGAATCCCCGCAGGCAGCTATGTGATTCGCATGGACCAGCCCTACAGCCGCATGGCCGACATGCTGCTCGACACGCAGTATTTCAACATTCATGACCCAACGCCCTACGACGATACCGGCTGGACCATGGGCCCGCTTGTGAACGTCAAGACGTTGCGTGTCACCGACACCGCCATCCTGAAAGTGCCCATGACGCTGGTCCCGGATCCGGCGCCTTCCGACGGGGAACTCATGGCCGGCCGGGACGCTGCAAAGTTCTATCTGATCGACGCGAATGCGGAGCCGGCTCTGGCCACGCTCCGTTTCCGCTTGAAAGAAGTGAAGATGTTTTCGAGCGAGGAAGCCTTTGATGAAGGCGGTGAAAAATATGCCGCTGGGTCATTCCTGATTCCCGCCGAGGGCAACCCCTCGGATTTGAAGCTCGAGCTCGAATCGGCGGCGAAGGACCTGGGCCTTACGGTTCACCTAACCGCCTCCGATCCACAGGTGGCTCGGCATCCAATCGCCGTGCCGCGAATCGCTCTTCTTCACCTGTGGACGAACACCCAGGTAGAGGGATGGTTCC
Organism: Candidatus Cybelea sp.; assembly: GCA_035622135.1. Classification (GTDB taxonomy): domain Bacteria; phylum Acidobacteriota; class Terriglobia; order Acidiferrales; family UBA7541; genus Palsa-295. Next base: position 2,873 of record DASPVZ010000013.1, on the reverse strand, counting down.
GGCTGGCCCTGGACGAAACGAAAATTCCCTATGCATACATCTCCGATCAAGTGGTCCGCGACACGCCGAATCTCCGCGAAAAATATGATGTGATCATTTTTCCTCCGGCCGCCAACAATCTTTCGGCCCTGCTCAATGGAATTCCGAAAAGGATGCTGCCCGATGGCTCCGATTTCGGCGGGCCGATTCCCTGGAAGACCACGACGCTCACGCCGAATCTCGGCACCATCGATCATACGGAGGATATTCGCGGCGGAATGGGTCTTGAAGGCGCGGCGCACTTAGAGAAGTTCGTCGAAGACGGCGGAGTCTTCATCCCTGTCAGTTCCAGTGCAATGCTGCCAATCGATCTCGGCATCACTTCTGGCGTCTCGATTACACCGACCCGTCAGCTTGAGGCACGCGGCGCGATCTTGAACGCCAAGGTCGAGGACCCAGGCAGCCCAATCACTTATGGCTACGACGCAACGCTCGCCATTTATTTCAGTGAGGCTCCTGTGTTTCGGGTCTCGATTGCTCCGGGAGGGTTTTTCGGAGGGGCTGGCGGCGGGCCGGAAAACGAAGGCAGACCGAGCGGCCGGGGCTCGACAACCGATCCCGATATCCCGCAAGGCCGGCCTTGGAATCCCGGGACCCCTGAGCCTCACCGGACCCGCGAGGAGCAAGAAACCTACATCTCGGCTGACGTTCGAGAAGCGCTCCGGGGCATGATACCGCCGTCCTCCATCTGGCCGCGCGTCGTGCTGCGTTTTGCGGATGAGCAGAACCTGTGGGTGAGCGGCATGCTTGCGGGCGGCAACGAACTGGCCGATGCTCCGGCGGTCGTCGATTGCCCGGTCGGGCGCGGCCACGTCGTTCTCTTCGCCAATAATCCGATGTGGCGGCAGGAAACTTATGGGAGCTTCATGCTAGTCCTGAACGCCGCGCTCAATTACGACCACCTGAGTGTCGGTCGCAAGGCTCCACCGCCCCCCCGGGATGGAACGGCGAGCGCAGCAGACGATCAGGAAGGCTCAGAACAATAGCTCGCCGTGAGAGATCTGTCTTAAAAAGAGACACAAAAACCCGGGCCCCCGGGGTTTCTCGAGGTAAGGTTCCGCCATGCCGCGGCTCCCATCCACGGCGATTCGGCAGCGCAGCTTAGGATTCGAGCGCGCGCCGCCGGAGGAAGAAGACGGCGCCAACGCCGGCCACGAGCAGGAGCAGCGTAGGCTGTTCCGGGGTGGCTGTCGTGGATGTCCCCGTGTCGACGTCGTTATGCGATTGCCACATGGCGACGCGCAGGGCGTACCCGTCGCGAATGCCATTCACGGGTTCGTGGCCGACGAACGAATGCGTATTGACGTCCGCCATGGCCGTTACGTGGCTCGTCACGTCGGCAGTCCTGTCGCCATCGCCGCGGCCATTGATCCCATCGGCATAAGCGGCCGAAATGCCAACCACGAATAGCAAAGCTACGAGCGCTGCAAGTGAACGAAGTGAATTCATGAGTCGGTCCCCTCTTGTGTGCCCTAGAACTGATGCATCGAACGATTATGTGCGAAAGTCGTCGTATGCTCTGTTAGCCATGAAAGCGGCCCCTACAGCGACCGAATCACTGGCCAGCCCCCGGCGGCCTGTGCACCTAAATGGACCGCCAAGACATGCCCGGCAGTCCCTCGACTCAACGTCGAGTCCGTCAGTTCCGGGTCTTCCCTTTGCAATTTGCGGGCCTCGGCTTGTTCAATTTGCACACGTCCCCTGTAGGCAAGGGTCGGGAAGCGCTGCAGATCCATAAGGTTAGGTCAATTTATGTCAGTTGACGTTTTGTGGTGACCAGAAGCGTCAACTGCCGGTCGATTTACCCCAACGATTCACTGTACAGGGCGTCCGAGAGTGTCGAACAGGTCGTCGGGAAAACTCGAAGCCAACGCGCTAGCGGCTTGCGCGGTCGCAGTTGGCCGATGTTCACCGTCCGAATCGAAGCCGTGGCAGACCGTAATCCGGCAAGATGCTACGTCTGTAGTGCTTACCGTGTATAAAAAGAGAAAAAGCTGAGAACTTTGGTGCAATACGAATCACACTTCGAGCGAGGAAACGCGTGTGAGCGATACAGCGTCTGCTGTATGCAGGCTCACACCGCAAACACGTAGATCAATTTGCTGGTGACGGCACTCGCCGGCAAGAAGCCGTCGGTTCCCGCTTGCGGAATGACACTGACGAAAGCAACCGCATCCGCTGCGCCCGTGCGGTGTCCCAACCCGCAGGCACGACCTCGCGCTCGCCATCCGTCTGCTCCGCAAATCACGCTGTTTGACCCTCCTGGCACTGCTTTGCCTCGCGCTGGGCATCGGCGTGAACTCCTCCATCTTCAGCCTGCTCGACTCCGTCTATCTCCGCCGGCTGCCGGTCGGCAACGCCGATCGCGTGACGGTACTCAGCCGCGGAGGCAGTCCGCTGTTTTCCTACCCCGAATATCGCGCGCTCCGCGATCGCAACCAGTCGCTCGCAGGGTTGGCAATTTCGGAGCCGGAAGAAGGCAACGCCGTACAGATAGACAGCTAGGACGCCAATACATACTTTGTTCAGCCAGATTCCTCGCACAATGCGCCTGCGAGAGCGTTTTGGAGCGATCGCCATGGAAGCAGCCAAGCGAAATAAAAAGGCCGTACGCCCGTTTGTGCTCTGCTCATTTCGTCACACGTTTCTGGCGCGCCTTGGCGAGTCTGGCTGCGATGTGTGGATCCTGGCCCGAATCGCTGGACACAAAATTGGCCACCGTCAAAATCAAGCTCCCCAGCTGTCGGTTGCTAAACAGACCACAAACGCAGTACAGTAAAGCAGTTATGTGCAATGCGCCCGTAGCTCAGTTGGATAGAGCATCTGGCTTCGAA
>DASPVZ010000012.1:0-32875 GCA_035622135.1 Candidatus Cybelea sp. | reverse complement strand
TCGGTGCCGAGTAGTAGACGATGTCCTGGTAATCGATGGGGCCGTACTTGATGTTCGCCCATTTCGGTTCCGCCTCGGCCCGTTCGAGCGAGGACCAGTGCCGGTAGGCCTTTAGCCGCCAATCGAGCATGAATTCCGGCTCCTGCTTCTTGGCCGAAATCAAGCGAATGATGTCTTCGCTCAACCCCTTCGGGACGCGGTCCTCCTCGATCTCGGTGACAAAGCCCCACTTGTATTCGCGTTCCGCCAGGTCACGGATCGCATCCGTATTTGTGCTCATTGCACCCTCTCCGATGTCCGACCGCCAGACAAACTCCCGGTTACGGCCTCAATGGCCGTCAGCCGCAGGGGCTGGATCAAATCCGAAAGCCTCAGTTTCGAGAGAACCCCCCGGATCGCCTCACTGATAACTTGCTGGTTCCTCTTGATTGCGCAACAGGCCTCGACGTCGCAGAGTCCCGAGACATCCGTGCTGCATTCGGTGAGCGCGACCGGCCCCTCGAGCGCGGTGATAATTTCCGCAAGGGAAATCTGCCGCGGCTCCCGAGCCAGGCAGTAGCCACCCTGAATGCCGCGCCGCGAGATCAGCAGCCCGCTGGCTAGCAACTCCTTGAGGACTTTGCTGACCGTCGGCAGCGGCACACGCGACTCCGTCGCCAGGTCACGCGCGGTGCGCAGCGACCCGGCCGGGGCGCGCGCGAAGCAGCTCATCAGGACCATGCCGTAGTCGGTAAGTTTGCTCAGTCGGACCATTTGTTTTCCGTTTGTGCTGTCACCGCTGGGCTTAGCTGCCTGTGCCGAGGCGGGCGGGAAAAGCCGGCCGGAAACAGTACAAACCCAGTACTATATTAAAACCGGCGCCTTCCGATTGCAAGCCTCCTGCAAGTGAAATTCAAGGAAGGGCGCTAGTTGCGGACGGGATCCTGGTGCTTTGGCCGGCCCGCGATTCGCCCGCCACGAGCGAGCCGAGCCCAATCCCGTCGCAGGCCGGCGCTAGGTGGTCTCGCAGCAGGAGCGGCCCGGACGGCACTCCTCATGGCCAGCGATCTTGCCGTCGAATCCGATGAGCGACTGTGTGCGCGCGCACCAGAAGGGGCCGGCGTTGGTGATGTCGGAGGCATCCTCATCGGTCTGATAGAACAGCTTTTTCGAGCGCAGATGGCTGCAGACTTCCCCGCTGCGGATCAGATAATTGAGGCTGCCCGTCGAGGGAGTTTTCCGAATCTCTGTCATGTTATGCGGCCTCCTGGCTCGCCCGCAGCAGGGCGCGTTTCACGGCGACGCGGGTGAGCTGGACCTTGTAGCCGTTCTGGCTGAGCGGCTTGGCGCTCCCCACGGCAGCGGCGCCTGCCGCCGCGGCCGTGGCCTCGTTCAAGGATTTGCCTTCGAGCACCTGCTCGGCTTCGCGCGAGCGCCACGGGATTGGAGCAACTTGTCCGAGGACGACTCGCGCGGCGCTGATTTTGCCGCCCTCCAACTTGAGCGCCACCGAAGCGGTCACGAGTGGCCAATCGAGGGCCTCCTTCTCCCGCACCTCGTAGGTGGCATTGCGCCACGCGCGCGCGCTCGCCGGGATCGAGATTTCCGTAAGGATTTCGTTCGGGCCAATCGAGTGTTCTCGCTCGCCCTCATGCTTGGGAATCACAAACAACTCCTCCAGAGCGATCTGTCGAGGGCCGGAGGGACCCTGCAAGGTCACTTTCGCTCCAAGCGCGATGAGCCCGGGCGCAAGCGAAGACGGACTGACGAAGTATGCCGGACCTTCATTGCCGAAAATGGCGTGGTAGCGATTGTCGCCGTTGGGAACCAGGGAATGGCCGTTGTCCATAGCCAGCAAACCGAACCCGCCCCGGTAATACCAGCAACGGGGCCTCTGCAGCAGGTCGCCGCCCACGGTTCCCATGTGGCGGATCTGCGGGCTCGAAACGCCGCGCGCCGCTTCACTAAGGGCCGGGAAGTGGCTTAGAACGCTCGAGGCCAAAAGCTGCTCGAAGGAAACCAAAGCGGCGATGCGTGCTCCGCCTTGTTCGTTCTCGATGCGATGAAGTTCACCGATGCCTTTGATGTTGACGATGCGCGCCGGGGACGGATCGGCATGATCCTTCATCAGGCTGATCAGATCGGTGCCCCCGGCCAAGATGGCCGTCTGGCCCCACTTCGTGTCGAGCAGGGCCACGGCTTCATGGAGCGATGAAGGATTTGCGTAAGCGAAGGCGTCCATTTAGGCCATGCCTCCCTTTCCGGTGCCGAGCGCTTCGAGAACGCTTCGCGGCGTTATCGGTATGTACGGCACGCGAACGCCGATGGCGTTGGCGACCGCGTTCGACAGAGCCGCGCCAGGCGAGACGACCGGGGGTTCGCCGAGGCCGATGACTCCGCGGCTGTCGTTGGCCGGATCGGTCATCATGTGCACCTCGAGCTCCCCGACGTCGCCGATGCCGGCAAGTTTGTAGAATTCCATGTTGGGATTCAGGCAATGGCCGGTTTGCTGGTCCATGATTTTCTCTTCGTACAGTGAATAGGCGACGCCCATGACCAACGCGCCATAGACCTGACTTTCGGCCGTCTTCATATCGATGATTAATCCGCAATCCTGCACGGCCAGCATTTTCTGCACGCGGGTCACGCCGGTTTCCGTGTCCACGGCGACCTCGGCCATCTGCACGCCGCCCACTCCAGCCGAAGTGAGGTCGCGCGAGGTTCGGCCCGTTCCGGTGACGGGCGTCGTTCCGAGTTTGGCGCACGCCTGCTTCCAGGAGAGCGCTTTCGTGGGATTGCCTTTTACGCGAATCTGGCCGCCGACGGCCTCGAGTTCCTCGGGCGACGCACCGAGCGCAGGCGCCACCTTCGCGAACAGCTCGTTTACGGCGGCAACGGAAGCGCGCCGGGTAGCGGAACTCACCCCCCCGACGGTTGTCGAGCCCCCTGAGGCGCCGGCTGCCGGGTATCTGCTGTCGCCGATCTTGACGGTCACCGCTTCAAGCGGCAGTCCGAGCGTTTCCGCGGCCACGATGCCGACCACCGTCCGGGTGCCCACGCCGAGGTCTTGGGTGCCCATGGCAACTTCGGCCGAGCCGTCCGGACGAATCGTCGCGGCACAGTTGCTGAGGTTGGCCGCGCCGCCCCAGGTGTGAATCGAAAGCCCCACGCCGCGTTTGATCGGGCCTCGACCGGAATCGCCTCGCGGATGCCACTTCTTCTTCCACTCGAACAGTTCAGCGGCCTTGACTAATTCGTCCGTGTACGTCTTCGCGCGCTCGCCGGTCATCTCAATGTTCTTGAGGAAGAAATCGTAAGGATCCATTCCGAGTTTTGCGGCGAGATCGTCGAGCGCGCACATGGTGATCACACACACCTGCGGGTGGTTCGGAGCGCGCCAGGCTCGCGCAGGCCCCGTGTTGGTAAGCACAGCCGTGTGTTTGACATGGCTGTTGGGAACGCGGAAGACGTAGGGGAGCGGAGGTGCCCCGGGCGCAGCGGGCCCCGAAGTGCCCCAGGAATGGGAATCCCAGGCGACCAGTGTGCCGTCTCTTTTGGCTCCCACTTTGACATCTGCATAAATCGAGGGGCGCGCACCGGCAACCATCAGCTCATGATCGCGTTCGAGCAGCATCTTCACCGGGCGGCCGGCCGTTTTGGCCAGCTGCGCGCAGGCCACGCCCCAGGTGTCGGCTGCGAATTTGCTGCCGAACCCGCCGCCCATGACCGGGGTGATGACTTCGATCTTGCTGGCCGGCGTGCCCACACCCTGGCCGATTTCTCCGCCAATGCCGCTCACGTTTTGCGTCGAGGCCCAGGCCGTGAGCGTGTCCCCGTTCCATTCAGAAACCTGGCCGTGAGGTTCCATGCAGCAGTGCGTGATCACCTGCGCGCCGTAGCGGCCCTGGTGCGTGACTTCGGCCTGCTGGAAAGCAGAAGTCGGATTGCCCGTGGTCTTTTCCTCCATCTCCTTGGTCGACCCGGCACCGGCCTGGTCGGGAGTGGTGTCCAGCACGAGGAAGGGAAGCTGCTGGTACTCGATGTGAACCCGCCGGGCGGCATCGCGCGCCTGATCTTCGGTTTCCGCGGCCAGGGCGACAATTTCCTGCCCGGCCCAGAGCACTTCCTTCCCTTCGCCGAACATGATCTGCACGGCTTTGACCCCGGGCATGCGTTCGGCTTCGCTGGTATCGATTTTCGTCACCTTGGCGTGGGCATAGGGACAGAGGACCATGCGCCCATAGAGCATGCCGGGACGATTCACGTCAAAGGAATACTTGATGCGGCCAGATGACTTCCAGGGGCCGTCCAAGCGCGTGATGCTCTTACCGATGAGGGCGCGTTGATCCGGTGCGGGCCATTTGTAGTCCATTTAAGCTCGCCCTCCTTTCTCGGCCGCCTCGAGGACGGCGCGACGAATGCCCATGTACGTGCCGCAGCGGCAGAGGTTGCCGCCCAGGGCTTTTTGCACGCCTTCATAGGTCGGGTGGGGCTCCCCGTCGAGATAGGCCTTGCACGACATCACGAACCCCGGGGTGCAGAACCCGCATTGCTGCGCGTCATTGTTGACGAAGGCTTGCGAAACAGGGTGCAGCTTGTCCTCGGATGCCAGCCCCTCGATGGTGAGGATGTCGTGGCCCGCGGCATCGATGGCCAGAATGGTGCAGGAGTAGACCGGTTTGCCATCGAGGATAATCGTGCACGCGCCGCAGGTCGCTCGATCGCAAACCTTCTTTGCGCCGGTCAGGTCGAGCCGGTTGCGCAAGGCGTCGAGCAGGGTCACGCGGGGTTCGAGCTCGAGACGTCGCATCTGACCGTTGATACGCAGCGTGACCTCGACCGGACCAGGGCCGACCCAGGGGCCTCCGGCTTGCGCCTGGCCGGCGGCCTTGGCCACTTCGTCGCCGAGAAGAACCGTGGCGGACATGGCCACGCTCGCAAGTCCGGTGCCTTTGATGAAGGCTCGGCGAGAGAATCCTGCAGATGGATCGGAGGCGGCTCGCTCGTGCGGATCACTCTCTGCCGGGCGTTCCTCGGCTCCTCGATTTCGCCCCACCTGGGGCGGCTTTGAACTTGGATGGCTCATGAAAAAATCCTCCGAAGAAAAGAAGAAAAAGAAGGAAGGCGAGTTCGACAACTACGGCTCACGGAGTTCTCCCCCCCGGTTCGAGAGCGCGTCTATGATAGTTCGGCAACCCACGCTGAATCAATGCGCAGATGCAGGATCCATCGGATCGCACCTCTCAGGGAGGGGCCTTGCGGCGAGCGGGCCATCTCGTTCATCGCTCGAGTTCGTTTTTGTAGACCACGCCTTCCTTCATCACAAACCGCACATTCTCAAGCTCACTGATGTTCGAGAGCGGGTCGCCCGAAACGGCCACCAGGTCGGCCAGCTTGCCAGCTTCGATGGTGCCGATGCGGTCGCCCCAGCCGAGCATTTCGGCGGGCACAACGGTTGCCGCGCGAATGGCGTCCATGGGCGACATGCCGTAATCGACGTAATATTTGAATTCGACCGCTTCGTTGACCTTGGTCCAGGGAAACCCCCCGACATCGGTGCCAAGAACAATCTTGAGGTGCCGTTGAAGGCCTTTCTCGAAAGCCTTGCGCTCGGCGTCGACCATCTGAACCCAAGCGCCGCCCCGGCCGGGGGCAACGTAGTTCACCGCGGTGACCGTCGGGCACCAGTAAACGCCCTTCTGCGCGGCTCGCTCGAGGAGTTCGTCGGTGAATCCAACCCCGTGCTCGATCGAATCGACGCCGGCGCGAAGAGCGGCGTCAATTCCGTCCGAGCCGATGGCGTGCGCGGCGACTTTGTGTCCCAAGCGATGCGCCTCCTCGACAATCGCGGTCGCTTCGTCGTCGCGGAAATTCACGTGGCTGTGCAGAACGCCGTCCGGCGTGAAGTAATAACCGTGGTCGGAGTAATACTTGATCCAGTCTGCGCCATGCATCACCTGTTCGCGCACGGCAAGCCGGGCGTTTTCGACGCCGTCGACCACCTCGACTCCGCGCGGCAAATCGAGTTCCCAGGAAAAGCCGAGGAGCGGGTAGGTTCCGGTCGGGGCCATGGCTCGCGTGGCGACGAACATATGGGGGCCGGGAACTTCGCCGCGATTGATGGCCGTCTTCAGGTCGACGTCGGCGTACATGGCGCCTTCGGTTTCGAGGTCGCGCAAGACGGTAAAGCCGTGATCAAGCGCAATGCGCGCGTTGCGCGCGGCCAGAATCGCGCGGTAGGGAATCGATTCCTTGAGCAATTGATCTTCGTACTCCTGCTCGGTTACATCGCCATCAAGCAGTGTGTGCGTGTGCGCGTCGATGAAACCGGGCAACACCGTGGCACGAGAGAGGTCGATCAGTTCCGCGCCCCGGGGCGGCGTGCCGCCTGGCGAGACGGACGCGATCCTGCCGCCTTCAATCAAGATCATCACATTCGAGATCACCTGATCGCTCTTGCCGTCGATCAGCCGCCCGGCGCGAATGGCAATCTGTCTTGGCGGCTGCGCGAGCGCGCAGAGGGCGAGCAGCGAAATTGCGACGGGTATGGCGGGCCGCTGAAGCATGCGGAATCCTCCCGGGGGCGACGAGGGTCGGTTCGCCGAGCGGAATATAGGCGAGAACAGAAGGTTTTTACAAGCGAGGGTGATCTACTTTAGAAGCCTCTCGCCGAGAGCATCTGGCCGGACGTCTACCGGCAGGATGGCTTCGTCTGAACTCTGGCTTCGGCGAACCTCTCGGCGCCTTGCGCGCATCTGCGGCCTTGAACCTGCACGTCCGGCACGAAGCGCGAAGGTCGGCGCGAACATCGCACCTCCTCGGCCTCAGAGTTCAGCGCGTCATGCGGCTTAGGTCAAATTCGACCGCCCCGGAGGCAACTCCGCCCGTGCTCTCGGGTATCATCACTACAGGGTGGACCTCGCGCGGTTGCCGCTCGAAAGGAATGCCGCGGCAGGCAAGGATAGGGCAGGAATGAAATCGCCCGAAGCCACAACACAGATTGTGCCACTCGAGACGGCGCACCGTCTCCTTGACCGCGCCGCCGCACCAGGGGAGTGGAACCTGAGCGCGGAGCAGTTTCAGGCCGCGCTTGAACGCAGCGTGCGGAGCCGGTTCACGGAGAGCCCTGGGAACTCAAGCAGCGTAGCGAGCTACTTGGCAGCGCTGCATCTCTCGGATTTGGCGCTCGCCTGCGCGTGCAGCGCCGGTGATCCCTGCGCCTGGGATTTCTTCGTCGCGCAATATCGCCCGGAACTTTTTCGAGCCGCACGCGCGATTGCCGGAGAGGCGAATGCGCGCGAGCTCGCCGACTCTCTCTATGCTGAATTGTACGGCTTGCGCGAATCGGGCGGCGTTCGAGCATCACTGCTGGACTACTTTCACGGCCGCAGCAAACTCGCCACATGGTTGCGGGCCATTCTCGCGCAGCGTCACGTCGACGCCCTTCGCCGAGCGCGGCGGACGGAATCTTTGGATGATCGCGGGGACACAGAGTGTGCTGCCGCTGCGGTCGAGAGAGGAAAAAGCTCCCCGGCTTCGATCGATCCCGAGCGCCTGAGGCATTTGGCGATTCTGCAAGCCATTCTGCAAACGGCGCTCGATGCCTTAAGCCCGCGCGACCGTCTCCGGCTCGCCTACTATTACGCCGAAGGCCTCACCCTGGCCGAGATCGGGAAGTTGACCGGCGAGCACGAAGCGACTGTCTCGCGCAAGCTCGAACGCACGCGTCGCGGCTTGCGAGCGGAAATTGATCGGGCGCTGCGGGCAAGGAAGCTGAGCGACGCGCAGGTCGAACTCTGCTATGAGATCGCGAGGGACGAGTGGCCCTTCGATCTTACGGCGCACCTCGAGGCGCCCGAGCCCACACCTGCCAAGGCCGACGGCAACGGGTTTCAGGTATCGGAAGTAGACTGATGATACGCGCAAGGATTGCCGCGCGAGCCGTTCTAAAGATAGGCGGCATTTGCGGCGGAAAGCCGTGAGAGTCGTTACAGGAACGTAGGTTTATGCGATCACGGGAAGAAAACGAGGCGTTCGCCGGGTTGCTCAGGCGGAGTTTGTCCGAGGAGGGCCCTCGGGCGGGGTGCCTCGACCCTGAACTCCTGGCCGCCTACTTCGATCGTTCTCTCGCGGCGAGCGAGGCCGAGCGCTGCGACGTACACCTCTCGCGCTGTGCCCGCTGCCGCCAAGGGCTTGCCACGCTGGCTCGTGCCGGCCAGTCGCGCGAGGCGCCTGCACCCCAGCAGGAATCAGCTCGCCCCTGGCTCCTTGATTGGCGATGGCTCACCGCAGCCGCCGCGGTCGTCGCCGTTGCGACCGTGTGGGCCATAGGAAGGCCGGAAAGCAGCACAAAGGTGGCCGCGCCCGCCAACGCGCCGCTCGTCGCGATGACGCGCCAGACGCAGCAAGCCACGTCGCCCGCGAAGGTTGAGCCGGAGAAGCCCGCAAGGGTCATGGCCAGAGACAAGCTATCACGCGCGAAATCCGCGCTTCCGGGCCCGGAAGCGGCGCCAGGGGAGACGGGCGGAGGAGCTGCGAAGTCGTTTGCGCCGCGAGCTGACGGGCCGCCAGCCGATGAGACGGCGACGAGGGCTTTCGAGAAATTCCCGCCCGAAACGCCTGCGGGCAGCGGAGGTGGCAGCGGCGCGGTTGGCGGCGCCGTCGCTGGCTCGGCGGCAGCGGAACCCAAGGTCGAGAGTTCAGGCGCGGTGAGGGCCGGCGAATCGCAAACCGATGCCCAACTGTCCGCGGCGCCGCAAGCGGTTCCGGTAGGGCCGCGCACAAAGCAAAGGGAAACGATCGCACCCCAAAGCCAGCCAACCCCCGGCGCAGCTGGGCCAGCGGCCACACGAGCTTCCGCGTACCAAGCGATCGAGGCTGCCGCAGCCGGGCAGACTCTCGAGCAGCGCACGTCGGAGACGGTGATCGACACGCCGAATCCATCGGTGAAATGGCGGATCAGCAAGGCCGGTTTCGTCGAGCGCACCGAAGACGGCGGGGCAACCTGGTTTGGCGAAGAAGTCGACGAAAACGGTTCGCTCCTGGCTGCCTCTGCTCCCGATCAAAAGACATGCTGGGCGGTTGGTCGCCAAGGCGCCGTGTATGTCACCAAGGACGCGCGGACCTGGCGGAAGACCACCGCGCCTACCGATGCCGACCTCGTTGCCGTGGCCGCCCGGAACGAATCGCTGGCAATGGTCACGGCCGCCGACGGCCGGCGCTTCTTGACGCGGGATGGCGGCAAGAAATGGAAGCCTCTCGGCTCTTCGCCCGATTCCAATCATCCCTAATTTCATTGCAAGAAATCGCGTTCGGCCCGTTCTAATCAGAGGACACTTTGCGGCAAGGAGGTCGCCCATGCCCACACGACAGCGACACGCCCCGAGTCTCCCGGCCCTGCTGGCAGGCATCGTGCTTTTCGCACTGGTGACCTCGAGCGCCCGGGTTCGAGCGGCCCGCCAGGCTATTCCGGCCCCGGCGTCGGCGGGCCCGTCGACCACAGAGAAGGACCAGGTCGATCTCGCCGTCACCGTGTACAACTCCAATCTGGCGCTGGTTCGTGACGTTCGGCAGATTCATCTCGGATCCGGGACGTTCGCGCTCAAATTCGAGGATGTCGCCGCTTCGATCAATCCGGCAACCGTGCACTTCCGGTCTCTTAGCGATCCGGCGAAGCTCAGCGTCATCGAGCAGGACTACGAGTACGATCTTCTCGACGCCCAGAAACTCCTCGAGAAATACGTGGGACGGGAGGTGATTCTCGTGCGCGGCGAGCAGGAGGCGAATTCGACGAAATGGGTCGATACCAAAGCGCTTCTGCTTGCCGACAACAACGGTCAGCCAGTGTGGAGAATCGGCGACGAAATCGTCACAGGCATGACCGCAAGCTGGTACCGGTTTCCTGATCTGCCGGGAAATCTCTATAGCCGGCCAACCCTGGTTTGGACGGTCGAGAATCGCGGCGCGAGTACGCAGCGGGTCGAGGCCTCCTATCTGACCGGCAACATGAATTGGAGCGCCGATTACGTCCTGACGGTCGCGCGCGAGGAAGCGAAAGCGGACCTGGATGGATGGGTCACGCTCGCCAACGCGAGCGGGGTTGAATATCGCAATGCGAAGCTCCAGCTCGTGGCCGGGGAAGTTCACCAGGTTGCGCCACAGGTCATGAGAGGGATTTCGGCCGGAGCAGTCCTCGAGAAGGCGGCCCCGGCGCCGCAATTCGGGCAGGAATCGTTCTCTGAATATCATCTCTATACGCTCGAGCGGCGTACCTCGATTGAAAACAACGAATCGAAGCAAATCAGCCTGCTGGGCGCAACGGGAATCCCGGTCGAAAAGCAGCTGGTGGTCGAGGGCCAGGCGTATCTCTATCGGAATCGCCAGACCCTGGGAAATCCCATCCCCGAACCGGTCAAGGTCTTCTACCGCTTCAGGAACGACGCTGGCAGTGGGCTCGGGATGCCGCTGCCGGCCGGAGTCGTTCGTGTCTACCAGGCCGATTCGAAGGGCGGCACGCAGTTTGTCGGCGAGGATCACATCAGCCACACGCCCAAGGACGAACCGGTGCGCATCTACGTCGGGAATGCCTTCGATGTGGTCTCCGAGCGCAAGCAGACGGACTACCAGCGAATCTCAAACGATGTGTTCGAAATGGAATATCAGATCACCCTGCGCAATCATAAGGACACGAACGTGAGCGTTGAGGTGCGCGAACCCGTGGGAGGCGACTGGCAGGTGCTCAACTCGACTTACAAGCCCCAGAAGCTGGACTCGACAACCATCGGGTTTGAAGTTCCGGTCGAGAAAAACGGGAGCGCGACTTTGGACTACCGTGTGCGCGTCAAGTGGTAGGCCAGAATGGGCGAGAACGAGTTCACCTGCAGCACTGCTTGCCGTTGTTTCCGCCGTCCGGTTCAAGCAGCGAGAGCTCGTATGCAAATCGGGTGTTGGCGGGAAATTCTTCGTTGAGCTCGGTGAGCAACACACGGGCCCGGCTCGGCTGGTGCTCGCGGCGATAGGCCAGAGCGAGAAGGATTTTCGCGAACGGCCGCAGGTAGTGTCCCTGTACCGCGGCGACCTGCATCTCCTCAATTCCGCGTTCCCGATCGCCGTGGATTCCCCCAAACCACAGAAAAGCGCGCTTGAATGCGGGCAGGCACCCGATGATGTAGTGCCCGGCGCCCAGAGCGACATAAGCGTCCTTGGCCTCCGGGTCGAGGGCGAGAAGCGTGCTGGCTTCACCTTCCGCCTGCCGGGTGAGGGAAACGGCGGGAATCTGCTTGCGTTCGATGATCTGATCGTAGTCGGATTCCATTCCGTCGGTCATGGTCAGGACCAGCATGGCGTTCGTGTCGCCGGCATTGGCGCGGAGGTTCTGCCTGGCCATGCCGCGCGCCTGCTCGTTGGCCGAAACAAATGACGGATTGGCATTCGCCTCGGGGTTGCCGCCGAGGCCCTTTAGGAACTTGTCGTCATTTAGAAAAAAATCCGAGGAGAGCACGCCTTTATCGTTCAGTTCCTCGAACAGATAGCTGGCCGCTTCGGCGGCCTTGCCCAGGGGATCGTTCGGGCGAGCCTTTTGGTAGGAGGCGAACTCCTGCCGCGCTGTTCGGAAGTCGAGGCTGTACAGCTTCTGGAATCCGTCGTCGAGCAGCCCCGGGACAGGATCGGGCACCATGGTCTGGCGCTCGGGGGTCGGCAGCTGCGCGGCACCTTGCGCCGGCGCTCGAGGGGCGGTTTGTGGCGCCGCAACAAGGGCGTAAAGAACAACCGACGAGAGCACGACGGCAGTTTTGCGCGCAACACGGGTCGAGATCATCGTTCTGGGTTTTCCGCAGCGAAACCGGTTCGGCCCCGGTCTTCAGGCACCCTACCCTATCATAATATTCGAAACGAGCAGGCCGCTACGGGTTGCACCGAAAATTCGTTGCCTTAGGCGTCACTCGAAGGCGGTCAGAGATTACGCAGAAAAAACTCCGTCATGCGCTCAAAGAGTTCGACCCGAGCGTTGCGGTCGGAAATCGGATGGCCCCGACCGGGAAAAACCATGACAGAGGCGGGGTAACGCCCCTGTTCGATGAGCTCGTTGATCATCTCCGCGGTGTTGGCGAAATGGACGTTGTCATCGCCGGTGCCGTGGGCCATCATCAATTTGCCGCTGAGGCGGGCACCTTGATTCACCGGCGATGAATCCCTGTACCCCTCGGGGTTGTCCTGCGGCAACCCCATATAGCGCTCGGTGTAAATCGTGTCGTAGAGGCGCCAATCACTAACCGCCGCTACCGAAACGCCGGCTTTGAAGACGTCCTCGGCATGCGTCAGCGCGTAGAGGGTCATGTAGCCGCCATAACTCCAGCCCCAGATCCCGATGCGCGAGGGGTCGACATAGGGAAGCGACTTCAAATACGCAATGCCGGTCAGCTGGTCCTCGAGTTCGATTCGTCCGAAATGATGAAAAATCGGAGTTTCGAAGGCGTGCCCGCGATTGTAAGAGCCGCGATTATCCAGCGTGAAAATGATATAGCCTTTCTCCGCCATCATTTCGTGCCACAGAAAACCAGGGCCGCCCCACACGTTGCGAACCTCTTGCGCCTGCGGTCCGCCGTACACCGCGACCAGCACGGGGTACTTCTTGGAGGGGCTGAAATCGGGCGGCTTGATCATCATGGCGGAGAGTTCTGTTCCGTCGGTCGCCTTGACCTCGAGGAACGCGGGCGCGCTCAGACCATACTCGGCCAGTTCGGGCACTTTGTTTTCGTTGAGGACGGCCACGCCCGTGCCGTCGGCGCGATAGAGATCCTGCCGCGGCGGAGCCGATGCATCGGAAAACGTGTCCACGAAGGAAAAGGTCTCGGGCGCCATCAGGATGTCGTGCGTGCCGGCACCGCGCGTGATTTGGGTGATCGCGTGGTCACGGAGGGAGACGCGATAGAGCTGGCTCTCCGTCACATTCTCCTTGTTCGAGATGAAATAGATGTAGCCGTGCTCCTCATCGACCGCCGGATGGCTGGCTGTGCCGGGACCGACTCCGCCGTTGCCGGTAATCCCCCAATCCCCGCTGGTGATCGGCTCGAGCTCTCTCCCGGACATGTCATACAGGTAGTAATGGCGAAACCCGGTTTTCTCGCTCGACCACAGGAAACGGCGATTGTCGGAAAAGAAGTACAGGTCGTCGCTGACGTTCACCCAGTACCTGTCCGTTTGTGTTGTGATCGTCCGCGCAGCCCCCGTGGCGGCGTCGCAGAAGAGAAGATCGAGACGATTCTGCGCGCGGTTTAGCCGCTCGACGGCCACGCGCCCGGAATCGGGAAGCCAGTCGACGCGCGGAATGTAGACGTTCGTGTCCGAGCCCGTGTCCATCCATCGTGTTTCCGGTACCGCAGCGGCTCGCTCGGAGCTTGCGTCGGTTCGAGCGATCTCGACGACTCCCACACGTACGATGGGGTTCGCCTGTCCCGCCTGCGGGTAGCGCGTGTAGTCGATGGCGCCGGCCGGCGTGCTCATGTCCAGAATCGGATAGCGGGTTACCGGCTCCTCGTTCATTTCGTAGTAGGCGATTTTGGTCGAATCGGGCGACCACCAATAGGCCGTGCTCGAATCAAGCTCCTCGGGGTAGAGCCAATCGAGTTGTCCCTTGAGCAGGGCGGGATTGCCGCCAGTCGTGAGCTGCCTTGTTTCCATGGTCCGCAAGTCCACGATCCAGAGGTTTTCCCCGCGCACGAAGCTGACCCATTTCGCATCGGGCGAAAATTTCGGATCGAAGATGTCTTCCGTGCCCGAGGCGAGCGTCTTCGGCTTCATGGTCCCGAGGTCTAGAAGGGCGAGACTGCTGGTGCCGATGAAAAGCAGCGAGTGCCCATCGGGAGACCACAAGTACAGCGGTTCTTCGACCCGGCCGAGCCCCGTGGCTTGAAGCGGACCTTCCTTCTGTGGCTGAAGGGAGGAGCTGAGCACCTGTGAGTTGACCAGAACCGCGCGCTCGGCCGTGGCCGCGTCCATGGTCCACAGTGCTGGCCCGCCCTTCGCGGGAGGGCCATCCTCGAAATATGAGAAGCGCTTGCCGCCTGGCTCCCACTCGATGCCTTCGGTCAAATCCCCGCTAAGCGACGGCCCACCGTAAATTCGCTCGACGGTCAGCTGCCTGCTGGCCACGGCTTGTGATTGCCCGGCCGCCGGCACCGCCAGCACTAACAGGAGCGCAACCGGGCTGAGTTTTCGCCGGATGCGCCGAACATGCGCGTGAAGCACCATTTCCTCCGCAAAACAAGTCCAGAAAGGATTCTAGCTCGTGTGACAGCCCACCTGTCGCCTGAAGGGGGCAGTCCGCCGCCATCTCATTATCGAATTGGGTCTGGGTGGACTGAAGGGCGGGCCTCCTCCGGCCAGCAAAACGCAGTCGGCTTCAGCGGGCCCCGGCCGGAGATGTGGCCCCGGTGAATTGGGCCGCATGTTTGCGGTGATGAACCAGGAATGCTCCGATCGTGACCGCCAGCGCGAGAGCAAGAAAGCAGCCCTCGAGCGCCAATCTCTTCGGCCCGATCTGTTCGCCCGGACCAAAGCAGCCACAGCTGATCTCCTGCCCGAGCACGTAGGCGCGGGTCAGCCCCGCAAAAAAACCGGCGAGCAAAACCGACGTAACGAGCGAAGAGAAGCGCAGGGCGATACCGCTCACCAGCCAGAGCCCCAGGCAGAGCTCGAACGGCGGTAGAAGATGGGCGACGAGATTTACGCCCCAGGCCGGCAGGAGCTGATAGGAATCGACCTCCATGGCAAACATGGAAAGCGAAATGCGCAGCGAACTTGTCGACCAGGGCATGGCCCCGAGCGGCTTCAGTTTCGTGTAGGCGGCGTACACAAACAGAGCGCCGAGCGCGAGGCGCCCGATCAACAAGAGAAGCCGCCCGACTTGGCCGGTTGCTTTCATGCGCCGAGGCTTTCGAGACTCGCTATCCCCTGGCGAGGAGGTTGTCGAAGAATTCCTTGAGTACGGTCCAGGAAACGAATCCCGTGCTCGGGGGCAGCCGTTGCCCCTTGTAGATGATCATCCAGGCCGGCGTGCCGGTGACTGGCAGCTGATTTCCGAGCTCGATGTCCTTCTCGATATAGGGGTCGACCTCGCACGGATGGGGAGGCGTGACGACCGTTCCGGGGCTGCCCTTCGGCCCGGGCGGTGCGCAGGTGTCCATAATCCTTTGCACGCGACTAAAGTCGGACTTGCTGAGCGCCGAAGCGACATATTTCCCAATGTCACCGCTCGCGTCCCAAGCCTGCTGGTTGTCGTAAAGTGCTGCCTCGACGGTCTCGAATTCGCCCAGTTGCGCCGCGACATTTGCCCATCGCGCGGCTTGGCCGGAGTATTTATGGGCGGGAATGTTCAGCGGGTAATCCCGGTGTACCAGATAGACCTTTCCAGAAGCGACATAGTCATTGATCAACGGCCGCAGCGTCTGCTCGTAAAGATTGCGGCACATGGGGCATTCGTAATCGGTGAAAACTTCCATGGTGATGGGCGCGGTTCGTGAGCCGTAGGCCTTCATTGGTGCGGACAGGCTCTCGGTTCGTGTGAGGCGCGCCTGCCGGACTTGCCCTGGTGCTGCCTCGGGCTTCGCCCTCACGCCTACGGCCGCGGCGACGGCGGCGACCACCGCCAGAACGTACCTCGCCCGGCGCGAGCCCAGAACGGCCGCGGTCCGCTCGACACCTTGATCAGTTTTCAAGCCTGCCTCCCTCGAGTGGTCAGGTTCAAACAGGCGCCATTGTAGCGCGAACGGCGCGGACAACGTGCGGCTTCCTGTCCTTGTCCGTCCCAAGTGTCACTAGGATGCCGGGGAGGGTTCCCGGGGTTCGCTCGGAGCCAGAGCGACAAATTCATGCACCGCCCAACCGCATGCCGCATCGCCCCTGCGGCGACCGAGCGACGCTCTTCCGCGCCGACCGCCCGGCGAGAGTGCCGGCCCGAAAAGGGGCTCGGCGCAGCAAGAGGGAGCGGGCTTGCTACCGTAAGATACACTGCGTACTGCACTTATACATTATTTGATTAAACTTGACAATGATACACTCAATGTGTAAGATGGCCTTCGGTTCGGCGCACCCGAAGGCGACCGGACCAGTCGCAGACCTAGAGGAGTAAATTCATGAGCAAGATTATCGGCATTGACCTGGGCACGACCAACTCCGTGGTGGCCGTGATGCAGGGCGGCGAGCCCGTGGTGATCCCCAATCAGGAGGGCGCGCGCACGACGCCTTCGGTGGTTGCCATTACCAAGAGCGGTGAGCGATTGGTCGGGCAAGTGGCCAAGCGCCAGGCCATCACGAACCCGGAGAACACGGTTTATTCGATCAAGCGTTTCATGGGCCGCCGCTATGACGAAGTATCGGAAGAGATCAAACGCGTCCCCTACAAGGTGACCCGCGGCCCGCATGATGACGCGCGAGTTGAAATCGCCGGCAAGGTGTACAGCCCGCCGGAAGTCTCGGCCATGATCCTTCAGAAACTGAAGACGGCGGCCGAAGATTTTCTGGGCGAGAAGGTCACCAAGGCGGTGATCACCGTTCCCGCCTACTTCAACGACAGCCAGCGCCAGGCGACGAAGCAGGCCGGCGAAATTGCCGGGCTCGAGGTGATGCGCATTATCAACGAGCCCACGGCCGCGGCTCTGGCTTACGGTTTGGATAAGAAGAAGGACGAAACGATCGCGGTTTACGATCTGGGCGGCGGCACGTTCGACATTTCGATCCTCGAGGTCGGTGAAGGCGTGGTCGAGGTGAAATCGACGAACGGCGATACGCACCTGGGCGGCGACGACATCGATCAGCGCATCGTCGATTGGCTGGTCGCAGAATTCAAGAAGGAGCAGGGCATCGATCTGAGCAAGGACCGCATGGCCATCCAGCGCCTCAAAGAAGCAGCGGAAAAGGCCAAGATCGAGCTCTCGCAGCTGATGGAAACGGAGATCAATCTCCCCTTCGTTACCGCGAACGAGTCTGGCCCGAAGCACCTGCAGCAGAAGCTGACGCGCGCCAAGCTCGAACAATTGATGGAAGACCTCCTCCAGCGCACGGTCGAACCGGTGAAGCGGGCGATGAGTGACGCGCAGCTCACGCCGGACAAGATTGACGAAGTGGTCCTGGTGGGCGGCTCGACGCGCATTCCGCGCGTGGTCGATATCGTCAAGGGCCTGTTTAACGGCAAAGAGCCGCACAAAGGCGTGAACCCGGACGAAGTCGTTGCCGTGGGCGCGGCCATTCAGGGCGGCGTGCTGGGCGGTGAGGTGAAGGACATCCTCCTGCTGGACGTTACGCCGCTTTCCCTGGGCGTCGAAACGCTGGGTGGCGTGATGACCGTGCTGATTCCGCGCAACACGACGATCCCCACGCGCAAGTCCGAGGTGTTCTCGACGGCCGCTGACAACCAGACCTCGGTCGAGATCCACGTTCTGCAAGGCGAGCGGCCCGTGGCCAGCGGCAACCGGTCGCTCGGCAAGTTCCACCTGATCGGGATTCCACCCGCTCCGCGCGGGGTGCCGCAGGTCGAAGTCACCTTCGACATCGATGCGAACGGCATCCTGAACGTCTCGGCTAAGGACCTGGCCACGAACAAGGAGCAGAAGATCACCATAACCGCTTCAACCGGCCTGAGCAAGGAAGAGGCTGAGCGCATGCGCAAGGAAGCCGACTCCCACGCCTCGGAAGACAAGGCGCGGCTTGCTGAAGTCGAGGTGCGCAACCGGCTCGATAACCTTGTCTACGGCACGGAAAAACTGATCAAGGAGAACCGTGAGAAGCTGGGTGACTCCGATGTGAAGTCGGCCGAGGAGGCCGTCGAAGCGGCCCGCCGGGCCCTGAGCGAAGGCGGGGTCGACCGCCTGAATGCGGCCGTCGATGAACTGACCAGGGCTTCGCACCGCATCGCCGAGACGATGTACAAGGCGCAGCAGGCCGCGGCCGGTTCGGGGACGGGCGCTCCGGGCG
Source organism: Candidatus Cybelea sp. (assembly GCA_035622135.1). Classification (GTDB taxonomy): domain Bacteria; phylum Acidobacteriota; class Terriglobia; order Acidiferrales; family UBA7541; genus Palsa-295. The sequence goes on along the minus strand of DASPVZ010000012.1, from coordinate 14,926 downwards.
GACAAAGCGGCGCGGGGCCGGCGAGCGGTCAGGCCCCGGGCGGCGGACAGAGCGATGTCGTTGACGCCGAGTTCGTCGATGTGGACGAATCAAAGAAGCCGAACTAAGCGAGGATGAGCGGGGAGGGTCGCTCAGTCGACCCTCCGCCCGGCATGCTTCTTCTGAGGGAGCGATCGATTGACCGCGAACGGGATTCGCCGAACCGGTCCGCCGCAGGCCGTTCAGAAAATTCGCGAAGGTGTCTACCTGCTGCAGGTGACGATCTCGGTCAGTCCAAGCGGTGACTGGCGGCGCCTGTTCTACGAAGCGGAACGTAATCCCACCGATTTCTCCCCGCGCTCGGTCGAAATCACCGGGACGCTGCTGCGCTTCAAATCCGACCCCGCGAGCGTCGAACAGAAAATCAGCTCGCTCGATCGGTGGATTCAGAAGGCCACAGAAAAGGAAGCGTCGATGGCCGGGCGCTCGGAGGCGCAGCGTCAAAAGCAGGAAGAAGCCGAACGCGAGGCGCTGGAACTGGCGGAATGGAACGTCCGCTGGTCGAATCTGTGAGGACTTGCAGGAGTTTCAATCGTCGATTGAGTTTTCATGCCAACCGCAGCCAAACAGGACTATTACGAACTGCTCGGAGTGCCCCGCAAGGCCTCGGCGAAGGAGATTCGCGCGGCCTACCGCAAACTCGCGCGCAAGTATCATCCCGACCTGAATCCCGGCGATAAATCGGCGGAAGAAAAGTTCAAGCAGATTCAGGAAGCCTACGACGTTCTCTCCGACACCAAGAAGCGCCAAATGTACGATCAATTCGGCTTCCATGTGCCCGGGCCGGGCGGGCCCCCGCCGGGGGCCGAATACGGCGGCTCGCCCCAGGACGTTCATTTCGATTTCGGAGGATTCGATTTTGGGGGAGCGGGCGCGGGGGGCGGGACGAGCTTTCGCGACCTCTTCAGTCAGTTCTTTCGCGGAGCGAACGCCGCACGGGCCACGGCCGAACAGGAACCCGGCACGGACCTTGAATTTCAGATCGACATCTCGTTTGCCGAAGCCATGCATGGCGCGGTGAAGAGGCTAAACATCACCCGCCTCGACGTTTGCCCGGTCTGCCACGGCACGGGCGCCGCGCCGGGCGACGAGAAGGTGTGTCCGACCTGCGGCGGCAGCGGGCAGGTGACCCAGGTCAGCGGCAAAATGCGTTTTCAGATCACCTGTTCGCGCTGCGGAGGGACCGGCAAGCTGCGCTCCGTGTGCCGGAACTGTGGTGGCGAAGGGCGCGTCCCGCGCGTCGATTCGCTCGAGGTGCGTATTCCGCCGGGTGCCAAGACCGGCTCGCGCGTGCGCGTGGCCGGACGCGGCAATGCCGGGCTCCACGGCGGACCGCCGGGCGATCTGTACATCATTACCAATGTCCAGCCCCATCCGTTTTTCGAGCGTCGGGGCGACGACCTGTACACGGTCGTGCCGGTGACGGTGGCCGAAGCCTCGCTGGGCGCCAAAGTCGAGGTACCGACCATCGACGGCCGCGCGCAGGTGCGCATCCCGCCGGGAACCAACAGCGGGAAAAAGCTGCGCTTGCGGGAAAAAGGGGCGCCCTCGGCGGGGCGGCAGGGAAAGCGCGGGGACCAGATCGTCGAGGTGCAAGTCGTAGTGCCGAAACCGGAAGACGAGCGCGTGCGGCAATTGCTGCGCGACCTCGCCAAAGCCGACCACGAGGATCCGCGGCGCGAACTTTTCGCACGCGCATCCCTGTGACACCCTCATCGAGGTAAGCCATGGCTCGCGGTAAGAAGAAGGCGAGGGCCGGCTACATGATCAGCGCCGTAGCCGAGCTCTACAAGCTGCATCCACAGACGCTGCGCCTCTACGAGCGCGTGGGCTTACTGAAGCCCTCCCGTTCACAGGGGAATACGCGGCTCTATACGGACTCCGATCTCGAGCGCCTGGAAGTGATCCTGAACCTGACGCGCGAGCTCGGCGTGAACTTGGCGGGCATTGAAATCATCCTGAACATGCGCGACAAGATGGCGGAGATGCAGTCGCAGATGGAGTCCTTCATCGCCTTCGTACGCACCGAGGTGGCGCGCACTTTCGCCGTGGAAGACCGCCGCGTGCGCAACGCCATCGTGCGCACGATTCCGCGCGGAGCCATCCGCGTCGAGAAGTGACCCAGAGGGCTTCTACTCGGGCTGCGCGAGTCCGCGCGCAATGGCGTCATCGAAGAGCTGCTTCATCTGCTTGGAGGCCGCGCGGGCCAGCTCGCCTTGCTCGCGCCCGAGTTCGCCCTGCTGCCGTCCCAACTCTCCCTGCCGGCGCCCGAGCTCGCCTTGCTCGCGTCCAATGTCGCCTTGCCGCCGGCCCGCCTCCGACTCGATCTGGCCAATCCGGCTTTGCAGTTCACCCATTTCACTCTGCAAACGGCCGACCTGCTCGACCGTGCCGCCCTCCGCGCTGAGCTGTTTCATTTCCCCCTTGAGCTTGTCGAGCTCGGCGGACATGTCCGGCAGCTTCACGCGGACATCTTCCATTTTCCGGCTGAGCTCCTCCTGCTGTCTGCCGAGCGCTTCCTGCTCTCTGCCGAGTTTCGCCTGCTTTTTGCCGAGTTCCTCCTCAGGCGCCCAGAAGCTCTTGGCCCGGTCGACCGTTGCCTGGTTGCGGATGACGTAGGACTTCTCGTCGCGCTCAAACCAGATGAAGTCGGCGGGAATCTTGCCGCGCAGCGCGCGCGCGTGTTCGGCATCTTCTTCCGACCCCGACATCGTCACTCGGTCCGAGCCTTTGGTCACGATCACGAAGCGCGGCTCGGAGTCGCCCCAGTCGGTATCCAAAACACTGTATTCGGCATCGCCGTTCTCGGCGGGGCGCTCTGTGCGGAGCGAGGAGGCCGATTCCTGCGCTTCGATGCTGCCGCGAAGGCCGCCGCTCACGCCCCCGCTTGCCTCGTCCTCGGCTTGGGCTTGGAGTGCGCTTTGGTATTGTTCGAGCGCGGCCGAGTAGCGGGCGATCGCCTCCCGGTACAGTTCGCGGGCCTTGCGGATCGACCGGAGTTGATCCCCCGTTGGGGGATTCGAAATCCAAGCCTGGGCTCGGGCCAGCTGCGTGCGGGCGACGGACGCCGACTGCTTCGCCCCCAAAACCTCAAAGCGCAGGCAAGCGGCTTGGGCCAGTAGGGGAACCGGGGCGATCACGGGAGAGGCCTCGCGGTCGACCGGCACCTGCCGAGCAACTGCGGAGTCGGGAGATTCGGGAGCCGGGATGGGGCGGACGGCTGGCCTGGGCTCGAGCGGTGCCGCAGGCGGCTGGGCCGTCTGGTGAAAACTGAATAGCCAGGGATGAGCTGAGGCCGCCAAGCCCGCAGCCGCCATTCCAAACACGGCGAGCGCCACGGTCAGAGATTTCTTGAATCCCGTCCTCATCGCACCCTCCATGCAAGAATTCGGTTCACCCGTTTCTCGGCCTGGCGGCCTCGGCCATCGAGACCCCCTGCCCCCACACGCGTTCGGGAAAGGGCTCGGAAAAATCGCAGCAGGTGTTCGAACCGGCCGGTTAGGGCTTCTCGTCTTGCGATTTTCGCTGGGCGATTTTCTCGGCGAGCCGCGCGAGCAACTGGCGATCGAGCACGGCGTTGTCGACCATGCCGATGACGAGTTCTTCGGCCGACCCACCGCAGAATCGGTCGATGATATTCTTCACCGCGCGAACGGCCACGTTCTGCCGTCCTTCCGCGGCGCGATAGATGTACGTGCGCCCCTCGGTTTCGTGGGTGACGAACCCCTTTTGCTCGAGCCGGCGCAGGATCGTGCGCACGGTGGATTCCTTCATCGGGCGGGTCGGCCTGAGGGCTTCGCGGCAGGACTCAGCCGAGCTGGGCCCCCGCGCCCAGAGAAAATCCATTACCACCTGTTCGACCTGTCCCAAGCCTTTCGGCCGCTTTGGCTTTTCGTTAACCATTGTAACGCTACATCATGTAGCATTGCTCGGGACCGCCTGTCAAGAGGTATTTTTCGCCTCCTGCCCGATTCGATCCAGAATGCAGGGGGAAGCGGTGGCCGCAGATTGTCAGTTGAACACCATGCCTGAGTGCGTGCGTTGGCCTATGAGGGGGCGTGTGTTATAACTAGCCGGCCACGTCTCTGAGGGAAACCGTGCCCTTTATCAACTTTCCCGCTCGGGAAATTAACTGCAAACTTGTCTATTACGGACCCGGTCTGGGCGGGAAGACGGCGAATCTGCAATGGATCTACGAGCACACGGGGACGAACCAAAAGGGAAAAATGGTGTCACTCGCCACAGAGACCGACCGCACCTTGTTTTTCGATTTTCTTCCGCTCGACCTGGGAACCGTTCGCGGATTCAAGACGCGCTTCCATCTTTATACGGTTCCCGGCCAGGTGTTTTATGAAGCCAGCCGGAGGTTGATCTTGAAGGGCGCCGACGGCGTGGTTTTCGTTGCCGACTCGCAGGAAGAGCGCCTGGACGCCAACCTGGAAACGCTTGACAACCTGCGCGAGCATTTGAAGGAGCACAATCTTGATTTCACGACCATACCCTATGTGCTGCAGCTCAATAAGCGCGATCTCCCGAATGTCCTTCCGATTGATGAGTTGAAAAAGCACCTGTCGGTAAAGGGCGAACCGGCTCTTGAAGCGGTCGCCATAGAAGGACGCGGCGTCTTCGATACCCTGAAGGAGCTTGCTAAACTTGTTCTCTCCGACCTAAAGAAGAACGCATAGCTCAAGTGCCCGCGTGAGCTCTGGCCGACCAACTCAAATGCCCGCCGCGAAGGCCGTCCCCGAACAACTCGCCTACCTTCAGAAGGGCGTCGCCGAACTTATCCCGGAGCGTGAACTCGAGCAAAAGCTCGAGAATTCGGTCGAGACCGGCAAGCCGCTGCGCGTCTACCTAGGCGTCGACCCGACCGCGCCGGACATTCACCTGGGCCACACGGTCGTTTTGCGCAAGCTCAAACATTTTCAGGACTTGGGCCACAAGGCCATCTTCCTGATCGGCGATTTCTCGGCCTTGATCGGCGATCCGACGGGCCAATCGGAAACACGTCCGCCGCTTTCCCGCGAGCAAGTCGACGCCAACGCGAAGACCTATCTCGAACAGGTCTACAAAATCCTCGATCCCCACAAGACAGAGGTTCGCTACAACAGCGAATGGCTGGGCAAAATGTCCAGCTACGACGTCGTGCGCCTCTGCGGGCGCTATCGGCTGGCGCGCATGCTCGAACGCGAGGATTTCCGCGCGCGCCTCGAGGGGAACCAGCCCATTTCCGTGCACGAGCTCCTCTATCCGCTGCTCACCGCCTACGACGCGGTCGAGTTGAAGTCGGACGTCGAACTTGGCGCGACCGAACAGAAGTTCAACATCCTTGTGCACCGCGAAATTCAACGCGAGTACGGCCTTTCGCCGCAAGTCGTCTTGACCATGCCGATCCTGGTCGGGCTCGATGGCGAGCGGAAGATGTCGAAGAGCCTTGGAAACTATGTCGGCATCACCGAGGCCCCGCGGGAAATGTTCGGCAAGATCATGTCGATTTCCGACGACCTCATGTGGTCGTACTACGAGCTGCTGACGGATTTTCCGCCGCCCGTGGTCGTGCGCCTGCGCGAAGAGGTACGCACCGGCTCGCTTCATCCCATGGATGCAAAGATGCAGCTCGCGCACACGATCGTCGCCGGCTTTCATGGCGAACAGGCCGCTGCCCAGGCAAGGGAGGAATTCGAGCGCGTTTTTCGGGATCGCCGCGCGCCGGCCGATATGCCCGAAGCGAGATTGAAATCAGGCGAGCGCTCGCTGCTTTCCCTCCTCGTCGAAGCTGCACTCGTGAGCTCGCGCAGCGAGGCAGAGCGGCTGATCAAGCAGGGCGCGGTTGAGGTCGACGGTCAAGTCGAGAAGAACGTCAAACGCGTGGTCGGGCTCGCCAGGGGCGGCGCGCTCTCGCTGCGGGTGGGCAAGAAGCGTTTCCTGCGCGTCGTCGGCACCTGAGTTCCCCGAAGGGGTTGATCCTGCCGCAGGAGATCCCGCCGGACTATTTGGGGTCCCACGGGCTTTCACAATAGAAGTGCCAGAGAATGTAAGCGACCACACCGGCCGTTGCGACCACGATAATCTTCCAAACGAGGCGGTCGCTGTATGCGGCCTGCACGCCCTGCTGGCCCTGCCCGGGGAGCGGGGGAGTGGCTTCGGAAACCAGCTCGACATCGTAGGACTGCCCGGCGGAGATCAGGAGTTTCTGATCATTGCGCTCGAGAAGCAAACTGCCCTCGAAAGCGGAGACGACCAGTTCTTTGGGGCCCCGAATGGTGACTTGCCCATGCACGGGCAAGCCGCTCGCGGCGTGGATCGTCCCTTCCGGGGTCAGGAGCAGAAACTGGCGGGATGTGAGCGCGGCAAAGCCAACCGTCCCGCGTAAAACCGAGGCCTCAAGAACGCCGGTTTGTTCGCCCATGTTGACGGCGCTGTCCGACAGCAGATACATCTGCCCTCTGCCGACGACCAAGCGCAGATCGCCCCCTGCTTCGGTATCGAGCGAATCGCCGGGAAATATTGTTGCGCCCATTGCTGCCTGCTGCGCGCTGATGTGGGCGCGATCGGCGCTGGCCACCACGGCCACAGGCCTCGCCTCCGCCGCGCCGGACGCCGGTCCGAACTGCAAGTTCAACATCCCGCACGAGATGAAAGCGACCAAGAAGCAGCGAACCCACGAACGCAATCGAACCTCCCCGAGTCGTGCACCTCGAATCTAGGCGTAGAAGCGAGGTTCTGTCAATACAGGAGGGCCCCACTGTGCCGCCATGGTCGAGGAACCCGGCGGTCAGGGCCAGAGATCGATACGTATCCGATCAATAAATTACGGTGCTTCAGCCGTGGTGCGCCCCGGAAAGCTCACGCACGATATCGCCGACGAAGGCCTTGGCGTCGCCGAAAAGCATCAGGGTTTTGTCCATGTAATAGAGCGGATTGTCGATGCCCGCAAAGCCCGGACTCATGCTGCGCTTGATGACCATGACCGTGTGGGCCTTATCCACATCCAGAATGGGCATGCCATAGATCGGGCTGCTCGCGTCGGTCCGCGCCGCGGGATTGGTCACGTCATTGGCGCCGATGATCAGAGCCACGTCGGTTTGCGGCAGTTCTGAATTCATGTCGTCCATCTCGACCAGCCGATCATAGGGGATATCGGCTTCCGCCAGCAGAACGTTCATGTGGCCCGGCATGCGTCCGGCCACGGGATGGATTCCGAACCGCACGTCGATGCCCTTGCGTGTGAGGATGTCGAACAGCTCGCGGACTTTATGCTGCGCCTGCGCCACGGCCATTCCGTATCCCGGCACAATGGCAACCTTGCTGGCGGCGGACAGGATCGCTGCCGCTTCTTCGGCGTTCGCGCTGCGAACGGTTCGTTCTTCGGCGGCCGCCGCGGTCCCCGCCTGCACTTGGCCGAAGGCCCCGAACATCACGTTCGTAAACGAGCGGTTCATGGCCTTGCACATGATCACAGAGAGAATGAAACCCGACGAGCCATCCAGGGCGCCGGCCACGACCAGCACTTTGCTGTTCAGGACGAAACCAAGCAGGGCGGCCGAAAGCCCGGCGTACGAGTTCAGGAGTGAAATCACCGTGGGCATATCGGCCCCGCCGATGGGCGTCACCAGCAGAATGCCGAAGAACAACGCGACGCCCACCATGACGGGAAACAGATGCATGTATTCGGGATGTAGGGTCAGGAGGATGGCGATGACGATCGCCGCACCGAGTGTCGAGAGGCTAACGATATTCTGTCCGCGGTAGGTAATCGGGCGTTGCGGAAGGATTTCCTGGAGCTTCCCGGCAGCGATGAGGCTGCCCGTGAAGGTCAGCGATCCGATAATCACCTCCAGGGCGATCTCGACCATGCCGAATTTCGTGACGCGCGGAGCGCGCACGTAGTACTCGGCAATGCCGATCATGCTGGCGGAAAGCGCGCCGAAGGCGTGGCTCAGTGCGGTGCGCTGCGGCACGGCGGTCATGCGAACCAGACCAAGCGGAACACCGATCGCGGCGCCCAGGATGAGGGTGATCAAAATCCATTTGTATTGCACGAGCCCGGGGTAAAAAAACGTGGCGGCGACGGCTAAGGCCGCGCCGATTTCGCCGGCCAGCACCCCGTGCCGCGCAGTCAGAGGCGAACTGAGCCACTTCAGAGAAAGAATGAACAGAACAGCGGCGGCGATATAGGCAAAATCGATGAGCTGCCCGGCGGCCGTCGCATTCATGACTTTTTAGACTTGCCCGACTTGAACATGCGCAGCATCCGGTCGGTGATCAGAAAGCCTCCCACCATGTTGCTGAACGACGCGGCGACGGCGATCGCGCCAAGCACCGTGGAGAGCGTCGTTTCATGCAGGCCGGCAATAATAATCGCGGCGACGACCACGATGGCATCCAGGGCGTTGGTGAGCGACATGAGCGGCGTATGCAGAAGCGGCGAAACGCGTTTGATGACTTCGAAACCGACAAGGCCAGCCAGAATGAAGACGAAGAGGTTGGAGATGAAATCCGGAGGCATTCGTTCTCCTTTTGAACTCCGCTTTCGCTTGCCGGCGCGGCGCGAGTCGATCCGCTCCGTTTCAAAAAGGGCAGACCCGCGGGCCCTACGGGCGATCCGCTAAGGCCCCAGCGAGAAAAACTCGCGCACGCGCGCATTCACGATTTCGCCGGCTTGCGTGACGAGCGTGCTGCGCGTGATCTCGTCGTTCGGATCGATCACCGCCTTCCCTTCCTTGACCATATGGCCGAGAAAGGCGACCATGTTCCGCCCGTACATTTGGCTTGCATCGTGCGGGACGCTGCTCGCCAGGTTCAGCCACCCGATGATGGTGACTCCGTGGGCCACGATCTTCTCGCCCATGCGGGTCAGTTCGCAGTTGCCTCCGCGCTCGGCGGCCAGGTCGATGATCACCGAGCCGGGCGCCATGCCCGCCACCATATCTCCGGTGATCAGCACGGGCGACTTTTTGCCCGGTATCACGGCCGCCGTGATCACCACGTCGTTTTCGGCTACCACCCGAGCGAGCAACTCGCGCTGGCGGCGGTAGAACAACTCGTCCTGTGCGCGAGCGTAGCCGGCTGCATCCTGCGCGTCCTGGGCCTCGACCGGCAGCTCGATAAACCGCGCACCCAGGCTTTGCACCTGCTCCTTCACCGCCGGGCGTAGGTCATAGGCCGAAGTCACCGCCCCCAGCCTGCGCGCCGTGGCAATGGCTTGCAGACCGGCCACCCCCGCACCAATGATGAAGACACGCCCGGGTGTGATGGTCCCGGCGGCGGTGGTCATCATGGGGAAAAGACGGGGCAGCGTGTCGGCGGCGATGAGCACGGCCTTGTACCCGCAGATGGTTCCCATCGATGAGAGCGCGTCCATGTTTTGCGCTCGTGTGGTGCGCGGCATCAACTCGACGGCGAAAGAGTTCACACCGGTGCGGGCAATATCCTCGATCGTCTGCAGCACACCGAGCGGCCGCAGGAAGCCGATCAGAATCTGACCGGGGCGATAGTGAGGGACGTCGGCCTTGCCCGTCTTATCGTTCGATCCGTAACAGAGAATCTGAACCACAATGTCCGCGCTGCGAAAAACCTCCGCGCGGTCCTCGAGGATCCTGGCTCCCTTGGCCAGGTACTCCGGGTCGGGGTAACCGGCTTCCAGACCGGCATTGGCCTCCAGAACAACATCCAGGCCGATTTTCCTGAGGTTCGCAATGGTCGAGGGTACAAGAGCTACGCGACGCTCGCCGGGGAAGGTTTCTCGGGGCACGCCGACGATCATTCGCCCACCCCTTTATCGAGGGGCAATTTGAAAGGCACCAGGACAGCCAGACGCATTCGTCTGGCGGCGAACCGCCGCCGGCCGAGCGCTCGACGTGCCCTGGGAAAAACGGGATGGCTAGTGAAGCGGATCATCAACGGCTTTCAGTCAAAATGGCGGACGCGACCAAGTCGGGAAGTATTGGTCGAATCTCGGAAATTTTCAAGTGCCAGCGTCACATCACAACGAGAGACCGTCCCTCGCACGGTCATCTTCCCTCGGAGACCGCGCGGATGAAATCGCCGAGCAGCCCGTATGCGGTGGCGATAACACCCGGTTTGTGCTCGATGATCGAAACTCCCATTACGTCTGTGTCAAACCTCACGAGGGAGGTGGTGCCTTCGAGCAAGGCAAGTGAATCGCTCATCGAGAGTCGCTCGGGGCGAACGCTGGCGCGCACCCCGTCGAAGGTACGTTCGGCGCGGCAGACGAGCTTATAGCGCATTCCCGCGGCGCGTGCGGCATGAATCTCTTCCGTCGACACGCCGCGGATTCCGACCCGTTCGATGTCCTCGAGCCGGATCGGCACATCCATCAGCACAATCACGAGCGCGGCGACCTTCACCGCAGCGTCCCAGCCGTCCAGATCTTCCGATGGATCGGTCTCGGCGACACCGATTGCCTGAGCGTGCTTGACGGCCTGGTCGAGAGTCAGGCCTTTTTCCATTTCGGTGAGGACGACGTTGGTGGTCGAATTCAGGATGCCCTGAAAGCCGCGCAGCTCGACGGCCGGCAGCGAGCGTGGAAACATGGAGAAGATCGGCGCGCCGTCCATTACCGTGGACTCGAACAGGAATCGACGCCCTCGCTGGCCCGCGAGGCCGCGCAGCTCGCCATAGGCGTGCACGATCGGTCCTTTGTTGGCGCTGACGGCGTGGGCGCCGCGCTCGAGCGCGGCACGCAAATGGTCGATCGCGGGCTGGCCGGAATGACGATTGAGCGAGCTCGCTTCGAACAGCACGTCCGCGTCCGCCGCAGCGAGCCACTCGCTGACGTTCTGGGGCCCGCCCCCTGGCCGGGGATCTGGGAACCGGCCCTCAAGGAGCGCAGCCGAATCGAGCCCCTCGGCCTCCGCGATCCAGCCCAAACGCCGTGAGGCCAGGCCAGTCAGGCGCCATTCGATCCGGTAATCGGCGCGCAGACGCTCTTGCTTTGCGCGCAGCAAGCGCACGAACTCCCGCCCCACGTTCCCGAACCCAATGAGCGCGAGTTTGTAGGTAGGAATCGCACCACCTCGAGAGAACGCCCGATCCACGCAGAATCCAAAGCCCGCCGGCCCTCACGGCTCGGTCCCCGCGCGGTGAGGGAAACCGCGGCAGATGATTCCCCCGGGAGCCTTTGCTTTGTTCTTGTTGGTCAGCGCCGCGCCAGAGCGGAGCGGCCGGGGAAGTTGGCCGCGCTGCCGAGTTCTTCTTCGATACGGAGGAGCTGATTGTATTTGGCGATGCGGTCGGTGCGCGACGCGGAACCCGTTTTGATCTGGCCGGTGCCCATGGCCACCACGAAATCGGCGATGAACGGGTCTTCGGTTTCGCCGGAACGGTGCGAAACGACGGCCGTGTAGTTCGCTTTTCGAGCCATTTCGACCGCTTCGATGGTTTCCGTGACCGTGCCGATCTGATTCAGCTTGATCAGAATCGAATTGGCGATTCCCTCGGAAATCCCGCGCGAAAAGATTCTCGGATTGGTGACGAACAGGTCGTCCCCGACCAGCTGAACGCTTTTCCCCGCATCGCGCGTGAGCACCTTCCAGCCCTCCCAATCCTGCTCGGACATGCCGTCCTCGAGCGAGACGATAGGATACCGCCCGAGCCAAGCCTCCCAAAACTTGGCCATCTCCTCGGGCGTGCGCTGAGAGTTGTCCGATTTCTTGAACGCATATTTACGGGCGGCCTTGTCGTAAAACTCGCTCGCGGCGGGATCCAAGGCGATGGCGACCTGCTCGCCGGGCTTGAAACCGGCCGCGGTGATCGCTTGCAAAATGCGTTCGAGTGCTTCCTCGTTCGACTTCAGATTGGGCGCGAAACCGCCCTCATCGCCGACCGCCGTTGAATAGCCGTTCTTTTTCAGCACGCCCTTTAGATTGTGGAACACTTCGACACCCCAGCGCAGCGCTTCGCGAAAGGTCGGGGCGCCCAGGGGCATGACCATGAATTCCTGAACGTCGACGGAATTGTCCGCGTGGGCGCCCCCGTTGAGGATATTCATCATGGGAACGGGCAGCGTGTTCCCCGCGGAATTCGTCGAGTAACGCGCGAGATATTTGTAGAGCGGCTGCTTCGCTTGGGCTGCCGCGGCCCGCGCGGCAGCCATGGAAACGGCAAGAATCGCGTTCGCGCCGAGACTCGATTTGTTTGGCGTGCCGTCCGCCTCGATCATGCGCCGATCGAGTGCGCGCTGATCGGAGGCGTCCCTGCCGGTGACGGCCTGGGCGATTTCCCGATTGATGTGCGCGACGGCCTTCTCCACTCCTCTGCCAAGGTACCGCGACGGGTCGCCATCGCGGAGCTCGATCGCTTCATGCTCGCCCGTCGACGCCCCCGAGGGAACCGCCGCGCGCCCGAGGCTTCCGCCTTCTAAGCGAACGTCGGCTTCCACGGTCGGATTGCCACGAGAATCAAGAATTTCACGGCCCTGCACGCTGACGATCTTCGTAGCCACGAGTTGACTCCCTATGAGGTCGCTCTACGCCTGCTCTACAAGCCGAAGATGAAAACAGAAGTCTACGGGAAACTTTTCCTCCCTCCAAGCCCGACCCGAGCGTTCTTTGGAAGGCTCTCTTTCCGCCCGAGCGGCAAGTTCAACAGGCCTGCACCTGTACGGGGCGGAGGAGCGCGGGAGAGCGGATATCCACCTTGGCAAGAGTTTGTTGGCGGATCGCTCCTCGAGGAGTGGCCGACTACTCGGGCTCCTCGAGCATCGACTCGGGCCGCACAACCACGACAATGCCCCCGTCGGAGACCGAGTAGCGCGCGCGGTCAGCCTCCTCGTCGAAGCCGATCACCGTGCCTTCCGGCAAAGTTACGTGACGATCGATGATGGCGCGGCGGATGCGCGAATGGCGTCCCACGTTCACGTGATTAAAAATGATGGCCTCTTCGAGTTCGCTGTAGCTGTTGATGCGCACGTCGTAGCCGAGAACGCAATTCGATACGCGCCCGCCGGAGACGATCGAGCCCCCCGCTACGACGGAATCGACAGCCACACCCATGCGTTGCGGTTCGCCGAAAACGAATTTTGCCGGCGGATACTGCTGCTGCCAGGTTTGCAGCGGCCAACTCTTGTCGTACAGGTTGAAAACGGGGGAGACGGCGCACAGGTCCATGTTGGCCTCATGGTAGGCATCGACCGTGCCAACGTCGCGCCAGTAGGAATCTTCCTTTTTGTTCTCGTCGCGAAAATTGTAGGCGAATACGCGGTGCTTGCCGATGATGCGGGGAATGATATCTTTGCCAAAATCGTGGCTTGACGTAGGGCTCTCTGCGTCGTCAATCAAGATGGGAACCAGGAGATGGGTGTTGAAAAGATAGACACCCATCGAGGCGTTCACCTTGCCGGGATGGATGGGCGATTCCTTCGGTGCGACAGGCTTTTCCTCGAATCCGACGATGCGCCAGTCCTTGTCCGTCTCGATCACGCCGAATCTCTTTGCCGCCGACTGGGTATCCACCTCGAAGGTGGCCACGGTGACGTCCGCTCCCGTCCCGACATGCTGTTCGAGCATCGTCTGGTAGTTCATCTTGTAAATGTGGTCGCCGGAAAGAATGAACACGTAGTTCGATTGCTCGCTGCCGATCGAATAGATGTTTTGATACACGGCGTCGGCCGTGCCGCGATACCAGTGTTGCGAGACGCGCATCTGCGGGGGCAGCACTTCAATGAATTCACCGAATCCCATCAGCACGGACCATCCGCGACGCACGTGGCGATTCAAGCTGAGCGCTTTGTATTGCGTGAGCACGAAAACGCGACGCAACTCGCTGTTTAAGCAGTTCGAGAGCGTGATATCGATGATGCGGTAGACCCCGCCAAACGGCACAGCGGGCTTGGCGCGGTCCCGCGTCAGGGGCCACAATCTCTCCCCCTGGCCCCCGGCGAGCAAGACGCCGATCGCATTGCGCATGGCGGACATCGAACGGCTTTACTCCGGTCAACGTGTAACGGCACATTTTAAACAGAGCAGCAACCGTCATCAACTCTTGCCTCCGGGGAGGTGCCAGCAGGCCGGGGCGAGCCGGGCGCTCGACCCGATTCGGCAGAACCGAGCGATCGCCCGCTCGCTCGCCGAGCACGATTCGCCGGACAGCCGTAAGTGCCCCAATTTCAGCTTGACTTACGGCAAAGCCTCCGATAGAAGATGTGGGCAATTGCCGGTCGACGCGTGAACCGGTAAACTGTCTATACCTAATCTTTAACAAATACGCAAAAGGGGAACGGGGGTGAATACGCGTGGCAGAAGTTGTGGTTCAAGAGGGTGAGTCTTTGGAGAACGCACTCCGGCGCTTCAAACGCAAGGTGCAGTCGGAAGACATCATCAAGGAGATCAAAAAGCACAGCTACTACATGAAGCCGGGTGAGAAGCGTCGGGCAAAGGAAGCCCTCTCGCGTAAGCGCCTTCGCAAGAAGCAACGGCGAGAGCAGGATTAGGCGATCTGATCACTTGGGCGTTTTCCGGCTCGGACCCCGAATCGTTGTACTCGACGCCTGAGAATGGGATCACGGTTTGCCAAACGCAAACCGTGAAAGCCGAGTTGTACCGCTGCCAGTCCTGTCCCCAGCACGGTTCCGGAGCGGACGATGGAATACCATGACAAGGTCCTGAAGTGCAGCGAGTGCGGGGCGGAGTTCGTTTTCACGGCCGGCGAGCAAATGTTCTTCGCCGACAAGGGATTCAAGAACGAGCCCAAGCGGTGCAAAGCATGCAAGTCGGCACGGGCGCAGGGCGGGTCTTCAAGTGCCATCAACAACGGCGTTCAACGTGTTGAGACGAAGACCGTCTGTTCCCAATGCGGGAAGGAAACCACTGTCCCGTTTAAGCCGACGCAAGGACGACCCGTCTATTGCCGCGAATGCTTCCAGCAG